>DAOTWG010000001.1:0-56037 GCA_034436015.1 Anaerolineales bacterium
AATCGAATATGGAACATGTGTTCTGTTTTCGCCCTCATTATAGAACAAACGTTCTCTTTTGTCAAGGGCTTGATTGATGGGTAGGACTTAAGTTCGGATGTTCGGACTAGGAGGGGCACAATCACCAGGAAGGACGCCAAAGCGGCGCCGACGAATCGCCTGCCAAGCCTGGGGCGAAACAACCCGCTTTGGTTGGAGCAAGAGGAACAAGCCGGAAGAACGTTGCCCTGGTCTTGCTTCCCCTGAGGAGACGTAAGGGCTAGGGCAGCCCCTCTCCCGTCTGCGTGCCAGAACTTGGAGAGAGGACGTCCCTGGTTGACGAATCACACGGCAGGCCCGTTCTTCGAACAGACAGAGCAATCCTCCCGAAGAACGACCTTCCCGCTCCAGCATGACGAGGTATCCATCCACCTGGTCTTTGCGCGCCAAAGGGCCGCAGCAGAGTATGACGCTCGTCATCTACGCCTCCAGGAGGAGACAGAAGCTTCCTGCCCTTCTGCAACAAGCGCGGCGCCGTATTTCAAGTCAACAGCCTGTATAGGCTGGACAGGCTCGTATACTTCTCTTGTTTGTCGTATCACGAAGAAAGAGGACCGCCTGAAACCTGCCGCGACGGGCAAATAGACTGTCGTCTTGCAGAGCAGCAGAAAGTCCACCACGAAGCGAGGATTGTCACTGCGTTGCAGCAATGCACGCTACGCAACGGCCGATGCGTCACATCCCTTACAATCTGGGAGAATATGCTCCCTGGAAGCGACTTTTTTGTCAGTTCCCTTCTGAAGGCGTCGGGCATTCCCGCATTTTTCACAATCGCATCAACGGCTTTCTGCACAAACATTCAGGAGGACTTGCACACCAAGAACCATAGCGGAACCCCTGGCATGCGAACAGGGCTTTGTACAAACATGGTTTGCAACACTAGGAGATTCTGTTTTCCTCACCTTCCTGTCTTGGGGGGTACTGCTTGCTATGGCTTATCTAGCCTGCGGCAACCCGCCTCATTATTCACCGGCGATCGGAAATAGTTTGAACAGTACAAACAACTTGCACCAGCCGTTTTCATAAACTGCGATATAATACTCCTGGGTGGGGGAATCGAATGATCCTGCCGTTGCATTCTCAAGGAGAAAGATATGGCCTGGCAAGAAAAATTTACTGCTAGTGAGTGGCAAACTCTGTTGTTCGCGCCGTTGTGGGTCTTCTCTGGCATCGCCTTGGCGGATGGCAAGATTGAGCCGAAAGAAATCGAAGCTTTTTCGACCGAGGTCAGTGATGCTCCGCTTTACAAGGACGACCTGGTGCGCGAGGTGATGCTGGCTCTGGCGGCAGGATTCGGCGACATCATGACCGCTTATCAAGCGGATAGCCGCAAGATTGACATTGGTTTAGGAGAGGTAGCCGATCTGTTGGACGTCAAGGCCTCTGACCATGCAGACAACTTCAAGCGCGTGTTGCTGGCCATCGCGGCCAAAGTGGCAAACGCCTCAGGCCCAATGGTAGGGAATAAAGTTAACGACAACGAGAAGAATGCCTTTGTTATCATTGCGCTCTCGTTGCGCGCGAACCTTTCCTGATTGCCAAAGCAGCCAGCTCTTTGGCGGAAGGCAACGTTGATGGTAAACTAGGCGACGTTCGCGAGGAGGTATCGAGGAGGAATAACCAGAGCTATTGTCGGTTATTTAAGCACGGCTTGCTGGCAAAGCCGTGCTTCGTGTTCAGGAGCGATTGTTGTCCGTCATATGAACAGGCTAAGTTCGATTCGGCGGCTCATGACGTTCCCTTTCTGTCTTTATTGGCTAGGGGCATTGATGCGCCTGGCGATTGTTCTGGCCGGGTGGGAATTGGGCATTGGCTTGGATGACATGTTCCAGTATGACATGTTGGCGCGCAGCCTTGCAAAAGGCCATGGGTATCGCTGGTATGCCGCCGAGGATCTGCCCCTCATACAACCCTATCTTGATCTGGATCTGAACAGCGTTGCTTACGATGCGCGCGGGGTGCTCACTTCGTTTCGTCCACCGCTCTACCCTGCCTTTTTAGCAATAGTTTACCGCCTTTCCGGCATAGACGAAGGCCGCTACTTCCGGGCGCGCCTTGTACAAGCGTTTCTGATGGCCTCTCTTGCGCCGTTGACCTGGACGCTGGCGCGCCGCTGCTTCCCCAATCAAGAACGGCAAGCACGCCTGGCCGCTTGGATGATCGCCCTTTACCCCATGTTCCTTGTCTATCCCCTTGCCCTTGCGACGGAGAATCTGTTCTTTGTCTTATTCCTGGCAGCTCCGTTGGTTCTCCTGGCGATTGTCGAACATTCGAGGAAATCCCCATCCGACCTCCTGGCCGGCCTGGCGGGAGGAGTATTTGGTCTCGCGGCCCTGACGCGTTCCATTGCTCTTGCGCCGGCCGCGATGGCTGCCTGGTGGCTCTGGCGCACGTCGCGCCGCCGGCGTACGGTCCTTGCTTTTCTGCTTGGCGTCGCGGTGATAACGTTGCCCTGGATTGGGCGGAACACCTTGCTGCACCACCGCCTGGTAGGCATTGAATCGAGTCTGGGGTATAACATGTACCTCGGCTATCACCCGCAAGGAACAGGCACCTTTCAGTACCCGCAATCGCTTGACTTACTGCCCATCCTGGACGATGGATTGCGCGATGCTGTCGGTCGCCAGAGGGCATGGGAGTTCATTCGTGCAGATCCTTGGCGAGTCCCCTACCTCGTCCTTTGCAGGGCAGGACATTTCTTTAGTCTGGAACAGCGCGCGCTGATTTATTTTTATTCGAACAATTTCTTCGGCTATATTCCCTCTCTTGCCCTTGGAAGCCTGATGGCCTTGTTCTGCCTGCCGTTCGTCATCGTGAGTCTCTCCGCTTTTTGGGGGCTAGCCCTAACATCTCACCGACCGGGGTCGGCGTTGTTGGTTTCTTTGGGAATCGCCTATTTGTTGCCCCACCTGTTCCTTTTTGCCGAGGAACGCTTTCACCTGGCCCTGGTGCCGTTTCTGGCCATTTTTGCTGCCCAGGCCTGGCTTGGTGGACGCCGCGCTCTCGTGACGCGCTGGCAAGAACGAGGCGGAAGGCGAGCGATTATCCTGGCGGGCCTATGTATTCTGTTATTGGTAGTAAACTGGGGACTCGAAATTTTCCGCGATGCCGACAAATTGATTCTACTTTTCGGGCCACAAGGGAATCAGGCCTACTTCGCTTATTGATGGAGTCCTTGCATGAGAACATTCCTCGGCTCTTTCCGTTGCGACTGGAAGATTGTTGTCATCACGGTTCTCAGTACGTTGCTACTGACGGTGGATTCCTATTACCCGCTAACCGATCGCTGGCTGGACAACAGTTGGTGGAAAGTAGCAGATCGCTTTCTTCTCTACTTTATTGCTCCGATGTTGGTGATCCTGCTGGTTTTTCGCGAGTCTCCGCAGGAGTATGGTTTCGTTCTAGGCGACTGGAGAAATGGCTTGCTCCTCACGGTAGGAGCACTGGTTGTGCTAGCCCCGCTTCTCTGGGTGATCGCGCGCCAGCCGTCCATGCAGCGCTATTATGCCGCTTTGCTGGCAGATGTCCCTTGGAAGGTGATGATGGAGTTGTGGGGATGGGAATTCTTCTTTCGTGGCTGGATTCTGTTCGGCTATCTTCGTAAGTTCGGGCCCGAAGCCATTTGGTTGCAGGCAGTGCCTTTCGCACTGGCCCACATCGGCAAACCGGCAGCAGAGACGTTGACTACCATCTTCGGCGGATATGCCTTTGGTTGGGTGGCCTGGCGCACGCGGTCTTTCCTCTACCCTTTTTTCATCCATTGCTTTGTATCTTGTTTTGTGATCTTGGTTGCCGCAGGTTCAATCGGCTGAAGGGGAAATGGTATAATGTGCGCCTTAGCGAACGTATTCTCCTCGCAAGGAGTCGCTCATGTATTTTGATATGCCCTTGGAGCGATTACAGACGTACCTGCCGCCTCGCGAAGAGCCGGCAGATTTTGATGCCTTTTGGGCAGAGACCTTAGCGAGCGCCCGACGGGATCCCCTGGAGGCGCGTTTTGAACCTGTGCAAACAGATTTGAAACTGGTGGAAGTCTTCGATGTGACCTTTCGCGGCTATGGTGGACAGGACGTGAAAGGTTGGTTTCTTTTGCCGCGTGAGCGTGAGGAGCCTATACCTTGCCTGGTGGAATATATCGGATATGGAGGCGGACGTGGCTATCCTTTCGAGTGGTTATTATGGAGCAACGCCGGCTATGCTCATCTCGTCATGGACACGCGCGGGCAGGGCAGCACCTGGCGTCACGGAGATACACCGGATGTAGGGGATGGCAGCGAGGAGCCGCATTATCCCGGCTTCATGACGCGCGGGATTTGCAACCCCCGCACGTACTACTATCGCCGTCTTTTCGTGGACGCTGTGCGCGCGATAGAAGCAGCCCGCTCGCATCCAGCGGTGGACCCACAACGAGTAGGCGCTTTGGGTGGAAGTCAAGGCGGAGGGATTACCCTAGCCGTCGCCGGCCTGGTTCCCGATCTGGCCGTCGCAATGCCCGATGTACCCTTCCTGTGCCATTTTCGCCGCGCCGCTACGATCGTGGATACTCATCCGTACGGCGAGATTGCGAATTATCTCAAGGTCCACCGCGATAAAGTCGAAGTCGTCTTCCGTACACTCGCCTACTTTGATGGCATGAACTTCGCCGCGCGCGCCCACGCTCCGGCGCTCTTTTCGGTGGGGTTGATGGATGATACCTGTCCTCCCTCCACCGTCTTCGCGGCTTACAATCATTACGCCGGACCAAAGGAAATCCGAGTATGGCCATATAATCGTCACGAGGGCGGGCAGGCATTCCAGGATCAAGAACGATTGGGATTCCTGCGCCGGCTGTGGCCTTGAGGGCGGAAATGGGACGTGTGATCAATCCCGATGGCGCCGGCAAAGAGCGCACTCACCTGACGCGCGCTATCGTGTTGGCCTTACGCGAGTTAGGACGCCAACGTGAACCCGACGACGCCACGCGCGACCTGGCGGCATTTATTGCCCTGGCGCTCGCCGCAATCGCCGCCACAATCGACGCTTCGGTCGCGGCTTGGGAAAAGCGCGGCTACTGGCTCAAAGCGGATCGCTTTCGCCTCGATTGGCAATGGACCGACCAACTGGCCAGGAAAATGAAAGACGCTGTACTTGTCGAGGACTGGGGGCAGGTGGCTGTGCTGAGCGCGCAAATTGCCCAGAAACTGGATAAGGTCGCCGTGCCAGAGCGCCATCGGCTAGGGCAGCCCTGGCAGGGCGCGTGGCGCAAGTTGCTCGAGCAGGCGGGGAACAACGCTCAAGATTAGCTCTTGCCCTTTAGTGGTATGACAAGCACCTTGGAGCCTCGAATCTTCCCTTGTTTCAATTCCAGCAAGGCTTGATTGGCATCGGAGAGAGGATAGGCTTGATATTCTGGCCTAATGCCGGCAGCGACGGCCAGGGCAAGACATTCGCGCACATCCTGGCGTGTCACGTTGGCTACAGATTTGATCTCTTTTTCCAGCCAGAGATGAGCAGGATAATCCAGACGCAGCAACTCGGAACGATCACCTTCCTCTTTGCGAATAGCGTTGACGACTAACCGCCCGCCAGGATTCAGGTGCTTCAAGGATTCCAGGACAGGTTTCCACACGGGCGTTGTGTCAATGATCGCATCCGGTTTCTGCGGCGGAGCGGCCTCGATTCCGCCGGCCCAGGCCGCGCCCAAAGCACGGGCCAATTCCCGTTCTTGCGGATTGCGGCTAAAGACGAACACGGGAGTGTTCGGTAAGAGATGACGTGCCATTTGGAGTACGAGATGATTCGAGCTGCCAAAGCCGGTCAACCCCAGCGCCTGGCCATCGCGCAGATTCGCCAGGCGAAGGGCACGGTAACCGATGGCTCCGGCGCATAGGAGGGGAGCAGCCTCGCCGTCGCCCAGCACATCGGGAATAGGATGCACGAAGTCAGCCAGGGCAACCATATATTGCGCATATCCGCCGAACACATCGCGCCCGGTGGCGCGAAAATCGGGGCACAGGTTCTCCTGTCCGTTGCGGCAGAACGCGCATTGTCCACAAGCGGAGTAAATCCAGGCCACGCCGACCCTCTGACCGACCTGAAGGTTGGTGACATGCTCGCCAATCGCAAGCACACGTCCAACGACTTGATGGCCCGGTACCATAGGCAAGCGCGCAGGAAGCGCGCGACCCTCAATTTCGTCCAATTCGGTATGACAGACGCCGCAGGCAGCGACTTCGATCAGCGCCTCGCCTGGGCCCGGTCGCGGATCCGGTAACGTGACAAGCGAGAGCGGTGTCGGATGGTTTTGCAGACTCGCTATGGCCGTGAAGACCATCGCTTTCATAGCGCGTGGACACCCGGCGAGACTTTACTTCAGTTTTGCCCTGACGCTGGCCACCTTCTCGGCCATTTTTTGCAGGCGATCGGTGCGCGTGCCAAGTTTGATGTCCGTGTGTAGCCGCGGGACACCCATAGCATGTAAGGTTTCGTGGCAGCGACGGATGACCGCGAACACCTCTTCCCATTCGCCTTCTATGTTTGTGCCGTTAGCGTGTAATTCATAGATCAAACCCGATTCCGCCAAGACGCGTTCACAGGCCGCAACGTACGACGAAAGGGATACACCAACGCCAATAGGAACGATAGTGAATTCTGCGATCACGTACATCCTAACACTCCTTGTCGACTGGTAATAGGTAACCCGGTTTCTGTCGCAACGGTAATGACGATAATGTTGCCTTCTGACGTTTCACGCTTCAAACTTTACGGTCATGATTTCGTGCCCGCGCGCGGTGAGCGAGACGCTGCCATCGGCAGCGAGGGGCAGGGAAGCGATCTCCTGTTCGGCGAGGTTGAGGCGCGCAGCGCGCCGGGGAGACAGCCAAGGTCGAATGCGGACCCCAATTTCCTCCCGGCTAAGATTATAGCCGCGAACCAACCAACCGGAGCCGTCTTCGGTCATTTTTACGGCGCTGATCAAGAATTCGGCCGGCGAGGCGGTTAGGAAAGATTGTGCCGCCGGCAACTTGCCATCGTGCAGGTCCGTCTCTACAGTTCGCAGAGGCGTGTGGAAAGCATAGGCCTGCCGATAAGGCGGGCGGGAATCCTCGCCTACCAGCACTGAATAATCGAATCCCCAAACGCCGAACATCTGCGCGCCGGGAGTCTCCATCATGGGGCCGGCATGTCCCCGGCGGGTAGAGAAATCATCACGCGAGAGCCAGCCGACGCACCGAAGCAAAGTCAGGGCTATTTCGGCGTTGCCGTTCGTCTGCTGTAGAACGGCTACTTCCGGCAACCCGCGATTGGCGATCAGAAGTCCGCCTTCTTCCGTGTGGATAGCCGTGAACGCGCGCTGGGGAACTTCGGGCCGTGGTTGTTCGATCCAAGTCTCATCGTAGGGTGGCACGCCGATTGACCGTTGCACGATTTCAAAGTGCCCGTCGAATTCTGCCTGAGAAGCGGGGAACGGCGCGGGAAAATGAACACGCAGGCGGTGATCGCGCGCCCGGTTCTCGATTTCGGTATGAATATCCAAACGTGGCACGCCGTTCGTCAGGACGATTGTGGATGTAATAGGCAGGGTGATGGATTGTCGCGCCCGCGCGCGGCGATCTGGGGTAAGAGCCACAGGGACTTCGATGTCCAGGTGCAAGGTCAATACCTGACGGACAGGGCCGCGTTCTACCGCCACTCGTCGCAGCCGGGCAACGGTCAACCGATCCTTGGGCGGTGGAGCATAATTGTACTCGTCGCCGCAATCGCCGCCATCTACAAAGCGGTTCAGACCAGGGTAAGTGTGTCCATGGCGCTTATCGGTAAGGATGAGGGCGCCATCTTTCGAGACAGAGACGCGCAACAGATCGTTCTCAATGGAATACGGCGGCCGGGCGCGGCGCGGTCGGGAGAAAAGCCCGCGGAGAAGCGGCCAACGCGCCAGCGGTAGAAGAAAACGCATGGCAGAGAGAAGATGCTGGCCATCTCCCGCCGCCGTTTGCCGGGGGCGAAGCCAGAAAACGCGATAGCCCAGGGCCGGTACCTGCGGGGCTGTGAAAACCAGGCGCGTCCGGCCTGCACCCCTGGCGCGCACATGGAAGACCTTTACCTGTGAATCTTGCAAGCACCTCTCGACCTCCCGTAAACCTTGCTCCCAGGCAACAACATTTGGCCCTTGTTCTTCGGAGACAAGAGCGTGGATGAAGGCGCTATCCCCTTCGCGTTGCACGCGTAGAGACTGTACGTTCAGATTCCCGGCCTGCCCATTGCGGATGGAGCCAAACAGACTGCGTAGCGTAGCCGCATCGCAAACCAGATTGACGTAGTCCAGAGGATGCGAGTCAAGAATCTGATAGGGACAAACATTCCCGTGCTCGTCCACGATCTCAAAGTCGGATACAGAGGTCTCCAGGATTACCCCCTCCGTTCGCAGGAAGGAGGATGGATTGAACACCACGACGGCCTTCGCAGATTGTCTGTCTTCCTTCGCCATCGGCATGTGGGCAGCAGCGATTCGCGTATCAATCTGTTCTGCCAACGCCGCCAGGGATTGACGCGTTAACTCCTCGCCGATTTGCTCCACTTGGTTAAAGCGACTTTTCATTTCCTCATGCACTGCATCAATGGAACAACCACAAATGGAATCGTGTGGGTGACATTGCAACAAAAGTCGCCATGCTTCGTGAAGGATAGACTGTGGTTGATGCACAATGGTCTTTGGCCGGCGGTTTTTGGTCTGCGTTTCGCTTTCGGCAAGCAGGAGCGAAGCGAACGTAGAGAAAGGCTCTGCCCACTTTTCGAGGAGGGTCTCGCAGGCGTGGTTGCGTTGTTTAATCCAGATTCGAGTGGAGAGCACGCCGGGCAATAAGCAATGACGTTTTGGAGAGCGCAATTCGCCTTGCACGACCGGCAGTTTGGCGTCGCCGAGGGATGTTTGCACGGCGGTCAGGTAGTCGGTCAAGGTAGAATAACGCACTTCGTCTTCGAGGCGCTGTTGCGCCCAAGCAATGGCGCTTGCCGTATCAGGCGGCGGTTCCATATGGTCGGTGCCCAACATAAGCAAAACGTGTTCGGACGCGCAGTAAGGGAGCAGACTATCGCGCAGGCGCAGCATTTCCTGCGCGCAGCGTTCCGGCTGCGAGGTGGGGAGTGAGGCAGCATTGTCGTACCCATCGCGCAGATAGATTGTGAACACACGCGAGCCATCGGGCGCTTCCCACCACAGTTCGCAGGGTTCTTCGGCAAGGCCGCGCCGGAAACAAGCAGTGTGGATGTCAAATCCTTTCAGAATCTGCGGCATTTGCCCTATATGACCAAAGGAATCGGGAATATAACCGACGCGCATTTTCGGGCCAAACCGACGGCAGACGCGTTCGCCCTGGAGAAGGTTGCGAATTATAGCCTCCGGGCTGACGAGGAACTCGTCCGGCAGGACGTACCAGGGCCCGATGATGAGACGTCCCTCCTGGATACGAAGGCGGATTTTCGCCTCCTGTTCGGGGCGTATAGCGAGGTAATCCTCCAGGACGATAGCCTGACCGTCGAGTGTGAAGTAAGGGTAGTGAGGCTCCGAATCGAGCAGGTCGAGGAGGCGATCCATTAACTGCGCCAGTCTCAGGCGGAACACCTGAAATGGCTGGTACCATTCGCGATCCCAGTGAGTGTGAGAAACAACATGAAGGACAGCCACGGTTTACTCCTTATGGGGTAAGCAAGTATGCAGAATCTCTTCCCAGCGGGGAAAAATCAACAGATGTGCTTCGCCTTCGTAGAAGTGAGGGTGGGCAGAGGGGATCCTATTGGCAAGGTAACGCGCCATGTGGATGGTAGCCAGGTTATCTGCCGTACCGTGCCAGAGATGAACCGGCACGCGAATTTCTTCCAAAGGGAAGCCCCAGGGAAGAGTGACGAGGCGCGCCTCCCAGGCATGGCCGAGGGCGCCATGACGAAAGGCCTCGACCTCGCTCCGGTAGCAAATGGCGCGGATAGCAGGGTCTTTCCACAGTTCTGCGTCGGCGCGAGGGCGTTGGCTCTTGTCGCTTTCGATGACGGCTTTCGGTTCGCGCGCGCCTTTGTGGAAAAACAGCCAAATAAGCAATCGCCACAGGGGCCAAGGGATGAAACATCCCATTTGGAATCCCAAGCGGTTGCGCGCCCACATTCCCTGCAAGGCTTGTGGAGCCTCGAGAGGCCCGAGTCCCGAAATTACGGCCGCCAATGTCACGCGTTGTGGCAGAGCGTAGGCGCAGACCAGTGCGTAAGGACCGCCGCCAGAGTGACCGGCCACGGCAAAACGCTCCACGCCCAGCGAATCCGCTAAGAAGCCCACATCGGCCGGCCAGTCCACGATACGACGCCCGGGCTGGAAGGTGGATTGCCCATAGCCGGGTCGGTCCACGCAAATCAGGCGCACTCCCTCTCGGCGTGTGACGCCATCGGATGGGCGAAAGAGGCGCGAGCCGGGAATGCCGTGGAAGAAAAAGAGCGGCGCGCCTTCCCTATCGCCGTATTCGGCATAGGCAAGGACGCGGCCATCGGGAAGCGAAATAGCCTGGAAATCCATGTTGATCTTTTTTTGGTTTTTGAAAGCGTTGCGCCGGAAGCTCGGTACGCCCATAGCAAGCGAAGGCTCTATAGCCTTACCTTTTCCTTGGTCAGGATACGCGCTTCACCCATCGCGGCCTCGCGATTGGTAATGGGGAAGCGCCCGTGCAACGGGCTGAGACGGGCGCCGAGCGCCGTCGGCGCATACATACCCCAGTGTGTGAGCGCGCGCAGGTTGCCGGTCAGCGCCGTGGCGTCCTGAAATTCGGCGAGAGTAGCCGCGTCCCAGCCGCCAAAGAAACCGTACAGGAACATGAAGAGCGGAAAACTCGGCAGAATCCCAATGAAGAAGATGAGCACGCTGGTGAGCGGATCGCCTTTCCAGAGCACATGGTTGATCGCAGTCAGGATGCCATAATGGGCTCCTCCGCTGAGCAATGGCGCAATCAACGATTGCCAGAAATAGAATCGTTGCGGGAAGCATGTTTTATGGTTGATGAAGTAGGCTGCAATGCCCTTGGCAAGCAAGCCGACGAAATAGGCGATGATCAACGCTGTTACCTGGAAACGCGTTAACAAAATCCATGCCAGGGTGACGCGAATCATCTGTTCCGAGAAGACCAGGATGGACTTCAGGTAGGGCCGGTTTGAGCCCAATTGGACAATGTCACCCACCCAGGACGGGAACTGAATCGCTCCCCAAATAGTCAGCGGCAAGACGTAGAACGCCGCGCGCTCGAACTCAACGCCGGTCGCGCCGAGGATGAACAGCGGCGCAACAGCCAGCAGCACTGCGCCGATGAACGCGCTGAGCAGCGCATTGTACTTATAGGCCATAACGCTATAGTATTGACCAAGCAATCGCTTGCCGTTCGAGATGGCTTCTGAGATTGCCGGCATGACCCCATCATTGAGCGTTTGAGTCACATTGAAGGCAAAGATGAAATTTTGCGCCATTCCCCAATTGCCCCAAATTTCGGCATAATTAATGAGCCGCGCCTGGGTAATGGCTACCTCGGCGGCTTGGCCGAACGACCAGGCAGCCGAGCCGAGCATTTCGAACACGCCAAAGCGGAAACTTGTCTTTACTACTTGCCAGTCGAAGTGCGCCAGGAACAGAATACGCGTGTTGTACCCGAGCCGTTTGTAGAGCAACATTCCCCACAAAAACGCGAACAGTTCGCTGGCATAAGCAGCAACGCCCATGCCGAGCAAACCACCCATCGCACCGCCGAAGGCGGGGTGGTTTTTTCCCCAAACAAACATCACGCTTACGAAAATCGGCTGGGCAAGCATAGGAAGAATCATGTGCAGGGCAATGTCAAGGAGACGGGAGTAATCCAGCCGCTGTAGCCCGGTCAGGGCGTGACGGAAGATTTGGTAGAAACCGGGAATCTGAACGAAAGTATGGATGATTACGCTCCAAGCGTAGAGCGCATACGCCGATCTTGGCGCCAGCGTGCTAGCCAAACTCACGACCAGGAAGACCTGCACCGCGCCGGAAAGCGCCTGCCACCAGACAAATACCTGCCCATATTGAATACCGCGTTGAGGGTCGCGGACGCGATGCTCCGCCAGGTATTTGATAAACGCAACGCTCGTCCCCATATCGAGGAAAAGCCAAGCCAGGTTGAAGAACTGCGTCACCCTCCCCCAAATACCCAATGCCTGGGCAGAAGGCAAAATATACGACGGTAGAATCAGATTCTGGTAGATAATCAAAGGGACAAACAAAACCAGCCCGATTGTCAGAGCGACCAGGAAGCCTGCTAGTGGACGATGAAAGCCAACCTGCTCCCAGTCCGTTTGCACCTCTCGCTGCTCGAAGCGGGCACGGTCAACGATAATTTGGTTTAACAATTCCGGATGTCGCAGGCTGTAACGCCGAACAACGAAGAAGGCCAGGAAAACCGTGCCCAGCATCAGGATCATGATGGCGAACAGGATGTTCCGTTCGGCGGTGTGCGGCAAGGGGGAGGCCGGATAGTCGGCGAAAGACAACGGCTGACGATTAGCAGCGCGTTCAACCAGGTGGTAAATGAGGTAGTTAAAATAAGCCCACTCCTGTATCTGGGGATTGGCGTTCTCGAGGAAGGGAGAAAAAACGAATATTCGCGGACCGGCCTGCCAGAGCAACCATTCGCCGTTCTCGTAGGCCACAACCAGTGGCCGGATAGAGGAGACAGTGGTTCGTACATCGAAGCGCTCGCGCACTTGTGGCGCGCTGTTCCAGGCAATTTCAGCCACAAGCGAGTCCGCGACGCCGGCAAAAGCGGTAGGGCTGACGGGTTCGCTGCGTGGCGTCAGCGTCACCGGAATCCCACAGACGGCGCTTACCTCCTCAGCGGTGATGTTGGGACCAAGAATGAACACCACCCCTGCGCCTCGTTTGACCTGTAAGGCAATCTCTGCCGGATTCGGGATGACCCCATTCAGTACGATAACTTCCGCCTGGGAACTTGCAGTAACCAATTCCACGCCAGCCAGTTCTAGCGCAGTCCAGACGTTTCCTGTTGGACCCGTGTAGTACACACGCAGGCGGCTATCGGCAGAAACGGGTCTGGCGCAAGTCAAGAGAACGGCAAAAAAAACGCTTAGGAGGTAACGCTTCATGACGCTCTTCTCGCTGGTAGGGGAAGCGGCTCAGGCGCGGCCCCCAAGACAGGGGTGAGATTAATGCGTCTGTGTGATCTTGTGGATATGGCGTGGAGCCTCGGTATCGTATCCCTTTGCCCGCGTCAAGTAACAGGCAAACAACTGACCGGCCACGATGCCGACAATCGGTGTCAGCCATTCCGGCATATCGGTCGGCAGTGGCATTGGTGATTGCGCCAGGCGTAATGCTTTTTCATGATTGGAGATAACAACGAGCTCCGCGCGTTGCTCTTGGCGAAGCCTGGTCAGGAGTTGGAACATGGAATCGAAGACCATCCCGTCTGGCGCGATGGCCAATACCGGGAAACCATCCTCCACCATAGCAATTGGACCATGCAGGAGGTCGGCGGAGGAGTACGGTTCGGCGACTACATAGGAAAGTTCCTTGAGCTTCAACGCCCACTCGAAGGCAGTGGCGTAATTGAATCCACGCCCGACGACGACGCAATGGTGCATGTAGCGATAACGTTCGGCCAGCCGGGCGATGTGGTCATCTTGCTGCAACATCGCTTCTACTTTGGCAGGTATCTGGGCGAGCTGTTGCCAGTATGCTGTTTGCCCATTGCTCATGGCGGCGGAAATCATCGCCAGAGCCACGAGTTCGGCTGTATAGGTTTTTGTCGCCGCTACGGCTTTTTCCTCGCCAGCCTGTATATCAAAGAGCAAGTCGGCGGCGCGGGCTAACGGCGAATTCGGGGCGTTGGTGATGGCCAGAGTAAGGCAGCCCTGACGTCGTCCCTCCGATACAACCTGAACAATGTCGGGAGACTGGCCCGATTGTGAGATGCCCACCACCAGCGCTCCTTTTAAGCTGGGTGGGCGTTGGTAGTACGTGAACAGCGAGGGGGTCGCCAGCGTGGCCATCAAGCGATTGTGCGCGCCCCAAAGGTAGGTCGCATAGCGCGCCGCGTTATCAGAAGTGCCCCGCGCGGCAAAGAGCACGAAGGCCGGTTGCGCCTGTCGGATGGCAACAGCGATTCGTTCGGCGGTATGACGTTGTGTCTCGAGTAATTTCTCCAGGAGGCGGGGTTGCTCAGAAATCTCAGCGTGGAGTGTCATGACGTCATTATACCTGTTTTGCCTTCGGGAGCAGCAGATTCATCAGGCGCGATGGGTAGCCAAATCGTGAAGATGGCGCCTTTCCCTTGTGGAGCGTTTCTGGCTTCGACATGCCCTTTGTGTTGTTCTACAATGCTTTGGACGATAGCAAGCCCTAAACCGGCGCCGCCTATGCCGGATTCGCGCCCGGCGCGCCCTCGGTAGAATCGCTCGAAGATGTGGGGTAAATCCTCGGCAAGGAGGCCCGGGCCGCTATCCTGAACACTCAGAGCAACGCCGGCCTGTCCGCAACGGCGTTCCGCGCGCGTTCGCACCCATATTGTTCCGCCTGTGGATGTGTAGTGAAGGGCATTGATAAGCAGGTTAGAAAAAGCCTGCGCCACCATGAATTCATCCAGCCATACAGGAGGCAAGTCGGCGCCCAGTTCGGTACAGATGGAGATTCCGCGCTCTTCCGCCAGACTACCGCGATCATGGATAACGTTTTCTACAAGACGGTTGAGATCGTGGAGTTGGAAATGAAAGACCATCTGCCCTGAATCGAGGCAAGAGAGGTCGAGCAAGTCTTCGATCAGCCGTCGTAGGCGTTGTAGCTCGCGCTCGACAATTTCCAGATTTTTCTCCGTGCGGTTGGCCGGCTGAGCACGCATCATTTGGGAATACAGCAACAGGTTTGCTAGAGGGGTGCGCAACTCATGGTTGATGTTCGCAATGAATTCCGATTTCAAGCGGTCGGCTTCTTGCGCTTTCTGCAACGCCCTTCGCAGAGCCTGTGTGCGCTCTTCCACTATGGCTTCGAGACGTTCCGAATACTCCGCCAGGGTTTGTTGCGCTTTCTTGATTTCGCTAATATCCCGTGCAATGCCCAAGGCGCCGACGATATTGCCGTTTTCATCGTAGCGAGGGATCGCCGTTGTCGAGACCCAGCGTTCCTCGCCGGTGATGGGGCTTCTGATTTTCTCTTCTTTCCCGATTATCTGGGCTCCGCCGCTCATAAGGCGCTGTGCATACTCCAACCACTGACGCGCTGTCTCTTCGGGGTAGAAATCGCATGGGGTTTTGCCAATGACATCCTCCGGGCAGACGCCTAGATAGCGAGCATAGGAAAGGCTGGTTGCTACGTACCGCCCCTCTCGGTCCATGAACCAGATGAGGTCAGGGCTGTGGTCGAGCAAAGAGCGCAGTAAATTCCTCTCGAATCGCAACTGGGCCTCTGTTCGCTGGCGTTCTTGCAAGAGAAAGGCACCTTGTAAGGCAGTACTGATTTGCCGTGTCAATGCTTCGCGCCAGAGACCGGCAGCAGCAAGGAGAGGCCCAAACAGAATGTAACCGAAGTGTTGTTCTGCTCGAAAATGGAGTGGTTCCAAAAGCAGGGCGAAGCGTTCCTCGGACGAGAGAATCTCGCTTGGCAACAATTGGCGAGTTGGGAAACGCCGGCCCTCCAGTTCGCGGCGGCGCACGCCGTGATGATAGGCCAACGCCAGATACGCCCATGAAGATGGCGTTCTTTTCGTTCCCTTTCTAGGTTGCTCGTAGAGAGCGAGGTAACAGTCCTGAATTTGGAGTTGTGGCAGAACAGCAGCAATGACGTCGGTCAGAACAGACAGATCGAAAGCCGTCATCAGTGGTTCGCTGATGTTCGTGATAAAGTCAAACCCCTGTCGTTCTAGCTGAAGACGTCGGTTTCCGCACGACCAATGAACGATCTCGGTCACCATTGCCTGGGCTCGCAGCCAGAGATCGCTGCAAGCGGCCTTTTCCGGGAAGGAGTGTTGCAGATAGGAGCGCAATAGGGCGAGAATCCGATTCCAGACGGAAACGTTGTTTATACCCGATGGAACAGCAACGTGATGCAACAGCATGTCCCAGGAACGTAGGAAGGGTTCCTCCTCGCCGGTTCTGAAAGCGACGATGCAATTGCCCAGTAATTCGGCAGCCCAATTGGCGGGCAGGCACTCACCTAGGTCGCCGACCGTTTCCATCAAAGCAGATAGGATCGAGTTGCTGTGTCCCGCAGGAAAAAGAGAGGCAGTTTCATCGGGGAGCGATTGATAACGCCTACAACCACAGGAGTGGCGAACGATCAGCTTCGCGGATAAGACGGCGGTATCCAAGACCTTTGATCCTGCTAGCCGGGCGAACAAAATCTCTGCTGCCGCTCTCCCTTGTTCATAAAGCGGCTGACGGACAGTGGTTAGCGGTGGAGAGGAAAAAGCCGCCTCTGGAACGTCGTCGAAACCGATAACTTTGACATCCTCCGGCACGCGCAGGCCGCGTTGCTGCAAGGCGATCAACACGCCCAGAGCCATATCATCGTTCGCGGAGACGACAGCCTCGAAGGTGGTTTGGCGCTCTTCAAGGAGCAAACGCACCGCTCTGATACCGGAAGAGATCAGGAAATCACCTGGAGCAACGAGGGCGGGATCAAAGGGAATGCAGTATTTGCTCAACGTGTCGCGGTAGGCGCGATATCGCTCCTCTGCTTCCGGATTGGTTTCCGGGCCGCGCAGGAAGGCAATTCGGCGCAGGCCATGCCCCTCAATCAGGTGGACAAGAGCCTGTTGTATGCCGTCGCTGTTATTCACGAGAACGCTTGGCATATCCGGCAAGGGCATGGCGATGTTGACCATTGGCAGGGAGGCATACCGTCGTAAGAAAAGACGGAAAGTTTCTGGTCCAGCATATTCACCGATCGCGCCGCCCATGACGATGAGACCATCCACGTTGTCCGGACGCGCCAACTTGTAAGCCACATTCCGCTGGCCGGAGAATTGCAAATCGATGCCCAGCCCGCCCCCGACGAAGCAGAAGAGGTTGGCGTTATGTTCCTCCGCGGCATCCGCGACACCACGCCAACCCGCGGCCTGATAGCCACTTTCTCGAATATAACCGGTTAGCAGGCCGATGGTCGGTCTCCGAAACGGAACCTTTTCCTGTCTGACCATTTTCTTAATACACGGGTTATAACTGCAGTATAGTGTGACTTTGCTAAGAGGTCAATATACCGGCGCTCCCGGACCGGTGCTCTTATCAGTTTTATTATTGGCGTTTGGGTTGATTATCCGTATAGGACAAGGTCAAGTTGTCAACACATCCTCCTCGCCGGAGTCCTTTTCCGCGATTCAGGGCTTGCATAATTCACCTGTTTCGTGCATACTAGAGTAGGAGCGCGTTATGGCAAAGGTTCCATTGCGTGCATATGTCCGCGAAATCAAAGAGCTGATTGAGAAGGAGCATCTTGGGGAGGCGATTGCCCATTGTTTGCACATCCTCAAGACGTTCCCGATGTATGTGGATGCCTATCGTTTACTGGGGGAGGCCTTGCTGGAAATGCACCGCTATGCCGACGCGGCAGACATCTTTCAGCGCATTTTGGCAGCGGTTCCAGATGACTTCATTGCCCATCTTGGGATGAGCATTGCGCGCGAGAGTGAGAACAGGCTGGACGAGGCAATCTGGCACATGGAATGCGCCTTCGAGATGCAGCCATCAAATCCGGCAGTCCAGGCAGAGTTGCGCCGTCTCTACGGCCGTCGGGATGGCGTTGAACCGCTGAAAATCCGTCTCAACCGCGAGGCACTTGCCAACATGTATCTGCAAGGCGAGTTGTACAACCAGGCGATTGCAGAATTACGTAGCCTTCTCAGTGAAGATCCACAACGCCCTGATCTGCAGGTTATGTTGGCGCGAGCCTACTTCCGCGCCGGGCGAAAAGCGGAAGCGCTGGAGAGCTGCGCAGAGTTATTGAAAAAGTACCCTTACTGCCTCGATGCATTGCGTATCATGAGCGATCTACTGCCGGGCACCTCCCATGCGGAGAACGTTCAGGTTTACCGCAGTCGCCTGCGGAACCTTGACCCTTACTCTGCTTTCGCGAGCGGGTCGGTATTCCAATCTGACCAAGTGGTAGATAATGCGATTACCCTGGAGCACTTGAAATACCAACCCGGGGAACACGCGCTTCCTCCCCACGAAGAGTGGGCGGTTTCGTTGGGCATCCAGCTGGAGAGCATAGAGGCGCAGCAAACGGAGATTCCCGATTGGCTGGCCGCTACGGCCCCGTTCGAGGAGTCACCCCATGTATCCGGCATAGAGACGCCCGCCGAACTTCCAGCAGAGAGCAGGATTCCCGATTGGATGCGCGCGGCCGGTTGGGGTGAGGCTACCGGGGCGGCAGCAGAAGGTTTTGCGGAAGCAGAAACAGGAGAACCCTCCTCTATCGAGCCGGCCTCCGTTGCCGACATCCCCGACTGGCTGAAGGCAATGGCGCCAGCCGCTATTCTGGAACCATCCTCGCCGGCGGAAACAACACAACCTCCAACGGGGGAAGAAGCGCCCGACTTAGAATGGTTAAAGTCTCTGGAGATGTCCCAGTACCCACAGGTTGCGTCGGAGAGAAGCGGCGAGACTCCTGCGGCCGTTTCCGCGCCAGTCGAGGAAGAGACGCCGGATTGGCTGCAAGGGATGATGGCGGCGGGCGGCATCCCGGCAGCGGAGGCCGCGCCTGTGACAGATAAGGAGACATCGGAGACGGTTCCTACGCCGGCAGAAGAGATGCCCAATTGGCTACAGGAGATGATGGCAGAGGGAGGTATCCCTATGACAGAGGCGGTACCTGCCTCGGCCGAGGAAGAAACACCGACTTGGTTCCAAGAAATAGGAGAAAATGGCATCCCTTTGGCAGAGACAAAGCCTGCCGCGGGCGCCGAAGAGGAAGCGCCGGAATTCATGCCCGGCTCGGCCGAGGAGACGATTCCGGACTGGTTGCAAGGATTGGTGAACGAAAGTCACACGCAGCCTACGGAACCTGCCTCGCCGGAAAGCGAGGAAATTTCGGGCCGGTTGAAGGGGTTGCCCGCCGAGGGCGAAGAGGTCATGATGGAAGGGGAGAAGGCAGGAGAGGAGGAAATCAAAGAAGAACCATCCGCGCCGGGAGCGGAAACGATCCCAGCAATTTCGTCTATGGAGGCTACCCCTGCTATGGCAGAAGAAGGCGACAATATTCTTGACGGCAGCGACGCCCTGGCCTGGTTGGAGGCTTTGGCCGCCCGGCAAGGTGCTCGCGCGGATGAACTGATTACGCGTCCGGAATCCCGCCCCGAGGAAGAAATGCCCGAATGGGTTCAGCGATTGGCGGTGGAGTCCGCGACTCCATCGGAGCGAACGGAAGCGCCCATGCAGGGTAAGGCAGCAGAACCTCCCGTCGCTGAGCCTGTGGAAACGCTTCCTTCCACAGAGGAAGCCCTTGAAGGACCGGCGCTCGATGAAGAAGAAGAGCCGCCGCTGGAGATACCACAAATCTTCCCGGAACCGCCCGAGCCTGCGACTGTACCCATTCAGGAATCCGCCGGGAAGGGCGCTCCTGCCTGGTCGCGGGAATGGCTGGAGGCGGAAAGCGGCAGCGCCACCGAAAGCGTAACCGAGCCTGCGGAAGAATTGCCGGAGTGGTTACGCGATCTGGCGGAGGAGAAGCCTGCGGAACCGGTCTCTGCCGCAGAGGAAGAGATCCCCTATTGGCTGCGCGCGGAATTTGCCGAGGAGATGGAGACCGGCAGAGTTACTCAACCTTCCGCTGGCGAGGAGGTAGTTGTTTTACCAGAGGAAAGAATGGTTGAGGAGGAACTCACCAAACCGGCAGAAAGCGAGGCAAGGGTGGAGGCAGAGGGAGCCAGGATTTCGGCTGCCGGCAAGGAAAAGTTGCCGGCCTGGTTCGCGAGGAAGCAGCAACAAGAGAGCGTGGAAGCGGCCGGAGAGGCAGAAGGGAAGCTGCCGGATTGGTTGGCGGCGGAGTTCGACGAGGAGACGAGCATGCTATCTGCCGCGCCGGCAGCCGAAGAGCCCACTTGGGCGCGACGCGAGGCCGCCGTAGAAACCGAAGCAATGACCGGTGCGCCCGTCGGGGAGGAAGAAGCAATATTGGCCGAGGAGACCCCCTCCGGCTGGGCGGGAAAGGAAGCCGCTCTCGAAACCGAAACGATACCCGCCACGTTGCCCATTGACGAAGAACCTTTCCCGCCGGAAGAAGCCATTTCCGGCTGGGCGGGAAAGGAAGCCGCTCTCGAAGCCGAAACGACACCCGCCACGTTGCCCATCGACGAAGAACCTTTCCCGCCGGAAGAAGCCATTTCCGGCTGGGCAGGGAAGGAAGCCGCCCTGGAAGCAGACATGACGGTAGAGCCGTCCCCCGCTTCGGAAGAAGTCGAAGAACCTTTGGCAGAGATGCCACAACCCACCTCGCCGGAAGAATGGGTGCCGGAGATCGTCGAGGAGGCAGAGCCGATGGATCGCGCCGGTGGGAAGGAAGCAACAGCGCCTTCCCCCGAGCCGAAAATTGTCAGCCCATCTGCTCCTGTTAGCCCAGCGAGAGTAAGGCCTGCTGCTGGCGCCCCCAAGGACAACGAGGCGCTTCTTGGAGCGCAGACCGCCCTCCACAATGGACAGCTGGTGGAGGCAATGCAAGAGTATGGGCGCCTGATCCGCAAAGGCAAGTTTCTAAAAGAAATCATCCACGACTTGCATGAAGCAACCTATCGCTATCCCGTCGAGGTTCTCCTCTGGCAAACGCTAGGGGACGCCTACATGCGCGCCAATCAATTGCAGGATGCCCTTGATGCGTACACGAAGGCGGAGGAGTTGCTTCGCTAAGGACAACCGTGCGTAAGCGCATTCCGCTTTCTCCTTCGCGAACTTTGCTCTTGCGGATCAACGTCGCACCAACTCGGAACACAATTGTGAAATACTGTACTAAGAACCTGCTCGTGTGGTACAATCAGGCTTCAGGGCATTGCTGCCCTGAAGCCTTTCTTTGTGGAGACGAACGAAAAAATGGAACGCTCTCTTGTATTGGTTAAACCGGATGGGGTTCAGCGTGGATTGATTGGCGAGGTCATTTCCCGTCTGGAGCGGCGTGGCCTGCGGCTGATTGCGGCGCGCTTGATGTGGGTCGGCCGCGAGCTGGCAGAGGCGCACTACGCTGTTCACAAAGGAAAACCGTTCTATGACGGTTTGATACGTTACATCACGTCGGCGCCTGTAATGGCAATGGTTTGGGAGGGGCCAAATGCGATCGCTGCAATTCGACAGACCATGGGAGCAACGCGTCCGAGCGAGGCGGCGCCGGGTTCCGTCCGTCACGATTTCGCCCTCGCGGTCGGCCGCAACCTGACTCACGCTTCCGATACGCCGGAAAACGGCGAAAAGGAAATCGCTCTGTGGTTCCAGCCGGAAGAACTGGTCTCCTGGCAACGGGACAACGACAAGTGGATTTTCGAGTCGGACTTTTGAGTAAGCGGAAAACAAAAAGGCGCGTCGAAAGACGAACGCGCTTTTTATTTCAAACGCAGAAGAACCCGGCCGTTTCCCCAGAGTTCTTCCAGGCGATAATACTGCCGTAGATCGCTCGTCATCAGGTGCACGATGAGGCTGCCGTAGTCAAGCGCCAGCCAACCGTCTTCCGGCCGTCCTTCCTGACGATGCCAGTCGGTTGCCTGTTTGGCCACTTTTTCCTCTACTCCCTCGGCCAAGGCGCGTAACATGCGGTCGCTGGTGGCTGTGCAAATGATGAAATAGTCTGCAATGGGCGTCAACTGCTGAATATCCAGCAAAAGAATGTCTTCCCCCTTTTTCTCCTCTAAAGCGTCCACAACGATACGGGCAAGTTCGAGCGTATCCAGGATGCACCTCGTTCAAGATGATTTCAAGGGTAGCGTATAGAGGCGGGTATAGACAGCGCCATCCGGTCGCAAATCGGATTTGAAAACGTGGATCGCCGAGACGGGGATCGCACCCAGTTCGCCAATTTGGGTTTCCTCCAGAGCAAGGCGCACGCGTTGTTTCTCCTCGGCGTTCAGGCGTTGATTGATTCGGCCAATGGTCAGATGGGGCGAAAAGGGGCGATCTTCGGGCGGATAGCCCAGGCGAGCGCAGATGCTTTCAACGTTTCGCTGCATCGTCTGTAGGGTCGGTGGAGACGTCAGCCCAATCCAAATGACGCGCGGTTGCGCCCGGCTCGGAAATACGCCCAGGCCGCCTGCAGACATGTAGAAGACCGTGTGCTCAGCAGCTTCTGCTCCCAGAAGCGGAGTCAACTGCTCCAGCATAGCCAGCGAGGTTTCTCCGAGAAATTTGAGCGTAAGATGGATGTTGCTTGCCGGCACCCAGCGGACGAGCGGAGCAGGCAACTTCTGACGCAATGCCGAAGTGCGACGTGCAATGATCGCCTGCACATCGCGCGGGGTCTCAATCGCGATAAACGCGCGAACGGTCATCTCAGGCCGCGTCAAGAGCTTTCTCCACAGCCTCCTTCAATTCCAGAAATCCTACCGGCTTTACCAGGTAAGAAGTCGCTCCAGCATCGAGGCAGGCTTGGATGTCGGCAGGCATCCCCCGCGCCGAGACGACGACGACCGGAATGTGCGCAAGACCAGGGTCGGAACGGATAAATCTCAACACATCCAGGCCGGAAAGATCCGGCATCATGATGTCCAACACAACCACGTTCGGCTTGTGCTCTGCAATCAGAGTCATCGCCCGTTGACTGCCCAGCGCCGTCAAAACCCGGTAGCCGCTGACGCGCATCATTTCCGCGAACATTTCCGCGGCGTCTTGTTCGTCCTCCACAACAACAACGGTCCTCATCAGCCTCCTAGACTCTTGCATCTCGTTTCTAAAATAGCACAAGATGAGGGAAATGACAAGAGGAACGGTTTGGGATGCAAGGCTTTTCACTATTCACAACTCGATGCAAAAACCGTTCCTCGGAAGGCAGGTTTGAGTCTGCGAACACGTCTCCAAGACTTTTCCCAATCCGCGTTCCTGCCATCGCCGACCTATCTGCCCACGCCGGCGCGCAGGAGGTTGCCGTGCGGCCTGACGGCGTGCTCTATGTTACCTCTGTCGGCGAGCGCGCGGCCGCCTCCTACTTCCTGCACCAAGCCCCTGCTCACATCACCCTGGGCGGCGTTTCCTGCGGGAGACATCAAGGTTGTCCGGCGTGTCTGGTAACGGCCACGTCCGGCCCGCCGGTTTCCTGTTGCCGCGCCGTTGAATCGCCGTCCGCGCCATCGGCTACACGGCGCACGGCGTCACGCGCGGCGACCAGTAGCGCGCGTTTGCTTCTTTGACATTGTACCGACAAATAAGGTACAATTAATTCCATGCCGAGGGCAGGGTATATCAACTACTGCATTCTCAAGGAGCGGCGGCGCAAACCCACGCGGACTACCTGCGCCTGCTCGACCTGGGGGGTATAAGCCGCGTTGCTGTTAACTGCGCCTCGACCAGATCAAGAACAGGAGGCAAAAAAAAAAGACGGATAACGCATGGTTTTACCGTGATCTTGCCGGCAAGCGGCGAATGCGCCGTTACGTCAAGGCGGCGCGCACGTCGTGCGCGAGGGCGCGCCGCCGCCCGCCTGGGTCGTCTTTGACCGGAACGTAGATTTCGACGGCCTCGATAGGCCCTGGCCGCTGCCGAAGGAGTGTCAGCCATGAGAAAGAAACGCATCATCCTATCCCTGTTTGGGACGCTCGTCGTCCTTGCCGGGGCAGTTGCCGCCGTCCGCATGAGCGGCCTGCCCGCGCCGCTCATCGGCTGCCCCACCGCTACGCCAACCCTCACCCCTACCCCAACCCCTCGCCCACCCCTACGCCGGAGCCTTGCCCGACGGACCCGGCAGAGTGGACGTTCAGCCGGGTTGAATCCCAGGGGATGGAGGTCAACCAGGGCTGGTTCGCGATCCGCCCCGCCTGCGTCTACGACGGCCTGGCGAAAACGGCGGCGTAGTACCTGATGGCCGCAACAATGGGCTATCCGGGCCCGGAAGCGGCGCGGCTGCTCGGCCTCGCCGAGATGCCCATCGCCTTGACCTCGCGCGTCAAGATCAATTACGTCAGCGGCGGCCCGCGCCCGGTGGAACTTCTCGTCGGCCTCTCCGTCTCCAAGAATTACGCGCAGTGGACCACCTGGCGGGGGAAGCCGAACACCTCCCTCTGGCTTCTCGGCTGCTACAAGACCTGGCAGATCGTCGGCAACCGCGTCAAACGCTGGGCCCCCTACCCGGTCCTCTGCACCGTGTACGAGCAGAGGATAATCGAGCCTGACAAAACGTTTTTTGTGCGCCGGTGGGATCAGACGGTGGAGAAGCGTGCCGCAGAAGACGACCCGCTTTCCGATTGGAATTGGCTTATCTTCGCCTACGCCCCGGCGCGCGGCTGGCTGCACCTCGGCAGAGTAGACAACTTCTCTTTTCAGACGGCCATCGGCGAGCCTTGCCCCTCCTGCGAGGAGACGCTGGCCGAGCACGGCGCGCCGCTCTGGAGCGCCGACTGGCTGGCGCGGGCGTACGGCTTCGCGATGAAGCCGCTGCCGCAGGGCTGGGAGGACGCGCCGGATTTAACGGATGAGACAACCTATCAGTGGCGGCTGACCTTGTTGGAGGCAGCCAAGGAGAACCCGGATTGGTGGTAGAGGAGGATGTAGGCGGCGGGGAGGCTTGCTATCCTGACGTTTCTCGGGCTAAGGCGTGTGCACGCAAGAGTTGTCAACGGTACGGCTCTGTGTAGGACCACAACGCCTATAAGAGTTCTCCAATTAGATGTGCGGACGTGCCGGCGCTGATGGCGCGCGATAGGCAGAGCGGGCCAGAATATACGATCCAAGAGAAGGCGTTTCGCCAGTCAAGCTGCCTGTTGCTTGTGCGGGTCGTTCGCATCCGAGTTGCGTTTTCGAGATGCAATAGCGATGATTGGCAAAGGAACAAGGCGCCTCCCCCGATGCGCGCTGTCCCTCTTGCAGGCGCTTTTGCTCCTGCCTCTTCCTTTTGCAACCCTGCAAGGCGTTCACGGCGCTGCGGGAAGGCGCAACCGCCGAAGCGATCTCCCAGACAGGCAGAGGAGCGCCTCCTTACCTCAAACCCAAGAACTCAAGCGCGGGGTAAATTTCGCATGACCCATGTTCCTCGCCGTCCTTTCGTAGTTTCCCCCTGGCCCTGGTTGGGAATTGGGACATTCCTCGCCCTTTTCTTTTTCTATCCCTTTGGTCGGATTCTCCACGCCGGTTTGTTCGTATCGGCCGGCCAGGGCATGGAGGCGGAGTCGTGGCAACGCGTCCTTGCCGCGACCGGATTCACGTTCTATCAAGCAGCGCTCTCGACAGGGTTGACGCTGCTGGTCGGCCTGCCGGCTGCCTATCTCTTTGCGCGCTATCGCTTTTGGGGAAAGCCTTTGTTGCGACTGTTGACCGCCGTTCCCTTCATGCTGCCGACCGTTGTGGTCGCGGCCGGTTTCAACGCCTTTCTTGGTCCGCGCGGGTGGCTAAATCTTGGCCTGATGCGGCTTCTGGGGCTGACATCGCCCCCGATTCCCTTCCTCGGCACGCTAGGCGCTATTCTGCTGGCCCACGTCTTCTACAACACCACCATCGTAATTCGGCTGGTGGGCAACGCGCTGGCGCATCTCGACCCGCGGCTAGAGGAAGCCGCCCGGTCGCTCGGCGCGGACGCAACGCGTGTGTTGCGTTTCGTGGTTTTCCCTCTGCTACGTCCCCCCCTGCTGGCGGCGACACTGCTGGTCTTTATCTTTGATTTCACCTCCTTCGGCGTCGTCTTGCTGCTAGGCGGAACGCGCTTTGCCACGCTGGAGGTGGAAATCTATTTGCAGACGGCCCGGTTCTTTAACCTGCCGTTGGCCGCCCTGCTCTCGCTTGTCCAATTGATGTGTACCTTGGTATTCGCCTTGCTGTACAGCCGTGTCGTCGGGCGTCTTACCGTCGCGTCTACGCCGAAGCCGGCTGCCTTAAATCTGCGCCGGCCAACTCGGTGGAAGGAAAAACTCCTCGTCGCCTGTATCATCGCGGTGGTGATCGCGCTGTTTGTTTTGCCTTTACTATCGTTGCCGCTGCGGTCCCTAACACGGCTGGAGGCGGATCGCGGCGAGCGCGGGGTTGTTCGCTATGGTTTGACGTTGAACTACTATAGGGAGCTATTCATCAACCGTCGCGGCTCGCTCTTTTACATTCCCCCGGTGCGGGCGATCGGCAATTCCTTGGGATATGCAACCCTGACGGTGCTCCTTTCTTTGGCCCTAGGGCTTCCGGTGGCGCGGGCATTGGCTCGTCCGCGCGCGCTAGAACGCTGGTTAGATCCGTTGGTGATGATGCCGTTGGGCGCTTCGGCAGTCACGTTAGGGCTGGGGTTGATCCTGGCCTACGGCCGCTGGTTGACTTCGCCGCTGTTCGTCCCGCTCGCGCACACCTTGATCGCTATCCCCTTCGTCATCCGAAGTTTGCAACCGCCCCTGGCCTCCATCCCCCAACGGCTGCGTGAAGCCGCGACGATCTTAGGCGCCTCGCCGCGCCGCGTCTGGTTCCACGTGGACTGGCCCATTGTCCGTCGGGCCTTGGCCTCGGCAGCAGTGTTTGCCTTCACCGTCTCGTTGGGAGAATTCGGCGCGACCTCGCTCATTGCCCGCCCTACGCATCCCACCCTGCCGCTGGCCATCGCGCGCTTTCTCTCCCAGCCGGGCGGCCTGAATTATGGCCAAGCAATGGCGATGGCTACTCTGTTGATGCTTGTGTGCGCCGTTGGCATCCTGCTTCTGGAACGACTGCGTCTGCCAGGCATAGGCGAATTTTGAGCCATCTGGGACTTAAGTGGCCTGCAAGAGGCCAGGTGGAATCATTCCGCAGCCCCGCCGACAAAAATTCCCCTCCCGGAGGAGAGGAATTTTTTGCGTTGGCCTTTCCTCACCAGGAGGAGCGCCAAGGCAACTCGGGCGCGCGGCCTCACACCCCATAGATAGAGCCGAACTTGGCGTTCAGGTAGCGCAGGTAAGGAGCCGGATCAATTCGGGCGCCGGTCACGCGCTCTACCAACTCTTGCGGTTCATACTTGCGACCATGGCGGTAAATCTTCTCACGCAACCAGGCGAGAAGCGCATCGAAGCGGCCGGAGCGAATCTGCCCATCCAGGTCGGGGATATCGCGGTGGACGGCCTCCCACAGTTGCGCCGAGATCAGATTGCCCAAAGCATACGTGGCAAAGTAGCCGAAATCGCCGTTGGACCAATGAACATCTTGCAGCACGCCTTCCGCATCATTCGACGGCACAACGCCCAAGTACTCTTGCATCTTGGCATTCCAGACCTGAGGTAAGTCTTTGATGGCCACCGTACCCTCAAGCAGAGCGATCTCGAGTTCCAGGCGCAGCATGATGTGCAGGTTATACGTCGCCTCATCAGCCTCCACACGGATGAGCGACGGCTCAACCTTATTGATACCCCGGTAAAATCTGTCAAGGGGCACATCGGACAATTGAGGGAAGTACTCCTGCAAGCGAGGGTAGAAATGCTCCCAGAACGGCAGCGATCGCCCGACCAGATTCTCCCACAGGCGCGATTGCGACTCGTGAATCGCGAGCGAGGCGCCGCCTTCCAATGCGGTGCGCTCATACGCCGGGTCTATTCCCATTTCATAGAGAGCATGTCCACACTCGTGGATCGTGCCAAAGAGCATCGGATTGAGGAAGTTCGGGTCCACGCGTGTTGTAATGCGGACATCGCCCATGCCGAAACTGGTGGTGAAGGGATGTGGCGATTTATCCTGTCGTCCGCGCTGCCAGTCGTAGCCAAATTTCGTAATCACTTCGACGCCGAAGTCCCACTGCTTCTTCTCATCAAAAGGTTGATACAGAAAGGAATCGTCAACCTGCGGCCGCTGGCCGATGCGTTGGATAAGAGCAACTTGCTGGGGCCGCAAAGCGTCAAAGATGGCCTTCACCTCGGCGGTCTTCATCCCAGGCTCGTAGTTATCGAGCAAAATGTCGTAGGGATGGTCAGCGGGAGGGAAGAAACCGACATAGCGGCGTGCCAACTCGACGATTCTCTCCAAATGCGGCCGGAAGAGAGCGAAGTCCGATTTCTGCCTGGCTTCCACCCATACCTGAAAGGCCTGCGTGGCGACATGGGTCATTTCGACGATGAAATCGGCAGGGACGCGCGTTGCCTTTTCGTAGTCGCGAGCAGCGACCTTGATCAGGCGCGCCTCGTCGGAATCGGGGTCGAGGGCCGATGCCTCGGCTTGCAGGTCTTCCAGCAGCCTGCCCAGTTCGGGCGATGTGGCACGCTCATGCGCCAGCCGACCGAGCAGCGCCAGTTGATTCCCGCGCGCCTCCGCCCCTCCCGGCGGCATATTCACCTGTTGATCCCAGCCCAATACCGCCGCGGCCTTGCCCAAATCCGCAATTTCGGCCAGCATTGTTTTGAGTTGTTCCAGTTTTTTGTTCATGGCGTTCTCCAGAAAGGCAGCGAATCGTTACGGACATTATACCCTCTTTTGTCCTACAATTAGGTCGGCTTGGCCGTCCGAGCGTTCCTCATTATTCACTTATGAGGTCTCCTCTATCCTGATATAATACAACAAATGTCCGTGTTGCCTGATCCGATTCAAAACCTCATTCTGGCCTTGGAACGTTTGCCGGGAATCGGGCCCAAGACGGCCGCGCGGCTGGCGTTCTTTCTGTTGCGCGCCCCGGCAGGAATCGCCGAACAACTTGCGATGGCGCTGATGGACCTGCGACGCAATACCGCCTTTTGCCGGCAGTGTTTCCATATCACCCTGGCCGGACGGCAATACTGCAACATTTGCGAGGATCCGGAGCGCGACGAGTCGGTCATTTGCGTGGTGGAAGAGCCGCTTGACATTCTGGCATTGGAGCGGGTGGGGGTCTATCGAGGCAAGTACCATGTCCTTCATGGCGTGCTCTCGCCGGTAGAAGGCATTGGGCCCGAGGATTTGAAGATTGCCCCCCTGATTCAGCGCGTGCGGCAAGGCAACGTGCGCGAGGTGATCCTGGCGACCAACCCCAGCATGGAAGGGGACGCTACAGCACTGTACCTGCGTCAGCAGTTGCAACCATTGGGTGTGCAGGTCACCCGCTTGGCGCGAGGGTTGCCGGTCGGCGGCGATCTGGAATATGCAGACCAGAACACCCTGCTGCGCGCTCTGACCGGACGGCAAACAATGTGCTGAGACCCGCTTTTCAGGTGCCAGGAACAGCCCAAACCTTGAAAAGAGCGTGAGAGAACAGAAATTCTGCAGTGAATCAGAGCAGGAGGCCGGACTATTTGCGGGAAACGCTGCCACTAGATTGCCCCGAATCCGCCGTAGCTCCTCCGATGGAAGCAGTCGTTGTTGCTCGATCAAGAAGCACCCTTCCTTGTTCGCCCTTTCTGGGCATCCGCCGGCATGTGCTCTTCTTCGGTTGTCCGAGGACTGATGTCCTCATCCTTATCTATTGACAATCTCCCTCAATTTGGTGATAATTCTCCGCATTGAAGCCCGGAACAGGAGTCTTAGGTATGCACGAAGGTTCGCTGACACAAGATTTGTTCGACCACGTCCTGGCGCATGCGCGCGAAGCGGGCGCTCAGCGCGTGAGGCGCGTGCGCGTGATCATCGGCGCGCTTTCCGACGCTACTCCCGATTCGATCCAATTCTACTGGGACACAATGGCCCCCGGAACCATTGCCGAAGGCGCTGTGCTAGAATTTGACACAGTGCCTGGGCGAGGCCGCTGCCCGACGTGCCGTGAAGAGTTTGATGTAGAAGAGCGCTACGCGGCCTGCCCGCAGTGCAGCGCGTTTCCGGTGCAGATTATCACCGGCGATGGCGTTTACCTAGCCAGCCTGGAAGTGGAAACGGAAGACAGACAACAGTCCCATATTCACGAATGACCTTGTCCCCTCGCGGCACGAGGCTGGCCGGCGCCGTCGTATTCTCCTCAATAAAAATCAAGGTGTCCGATGTGTCTTGGTGTTCCCGGAAAAGTCGTTGAGCTTTACGAGGCCGATGGAATGAAGATGGCCAAAGTGGACTTCGGCGGCATTCTCAAAGAAGTCTGCATGGAGTACTTGCCTGAAGTCAAGGTGGGCGATTACACGATTGTCCATGTGGGATTTGGATTATCCATTTTGAACGAGCAGGAAGCGGAGGAAACCATGGCGTTGTTGCGCCAGATAGAAGCCGCCGCAGAGGGAGATGAGGCGACGTGAAGTATATTGACGAATACCGCGACGCGACTCTGACCAAACGACTGCTGGCCGAGATACGGAGAACCGTCACCCGTCCCTGGACCATTATGGAGGTCTGCGGTGGGCAGACGCATTCGATCATCAAAACCGGGCTGGACCAGATGTTGCCGTCGGAAATCACGCTTATCCATGGGCCCGGCTGCCCGGTTTGCGTCACGCCGCTCGAACTGGTGGACAAAGCCATTGCGCTGGCCTCGCGATCGGACGTTATTCTCGCTTCCTACGGCGACATGTTGCGCGTTCCCGGTTCGGGGCGAGACTTGTTCTCCGTCCGCGCCGATGGCGGCGATGTACGCATCGTGTACTCGCCGCTCGATGCCCTGGAGATTGCCCGTAAGAACCCGGAGAAGACAGTCGTGTTTTTCGCGATTGGGTTCGAGACAACCGCCCCGGCCAATGCCATGGCCGTTTTGCAAGCGCGCGCGCAAGGCCTGAAGAATTTCACCGTCCTGGTTTCACATGTCACGGTGCCGGCGGCTATTCGCGCCCTGATGGACTCGCCTGACGTTCAAGTAGACGGCTTTTTGGCTGCCGGGCATGTCTGTACTGTGATGGGATACTGGGAATACGAACCGCTGGCCGCGCAGTATCACGTCCCGATCGTGGTCACCGGTTTCGAACCGGTGGACATCCTGACAGGCATTCTGGAATGTGTCCGCCTGCTGGAAAATGGAAAGGCGGAAGTACGCAACGCGTACGCGCGCTCGGCGCGGCGCGAGGGAAATCGCGCCGCGCAGGCAGTGATCCAACAAGTATTCGAGATGACCGATCGTGCTTGGCGCGGGATCGGGGTAATTCCAATGTCGGGGTATCGGTTGCGCGCGGAGTTCGCGGAGTTCGACGCCGAGTTGCGTTTCCCGCAAGTTCAGGCGATTGAGACACGGGAATCTCCCCTGTGTATCAGCGGCCTGGTACTACAAGGCATCCGGCGGCCCGATGAGTGTCCGGCGTTCGGCAAAGCATGCACCCCGCAGAGTCCACTGGGCGCGACGATGGTTTCTTCAGAAGGCGCTTGTGCGGCATATTATCGGTATGGCAGACGTCATGAACGATAAACCGAATCGTTGGGGCTGGGCTTGTCCTCTCCCCTTGCAAAACTACCCCACCATTGTGATGGGGCACGGAGCAGGCGGGCAGATGATGACCGACCTCATCGCCCACCTGTTTGCGCCGGCGTTCCAGAACGAATGGCTAGAGCAACTGGGCGATTCCGCCGTCATCGATCTAGCAAAAGAGATGGAACAGAGGCCGAAAATTGCCTTTACCACCGATTCGTTCGTTGTCAGTCCTCTGTTCTTCCCCGGTGGGAGCATCGGCGAACTGGCCGTCAACGGTACGGTCAACGACTTGGCAATGCGCGGCGCGCGCCCGTTATTCCTTTCCGCCGGCTTTATCCTTGAGGAAGGCTTACCCATGCCGACTCTGGCGCGCGTTGTCCACGATATGGCCGAGGCCGCGCGCCGGGCAGGCGTGTCCGTCGTCGCCGGCGATACTAAGGTGGTGCAGAAAGGACACGGCGACGGTGTGTATATCAATACAGGCGGTATCGGCCTCATCCCCCCAGGCATAGACATCGGTCCCTCCAAAGCCCGTCCTGGCGATGTCGTGTTGGTCAACGGGACGATCGGCGATCACGGAATTGCCGTGCTCTCGGTGCGCGAGGGGTTATCCTTCGAGACAGAGATTCAATCGGACACGGCCGCGCTGTATGGTCTCGTAGAAGCAATGCTGGCAGCCGGTAAGGTGCATTGCCTGCGCGATGCCACGCGCGGCGGATTGGCGGCCGTGCTGAACGAACTGGCGGTCGCTTCGGGGGTTGGAATCGAGTTTGAGGAAGGCGCGGTGCCGCTCAAGCCGGCGGTCAGCGCGGCGTGCGAGATACTTGGGCTCGATCCGCTGTATATCGCCAACGAGGGGAAACTGGTCGCCATTGTCGCGGCCGAATCTGCCGAGGCAGTGCTTGCAGCTATGCAGACACACGCATATGGGCAGGAGGCTGCCATCATCGGTCGCGTGACCGCCGAGCACCCGCGCTTGGTCATTGCGCGCACGGCCATCGGCGGGCAACGCTTGGTAGATTTGCCGGCCGGCGAACTATTGCCCCGCATTTGTTGATGAGGCATTGCCGGGAAAGCCATACGATTCACAATCTTTCAAAACCTCACTACGGAGCAAACCTTATGAAAATTCAGAATAAAGTCATCGTTGTCACCGGTGGTGGGAACGGCATTGGGAGAGAGCTGGTGCTACAGATGCTCGCTCGCGGCGCGCAGATCGCTGCGGTGGACATCCACGCTTCTGCCTTGCAGGAAACCGTCAAGCTGGCCGGGGAGAAGGCAGCGAATCTCGCCACCTACACTCTGGATATTACAAACCGAGAAAAGGTAGAGGAACTTCCTGCCCAGGTAATCGCCCGTTACGGCGTCGTGGACGGCCTGATCAATAACGCCGGCATTATTCAACCCTTCGTTAAGCTCCACGCGCTCGACTATGAACCGATCGAGCGGGTCATGCATGTCAACTTCTACGGCGCGCTCTACATGACCAAGGCGTTCTTGTCCTATCTACTCCAACGCCCGGAAGCGCACATCGTCAATATTTCCAGCATGGGGGGCTTCCTGCCGGTGCCAGGGCAGACGGTATACGGCGCCTCCAAGGCGGCGCTTAAACTCCTAACAGAAGGCTTGCATGCCGAACTCCTGCATACGAACGTGCGCGTGACGGTTGTCTTTCCGGGGGCAATTGGCACGGAGATTGCCAAGAACTCAGGGCTTGGAGAGTTGGCCGTAGAAGGCAAACAGAGAATCCGCGTCTTGCCCCCGTCCAAAGCCGCGCAGATTATCCTCGATGGAATGGAACAGAATCGCTACCGCATTCTAGTAGGACAAGATGCCAAGTTTATGGATTTACTCTATCGGCTAAGCCCCGAACGCGCCGTCCGATTTATCTACAAACAGATGAAATCCTTGCTGCCCGAATAGGCGAAGGGTGGATCGCGCGTGGAATTCGGAGACCTACCGCTCCTGAGCAACGGCAAAGAACTCCGGACAAAGCAAGCGGGCGGCTGCTTGGCTGCCCGCATCGCTCACGCCAGATCGGTTACAAAGGGCCGACTGCCGTGCATCGCCAAGTCAATGTACGGCATCCATTGGCCGATGGGGATGTTCTGGGGGCATTTTGCCTCACATTCCCCACACTGCACGCACTGCGCCGCGCGGATGTCATGATCGAAGTGGCGCTGTACCTCATAGGCATATTTCCACCAACGGTACTGGCCGCGCGCGGCTTCAGGCTTGTCATACATAATGGCTTGATTGTAATTGGCAAAATTGGCCGGAATATCGACGCCCTGTGGACAAGGCATACAATATCCACACGCCGTGCACGGAATGGCAGTTAGGGCTTGGTACGCTTTTCGGACATCCTCATAGAGCGCCAACTCTTCCGCGGAGAGAAGGGCGACTCCAGACTCGTCTGCCAGAGCCACATTTTCTTGCACCTGCTCTAGCGTGCTCATTCCGCTGAGCACGACCGAGACCTCCGGCTGATTCCAGAGCCAGTGCAACGCCCAGCCAACGGCCGAACGCTTGGCCGGCGCGCGATCCCAGATCGCCTGAACTGCCGGCGGAGGAGCCACCAGTTTTCCACCCAGCAAGGGCTCCATAACGACCACCGCCAGGCCTTTTGCGGCCGCATACTGCAAGCCGCGCCTACCCGCCTGATTCTCAAGATCCATGTAGTTATACTGAATCTGACACATCGTCCAATCATAGGCGTCCACGATTTGGCGGAAAGTCTCATAGTCATCGTGGAACGAGAAGCCAAGATAGCGGAAACGCCCTTGCGCAAGAGCCTTCTCTGCCCATTCGAGCACACCGAGATCGCGCAGTTTGCGCCAGTTATCTTTGTTCAATCCATGGAGCAAATAAAAATCCACGTATTCGACCCGCAGGCGTTGCCGTTGCACATTGAAGAAGCGGTCGAAATCGACAGCGGTGTGGATTTCCCAGGAGGGAAGTTTTGTCGCCAATCTGACCTTCTGACGGTACCCGCCCTGCAAGACACGTCCCAGGAAGGTCTCGCTGGTGCCATGATGATAAGGATAGGCAGTGTCCACATAGTTCACGCCCTGTTCGATGGCGTAGTAGAGCATGCGCGCGGCTTGGGTTTCGTCAATTGCATCGTTCTCTTTCGTAGGCAGGCGCATGGCGCCGAAGCCAAGAGCAGAAACCTGCCAGTCAAGTTTGCCAAAGGGACGGTACTTCACATTGCCTCCGTTATCGATCGAGGATGGCATCAATTTCCCGCATTTGTTCCACTGTGAGTGGGCCAAACTGCATCGCGGCGGCATTTTCCTTCACTTGCGCGACGGCGCGGAAACCGGGAATTGGGATAGTCTGCGGGCTGCGCGCCCAAAGCCAGGCCAGCGCGCCCTGTGCCAGAGTCCGCCCCCCGCTGGTCAGAATCTGACGGATGGCGTCGCGTTTGGCCAGCCATTCTGGATTCGGCTTGCCGTCCTTGAAGTATTTCATCCATGTCGGGCTTTTTTCGCCGCGCACATCGTCCATCGAGACACGCGTCTGCGGAGCATACTTATCGGTCAACAGCCCCATCGCCAGTGGGCCGCGATTGATGGCCGCCAGGTTGTACTTCTCGCAAATGGCGATGACGGCTGGATTGTCGTCCAACACGTTAAGTTGCAATTGGATCGCGGAGCAGCGCGGCCCTTGCGCGAAGAACTCCGCCCGGTCGGGGAAGTCGGTACTCCAGCCATAGGCGCGAATCTTACCCTCCTCGACCAATTCTTCGAGCGTCTCGCGCACCGGCCCGGCCTGTTCCACAGGATAACCGTTATCGTGGAACTGGTACAGGTCAATGTAATCGGTATTCAAGCGGCGCAGCGAGTCCTCGCAGGCGCGGCGGATGCCCTGGGGTGAAGGGTCGGCACCGGCGACCTGGCGGGTGCGCTCGTCGAAGACGGCGTTGAATTTGGTCGCGATCACGGCGCGGTCGCGGCGACCAGCCAGGGCGCGACCAAGGACGCGTTCGCTATGACCGGCGCCGTAGACGTTGGCCGTGTCAAAGAAGTTAATGCCCAAATCGAGCGCCGCGTGAATCGCGCGGATAGACTCGTTGTCATCCACCTCTCCCCACCCAAGCGGGATCTCGCCGGCCCAGAACGGCCCACCGATCGCCCAACAACCCAGCCCCATGGCGCTGACTTCTATGCCGGAACGTCCAAGCATACGTTTCATCTCTGTTCTCCTTCCACATGCTGACTACAATAGTAGCGAATTTTGCTCTCGATTTTCTCGAGGAACATGTGCAATTGTTGAATCTGATCCTGCAAACGGTCGCGATGCGCTTCGAGCAAGGCCAAACGGTCGGACACCGTCATCTCGCCCATTTGTTGCAGAGCAACATAGCGCCGCATTTCCGCGAGCGGCATGCCGGTCGAACGCAGGCATTTGAGGAACTCGATCCAACCGATGTCGTTCGCGGAGTAACGTCGGTGACCGTTTGCCGCGCGCCCAACGGAGGGGATCAAGCCAATGCGTTCATAGTAGCGAATCGTATGTGGGCTGAGGCCTGTCCTTGCCGCGACCTGCCGAACGGTTAGGGAAGGTTCCATAGGCTTCGCCTCCAAACGGTATGCATCATACAACTTAGAGTATACTCTAAGTCAAGAGTGGTCGGTGGACGACGCAAAGGGATGTCCGGAGATTCCCGTCTTGGCTACCGCAAACTGTTCTGCTTCAAAACCCTTAAAAAGGTTCTTCTCGCCGAAGTGGGGGAACAATGTCTTGTTCAGGCCGACTTTCGTAGCGTATCCAAACCCTGCGGCCTAAAAGGGCAGAAGCCAGTACGTCTTGCCGTCCCACTCTCCCGAATCTTAGAACAAGCTATCGATCAATACCCCAACTCCTTCAAAATCTGCGCCTCGTCCTCCTTGCCGCTGACGCCGAGCAATTCGCGCCAGAAATTGTCATCGTAGCGGCGCGACCTCACCGGCAGGGGCATCGGCACGCCCCAACCGAGCAGCAGTACTTCTTCTTTCGGCTGAAGCCGCGCCAGCATGCCGCGCAGCGACTCGCGCCCCGAAAGCCCTGCAAGCACGGCGTGGATATCGTCCTCGTCGCCCAACCAGCCGGAAATGCGCGTTCCCAACTGCGACAGCACCTCGTCGTAAATCTGCGACGGGCGCTGGTCCACAATAAGCAGGGTGACGTAGTATTTGCGCATCTCGCGGGCGATGGTGGCGAAGGTCGTCTGGGCGGCCATCTCGCGGTTCAGAAGCTTATGCGCTTCCTCCAGCACGATAACCAATTGTCGCGGCTCATCCTTCCCCGTCGAACGAAAGACGTTGGTTTTGCGCTCCCAAGCGTCGCGAATCGTACGCGTCAGCAGGTTGGAGACGAACAGGTAGTCCAGGTCACTCTCGAACTGACCAAAGGACAGGATAACGTGTCTGCCCGCCTCCAGCGACCGGACGATTTCGCCGACCGAATCGGCGGCGGGCTTTTCGACGATGTAGGGCTTGTCGAACAGGCGTCGCAGTTTATCGTGCAGGCCCTCGGCGGCCATGACGTTGACGCCGTGCACGTTGGCCCAGGCGGCGACGCTCCCCGGGTGCGGGACGCGCCTCGTCTTGCCACGCTCGTCCTCGACTTCGATCTCCTCGCGGTTCATGGCCTTGAATTTGGCGAACCAGCCGCGCCCCAGGCTGTGTGCGAGGGCGTGCAGGACGGTCGGTGCGGTCTCGCGCAGATTCAGTTCGCTGGTCAGCAGTTCGATGTCGGCAGGGGTAATGTCGTCAGCGGCAATTTCCAGGTTGAAGTCAGGCGTGTTGTTGCGAATCAGCGCCTTGGGCCCCAGGCCCACCACGCGGACTCGGCTGGCGAACTTGGTCTTCAAACCGGTCACTTTTGCGCCCGTATCGGAGGCGACATCGTCAAAGCCGTACTCGTTGTGCATGTCGAAGACCAGCACGGCGGCCTCGCCCTTGTGCATCAGCCCGGCCAACAGCAGACGAGTCAGGAACGACTTGCCCGTGCCGGTCGCCCCGAAGACGCCTGCCGAACGTTGGACGAATTTTCCCAGGTCAATGCGGACGGGATGCCCCTGCTCGCGGGTATAACCAAGGATAAAGTCGCCGCGGTAGATTTCGTTAATGTCGCCCGCCGTCGCCAGCCGGACCGGGGCATGGTGCGGCGGCACGGTCTTGACCGGCACCGGACGCGGCAAATACCCAGCCTTTTCCCTCACCCAGACCTCGTACTCCGGCGTCCCCGGCTCCGGGCCGCGTTCGAGCATCAGGGCGGGTAGGATTTCGAGGTTGGTGAAGAGCGTCTGCCCATGCAGAGCGCGCGCCAGGGAGGGCGGCAGGCGGGACTCGCTCTGCTCGTCGGCGAAGCGCGGGTCGGTGGCGCCCAGTTGCAGATCGGTAACGAGACCGTAGAACAGCCAGTCGCCGCTCTCGACCACGACGAAGGCGCCCTCCTGCACGCTCTGCGCCGGAACGATGAGACGGGCCCGGAAAGACTCTTTCAATCCGCCGCCGATAATGTAGCCGATCGGTGATTGTGGGTTGTCGAGCAATTGAGTCATACGACCTCGTGAACCGTGAGTCGGAGCATACCGCTAGCCACAGAGATAGAGGTAACAGATGAACGGCATGGGCCGGAAATTCCTGCCCCGCTAATTTTACCTACTTTTCCTCTTCTGCGTGCACACCCACACCGGCGCCGCTTGACATTCCTCCTTCCCTCAGGTAGAATACCCTCCACCTTCGGGAGCGCGGGCCTGTGGCTCAGTTGGGAGAGCGCTTCAATCGCACTGAAGAGGTCGCGGGTTCGAATCCCGCCAGGTCCACTCGGGCCCATAGCGCAGTTGGGAGCGCGTCTCAATGGCATTGAGAAGGTCGAGGGTTCGAATCCCTCTGGGTCCACTGACAATGTATCCATCGTGCAAGGTCAGAGCAGGAGTAGTAGACCATCCCGCCAGCGAGTCAGGAGAGCAAGGTGTGAGCCTGACAAGGTGTCTGCGGGAACGCCGCCGAGGGTCGAACTCGCCTGCTGCCTTTGGCGGACTGCGCCGGCGAATCGAGTAGTCGGCGTCGGGGCGCCCGTTATAGCCTGTTAAGCGACGGCGAGCGATTCTCTTCTCGTCGTAAGCAGGGTGGTACCGCGGAGCAACCCTTCGTCCCTGGAGCGACGGAGGTTTTTTTTTGTATCTTATAGAACGCCGAGGTAACCTATGAGCGAGTACCTTCCTTTCGAGATCGAACCAAAATGGCAAGCACGTTGGGAGGCAGATGGCCTCTACCGGGCAGATATTGACCCGACACGGCCAAAACACTACGCGCTGACGATGTTGCCCTATCCCTCAGGCGACCTGCACATCGGTCACTGGTACGCGATGACGCCCTCTGACGCACGCGCGCGCTTTATGCGGATGCGCGGCTATAACGTCATGTTCCCTATCGGCTTCGACGCCTTTGGCCTACCGGCCGAGAACGCTGCCATTCAACGCAACATCCACCCGAAACAGTGGACCTACGACAACATTGATCGCATGCGCCGTCAGCTTCGCTCGATGGGCGCGATGTGGGATTGGCGGCGGGAAATCATCTCCAGCGATCCGGACTACTATCGCTGGACGCAATGGTTCTTTATCCAACTCTTCAAGGCCGGCCTGGCCTACAAGAAAATGGCGCCTGTGGATTGGTGCCCCTCGTGCAACACCACCCTGGCGCGCGAACAGGTGCAGGGCGAGGACCGTCACTGCGAACGCTGCAAGACGCCCGTGATCAAGAAAGACCTGGAGCAGTGGTACTTCCGCACCACGCACTACGCCGAGGAGCTGCTTTCCTTCGAAGGCATGGATTGGCCGCAAAAGGTGATAGACATGCAGACAAACTGGATTGGGCAGAGCGAGGGCGCCAGCGTCACCTTTCGCTCTGAACAAGGCGACGCCATCGAAATCTTCACCACCCGTCCCGACACGCTCTTCGGCGCGACATTCATGGTGCTGGCCCCGGAACATCCGCTCGTGGCCAAACTGACCACTCCTGACCGTCGCGCGGACGTCGAGGCCTATGTTGCGGAGGCCGGCCGCCGCACCGAGATCGACCGCGAATCGGCGGAACGAGAAAAGACCGGCGTCTTCAGCGGCGCTTATGCCATTAACCCCGTCAACAACGAGCGCATTCCCATTTGGATCGCCGACTACGTGCTGATGACCTATGGCACAGGAGCCATCATGGCCGTCCCTGCCCATGATGAGCGTGACTTTGCCTTCGCCCTCAAGTACGGCCTGCCCATCCTGCCAGTGATTCGCCGCAACGACGGAATCAGCAAGAGCATCGTCGTCCCCGGTTCAGTCAGCGAGGGATTCGCGGAAGAACTGCAAGCCAACGGTATCGAGTTCTATGCCGAAGCCATGGGCGCGGAGGGGCAAGGGCTGTTCGTCACCCTGCGCGGCGAACAGGCCGACACTTTCCTGTTGCTCATGCGCCGTCATTTGCAGCCCGGTTACTGGAACGCAATTGTTGGGGCGCGTTGGGTCTTCCTCTTCGAGGACACTACCCTCGAACTCGATTCGCTCGCCGCCGACCGCGCTATTCTGGAACGCTGCAAGGCCCTCCATCCCGCCGTCGCCGCCAGCCGCACGGTGATGGAAATGCTCCATGGGCAACCGTTCTATCGGGATAGGCTCTTCCACACCGAGTACGGAGAAATGATCTATTCCGGCGAATTGAGCGGCACGCCCGGCAACGAGGCAAAACAGAAGACCATCGCCTGGCTGGAAACGCGCGGACTGGGCAAAAGCGCCGTCAGTTACAAACTACGTGACTGGACGATTTCCCGTCAGCGTTACTGGGGCGCGCCGATTCCTATCATCTATTGCCCCGAACACGGGCAGGTGCCTGTTCCCGATGACCAGTTGCCGGTGCTCCTGCCCGAGGATGTGGAATGGCTGCCGACCGGCCAATCGCCACTCAAGCTGCACCCCACCTGGTCCAAGACAACCTGCCCGATCTGCGGGAAGGAGGCCGAACGGGATACGGATACGATGGACACATTCATGTGTTCGTCCTGGTACCACCTCCGTTATCTCAGCCCCCATTACGACAAAGGCCCCTTCGATCCGCGAGAATACGACTACTGGATGCCGGTGGATACCTACACAGGCGGAGCGGAGCATGCTACCATGCACCTCATCTACACCCGCTTCTTCCACAAGGCCATGCGCGATCTGGGCATCACCAAAGGCCGCGAGCCGATGATTCAGTTGCGCAACCAAGGGCAGATCCTCGGCCCCGATGGGCAGCGCATGTCGAAGAGCCGCGGCAATGTGATCGATCCCGATGAACAGGTGCGTCTCTACGGCGCTGACGCCGTTCGCTGTTACCTGATGTTTGGTTACCGTTGGTCGGAGGGCGGTCCCTGGAGCACAGAGAACATCCAAGGCGTGGTGCGTTGGTTGCACCGCGTTTGGGCGCTGTTCACCACAGCCGAGGACGCGAAGCTGCCGCGCGGCAACAGCGAAGCGGCTCGCGTGTTGCGCCGCAAGGTGCATCAGACGCTGCAACGCGTTACGCGCGATTTCGAACAGTTCGAATTCAACACCATTATCGCCGCATTGATGGAACTGCTCAATGTCATGTGCCGCGCGCGTGAGCAAGGCGCGCTGCGCTCGCCAGAGTGGGAAGAAGCACAAGATTATTACCTGCGCATGCTGGCACCGGTCGCGCCGCATATTGCCGAGGAACTCTGGACCGAGCAACTCAAAAAGCCTTACTCCATCCACACACAACCGTGGCCGCAGGCAGACGAGGAAGCCGCGCGCGAGGATCTGCTGGTCATCCCGGTTCAGGTCAACGGCAAGGTGCGCGATCGCCTGACTTTGCCCGTCGAGGCCGACGAGGAGCAAATCCGCGCCGCCGCATTGGCCAGCGAAGCCGTACAAAAATTCCTGCAAGGGAAGCCACCCCAACAGGTGATCATCGTGCCGAAGCGCTTGGTCAGCATTGTTGTCTAACACAAACGGTGGTCGGGCATGTTCCTGACCACCGTTGCCTCTCGTCAAACGCGCGTCCGATAGCCGCTTCCGTGGCAATGCGTGCGCGGTTTCATTCCTCCGTATCGGGCAAACGGGGAGTGACCAGCACTTTGTCCACGCGGTTGCCGTCCATATCCACAACCTCGAAGTGCAAACCGCCCCAATCGAATGCATCCGTAACCTGTGGTACGCGTCCCAAATACATCATTACGAAGCCGCCTAGCGTCTCGTATTCCTCCTCGGCCGGCAACCGCTGGAGATGAAAAATCTCCTTGAAGTCCTCATTGGGCAAACGGCCATCCAGTAACCAAGAGCCGTCCTGTCGTTGCGTGGCCTGCAGCTCGCTCTCGAACTCGCCGACAATTTCTTCGAGGATATCGGCCAGGGTAAGCAACCCTTGTACAACGCCGAATTCGTCCACCACGAGCATCATCTCGCGTTTACTCTCGCGGAACATCTCCAGCGCGCGTGAACCCAAGGCAGTTTCTGGAATGAAGAGCGGCGGACGAGCCAGTTGACGCAGTTGCTCGCCGCTCTGCAGATCGCTGAGCAATAGTTCCTTCGCCCGCACAATTCCTACGACATTATCCAGACTATCCACGCCAACGGGGAAGCGCGAGTAAGGCGATTCGCGCACTTTGCGGCGGATTTCTTCTCCTGTATCGTTTACATCCAACCAGACGATTTTGTTGCGCGGCGTCATCAGAGCGTTCACTCGCTGGTCGGAAAGAGAGAAAACGCCCTCCACCATGTCCTGTTCTGTCTCCGCGAAAACGCCGGCCTGTGTCCCCTGATCAAGTTGCACCAACAATTCCTCTTCGGTCACCGGCGGCTCTTCCACAGGCCGAAAGCGCAATATACGCAAGGCAAGGTCGGTCGTCTTTCCAAGCAGCCAAACAAACGGGGAAAGAAGACAGCCAAACACGATCATCGGCCAGGCTGAGAGCGAAGCAACGCGCTCTGGTTTTTGCAAAGCCAGGCGCTTAGGGACAAGTTCTCCCAGGACGATGGTGAAGAAAGTGGTCAGGAGGACGATAATGGCCAGAGCCAGCGAGCGGCTGATGGAGGCCAGCCAGGGAATGCCTGCCAGGCGCTCGCTCAAGAGACCTGCCAACGTCGCGCCGCCGAGCGCGCCCAGCAACACATTGACGAGCGTGATGCCCAACTGCACTGTGGAAAGGAATTGGTTTGGGTTCTCCACAAGGGAAAGCGCGCGTTCCGCGCGCTTATCGCCTTCCTGAGCATGCTGGCGCAGGCGCGCTTTGCGCGCGGCCATCAACGCCGCCTCGCTCATGGCAAACAAGCCATTTAGGAGGAGGAGAAAGAAAAAGAGCAGAACACCGTTCAAGAGGCCAGTCAACTCTCCGGACATACCCTATCGCATTGGACTAGCAGACAAGAGCGACCCATCCTACCGGCCAGGGACGTTCACTTTCGTTCATGGCGTGGTAGGCGATCCAGGCGCGACGACCTCCGGCGGCAGGATGAACTGCGAACCGTTGGGCAGGATGAGGACCCGGACATCCGGCGCGATCCTGGTAATCCACTGATACTGAAGCAATTCCGGGTTGTTCCTGAGCGCTTCGGCGATCATCTGCAACGCCTTCGCTTCGGCTTCTGCCTGAATCAGGCGCGCCTGTGCCTCGCCCTGCGCTTTGATGACGGCGGCATCGGCCTGACCCTGCGCAATCTGACGCGCCTGCTCCGCTTCTTGCTTCTTCTGCTCCACAACAAACTTGGCCTGTAACGCCTGTTGCTCGGCGATCTGCTTCTGCTCCACGGCAGCCGCATACTCCTCGCTGAAATGAATGTCGCGCAGGACGAAATCCACCAGCATCAAGTGATTCCTCGCCATCCGTTCTTCCAAAGCACTGCTGATAGCAGCCTCGAGATCGAAACGCTTGGCGCTGACGATTTCCTCGACACCATACTGCGAGGCCATATCGCGGACGATGCCGCGCGCCAGGGCGCGCACGACGCCGGTCTCGTAGCGATTCTGCCATGCGATGTGCAGTTGAACCACCTCCGCCGGATTGACAGCGTAGATGACCGAAGCGTCTATGTACACCTCCTGTCCATCCTTGGTGCGGGCGCGGATCGAATCGTCGCCGAGATTTTGAGTCTCCTCCCTGCCCGGCGCGACGGACATGGTATAGGTCTGCCGCGAGATCGAATAGCGTACTACCGACTCGCCCGGGATAATCCAGTGCAACCCCGGATTCAGCGCCTGCGAGCGGTAACCCTGCGGGTCATACGGTGAGATGACCACACCGCGCTCATTCGCCTGAATGAACACCAAGCCGGCGGAAAGGATCGAGAGCACAAACGCCAGTCCAAAAATAGCGATCGTGATCGCGCGCCCGCTGCGTACAGGGCGACCACGATTGGCGCGCACAACCACCATACCCAGCAACCCTACAGCCACCAGCCAAGCCAAGGTAGCAAGCCCTTTGATAACAGCAGGAATGTCCATACTCACCTCCGAGCGCTAGCCAAAAGAAAGATTAAGATCGAACACGAATATTATATATTGTTCCCCGAAGCATCGCTTTCCGGGGCAGGGAATTCGAGAGGCGGCAATTCGGAAAGCGAGTTCAGGCCAAAATGGCACAGGAAATCAGCAGTCGTGCCGTAAAGCAACGGCCGGCCCGGGCCTTCCGCGCGGCCCACCTCCTGAATGAGCCCTTTGGCGAGCAAGCTCTTGATAACGCTATCGCTATTGACGCCGCGTATACTTTCTACGTAGGGACGAGTAACCGGTTGTTGATAGGCGATGACCGCCAGCGTCTCCAAGGCCGCGCGCGACAGGCAGGTGGTCGCTTCCAAGCCGAGAAAACGCTCCACCACATCGGCAAGCTCCGGCGCAGTCGTCAACTGATACCGTCCGGCGTGATTTTGCAAGCGCAGCCCGCGCTCCTGAAGCGCACTCTGCAATGCCTCTAGACCGCGTTCCACCTCGGCCACAGGAAGGTCCAGCGCGGCCGCTACTTGCGCGGCGCTAACCGGCTCCGCGGCCACGAAAAGCAATGCTTCCAACGTCGCCGTGAGGGGCAAAGAGATTGAAACGCTCATGCTATAATAACTCCAGTCTGAGGTGAGTTATGCATGCCCAACGACGCCTTCTTGTGAGCAATCTGGCTCTTGCTCTGACCGTCCTGGCCTGCACGATTTCTGTTGGTGGACCGCTGTATCCCGAAGACCGCATTCCGGTCTCGACAGCGGCGCTGGAACAGCTGCATGAAAGCATCGCAACTGCCATAGCCGGCGGCTTGGGAAGCGGCACGATCACCCTGGTCGTCAGCGAAACGCAATTGACCTCTTATCTGGCTTACCATTTACGGAATCAATCCCAGTCCTTTGTCGCCGACCCGCAGGTGTATCTGCGCGACGGGCAGATGCATGTGTACGGCACGGTGCAACGTGGCTACTTGAAAACAACCGCCTGCATTGTCCTGACACCGAAGATCGATGCCGATGGCCATCTGCAACTGGAACTGACCTCGGCGGATTTTGGACCCTTCCCCGCGCCAAAAGGATTGCGCGACACCCTGACAGCGATCGTCAGCGAAGCTTACACCGGCGCGCTGGGGCCCGTCGCTACCGGCTTCCGCCTGACGAGCGTGGTCATCGCCAACGGTTATGTGTTACTGACCGGTCGCATTCGCTGACACATGAATTATACCAGTCCACGCATGAGACGCTTGTTCCTCATCTTGGCAAGTCTTTCCCTTCTGAGCGGGTGCCTGACGCCGCGCTTGCGGCAAGGGACGATTCAGGTGAGCGTTTCCGCGGATGGACAGACGCGCCCTGTCACCTTACCCGCTGGCAGCACGGCGCGACAAGTGCTAGAAGCGCTTTCCCTCTCCTTGGGTCCGCTCGACCGCCTTGAGCCGCCGCCCTATACCGTGCTTTCCGACAACGCGCACGTCACGCTCGTCCGCGTGCAAGAAACGTTCGAAGTCCAAACGGAGATCATTCCCTATGAACATCAGATTGTGCGCAGCGAATCGCTGCCTACAGGCGAGCAGCGCTTGCTCCAGGCCGGGCAGAATGGGGAGAAGGAGATAACCGTTCGGCGCGTGCTGGAAGATGGGGTAGAAGTCAGCCGCGCGGTAGTCAAGGAAGTCATCCTGAAACAAGCGATCCCGGAAATTATTCTGGTTGGAGTACAGGGCATATTCGCACCGGTAGCCATTCCTGGCAAGATCGTGTACCTGACTGCCGGCAACGCGTGGATCATGGAGGATGTGACCACGAACCGCCGCCCCCTGGTGAACACAGGCGATTTAGACGGGCGGATTTTCACCCTTTCCCCTAATGGTCGCTGGCTGCTTTTCACGCGCAAATCCGGCAAGCCACCGGAGGAAGAAATCAACACGCTCTGGGTCGTGGACACCAATGACCCGCAAGCGCGTCCTATCTCTTTGCGCGCCGCGAATATTGTCCACTTCGCGGCGTTCGTGCCCGGCGAGATCAACCGGGTCGCCTACTCTACGGTCGAGCCGCGCGCCTACGCGCCTGGCTGGCAGGCCAACAACGATCTCTATCTGGTCACTTTCTTCTCCTACGGCGGCGTCACTTTGCCCAAGCGCCTGGTGGACGCGAACTTCGGCGGCGCCTATGGCTTCTGGGGCAGCACGTTCGCCTTCTCACCCGACGGTGAAAAACTTGTTTACGCCCGGCCTGATGGCATTGGCTTTGTGGATCGAGAAACGGGCGCCTTGATTCCCTGGTTCGACATTACCCCGCTTAACACGCATAGCGATTGGGCTTGGATTCCCGGCTTGGCCTGGGGCGCGGATAGTCAAACGTTTTTCTTTGTCCATCACGCGCCTCCGCAAGGATTGATCGGCGCGGAAGAGTCGCCCTATTTCGATCTATACGCGCTCTCGCTGTCCAATGGCGCGTCTGTTCGCCTGGCAGCGCAGACAGGTATGTTCGCCCAACCATCCATCTCCCCTGTACAACGACAAAGAAACGAAGAAGCTTATCAGGTGGCCTATCTGCAAGCGCTTTTGCCAACGCAATCGGCAACCAGTCGTTACCGTCTTGTAGTCATGGACCGCGATGGCTCCAACCGTCGCATCCTTTTCCCGCCCCAGGGCGCGCCAGGGCTGGAACCCCAGAGGCCTGTCTGGGCGCCACAACCGCGCGAGGATGGCCGCCTGTTCCTGGCCGTTATCTACCGAGGCAATCTCTGGCTGGTCGACTCTGTCAGCGGCGAAGCGCAACAGGTAACCGGCGACGGGTTGACCAGCCGCGTGGATTGGAAATAGGGCATGGACTACGTCGTCTTCGATCTGGAAACGCAACATATCTTGGAAGAAGTTGGCGGCCGCGGCAACGTGGGTGCGCTACGCGTCTCCTGCGCCGTGACCTGGTCACCCCGACGCGGGGACTTCGCTGTATACTGGGAGCAGGACGTACCCGCGCTCATCGCCGAACCCAAGTCCGCCACGCGCATAGTGGGCTTTAATATTCGCCGTTTCGATGATGAGGTACTGCGTCCCTACGCGCCGACCGAACGACTGACCGCTCTGCCAACAGTAGACATTATGGAAGACCTGTACCACGCGTTGGGTTTCCGTGTGAACCTGGATGCGGTCGCGCGCGCCACGCTCGGCGAGAGCAAGACCGCCGACGGTTTGCAAGCCGTGCGCTGGTGGCGCGAGGGAAAACGCGACCTGCTTGCCGAATACTGCAAAGCCGATGTGGACGCAATTCGCCGCATTTATGAGTTTGGCTGCGCCAAGGGCTATCTACACTACCCCACCCCTCTGGGCAGTAAACAAAAAGTAAAGGTGAACTGGCAATGTGGAAGGTAACGATTCGCGGCATCCAACTGGCTTACGAAAGGGCAGGCAGCGGGACTCCGCTCGTGCTTCTCCACGGCTATCCCCTCGACCACACCATTTGGGCGGCTGTTGCACCTCTTTTGCAAGCGGACTTTGACCTAATTCTGCCCGATCTGCGCGGCTTCGGCCAGTCCGGCGCAACCGAAGCGCCCTACACCATGGACGACATGGCAGAGGACATTGCTGCTCTCCTGGATTCTCTTGGGCTGGAGCGGGTCGCGCTCGGCGGGCATTCGATGGGCGGCTACGTGGCGCTTGCCTTTGCCCGTCGCTATCCAACGCGTTTGCGCGGCCTGGCGCTTATCGCCTCGCAGGCAGCCGCCGATTCGCCAGAGCGACGCGCCGGGCGCTATCAGACTATCGAACAAATCACAAGTCAGGGGACGGAGCCGCTAGCCGAGATCATGAGTGAACGACTGACCATCAACGTAGACCTGCGTCCACAGCTGAAACGCCTGATTCTGCAACAACGCCCAGCCGGTCTGATTGGCGCGCTACGCGCTATGGCCGAACGCCCCGACGCGACAGAGCAACTGGCGCACCTACCCTGCCCCCTGGTTCTCGTTCACGGTCAGGAGGATAAATTAGTGCCCATCGCCCACGCGCGCGAAGTTCGGGCGCTGGCCCCTCAAGCCGTCCTAGTAGAAATACCCCATACCGCCCATATGCCCATGCTGGAAGCGCCCGCCGCGACCGCAGAGGCGCTTAAACGACTGGCTGCGACAGGCTAACGCGCTACCTTGCCGATGACTGCCGTCTCGCCCAGCACCGGCTCGTAAAAGCAACGGCATCCCAGGGGATGCGAACAAGCCAAATGCGGCAAGGCAGGCACGGCGTCTTTAGGATACGTCCCAAACAATTCCTGACAGGCCGGGCAGGCATCTTGCGCCATAGAAAGGCGGATGGCGCGCACGCGCGGGTTCCCTTGCAAACGGCGCAACGCCACGGCCCGACTCGAGAAGAGGGATAGCTCTGCTCCGCAGTGCGCGCAGGTTGACGCCGTATCGGGAGAAGTGGCATTGCACCGAGAACATGTTTGCATAAGGCACCTCCAATCGAACTCGGATTGTACCTTAACCCGGCAAGGATGCAAGGAAATTGGGGACAAGTGGGCATGCAAGAGGTGTCGGCGCTCTAGCCTTTCTGCGGACACGGGGACCAAAAGAACAGCCGGCTCTCAGCAGCCGGAGTTGATCTCCCCGACAGCCGAGATGATCGTTTTTCTATGGTACAATTTACGCCTGGAGCGTTGTACCCTTCGCTCCCGATTTTTTCTCAGAAAGAAAGGGCTTGTATCATGAAAGTACTTCTCATCAAAGACGTGTACAAACTTGGACGCGCCGGGGATATCAAACGCGTCGCTGACGGCTATGGCCGCAACTACCTCATTCCCCAGGGCTTGGCCGTGCCGGCGACCGAGGGCGCGCTGAAACAGGCCGAGCGGATTCGCCAGAAAGCTGCCGCGCAGCGCGCTATCCTCAACGAGGAAATGGCCGCAGTCGCCGAGAAACTCCAAGGGCTAACACTTGTCTTCGCCGCGCGGGCCGGCGAAACCGGCAAACTCTACGGTTCTATCACCGCCCAGGATGTGGCCGAGGCCTTGCAGGAGAAGATCGGCTATGCCATCAAACGGCAAATGCTCGAAATGCAACCCCTGCGCACGCTCGGCGAGCATACAGTGCAGGTGCGGCTGACGATGGACCTTATCCCGCAAATCCGCGTTCTTATCCACCGCGAGGGCGAGGAAACGCCGTTGCCCTCCCCTGGCCAGCCGGCAGAAGAACAGCAGGAGACGGTCGCTGCGGCGTCCGCAGAAGAGACGATCTCCGCGTCCCAAGGTTAGCGCTACTGCCATCGCCGGCCCCCTTCTCAACGGACACCGGTGATGGTCTTTTCTATGCCATGTCCTCGGAGATTGGTGCCCGTCTTCAGCAAGCGCGTCAGGCAAAGAATCTGACAATCGAACAGATCGCGCGCGCGACGCGTCTGCGCCCCCATCACATTCAGGCGATGGAGGAGGGACGTTTAGAGGTCTTGCCCTCGCCGACCCAGGCGCGCGCGTTCCTGCGCATCTATGCCGAGTACTTGGGGCTATCGTTCGAGGAACTTATAGCCCCGGCGAAGGACAAGGAGGTTCCTTCGCCTGCTCCTGCTGCCGCGAATCGGTCGGTTGACCAGCCTATGCAACGAACCGGGCCGCAAGCGAAGCATACGGTTCGCGCGCACAGCCTGTGGCGACGCGCGCCTGCCACAATCTCCGAACCGCCGCCTGCACCGCACGAAATGCCTCCCTCTCTGTCGCCTGCTGATGAAGAGGAAGCACCGTCGGAAGAGACGCTCACTCTTCAAGATGCACACGCGATCTTCCGCTCCATTGGCGAGACTCTGCGCCAACAGAGGGAGACCCTTAGCCTGACGCGCGAGGATGTGGCCAGGCAAATCCGCCTGCGACCACAGGCCATTCAGGCATTGGAGGAGGGGAATCTGGATGTTCTCTCTTCCCCTGTGCAGGCGCGAGGGATGCTGCGCGTGTACACCGACTTCCTGGGACTGGATACGAGAGCTTTGCTCCTGCGCTTTGCCGAGGGATTGCAGCGGCAACATCAGGAGCACCTGGCTGCCACATCTACGCCTCGCTCCAAGCGTCCCCGCGCGCGGCGACTGCCGGCTTTTGTGACCGGCGATCTGCTCGGCGGCGCGTTTCTTATCCTCGCCTTGATCGGCGCAGTCATCTGGGGTGCCGACCAGGTAAGCCGCTTGGATCAGCGCGCCGCGCCGACATCCACGCTTCCCCCCATCTCCGAAGTCTTGCTCAGCACACCGATCGCCGCAGGAGACGACACTGCTCCCCCGACAACTGACACGGCATTGCCGCTCTCTGGAAACCATAGAACAAATCCCACTGCGCTTGAGACAGTCATAGCGGAGGGGAAAGTGCAAGTAGTCATTGTGGCCTTACAACGCGTCTGGGTGCGCGTGATCGTAGACGGGCGCGTTGTTCAAGAAGGCAGATTACTGCCCGGTCAGGCCTATCCGTTTGGCGGTCAGGAACGCATCGAGGTCCTGACCGGAAATGCCGCCGCGATTCAAATCCTCTACAATCAACAGGACCTGGGTGTGATCGGCTCTATCGGTGAAGTGGTGGATTTAGTCTTCACAGCCGGCGGAGTCCAGACTCCAACGCCGACGACAACACCCACGCCAACAGCAAGCCCATCGCCGACCATCACGCCGCGTCCTTCGCCCACGCCACGACCCTCTGCCACACCGCGTCCATGAAACCCTTGACGTTTCACATTACTTCGCTAGGATGCGCCAAGAACAACGTGGATTCCGACTCCATGGCCCGGTTGCTCGAGCAGGAAGGGTGCTGCGCCGTGAGGACACCGCAGAACGCCGATGTGATCATCGTGAACACCTGCGGCTTCATCGAGCCGGCCCGCGAGGAATCTTACTCGGTGTTGCGCGCGCTGGCGCAAGCCAAACGCCCAGGGCAATGGCTGATCGCCGCCGGATGTCTGACGCAACGCTATGGGCTGGAAGTGGCGCGACGCGTGCCCGGCATAGACGGCATCCTCGGCGCCCGGCGCTGGATGGACATCGTGGAGGTCGTGCAAACACTGCGGCAGAGACCGGCAGGACGCACGCGTGGAGAACCGGTCTGTCATCTTCCGCCGGTAGCGACGATCGGTCAGGACGAGAGAGGAGTCTTGCGCGCCTCGCTGGCCGGCGCAAGTGCCTACCTGAAAATCGCCGATGGTTGTGACCGCCCTTGCGCCTTTTGCGCTATTCCCCTCATTAAAGGTCCGGCTGTAAGCCGCCCACTGGCCGTTCTTGTGGAAGAAGCACGTCTGCTGCAAGCGCGCGGGGTGCGCGAACTCATTCTCATTGCACAGGATACGACCGCCTACGGTCAGGACCTGGGCATGAAGAACGGCCTGGCAACCTTGCTCAAATCCATCTTGCACGCGGCGCCACAAATTGATTGGATTCGCATCCTATATGCTTTTCCGGGGGCTGTAAGCGAGGAGATCCTCGAACTCATGGCGAATGAGCCACGCATCCTGCCCTATCTGGACATCCCTCTGCAACACGCCCATCCGGACACGCTGCGTCGGATGCGCCGCCCGGCGAACATGGATTGGGTGCGTCGCGCGTTGCAGAACATGCGGCAGGTCATCCCCTCGCTTGCCATCCGCACGGCGTTCATCGTCGGCTATCCGGGCGAGACCGAAGCGGAATTCCAGACCCTGCTCGATTTCGTGCGCGAAATGCGTTTCGACCGGGTGGGCGTTTTCCAATACTCGTACGAAGTCGGCACACCAGCCACCGCCCTGGGCGATCCAATACCCGCCGAAGTGAAAGAGGAACGTTACCAACGTTTGATGGAATTGCAGCAATCTATTTCCCTGCAACGCAATCAAACGTTCGTCGGGAAACGTCTGGAGGTATTGGTCGAGGGATATAGCAAAGGCGGTCGGCGGCGTGGGGTAGAACTCACGGTAGGCCGGTCCTACCGCGATGCTCCCGAAATCGATGGCCTCGTGCTCATAGAAGGTCAAGCGGCGATAGGCGCTATCGTTCCGGTGCGCATCACCGGCGCTATGGCCTACGATTTAGTCGGACGGCTGGATTAATAAGGACTCTTGCCGCAAGGCATGATGTGTCCTTGCGGAATCTGGGGACTTTGGACAGGCTTTCTAACCAATCTCTTGCTTCTCTCTGGTATAATCACCTTTGCAGGAGGTACTTTGTGAATCAACAGAGAAGCTCGTCTTATGTGATTTGGGTGTTGCTTCTTCTCTCGCTCCTGGCCATGTTGTATTTCAACTTTGGTCAGAGGTCCGCAGAGAATAGTGTGCTTACCATCAATCAGGTAGCGGCCGACTTACAAGCCGGCGGGCGTATTTCGCGCATTATCGTCGAGAGCAACAATACGCTACGCGTGATTTACAAGAGCGGTAGTTCAACCATTGAGCGAAAATCGCAGAAAGAGCCTGAAACGACGTTGGTGGATCAACTGTTGAAACTTGGCGTCTCGCCGGCAAAACTTCAGGCGGCAAATGTCGCCATCGAGGTTAGGCCGCCCAGTTTCTGGAGCAACCTTCTGGGGGCAGGCCTCTATCTCTTGCCATTGCTTGGCACGCTGCTCTTGTTCTGGTTTATCTTTCGTCAGGCGCAGGGAAGCAACAATGCCGCGCTTTCCTTTGGCAAATCACGCGCTCGTATGTTCACCGGCGCTCATCCTACGGTAACATTCAGCGACGTGGCCGGCGTGGATGAAGCCAAAGAGGAATTGCGTGAAGTCGTCGAGTTCTTGCGCGAACCGCAAAAGTTCATCCAACTCGGAGCGCGAATCCCGAAAGGTGTTCTGCTCATCGGCCCACCGGGGACGGGCAAAACCCTCATGGCCAAAGCGGTCTCCGGAGAGGCCGGCGTACCTTTCTTCTCTATCTCCGGCTCAGAATTCGTGGAGATGTTCGTGGGCGTGGGCGCCAGTCGCGTGCGCGATCTGTTCGACCAGGCCAAACGCCATAGCCCTTGCATCGTCTTCGTGGACGAGATCGACGCGGTCGGGCGTCAGCGCGGCGCCGGCCTCGGCGGCAGCCATGACGAACGGGAACAGACCCTCAACCAGTTGCTTGTCGAGATGGACGGCTTCGACACCGATACGAACATCATCATCATTGCTGCTACCAACCGTCCCGACATCCTGGATCCGGCCCTGCTACGTCCTGGGCGCTTCGATCGGCGCATCACCCTCGACCGCCCTGATGTGAAGGGTCGCGAGGCCATCTTGCGCGTGCACGTCAAAGGAAAACCGCTCGCTCCTGATGTGGACCTGGCATCTATTGCGCGCGGCACGCCGGGCTTCGTTGGCGCCGATCTGGAGAACACCGTCAACGAAGCGGCCATCCTGGCCGCGCGGCGCAACAAGCGCGCCATTGAGCAGGCAGAATTTGAGGAGGCCATCGAGCGCGTCATCATGGGGCCCGAGCGCAAAAGCCGCCTCATCAGCGACGAGGAAAAACGCATTATCGCTTATCACGAGGCCGGCCACGCGGTGGTGACCACCGCCCTGCCCGAAGCCGACCCGGTGCAAAAGATTACGATCGTCAGCCGCGGGCAGGCCAGCGGAATCACTTGGTTCCGGCCGGAAGAGGATCGCGTGCTGATCTCGCGCAAGAAGATGATGGCCATGCTGGCCTCCTCGCTGGGCGGACGCGCGGCCGAGGCCGAGGTCTTCGATGACATCACTTCCGGCGCAGCAAACGACCTAGAGCAAGTCACACGCATCGCCCGCACCATGGTCACGCGCTGGGGGATGAGCGAGAAGCTGGGACCACTGGTGTATGGCCAGAAGGAAGAATTGATCTTCCTGGGACGCGAGATCGCCGAGCAACGTGACTATTCGGAAGCGGTCGCGGAGCAGATCGACCATGAGGTGCGTCGTATCGTGGACGAAGCCTATCGGCAGGCCATTCAAATTCTGCGCCAATACCGCAAGGAACTGGACGCTGTGGCAAATCGGTTGCTCGAAGTCGAAACGCTCACACGCGAAGAGTTCGAAAAAATCTTCCCCCCGCCCTTCCCTAAGCGCAGCAGCACTCCCCAACCCGTCGCGGCGTGAGGGAATCTTTGGATTCCTTATTGGGCAGCTTTCCAAGAGAGTAGCAAGTTCCTCCGAGGGGCGGGATATTAGAACATTAGTTCGCCATTGTAGCTCGGAGATGAGCTATGAGTAGCATGGTTGAGGAAGTTGACTTCAAGATAGAGCGATTGCCCAAGGGTTGCAGGATAAGTTCCGCGAACTTTACGCAAATGGCAACAGTAAAGAGCCTATTCAGTATTTGCGTCCCAACGAAATCTATTTGGAAGACGCGAGACATCTCTTGCCCCAAATAGAGCCGAATATAGCATTGCTCTAAGCGTTTGGTCACCACCCTATTTCGTTGGTAAAGAATATGAGGCCCATCTATCTTTAGAAGATTAGCAGGACCTTCTAAAGACGGTTATTCGTCTTCATTTCGCAATAGTCAAACCGGGGGGATTTTTGGTGATTAATATAGCCGATATTCTAGTCTTTAAGGATCCTTCTATGCCTCGCATTCAAGCTGAAGCGGTGAACAGAAAGCGGTCGCCTGTCACAAGAGAAGATGTATTGAGAGCTAGGGCTGAGCATCCTGACTATAATCGCTATCAGCTGGCCAAGCTCCTCGGCTGTAGCGAGCAAACCATAGATCGACGGCTTCATGGGAACAACATACGCGGTGGAAAATACGAATTGCAAACGCGCGTCAAGACTGTGGGAGGCCTTGTAGAGGAATGGGCATTGAGTGCTGGGTTTTATCCGTATGATCGTCGGGTTTGGGTGAAAGATGCTGCTTGGGAAAACTCGCAGTGGGCAAGTCTCTCCTATCGATCTTGTAGACGAGTTTGAGTATCTATATTATTCCTTCTGGAAACCAGGCATTACCAAGTTTGAATAGAAAAAGACTCTCTGCTGACGAATGGAAGAATTGGGGCTCTAGGGAAGTGTGGTATTTCCCCTCTGTAAGAGCGAATGACGATCATGAGGCCAAATTCCCCGTAGAATTGCCTACTAGGGCAATTCGATTGCTTACTGACCCTGGCGATATTGTGCTTGATTGCTTTATGGGAAGTGGGACAACCGCAGCAGCAGCCATTCGCGAAAATCGGCAGTGCATCGGAATAGAAATCCTGGAAAAATATGTAAACTTGGCGCGCCAAAGAGTTTCAGTGGAGATCTTACTACAGAGAGGTAACAATGCTCCTCAAGCCTGAAGACCTTTGACATGATTTGGATCGTCTTGAAGAAATCGAAAAAGTGACCCTGCGGCTGGCAACCCAGGCGATCTGCGATTACAGAGAGACGGCGCTTGAAATCTTTCGCGAAGAAGGCGATCTGGTTTCGGATATTGGCGAAGACATAACGCGAGAGGCTCTAGATCGGCTGGGAATGCCTAGGATTGACCAACGGCTCTTTGGCAAGGTGGATTACAAGCGTGCTTGTTATTTGTTTCACCCGGACTACGCAATTAAGCAAGCCCTTTTTGTGGATTCAAAAGCAGAGAAAGTGAGCGGACAAGGCACGGCAACTTTGCAGATATCTCAGCTTTCCATGGCTGTTATGCAAATTCGTTCTGGGCAACCAGTAAACGTTCAGGGCAAAATGCCAACAGTGATTACCTTGAGAGGCAAGACATATTTGACCACAACTTTGTTTGTGAAATACAACTACGACGAGGAAGAAAATGGCGCTCATACCCTCACGAGCATTGTTGTGGCTGCTGTCCCCAATGGTATGTTGCAAAACAGGTACAATCCTACTCCACAAGATACGATTTGGATTGCAGGACGCAATGCTCCTTTTTAGGGGAAGAGTTTAGGGTTCGTTTGAGTTTTTCACGCCTAAAGCAAAAAGCAGGCTGGCGTGTGCAAACTATCCTGATGCCACCTGCTCCATTCCACTGGAGTTCGTAACCTTATGCGTCGCCCAACACTACGTCCAGCCGACGCGTTTCGCTTGGTTGCCTTCGCTCCCTCGCTCCACATGCATCTGACGCTTACCGTTGAGCAGCGCGAAGGCAAACTCTCGGTAGGTTCGACCGGCATGGAATCGCGATTGACGATTTTCCTCCCATCTGATAAAATCACGCCCGCATCAGCCCCCATCGTCTAGCGGCCCAGGACGGGGCCCTCTCAAGGCCCAAACAGCGGTTCGAGTCCGCTTGGGGGCA
>DAOTWG010000002.1:0-51194 GCA_034436015.1 Anaerolineales bacterium
AATCGAATATGGAACATGTGTTCTGTTTTCGCCCTCATTATAGAACAAACGTTCTCTTTTGTCAAGGGCTTGACGGATTGTCTTAGGAAGGCTACAATTTTGCCCGCTTTTGGCCTTGCGCCGAATCAATCTCACAAAGGGCGAGGGTAACCCTATCTCCTTAGGGTGAGAGGCGCCCGAGAAAGGATACTATGGGAAGAGAAGTACTTAAAGCGATGCATCGCTCCGTGTTCGGGAAACAGGTCGACACCCTGCGTCGGCAAGGGCAACTCCCGTCAGTTCTCTACGGACGGCACATCCAGCCTATCCCTATCTCGCTGAATACGCGCGAAGCTGAGCGCGTCTTGCGCCACATAACTGTCTCCAGTCTTGTGGATATCGAATTGGAAGGCCAGACCTACCCGGCGCTGGTGCGCGAGAAGCAACGCGACCCTATCAAAGGCCATCTGCTCCATGTGGATTTTCAAGCGGTCTCGTTGAGTGAGAAAGTTCGCGCCAGCGTGGGCATCGAACTCGTCGGTGTTTCGCCGGCGGTCAAGGACTGGAACGCCACCCTGGTCACCTTGCTGGATGAACTGGAAGTGGAGTGCTTACCGCAGGACCTGCCCGAGCGTGTTGTGGTGGACATCTCCGGCCTGACCGGCATTGGGGATGGGATTCGCGTTGGCGACATTGTGGTTTCGGATAAGGTGCGTATTCTGAACGACCCGGAGGAAACGGTCGTCATCGCCGCGGCGGCCAAGGCAGAGGAAGTCGCTATGGAGGCTGAAATCGGCGCCGAAGTCGAACCCGAGGTCATCGAGAAGGGCAAGAAGGAAGAAGAGAGCGAAGAGTAAACACAGGCAGAACCGGTGCAATTGCCGCGCGGCGTTCTCCTCATCATGCGTGGAAAGGGAGATGATCGTTGCTCTTCCCTTTGGCTGGGTGTTAGGGCAAGACTTTGACTTGCCTACGCCGATCTGCGCTTTGCGTAGCTTTCCCATGGCAACGATTCGCATATGCGCTGTCGCAAAGGGCCGGAGAGAATCTTAAGGCAATTACCTGGCAGTCTGGCGTCGTGTTCGCCATCTTCGGCGTTTCCGACCTAGCTACGAACCAAAGGCATCACCACGCGTGAGGTAACTTTCGTGGTTCGCCCTTTGTGGCTGGAATGGAATAGCTCATCGTACAAGAGTCCATCTAATGGAAGTCCTGATACAGGATTTCCAACATGTGGAAGAGCGAAGTGCTTCCAAACATGGTGTAGGGATCTGCTCCAACGGCTGCGCCGCCGCGATACAACTCCTTGCGCGTCTGAGAAAAAGTAAGTTAGCTATTAATGATAAGGTAGTGACGGAATTGGAAAAAGCCCGTTTATAGGCGATCCATCACTGTTAGACTACCACCAAAGGAGGGGCTGCAACGAATTTTACACGCTTCTGTAATGAAGGAATCCCCGGAGTGTGTTATGTTATAATAAAAGTACTATGAGATAATCCTAGCCGTTCTTAGTTTTCTTTTATGAAAGGAGTATGCCCCATGTTCCTCTCCCGTGCTTTCAAAGTCCTTCTGATTGCTCTTGTCGCCTTTGTCTTTGCAGGTATTGCTACTGCCTTCGCCGCCGCGAATACAGTACCGGGTACGTACGCCGGCGATGGCTCAGGCGCCATTAGCGGCTACACGGTGAGCAACATTGAATACACTCTAAACAATACTAACCCCGCCGACATCGACGCGGTATCCTTCACGCTGAGCGCCACTGCCAGAACGGTCCGGATTCAGTTGAGCAGCAACGGCACGTGGTACTCATGTAGCAATACCAGTGGCAACAACTGGAGTTGTACTACTTCTGGTGCGTCGGTGCTCAACGCGACTTCCTTGCGCGTGGTTGCAGTGCAGTGACAGCGGATCGCCCTTTCTTGCGGCGGCGGGGGCCCTGCCTGGCGTAAACTGGAAAAGAGAGCCTGCTCCTGGAGAGTTCTCGTCCCTGCAAAGGGCGCGGCTGCCAGAGGCAGGCTCTCTGTTTACCTCGAGAGCGGGGCGCTTCGCGAACTGCCGCTGTTCTTTCTGTTTGCGCTGCCATCATGGACGCTTTTCGTCGTTGGAGACAGGCCCTTTTTGCCGCCATGCTCCTTGCGTTGACCACAACGGCCTGGGTGCTCTTTGCGCCGCAACAGGTCGGCGGGAACGCCGCCTACGTCATCATCCTCGGCAACAGCATGGAACCGGCCTTCCATCGCGGCGACCTGGTTATCGTTCGCCGCGCATCATCCTATCAAGTCGGCGATGTGGTTGCCTACACCGACCCTCAATTACAACGTTACCTCTTTCATCGCATTATCGCGCGGCAAGGCGAGCGTTTTTTGCTCCAGGGTGATCACAACGATTGGGTAGATTCCTACCGGCCACGGGCGGAAGAGATCATCGGCAAGGAATGGATTCACCTACCTGGCTTTGGCCGCGCGGTGCAGCAACTGCGTCAGCCGCTGACGCTTGGGATTCTTACTGGCCTGGTAGCCGGCGCGCTGGCAGCGCTCTTTCTCCTGGCGCGCCCCAGGGCGCGAAAACGGGTCGCATCCGGCGCATTCGCGAATGGGATTCCTATGGAAAACTTGATTACTTCTGTGCAAGAACTTCGAGCGTGGCTAAAAAAACGCCTTTCATCGCCGCAACCGCCCAAAATTCGCCTGCGCTCCGAACCCCCTCGCGCCGACCGGCGCGGCCAGGGCATTCTGCTCGAGGCCTTGTTCTTTGTCTTTGGCTTGTTGGCGTTCCTTTCGCTCGCGCTAGGCGTCTTTGCCTTCACACGTCCGCTCACACGCCTGGCGCCGGACGACATTGCGTATCAGCATAGCGGCGTTTTCGCTTATACGGCGACCGCGCCACCCGGCGTGTACGATGCGCCGGAAGTGACGCCCGGTCAACCGATTTTCCATAAACTGACTTGCTTGCTCACGCTGAACTTCGACTACGCGCTTCTCGCTCAGGGCATACAGCACGTTCAAGGAACGTACCGCCTGGCCGCACGTGTGCGCGAAGAGCGCAGCGGCTGGGAGCGGCGTATCCTGCTTCAACCGGCGACTCCGTTCGATGGACGCACGTATTCGGCAAAGAATATGGTGAACCTGTGCAGCACCGTCGCGCTCGTGGAGCGGTTCCAGGAGCAGACAGAGTATCGAAGCACATATTACACCTTCGTCCTGGAGCCACAGGTAACCATACGCGGTGAGCTGGCGGGCCGCGCGCTGGAGGATAGCTTCGCGCCGCGCCTGACCTTCCGCTTCGATTCGACCCTCTTCTACCTGTATCGGGAGGATGAGGAAACCAATCCGCTGCTCGTCTCGCAAAAAGGCGTCTTGAGCGGTCAGAAGGCCGAACCCAACACGATGGCCTTGCTCGGCAACAAATTCCCGGTCGTCTCGCTGCGCTGGGTTTCGGCGATCGGCTTGTTGGTAGCGCTGAGCGCCCTCGGCGCGCTTGCCTTCTTTATCGCTGCCCTGACCCGCCGCGGCCCGAACGAGCTAGCGCAGGTCAAATATGGGGCCATCATGGTCGAAATCGAGTCGAACGCCGAGCCGCCCGCCGCGCCGCTTACGGAAGTCGCGAGCATAGACGATCTGGCCCGCCTGGCCGAGCGGCACGGTACAACGATCCTGCACCAGCCACGTTCCCCTTTGCATTACTACTATGTGCATGGCACAGGGATGGTCTATCGCTACGCTCTTAGCGAAAGCCCCGGCGGCGCGCTCGGCGCCTCTCTGGCGCGACTTAGAAGCGACCTGCATCGCGCGCTCGAACAGCAAGAGTTTCGAGTGTATTACCAACCCATCCTCTCGCTCCCCGACCGCCGAATTGTCGGCGTGGAGGCCTTGCTGCGCTGGCAGCATCCCGAACATGGCTTGGTTGCGCCGGGCGAGTTCCTGGAGGCTGCGGAGGCGACCGGTCTTATCGAACCGATTGGCGAATGGCTGCTCCAGACCGCCGGAGCGCAATGTCTGGCATGGGAACAGGCCGGATTGAGTCTCTGGCTGACCATCAACCTTTCCATACGGCAGCTATCGCCTGCCCCGGCGCAATGCCTGCGCCGCTGGCTGCGGACGTGTGGTCTATTGTCAGAGCGTCTGCGCGTAGAAATCATGGAGAGAAAAGTCATCGAGCGAGAAGAAGAAATCCTGTCCTGTCTGCAGGGATTAGGGGAGGACGGAGTACATATCGCCTTGGATGATTTCAGCGGCCGCGTCTCGATGCTGGCGCTAGGACGCCTGCCGGTGCGCAGCGTTAAACTCGACCGCCTGCTCGTAGCGTGCAGCAGCGAGCCTGAGTGGGCCGCGCTCCTGCAACGTATTATCCGTATGGCGCAAGGTTTGGGCATGGATGTCATCGCCGAGGGCATAGAGGACGAAAAGCAGATGGTCTTCTTGCTCTCCAACCATTGCTTGCTGGGACAGGGCTACCTCTTCGCGCGGCCATTGCCGGCCGAGCAACTTACCCCCATGCTGACAGCCAAGACAGTGCCTGCCTTCCCAGAACAAAAGGGAAGGAGGAAATCATGACCGCGCGCTTCCTTTCCCTTCTGGCATTGGCCGGTTTGCTGGCGTTGATTTTTGTCGGTGTGATGAGCGCCCTCGCGGCCAGCAATACTGTCCCCGTAAGCCGACTTACAGACCAGCGTCATGCCATTACGGCCAACGCGCTCCGACCGACGGAGTGCGCCGCGCTGACTTTGGTCAACCTTGTAGTCTGCCCGAGCGGGGGCGGAGACTGTACCGGCACCAATCAGGCCGACTTGATCCTTGGCAGTCCAAACGCGGATCGTATTAATGGTCGCCCGGATAGCGATTGTATTCTGGGCGGTGGAGGCGATGACACAATTGACGGCTTCGCCGGCAGCGATGTGTGCATAGGCGGCCCCGGCAACGACACTTTTAATCGCTGCGAGACGATCTACCCGTGAGTATCGAGAGAGGGAAGACGATCGATTCGTTTTGCCCTCGGCCTTCCTTCCGCCCAGGGACGTGAATGATTCTCCTACACCCAGCCAAGCGCCTGTAGGAAATCGTGGGTGATTCGCGCGCTGGCGCCCCATAGGACTTCGCCGCGATAAGGGCGATACACTATTACCGGAAACGACCTGCCTCCGCCTGACGGTGTATAGGATATGATGCGCCAGTGGTGGCGTTGGGCGAGCCATTGCAAAGGGATCGTAAAGGCACGCGCAACCTCCTCGGACGCCAAACGGAGGACGTAAGGCCAGGGCGCCCGGCCCACTACCGGCGTCACCCGATACCCGGTGCCCGTGATAACGTCATTTAACCGCCCCAGGACAACGACTTCGGCGGCCGGCAATCCGATTTCCTCCTTTGTCTCGCGCAGAGCAGTTTGTTCCGGAGTTTCCCCCTTCCGGCAAGCGCCGCCGGGAAAAGAGACTTCCCCACGATGTTGTGCTACTGCCTCGGCGCGGCGCGTAAAGAGCAAATGCCATTCTCCATCCTCGCGCACGAGCGGCAGAAGTACGGCGGCGCGCCGAAGCGGACGCTGTGAATCGAGCGGCCCGTTTTCTCCTTCGCTTGTTGCCAGCCTCTTGGCCTGGTAAGCCAGCGCCAGGAGACGGGCAATCTCGGCCTCCGAGAGCGAATACGGCGTCATGGCGGGATTTGCCTCCCGGAGTCGCGTCTGTCACGAAGATTGTGTAGGGCGGTCCCATCGGGGGTGACGGCGTTCAATTCTATTCCACAATTTGTAAGCGCAAGTCCTGAGTCCAGCGCACGGCGGAAACCGTTAAGGGGAAATGCACAAGGCGCGTTGCCAGTGCTGTAAAGGAATCCGGATTGCCGCTGGTAAAGGCGCGCAGAGTCGCGGTAGCGGTTGCCGGCGCGCGCAAATGAGCGGCGTCCAGCACGCGAATCACCTGTTGCGCTACTGCCGGCGCTGGGTCAATCACCCGCACCGCCGGCCCGACAATCTGTTGGATTAAGGGGATGACAAAAGGATAGTGCGTACATCCTAGCACAACCGTGTCGATCCCTTGCGCCAACATGGGAGCAAGCGCCTTTTCCAAAATCGCGCGCGTCGTAGCATCATGTAGAGCACCTCTCTCAATCTGCCCTACCAGCCCCGGGCAGGTATCCTGCAATAGTCTGACATTGCCGGCGAAGCGTTCCACTACCGAGGCGTAGAGCGCCCCCTGAAACGTAGCCGGCGTAGCCAAGACGCCGACCACCCCGCTCCGCGTCTGCTCGGCGGCGGGTTTGACCGCCGGTTCCATGCCGACAAAGGGAACCTGTGGGAACATCGCGCGCAGGGAATGCAAAGCCGCCGCGGAAGCCGCGTTGCAGGCAACCACGATGATCTTGGCTCCTTGTTCGAGCAGGAAGCGCGTGACGCCTACCGCAAAAGAACGAACTTCCTCCAATGATCGCGAACCGTAAGGCACATGGACTTGATCGGCCACATAAAACACCGATTCGTCCGGCAACTGAGCGTGCAACGCGCGCAACACCGACAGCCCGCCAACGCCGGAGTCGAACATTCCGATCGGCCCGGAAGCCAAGCGAGATCCTTCTTGTTGTTTGGCAGCCATCAGACACACTTCCTCTTCCCGTTGTTGGCACACGCCTCTACCAGCGCGCGAAACAAGCAGCGGCTTGCCTGCTGTCTCACCGGCGACTCAGGATGCCACTCTACAGCAAGGCCAAAGGGATGACGAGCCATTTCAACCGCCTCTACCAATCCATCCGGCGCCCAGGCGCAGGGAATCAATCCCTGTCCCGCGTCCATCGCCCCTTGGTGATGACGACTGTTGACCAGCAGACGGCGCTCTTTTACCACACGCGCCAGAAGACTAGAAGGAGCCAGTTCCACACTATGGGCAGGGTGATCCGGAGGCCACGGCGGCGATGGATACGCATGCTGCACGCTCCCGGGCCGCCGGTCAACGAGATGCACGTACAGGGTCCCTCCCTGGACTACGTTGAGCAACTGTAGTCCACGGCAACTGGCGAGGAGGGGCTTCCTATCCTGAAGTGCCGCGCGACAGAGGATAATCTCAAGCGAGTCGCGCCGAGCATCTTCGGGGTGCAAGGCAGGGTGGTTCTCGCCCTCATACCACTCCGGCGCGGTGTCACCGCCGCCGGGGAACAGAATTCCGTCCAGGCGCTGATACACGACACGGCGTTGCGCCTCGTCCAGCGATGGCGGAATCAAAACCGGCGCTGCGCCGGCGGCAAGCAAGGCCAGAAGGTAGGATTGCGGTCCCACGGTAGCGGGAACGCCGTCTTGTGTTTGCCTATATGCTGCAATCATCCCCACCACGGGAATACGCCTTCGACGCACCTTCGATGGGGACGCGTGTTCTTGCTTCTTGGCTGCTGCTGCCTTGCGTTGTCTCGCGTTCATGGAGATTGTATGCTGTGAAGCAGCATCGTGGATCAGGCAAAAATTTTCTCGACCGTCAAATCCTCGTCCTTCATGATTAGCTGGAGAGCATTTTCCGTGGCCTGAAGGATTCTCTTGCGATGAGTCATCAAGAAGAGATCCAAGCCCTCTCCTTTGGCCGAGCAAAATAACTCCCTGGTTTCCAGAGGAACGCCAAAGGCTTCCTCACACCAACCGGTCAGATAGCCGGCAGTGATGTGGCAGATCGGCTTTTGCGTTTGCTTGCGCTCAAGCAGATAGCTTTCGGCTTCAAAGGACTGTTGATTGGCAAACAACAAGAGAAACGTTTCGTTGGGGGTGGGATTCGTTGGATACAGGAGATTAACAAAAGCCCAACCAGAAAACGAGAAGTATGTTGGGCCGAATCCAAATTTTTCCATCGGATCTTGCAGGCCGAAACGGTCGGCGAACTTACGCGCTTCCGTCCGCCCGACGGCTTTCCCAAACGAATACAGCAGTTGATCCGAACCGTGCTCGCCATAGATGTCTTCCAGAACGCCGCGCAACACGTGGGAAAGCGAATCGGTGCGCGCCAGGATAAAGCGATCCCTATTCACTTCTACACGACCACGACTTGGATTCAAGCGCAACGACTCAAAGTAACCCTTGACCGACTCCCTGGCTTTCTCGAAGACGCTCAACATCTCGGGAGGAACTTCTGCAGCGCGCATAGGGGCGACTCCTTAATGACAGAAGAAAACAACCGCGGTAGCACTACGAACTTGTGGCAATTCTAGACTCTCAGGCACAAAAAGTCAATATCACCCCTTCCTCTATTAAGGATTGGCTGCATACGTCAAAGGAAACAACAGGACGCCGCGACCAGGCGGCGCCCCGTCTTTCTTGCGGCAAGACATTAATGCTTCTGCTTAAGGCGCGCTCTTTTGCCTGTCAGGCTGCGCAAGAAGTACAACTGGGCCCGACGTACACGCCCATGTCGCTCCACTACAACTTTATCGATGCGCGGCGAGTGAAGCAGGAACGTTCGCTCTACGCCAATGCCGTTGCTGGCGATTCGTCGGACAGTGAAATTCGCATTATTGCCTCCTCGGCGCAAACGAATGACCGTCCCCTTGAACTCCTGCACTCGCTCGCGGTTGCCTTCCTTGATACGAACATGTACGCTAACCTGATCGCCCGGTCGCAGTTCTGGAATATTCGGGTTGGGAGATACACCCCTAGGTTGTTCGAGATTGATCATCTTTCATCCTTTACCTTCAAGGCTTTTTGCAGACAGCGATTATACCATGCCTGCGACCTGACCGCAAGGAACCTGTGCCTTCGCGGGCATACAAGAGTGTTCGGCGGTATGGCTCTGTGGCCCAACTGTCCTGGGAGATGTCTTACAACGTTTGCATGGGCGCTTGTTCCTTAATTAACGTGTATAGGGAACATACGCGGTGGGCGAGTCTGAGTCTCCCATCCTAACCCTCCTGCCTGGTCTCCCGAAGACGGTGGGGGAAGACATCGTTACCTTGGCACCAGATATTACAGATTATGATATTATTTGGCGCAGCATTCTCTTGGCATGGAGAGACTATGGCGTGTATTTTCTGTCACATTATTGCCGGTCGGGCGCCGGCGCATATCGTATATCGAGATGAACAGGCGATTGTTTTTCATGATATTCGTCCGGCCGCGCCGGTGCATCTCCTGATTGCCCCGATTCGACACATTGCTTCGCTGAACGAGCTGGAAGAGGGAGATGGGGCTTTGCTCGCGCACATGCTCCTGCTTGCGCCGCGTCTTGCAGAACAACAGGGTATCCGTGGGGCGGGTTATCGGCTGGTGATCAACACCGGTGTAGGCGGTGGCCAGACCATTCCTCACCTACATTTCCATTTGCTTGGCGGGCGTTCGTTTTCCGCCCAGATGACGGGGAGAATGGCCGATTAAGAAACGACCGCCGCCTCGGCAGAGGCGACGGTCGGGGAAAGGGCCTTTATGAAAAAAATTTTTTTACTTGTAGGCCCAAATCCAGCCGTTAGAGAACGTGCAAGTGGTCTCGCCGCCGTCATGATAACCAGTAACGGCGAACGAACCTTCTTGGAGAAAGTTGCTGAAATCGAAATATCGTCCCTGCCGGCGCCCGTTGATATAGACGGTAAAGGCGTTCTTTACGGCGTGCAGGACAATCTTGTTGCCGGCGCCGCTCTCCATGTTCACGGCGTCAGAGAATCGAACTTTCTGGGTGACGGTTGTGTAGTAATCTCCTCGCTTGTAGTATTCGATATCCCACGCCGGCAGACCAGCGAGGCGCAGGAATTGGAGCAAGTAGAAATCGGCATACTTGAGGTCCTTTTCGCTGGCGCGGAAAGCAATACCACAAAGTGGTCAGCTGTTTGTATGCCAAGTCATGTCTACTTTGAGGACGAAATCGGAGGCGGTGATTCCTTCTGCCAATGGCAGGTACTGCTTCTCGCTCATGCCGCCGATCATCTCGAGCACCACATCGTCGCTTTGTATCCAGAGGACGCTGCCGTTGTCGCTGGGGAGTTTCAGTTCGTCTAGCAGGGCGACGATCTCTTCTTGTAGCGCGGCGGCAGCTTCGGTGGCTTGCGCCGCCTGCGTGGCAGCATAATTTGGCGTGGCCGTGGGGGTAGGAGTCTCGGTGGGCGTTGGCTCCGGCGTGTTGGTTGGCGGAGATTGAGTGGGCGGCTCTGGGGTGGATGTTGGACTACCGATCGCGCCGCAAGCCAGCCCCACCAGGGCGACCAACGCAACCAGCACCAGGAAGGGGTGAAAGGCTTGACTTTTCATGCTCATTGTTTTCTCCTCTCTTGAAAAAGGTACGGATAGAGTATATATATTCTCGGAGGAATGGTCAACTGATAAGAAAGGCAGATTTCCTCCCATGATGGGGATAATGACGGGCTGGCCTTGCGAGTGGTTAGGCGGACAAGGCCGATGGCAGGGTGGAAGTGGCCATATTTTTTTGCCAGAATTGGCGAAAGGAGTAGGGCGCGGGTAAAATCAACATAGCTCCCGCTTGTGGGGCATTGTGCCCTTTTCATGGTGTGCAGTGATAGACTGCCGCTCTGAGGATTTCTCCGGTTTGCGCTACCCGGTGGAGAAAGAGGCCTATGTCGTTGGCGATGCAACAACTCCATGAACGATTTGCAGCCTTGCACCAGGCCAGCTTACGGCTTATACAAGAAGTCTCGCTGGAAAAATTGCTGACGTGTATTGCCGAAATGGCCCGTGAGCAAGTCGGCGCGCGTCATGCCATCTTGGGTATTCTCGATGAAAAGGGGCGTCTTGAGCGATGCATTACATCGGGAATAAGCGACGAGGAGAAGCAACACAGCCCTCGCCTGTCGCGCCCAGAGGAACTGCTTGAGGCGTGGATGCGAGGCGAGGAGACAATGCGCGTAGCCGATATAGGTGCGGATTCGCGCAGCGTTGCTTTCGCGCCGGGCCAGCCGGTCATGCCCCCCTTTCTTGGTGCACCGATTCGCCTCGTAGGACGGCAGATAGGGCAAATCTACCTCGCGGGCAAGCAGGATGGCACAGCGTTTTCCTCAGACGACGCGATGATTCTTGAAATGCTGGCGAATTATGCTGCCTCAGCGATCCAGAATGCTCGACTGTATGAGACTTTGCGCGCCCGAGAGAAAGACTTGATGCGTCGTAATCAAGATCTCGCGTTGCTCAATCAGGTTGGCGTGACGCTCGCATCCTCACTGGAATTGGACGAGATTCTGCAACGAACGCTTAGCCTTCTCATGACCTATTTCCGCATAGAGGCGGGGGAGATTTTCTTATATGAAGAAGGAGACCAGAGTCTGCGTCTGGCGTTGCACCGCGGCGAGGCGGCGCAGGCGTTCTGGACGCGTACGCGCTTTCGCCTCGGCGAAGGTATTGTTGGCCTGGCCGCGCAAACGTTGCAATCTATTGTCAGTGATGATTTACGACGCGAGGCACGCTTTGTGCGCGAGGCTGTAGTTCAGGCAGGGTTTCGTCAGATTGTCTGTGTGCCGTTGACAGCGCGTGGGCGGTTGAAGGGGGTTTTGAGCATGATTGGGCGCAAGCGTAGAGCGTGGGGCAAAGACGACATTGGTTTGCTGGAGTCGGTGGCTGGCTGGGCAGGCATGGCAGTAGAGAACGCGCAACTACACTATAACGCGCGCCGGTCAGCCGTGTTGGAGGAACGAGAGCGGATTGGCATGGACTTGCATGATGGCATCGTGCAGTCTATTTACGGTGTTGGCCTGATGTTGGAAGAAGCACGGCAGTCTGTCCGGCAAGACCCAGCGCAAGTCGAGGCGCGCCTCAAGAAAGCCATTGAAGATCTCAATCTTATCATGCGCGATATTCGAAACTACATTTTGGATCTGCGTCCTCACCAATGGCGTGGCAAAGATTTACTGGACGGGTTGCGCCGGCTTATTTCTGAATTCCAGCAAAACACAGGGATCGAAGTTGACTTCCAAACCCCGAGGAATGGAACTATATTGGAATTGCCGCATGGGCACGCGCTGGCTTTGTTCCATATTTGTCAGGAGGCGTTAGCGAATATTGCCAGACATGCTCGGGCGAGCAAGGTCCACTTGGACTTGTGGACGGCCGGCGATCGCGTTTTGTTGGAAGTCCGCGATAACGGGCAAGGGTTCCGTATGGAAGAAGTGCAACGGACTGTAGGTCATGGTCTGACAAACATGGTTATGCGCGCCCAGCAGGTGGGTGGCGATGGGGAGGTCTCGTCTGCGCCTGGCGAGGGTACGACTGTTCTCGCCTGGGTGCCACGTCACGAGGGTAGATAAGTTGTTGCCGGATTAAGTATAGTTGTTTCCGAAACATCGAATTAGGCGTTTCACAACAGACACAATCCGATTCTGTTTTTCTGGAATTTCCTGTAAAAAACTTTACAACCCTTGTTCTTGCCGTTGGGTCTCTTCCTGCACCTCCCATATCTGGCGGCAGCATTTTCTCTCGGTAGCGCCTCTGGTGTCGAACAGACGTTCGATAGGCGTCGGAAATACGCTCTCAGAAGGTTCGAATTTTTTAAGGTAATCGTATCTTAAAAATTCGCGCTTTTTTAGAATAACGTAGGTTTAACATCTGGAAAATCAGGGGAGTTTCTGCTATACTCACAGTGTCGTTCGGGGCCTTTGCGTCCCTCTTCCCCAAAGTCAAGGTCTTCAGAACAATACTTTCTTGCTCCCACTGCTTGTGCAGTGGGTTTCCTTCTCTGCGCCTTGTTATCGGACGATTCTTCTTCTGGAGGAGAAACATGGACGCCAAGCAAGCATGGGTATCGGTGCTCGATCAATTACAAATGGAAATGCCCAAAGCCTCCTTTGACACTTGGGTCCGCGACGCAAAAGTTATCGCAGAAGACGGTAAGGTCGTAACGATTGGCGTTCGAAATGCTTACGCGCGTGATTGGCTTGAGAATCGTTTAACGGAGACGGTCGAGAATCTTCTGGAAAATGCCTTAAACCATGAGGTAGAAGTGCGTTTTGTGGTGGTCCCTAAGAATGGGAAGCGAAAGCAGGTACCGGTGGACGAAGCGGAGAGTGAACATGAGGTAGAGGAAACATCTTCTTTGGGCAATGGGCATAACGGCACACTGAATCCACGCTATACGTTTGGGAGTTTTGTCGTTGGCCCTAGTAATCGTTTGGCGCATGCGGCGGCTCAGGCAGTCGCGGAACGGCCGGCGGCTGCCTATAATCCCCTCTTTCTCTATGGAGGGGTCGGCTTGGGCAAGACTCACTTGCTCCATGCCATCGGCAACGCCTGTCATGGACGAGGGTTGCGTGTCCGATACGTTTCCTCGGAGGAGTTCACGAACGATCTGATTCACGCTATTCGTGCGCACACAACCCAAGCCTTTCGTGAAAAATACCGTTCGATGGATGTATTGTTGGTTGACGACATTCAGTTCATTGCCGGCAAAGAGGCCACACAGGAGGAGTTTTTTCACACCTTCAACTGCTTGCACGGACAAAATAAACAAATCATCATTTCGTCGGATCGGCCACCCAAATCGCTGGTGACTTTGGAGGAGCGTTTGCGTTCGCGCTTCGAGTGGGGGTTGACGGCCGATATCCAGCCGCCGGATTTTGAAACTCGTCTGGCTATCTTGCGTGCCAAGTGCGAACGCGCCGGACGCACGATTCCGCTTGAAGTGTTGGAATTCATTGCGCGCCGCGTACAATCTAACATCCGTGAACTGGAGGGAGGTTTGAATCGACTCCTCGCCTTCGTGGATTTGAGCGGCATGGCGCCTACCTTATCTCTGGCGGAATCCGCCCTGGCCGATTTCCTTCCGCCGCGCGGTGATGTGAAGCCAGATGTGGTCTTGGATGTCGTTGCCCGTTCCTTTAACCTGCCGACAGAGCGTTTGTGCTCGGCCGATCGTTCGCGTGAGGTGGCGCTACCGCGCCAGATTGCTATGTATCTGATGCGAGAGACGAACATTTCACTACCGCAAATCGGCAAGGTGTTGGGCGGACGTGACCACACGACGGTGATGTATGCTTGTGAAAAGGTGGCCGATTTACTCGAGCGTGATGACCGTTTGCGCCGTCAAGTGATTCAGATTCGCCAGCAGATTTATGGCCAGGCCTCTGCATCCTGATCGGCCATAGAAAGAGACGGTTCACTTGGCATCCCGTCCTGGGTGACGGTGCGCCAAGGTTTTTCTCAGCCAGGCGTAACGGGAGGCCAATGTGGCCCAGGGCAAGCGCGGCGGGCCGAGGAGTAACTGCCCCTGGTGGATGACCTGGCGCAATTCCTCGGGCCCTTCAAAGGGTGGTAAAAGGAGCGCGGCGCGACCCAGCTCGAAGGTGGCGTGCGCGTCGGAGCCGGCGGTGCCCGCTAGTCCGTGCTGAAGAGCGAATTCCCTGGCATGATGGTTGAAGGATGGTAGCGCACAGCGGCCGTTAAAAACCTCGATGGCGTCTATCAGGGGGGCAATCGCGCGTAGGTGCTCCAGACGCCAGCCGCGCATGGCGTCGAATGGGTGGGAGACAGAGATAAAGGCCCCTTGTGCCCGCAAACGGCGGATCGCCTCCAACGGCGACAAGCCGGCCGGCACTTCCTCTTGTACGTACATGGCCAGCAACTCGCCCCACGTGGTGCGAATCTCCTCGCCGATAATCACGCGCTGGGGATCCAGAGCATGTGCCAGGCGCGCTCCGACGATGGTATTGTGGTCGGCGATCACAAGACGATCGAGACCTCGACGACAGGCGGTTTCTAACAGAGCCTCGGGAGAGATAAGCGAATCGTGGGAGAAGGCTGTGTGAACGTGGCAATCTACTTTGAGATTCATGCTTTTCCTTGCTTGACAGAGCCTTTCCCCTAAGTATATACTGATTTTCAAATACTTCTGCACTCTCTGTGGAGTGATTACTAATGAGCATTCTAGCCCAGTGGCTGGAGCGAATCAATGAGTGGCTTGCCGTTGTCTTGGCTATTGGTTTGGCGATTGCCTTGTTATACTCCTTTGTGGGTCGCCGCTTGGTCAAAAGGACACGCCAAGCCAGTTGGCGCGGCGCATGGGGATGGGAGCGCGTTATGGCAGCCCTCATTGCCATTGTATTCTTGATCACCTATGGGTTTCTTATAAGGACGGAAAAACCCATCGGTGCTATTGGCCGTCTGGTCGTTCCCTTGCCTCTGTGGCTCATTCTTATTGCTGTACAGTGGAAGACTCGCTATTACCGCGGGAGACGTAGTCCTCGCACGGCGTTTCTCCATGTTCTCGTCATTTCTCTAGGATGGTGGTTTGGCGGTTTGCTGGGTTTGCTTTTGTTTGCATTGCCGCTCATTTTCATTTTCTATGTCTACCTATATCAGGCAGCAATGGTGAGCGCACCAACCTCTGATCCAGAGAATGCAAGGGAGAAACGACAGCGAGCGCTGATTCTGCGAGCCTATGCTTGGGATTTGCAAGCGCCGCTATATGCAGTTGCCGATCACAGCGGGCGTAGAGTGGAAAAGCGTATCCCGGCGTCTCCTTTTGGTTCCCTGGCAACTTTTTTGGGGATTCCAGGGTTGCTTTGGACACGCTCTCATCAAGTAGCAGGCGTGATCAGTGGTATCGATTTCAGGCGCGTGGATGGGCCCGGGGTTATCTTTCTGCGGAAATTCGAGCGCCCCTTTCAGGTTGTCGATTTACGCAACCAGTTGCGTGTGTCTACACTGGACGTTACCTCACAAGATGGCATTTCCTATAAGGCCATCTTGTTCATGGGGTTCTGTTTGGACCGCGAGGATTGGTCGGAAGATTTGTACAAGCAGCTCAAACAAATGACGCCTTCCCTTGAGGAAGCCAAAAACGTCAAACGGGATGGATTAGTTTATCCTTTCTCTCCTCAGCGAGTCCGGGCGGCGTTAAGCAAGACGGGAGTCAGGTTAGGTAGTCCAGAAAAGACGGTCTTGCATTGGGACGAATGGGTAGTCTCACAGGTAGAAGAGATAGCAAGGCAAGAACTGAGTCGATATCCTATCAACATGTTCTGGCAAATCGAGGGAGGAGTAACATCTGCCTTAGAAATGATCTCGCGGAGTATAAAGGAGCAGGTGGAACTTCCTTTGCGGGCCGCGGGCGTGAATCTTTTTGCCGCGCGCATTGTCAACTTTCGGTTCTCGGCTCAGGCGGAAAAGCAAGTTGACAGCATCTCACAGCAACAGATCGAGTTATGGAAAGCCTTTTGGGAGAGACGGCGGGAAGAAGCGCTTGCTCAAGCTAAAGCTGACGCTGATCGCGTACAACAGGAGGCTTGGGCCTATGCTCAATCACTCTTGCTTACCTCCATTGCAGAAGGGTTTGAGCAAGTCAAGAAGTTGCATCCTGACCTGCCTCCTTCGGCGATAGCCTTGCTCTTTCTCAGCGCCATACAGGATTACATTACCCGTTACCGTAAAGGAGAAGAGAATGGTGTCCAGAGCACGCCGATGCCGTTTGGATGGCGCAGACCGGTCAGCCGCGAGGAATCAAACCAGGAGCGCTGAATAACCATGCCGTTTCAAGCTTCCTCCAACCCTGCCCGCTGGCAAACTGGCGTCTATAACTGCCAGGAGGCGTATCGCGACTCGACGCAACGTTCTTGGATTCTGACTTTCCCCGTTCTATTGGCGATTCTACCGGCGGGATTTGCGCTCATTGTTCTTCTACAATACGAAAGAATCGCTGCCCTGTTCCCTACCATGCTATCCTGGCTCCTTGCTGCCATCGCGGTTGTAGTGTTGGCAATCGTACTCGACAAGCTGGTGGCGGGGAAGGCGTTGCGAATCGCAGGGCAGTTTTTACAAGAATTCTACCGCTTGCCGGACGAGCTGGATCCTCAAGAAATCCTTCGCCATCGCTTGTATGGGGTGTTGAATATGGGGGGCGATCTCTCCTTCTCTAAAAAACTTTCCAGCAAAGAAAACGAAGATGAAAAGAGAGAGGCGGCAAGGTCGTCGCCTTTCTTTTCTCTTGTGGGGTTTCCTTGTTTAATTGTCAAGGATGGACAATTGGACGAGGGGAAGACGCCGTGGTTGGCCTGGATGGCCCGGAATCTGGGGGGGCCGCTTTGTTTGGCAATCAGAGATGGTAACGCGGTGTACCTGGAACGGGCAGGCCGGTTCTCACGAGTCGTTGGGCCGGGCGAGATCGTCTGCTTGGACTGGTTCGAAACCATCCGAGACATTGTTGACACCCGGCCTTATGTCAAAGAAGAAACGCTTCGTTCTTGTTGGACCCGAGATGGTATTCAAGTTGATGTAACCGTGCGTGTAGAGTGTTGCCTTGGAAATCCGGCCCAAAGACGAGCAGAGTTGCTTTACCCCTTTGATCCCGTGGCCGTCAAAGCCGCTGTGGAACGCACCTCGGTGCGCATGCCGGACGGGAAGACTTTGACCGAAATGAAAGGAATCGATTTGGTTTGGGGGCAAGTGACCAGCGTGATACCGGACTACATCGGTCGTCTCAAACTCGACGAGTTACTCTTATCAGGCGAGGCAAGCTCTGTTCTCGGCGCGGAGATCAACATAGAGAAGGATGGAGATTCTAGGGCATTGCCTGGACAAGGGAGAGGGTCTCTTCTCAGCGCGGAGACGACCCAACAACTGCGTGAAGAACTCAACCGTCTTACCCAACGGTTCGGTTATTACGTAACTGATGTCCAGATTACGCGTGTGGAACTACCGGCAACCATTGAAGAACAACGCGAACGCAACTGGCAGGCTGGACGGCAAAGGTTGGCTCATCTGATGCGCGCACAGGCTGAAGCAGCGCGTATCCGCGCGGTCGAAGAGGCCCGCGCGGAAGCCCAGCGTGACCTGATTCTGGCTATCGCCGAAGGCCTAAATCGTGATCCAAGCCGTCGCTTTGCCGAACCTCTTTTGCTTGCGCTCGCCACTACGATCACGACCAGCCTGGCGAATCCCCTGGTGCATCCTCTCTTGACGCCGGAAACGCTGCGCTCACTTGAGCAATTAAGATCCCTTCTGGAAGGGCAGCATGGAGCATAAGGTTTCTCGAATCTTAAGTCTTCTAGATTTCCCGCCCGGAAAGAGCGACCTGAAAGGACAGCGTGATTGGCTCCTCGCTGCGCCGTTCCAAAAACTTGCGGGTTTCCTGTTGAACCTGCAGGGGTGCTTACAACAACCATCCGCTCAGTCGGTGCGGGATTGCGCCTATCACTATGTGTTTATGGGAGCAGTTGCGTTGGAATGGGATCGTGATCATCTAGCTTATTTGTATTGTCAACAAGCCGCGGATGCGTTTCGTCGCCAGAATGATAGGTACAATGAAGCTCTAGCGTTGTGGCTGGCCGGGTTGGCCTGTGAGCGCAGTCGTCAATGTGTGCAAGCACAGCGACTCTATCAAGACGTTAAAGAAAAAATCCAACAATGGGCGTTTCTGGAGGGCAAGGAAAGAGATGAAAACTATCATGCGATTTTGCGAGAGATAAACGGGAGCCTGTCTGCTTTGCTAACATGGACGGTTGATATTTCCCAGCCGTCACGGTCTGCAAACCGATTGGCTTTTCTTGCTTTGCCTTCTTTCCCTGTCTTTGCTCAGGTTCAGGCTGGCCCAGACGGCCCCATATGGGGAGAAACGCAGCAGAAGGAGCTCATCATGGAGATAAGAACTTTCGGCGTAGGGGCGAGGGAGTATGCTGTTTTTCCCCTCCATTCCGATCGCCGCTACGTTGCCCTGCAACGCGATCGTCTGTATGGTTGGATTGTTGTCAAAGGGAATAGCATGAATGCCGCCAACTCGGTTCCTATTGTCCATGACGACCTGGTTTTGTTTTACATTGCCGATGATGCCGACGATAACAGCATCGTCGTTGTCTCTTGCCCCGAGCCAAGCGGTGCAGGGTATCGGTATATGATCAAACGATGGCGAGCGCGGGAGAAAGCCTTTTTGTCTGAATCGCTAGAGGACTACTCCCCCATACCGCGCGATCAGGAACATCGTATTCTTGGTGTTGCAGTCGCAGTGGCCAAGCCTGTATTGCCTCAGCCGTTGCAGGAAGACAGCCGTCCGCTCGTTTGAAAACGTGATCCAAAGGCTTCTCGAAGCGAGTGCGTGATCGAACCACCGCAACGTTGCTTCGGGGCCGCGGCAAGTAGTAGGGACGAATGCCCTGTGGCGCGATGACCGATGATACTGCTCTTTCCTGTCTTCTTCTCGGCGCCTCTGGCCTGGATTTGATTGGCCGCTTGGAGGGCGAATTGCAATATGGGACTTCGAATCCGGCGCGTATTCGCGCTGCCTATGGCGGCGTGGCGCGCAATGTGGCGGAGAATTTGGCGCGACTTGGGGAACGTGTGGCGCTGATCACGGCTGTCGGCGCCGATCGTATTGGCGAGGAAATCCTGAACGCTACCGCCGAGGCCGGTGTGGACATTTCCGCCGCTATTCGCAGCGAGGATTTTCCCAGTGGCTTCTATCTGGCAACTCTGAATCGGCAAGGCACGCTGACTTTTGCCCTGGATGACATGCGTGTTATGTCCAGCCTGACGCCCCAGGTGATTCACAAGCGCCGGGCTTTCTTCCGTTCCGCCGCGCTGGTTTTTGTGGACGCCAATCTGTCCCCGGCCGCGCTCAGGACAGTTTTTGCGCTGGCGAAGAAAAGCGGAACGCCCGTTTGCGCCGATCCGACCTCGGTCAGTCTGGCAAGACGTTTGAAGGCGCACCTGAGCGAGCTGTTCCTGATTACGCCAAACAGCGCGGAGGCGGCTGTGCTGACCGACCTGCCCTTTGAGCCGGCCGATGTAACGGCGGCAATCGCGGCCGCGCGCCAATTGGTCGCGTTGGGCGTGCAAATTGCCATCGTCACCCTGGCCGAATTCGGCGTCTGTTACGCCACCTCGGAGACAACCGGTCATATTCCCGCTCTACGCACCAAGATCGTGGATCCGACCGGCGCCGGGGATGCTCTGACGGCTGCCGTGCTCTTTGGGCTGTTGAATGAGATTCCTCTTGATGATGCGATTCGACTGGGAATCTCGGCGGCTTCGCTTACCCTACGCGCGGAGGGCACAGTGGATCCCAGGCTTTCCCTCGAAAGGCTATATGACCAGTTGTTAATATGAGTTCCTCGTCTTTGTGCATTACTTGCTCCCCTCTGGCGAGGCGCGCTTTGCAGCGTGGCTTGCCCGTCGTTGCCCTGGAATCGGCGGTGGTCACGCACGGTTTGCCCCGTCCGCGCAATCATGCCCTGGCGCGCGGCATGGAACAGGCTATTTTGGATGAAGGAGTTACGCCGGCGACAGTTGCTGTTCTCGATGGCAGGATTCACGTTGGTCTGACGGAAGAGGAGCTCCAGCAACTGGCAGATAAAGCAGACGTGCATAAAATCTCTCCCCGTAACCTGGCGGCTGTATTGCTCCGGGGAGGCAGCGGTGGCGTCACGGTCGCCGGCGCGCTCTGGATTGCACAACGTGCCGGCATAAAGGTTTTCGTTACCGGCGGCATCGGCGGCGTATACTCGCCGCTTACGCTGGATATTTCTGCCGATTTGCCTCTCTTGGCCGAGTCGCCGTTGATCGTCGTTTGTGCGGGGGCGAAAGCCATACACGATGTGCCGGCCACGCTGGAGTATTTGGAAACGATAGGTGTGCCGGTTATCGGTTATCGGACGGATCAGTTCCCGGCCTTTTACTGGGGTGAGAGCGGCTTGCCGGTCACGATTCGCTTGGAGACTCCAAAGGAGGTGGTAGAATTTGCCCAGATGCATTGGGGGCTGGGAATGTGCAGCGCTGTGTTAGTCTGCCAATCTCCACCAGCCGAGCAAGCCCTACCACGCGCCCACCTCGAAAGTTTGATTCACCGCGCGCGCGCCGAGGCGGAGAAGCAGAACATCCGTCGGCAAGATCTAACTCCGTTTCTGCTGCAACGTTTGAACGACTTAACCTGCGATGAGACGTTACGCGCCAATCTGGCGCTTTTGCTGAACAATGCTTCCTTGGCCGCGCGTATTGCCAAAGCAATGTCTTGGGAAAAACGCCAAAAAACTGTGTGATGCCCTGTCTTGCCTCATCTGCAAGAGGGCGCGTCGGCTCTGTGTGTTCCGATGGCAACTTCCGTAAATCTTTCTATTCGTCATACGTCTGGCGCGACCGTACTTGCGACGGCGCAGAGTTATCGGCTGGGTGTTTCGGCAGGGGGAAAAGGCGTGTATCGGTTGGCGCAGTGCGACGATTATTCCTATCTTGGCCGCAGTCATTTCCCTCATTCCCCACCTCTGTCCTTTACTGTATGCGCGCGCGTCTCGGCGGAAAATCTACCTGGCACATGGGGATTCGGCCTCTGGAATGATCCGTTTGGGCTATCGTTGGGCTTCGGCGCGACGTGGTTTCGCCTGCCTTCCTTGCCAAATGCGGTTTGGTTCTTCTATGCTTCGCCGGAGAATTATCTTGCTTTACAGGAGAAAACAGGTTCCGGTGAAGGCGAGGGTGTTTCTTCCATCATCCCGGCCAATGGTTTTTTTGCGGGGGTGTTTCGCTCGCCTCGCTGGCCATTCCTGCTTCTCGCGCCGGCCTTGGTCGGCGTGCCGTTCTGTTATATTCGCCCTTTCGCGCGGTTAGCGCGACGACTGGCAGCGCGTGTGGTTTCTCAGGATGGAGCGACTGTATCGGTGAACGCCACGGAATGGCATACGTACTCCTTTTACTGGATGGAAACGCTTTGTGAGTTCAGCGTAGATGGTGCGTGTGTATTCCGCACTTCTCTCTCGCCGCTACCACCTTTAGGATTGGTCATTTGGATTGATAACCAGTATATGGCCTTTACGCCGCAAGGTCGCTTGCGGTATGGGACGCTTGCCAATCCGGCTATGTGGCTGGAAGTAGCGATGGTGCGGGTTGGCTATCCGTAGCCGCTGGTTATTGGCTTTCTATTACGAAAGCTCGTGTTTATCCTCTGCGGTGGACCTGGAAGGTCAATTAGGAGGCTCTCATGACGATTTCTGGGGAAGAGATTCTCAGACTTACTCTGGCCGTCCTGGTTGGCGGGTTGATTGGGTTCGAGCGTGAGTTTCGCGATAAATCCGCCGGCTTTCGCACAATGATCTTCATCACACTTGGCGCGACGCTATTCACCATGTTGTCGTTCCATTTCTTGGAGGACAGCGCGCGCGTGGCGGCGAATATTGTTACCGGCATCGGTTTTCTTGGCGCAGGTGCCATTCTGCGCGGCGAAGGAGGCAGAGTGGCGGGACTGACCACAGCCGCTACAATTTGGTTGGCTGCCGCCTTGGGCATGGGCATTGGAAGTGGGCTGTATCTTTTGACCGGTGTGACTACCCTGTTTATCTTGGTTATCTTGTGGGTATTCCCATTTTTCGAGCACTGGCTGGACAACCTGCGCAATGCACATACTTACGAGATAACCCTTCCCCTTGAATCCTCCCATATAAGCACGTTGGAGGAGATGTTCCGTGCTTGTGGCATTCGAGTCCACAAGCAGTTTGTCTGGAAACGAGGCGATCGAGTGGTCTACACGTTGCAAACGGTTGGCAGGAAGGAGTGCCACAAACGCCTTATTCCCGCTTTGTTGAAGGACGCAGAGATTGTGGAATTTCGATACTGATGGAGGCAAAATGAACCATCTCGACAACAATGTTGTCGTGCAAATTGGGATCGTGGTTTGGGATGTGGAGAGAACAGCAGAGCACTACGCCGAGATATTCGGCGTACCGAAGCCGGATATCGTGCTCATCGCAGCAGATTCCTTTGCCAACACGGTGTACCGTGGACAACCTTCGAACGCCCATGGGAAAGCGGCGTTTTTCGACATGGGTTCTGTACAGGTGGAACTCATTGAGCCTGTCGGCGCGCCAAGCACGTGGGAAGAATTCTTACGCATTCATGGCGAAGGGATTCACCACATCGCCTTTCGCGTTGAACAATTGGACGAGGCGAAAGCCTTTCTCGGCGCGCGCGGGATGCCAGTTGTCCAGGCAGGTGGCTGGGAGGGGGGACGGTATGCCTATATTGACAGCGTTTCCCAACTGGGCGCCATGCTGGAATTGTTGAAGTTTGATCGGTGACCGACGGGGAAGGTGCGTTCCGCTGGCGCGCCGACCGCTGGACGTCTCCTCGCCTTTACCAAAACTGCATTTGCGCTGGCGCGTCGAGCGGATCGCTGTTCAGTTCTTGCAGAAACCCCTCGCGTTGTAGTTGTATAGGAGGGGTGATAGCCAGTCTCCGTAGCGTGCGGAATTTGAGCACTCGCCAACCCTGATTCCACAGCGCCATCAGCGAAGGGTCTCGCCGCAATTTGTACAGCAACAGCCCTGCCCGTCCGCCCGGCAGGACCAGCAGGCTGATGGTGGGGGGATAGGGATTCTGGCGCAAGATTGTGCCCACGACGGCTGATGCCAGCAGGTAGAAAGCGAAGACCACCTGGTCATGTTCCTGCCAGAGAGTCAGCCGCCCCGGTTGGCCGGCAGTGGCAACGGTAAAGCCCAAGTGTTGTCCGAGGGAGCGCAAGGCTACGCTGGCTGATTCGAGGTCGGCGCGGCGTGCATTAGCGTGGTCCTCCGGGCGCAATGACCAGCGTCCGTTGCTCTCCACGGCATAGGAATTCAGCACCTGATGAATCAATCCCAAGGAAGGAGTAAAGAGGCCGCCGATTTCCTCGTTGACCGTTTGCTCCAATTCATGAAAAGGGATGGTTGGTCGCTTTTGTAAGGTGCGGACCACGACCATTTCCACGCGGTCTGGCAAAGGGATAGTTTCCGTCTCCCACATTTCAAGTCCCCATAGGCCGCTTTCCGGGTTTTGGGCGTTGCTGTAATGGACGAAAGGACTTGACTGGAGGGCTTTCTGAATAGGCGTGTGTAGGATGGAAATATCGTTCTGATCACAGGCGAGGGACTGTTCCGCCGCCATTGCCTGCAGCGCAGCGGCGTGCAGATGCAGGTAGGTAGTCGGTTCACCGCGCTGGTTCAGGTATTCTTGCAAGGTCTGACGGATTGTTTCTGGAGAGGGACGATGGCGCGGTGAGTGTTCGTACGCGCGTCGGCGCGCGAACAATTGAATTGGATCGTGGACTGTGCGCAACGCAAGTCCGCTTAGGTCAAAGCCAGCGCCTTCGAGCGCGACCAGCGTGGCGCTTAGATAAGCCGCTTCCGGCTCGGCAATGAACCCAAAGAGCAAGGTGTGGAGCGGCAGCGCGTGGCTCATGTGGCGAAACACGGAACCCAACGCCTCGGCGTGCCAATCCCAATCGTAACGTTGGCGGCGCAACGCGGCTTTGAACGCGCTTGCTGTTTGCTGTCCCCATAACCAGCCGGCCCAGAGGGCGGAAAGCGTCCAAAAGGCCTGATTGGGACGAGGAATAGCAGTAAGGACAACGCGGATGGGGAGATTCTTCAGACGACCGGCGAGATCGCGCAAAGCGCCCTCGAATATGCAAACGCCGCTTGCGGGAGCCGGACGCGGCCAGTTGACAACAGGAACGGCCGTTTTTGTGGAGGCTAGGGTATCCACACCGCGCTCCAGCGCCAGCCAAACATTGTGCTCAAGAAAGCGCGAGGGCGTGGTAAGCAGTTTTGGACGCGGGCGGTCTTCGGGATAGGCCCACAGGGTATTGGCGGCGTCGCAGGCAAAGAGCACGAGCGCGGTGAGGCAACGGCGACGTTCGGGGGTAAGGGAGAGGCTGTCTAGTTTGTTGATGATCGTGATCAGGGCGTAGATAGCGCGAGGCAGGTAACAGTTTAGGGCCGCTTCGGCGTAAGGACGGTCGGGGTCATCGCGTGGGGCAACACGCTCCAGTGCGCGCGCGCGATGAAGTGCCGTTGTTGACGCCAGGATCGCAGCATGGAGGCGGTCGCTTTCTGTGGTGGGAAATTCGCCTCCCTCGCCGCAGGGACAGTGATAGAGGCGCGCCAGGGGAACCTCGCCGCCTTGTTCCCAAAGGAAAGCTTCCGCCGGGACCTTGCGATGGCAACGCGTGCATTCTGTCAGGTAGAGGGATTGGAGGTGAGTTTCAAGGCGTTCCTCGCCTTTGCGTGCGGAACCAAGCTCGGCGAGGGCAGCCTGGAATTCCTGGCGCGTGGGCGCGGCCGCCGTGAGTTCGAGCAGGAAGCGCGCCACCGGGTTGTTGACGGTCGCCAGCACGCGCCAGCCCGCGTGCGCGGCCTCGACAGGCAGATTCGGCGCGCTGCCGAATGGGTCTAACACCCAGGTGTCTGCTTGTTCCCCTTTCGGAAAAACATGTTTCAGCGCGGCTCTTGCCATCCCATCCGGCAAAGGAGGGAGGAAGCGCCTTAACGGGCCGGTGCCAGGAGATGGCTTTTCACCGGAAAGGTAGGCGATTTCTTCCACGTGTCACGAAGTGTTCAAGATACAAACCTCGTACGGCGCCAGGAGAAGTTTGTCTCCGCGGAGGGGGACGCCGGTTGTGGAGTGCGTGGAGAACAACATTTGCCAGTGCGCCGCAGGCAGGGAGCGCGTGTCGAGAGCAAGCGTGAGCGACTTCGATGAGAAATTCAGGCCGATTAGAAGGGTTTGATCGCCGTAAACGCGCAGGTATGCCAACCCATCTTGCCGCGGCGCGCTGATTGCCCGGAAGTCGCCGCGCCGCAAGGCTGGTTGTTCCTTGCGCAGGGCAAGCAGGCGCTTGGTAAAGTTGAGCATTGAAGAGGCGTCTTTTTGCTGAGCGGCGACGTTGCGCTGCTTGTAGTTCGGGTGGACGGGCAGCCAGGGCTTGACGGAAGAAAAGCCGGCTTGTGGGCTATCATCCCATTGCATGGGCGAACGGCAACCGTCGCGTCCTTTGTAGAATGGCCAGTAGCGCCGGCCCGGCGGGTCCAGGATTTCCGCACGTTTTAGGCGGATGTCGCGCATCCCGATCTCTTCGCCGTAATAGAGGAACGGTGTGCCGCGCAAGGTGAGGAGAAGTCCAAGCGCCACTTTTGCCCGCGCGTCCTCTTCCCCTGCCGCGTAACGCGTGGCGCTACGCGAGATATCATGGTTGCTAAGCGCGTAGTTCGGCCAGACTCGCTCGCCCGTTGCGGCCTCCCAACGTTGAATGGCTTTCGAGAAAGAATCGGCGCGGAACTTGCAGCCTGTAAACTCGAAGTTGAACGCGGCATGGAGCGTATCGGGACCGCAGTAGGAGGCCGCCTTTTCTGGGGTCGCCAGGAATGTTTCACCGACGGCATAGCGTTCCTTGTACGAATCGAGCAGGGCGCGCAGCTCGCGTAGAAGCGGAATCATCTCCGCTTGGTCGCAATCGTACAGGTGTTTCTGGCGGTCGAAGCCGCGCAGACCGAACTTCGGCGGGTTGTCGCGGTAGTCGGGGTCCTCGAAATAAGCGTTGAAAACATCTAGACGGAAGCCGTCCACACCGCGCTCAAGCCAGAAACGAAGTACATCGAAGATCGCTTGCCGCACGGCAGGGTTACGCCAATTGAGATCCGGTTGCTCGGGAAGGAACATGTGGTAGTAGTACTGGCCACGCTCTGGGATGTACGTCCAGGCGCGCCCGCCGAAGCAGGACTGCCAGTTGTTTGGCGGCTCGCCGATCCCTCCGCCGCGCGTTGGGCGAGGGTCTTTCCAGACGTACCAGTCGTGCTTGGGGTTGTCGCGCGAGCGACGCGATTCCTGAAACCAGGGGTGCTGATCGGAAGTGTGGTTGAGTACCATATCGAGAATGATGTGAATGCCGCGCCGGTGCGCCTCTCGTACCAGCGTATCGAAATCGCTTAGGCTGCCAAAACGGGGATCAATGTTGCAATAGTCGCTGACGTCGTAACCAAAGTCTTTATCAGGCGATGGGTAAATGGGCGAGAGCCAGATGGCGTCCACACCGAGCGCGGACAGATAATCCAGGCGAGCCGTAATGCCGGGCAAATCTCCCAGGCCATCGCCGTCGCTGTCGGCGAAGGAGCGCGGGTAAATCTGGTAGATAACCCCATCTTGCCACCAAAGGTAGTTTTCCATACCGGTCTCCTTACGAGAATGTGCTTGCCGAGATTATTGTACCAAGTTTTGGCAACGGCGACGTGCTCTTTTGGCCTAGCTGTTCCCAGTTCGTGATGGAAGGAGGTTTTCCTCGCGAACGATTGGGAGGCTTCTCCCTATCGGCGTGGTGGTAGAACGGCCGGGACGAAGCGGGAAAAAAGCAAAGCCGCGCTGAGACGACCTATGGCAGAACACAGGAAGACAGCTTTATAGCCCCAAACGGTCACGACCCATGAACCGAAGGCGGCGCCGCCGGCCAGCGCAAGGGTGACCATCATCTGATAAAGGGCAGAGTAACGCGCACGTTGGGATTGCGGCGTAAGGGCGAGCAGGAGATTGAAGGATACCAAGTTGAACGCTCCCCACAAGGCTCCGCTGAAGATGTGCAACAAGGCCACGTGCCAGAAACGGGAAATGAAAATCCATGCTGCCGGCAGGAGGGGAATGCACAGCATGCTGACGAGTTGGACTTGGCGCGGGCCCCAGCGATCGGAGAGCGTGCCAACGCGACGCTGTACGAGCAACCCCGCGATGTTGGAAACTATGGTCGCTGCGCCGACCATCACCGCGCTGAAGCGCAAGCCTTCCACCATATACACACTAAAGAACGGTCCGGCAATGTTTAGGGAAAAATTCCACAAGCCCATGACCAGGCACAGCGCGACGAAAGCCGGTCGCGACCAGATGTCGTTCAGAATCTCCCGCGCGGAAAGCGGCACCGGGTTTTTGTTTTGCTCTACCGCTCTATCCTCCGGATCGCGTAGATGCCAGAAGCAGAACGTGGAGGTCAGCCCTAGGAGGAAAGCCAAGCCGAGCGCCAGCTGATAGCCTATCGGAACGGGAAGGCGCGTGATGAGTTCGCCGACCAGATAAATCATGGTCATGCCGGCGACGCCCATGGCAAAGTTGCGCGCCCCAAAGTAGCGCCCTCGTCCTTCCAAGGGCACAATGGCGCCGGTCAACGACATCCAGGCCGGATAGCCAAGATTCCCAAAGGCATCGCGCAGGACGGCAAGCGCGATGCCAAGGAAAATAAGCGACCGTCCTTGAAGCAGGAAGGGGAGCAAAGCCAGCGCGAGCACCATCCATCTTGCCAGGATTCCCCCAAAGAGCACGGTGAGTTCCTTGCGGTGGCCGATTTTTTCCACCAGGAAGGCTGCCGGCAACAGGAGGAGGGCCGCGCTTAGACTGGAAAAAGAATTCATCAGGCCAATTTGGCCGCGTGTTGCCCCTAGGGCAAGAAGGTAGAGCGAGAGATAGGTAACAATGATGTTATCGCTGGCGGCGGCAAACAAGCCATCCAAGAAAAACCAGCTGAGGTTACGTTTGACTTGCTGCGAAAGCGGGAGCGCCCATTCTCCTCCCCAAGTAAAACGCCGAGCAGCGCGCCGCGCTCGCAGAATCGCCAGAGAAAAGCGCGACATGGTCAAATCTGCTCGGAGTGATGCAGAGGCAGGATGAAAAGGATAGCGCGGTGTTGATCGCTTTCCGCGGGGGAGCAAGTGGAGCGAATTTGTTCTATGGCGTCGGCCAGGCGTTCCTCCTCCACGCCAAGTAGCAGGGTGACATTCCCGCGTCGCAGAAACCCTCCCGTGCTGGCCAGGCGCGTCACGCGGTACCCATGTGAGATCAAGGCATGGACAACATCATCGCCGTCAATGTCCCGGACAACGGCACAAATCAGTTTCATGGTGAACATCCTATGTTGCCAGATCATCTTCGCAAGGTATCACAGGGGTAATATTTTGTCAAGCAATTCGGATATAATGATGAGGTGTTCTGGCGGACATTCGTGGCTGATGTTTGGGTGGGGACTTATCCGGGACCTTCGCTGTTGACGAGAAGGTGTGATGTGCAATATGTAACTTTTAACACTCTGCATCGTATAGGAAAGCATAGTGTTACTCCGTTCTGGATGTTCCTGTTTTAGGAGAGTGCTCTATGGAAAATCGTTCTCGTACACAGCTGGCTTTAGGGTTGTTGCTCGTCCTCCTGGCTGCCTGGTTCGCGGCGTTGAAGATCAACCCTACCTTGGCAGACGTCCTTCCTCCCTTTGCTTGGCCCATGTGGGTTGTCATTGCCGGCGGAATCATTCTGCTTGTTGGTCTCCTGACCGGGGCGGCAGGCATGGCGATTCCTGCCTGCCTTGTAGCCGGCATTGGCGGTATTCTGTATTATCAGAATGCCAGCAACGATTGGGAGTCCTGGTCGTATATGTGGACGCTCATTCCCGGCTTTGTCGGCGTGGGGAACATCCTTGCCGGGATTCTTGGGCGGGGATTCCGCGAAGCGCTGCGACACGGTTTGAACCTCATCCTCATTAGCCTGGCGATGTTTATCGTCTTCGGTGCTGTTTTCGGCGGGTTGGATATCCTTGGCCCGTATAAGGAGTATACGCTGGCGGTCATCTGCCTTTTGCTCGGCCTGTGGTTCATTGTGCGCGGTCTTATGCGTAGGTAGTAGGAGGGCGTGGCGAATGTGTACACAACGATACCTTCTCTTCTTGGGAAGCGTCCTGCTTCTGCTTGGCGTGTGCTTTGCGCTTAAGGCGGCCGGTGTCTTGGATAACGTCTGGGAGTATTTCTGGCCGTTGTTCCTCTTGCTGGCCGGCGGATGGTTGGTAGCAGCGGCGTTTCTTTCCCGGCGCGTTGTTGCTGATGATGCGGAAAAGGTCGTCCTGGACATCCAGGGAGCGCGGCGCGCGAACTTGACAATTGAGCATGGCGCCGGTCAGATGCATATCGGAGGAGGGGCGCCCTCGGGCGCTCTCCTGATGGCCAATCAGGGCGCGGGCCTGCACATCTCCAGCCGCCTGGAAGGGGACGAGCTGACGGCTAAAGTAGAATGTGCGCCGACGTTCGTGCCGTTCGTTGGCCCGGAGAGCGGGGTCTGGCGTTTCCGTCTGAGCAATGAGGCGCCGCTCTCCTTGACGGTCAAGAGCGGTGCTAGCCAGTTAACGCTAGATTTGAGCGAGGTACAGGTCTCCTATCTCAAATTGGAGGCCGGCGCGAGCAGCGTCACCCTAACGGCGCCGGCGAGTGTGGCGAACGCTTTGTTAGATATCGAGGCGGGGGCGGCCAATCTGCAGATACAAATTCCGGAGGGCGTTGCTGCTCGCATTCGTCTTGACCGGGGAATATCTTCCTTTACCATAGATCAGAAACGTTTCCCGCTTCTGCATCAGGGCCTTTATCAATCGTTAGAGTACGAGAGCGCGCCACGTCGCGTGGAATTAAACATCGAAGCAGGTGTTAGCGCTGTCCGTATTACTTGATAGAGTAAGGAGATCTGTATGAAACGCATTGACTGGCGAATCGTTCTTGGGTCTGTCCTTATCCTTGCCGGCTTGGCGACGTTGTTGGAGAAAATTGGTCTTATTCCGCCAGGTGCGGATCTCTTCTGGGCGGTTCTGGGTACTGTAGCCGGAATAGCCTTTCTGTATGTATTTTTTGGCGATCCGCGTTCGCATTGGTGGGCGGTCTTCCCCGCATTCGTTCTTCTGGGAATTGGGGTAACCGCGCTTCTGCCTGAGGCGCTGGATGGCGCTATCTTCCTGGGCGGGGTTGGCCTCGCGTTCTGGATTGTCTATGTGCTCGACCGACAACGCTGGTGGGCAATGATTCCGGGTGGGGTCTTGCTCACGTTGGCGGTCGTCGCCGCCCTTTCAGATCTACTTGGCGGCGTGGATACCGGTGGAGTCTTCTTTCTTGGCCTAGGCTTGACGTTCCTGTTGGTAGCCCTGTTGGCGCATCATTCTTGGGCCTATATTCCGGCGGCTGTGTTCATTTTGCTGGCGGTGGCTCTGGGATTGCAGTTTGGCGATGTGTTAGGTTACTTCTGGATTGGCGTTCTGTTCCTAGCCGGCCTGGCACTTATCCTCTTTGCGCTGCGGCGCAAGTGAGGCCCCTGCGTCCATGTTGGCGGTCAAGGACATCTGGAAGAACTACGAAGAGATGCCGCTCCTACGCGGCGTCTCTTTCCGTGTGGAGGCCGGAGAGACGATTTGCCTGTTAGGGCCTTCTGGCAGCGGCAAAACTACGCTGTTGCGTATCGTTGCCGGACTCGAAGCCGCGGAGCGCGGCAAAGTGGAGTGGAACGGAGAGGATATCTCTGCTGTTCCACCTCATCGGCGGAATTTCGGTCTAGTTTTTCAAGATTACGCGCTCTTTCCTCACCTGACAGTGGCGGAGAACGTGGCTTTTGGTCTGCGCATGCAACATTTGCCGCGGGCAGAGATAGGGCAACGCACGGCAGAGGCGCTGGCGCAGGTTAATCTGACGGGATTCGAGCGGCGACTCGTCACCGATCTTTCCGGCGGCGAGCAGCAGCGGGTCGCGCTTGCGCGTGCGTTGGCGCCGCGACCGCGTCTGTTGATGTTCGATGAGCCGCTTGGCGCTCTGGATCGCGCGTTGCGCGCCGAGTTGCTCGACGAATTACGTCGTCTGTTGCGCAGCAGCCGCATCCCAGCCATTTATGTCACCCACGATCAAGAAGAAGCCTTTGCCATTGCTGACCGCGTCCTCCTGCTTCATGAGGGCAGAATCGTGCGCGAAGGCGCGCCGGCGGAAGTCTGGAACACGCCGGGCTCTGTTTGGGTCGCTCGTTTTTTAGGGGCTGGGAATATCATCGGCGGCGTGGTGGTTGTCACTGGTAAAAGGTTTCAGGTGGATACAGCAGTGGGAAGTTTCCATGTTGCCTGTCCGCGTGGACATGAGATAGGAGAGCGCGTTGACCTGTTGATTCGACCAGAGGGAGCGCGCTTGGTCAAAGAAGGCATTCTGCGGGGCGTGGTCAGGGATGTTGTCTTCCAGCAGGAACGATTCCGCATCACGCTCGACAACGGGCTTTACTTCTTGTTAAACAAACCCTGCTCTATTGGCCGGGAAGTTCACCTGGCAATTCCAGACCATGCTGTGCAATGCCTGTCTTGACGGTTCTCTTAAGCGGTCTTGGGGCCGCCACGGTGGGGCACGTTGTTGCCGGAAAAGTCAATTCAAGAAGGATGAGCCAAAGGCAATAATCAGGCCTGTCAAGCCGATGCAGAAACAAATCGCGAGAATCAGAATAGCCAGAGCAATCCCTGGTGGATTGCTCTGGCTATTTTTTGGATATGGAAAGAGCGAGGAATTGCTCTCGGCCATGGCTTAGTAGGAACTATTGTTGAAAAGGGGAATGCTGAGGCCGATGAGAGGGGCGAGAACAAGCAGGCAGACGATACAGAAACCGACTGCGATCGCCGTATACCCAAGTATCAGGCCGGCGGTTGCCATGCCGTTGCCGCCAATGGTGCCACCGCTCTTCTTAATCTCGTTCTTGGCCATATGGCCACAAACAATGCCTACCATGGAGCCTAGGAATGGTAAAAGCGTCCAGCCTGCAATACCCCCAATGAGGCTAATGATCGCCAGGGCGCTGGTGGGAGGGGTCGAGGAGGGCCAAGGTTCGGGTTCGCTCATTGTTTTTCTCCTAGTACGAATAGTTGCTGATCCAAATAGGCAGCCATGCAACGAGAATGCCGACGATGGACAAAGCTTGCGTTGCCCCGCCTATAATAAAGTATGTCGAGCAGTTTGAGCCAGCCGCGCGCTTGATAGATAGGTTCACCCAGTTGCTGGACAGAAATCTCCTCGGACGAAACAGATGGAACAAAATCGGTCATATCTACCTCCTTAGGGATTAGGGATTGAGAAAATAGGAACGTTGTTGGTGATGTGTACTCGCAATTCGGCCCGCGAGGCCATCAGAGGCGCGTCGTATTTTTGCGTCGGCGACGTTCAGCCCACCACCAGAGCATCAGGGAAATCGCCAGGACGATGAGGGCGGTAGCCAGAATCGGCAGCAACACAGAGAGGATAGAGACGATGGTCGCCACGATGTCTTCCGCAAGGCTGATCGGCGCGTTGCCTGCTCCGCCGGTCGTGGCCGTTACCGCCGGCCGCACCGCTGCGGCTTTGACCGTGTGCACGCTGCCGGCGATGAGCAAGCCGCAAACCAGCGCGAGCAGGGGATGAACATCCGTTACCACCTTGGCGCTGGCTGCGAATGCGATGGCCCCGGCTGCTGGGCGGATGAAGGTCTGGAGAAGATCGTTGATATGGTTGATGGCTGGGACCTTATCGGCCAGGAATTCGATAATGATGAACACACCCAACACGATCAGAAACCAGGGGTTGGCGATCCAGTCATAGGGTGGATGGAGCGTAAAAGCCTGCGGGAAGTAGTGGGCGACAACACCGATGATGAAAAGCGGAATATAGGCGTTTAGCCCAGCGCTCGCCGACAAGCCAAAGGCAGCGAGAATTGTCATCAAGGCTTCCATAGGAGTACCTCCACACTCAATTAAGGAGTCGCCGGGGGGAATGCGTCCCAGGCGCCGGTGAGGGCGAACCGAAAGAAATCGATCACGCCGATTTGCAAGAGCGCGGTGGTGAAACCCAGCAATAACACCAGCCCCATTTGGGACCAGTGTTGAAACACGTTCTCCTGGCGGGTAATCATGGCCCAGACCAGGCCGTAGACGAGCGTCAGGATGCTCAATACACCCAACACGCTGACGACGGCCAGAGGATAGAGGAAAAGAGGGTTTTCTGTAAGCGTCAACAAGTCAAGGAGAAAGGTCAGGCCGAGCACGGGGAGGAACGACTTCAGGGAGGGGAACGCAGAGGTTTCTTTGGGGTTAGCCCAAACCGTGGCGTTGAACGTTGGGAAGACAATCGCGGCCAGCCCCAGTCCTAATCCGCTGCCGGTCAATAGACGCAGCATGTTACTTGGCTGGTAAAGATTGCGAATCCGTTCTAGCGCAGCGGGGTAACTTATTTTGGCAAGCGCCAGATAGGAGTTCGCTCCATCTACCGCGAAGGCCACGGCAAGGACGCCAAGCACAACGAAGACGCTCCAGCGCGGCATGGCACTGCATCGGGGGGCGCGCCAGAATTGGTAGAGCAAGCCGACCACTGCTCCCAGGTACATACCAGAACAGCGGGCGCAGAGAGGTAATTGTCGCTCGCCGATATGGAACGAACGCTCGCTCAGGCGATGGCAGACCGCGTAGCCGATTGCTTCTGCCTTGCCCCATAGTCCAGGCGGCGTGAGTTGCAACCAAGCGGTAGCGGTTCCCAGCGCAAGCAGGATAACCAGCACGCGAACGATGAGTTTTCCAAGGGGAAGCGGCATGGAACAATTATAAGCGATTTGCCGATTTGGGCACAAAGCGGTATGATAAGCGTCTGTATAGACGGAGGTTGTTATGAAAAAGATACTGTTCGCCATTCTGCTTTTGCTCTTCGGATTAACGTCCTGCCGCGCGCCGAACGCCTTGCCGACCGCTACAGCAACGCCAAGACGTATTGCGACGGCAACCTTTACCTCTGTTCCCAGTCCGACTCTCACGCCGGAGCCGCTCGCCTCGCCCACACCATTCGAGGTTGGTCCGGGCGGTTTCCCGGCCGGCGTCAATCCGTTGACGGGCTTGAAGGTAGCGAATGCGAGTTTGTTAGAGCGCCGTCCGCTGGCGATTAAGGTTGCCAACTTGCCGCGTGCGTATCGTCCGCAGTGGGGGCTTTCACGCGCGGATCTCGTCTTCGAATATTATACGGAAGAAGGAACGACTCGTTTCACCGCTATATTCCACGGGCAAGACGCCGAAATGGTGGGACCAATTCGCTCGGCGCGGTTGCTGGACATGCACATCGTGCGCGGTTATAAGGCGGTCTTTGCCTTTGGCGGAGCCAGTGACTATTTGCTTCGCCGCCTGTATCACTCCGAGCTTAGCAACCGGATGATTGTCGAGGGCCCGTATGCGCCGCTTTTCCGTTACGACCCCAACGGTGCCAACCACCTAATGGCTGACACGGCTAAGTTGAGCGCCTTCGCGACCGAGAAGGGTATAGGCAATGGACGCCAGAATCTGGATGGGATGTTCTTCCGTCTTGAGCCGCCGGCGGGAGGACAACCTGCCGCCAATCTCTTCGCACGCTTTTCGGCGTCCGTTTACAACCGTTGGGATTACGATGCGGCAAGCGGAAAATATCTACGCTTTTCGGATACGGATAACGACTTCACAAACGGGCAAAATGAGAAGTACGCTCAGTTGACCGATCGTTTGACCGGCCAGCCGATTGCCTTCGATAACGTGATTGTCCTGCTCGTCATGCACGAGGCATATAGCGCGCAGCCGGAAATTTGGGACATCCTGCTCTATGGTTCAGGAACCGCCTATGCGTTCCGTGATGGGCTGGCGTACAAAGTGCGTTGGCAACGCAATGCGCCGGATGCAGTCCTTTCTCTGATCTATGAAGATGGTTCGCCGTTTCCCTTCAAGCCCGGAACAACATGGTTTGAGATCATGGGTGCGGCAACGAGCGTTTCCTACGGTGAGCAAGGTTGGCGTTTTGTGCATTGGATGCCGTAAAAAGGTTCTGATGGAGGCGCTTCGGCGTGAAGGCCAATAAACTCAACGAACTCGATGCAAAAGCCTGGTTGAAATTCCAGAAATCCTGGTTTGTCCACAACCCTCCGCCTCGTCCCAAGGACGTATTGACGCACCCGGCAAAATTCCCAGAGACTCTGGCCCAGGAGTTTATCGAGTTCTTCACCAAGCGCGGCGGCATCGTCCTGGATCCGATGGCGGGAACGGGAAGCGCGTTGATGGCCTCCCTGCGCGCCGGGCGGCATTCGTACGGCGTCGAGTTGAATCCAAAGTATGTCTCCTTGGCGCGGCAGTTGATTGCCGCCGAGCGCGCCGCGCTAGGGACAGCCGCGCAGAGTTTAGCGGCGGAAATCTTCTGCGCCGACGCCGCGCAGGCTACGCAGTTGCCGTTGCCCCTCTGCGATTATGTCATCACCTCGCCGCCGTATTGGGATATGTTGCACGCAAAAGGGGCGTCCACGCAGCGGAAACGCCGCGCCTCTCCCGACCTTGATGTGGTATATTCCGAAGACCCGAACGATTTGGGGAACATCCACGATTACGAGATTTTTCTGGAGAAACTGGTCGCTATTTATGCCGGCTTGCGGCCTCTCTTGCGTCCCGGCGCGTACTTGACCATCATCGTCAAGAATGTCAAAAAGGGCGGCGTGATGTACCCGTTGGCCTGGGACCTGGGCCGCGCGTTGGGGCGCATCTATGCTCTCAAGGATGAGAAAATCTGGTGCCAGGACAATCAACGCCTGGCTCCCTATGGGTTGGGCAGCGCCTGGGTGAGCAATACTTTCCATCATTACTGCTTGCAATTCCGTTACGAGGGTGAACGTTCGACGCGATGAGATGTTGACAGAGACAGACCTGATTTGTTTGCCCTATACTTCCGATTTGGCGGAAGGGGGCGTTGCCTATGCTTGCCGTTCGCTTGCTTACACCTACAATCGGATGGGCGGCGCGCCGTTCCGTCGGCTGCGGTGTATCGTAGCCGGCGTGGCGGTGGAGTTGGCGTTCCGCCGCTATCTTCATGCACAAAAAGTTCCTTTTGATGTGCTCGGCGCAACGCCGTTTACCGAACCCGATCGATACGACATTGCTTTGGGGCGTCACCGTTGCGATGTCAAGAGCTACTTTCTTTCTCGTCGTTGCCAGATTTCCTCGTTGCGTCGGCAACCGGCGCAGGCGCTTCAGGCGCCAGCTTTGATTCCTCTCGACCAATTCCTGGCAGAAGGACGTCGGCTGGATGACATTTACCTTTTTGCGTTTCTTCTGGGATTGACCGCTACCTCGCGGCAGGAAATGGCAAGGGCGCAAGCTGCCGGCCATCCTGTCTATCTGATCCACCCCATGCCTGAATCGTGGAGCAAACCGACATCCTGGCGTCCGTTAGAGCGCCTGACGTTGAAGAGCGAATGCGAGGAGACTCTTGTGGTGGAATTGGGAGGCCAAAATGCCGAGCGCAACTTTGTGACCTATGCGTGCGAGGTGGCGCCTCGCAGACGCATTGTACCTCCGTGCGAGTTCTATACTCTTTGCTATATACACGCGCAAACACTGCCAACGGCGCGTTTGGGGTTATACTCGCCGCTTTGCGGCGCGCCTTATCTGATTCACCCGCGCGAATGGGGCAACATCTGGGTCTACGGGATGGAGATTTGGCTGGTTGGCTGGCTGACGCATGAGCAGTTTCGCGCGAAAGCGTCTGTGTTGCCGGCTGGTGCCTCTACTTTCCAGTATGCATGCACGCGGACGAAGAATCTGGCTGTGCCAATGAAGGAACTGCGGCCGATTCAACCTCTCCTCACGCTCATCAAGGAGCATGGGATGGTGAGATAGGGAGCGCGCGATGGGGTTGCTTTATGATGTTTAGGATTTGTTCGTGAATTGTCGGCGGCGCGGCCAGGATGGAGGGGGGTGGCGAGAGGTAATTTGACTCGCCGTCCACGCGGGTTACTTTGGCGCCGGCTTCCTCAGCGATCAGCGCGCCGGCTGCTGCGTCCCAAGGCTTGAGGGAAAGCTCCCAGTAGCCGTCGAATCGACCGGCGGCCACATAACACAAATCGAGGGCGGCCGATCCCAGCCTACGTACTCCTTGGGTGCATTTCGCAAAACGGATAAAGTACTCGAAGTTGTCGCGCTCGGCGTTCCAGGCGTCATAGGGGAAGCCGGTTACAAGCAGGCTGTGTTTTAAGTCCTGCGTCTGCGAGACGCGAATCGGACGCCCGTTCAGCCAAGCGCCCTTGCCGCGTTCGGCCAGGAACATCTCGTCTCGTAGTGGGTCATAGACGGCACCCAGCGTCAACGCGCCGCGATGCGCATAGGCAATCGAAACGCTGAAGATCGGCACCCCGTGTGCATAGTTGACCGTCCCGTCCAGGGGGTCGAGGTACCATAGATGCTCCTCGCGGCCATCTATTTCGCCTGCTTCCTCGGAGAGAATGCGGTGACCGTCAAAGCGGCGGCGAATTTCGCTCAGCAAGAACGCCTCCGACTGTCCGTCCACTTCGGTTACCAAATCAATGACGCCTTTGTAGCGTACTTGGTGTTCGCGTTCATAGCCGGCGCGCAGGATGTCGCCAGCCTGCCGGGCCAGTTGTTCGAGATCGAAGCGGGTGGGGAGCATGGGGTTATCTCTCCTGAGGAAATTAAAACAATGCCGCGCCCAGACAGTCACGTTTGGGTGTATGGGAGCGGCAGAAGAGCCTGATTCAGGCTCTCATGGTGTGGAGCGTTTGTACTCTTCCAGGATGGAATAGACTTGGTTCAATTCGGCTTGAATCTCATCTCGATCGCGCATTGCTTGTTGGAGCAGCGCCTCGAATGCCGGTCGTTGGCTGACGGGTAGGGTTGCTATAAGACGCTCGGTGCGTGTAATCTGCATGTTCTTATGGCGCAATTTGTTTTCAAGACGTTCGCGGTAGCCTTGATAGAATCGCTGACCGCTTATCGGTTCGGGCGTTTCTTCGGGCCCTTGGGTGAGCAATTCGGCTACTGTGAGCAAGAACTCCTCGATGTCAATCGGCTTTTCGATGAAGCGCGCCGCTCCCAGTTCCATGGCAAAATGCTTATCTTCCTGCGTGACATAGGTGGCGGAAATGAAGATGATAGGGATGTCTTTTGTTGTCGGGTCGGTGCGCAAACGGTAGGCCAGCGCGTATCCATCTAGTTTCGGCATTAGAATATCTGTCACAACGAGGGCGGGGCGTTCTTTGGCGATGTGCTCCAGCGCTTCCTCTCCATCCCTGGCGGTGGCAACCGGATAGCCCTTGAAACGGAGGGTCACTTCCAGAAGTTCCAGAACGTTGGGGATGTCTTCCACGATGAGGACGGGACCATAGGGTACGCTCATGTCTTTATTTTACCGCCTTTTGTTCAAAAAGGAAAATGCTTTGATGCGGAATGGAGAATCTACCCATGATGCGCTAACTGCCCAAAGGTAACCGCTCTCAGGCGATTCAGTAGATAGGTTTGCGTCTCGGCCCAGATGTCTTGTAACGGACACTCCTTTTTCATTTCGCATTTGCTGGCGTCGCTGACGCACTCGTTGAGCAGGATGGGGCCGTCAATAGCCTCGACGACATCCAGCAGAGTGATTTCCGCTGGGTCGCGCGCCAGCGTAATACCCCCACCCGCGCCGCGCGCGGTATGCACCAGGCCGGCGACAGCGAGCTGAGCAACAATTTTTGCCAGGAAGGAGGGGGGAATACGCATGGATTCTGCCACGCGACTGGTAGCAGCGCGTTGATCCGGTTGGTTCGTTAGGTAGAGAATCGCGCGGATGGCATAATCGGCCTGTTTTGTAATTTGCATAGACCTTATCCTTCAAAAATAGTTAAGGAATATCCACGAAATGGGTTGCTGCTATTGTATATCTGAATTCTCTGGATAGCAAGAGTAGGCGAAAGAATCACAGGCCGCAAGTTGGATGGAACTCCCGTTCTCTCTCCAGAGTGAAAGGTAGAGACGGTCCTGGGGCTGGTTTTCAAGACATCCTCCCAAACACAGCAGACATTCCGCTCATCGCAGGGGTGCCGCTGTTTGTCCTATCCACAGATTGTGGGCAATTCCAGGAAATGGGTATAATTATTTCATGCCTCAAATCATTCCTACTGCTGAACCTTTTTTCTTCCCCGGCCAGGGCGAGAAAGGTCGGTTAGGTTGCCTTGTGATTCATGGGTTTACAGGCACGCCGAAGGAAATGCGCTGGTTGGGGGAATTTTTGAACCGGCAGGGCTATACTGTCTGTGGGATTCGGCTGTCGGGTCATGCCACGCGCATGGAAGATATGATGCGGTCGCGATATACCGACTGGTTGTTGTCCGTAGAGGATGGTTACCACCTGTTGCGCGCCTGTACGGACCAAGTCTTCCTGCTGGGTCTTTCGATGGGCGGCGCCCTGGCGTTGACTTCCGCCTCACGTCTACCGGTGGGCGGCGTGGTGGCGATGTCTACGCCCTACTCCATGGTTAAAGATACCTGGCTTCCACTGCCGGTAGTGCGTTTTTTGAGTCGCTTTCGACCTTATTTGCCCAAAGAGGATAACGCCGGCAGCGGTTGGTTCGACAAGGAGGCATTGCGTCAACACATTGCCTACCCGGCCCATCCGGTGCGTTCCGGCGTGGAATTGAAGTTGTTGCTGGCTGAGATGCGGATGGCCTTGCCGGAGGTAACGGCGCCAGTTCTCCTCATTCACTCGCGCGACGATAAAACGGTGCCGCCCGACCATATGCCTCAACTCTATGCGCGACTTGGATCCTCGCGCAAGGAGATGCTCTGGGTGGAAGGCGCCGGTCACGTGATTACGGAGGAGCCGCCGCGCCAGAAGATTTTTGAGACCATTGATCGGTTCCTTGAGAGCATCGTTGGCCGCGCATGAGCCCCAGCCTGTTTCTTCTTTTTGGGGCCCTATTTACCTGGGGGATAGGCGAGGGAATGTTCCTGTACTTTCAACCCATCTATCTGCAGCAACTTGGCGCGAACACGTGGACGATTTCCGGCCTGTTCAGTGCTTTTGGCGCGGCGATGATGCTTGCCCCTATTCCGGCCGGTTATCTTTCCGATCGGATTGGACGAAAGCCGCTTCTGATGTCTGCTTGGGGATTAGGGCTGGCAGCAGCCTGGACCATGGCGCTGGCGCGAACGTTATCCGTCTTCGTTGCTGGTTGACTGACCTATGGCCTGACCGCGTTCGTTTCTGCGCCGATGAACAGTTATGCGACCGCGGCGCGCGGGCGGATGACACCGGCCCGCGTCATGACTTTGCTTTCAGCGGCGTACAATCTTGGCGCGGCCGTAGGCGCGTCGGTAGGCGGCTGGGTTGGAGAGCACGTCCAGTTACGTATTGTCTACACGGTTGCAGCAGGCATCTTCACGCTTTCTACTGCCTTGGTCTGTTTCCTGCGTCCGCAACCGCGCGAAATACAAGATATACCTGATCCTGCCATGCCGCTGCGCGCGAATCGGCGCTATATCGTTTTCCTGGGGATAACCTTTGTCGCCATCTTCGCGATGTACCTGCCTCAGCCGCTGACGCCGAAGTTTCTGGAAAGCGAGCGCGGGCTTTCTCGAGGAGCAATAGGCTTTCTGGGCTTTTGTGGTTCGTTTGGGAATGCGCTGATGAGCCTTGTGCTTGGACGTCTGGAGGCCGGTGTGGGCTTCTTGCTGGCGCAGGGGGCCGTGGCGCTTGCTATGGCATTGTTCTGGCAAGGGAAGGGGATCATCTGGTTTGCTTGTGCCTATCTGTTACTTGGCGGGTTTCGCGCCGCGCGCTCATTGGTCTTTGCTCAGGTTCGCTTGTGGATCCTCCCTGCCCAGATGGGACTGGCCTATGGCATCGGCGAGGCGGTCAGCTCTCTGGCGATCGTGCTTGCGCCGCTACTTGCGGGCTTCCTGTATGTTCGGCAGCCTATATTCATGTACATGGTTGCTCTCACTTTGATCCTTTTCGCCGCCTTAACCTTCTTGCTTTTCTCTCCTAGTAAGCACCCCCTCTCTGCAACGCTGTGTTGACATTATGAGGAAGGAGTTTCAGAACCAATCTTTCTTATAGAAAATGTACGCAGCGGCGCCGCAGGTAGTCATGGAAAGTAAAATGATGATGAAAAGCATGAGGGGATGGTTGCCTCCTGGAAGAGGGACGTTCATTCCATAGAACGCGGCGAAGATGGCCGGTATGTTGATGATAATCGTCAAGGCGGCCAAAGCCTTCATCACGACATTCAGGTTGTTGGAGATGATAGAGGCGAATGCGTCCATCATTGAGCTGAGGATATTGCTGGCGATGTGGGTCATTTCCAATGCCTGCTGATTCTCTGTGAGAACATCTTCCAGCAAATCCCTGTCTTCTTCATACTGATTGAAGAGCTGCGTTCGTTGTAGGCGTTCCATGACGACCTGATTAGAACGCAAGCCGGTCGTATAGTAGACCAGGCTTTTTTGATATTTAAGGATTTCCAATACCTCGCGATTCCGTGTAGATTGTTGTAACTGGTCTTCTAGTTGTTCTACGGTTTTGTTGATTTCTCGAACGTGGGTTAGATAGCGCGTTGCCGTTTCGAGGAAAATGTAGAGGGCAAAGCGATACCGCTTGCCGGTCTTCATTCCGCGGTATTTCCCGTTGCACAACGCGCGTGTAATGTCGTTGTCGAACTTACATACCGTGATCACAAACTGGTCGGCCAGAATAATGCTCAAAGGGATCGTGATGTAAGGGATATCCACCCCCGTTCCTTGGAAGTATGGGATGCGCAAGAGTATGAGGGTGTAGTCCTCGTCTCGTTCCGTGCGCGCCATCTCGTCCAGGTCCAGAGCGGCGGCGATGAGCTCGGCCTCTAGCCCCCATTCTTTGAGTTGAGCCATGTCCTCTGGCGTGGGGTCAATCACATTGATCCAGCAGCCATTGGTTGCCTCGTCGAGCCTGATCAGCCCTTCTTCGGTGGTCTTGTAGATGGCGAGCATGGCAACTCTCCTATGGCAAAAAAGATTACGGCGGATGCCGCTCAGCAATCTCTATATAGAGAAGCATTCGTACCTTGCGCATCCCCGGGACTTAAGGGATCGCCGTCCACTGAGAGAGATAGGTCATTCGTTTCGGGCACCATAATGGCAAGGGCTCTGAATGCTAGAACCCAATTTTAAGCCCGTTAGCGGTTTTCAGGTAAGCGGGAAAAGTATATGCCGATAATTTTACATTTATTTAGCCTTCGCGTGCCGCTTTTCCACTTGGGCCCGAAAAACGCTTTCCTTGCGGCTTTGACCACAGAATCGGCTTCGTTTTTGGCGTTTTTCCCATACAGAACATTATAGAAAAAGCCCCCAGTGGAGCCTGGCTATAGCAGACCAGAAGGGCTATCTTGCAGAACCGCAAGACGGCCCTTTGAGGCCGTCGCATCCAAAGACCCAGATTGAGAATTGCTAAGTGGGTATTTTAAGTTGTTGGTGCTGGTTCTTTAGCCTGCTTTCGAGGAGTGATGCGAAAATACGTGAGCACAAGAACAAAAACTCCTGGCTGTGGATTCCCAGGGGCTTTTGATAATCAATTGGCTCTATCGAGTTTACGAATTACCATGATGACCTTGCCTTGTACGTGCACGTCCTCTTTTTTGTCAATATAAATGGGCGCCATGGTTGGATTGGCCGGCTGGAGACGAATGCGTTTGCCCTCGTCGTAGAAGTACTTGAGGGTAGTTTCGTTGCGGGTCTTTATCCAAACGGCAACCATGTCGCCATTGCTGGCTTGTTCGACCTTTTTCATAATGACAAGATCGCCGTCGTCGATCATGGCGTCAACCATGGAATCCCCCTGTACTTCGAGCGCGAAGAGTTCGCTATCTTGCTCGCGTGCAGGAAGCAGACTGCGAGCGAGCGTGACGCTGCTTTCCGCGTCGTAATAGTTGAAATCCGAGGGCGGGACAGGCACCGGCTCGCTGGCGAAGATGCGCCCTACGATGGGAATTTGCAAGAACGGGATGCTATCGCCTATCGGCAGAATGGCGCGAGAGACGTTCTGCCCGCGCCGAATCAAGCCCAGTGCTTCCAACTGCTTGAGGTAGTACGTCACGACTGAGGTGGAAGAGATCCCCGTCGCTTCGCCGATTTCCCGAATGGAAGGCGGATAGCCATGCTTCTCAAGGTATTCTTTGATGAAATTCAACACCCGTTGGTGGCGAGCCGTCAGGCCCTTTTTGGTCCGTACCATAGTGCACCTTTGCCTTTCTGTGAAAAATCGCTCATCTGTGCTATTTATATAATAGCAGAACATTCGTTCTGTGTCAAGCCTCAATGCGACTGTTCCAACATGTGGCGGAGGTGAGGGAGAGAAGCGCGTTTCCTCTTGCGCTGGCGAAGAGGGGAGCGTGTTTCGCTGATGTTGGAACAATCGCTCCCAGGCGCGCGCGAGAGTTGTTGGCGGCATGGTTCTGCAGTACAATTCCTCAGAGTGACACGACAACTTGTGCGTGGACACGGTAAAGATCTCTCACCGCCGCCTTGCCAGGATGAGGATTGCGTGCTATAATCATAAAGCCATCTGGTGGCTTGGCTCATCCACAGCAGGATGACAAGTTGATTTTCTTGCTACCTTACCCCTTTGTTCACATGCGAGATTCTCTCTATCCCGTTCGTGGGGGCGCTTGTTCTGGCATGTATTGGCTGACCAGCGCGCCAGCACAGTAAACCTTTCTTGATAACCAAGGCGCAATGCTATTGCGAACGCGATTCCCCTTCCCCCGCATTTATCCTGGAGAAAAATGGTTGTTCCTAGCATCCTTGTCTCGGCAAGGAAGGGGAGAGACGTTGCTTTTGATATACCCTCTTCTGGCAGGTATTCATGAACGTTATCGAACTAGAAAACAAATCCCTTGCTGAATTACGCACTGTTGCCAAAGATTTCAACATTTCCAATGCTCATCGCTTGAAGAAAGAAGCGCTTATTCTGGGGATATGTCAAGCGGAGGCCTCTCGGCAAGGCCTGGATGTGCGCGGCGGCATTTTGGAGATCATGAGCGAGGGCGTGGGCTTTCTACGTTCAGCGCGCTATACAGTCAGTGAAGAGGATGTATATGTCTCCCAGGCGCAATTGCGACGATATGAATTGCGCTCGGGCGATCTGGTAATCGGTCATGTTCGCCCCCCGCGCGAAACGGAACGCCATTGGGGACTGTTGAAAGTCGAGAGCGTGAACGGGCTGGATCCCGAACAGGCCCGCTATCGTCCTCGCTTTGAAGATCTGACGCCGATCTTTCCCAATCAGCTCTTCGATTTGGAAACAGACCAAGAGGTTCTTGCCACCCGTCTCATCAATCTGATTGTCCCTATTGGACGCGGCCAGCGTGGGCTGATCGTCTCGCCGCCCAAGGCGGGGAAAACAACGATCCTCAAGCAGATTGCCAATGCGATCTCCAAAAAGTACCCTGATGTACACCTGATGGTCGCGTTGATTGGCGAACGGCCCGAGGAAGTCACAGACATGGACCGTTCGGTAGATGCCGAAGTCATCGCCTCTACCTTCGATGAACCGGTGACCTCGCACGTTCGCACGGCAGAAATCGCTCTCGACCGCGCGAAACGACTAGCCGAGGTGGGGCGGCACGTGGTCATCTTGATGGATTCGATCACCCGTCTGGCGCGCGCCTATAATCTGGTTGTCAATCCCTCCGGCCGGACGCTATCTGGCGGTATGGATCCCTCGGCGCTTTATCCGCCCAAGCATTTCTTCGGCGCGGCGCGCAATTTTGAGGAAGGCGGTTCGCTGACGATCATCGCCACCTGCCTGGTGGATACGGGCTCTCGCCTCGACGACGTGGTGTACGAGGAATTCAAGGGCACCGGGAACATGGAACTCCACCTGACGCGCAAATTACAGGAACGGCGCATTTTCCCTGCGGTGGACATCGAGCGTTCCTCTACCCGCCGCGAAGACTTACTCCTGCCGCCGGATGTACTGCAACGCGTCTGGACAATGCGCCGGATGTATATCCAAATGACAGCTCCCCCGCCGCAGGGGGCGGGCATGGATTCGGCAATCGCCACGGAGGCGATTCTGCAACGTCTGGCAAAATCGAAAACCAACCGCGAGTTCCTGGATACTTTAACGGAGGACTTGTAGATGTCGCGTTTCACCCTGGTCAGTTGGAGCGTTACTGCTCTACTGGTCATCGTTCTGGTTGGCGTGGCGATCTGGCGTCTGCATCCCTTTGCCGTTTCGTCTTCTCCCATCGCGGAGGCCTCCCCTGCTTCTCCGGTGGAGGAACAGGCCAGCTTGCCTTCCACGGTGAGCAAACAGGCGCAACCGGTCGCGATCGTGCGTCGCAGTTCGCTCGATACAACGGTTTCTCGGATGGACGATTACAAGGTCGGCGAGTATAAGGTCAGGCGTGGCGACTCGTTGTTTGGCATCGCCGCGGCGCACGATATCAAGCCCGAGACGCTCTATTGGGCCAATCAGGATATATTCCAGGGAAGCCCGGATAATATTCATATTGGAGATATTCTACGTATTCCTCCGGTAGACGGCGTCTATTACCAATGGCAGGAAGGGGATACGATCGAATCCGTCGCCGAGCGATATGAGGTAGAACCGGAGGCTATTCTCAACTGGCCGGGCAATCAAATAGACTTGACGAATCCCATCATCGAACCGGGAACCTATGTCATGATACCGGGCGGCGAGGATAACGATCAACCGATTTTCATTCAGACGGTTTCACGTTACAGCGGGTCTGTGGCAACCGCCTGTGGCGGGGGATATATTGGCGGTGGATTCTTCTCCTGGCCGGCGCCGAATCGTTATCTTTCCGGCTATAACTATGGTCAAGGGGGCCACCGCGGCATTGACATCGCGGCTACCGAGGGGACGCCGATCTATGCGGCCGATAGCGGTGTGGTGACCATGGCCAGTTTTGGCGCTTGGAATTATGGGTATGGCAATGTGATTCAAATCGATCACGGCAACGGTTTTGTGACCCTGTATGCCCACCTGAGCGTACTCTACGTCCGCGTCTGCCAGAGTGTGCCGCGAGGGGCGACCATTGCAGCGGCCGGCAGCACCGGCAACTCGTTCGGCGCCCATCTACACTTCGAGATTCGCTACAACGGGGTGGCCGTCAACCCTTGGGATTACCTTCCTTAGGTATGATGACTAGCCATCATGATTGACGAGCAGCAATTGCGTCAACGTTTGGCCTGCCTGCCGTTAGGGGAGTTTCGCTTTTTCAGGAGCGTTGGTTCCACGAACGACGAAGCGTTGCTTTGGGCGGCAAGCGGCGCGCCTGACCTGTCGCTTGTCTATGCGGAGGAGCAGACCGCCGGCCGCGGGCGCGGGGGACGTCGCTGGTTCACGCCGGCGGGCACGGCGCTGGCGTTCAGTCTGGTGTTGCACCCCTCACCCGGGGCCGAACCGCCTGTGTCGTTCTTTTCCGCCGTTGGCGCGCTGGCGGTCTGCGAGACTCTGCGCGCGCATGGTCTAGACGCGGAAATCAAGTGGCCGAACGACGTGCTCATCCGACGGCGCAAGGTGTGCGGAATCTTGAGTGAAGCGATCTGGTCTGGTTCCACCTTGGAAAGCGTAGTGTTGGGCATTGGCGTAAACATCCGGAAAGAGGCCGTCCCTCCGGCGGAATTCCTGAATTTTCCGGCAACCAGCGTAGATGGCGAGACCGTTAAGCGAGCAGACCGCCTGGCCTTGCTTGTTGAAATGCTGGCTGCCCTGATTTACTGGCGAGAGCAGATGACGGCGTCCTTTTTTCTGCAAACCTGGGAACAGCGGCTGGCGTTTCGCGGCGAAGAGGTGGAGGTTTCGCTGGATACCGGTGAACGGCGCGTTGGCGTTCTGGATGGTTTGACTCGCGAGGGTGGTCTGCGTTTGCGCGCGGCGCAGGGCCAGACCTTTACTGTCCACTTTGGGGAAGTGCGATTGCGCCCGCTCCTGTGATATACTAAGTTTACATACTCGTTTGATTCCTGGAGGCCGTCTATGTTCGACAACTTGCGCGACCAGGCTTCGTCCTCTCCTTTTTTTCAAGAAGACTTGCCCCCGGAGGACGCGGCGAACATTCCGGAAATGCAGCCGGTCTCCGCGTTCGAACCGGGTTTTGAGTCGGGTTTTGCGGCCGGTCTTGAATCGGGTTTCGAGACGGGGTTTGAACAGCCGGCCACGGCTGGTCGCTTCCTGGGCATGACGGCAAAGCAACGTTTCCTCCTAGTTTTATTGCTCTTCTTCGCTGTGTGCCTGATTGGCGCCTCGTTCCTCGTGGTGACGGGAAAATTCTTCCTCTCCTTTGGCTGAGGAGGCCCACGGGAAGCAGAAAGCTCTTCCCTCGCGGGGTCTGCCTGAGCGGCAAGGAGAGGATGAACAAGGGAGGAAGAATCAAACAGAGGGGCTGACGTATTCCTAGAATTTGTGTTGGGAAGCCAAGTAATTGACGATGGCCGTGTCGTAGCGGGCTGTCATCTGAAAACCCTTGATGGCCAGGCGCACGCGCATCTCTTCCGGAATTTCCCCTTTTGTGTTCAACGTTGCCAGCACCATGGCGTAGTCTGAAGGGTCGCAGACCAACGTGACGCGCGCGTGATTCTTGGCGGCGGCGCGGATAAGCGTTACCCCACCGATGTCAATGTTCTCGATTGCCTCAGCGTAGGTGACGCCGCGCTTGGCAATCGTCGCCTCGAAGGGATAAAGGTTCACGACAGCCATATCTATATAATCCCAACCGAGCGCAAGCAGTTGGCGGCGATCTTCCTCGGTGGGACGCGCCAGCAGACCGCCGTGAATGGCAGGGTGGAGAGTCTTGACCCGACCGCCGAGAATCTCCGGCGAACGCGTGTATTCGGCCACTTCCAGCACGGTCAAACCCTTCTCGCGCAAGAGACGCGCGGTGCCGCCGGAGGCCAAAAGTTGCCAGCCCAGGTCGCGCAAACCGGAAGCGAAGTCCACAAGGCCGCTCTTATCGTACACAGAGAGAATGGCTGTCGGCATACACTCACCTCGCGGATTCAGATTTTCCTCCAGAAACGCCAGAATCATGGCGTTGATCTCCTCTTGCGTGGGGGAGACCTGGCCCCCTGCAACTTGTGATTTCCATTACGGACTGTTACTAGTGTAGCGGAAATACCCGCTTCTGTCAAACGCGCGTGCAAAGTTTCTGCCTGATCCAGCGGCGCCACGCCGTCTCTATCGTCGTGAAGAATGAGGAGGGGCGGGTCGCCAGGGGCAATAGAGGTGTTTGCCTGCGCTGGCGCCGATCGCGCCAATGCGGTTCGGACCGAGAGGATAATTCGGCGGCGCGCAAATGGCGAATCGCGCACTTGACATCCTAATCATGGCAGGGAACTTGATTTGCGGCGTGGTCAGGCGGTCATTGACGGATACCACTCGATAACCGTAGCCGGTCAGATAATTCCATCCTTGCCCTTCCGCCTTATCCCTTTCCATCCAGCATCCAGCTGCCGCCATGCACATAGACTACTGCCGGCCATGGCCCGCCGGACTTAGGGCAGGAAACGTCCAGCGTCTGCTGGAAGAATACGGACGCGATCTGACCGACCTGGCGCAGAGATGAGTAGAGCACCTTGTTGTGCTTCGCCGAACACGATGGTTGATCGTACGCTTCCTCAAACATTCTTTTTACCCTTCTCCAACCTTTCTCCAACACAGCCCGACTATATTTTTGTAGGACAACTGCTCGCAGTTGTCCTACATGCACTTATCGGTAAGGAGAACGTACCATGAACCTCGAAAAATTCACCCAAAAATCGCAAGAGGCGATTTTCTCTGCCCAGCAGATCGCCCAGGAATACCACCACCAGGCCATCGAGCCGATTCACCTTGCGCTGGCCCTGCTCCGGCAGGAGGGCGGCGTCGTGCCGGCCATCGTGACCAGAGTGGCCGGTTCCACCCTCGCCCTGCGCGAGGAACTGGAAAAAGAACTCGCCAAACGCCCGCAGATTCACGGCGCGAACATGCAAGTCGGGCTTTCGCAAGCCGCCGCGGACGTGCTGACCGCCGCCGAGCGCTACGCCAAAGGCATGAGCGATGAGTTCGTCTCGACCGAACACATCCTGCTCGGCCTGACCGATTCTATCGAAGGCAAGCGGCTGGCCTCCTACGGCCTGACCAAAGACGCGATTCTCAAGGCGCTCCAGGGCATACGCGGCAGTCAGCGCGTCACCAGCCAGGACCCGGAAAGCACCTACCAGGCGCTGGAAAAATATGGCCGCGACCTGACCGACCTGGCGCGCAAGGGCAAGCTCGACCCGGTGATTGGCCGCGACGAGGAAATCCGCCGCGTCATTCAGATTCTCAGCCGCCGCACCAAGAACAACCCGGCCCTCATCGGCGAGCCGGGCGTGGGCAAGACCGCCATCGCCGAGGGGCTGGCCCAGCGCATCGTCAACGGCGACGTGCCGGAAGGTCTGAAGAAGAAGCGCATCGTGCAACTCGATATGGGCGCGCTCGTTGCGGGCGCGAAGTATCGCGGCGAGTTTGAAGAGCGGCTGAAGGCCGTCCTGAAGGAAATCACCGAATCCGCCGGGGAAATCATCCTGTTCGTGGACGAAATGCACACGGTGGTGGGCGCGGGCAAGGCCGAAGGTTCGATGGACGCCGGCAACATGCTCAAACCCATGCTGGCGCGCGGCGAACTGCACCTGATCGGTGCGACCACGCTGGACGAGTATCGCAAATACGTGGAGAAAGACCCGGCCCTCGAGCGGCGCTTCCAACCCGTTTTGGTGGAAGAGCCGAGCGTGGAGGATACCATCTCGATTTTGCGCGGCCTGAAGGAGCGCTACGAAGTCCATCACGGCGTGCGCATCACCGACCCGGCGGTCATCGCCGCGGCGACCCTCTCGCACCGCTACATCCCCGACCGGCATCTGCCCGACAAGGCGATTGACCTGATTGACGAGGCCGCCGCCCGCCTGCGGACGGAAATCGACTCGAAGCCGCAAGAACTGGACGAGGTAGACCGCGCCATTATGCAACTCGAAATCGAGCGCGAGGCGTTGAAGAAAGAGAAGGACAAGACCTCCAAAGAACGGCTGGAGAAACTGGAAGGCGAACTGGCCGAACTGCGCGAGAGGTCGAAGGCCATCACTGCCCGCTGGCAGGCCGAAAAGGCCGTCATCGGCGAACTACGCGTCCTGAAGGAAAAATTGGAACAGACCCGCGCCGAAATGGAGCGCGCCGAACGCGCCGCCGACCTGGAAAGGGCCGCCCGCCTGCGCTACGGCGACCTGCGCGCCCTCGAGGAGCAAATCCGCGCCGCTGAAGCCAAACTGAAGGCCATGCAGGCCGAAGGCGCCCTGCTCAAAGAAGAAGTGGACGCCGAAGAGATTGCCGCCATCGTCGCCCGCTGGACGGGCATTCCGGTGGACAAACTGCTGGAAGGCGAGACGCAGAAACTCCTGCGCATGGAAGAGAACCTGCACCGCCGCGTGGTCGGCCAGGAGGACGCGATTCGGGTCGTCTCGAACGCCGTCCGCCGCGCCCGCGCCGGGTTGCAGGACCCAAACCGCCCCATCGGCTCATTCATCTTCCTTGGCCCAACCGGGGTCGGCAAGACCGAACTGGCGCGCGCCCTGGCAGAGTTCATGTTTGACGATGAAAAAGCCATGATTCGGATTGACATGAGCGAATACCAGGAGAAACACACCGTCAGCCGTCTGATTGGCGCGCCGCCCGGCTACGTGGGCTACGACGAAGGCGGGCAACTGACCGAAGCCGTCCGCCGCCGCCCCTACAGCGTGGTCTTGTTCGATGAAATCGAAAAAGCCCACAGCGAGGTGTTCAACGTCCTGCTGCAACTGCTCGATGATGGCCGCCTGACGGATGGTCAGGGCCGCACGGTGGACTTCCGCAACACGGTTGTCATCATGACCTCCAACCTGGGCAACACGCTCTGGGAGAACGGCCACAAGGTCGGGCGCGATGAGATTACCC
>DAOTWG010000003.1:0-2580 GCA_034436015.1 Anaerolineales bacterium
TTGATGAAGAGGCTGGGGCGCCTGGACTCGAACCAAGATCCACAGATCCAAAGTCTGGTGTGCTGCCGTTGCACCACGCCCCAGAGTAGGAAAATTGTATCACAGGGCAGGCGAACGGGCTAGGTTTTTTCCTGCGGCGTCAAACCCAACTGGCGTGCTTGCTCGTAAGTCAACGCGTCTGGCTTGGTAGGAGCAGGCTTCTGTTTTTCGGCTGCCTTTTCCCAGAAACTATCTATATCCTCTGGCCTGATCTTTTTTTGCGCTCTGAACAACGGCTCGATATCTTCTTCGCCGGTTTCCTCGGCCGTTTCTTTTGCTCTTTCCTCTGCTTTTTCTTTCTCCGCCGGGGCGACCGATGTTGGCGCAGGTAAACCGAGCGTCTCCAAAGCCCGTTCGATCTCCGGCTGCGCTGCAGAAAAGACGGCTACGGTATCCAGAATTGTGGCGGAATTCGCCAATTTCTCACCTGCCAGGAGCAAGGCATGGTTCGGGCCGACAGAGGCGAAAAGCAAATCGTAGGCCCGGCCCACGAAGACGTGCCAGTTTTCCGGCGTCGTTTGGCCGATGAGATGCCCTATCTTTTGACCGGCGCTGCCCATGACCATCAAGAGGTCCAGCAGGCGTGTCTCGATGGTTTTGTCGGGCAACGCTCCTGCCCGGGCCATTACCTGCCCCTTGTCGTCCAGCAGGAAAGCTGCCTGCGCGCCCAGTTCTTGTCGCAAAGCAACGATCAGGTCGGCCAAGGTACGTTGTTCCTTCTCGGGGAAGAGCGGTTCTCTATCCACCGGTTCCGGAGGCAAAAGGGTCTTGACTAACCCCAGGTGGCGTTCCACGGCGTCGAGAAAATCGGCGATAGGCACCGGTTTGAGGAAGAACGAGTCGGCACCCGCTTCCGCTATCTGTTTGCGAACCTTGGGATCGGCCAGCCCGGTGATTAGTATCACCTTGGATTGAGGATGATACTGCTTGACTTTGTGCATCAACTCGATTCCCGAAATCCCCGGCAGCCGATAATCGGCGACAAGCAGATCCACTTGCTTGCGCGAGGCATCCAGAATAGCCTCTTCGCCGGAAGGAATCTCTACAATCTCCAGCGGGTGCTCGAGTGTCTCTAGCGAGGTGCGAAGCAGGTGACTTACTTCGCGATGATCTTCTACAATAAGAATGCGGCACATGGCCATAATTTCATTTTATCATAAAAGTTGATAGCTGGTGGGTGGTGGGCGAGGGCGATGAACGGTAGACGGTGGACGGTAGGTTCAGTCATCGAGGGGGGAACGGACGGCCATTCCGCCGCGCTGGAGGACATGGGTGTAGATCATGGTGGTGCGGATGTCTTTGTGGCCGAGGAGTTCCTGGACGGTGCGGATGTCGTAGCCAGCCTGGAGGAGGTGGGTGGCAAAGGAGTGGCGAAAGGTGTGGGCGGTGACGCGCTTGGCAATTCCGCTCCTTCGGACGGCTTCTTTGATGGCGCGCTGGAGGGCGGAGGGGTCGAGGTGGTGGCGACGGAGGGGTTGAACGGGTTGAGACGTTTGCACGTTGGCAGGTTGAGGCGTCAAATTCGCGGGGGCAATGGGCTGTGTTTCGGGAGGGGAAACGGGGATGCGGCCGCCAGCGGAAGGCGGACGAGGGTCACGGGAAAGGTGGGAGGCGGGAAAGAGGTATTGCCAGGCCAGTTCGCGGGCCGCGCCGGGGTATTTTTGCGCAAGGGCATAGGGCAGGTAGACTTCGCCATAGCCGGCGGCGAGGTCTTCTTCGTGGAGGAGGCGGACGCGTTCGATCTGGCGGCGCAGGTCAGGGATGACGGTCTCCGGGAGGGGGACGATGCGGTCTTTCTGGCCTTTGCCGTCGCGGACAGTGATGGTGCGGTATTCAAAATCTATGTCCTGGATGCGCAGACGGAGGCATTCCATTAGGCGCAAGCCGGAGCCGTAGAGGAGTTGGGTCATGAGTTTGTAGATGCCAGTCATGTGGTCAATGATGTGGATGGCTTCCTGGCGTGTGAGGACGGCGGGGATGTGTTTGGGGCGTTTGGCGGTGGGGAGGATGACGGGTTCGAGTTCTTTGTGGAGGACTTGGCGGTAGAGGAATAGAATGGCGGAGAGGGCCTGGTTCTGGGTGGAGGCGGAGACGTTGCGGTCGTTGGCGAGGTGGAGGAGGAAGGCCTGGATTTCTGGCGCGCCCATTTCGATGGGGTGACGTTTGTTGTGGAAGAGGATGTAGCGACGCATCCAGTCGATATAGGTTTGTTCGGTGCGGTAGGAGTAGTGTTTGGCGCGCAGGAGTTCGCGGGCCTGGTCGAGGAGTTTTTTTGCCATGGTACTTGACTTTTGTTTTGGGATGTGTAAAATAGTGTCAAGATAAGAGTCAGATGAGAGGCGGTTTTGTGCCAAGTGAGGGAGATTTGCTTATTTTCTGCGGATTAGGCTGCGGATGTTGTAATTATAGCAAAAAAGTGACATTTGCAGCCTATAAGCAGTTAGGAAGTGAGTTGCAATCTAATTCATAGTTAGCCAGCGCCCAAAGACGCAGTTTCCACTGCATAGCAGGCGTTACCACAAGATGATAGGGAAGAACGCC
>DAOTWG010000004.1:0-107113 GCA_034436015.1 Anaerolineales bacterium
GCAGCCACTTCGTCAGCACATCCACGGCCATGCCGGCGCGGCTGGTTTCGGGCGAGAGAACGGTCTGCAAGAGCCGCTCGACGTAATCCCGCGGCGGGTCGTCGCAGGGCGCGCCGCAGATGGGGCAGGGCGTCCCGGCTAGGGCGGGGGCGCGGCAGGAGGGGCAAAAGCCCAGCGCAGGGGTCGAAGAAGAGAAGATCATCGAAACGAAAAGCCTCTACTGAGGTCGCTTCAGTAGAGGCTATCAGTCTTGCAGACGGTTGCGGCGAGCCTCATCGCCGATGAGGTGGAATTCAATTGTACCACAGAGAATTGCTTCCGGACAGTTTTGCGAGCCGGTGAAGCGCCCGAAAGCGGCAGGTCGCCGCCGTTGCCAAACTTGATACAGCCCCAGCCGTCTGTTTTCACCGATCCTCACCAACACCGCGCGGCTTTCATGATGAAATCCACGTCGGAACTGCCCATGAGGACGATTTTCGCCCTCATACGTTCATTCTCCGTGTTGGGGACTTTTTCAGGCAAAAAGTGTCAAAAACGAGACCGGTCTTGCAGTCAAGACCGCAAGGAAAGCAATGCTTTCAGATCAAGGTGGAAAACCGGTCGCGCGCAACGGGATACATTTGGAATGCCGTCTTGATTGATAGTTGCATCCCTTTGCAGCATGCGTAACCCTTCAGTTCAGGTATAATCAGATTACCCAATCCCTTTTGGAGGTCTCGGATGTCTTTTGCTCTGGTAATTGACGATAATCGTCATACAGCGGAAGCCTTGTGTCAGATGCTTAAATTGTGGGGGATTGCGGCCCGGCCGGCCCTGGGGCCCAGCGCTGCGATGGCAATCCTCCGACAGGAAACGCCCCGTCTGATTTGCCTCGATATTAACATGCCCGGCGTGGATGGATTTGAGGTGTTGGGGTATTTGCGACGCGAACCGCGCCTGGCGGGCGTTCCTGTGCTTGTCATTACATCGGATGATCAACCAGAAACCCACATACGCGCACTGCAAGCCGGCGCCCAGGCAGTTATCATCAAACCGGTAATGCCCGATACGTTGGAAGAGGCCTTGAAGCAAAGCGGTTTGCTGACCACAGGGTGAGAACAGACTTGTTGTTTACTACGGTTGTTTATAGTTGTTGTATAATGAAAAAGTGAATAACTTCCGGCGGCTGATTCTGATTAGCGCGCTTTGCCTGCTTGGTTTCTGGCAGCCAGCGCAGGCACAACAGGGGGAATCACGCTACTTCCCGGAAACCGGCCATACGGTGCGAGGGGAATTCCTTCAATTCTACGAGAGCATTCCCAATGCAGAATTGGTGTTCGGTTATCCTATCACCGAGGCGTTTGTCACCAATCACCCGCCTGGCCTGACCGTGCAATATTTCCAGCGGGCGCGTTTTGAATTGCATCCCGAACTGCCGGCCGGACAACGAGTAACGTTGACGGCGATCGGCGCCTTGCTCTATACACCAGGGAATACGTCCATTACCGTTAATTCGCCCGGCGCGTGTCGTATGTTTCCAAATGGCCTCTCGACCTGTTATGATTTTCTCGCCTTCTATGAAGCGCACGGCGGCGCCCGCCTGTTCGGTTATCCGATTTCGGGCTTTGAGGTGTTGGCAGATGGGCGCATCGTTCAGTACTTCGAGCGCGCTCGCTTCGAGTGGCGGCCAGAATTCCCCACAGGTTCGAAGGTTGCCCTGACCGATTCGGGTCGGCTCTACTTCGATCGGATAGGCGAGAACCCAGCGCTTCTCAACGCTGTTTCTCCAAATGCGATCATCGCTTCGCCTCCCCCATCTCTCCGGCTACACGTTTTCGTCAAGAAGGCAGTCACGGCTCCCACGGATACCCAAACCATTTACGTCGTCGTTCGCACGCAAACCGCCCAACCTGTGGCAGGGGCCGCTGTCTACCTCCGTGTGCGGCTGGCCGACGGGGAACGTCTCCTCCGTGTGATCACGAACGCTCGAGGCATAGCCAACGTAGAAGACCTAGCTTTCCAATCGCAACCTTCTGGTCTCCTCGTCTCCATACAGGCGCTGACCGAGTACGCCGGCCTGCGAGGTGAAACGACGACGTCGTTCCGTATCTGGCGTTGACCAGGTCGCCCTCCCAGCGTTCTCTCTCTAGCATTGCGGTCACTCTCTTCCTCGTGAAGAAGTGGGGTACAATTGAAAACATACAAACCCTTACGTCAACACTCGCGAGAGGAGTTTTCTATGTCCTTCCATACAGTTATCCTTGTTGGCAACGTAGGACGCGACCCGGAAATGCGCTATACGCCAACCGGTCAGGCGATTACCTCTTTTTCTGTCGCTACGAATCGTCAGTACGTGAACAACAACGGCGAGACCGTCAAAGAGACCGTTTGGTTTCGCGTCTCCGTCTGGGGTAAGCAGGCAGAATCGTGCAATCAGTATCTGAGAAAGGGCACACGAGTCTTGGTAGAGGGACGGTTGACCCCCAATCCAAACACCGGCGGGCCACGTATCTGGACTGGACAAGACGGTCAACCGCGCGCGTCCTTCGAGATTACCGCACAAGTCGTGCGTTTCTTGTCCTCGCGTGCAGAGGAAGAGGGCGGAATAGGCGCTGCGCCGCTGGAGGAGGAAACCACCCTGGTTGACGAGGAGGATATTCCCTTTTAATTCTAACTACTGAGGTGTTTCTTATGGCTCTTTCCCCTCCTCCTCGTTCCCAACCGCCGGTCGCCGGCTTGCCTATCGAGATGGCGTCAGACCTCCAGCCTATCTACGCCAATCTGGTGCGGATCGCCCATTCGACCACAGATTTTGTTCTTGATTTTGCCCGTTTTCTCCCTGGTGAAAGTAAGGCTTCGGTGATGGCGCGCGTGGTGCTCTCACCGCTGGCGGCCAAACTGCTGTTGCGCGCCCTGACCGAAAACATCAGCCGCTATGAAAACACCTTCGGTGTCATTGCCATCCCTATGATGGACACGGCATCGCTGACCGATAATTTGTTCCGACCACCACATCCCCCCGAAGGGCCTCCGGCAGACACCGAACCCCCCTCCGAGCCTACACAAAACCCACCGCAAGAGCCTGATGGATAATTCCTGCTATGCACAAACTGGAAGAGATCGCGGAGCAAATTCGCCAAACTTTCGAGAGACAAAACGCGCGCCGCGACCGCGCGCTCGCGCAAGCGCGCCAGTTGACACGCGCTTGCGCGCTGGCCATCCGCGCCGCCCACCGCGACGAAATCGAGACGATGCACCGTTACCTGGAAGAATCGCACGCGCTGGCCGACTCGCTGTACGTTGACCTAAGCGAATTTCCGGACTTGTATTATGATGGCTACACGCAAGACGCGCTAAAGGAATTTGCGGAAGCCAGCATCACCTGTGCCATTCTGTTCCATCAACCTTTGCCTTCACCAGACGACCTGCATGTCCTCCCCGCGACGTACCTGAATGGCCTGGCCGAATCGGTCGGCGAAATGCGTCGTCGTTGTCTGGATATGCTTCGCCGGGACAACATCGCGGAAGCCGAGCGCCTCCTAACCCACATGGACGATATCTACGCCGTACTCGTCACTATGGATTATCCCGATGCCATCACGCTTGGCTTGCGTCGTCAAACAGACATCGTTCGCTCGCTGGTAGAGCGCACGCGCGGTGATCTTACCTTTAGTCTGCGCGGCAGGGAACTTCACCTTGCTCTTTCTCGCCTGAGCGGTCAATTGCGGGAGAATGACGCGAACGAGACTGTCCCGCCCGACTCGCCGTGGACAGATTGAAATCGCCTTGCCTCTCCGCCGATTTTCATACTATACTGGAAACGATTGCGCCGTTCTGATTCCCCACGGAGGCCAAGATGTACCTACAAGGAATTCTCGAGGTTGTCATCGGTCTGATCTTCATGTGGCTGGTGCTGAGTGTCGCTGTGATGCAGCTCATGGAATGGGTCGCAGCAGCGTTGCAATGGCGCGCCAAAACCTTGAAAGACGCCATACGTCAAATGCTTAAGGATAACCTCCTCACGGAAGCACTGTACCAACACCCGCTTATCACCAGTCTATCCCAAAAACGCAAGAACGGGAAACTTTTGCTGCCGGCCTTCATCCCGGCCGATAAATTCGCCCTAGCACTCTTCGACCTGGCCGCGACGGCAGGAACCGAGGCCTTTCCTCTGCGCCAAATCTTTGAGGCTATCGAGACCCAGCTCGAGCGTCTAGACGACCCCCTTCAGCGGAAACTGGCCCACGAAGATTGGGACGCTATCGTGAACACGGCTCGCGAATTGGCTTCCTCGTCGCTTGGCGAGGCCGCTATAGATACATTGAAAGCACGCCTACAGGAGTACCACGATCGTTATCCTGAACTACAAGAGATTCTGGATACAGCGATTCCGCAGATTCACGCCTACTATGATTCCTTGTTGGCAGAGCAACTCAAAATGGAGGCCGGTGGTCAGGCAGCCGACCTGACCCTACGTCAGATTCGCCTTGGCCTGATCGCGCTAGAGACCATGTATCCTCATTCCCAGGTGCGTCGAACCATTGGCGCCTTGCTGGCCGGCGTGGAGGAATACGTGGCGGAGGGCGAACGCGCGCTGGCAATCGCACGGAAGAACGTTGAAAAATGGTTTAATGACGCTATGGATCGACTCTCGGGCCTCTACAAACGCAAGGTGCAAAAGGCCTCCTTTTTGGCAGGATTATTGTTGGCGATCTTCCTCAATATTGATTCCATTGGCATTGCCGTTGCCCTGTGGCGTGAACCAACGCTTCGTCAGACGATTGTCATGCAAGCGGAGGCATACATTCAGCAACAGTCCCAGGGCGCAGAAGAGGAGGGAATGCCGGTGGTCAGCCCGGTTATCACGATTAAAGCCCTACAAGATCAACTCCGCGACCTGACCTTGCCGGTCGGCTGGGTCAGTGAGCCGCTCCCTCGTCAAGGCATACCTTGCGCCCCTTATTCCGCCTCTGCTTATGCGGAAGACGGCTCGCCGACCCATATCATGGGGATTCCCCTGGGTCAGGTGTGTTACCCTCTGAGGAACGTCCCGCCGCTCAATGCAGAACAGTGGGTAGGATGGCTGGTAAAAGCGCTGGGGATGGTTCTGAGCGGCGCGGCCGCGGCGCAGGGCGCGCCATTCTGGTTTGACATCCTAAAGAAATTCGTCAATATTCGCAGCAGCGGTCCAAAGCCAGACGAAAAGTAACTGCTCCCATGTCGCTACAGGATACGTATTATCAATCGGCATTGAACGACTTTCAGAACGCGCGCCGCAAAGCCGCCTTACGTGAACTGGTAGCGCGCCTGACCGGCAAACCGAATGAATTACTCTCCTACGATGACGTCGCGCAGAAACTGCGGTTGCATGTTCGCAGCGAACGCGGCATTCAAGAAATCCCTCTTGACGCCATCGTGGGAAGCGTAGGACGTTATAGCGATTTCACGCGCGATTTTCTCCCTCGCAAGGACGAAAATCAACGCCGCTGGGTGCAAGTCAGGGCGATGATGGAAAATCCCTCCGGCGGCGGCATTCCTCCTATTGACGTTTACAAAGTAGGCGAAGTGTACTTCGTCCTGGATGGCAATCACCGCGTCTCGGCTGCGCGGCAGGCCGGTTTCAAGACCATCGAGGCACATGTGATCGAGGTCCAGACGGATGTCCCTCTCACGCCCGAGGTCAGCCCGGATGATCTGATCATCAAGGCCGAATATGCCAATTTCCTGGAAAAGACAGGCCTCAAACGTTTGCGTCCAGAAGCCGATTTGAGCGTTTCTGTGCCAGGGCAGTATCAAAAACTGCTCGAACACATTGAAGTCCATCGGTACTTCATGGGCATTGATTTCCAACGCGAGATTAGCTGGGAGGAAGCCGTTGCACACTGGTACGACGCCGTCTATCTGCCGGTCATCGAACCGATTCGCGAGCACGGCCTGCTACGCTGGTTTCCCGGGCGCACCGAAACCGACCTCTACTTATGGGTGGCCGAGCATCGCGCGGAACTGGAGAGCGAAACCGGCTGGTCCATCCGTCCCGAGGCTGCCGCGCTCGAACTGGCCGCGCGCGAAAACCCACGCCTGGAAGATCTGGAGGCGCAGACCGGCCAGTATCGCTTGGAAAAAATGGTAGATCGTTACCTCGACCACTTGTTCCGCGATATTCTCGTGCTTATCACAGGCGCCGAGGAAGGATGGCAGGCTCTCGAACAAGCCCTTCACATTGCTCAGCTGGAAAACGCTACCCTGCATGGTCTGCACATCGTTTCCCGTCGTGGCAAGCCCGACGAGGCAAAAACAACCGCGATTCAGAATCGCTTCCATCAGCGTTGTCAGGAGACCGGCGTAGGGGGCAATTTGGCCATCGCCGCCGGCGAAGTCGCGGAAGTCGTTCGACAACGCGCCCTGTTGACGGATTTAGTTGTCCTAAATGTAGCACATCCCCCTTTGTCCGGTCTCTCCGCCCTGCGCTCCGGCCTGCGCACGATACTGCGCAAAGCCGCCCGACCCGTTCTGGCCGTGCCGGGCGTAGTCAGTCCAATGGATAGGGTATTGCTGGCCTTTGACGGCAGCGAGAACGCCCGCGAGGCACTCTTTGTCGCCGCGTATCTGGCCGAAACGTGGAAAGTCGAGTTGACCGTTCTGACGGCCACAGACGGCGGGCGAATTCCGGCTTCCGTACAAGATTACGCCCGCGCCTATCTGGAACTCCATGAAATTCAAGCTCACTATATCCTCAGCGAGGGCGCGAAGACAGTGCTCCCGCGCCTGGTCAATGAGCACGGCGTCAACCTCGTGATCATGGGCAGTTACGGCGGCCCAACCTGGCGGGAACTTTTGTTGGATAGCGCGGTCAACTTCATGCTTCGAGAAGCACGTTGCCCCTCACTAATTTGCCATTAACCCTATCCCGATGCTCCTTCGTCCTATACACGCCGCTGTACCATGACAAACTCCAAACGCTGGATCCTCGCTCCCCCTCTTCCACCTTCTGCTCAGGAAGCGCTTGCCGCCTTTCCACCTATATTGCGGCAGTTACTCTACAATCGTGGCTACGCCACAGAGGCAGCCGCCCGCGCCTACTTGCAGGCCCAGCCGCCTTTCGACGCCGACCCCTTCCACATGGCAGGCATGGAACAGGCCGTGGAACGAATCCGGCGCGCGATTCGTTTTGCCGAGCCGATCGCGATCTACGGAGACTACGATGTTGACGGCGTCACGGCCACGGTTTTGCTGATGCAGGTCATGCAAGCCTTAAACGCAAACGCTCGTCCTTACATTCCAAATCGCTTCGAGGATGGATATGGGCTGAATAAGGAGGCGTTGGCCGCACTGCAAGCCGATGGGACAAAACTGGTTATCACCGTGGATTGCGGCATTCGTTCTCACGAGGAGGCTGTTTACGCGCGCCAGATAGGGTTGGATCTTATCATTACCGATCACCACACTCCCGGCAACACCTTGCCCTGCGCCATAGCCGTCCTCAATCCGAAACAGCCTGATGACCCCTATCCGGAAAAAGATCTCGCCGGCGTGGGCATTGCCTACAAACTTGCCCAGGCACTTCTTGCAAGACAAAATCGCTTGCCGGGGTTGGAGGTAGAACGTCTACTCGACTTGGTGGCCTTGGGCACGGTGGCCGATTTAGCGCCGTTGACAGGCGAAAACCGCGCGCTTGTCCGTCAGGGGCTGCGAGAGATTGCACAGACACAGCGGCAGGGCTTATTCTCATTAGCGGCTGTCGCGGAGATACCGCTGGCGCGCGTCAACGCCACGACCATCGGATACATTCTTGGCCCCCGTCTTAATGCTGCCGGGCGACTCGATACTGCCCTGGCAGCCTACGAGTTGCTAGCGACCTCGAATCCCCAGCGCGCCGCCGAACTTGCTCAGCAACTCCACCTCCAAAACCGTCAACGCCAGGAACTGACTCGCAAGATACAGGAAGAGGCCGAAGCCCTTGCGCTGGCGGAAGATCCCCAATCGCTCCTCCTCTTTGCCGTTCACCCCGAATTCAACCCCGGCGTTGTAGGATTGGCCGCCGCCCGGCTGGCGGAGAAGTTTTACCGCCCGGCCGTCGTTGGCCAGATTGCTACAGAGACGACTCGCTGTTCCTGCCGCTCTATACCGGAATTCCATATCACTCAGGCCCTCGACCAATGCAAAGACCTATTAGTGCGGCACGGCGGTCACGCCTCAGCTGCCGGCTTTACGGTCCACAACAAGAACCTGCCCACTCTCCGAGAGCGGTTGAAGGCGATTGCCCAGGAACAACTTAGCAGTCAAGAACTCAGACAAACGCTCTACGCCGATGCCGAACTTTCGCTCGCCGATTTGCGGCCAGAACTCTTGAAACAGATCGAGCACTTGCAACCAACCGGTTACGGCAATCCGGAAGCCGTCTTCATCACGCGCAACGTGCGCGTTGCACGCGCGCGGCCGGTTGGCGCGGAGGGGAAGCACCTGAAACTCACCGTCACCGACGGCTGGCTGACCTTTGACGCGATCGGTTTCCAGATGGGGCACCTCGCCTCGCAACTGCCCGCGCAGGTGGACATCCTATACACGTTCGAGATCAACGAGTACAACGGGAAACAATCCCTGCAACTCAACCTGCGCGATCTCCGGCCGGCGATGTAGATTCGCTGCCGGCCACACGGCAACGCCGAATTCCGCCCCTTGCACGTGACCCGGTTGCCGCCTTGATCAGAAAAACTCTTTTCTTGCAACCTAGACCGTAAAAGCAACCCCATTTCAGACGTTTTTTGAACAAACCCCTATAGAACATCCCTGCCCGGCATCCAGGCAAATTGCGCGAATCGCTCAACCTCGGTAAAATTAGGGCAGGAGGAAGACCAATGCAACGCACCAAGACACCAGATATCGTAGTCGAAGCGGTGCGATATGCGCCGGAAGGACAGATTGAGTTCGTGCGCGCCTACGAACGGCGCGGCAATGTCTGGTCAGATTGTTTGCTCCTTTCGCGCGCGCAACTGCTGGAGCGGCTGAAACAAGGGCAAACCGCTCTCGTCGGACGACGCCGGCTGTACTATGGAAGCGATTTTGAACTTGGCGCCCCCATAAGGTTAATAGGCCAGCCAATCGTTCTAGATGGTCAGTCCACCGAGAGAGATAACCTGCCGGGAGTTCCACTCCTATGAACGAAAGGTTTCCTCCGCGAACACCATGAAACTGATTGACCACACCCCTTTCTTTAAAGACGGTCAAATCAGCGCGACCGATCGTCTGAAAGCCATATGGAAATATGGGGTCTCTTGGGTGAAAGAGGTGGAGGCCCAACAGGTTGTCATCGAGGCGTTGGAGAAAGGCCTGGCGCGCGGCTACACGCTTCTGCGCAATGTTACCTTGCCTGGTCTGGACATCGAGATACCGCTGATTCTCATCGGCCCGACGGGGATTTATGTCTTGTACGTCACTCCATTGCGTGGAACCTACCGCGCGCGAGGAGAAGAATGGGGTCCTATCGAAGGCGAGAGTTTTCGTCCGGCGCGGGTTAACCTACTGCGCCGCGTCGCGCGTCTGGGGCGCGCGGTGCAGGTGTACCTGCAAAAACAAGGGCTGACGGACCTGCCGCCGGTGGAAGCCGTTTTGCTGTGCGCCGACCACGGCTTGATTATCGAAAGCGTCCGCCCAATCGTACGAGTCGTCCAACGCGATGCGCTGGAGCGTTTTGCTATTTCCATCTCGCAGGCGCGTGTTGTATTGGGAGCTGACCGGATTCAACACATAATTAACCGCATTCTGAATCCACTGCCGCCTCAGGCGCAGCGCCCACAAAGGCAAGCTCCGTCCGCCGGCCCCTCCCCCTCTCCGGCGCAGGAAGCCGAACCGTATGTGCCTCCTTTCGCCCTCCCGCCTGAACTGCAAGCCAGAGTTGAGGCCAAATCATCGTCATCGGCACATCGAGAAACACCGGCCACATTTCCCCCCGATCGCTTCCCGGAGCAACCGCCGGCAGGGGCCGAGGCGCAATCCTTCCCAGGCGCTGAGACGGGCGTCTCGAACTTGGAGTTTGGCTTTCGCTTTGAGGAGGAACAGCCGGCGGCGCATCCCCCTCCCGCCTCCCCAGGCAAGTCACCATCCTCGCCGATCCATCCGACGGCAAGATCGGCGACAGGAACGATCGCGCGGTCCGCGTCCGCCTCTCGCAGCCGTCTAACCAGACGCCGCAGCCTGACAGGAAAACAGATTGCGGTCTTGATTCTTCTGGCGTTGGCCCAGTGTGTTATCCTCGTTGTCGCCATATCCTTATGGCAATCTTACTTCTTGACCCCCTGACAACAAAGATGACCGGCTGCATCCTTTCCGGTCAAAGGGGAGATAGCCCGTCACGCCGAATCCTCGATTGTGGGGTGCCCCTTTGGAGATTCCTTTCCTCTCGATCGTTATTCCCGTTTACAACGAAGAAAAACGCCTGCCGCTCGCCCTGGAGCAGGTGATGGCTTTCCTGCGCGCCCAGAGTTACCCGGCCGAAGTCATTGTCGTGGATAATGGCAGCACCGATCGCACGTTGGCGATAGCCTGCAACTATCTTTCCAGCCATCCTCTCCTGCGTATTCTTCACGAAGACCAGCGCGGCAAGGGACGCGCGGTACGCAAGGGCATGCTGGCAGCACACGGCCTATATCGTTTTGCCGCTGATGTGGACTTTTCCATGCCGGTGGAAGAAATCAACCGCTTCCTGCCGCCTCAATGTTCCGCGGATATTGCCATCGCCTCTCGTGAGGCGCCAGGGGCGATCCGCTACAACGAACCTCTCTATCGCCACCTCAGTGGGCGAATCTTTAATCTTTTGATTCGTCTCTTGCTTTTGCCCGGCTTGCATGATACCCAATGTGGCTTCAAATGCTTTCGCGCAGAGGTGGCCAAAGATCTTTTCTCCGCTCAGACGTTGAACGGTTGGACGTTTGACGTGGAGATTCTGGCGATTGCCCGTCGGCGCCGCTACTCCATCGTCGAGCTGCCCATTCCCTGGTACTTTAATGCCGATAGCCGCGTCAAGGTTCTGCGCGATTCCTGGAGCATGTTCCTCGATTTGTTGATTATCCGTCGCAACCTGCGCTTGGGGATGTATGACCGGCGCGAGTAATCGCCCAACACTGGTTTGGGAACAATCGCTCTGGGAGGCCGGCTTTCACTACCTGGCCGGCGTAGACGAGGCCGGCCGGGGAGCACTGGCCGGCCCGGTGGCAGCCGCGGCAGTGATCTTGCCGGCCGAGACTTCGGTCGTACAGGAATTGGCGGGGGTATGCGATTCCAAACAGATGACCCCAGAGGAGCGAGCATACTGGGCGCCTCGCATTCGCCAAATGTGCTTGGCCTGGGGAGTGGGATTCGCTTCAGCCGACGAGGTTGATGCACTCGGCATTGTCGGCGCTGTCTGTTTGGCTGCCCGGCGCGCCCTGGAATCTTTATCGCGAACCCCCGATTGGCTCATTACCGATTATCTTCTCCTGCGCGAAGTTGACTTGCCGCAGACAGCGCTTGTCAAAGGCGATCAACAGAGTCTGAGCACAGCGGCGGCGTCTGTCCTGGCAAAAACCAGTCGCGATGCTCTGTTGCGCGAATTAGACAGGCAATACCCCGGCTATGGCTTTGCCCGTCATAAGGGCTATGGCACCCCGGCTCATCGCGCTGCGATTCAACGCCTGGGTCTTTGTCCCCTCCATCGTCGCTCGTTTACGCATCCCCCAGAGAACCCGCAGGCCCAGGCGGCTCGGCAGCAATGATAGACAAAATTCTGTGTTTTTTCGTGGATGCCAGAGCACAGAATGGCCCGCGTATCCCTATAGTTCCTGGTTAGCGCGTACTAAGGAGACCAGGCCGGTCGGCTCAGTGGATTCGCCAATGAAGCCATAGGGAGTGATTGGGAGATAGCGGGATGGAGTGATTTCGGCGTGCATTTCGCCCCGAGGGGCGTATGCGCGGCAGAGGGCGACTGCGCCGCTTTCCAGCCAAGGGCGTCGCCGAGGAAGCACTTTGTTGTCACGTTGCACGATGGGAGGAGGCCGTCGAGAGAAGCGCGCCTCCCGTCCGCGAGCACCCGGGTTAGGCCGATATTCAAGTCCACGATGTAGGTGATAGTTTGCCCGTCCGCGGTTTGCCGGATCCGGGCGCCAAGCCCATCCTACGCGGAGGAGTATCCAACAGCTTCCTGATCGTCCTAAACTTCGGACAAACGGCTTTAGAAGTTTTTGGCAGTGAATTTTGCGCATTACAGGCAGCAAGCGTCCGAACTCACGTCCGAACCTCAATGCGTCAGGCTTGTCAAACTGCCAGGAGTATGCTACAATGAATTCACCATGTCCAGACCAGCCCTCGTACACCATCGTACTCGCCCGCCGGCTGCCATACCGGCTAGGGTTGTTTGGGGCTGAGTTAGGATTGGATCAGTGCGCCCAACGCTCCTCCGGTATGGAGGAGCGTTCTTTGTTACCTTTGCTCACCGAAATCTCGGAAGGCCTCTTCCCTTTGTTTTCCGCATCGTGTGCTTCATAAACAGGAGAGGAAGCTATGAGTCATCCGGAAATCCGCCTGGCACTCCCAAGCAAAGGCATATTGAGCGATCCTTCCCTGGAATTGCTCGCTCACGCTGGCTTGGCTGTGCACCGCCCCAACCCGCGTCAGTATAAGGCAACCATACCTACCATCCCTGGCCTAACCGTGCTCTTCCAGCGCGCCGGCGACATCGTCGTCGGGGTGCGTAGCGGCAGTCTGGACTTTGGCATCACCGGCGGCGATATGCTGGCCGAGAAAGGCGGCGACAATGGGCATATCATTACCCTTCACCCCGCGCTGGGCTTTGGTCACTGTACGCTCAACGTCATCGCGCCGGAAGCCTGGGAACAGGTCAACACGATGGACGACTTGCGAACGTTGCAGGAGCGGTGGCAACGCCCTCTGCGTGTGGCGACGAAATTTCCCATCCTCACCCGCAACTTCTTCGCTAGGCGCGGCATTGACGCCGTCGAACTCATCTCCGCCGAAGGGACGCTCGAAATCGCGCCGGCGATCGGCTATGCCGACCTCATCACCGACCTGGTCTCGACCGGCACGACGTTGCACGACAATCGTCTGAAGAAACTCGAAGATGGCCAGATTCTGGCTTCGCAGGCCTGCCTCATCGCCAACAAAGCTCGCTTGAAGAGCGATCCGACCGCCCTGGCCATGGCGCGACAGTTGCTGGAGTTTATCGTCGCTCACTTGCGCGCCAGCGAGGCAGTTTCGGTCTTCGTCAACATACGCGGCGATTCGCCGGAGAGCATCGCCGCCCGCATGTTCACTCACCCGCTTATCGGCGGATTGCAGGGGCCCACACTCTCGCCGGTCGTCACACGCAGCGGTGAGAAATGGTACGCCGCCCACCTCATTGTCCGCCGCCAACAACTGGCACAAGCCATCGCTCAACTGCGTGATGTAGGCGGCAGCGACATCGTCGTCACGCCTGTCACGTACATTTTCGAGGAGGAGCCGGAGGAATACCGCAACATGCTCGCTCAATTGGAGGCCGATTAATGGAAATCTACGACGTCCAAACCGCCCGTCAGACCATCCTTAAGCGACAACCGCTTCTTGCGCTAGACTATCCGCCGGCTACACTCGCACGGACAGCAGAACTGTTCGGCGCCGGCGTGACTCCGCCCCAGGCAGTCGCGCAAATCCTAGCCTCGGTGCGGGACGAAGGCGACGCCGCGCTACACCATTGGAGCAAACTCCTCGACCGGGTTGACCTGAGCGATTTCCGCATCCCCCAGAGCGAATCGGACGCCGCGCTTCGCGCGCTTTCCCCTGACCTGCTCTCCGCCCTGCAAATCGCTGCCGATCGCATTCGCTCCTTCCATGAACTGCAACCAATCCCCAATTGGGAAAGCGAAGCAATGGGCGGACGGCTCGGTCAACGGTTCACGCCTGTCGAACGTGTCGGCGTGTACGTGCCGGGCGGCACCGCTCCTTTGCCGTCCTCGCTGCTCATGGCGGTCATCCCGGCTCAGGTGGCAGGAGTGAAGGAAATCATTGTGGCGACCCCTCCCACGCAGTTGCCGGAGATGGCTCGTGGAGCGAACAACAGGCAACGGCCTACTGTCAACTCCGTGATTCTGGCCGCTTGCTCCCTGTGCGGAATCGGCGAAATCTATGCCCTCGGCGGCGCGCAGGCCATTGCTGCCATGGCCTTCGGCACCGAAAGTGTACCGCGCGTGGATAAGATCGTTGGTGCCGGCAATCTGTTCGTGACGCTCGCGAAACAGCAGGTCTATGGCATTGTCGGTCTGGACGGGCTGGCCGGCCCGACCGAAACTGTGGTCATTGCGGATGATACGGCCAATCCGGCCTGGGTGGCCGCCGACCTGCTCGCCCAGGCCGAACACGACGTTCTTGCCACAGCCATCCTGTTCACGCCTAGCGAGAAGCTGGCGCACGCCGTGCAGGACGAAGTTAACCGCCAGGCGACAGCCCTCTCTCGCGCGGCCATCATTGCCCAGTCGCTGGAGGGACGCAGCGGAATCGTCCTCACCCCCGACCTGGAAACCGCCGCCGCGCTGGCGAGCGAATACGCCCCCGAACATCTCTGTATTGCCACGCGCGACCCACAGGCCGTCGCCGCGCAAGTGCACAACGCCGGCGGCCTGTTCCTCGGCGAATACTCCTTCGAGGTGCTAGGAGACTACGTCGCCGGCCCGAGCCACGTGATGCCGACCGGCGGCACGGCGCGTTTTGCCTCTCCCCTCAATGTGTTGGATTTCCTCAAGATCACCAGCATCATCGCCCTCGACACCCCCACCTGTCGCGCGCTGAGTCGACCGGCCGCCGTCATCGCCCGCGCCGAAGGCCTCACCGCCCATGCCGCCGCCGCCGATTTTCGCGCCCAGTCGTCCGGCTAAGAAAGCACCATGTTCGACCCACAGACTCTTATCCGTCCTCACATCCGCGTAATGCCGCCCTACGAGCCGATCCTGCCGTTCGAGGTGCTATCGCAGCACTTAGGCCGCGCTCCGCAGGACATCGTCAAACTGGACGCTAACGAGAATCCCTATGGAATGTTGCCGGCTATTCGCCAGGCGCTGGCACAGATGCCTTACGGCCATATCTATCCCGACCCGGAAAGTCGCGCCCTGCGCGCCGCCTTGGCGCGCTACCATGGCGTTCCCGAGGAGAACATCCTAGCCGGCGCCGGAGCAGACGAGTTGATTGACCTCATTCTTCGCCTGGTCATCCATCCTGGCGATGTCATCCTGAACTGCCCACCGACCTTCGGCATGTATGCCTTCGACGGCGATCTGAACGGCGCGCGCGTAGTGAGCGTAACGCGCCATCCCGACTTCAGCCTGGATGTAGAGGGAATCGAGCGCGCTGCCCACAAATACCGCGCAAAAGTCTTGTTCATTGCCTCGCCCAATAACCCCGATGGCAGCCTGACGCCGCGCGAGGTTATCCTGCGCTTGCTCGACCTGCCCCTGCTCGTGGTGGTGGACGAAGCGTACATTGAGTTCGCCGAAACCTCATCCCTCGTTGCCGAAGCGCCCTCCCGCTCGAATCTCATCACCCTGCGCACCTTCAGCAAGTGGGCCGGACTGGCCGGCCTGCGCGTGGGTTTTGGGGTTTTTCCCTCGGCGCTCATGCCGCATCTTTGGAAAATCAAGCAACCGTATAATGTATCCGTCGCCGCGGCAACGGCGGCCATGGCCGCCCTCGAACATGCCGAGGAGTTGCGCGCGCTGGTTCAAAGAATCATCGCCGAGCGTGAACGCCTGTTCGTCTTGCTGCAAGCCATTCCCTGGTTACATCCTTACCCCTCGCGCTCGAACTTCATCCTCTGCCGTGTCCTTGGCCGTGACGCCGTCGCGCTGAAACGCGCCCTAGCCGCGCGCGGCATCCTCGTCCGCTATTTTGATAAACCTGCTTTGCAGGATTGCATCCGCATCAGCGTAGGGAGACCGGAACACACCGACGCCCTGCTTTCCGCGTTGTCCCAGATCGCGCTGGAACGTTGACTCGTCCCAATTGGAAAGGAAAATCATGCGCACTGCCAATATTGAGCGCAAGACCAACGAGACCGAGATTCTCGTCGAGTTGAATCTAGATGGTTCTGGTCAGCATTCCATTGCTACCGACATCGGCTTCCTCGACCACATGCTGGGTCACCTCGCCGTACATGGTCTCTTCGACCTGAATGTGCGCGCCCGCGGCGATCTGCAGGTTGACCCACACCACACTGTGGAGGACGTGGCCCTCGCGCTCGGCAAAGCCCTCGACCAGGCGCTGGGCGAGCGAACGGGCATCGTCCGCATCGCGCACGCCTACGTTCCTATGGATGAAACCCTGGCTTTCGTCGCGCTCGACTTTTCGGGCCGGCCCTACGCCGTCATCGAGGCGGAGTGGAACGCGCCCGCCGTCGGCGCGCTGCCGACCAGCCTGTTCGCCCATTTCTTCGAGAGTTTCGCCATGACTGCCCGTTGCACGCTGCATGCCCGCGTCCTCTATGGCCGCGATGACCATCATAAGGCCGAGGCGCTCTTCAAGGCCTTCGCCCGCGCCCTGCGCGCCGCTGTCGCCCTTGACCCCAGGCGAGAGGGCGTCCCCAGCACGAAAGGCACGCTCACGCGCTGACGACCGACGACGGATGACGAATGATCGATACTCCTTTCCTCATCCTCCCCGCCCTCGACCTGCGCGGCGGCAAAGTGGTGCGCCTGGAGCAAGGCGACCCGGCGCGGCAAACCGTCTACGGCGACGACCCGCGCGCCTGGGCCGAACGCTGGAAAGCCGAGGGGGCAGAGTGGCTGCATGTGGTCAACCTGAGCGGCGCATTCGGCGAGGAGGCGAACGCCAATTGGAAGGCGCTGGAACGCATCCTGGATATCGGCCTGAAGGTGGAATTCGGCGGCGGTTTGCGCGAGAAAGAGTCCATTCGCGTCGCCCTCGATCTGGGTGTCGAACGCGTCTTCCTCGGCACGGCGGCTATCCAAAATCCGCCGCTGCTGGTCTGGGCACTGGAGACTTACGGCCCGCAGCGAATCGCCGGCGACATCGGCGCGCGGGATGGCAAAGTGACCGTCGCCGGCTGGCAGGAGACCACGGCGCTGACCGTGCTCGAAGCGGGAGAATTCCTTTACGCCCAGGGCGTCCGCTGGTGTGTGCTGACCGATGTCCGGCGCGACGGCGTCGGTGGCGGCCTGAACGTGGGAAGCGCGGCGGCGTTGCAATCGGCGACCGGGCTGCGCGTGGTCGCCTCGGGCGGCGTCTCCACGGTGGAGGACATCCGCCGCGCCCGCGCCGCCGGTCTGGCCGGCGTCATTATCGGCCGGGCGCTGTATGAAGAAAAACTCTCCCTGAGCGAGTGTCTGCGCCATGATTACCATCGTTGACTATCAGGCCGGCAATCTGACTTCAGTGCGGCGCGCCCTCGCCGCCCTGGGCATCTCCAGCCAAATCACCGCCGACCCGGAACTTATCCGCCGCGCCGGACGCATCATCTTCCCCGGCGTGGGCGCGGCCGGCGCAGCCATGGCTGTTCTGCGAGCGCGCGGCCTCGACGAGGCGCTGACCGAGGCCTTTCGCGCCGGAACGCCCATCCTGGGCATCTGCCTCGGCTGTCAAGTTATCCTGACCCATTCCGAGGAAGATGACGCTGATTGCCTGAACCTGATTCCCGGCCAGACGGCGCGCTTCCGCCTCGCCGACCCGGCGCTGAAGATCCCGCACATGGGTTGGAACGAAGTCGCGGTGACGAGGCCGCACCCGTTGCTGGCGCACCTGCAGCCCGGCGACCGGTTCTACTTTGTGCATTCCTACTATCCCTGGCCCGAACATCCCAACGATGTTTTTGCCGTGTGCGAGTACGGCATCACGTTCCCAGCAGCCATCGGTAGAGATAACCTCTTCGCCGTCCAGTTCCATGCCGAGAAAAGCGGGCCGCTCGGATTACAACTGTTGAAGAATTTTGCAGAGTGGGGACCGTGAATGGGTCATGCTGCCCTCCCCCTGAAAGGCAAGAAAAAGCAACCTCTCCGACGACGGTCAATCCACGAAACGGTATTTCAAGAGCGCCCACAAGGCATGGAAAGCATCCTTCGCCTTGATTTTCTTGCCGGCAGAATAATCGCGCGGATTGAACGCGATCGGCACTTCAAAAATTCGCACACGGCGCTTGAGCATCTTGGCGGTAAATTCCGGTTCGAACTCGAAACGCTGCGCGCGCAGAGTCACTCCATTCAACACAGAGCGACGAAAGACTTTATAGCCGGTTTCCATATCGCTAAGGATGTTTTTGTATAAGAGATTCGTCAGGAACGTGAGGATTCTGTTGGCTACCATGTTCCAAAACAGAATGGGACGGCGCGGCCCGCCAAGAAAACGCGAACCGTAGACGACGTCGGCAATTCCTTCCTGGATAGGGCGCAATAGAGCCGGATAATCGCGCGGATCATATTCAAGGTCAGCGTCTTGAATCAACACAACCTCGCCGGTGACAACCGCCAGGCCGCTTCGGATGGCACAGCCTTTTCCTCGATTGGCAGGATGAAAGATCACCTTGATATTCCTCTGTCCGTCTAATTCTTTCAGGATTTCGCGGGTGCCATCGGTGGAGCCATCGTCCACCACGATGATTTCCTCTGCCAGACCTGTCGCTTGCACGCGGTGGAGGATCTCTCGCACGCTATTTACTTCGTTGTACACCGGAACGATAACGGATAATTTCATAGGTAAGATTATACCTGAATGTTGCCGAGACGTGAATCTATAGTATAATATTTTTACCGGGGATGACAGGCTTCGACGGAAGAGGCTGGTCCCGGAATGCGAGCCGAGAGGCGCCGAACTCGAAAAATCAGCGCGACCAAAAAGTGCCAACCGCACTTCCTATGCTGCGATGCCGCTCGCTGCGTAAGCAGGAGAGAGCAGAAGCAGTCGGTCTCCCATAGAGAGGCCGCGTCCCTTCTCCCCGCTCTCTGCCCGGCGGAGAGTGTGGGCGTGAGAAAGGCGGAGTGCCGCGCACGATGCCACTACCTGCGCGAAAGAGGGCTTTCGGGTCCAAGTGGCTGGCCGCCGGCGTGTTTTGTCGGCTTGAACATCCGGCGGTGAGCATTTGCAACCGACTACGCTCGTAGAGTTCCGAGGGCCGAGTCTTTCGGACGCGGGTTCGATTCCCGCCATCTCCACTTCTTCCGCGCGCCTTATCTTATAGGCAGCGCGCTTTCTTTAACTTCCCATCTCCCAATCTTTGGTAAAATCATTCCATGTACACGCTCGACCTGGAGCGTTTGCGCGACCATCGCGCCCGGACGTTTCGTTTGCCGCCGTATGGTCCGCTGGCCACCTTCGAAGAGGCGACTGCATTCGTCCGCGAGCGGGGATTCGTTTTCTTCTGGCCTGTCAAAGGCGTAGATTTGCCTTCGCTATGGACCGCCGTTGCAGGCGAACGGCCAGCAGCGGACGCTCACGACGATCCCGGTCACATCACATGGGGGTGGAAAGACGAATCGCTCGGCAAGCGTATTTGGTATTACGCCAAGATTCTGCGGCGCAAAGGCACCTTCCTCTCTCTGGAATTTGCTCCCTACTTCTACGCTCTTTCCGAAAACTATGGCAATCCTCAAGAAGATTACTTGCTGGCTTATGAGGAGGGCCGCCTTACGCAAGCCGCCAAACAGGTGTACGAAACACTCTTGCGGGAAGGGGCCTTGGATACGCTTACCCTGCGGAAAGCCGCTCGTCTGAGCCATGCCAGCGACTCTGAGTTTAACCGAGCGCTGGAAGACCTTCAGGCCGATTTCAAAATCCTGCCGGTCGGCATAGCCGAGGCCGGAGCATGGAAATACGCTTATCGCTATGACGTTACGTTCCGTCACTTGCCCGATCTGCCCGAGCAGGCCCGTGTCATCAGCGAGGCCGAGGCGCGACAGAAACTGGTGGAAGCCTACCTCACCTCGGTCGGCGCGGCGCAACCTCACACTGTGAGCAAACTCTTTTCCTGGTCTCTCGAATTGACTCAACGCGTGCTGAACACCCTTCTCCGCAATCAGCGTCTAGTGGAAGCCACCCACCCTGCCCAAGGCAGCACATGGATCGTCCGCCCTGAGCTGGCAGGGAGCAGGCTACCCTGACCGTGTTTGCCTCTACTTGTCCAACCATGTCCTTTCCCCATCGCGTTGTCTCTCGGATTTCTCTCCATGCACCCCATCGCTTCACAGCGATAGTACCCCCTTTCCCAAGGAGCCGTTTATGGAGCCGTTTATGAAGAAAACCCTTTCCCTGCGGCAACTCCTGGCGCTCAACGCCTATTGGGTAGGCATTTCGTTTATGTGGAACACACTCCATCCAATCGTCTTGCCGGCCGTCATGCTCAACTTTGTGCCGGAACATCAAAAGAACACGTATTTGGGGCTTCTGACTTTCGCAGGCCTTGTCATTGCTATGGTCATCCAGCCAATTTCCGGGGCGATCTCTGATGGCTGGAAGTCGCGGTTCGGGCGCCGGCGCCCTCTTATTGTTATCGGTACGCTGGTTGACTTCATCTTCCTTACCTTGCTGGCTTGGGCTGGGAGATTGACCTGGGTATTCCTTGGCTACATTGGCCTCCAATTCAGCTCGAACATCGCTCATGGACCAGCGCAGGGGCTGCTGCCCGACCGAGTCCCGAAAGAGCAAATTGGCGCGGCAAGTGGATTGAAAATTTTCATGGATATGCTGACCATGGCTGTTGCCACCCTGACGGCCGGCATGTTGCTCGACCCGCAGACTCGTAATCCCGCGCCGGTCATGTCCATCGTGATGGGGTTGCTGTTTCTCTCCCTCCTTATCGCCGTGTTATTTAACCCAGAACGGCCCACCGGCGAGGAGGAGGCGCGGGCAACCTGGCAAACCGCCTGGAGCAACTTGTCCACTCAGTTCAGGATTGATGTTCGTCAGAATGCCTCCTATTGGTGGTTGATTGCCCAGCGCTTCGTGTTCCTGTTGGGCATTTACGGTATCCAGCAATTCGCGCAGTACTACATCAAGGACGTGTTGCAAGCGCCCAATCCCCAGCGTGATACGGGCATTTTGCTCGCCTCGATCACCGGCGCGCTCCTGGCCCTGTCCGTAGTCGGAGGCTGGCTGACCGACCGCTTTGGCGCCAAGCGCATTCTCCATCTGTCCGTCGTGCTCACCGCCATAGGCTGCGTCTTGCTCCTTCTTGGACGCGATATTCTTGCCCTGGGACTCTACAGCAGTGTGCTAGGGATGGGAATGGGGCTTTTCCTGACAGCCAACTGGGCGCTGGCGAATAAGCTCGCCCCCGGCGAGGAGGCCGGAAAGTATATGGGATTGACCAACATCGCCACCGCCGGCGCCGGCGCGCTGGCCCGGCTCTCCGGCCCCGTTCTGGACGCTCTGAACAACGTCCGCCCCGGTCTTTGGTTAGGGTATACGGTTTTGTTCCTGTTCGGGGCCTTCTGCGCTCTGATCAGTCTCCCTCTATTGGCCAAGGTACGCGAATGACATCTTCATCTTGCAACTCCTCGCGAACGCTATACGTATATCTTTAGAACGATCTTCTAGAGGAGCAATCGTGAACGAGGAACAGGTCTGGGTAATCCAGGCCCAACACGGAGATAACGATGCGTTTGCTCGGCTGGTGGAAGCGTACCAGACGCCGGTCTATAACCTCTGCTACCGTATGCTTGGCGAAGCGGAGGTAGCCGAGGACGCTGCCCAGGAGACCTTCCTCAAGGCTTTTCAGCACCTCTCCCGATACGACAACAATCGCTCCTTTGCCACTTGGGTGCTGTCCATTGCCGCCCACGATTGCATTGACCGCCTGCGTCGGCGACGTTTCATCGCTTTTTCGTTGGACGACAATCGAGAAGAAGACGATGCAGAGACAGAATGGCCAGATGGCAATGCCATTGATCCCGAAAACGAAGCCATCCGGCGAGAGGAGCAACGCTTGATTCACCGTTCGCTTCAGTCGCTCGAACCGGCAGATCGCGCGGCTATCATCCTGCGCTACTGGCATCAGGCCTCCGAGGTCGAGATCGCCGAAGCCTTAAGCCTGAGCACGCCGGCTGTCAAGAGTCGTCTATACCGCGCGCGCCGTCAACTGGCCCGCTTGTGGGAACAGAAGACCTCCACTGCCAAGCTAAGGAGGAAACCCCATGAATCACCGGCCTTTTGAAGATTGGTTGTTCGAGGAAACCCCGCTCAGCCCATCCCAAAAACGCTTGCTGGATGCTCACCTGCGCGAGTGCTCTTCCTGTCTGGCTCTGGCAGAGGTCGGCGTGGTGTTGCGTTCTGCTCGTATCGCCGGTCCTTCCAATGGCTTCGTGAACCGCTTCCGCCAGCGGTTGGTCGCGCGGCAACAAGAACAGCGCAGGAGATTCATCCTAGGCGTTTTCCTGCTGGCCTTGACTGTAGGGAGTGCTCTCATCGGACTTGCCTGGCCTTTCCTGAGCGCATTCTCCGCCAATCCCGGGCGCATGATCCTGGAATGGGTCTCCTATGTCGTCATGCTCTGTCTCAGCTTGCAAACATTGTTCGAGACTCTTCAGGTCCTCGCGCGCATCGGAATCTCCCTCATTCCCAGTCAGGTGTGGATGGTGACTTTTCTGTTGTTGAGCGCGATGTGCGCGATAGGGATCGTCTCCTTAGCAAAAATGATCCGCATTCCGCAAGGAGTTCGTTTATGAAAACGTATTGGAAAACCCTCGTATTGACTCTGCTGGTTCTGGTGTCTTTCTTCCCAAGCCGCGTTGTGGCCGCCGGCAACGGGGTCTTCGATGGACAGATCATTGTTGGCCGATCGTTCGCCTTGAAAAGCGGAGAGACATTATCGGGTGATCTAGCCGTCGTGGGTGGTTCGGTTTCCATTGAACAGGGAGCAAAGGTGGAGGGAAACATCGCCGTCGTTGGTAGCATGTTGCGCATTGATGGCGAGGTAACCGGCGACGTGGCTGTGGTAGGCAGCCTCGCGAATCTTGGCGAGACCGCTTACGTGGGCGGCAACGTGGCCGTAGTTGGCGGATCGTTGCAACGCGCCGAAGGCGCACGCGTGGCCGGCCGCGTCGTGGGCGTGGTAATGTCTGGCGCAGGGTGGGATGGTGAGGTAACCATACTTCCCATGGAATCGCCCGCTATGCCCACGCCGCCGGAGCTGCTGGAATTCCCATCTCTCTTCCGAAGCGTTCCGCCAATCTCCCGGGACTTGTGGCGCGGCATCCCCGAAGCCTTTGTGCAGGGGGTAGGGTTCGCTTTGCTGGCCATGTTGCTCATGCTCTTCCTGGCTCAGCCAGCGGAACGCGTCTCGCAAACGCTGATTTCCCGCCCTGTGCTGACCGGCGCAGTTGGTCTCCTGAGCATCGTGGTTACGCCTCTGTTGGTGGTCATCATGGTCATGACGATTCTACTCATCCCGTTTATCCCCATCATAGCGTGGGCCCTGGTTGCCGCTTTGCTTTTTGGCTGGATATCGCTTGGTTATGGAATTGGGCAACGCCTTGCACTCGCCTTTAAAGGCGACTGGCATCCATCCTTCGCCGCCGGACTAGGGACGTTCTTGTTAACCATTAGCGTTTTTGCTTTGACGAACATTCCCGGTGTACGGTGTATTGGCTGGGTTATCCCGACCCTGTTAGCAATCGCTGCGCTGGGCAGTGTCGTGCTTACGATGTTCGGCACGCGTTCCTATCCCGGTCCGGCGCAGCCGTCCACGCCTGCCCTCCCACCTCCTGAAACCCTAGCGAGCGGTGGTTCATAAGGGATGGATTGCCTATAAACAGGCGCTTTTCCACCATCAATTTGGCCACTGCTTCCTAGCGCACTACCAGAAAACGGCCCTGCTTCGGCTTCGCGCAGGGTCGTTCGTCCTTCTAATCAACAACAAAAAAGTGGATCGGGGAAAAGGGTATAATTGCCAGCAAGGTTCCTCTCAACCTCCTATACGCAGGAGATGCCATGAAACGCAAACCGATTCGCTGGTTTTTATATGGGATACTTGGTTGTCTGACAATGGCAATAGGTGCCTATTTTTGGGCAAACGCGCTTATGGATAGCGCCCTGGCCTATCGTTCTCCGCTGGCCCAACGACCACCGGAGCCTGGTGCGGCGCCGGAGATTCAACGCCTTGCCCGGCGCGTGGTGATCGTCCTTGTGGACGCGCTGCGCTACGACACATCTCGTCAGATCGAGGTCATGCCGTTTCTCCACGAATTGCGCGGTCGCGGCGCGCAAGCGATGATGACCAGCCGTCCGCCTTCGTTCTCCGCCCCCGCCTGGACAGTTCTCCTGACTGGCGCCTGGGCAGATATTAATGACGGCCAGCCCTTCAATCCGCCGGATGATTGGAGCGTCCGGCCTTTTACCCAAGACGATCTATTTGCCGCAGCAGAACGAGCCGGTTTGAAAGCGGCGGTCTCTGGTTATTTCTGGTTCAAGCAGATGTTGGCCGGGCGAGGAGTGGACGCGGAGTTTTACACGCCAGGAGAAGACGCTGCTGCCGACCGCGCGGTGGTGGACGCCGCGCTACCCTGGCTGGATTCGGGCGAATATGCTCTCGTGCTGATCCATCTCGACCAGGTGGACTACGCCGGTCATTACGAGGGCGGCCCACGCGATCCGCGCTGGAATGAAGCCACAGCGCGTGTGGATGCTTTGCTCGCGGAAATTGCCGCGCGTCTTGACCTGAACCGGGATGCGCTGCTGATCGTTTCCGATCACGGACACATCGATCGCGGCGGGCATGGCGGCCCGGAAGCGGTCGTCTTGCATGTGCCCTTCGTGCTGGTCGGTCCAGGGGTGCGGTCGGGTTACTACTCCGATGTCGAAATGGTTGACGTGGCTCCAACAGTTGCCGTCTTGCTCGCGCTGAATTTGCCGGCTTCCAGCCAAGGTCGCCCGTTGACGGAAATGTTGACCCTGTCCACGGAAGACATCGCCCGAATCCGTGCGGCGGAGGCAGCACAGAAAGAACGATTGTTGCGCGCCTATGAGACGGCCATTGGCTCCCGCTCCGCCTTGCAGCCTTCCGCGGACGAGCCGGCCTCGTATGTTGCCGCCATAGAGGACGCGCGCCTGGGCCGGTTGGGGCGAGAACGCGTGTGGCGCAATATGTTGGCGGTTTTCGTGGCGATTCTGCCTCCCTATTTGTTGTATGTGCGCCGCGAACGAGGGGCTCTACCGCTACTCATAGGGGCTTTGGTGTATCTTGTGCTCTTCCACTTTCGCTACGCAATTCTGGACGAGCGTACCTACTCGTTATCCTCGGTCGAGAGTCAGGAGTGGCTCATCCCTTACGTGAGTCTGACTGCAACGCTGGCGCTTGTCATTGGTTGGTTGCTGGCCATGCTGCTCTCTCGCGCCTTTGTCCAGGGAGCGCGTCGAGCGGCCAACTTAGCGCTCGGCTATATCTGGCTTGTGTTGTACCTGCTTGTCTTACCCATTTCGGTTAGTTTTGCCGTAAATGGTGCGCTGATTACCTGGACGCTGCCGGAGTTCTACACGATGTATCTCGCACTGCTCTCCCTTATTCAGGCGATTGTCGTTGCTGCCCTTGGACTGGTATTGACTGCTCTGAGCGCCGGCATAGGGAAACTGATTCATGTCCAGCGGCGTTGAGTATCTGGCAATTGGTCTGGCCGCGATGTCGGCCGGCGTCGTAAACGCTCTGGCCGGTGGAGGTACGCTCATCACATTCCCAGCGCTTGTTGCTCTCGGCGTTCCGGCGATCACGGCGAATGTGACCAATACGGTAGCGCTCTGTCCGGGCTATTTGGGCGCGACGCTGGCGCAGGCAAAGGATTTACGCGGGCAACGACAGCGCCTGTGCGTGTTTCTGCCGGCCAGCGCGTTGGGAGGCGTAATCGGCGGCATCCTCCTTTTGCAAAGTGGAGAACGGGTATTTCGACAAATTGTGCCCTTTCTGATTCTAGCAGCCTCCTTTCTGTTGGCTGTACAGGAGCCATTGCGAACCTGGCTGACCAAGCGCGCCGGGCAGACCGGCAATCGTTCCATGGTAATATGGAGCGCGCTTCTTCCGGTCACCCTGGCTTCGATTTACGGCGGGTACTTCGGCGCTGGTTTGAGCGTTATTGTGTTGGCTGCGCTGGGCTTGTTAATCGGCGACACCCTGACTCGCCTGAATGCTCTCAAACAGGTTATCGCCTTCGGTGTAAACATCGCGGCAGCTCTCTTTTTTGCCTTCTCAGGCGAAGTGCGTTGGGACATTGCGCTGGCCATGGCAGGCGGCGCCTCGTTAGGAGGAATGCTTGGCGGCAGACTAGCAGGTCGGATTCCTGCATCCGCTTTGCGCTTGGTGGTTGTATCGCTTGGCTTGCTAGTAGCCGTGATATACTTGCTGCGTGGATAATCCTTTCACTTCTGGAGGCGCAATATGCGTTGGGAAGAGCTGACCGGAGATCAATTCCCCAAAGCTGTGAAAGAAGTCAAGGGTGTTTGCCTCTTGCCGCTTTCTTGCATCGAACGACATGCTCATCACTTGCCACTCGGCACCGATATGTACATCGGTCGTGAAATTTGCCGGCGAGCCGCCGCGCTGGAGCCGGCTATTATTTTCCCAGATTTTATCTTTACCCAGATTTTGGAGGCGCGACACTACCCCGGTTGTATCGGCATCGAGCCACCGTTGATTCTCCAATTGCTCGACAGTGTATGTCGCGAAATTGCCCGCAATGGTTTGAAGAAAATCATTCTCGTCAACGCGCATGGCGGCAATAACGCTCTAGTGCAGTTCTTTGCCCAGATTCAACTGGCGAGCCGCCGCGATTACGCTGTATACGTGTTGTCAACTTACAATGAACAGGCAGAGACAAGTCTTCAGGCGCAATGGGATACTCAGGTAGATGGTCACGCTGGCGAACGCGAGACGAGCGCCATCCTCATGATTCGGCCCGATTTGGTGCATAGAGACGCTATTCCCGCCAACGAGGAGGGAATGCCGTTGGGTCGGCAAAAAGCATTACGCGAGTTGGGAGTGGGTACAGGGATTTGGTGGTATGCCGATCATCCCACACACTATTGCGGCGACGCCCGTCCGGCCACAGCCGAAAAAGGGGACGCCTGGTTGGCGGCCTATGCCCGCGTCCTGGCAAAGATTATTCGCGCGGTGAAAGAGGATAAGGTCACCTTGCGCTTACAAGAGGAGTTCTTCGATCACCTGGAGAAGCGCGATCTGTCATGAGTACACTGCGGCTGTTGGTGAGTGTAGTCGTCTTTCGCCTGCACGAAGAGACTTTGCAAGTACTCCTATGTCCATCGCTGCAAGACTGGTTTGTGCCGTTGACGGAGGTAAGCGCGTCCGAATCCCTGGAAGAAACAGCACAACGCCTTCTCGCGACACTGCTTGACAAGCGTCCGTCCTACCTGGAGCAGCTCTATACATACTATGACTCGCCGGAAAAAACGGGACAGGCAGCTGTCCGGGTAACTTATTATGCCCTCATACCCGTTCAAGCCAATGCGCGCGCGGAAGGGGTGGGTCGTTGGTATATCGTTCACGCCCTGCCCGATCTGCCTCCTCGTTGCCGCGAAGTGTTAAGCTACGCGCTACGCCGCCTGCGGTATAAGCTCGAATACAGTGCCGTCGGCTTCCAGTTGTTGCCTGAGGAATTCACCCTATCCGAACTGCAACATACCTACGAAATCATTCTCGGTGAGCGGCTAGACAAACGTAACTTCCGCCGCCGCATCTTGCAAGCCGAAATTATCGAAGAGACCACGCATCGGCGCTGTGGCGAAGGCAGGCCGGCGCGTCTGTACCGCTATCGCCCCGACGCCGTCGCCGAAATTAAAGCGCGCCGCCTCTTCCCATAAGCCCTATGCTACATGGGTATTTGCCATGTCTTCCTCTCTACGCCGTTTACATCCGAATATCTGGGTCGTCACAGCCACCTCGCTTCTGACCGACATCTCAAGCGAGATGATCGCCAATCTCATCCCCCTCTTCCTGACCAATGTACTCAAGACAGGTACGGCAGTTGTCGGCTTGATTGAGGGAATTGCCGAGACCACTGCCAGCCTGATGAAAATCTATTCCGGCGCGCTTGCGGACAAACTCGGCCGGCGCAAATGGTTGACGGTCGCCGGGTACGCGCTTTCCACAATCGCCAAGCCTTTCCTCTACTTTGCCCAGACGTGGCATTGGGTGCTCGGCGTACGTTTCGCCGACCGTCTGGGCAAAGGGATACGAACTGCGCCGCGCGATGCCTTGATCGCCGGCTCTGTGGGCGAGACCCAAAACCAGCGCGGACTGGCTTTCGGTTTGCATCGCGCCGGCGATACAGCCGGCGCCTTTCTGGGCCTATTGACCGCGACCATCATCATCTGGTTGATGCAAGGCGGCGCTTTGACCCTGGAACATCGCACGTTCCAAATCGCCATCTTGGTCAGCGTTGTGCCGGCTGTCTTGGCCGTGCTGGTGCTCGCCTTTGGCGCGCGCGATGTGCCCGTTGCGCGCCAAAACGGTCAGGCCCCGTTGCTTAGCCTGAAAGGAGTGGACAAACGGTATAAACTTTTCCTGCTCGTCGTTGTGCTCTTCACGCTAGGAAATTCCTCCGATGCCTTCATCATTCTGCGTGGACAGGAACGTGGGCTGACCTTGATGCAGGTGATGGGCATGTTGTTGACGTCCAACTTCGTTTACGCGATCTTCTCCGGTCCTCTGGGATCATTGTCCGACAGGCTCGGCCGTCGCCGAATCATCCTAGGCGGCTGGCTAGCCTACGGCCTGGTCTATCTGGGCTTGGCTCTGGCGCGCAGCGGTTGGCAGGTATGGCTTTTCTTTGGTCTCTACGGAATCTATTATGCAGCGACAGAAGGCGTGGCCAAAGCCTTGATTGCCGACCTTGTCCCGTCGGAACAGCATGGGACGGCATACGGGCTCTACAACGCGGCTGTTGGCCTTGCTGCCCTGCCAGCCTCGTTCATAGCCGGCTTCCTCTGGCAGGGAGCCTTCGGGTGGAACGGTCTTGGCGCCTCTGCCCCCTTCTACTTTGGCGCAATGCTCGCCTTGTTCGCCAGCTTGCTCTTCTGGCGATTGGTACGTTGACGGTCTCGAATTCACTTCCACACTGTTAGGATCGGAATGGCCATTTCGTCAGCGGCATGACCTAAATAGGGCAATCCCCAGGCAAGTTCCACCGTTTTCAACAAGGAATAGTGGGTATAAGGTGTATCATCCTGAAACCCTTGTTTTGCCAAGGGGGAAATCAAAATAAGCGGCACGCGCCCACCAGCCTCTTCCGGCAAACCGCAGCAGGAACGATCCCCCTGGCCCTCCTCCCATGTAATGACCAATAGATAGGGCGCGCGCGCGGCGCGCGGTTGCAAGTAGACCAATAACTTGTTGACCCAGTGCGCCAGCCAGGCGTCAGCGATGGAAGAGGCGCAGTCATGACCGTTGTTGCATTGATTCGGGACGATGAAGGAAAACGCTGGCAAGGAATCAGCCGCGAGATCGCTTTCTAATTGTGTCAACGGCACAACGCTGCGCTCGCAACGTGTTGGGTTGTTCCGGATGGAGTCGAAGTAGAGGAAAGGATTGTGTTTCTGAACATATGTAGCCGTATCACCCAAGTAGCAAGGGCGTGGCATATCCTCAAAATACCCTTTCCAATCGCGGCCAGTCGCTTCCAGTTGGTCCACCAAGGTTGGCGCATCCACGAAACAATCCGTACAGTTGGTGGTGATGCCGAAGGTATCGCCGCCGATCAGGGCAAGGTAGTTGGGCAGACTCGGGTGCGTGATAGCGTAGTATTGCGTGAGCAAAGTGTATTCCTGCGCCCATCGATTCACCGTTGGCCAGGCGCTTCTCCCGATCACGGAGCCGAATTCCCGATTTTCCAAGACGATAATCACGATGTGGGCAAAGTTCGGCACGAGAGGGCGTAGCGTCGCCGTAGCCGTGGGGGAAGGAGAGGGAGAGACTGTCGCGGTAGGGGAAGGAAAGGGAGAAACGGTCGCGTTGGGAGGAGCGCCGGTTGGTAGCGGGCCGGTATCCGTTGCTACAGGAGAGGGAGGGACATTCGCCGAATACCATGCTTGGCAAGACACCAAACCTGCTGCGAGAGCGGCAAGGAACAGCCAGCGGCAGAGAGGCTCGCGCGCTCTTTGCCTTACCCATGCGAAAGTTATAGCACATCTCCTAGGAATTGCGCCAAAGAGCCGCACCGCCGACAATGCCTGCGTGCACGCCCTTTGCCTTAGAGGCTTGCCGAAATGAAGTCTTCTCTGTATGATAAAAGTGTTCATGCTACTATCCTAACCGATCTTTCTGAATATCGAGGAGGCTACTTATGGAACTCAAGACAATCAAGATTGAAAAACCGGAAACCATCAACTTCATCCTGGGTCAAACTCATTTTATCAAAACGGTCGAGGATGTCCACGAGGCGTTGGTTAACGCCGCGCCAGGAATAAAATTTGGGCTTGCTTTCTGCGAGGCATCGGGGAAATGCCTTGTGCGCTGGAGTGGAACGGACGCCGCAATGATTGAACTGGCAAAGAAAAACGCTTTGGCGATTAGCGCCGGGCATACCTTCCTCGTCTTTCTCGGAGAAGGCTTTTACCCCATCAACGTGTTGAACGCCATTAAAGCCGTGCCGGAGGTCTGTCGCATTTTTTGCGCGACTGCCAATCCTACGGAGGTCATCGTGGCCGAGAGCGAACAGGGACGCGGTATCCTCGGCGTTATTGACGGCGCGTCGCCGCGGGGCGTGGAGGACGAAGAAGGTATCGCCTGGCGCAAAGAGTTTCTGCGGAAGATTGGATATAAGTTGTGAGAAAGAACCCTCATCCGCGACGCGGCGCGGATCGTGCCACGCGCCTTCCCCGGTATTCCACCGGCAGAGGCAGAGGAATCCATCGCCGACGGCGAAGTCAAGCTCTACCCGGCCGGCGCGATTCGCTGCCATGAGGGTGAATTTTACATCGTTTTGCAGGAGGAGGTTGAAGTCACCAAGGTCATCAATAACCGTGAAGTGCGCTTCTTCCCTTGTTCCTTCTGGGACGTTTCCTGCTCCGATACAAGACAAAACGTATGGAGAGCGCGCAAGCAGAACGTGTCGCGGGTGAATGCCCGCGACATGCTTTTTTAAAAGGGCGGATAGGGAAAGACACGACGATCTTTTGGAGGATGGGGAAATACGGGGTTTGCCAGAAGCGCCTGAGCGCGCTCCCGGAGAGCGGCTATTTCGCGGTGGGATAGGTAGGGTTGGAAGATGGTAAACACATCGCAGTCGGTGGACAGCAGGGGACGCACCGCCCGGAGCAGATTCTCTGCAATGGGTTCTCCAGCAAAATCCCAGAAGACCGTGCGCAGTTTTTCTTCTTCGTGGAAGCACAGTCCGTGATCAATGGCATACAGGCGACGAGTTCGTTTCTCGATCAAGACGTGACTCCCTTTGCGGTCCGCATTATTGGCGAGGATATCGAACAAAACGACAGGCCGTAGGCGTTGACGATCCTCTTCCGTGAAGGCAAAGTAATGATACTCTGGTCGGTGAGGAATAAACTGTTGCACAACGCCCGGACCAAACGGCCCCTCGCGCAGAACAGTGCAAGGCACCAGATGCAGGCCAAGCAATTCGCTGAGTAAGTAAGCAGCGACCTCGCGTCGGCCCAGGGAACCGGGAGGAAAATCCCAAAGTGGACGTTCACCGGCCTGGGGCTTGTACACAGCCAGAATCGCGCGCCCCTGATAATGCACCTGGACGAGGAATGTGTAATTCGAACCCAGCAAAAACCGACCCTGCAGGGTGATGGCGCCGTTTTCCAGCGCTTCCGAGAGTGTAACCGGTGAGATCGAACATGGAGTCATAGGGAATGCGACGCAACTACACGGTTGCGCGACCGACGAATTTATCCTACACTTACAGTATACGCAGTGTACCATATCTGCGAGGCAGAGTATGGCAACAGAACAAGCAATTTTCTTCGGCGTGGATACCAGTGGAACAGGGAAACCCTTTACCTGTGCTGGGCTTGCAGAGAATGGGCGTTTGATGCTCCTGCAGAGCTGTGAGGAGGACGAACTGTTCTCTCTGGTACAGACGGCGCCTCGCGTTTGGATCGCCATCAATGCTCCGCCGCGTCCCAACCGTGGCCTGGTCAGAGAACGTCTCGAGGGGAACGCGCCGCGCGCGGGTCAATTGCGCGGCGCGGACATGCGCCTGGCCGAATACGAACTCCGCAAACACGGCATCCATATCTCGGCCACGCCTCACTATCTGACATCGTGTCCGCCCTGGATGCAGGCAGCTTTCTCGCTCTACCGAAAACTCAACGAAGCCGGTTTTCAATTCTACCCGGCTTCCTTGCATGCCGGTCATCAGATTCTAGAAACCCATCCTCATGCTGTGTTCTGCTCGCTACTAGGGAAACAACCTCTGCCCAAACCTAGCCTGGAAGGCCGCCTGCAACGCCAATTGATTCTGTACGAACAAGGCTTGCTGATTCGCGATCCGATGAATTTCTTTGAAGAAATCACGCGTCACCGCCTTCTTCAGGGAATTCTGCCGTTGGAGTACATTTACCAACCCGAGGAATTGGACGCGCTGGCAGCGGCCTGCGTTGCTTTTCTGGCATCTACACGTCCCGAGGAAGTCACCGTCGTCGGTGATCGAGAAGAGGGACAAATTGTGCTTCCTGTCAAGGCATTGAAAGAAGTGTACTTGTAGCAGACCATGTTTCCTAACCCTTTCGGCAACTATTCAGCCAGTTGTCATCCTATACGATTTACCTATGAATCTACCCGACTACAACATTGGTCCCGTCCTCGATATTTTTCCCGCCAGAATCCCGGGTAGGATAACGAATTTTGTGTAAAAAGAAGGTGGGAGCCGGTACCTTGCAGGCGCCATACCAAACATAGAGAAAACCATGGCTCCCCGAACACACCCTAAGACCTTTGACACAACCATCCAGTCACATTCGGCGGCAGACGCCCGTTTTGGCGATTGGTGGGCTTGACCCGGAAGGCAAACAGGAAGTCTAAGCCTTCTGTGTGGGCGAACGAGAGAACCAGGATGCCTGAGAAGACTTGCTCGAAGACCCGAAAAGGCGCGGTGTGGTACCTATTGGCCTGCGAGTCACCGAGGGGAACAGGGCCCTGTGGAACGCCATGGTCTTTCCCGACTTGCCCGATTCTCCATCAACAACCAACAATCCATAGGCTTCCTCGGCGACGTCCTCGGCCCGGCGCGCCATCTGACCGATAAAAGCGGTGAAGTTATGCTCTAGCACCTGCAAGTAGAGCACCCTCAAAAAGCACCTTGCCCTTAAAATTGTGGTAAACTATTCACAAGCAGTTTCCGAAAAGTTCACGTAGGCAGGCGATCCATGGATAAGGATAAAATGAACATCCTTTGCATCGAAGATGAGGCGGAAATGATTGACCTCATCCGCCTCATTCTAGGACGACGCGGTTACGAGGTGCGCGGCGCCAACGGCGGACGCCAGGGGCTGGAACTCATGCGTCAGGAACGTCCCGACCTCGTCTTGCTCGACCTAATGATGGCCGACATGGACGGCTGGGAGGTGTATCAGCGCATGAAGAACGATGCCGCCTTGAACGATATCCCGGTCATTGTGGTCACCGCCAAAGCGCAAAGCATTGACCGCGTTCTGGGCCTGCATATCGCCAAAGTAGATGATTACATCACCAAACCCTTCAGCCCTCAGGAACTGCTCGCCGCCGTAGAAAAGGTGCTGAAGAAAAGCAGAAAGCGGTGAACCGCTTGTTGTAGTCCAGCAGCGGAACGGGGCGCCATACGCCCCGTTTTGTGGTATGTCTCTTTTGCCCCTTCTATGAGACACCATTGCCTCATTGAAAACCAATCCCGGCCCCTGCTTACCCCCTTACGCGTCTTGTATTGCTCCAGCCTGCTTTGCCGCTTGCGGGGATTGATGTTCCGCCAGCGCGTGAATCCCGAAGAAGGAATCCTGCTCGTCAGCGGACATGACTCGTTCCTCGATTCGACAATCCACATGCTCTTTTGTTTTACCGACCTCGCCGTAATCTGGATTAACGCAGCGCGTCGGGTAGTAGATGTGCGCCTGGCAAAAAAATGGGCGCCTGCGTATATGCCGCGCCGTCCTGCCCGCTACGTGCTCGAAGCGCATCCAAGCCGCCTTCCGGAATTTTGCATCGGCGACCAGATAGACTTTCATGACGCGTAAAACGTTAACCCTGGTCACCTTCCTTCTCTGCTGGCTAGCATCGGCCTACCCGATTCGCGCCCAAACCCCCACCCCTCTACCCGGTCCGATTTACATTGTACAGGCCGGCGAAACCCTCTGGGAAATCGCCCTCCGTTTCCGGGTGAATCTAGAGGAACTCAAGCGGGTCAACCACATTGACAACGCCGATTGGATCGCGGAAGGACAAGAGCTGATCATCCCCGGCCTGGAAGATTTGCAAGGATATCTCCTGACCAAGGTCGTACCGCTGGGAGAAACTTTGCGCAGCCTGAGCCGCGCCAGCGGAACGCCGGAGGGCATCCTGCGACGCCTGAATCACCTCATTAGTCCAACCGAAGTGTATGCCGGCAGCCGCCTTGTCCTGCTTCAGGCCGGAAAGGAACCAACCTGGAAAGCACGCACCGCGCTCGCTTCCGGCGAGACATTGCTCGAACTGGCTGTGCGGCAGAATACCAGTCCATGGACGTTGATGCGCATCAACCAGATTCCGGCCAGTTGGGCTGCTTTACCTGGCGATATCCTCTACCTTCCGGGCGACGAGGCGACCGCTACGCCAGCCGGTTTGCCTCCTATCTTTACCTACATCGCGCTTTCTCCCCTCCCGCTCGTACAGGGCGCGACAGCACAGGTCACCGTGCACCTCAACGCCCCTATCACGACCCTGAATGGCTTGCTGGTTGATCAACCATTGCGTTTCTTTCCATTGAAAGAAAAGGAATGGGTCGCTTTGCAAGGAATCCATGCCCTGCTTCCCGGCGGCATCTACCCTCTGCGCGTGGAAGCGACTCTGCCCGGCGGAGATCGTCAGGCCTTCGAGCAATTGGTATTGATCGAGAAAGGGGGCTTTCCCTACGAAACACTAGTCGTGGATCGCGCATACATTGATCCGGACGTAACTGCCTCAGAAGAGACCCAAATCCGCGCGCTGGTCCATGAAGCCACTTCCGACCGTCTCTGGAACGGTGTTTTCCTGCCCCCCGGTTACTTTCCGGATTGCTACACCTCGCGCTTTGGCAATCGGCGCACCTATATCGCCAGCGATCGATCCCTAACTCTGGAAGGTTTCCACACCGGCCTGGATTTCTGTGGCGGCAGCGGATTACCTATCGCCGCGCCGGCAGCAGGCGTCGTGGTCTTCGCCGGTCCCCTGGAAGTGCGCGGCAATGCAACCATCATCAATCATGGCTGGGGTGTCTATAGCGGCTTCTGGCATCAGTCCGAGATTCTGGTACAGGTCGGGCAGCGCGTGCAGGCAGGCGAGATTATCGGCAAGGTCGGAGGGACCGGTCGTGTCACCGGCGCCCACCTACACTGGGAAATCTGGGTGAACGGCGTCCAAGTAAACCCCCTCGCCTGGCTGAATGAGGAGTTTCCTCGTCGCGAATAGTTTTTGGTTATGGTGGCTATACGCAAAATCGCTCCCGGCCAGGGTATCACAATGGCAGACTCATCGCAACCTCCTGTACGCACTGCGATCCACGGAAAACCTCAACCACACCACGTGGAACTCGTCCCCCTTTTCCTCCTCCTTTGCCTTCTTTTGAGTACCTGCCGTGCGCCGGCCGCCTGCAGGAACGAAGCCGGTTGCATTGTGATCCCGCCAGATGCGCCGGTCATCCTTGGCGTGCTGCACACCTGGTTAGGCGAACACGCCTCCGCCGGCGAACAAATGCTGTTCGGGATCAGAAGAGCCGTCAAGGAACAGGAACACCTGTTTGGGCATGAGATCGTCCTGCGCCGTGCCGGAAGCGAGTGTACCCAGGAAAGCGCTCGCCTGGCAGCGACCGCTCTGTTGACCAATCCCAATGTCTTCCTTATCCTTGGCCCGACCTGTGCCGAGGAGCTCGAGGCCATAACCCCCCTGCTGGCAGACGCCGGTGTCTTCCTGGTCACCCCTCCGCCCGGCGAGGAAGCGGCCTATCGCCTCACCATGCAGATTCTGGATATGCTCCAGCACGCAGCCATACCAACTCGCGACGGCACACTTTACCTGCCACGCCGGGATTTGCAACGCAGGTTGCACGCGCTGCCATGAGAGGCGACCATGCCAACCGCTGAACTCATTATCATCGGAAGTGAATTCCTGTTGGGCGAGTCGCTCGACACGAATTCGCGTCTTCTGGCGCGCGCATTGCGCGATCTCGGTATTGTTTTGCTCCGTATCCAGACCGTAGGCGATGATGCCTCCGCGATCTGCCAGGCCGTGCGCTCGGCTTTGACGCGCGCGGATATTATCCTTACTACAGGTGGGCTTGGTCCAACCGTAGATGATCCCACCCGCCAGGCCATCGCCGAGGCGTTGGAAGCAGAGCTCGAATTCCGTCCTGAACTCTGGGAACAAGTTGTGGCTCGCGTCGCGCGTTATGGGCGCATCGCCTCGGAGAACCAACGCCGACAGGCGTACGCACCGCGTGGGGCCATTGCCATAGAAAATCCAGTCGGGACGGCCCCGGCTTTCCTTGTCGAACGCGGACGCCAGACGGTGATTTCGCTTCCAGGTGTACCGCGCGAGATGGAAACTTTGCTGGAAGAGCACGTCCTCCCCTACCTACGACGTCGTTACAGCGTTCACGCTGTGATCAAGGTCCGCACCCTGCATGTAGCAGGCTTGGGGGAGAGCGCCATAGATGAGCGTATTGGCGAATTCGAGCGAAGCGCGAACCCGACCGTAGGCCTGGCTGCACATGCCGGTCTCATAGACGTTCGCCTGACTGCTGGCGCAGAGAACGAGACTCGCGCCGACGAGCTTCTCCATCGGTTGGAGAACGAAATCCGTCGCCGGCTTGGCGAGGCGATTTTCGGCGCAGAGGGGGAGACGTTGGAATCTGTCACCATGGCAGCGCTCAGCGAACGCGGCTGGACGTTGGCAGTCTGCGAGGCCGGCATGAACGGGATTTTTCTGCAACGTCTGGCACGCTTTCAGGGGAACACGTACCTGGGCGGTGAACAGAGAATCCCACGCGCCTCGCTGTCGCTGGCGGCCGCGACGAAGCGTGCTCAACACAGATACCGCGCGCAGGTTGCCTTGGGAATCCGGTTACAGCCACAAGGCGATACGCAGAGTGTGGAGATCGTTCTCCTCTCGCCGCTTGGCCCACGCGCATGGCGTCTTTCCTATGGCGGACACCCCGCCTACGCGCCGCAGTGGGCAACGAATATGGCGCTCGATCGCCTACGACGTCTTGCCATCGGCAAGGAGACATCATGAAAAGCGGACGCCGCCTCGCCGTCCAACAGCAAGTGCTTCATGGATTGACCGTCGCGTTATGGGCCATCAATTTGACAATCCTCCTTGGCGCCGCGGCAACCTACTTCTTGCTTCGGGCGCAATCCCCTCTTTTCCGGCCCTTACCCACCCTGATTCCCACGCCCCCCTTTGCCTCCTCCCCACACAGCCCGCTTGTGACGGCGCAGATTGACGAGACTATCTCGCTTGACCATGACTCTACGGAGGACAACGTTACCGAACCTCCCCCTATCTTTTCGACGCCCTCCTATGCCGAGGGGCCTTTCGTCATCGGTTCTTCGGCGGGAGGACGCCCCTTGCAAATGTGGCGGTTTGGCAACGGCCCGACGCAACGTCTGATCGTCGCCGGAATTCACGGCGGGAATGAGATCAACACCATTCAACTTGCCGATCAGTTGATCGAATACCTTTCCCTGCACCCGGAGATTGTCCCTGCTGACGTTACTTTGTATATCTTACGCAGCCTGAATCCAGATGGCGAGGCGCGCGGAAAAGGCCCGGCAGGACGCCCGAACGACAACGGCGTGGATTTGAATCGCAACTGGCCTTACCGCTGGAAAGCAAACTGGGATCGCTATGGATGCTTCGTCGCCGTGCCGGTCAGCGGAGGTAGTCACCCGGCGTCGGAACCAGAAACGGTCGCCCTGCTGACCTTTATCGAATCGCGTGCCATGGACGCGCTCATCAGTTACCATAGCGCGGCTCTCGGCATCTTCCCCGGCGGGGTGCCAACCTATAAGCCTTCGGTTCGATTGGCGGAGGCAATCGCCGCCGTCACCACCTACCCTTACCCGCCCATAGACACCGGCTGCGACTACACCGGCAACCTCACCGATTGGGCAGCCTCCAAAGGCATCGCTGCAGTGGATATTGAGCTTTCCAACCACACCTCTACCGATTTCGAGCAAAATCTGGTGGTCCTGAAGGTGTTTCTGAACTGGAAACGGTAAAAGAAAAGCAGCAAACGCGAAGAGGGAGGGGGTATAATTAGGCGCACAGTTCTCCTCTGCAATGCTCGTAGAAAGGATTCCGTATGCCACAGGCCGATATCCTGCTCAGGAATGCCATCGTCTTGACCATGGACGAGCAAACGACCTGGTATGAACACGGAGCAGTTGCCGTAGGAAAAGACAGCATTCTCGCCGTCGGGGACGAATCGGAACTCGCTGCCGTGTACGAAGCTTCGCAGGTCATGGATTGCAAGGGAAAAGTGTTGATGCCCGGCCTTATCAACGCGCACACCCACGTCCCCATGACCCTGCTGCGCGGGCTGGCTGACGATTTGCGCCTGGATGTCTGGCTGATGGGATACATGATGCCGGTGGAGCGCAAGTTCGTCTCGCCGGAATTCGTCCGGCTGGGCACACAACTGGCCTGTGCGGAACTGATTCGCAGCGGCGTGACTTGCTTCGCGGACATGTACTATTTCGAGGAAGAAGTTGCCAGAGCCACGGCCGAGGCCGGCCTGCGCGCGCTCTGCTCACAAACGGCGCTCAAATTCCCCGCTCCCGACGCCGGTTCCTATGAGGATGCCCTGGAGCGCGCGCGCGAATTCATTCAGCACTGGAAAGGCCATCCTCTCATTGTCCCCTCTGTCGCTCCGCACGCTCCATACACCTGCACACCTGAAATCCTGCGCGCGACAGCAGAACTGGCCGCCGAATTCGACGTGCCTCTCCACACCCACCTCGCCGAGACCGCCCTCGAAGTAGAAACCATGCGCCGTGAACAAGGAATGCCCGTAATTCCCTATGTCAAAAAACAGGGATTATTCGGGGCGCGCGTACTCGCCGCCCATTGCGTCCACGTAGACGAAGGGGAAATGCGCACCATGCTTCATGCCGGCGCGGGGGTAGCGCACAACCCATCCTCGAACTTAAAGCTGGCCTCCGGATTCGCGCCCGTTGCCAAGATGTTAGAAGTTGGTCTGAACGTGGGAATCGGCACCGATGGCGCTGCCTCGAACAACGACCTGGACATGTTCGAGGAGATCCGCCTCGCCGCTTTGATCGCCAAGGCAAGCAGCGGCGACCCAACATCACTGCCGGCAACACAGGCGCTGCTGCTAGCTACCCGCATCGGCGCGCAGGCGCTTTTCCTGGACAACATCACCGGCTCGCTGGAAGCCGGCAAACGCGCCGACCTCCTCTTACTAGACCTATCTTCCCTGCACCACTCACCACGTTTCCGCCGCGATGAGAACAGTCCCTACGCGCAAATCGTGTATGCTGCCAAGGCCTGCGACGTGACCGATGTCATGGTCAACGGTCGCTGGTTGATGCGCGAGCGTCGGTTGTTGACTCTGGACGAAACCTCGCTCGTGCAAGCCGCGCAAGAGTACGCTCGCCGCATTGATGCTTTCCTTATCGAACGCGAGCGCTCTGTCTACTCCAAACTGATTGCCCTAGGAGGCTCACAGGAGGAAGAATCGTACGAGGTGCAACTCAAGGTTGCCATCCGCGAAGCGGAAGGCGTGCTGGCCGCTCTGCGTCGGCCGGAGATTGAAATTGTACGTCACAAGCACTACCACCAGCACGATGTCTACTTCCACTTTGCCGACCCGAATCAAGGGCGCTTACGTTACCGCGAAGATGAGTTGATTGACCCTCGCGGCGAAATCCAAAGTGTGCGCGCTCGCCTGACCCTGATTGGCCCGGCGCGTGAAGCCGAATTGGGGCAACAGGTTATCCTCTCGCGCATCCGTTACTTCGCTCCGGCGACGAACAGCCTGCGCTTCTACCGCGAATACTTCAAACCGGCCGGCGAAACCCCGATTGACAAAGACCGCTTGCGCTGGCTCGTGCGCTATCAGAACACGGAATTTTACGTCAATCTCGATCGCGTCGAGAATCCACCGCTGGGATATTATCTGGAAATCAAATCGCGTACCTGGAGCCGCAAGGACGCCGAACGCAAAGCACAACTCGCCGCGCAACTATTACAGTTCCTGGGAGGCACACCACAAGCCGCCATCCGACAGGACTACGTGGAACTCATCACGCGCAACTGAGTTCCCCTCTCGTGTCCAACGAAACCCAAGCGACCCCTCCATAGCTTTTAAGGGATGTGATGTTTTTCACATAGCAGTCAGCTTGTTCCTCACTTGACGGAAAATCGGTTTGCGTGGATACTTAATTTGTCATACAAGAGGACAAGATGCCCCCGCGACATTTTCTTGCTATTGCCGATTACTCGCCGGCAGAAATTCAAGAACTGCTCGACCTTGCCGTCGCCCTCAAACAGGAGTATTTTGCCGGCGGCAATCCGCCTCTGCTCCAAGGCAAAGTGCTGGGAATGATTTTTCAAAAACCCAGCCTGCGGACGCGCGTGTCGTTCGATATGGCCATGCGTCACTTAGGAGGAGATGCGCTCTATCTGTCCCCGCAAGAGGTTGGCCTGGGACAACGGGAGGCGATTGCGGATGTGGCGCGCGTCCTTTCCGGCTATGTCCACGCCATCATGGCGCGCGTTTTCGACTACGCGCATATCTTGGAACTGGCACGCTGGTCTTCTGTCCCCGTGATCAATGGATTGAGCGATTACAACCACCCTTGCCAAGCACTGGCCGATGCTCTGACCATTCAAGAACGCTTCGGCCGCGCGCCCGGTCTAAACGTAACATTCGTCGGCGACGGCAACAATGTCGCGGTATCGCTGATGCACATCTGCGCCAAACTCGGATGGAATTTCACCATCGCCTGTCCCCCGGGTTACGATTTGAACCCCCAAGCGGTCGAAATGGCAAAGGAGTTCGCGGCAGCCTCGGGCAGCCGGCTACGTTTCCTGCGCGATCCGCACGAGGCGGCGCGCGGCGCGCAGGTGATCTATACCGACACCTGGATTAGTATGGGGCAAGAGGAGGAAACGGAAAAACGCTTGGCGGTTTTCCCGCCCTATCAAGTCAACGCGCAGTTGGTCGCAGAGGCAGACAACGAGGTAATCGTGATGCACTGTCTTCCGGCACACCGCAATCAGGAACTGACCGATGAGGTCGCCGATGGCCCGCATTCGGTCATTTTCCAACAGGCGCACAACCGCCTTCATGCACAGAAAGCGATTCTGGTTCGCTTGTTGGACGCGAGGTGATCCTGCACCCAGGCATTTCGAGAAATTCCTACCGTCTCTGCTCACCTACACAGGGCGTTTCTAGAGACCCAGCGCAGAGGCGGTTTTTCATGTCCATATTACTGACGAATCGGATGGCGTGATGCGATCTCGGGATTACATTGCTCTGGAAGAACAATATGGCGCGCACAACTATCGTCCGTTGGATGTCGTCCTGACGCGCGGCGAGGGGGTTTGGGTATACGATGTGGAGGGTCGCAAGTACCTGGACTGGTTGAGCGCCTACTCGGCGCTCAACCAGGGGCACGTGCATCCGAAAATCCTGGCCGCGTTTCAGGAGCAGGCAGCCCGTCTTACACTAACCTCGCGCGCGTTCTACAACGATCAACTCCCTTTATTCTACAAAGAGATTTCCGAGCTGACAGGTTATGAACGCGCATTGCCCATGAACAGCGGCGCGGAAGCAATAGAAACCGCTCTGAAACTGGCGCGCAAATGGGGATACTGCGTCAAAGGCGTGCCGCGTTATCAGGCCGAAATCATCGTCTGCGCCGACAACTTTCACGGACGGACGATCACCACGATCTCGATGTCCACAGAGCCGCTTTACCGCCGGGAATTCGGCCCGTTTACCCCAGGGTTCGTGACGGTACCCTTCGGGGATGCGCAAGCCCTGGAAAAAGCCATTACGCCAAACACGGTCGCCTTTCTGGTGGAGCCGATTCAAGGGGAAGGGGGAGTCCTTGTCCCGCCGGCCGGCTACCTTCACGCCGCCGCTGAGATCTGTCGAAAACATCGGGTGCTGTTCCTCGCAGACGAGATTCAAACCGGTCTGGGACGTACGGGGAAACTCTTCGCCTGCCAGCACGAGGCAGTGCGCCCAGACATCACGATCATCGGCAAGGCGCTTGGGGGCGGTTTCTATCCCGTCTCCGCTATCCTGGCCGATTCCTCCCTGCTGGACCTGTTCACGCCTGGGGAGCACGGCTCAACCTTTGGCGGCAATCCCTTGGCGGCAGCCGTCGCGCGTGCAGCATTGCGGGTCCTTGTGGAAGAACGACTTCCTGAACGCGCGGCGGCCCTAGGCGAATACCTTATGGAACATTTGGTCGAGATTCCCAGCCCCCACGTAAAAGAAGTGCGTGGCAAAGGATTACTAATTGGTATAGAATTGAAGAAAGAAACCGACCCGGCAAGAGTATTTTGTGAGAAACTGCGCGCGGAGAGTATCCTAGTTAAGGACACCCGCGAACGCGTGATTCGCCTCGCGCCTCCGTTGACCATTGAGCAAGAGACGATCGACTGGGCGCTGCCGCGAATCCGCCGGGTTCTCATGGCTCCGTAAAATCGCTGCCAGCGCGTCAGAGGCGCGCGATAGTTTATGCAAGTTTGGAGGATGATTATGAATATCGGTATTCCAAAGGAGCACAGACCGAACGAGTTTCGCGTCGGTCTCTCGCCGGCTGGCGTGGAATTGCTTTGCCAGCACGGCCATACAGTATATGTGGAACACGATGCCGGTCTGGGAGCCGGCTTCACGGATCAAGAGTACGAACGCGCCGGAGCGCAAATCGTTTACGCCACGCACGAACTGTTTATGCGTTCGAATCTGATCCTAAAAGTCAGCCGCCCAACGCAAGAAGAGGTGGAAATGATGCCGGTCGGGGCAGCCGTGGCCGGTCTGTTGCATTTGGCGGCCGCGCCGCGCGAACGCGTGGAAACGCTCTTGCAACGCAAGATTACCACGATTGCCTATGAGCAAATCCGCGAGGCGGATGATTCCTTGCCGGTACTGCGTCCCTTTAGTCAAATTTGCGGTACTATGACGGCGACGATCGCGGCGCGTCTGCTACAATCGGATCAAGGCGGTAAGGGAACGCTGCTGGGAGGAATCCCCGGCGTGCCTCCGGCGGAAGTGGTCATTCTTGGCGCAGGCGTGGCCGGATGTTGTGCACAGCGCGCCTTCAGCGGACTGGGCGCACACGTAACAATGCTAGATATGAACATGAAGGCGCTTCAGCGTGTCGCTGAACGCACACCTGCGCCCGTGACCATGATCGCTACCCGTCGTAACATTGAGCGTGCTTGCGCCTATGCCGATGTCGTGGTCTGCGCTGTACTCGTACCGGGACAACGTGCTCCCATCGTAGTCCCAAGAGAAATCGTCCAGAAAATGAGGCCTCGCTCGGTCATCATTGATTTGAGTATTGACCAGGGAGGCGGTGTGGAAACTTCACGCCCAACGACGCATCAGCAGCCAACCTATGTGGAAGAGGGCATTATTCATTACTGCGTTCCGAACATCCCCAGCGTTGCAGCGCGCGCCGCGACGCACGCGTTCGTCAACGCGGCCATGGAATACCTTTTGACCCTAGCCGATAGCGGAATCGAACAGGCAATTACAGAAAATCTCGCATTGTCCAGAGCGGTATGCACCTATGCCGGACAATTGCGTAATCTTACCCTACTGAGTGGAGGCACTCATGGATTGGAATAGCATTTATCGTTCGCGCGTGACCTCTGCCGAAGAGGCTATACGTGCCATCAAACCGGGGAATCGGGTTTTTATGACCGGCAACGCTTCGGTTCCGCAGAAGCTGCTGGCCGCGCTGGTGGACTATGCTCCGGAGCTGCACGATGTGGAAATCTGCCAGGCGTTATCGGTTGGACCAGCAGATTACGTACGCCCGGGCATGGAGAAGCACATTCGCGTCAACTCGATGTTCATCAGCGCCAACGTGCGCCAGGCCATCTGGGAAGGCCGGGCCGATTTCACGCCGGTACTTCTTTCCGAGTTTCCCTTGCTTTTCAAGAACAAAGTGCTGCCGGTAGATGTAGCGCTTGTGCATGTCTCCCCGCCCGATGAACACGGCTTCTGTTCCTTCGGCGTCGAAGTCGGGCCGACGAAGTCGCCGGCCGAATCGGCCAACATTATCATCGCCGAGGTCAACGAGCAAATGCCGCGCACGTTGGGCGATTCTTTCATCCACGTCAGCCGTCTGAACTACATCGTGCCGGTGGACTACCCGCTTCCCGAGGTTGTCATGAACGAGGGGAAGGACGATGAGGTCGTGCGCAAGATCGCAGAGTATACGGCCGAGTTAATTCCAGACAACGCCACCATGCAGATGGGCATTGGCGCTATTCCGGATACCATCCTGTCGTTTCTCGATAACAAGAAAGATCTAGGAATCCACACGGAACTCTTCTCCGATGGCGTGGTGCGGCTGGTGGAGGCCGGCGTCATTACCAACGCGCGCAAGACGCTCCACCCAGGTAAAATCGTGGTCGGCTTCCTGATCGGCACGCAGAAACTCTACCGCTGGGCGCACAACAACCCCTTGTGCGAATTTCACCCCACAGAATACATTAACGACCCGTTCGTGATTGCCCAAAACGAACGCATGGTGGCGATTAACTCCGCGATCGAAATTGACTTAACCGGTCAGGTCTGCGCCGATAGCATTGGCCCCAAGTTCTTCAGCGGAGTCGGCGGGCAACTGGATTTCATCTATGGCGCCTCGCGTTCTAAAGGTGGCAAGCCGATTATCGCCATGCCCAGCACAACCATCGGTAAAGACGGTAAACTGATCAGCAAAATTGTGGCTACCCTGAAGCCGGGCGCAGGCGTGGTGACAACGCGCAATCATGTCCACTACCTTGTGACCGAATATGGCATAGCCGACTTGTACGGCAAATCCATTCGTCAGCGAGCGCACGCACTGATCAACATTGCCCATCCCGACTTTCGCGATGATCTGAGAAAACAGGCAAAGGAATTAAACTGGATTTAAGTCTCATGGGACGGCGAGCAAAAATCATCGCCACGATCGGGCCAGCCTGCCAAGATGAGGCGACATTAGAACGGATGATACTGGCCGGGATGGATGTGGCGCGCTTGAACTTCTCCCACGGCGACCACGACACGCATGCTACATGGGCCTCGCGCCTGCGCTCCATAGCTGCTCGTCTAGGACGGCCGCTGGCTATTCTGCAAGACTTGCAGGGGCCAAAGATTCGGGTTGGCAGCCTGCCGCATCCACTGGCCCTGGCCGCCGGCCAGGAAATTGCGCTCTACCCGGCAGGAAGCAAGGCGGTCGCCTTCGCGGAAGTCTCGCCCTCGATTCCGGTGGATTTCGCCGAGCTGTTCAACGCCGTCCGGCCCGGCGACCGCATCTTGCTCGACGATGGACGAGTAGCGTTGCGAGTCGAACAGACAAGGCCGGATGGCATTTCCGCACGCGTCGAGATAGGCGGCATGCTTTCCTCCCACAAAGGCATCAACCTGCCAGGCATAACCCTGGATATTCCGGCTTTCACAGAGAAGGATGCCGCCGATCTGGCTTTTGCTCTGTCGTTAGACATCGAGGCGGTTGCCATTTCCTTCGTCCGCCGGCCAGAGGATGTCTTGCAGGTGCGCCAGGCGATCGCGGAAAGCGCGCCGAGGCAGCCGCCAATGGTAATCGCCAAGTTGGAACGCCCAGAGGCGCTGGACCACCTGGATGCCATTCTAGAGGTGGCCGACGGCGTCATGGTAGCACGCGGGGATTTGGGCGTAGAGATGTCTCCGGAGGATGTCCCTGGCGTGCAAAAGCGCGTCGTGCGCGCGGCCAATCGCAAAGGGAAAGTTGTCATCACAGCCACGCAGATGCTCGAATCCATGATTCACAACCCGCTGCCAACGAGGGCGGAAACTTCCGACGTAGCCAATGCCATCTTCGACGGCGCCGACGCCGTGATGCTTTCCGGCGAGACCGCTGTGGGAAAGTATCCCTTGCAGGCTGTCCAAATGATGGATCGCATCATCTGTCAGGCAGAGGCAGATTTCAATGAATGGGGGAGAAAAAGGGAATGGGTAGTAGATGCGTGGGACGATGCCTTAGCGGTAACGCGTGCGGCTTGCGAACTGGCAGAGGATAGAGATGTGACAGCAATCGCCGTGTTCACGCGCGGTGGCCGCTCTGCCTGGTTAATGGCACGGGCGCGTCCGCGCGTGCCCGTGCTGGCGTTTACTTCAGAGAAATCCATCTACCGGCAACTGGCTTTGGCGTGGGGCGTAGAAGCGCACATGGTGCCGTTCGTCAATACCGTAGATGAGATGGTAATCTGCATTGAGAACGCTTTGCGCGCCAGCGGTCGCGTCCAGGCCGGTCAACAGGTCGTCCTCGTCTGCGGCTATCCGGTGGGTGAACTCCGGCCGCCGAATATGGCTCTGCTGCATACTATTCAGCAAGGGTAATCGCCAACAGAATCGCCTCGGGGCCGCTTGGGTATGACGGCCCCGAGGGAGGCGAAAACGAATGTCAAAGAGGCTTGCCTGACCTTGCCTGTCATTTCCGTGTTTGGTCGGCCTGCGGCCAAGGAATCTCCACCGGTTTGGTATAGCCGTGCTTCTCAACGGCATAGAGCCAGCCTTTCGAGGAGGCAGAACATCCTGGTTCATCGGTTACTGTGTAGGTAGTATGGTACTGGTCTGGTAGTGAAACGGTCCACCAGAGATAAGTGCCGTTTTGACAAACCCAGGCCTCGATAAAGTAGCCGCGGTCGTCGTCCTCCGTCATCCAGACCTCATTCCAGCGAATCGTGACCTCGTTCCCCTCGCGATAGGCGCGCACACCGCTGGGCGGTTCATACAGGACGCTCGGTCCAGGCAGGCGCACTTCCTGATAGACCAGGCGGGTAATATCGCCCTCCACCTCCACTACAGAAGGCGACACCCAGCAAGCATAATGAATCTTGTCCGGTCGCACGTAAAGCCAATTACTATAACGAAAGCGACCCCATACGAGGCCTGTATCCCCCTTGTAAAGATCGGCAGCGTGCAAGTATGCCTTGGAAGGCCCATAGCGGCAATGCGCCTGCATTTTCACGCGGAAGGTGGGGAAAGCAAAGGTGGGGGTCGGCGTGATGGTCGGTGTGGCCGTGTCGGTGGGAGTGAGTGTAAAGGTAAACGTAGCGCTCGGCGTGAAGGTGAACGTCGGAGTAAAGGTAGAAGTTGGGGTAAAGGTGTTCGTTGGGGTCAAGGTGAAGGTGGGGGTTGGCGTATGAGTTGGCGCAAAGAGAGGCAACCGCGACGGAGTACACGCAGCGGAGAACAAAACGATGACCAGGCCAAGCCAAAGTCCGGGAAAGGGCTGCAAGGAAGAGAGTCGCATCGGTATCCTAGGAAAACGCAAGTCAACTACACAAATCCACGCCCGATGGGAAACCACGTTGCTTCTTCGAGCACTGTTCTGGTTGCACACTACGGGCCAAAGATTTGTAGCACACGTAGGACAGAAGGAATATGACCGAACAAGACACTAGGGTACGACCACTTTGCACTCGTACCACTGCGCGACCGTGACGCCGCCTTTAAAACGCGCCGCGACCACGAAACTCAGGGGCACGCCGTCGGCAAAAGCGGCTGTTGTGGAATCTTTGCCGCGCAGAGTCAGATACAACGTCGCCGACGTCCCACGGCCGGCCCGATCGTTCCCTTCAAAAACCACGTAGCGCCCCGGATACTGGGGAGCCGGCATCGCCACTGCGAAAAGGTATTCGGCTTCACTGGTTACCCGAATCGCAATCGTGTACGTCTCGCCAACGTTCAAGGCGGCGGGAAGAGGGGTAAGCAGGTCAAAGGAGACCAGCGGCGAGGAAGGTGGTTGCGGCGCCGCGGCGACCGGAACCGGCGCCAATCCGAAAACAAAGGCCAGAGCCAGAAGACGAGCAAGCAACCTCATGACAACCTCCTCTCCATAACATACCGAGAAATTAACCTCTTGTCATTTTGGTATATTGTACTATACTACAACACAGAAAAAATCTTCTTTTTCGGAGGCACACCATGTTCGATACAATGTTGCAGGAGCAGGAAGCGGATAAGCCTCCCGATCCGCGCCCGCGTTCGGCGGGACCGTGGCGGGTGGCAGTATTAGCCAATGTCAAGGAAAGAGGCAAGCCTCTTCCGCCGGATGTTCCCCCTGACGCGGGCGCTGACTATGACTATATCGAAACCATCAACAGCATCCGGGCCGCCATCGAGAGCGATGGTCATCAGACGGTTTTTATTCCGGCTGATCGGGATTTACCTTATGCCCTAAAGGAAGTCCGCCCGGATATTTGCTTTAACATTGCCGAAGGATTGGGGGGAGACGCTCGCGAGGCGCAAACGCCGGCCTTGCTGGAGATGTTGCGCATCCCCTATACGGGCTCGCGCGTGCTAACCAACGCGATCGCACTGGACAAGACATTGACCAAACGCATCTGGCGCGATCGCCGTCTGCCGGTGGCGCCTTTTCAGGAATTTACGTTTGGCGATGAACCACTGCGGCCGGAACTGCGTTTTCCACTCTTCGTCAAGCCGGCGCGCGAAGGCACCGGCATGGGCGTGGATGCCAATGCCGTTGTGCACAACGAGGCAGAACTGCGAGAACGTGTGGCCTACCTCATCCGCGCCTATCAGCAACCGGCGCTGGTAGAAACGTTCCTGCCGGGGCGTGAATTTACCGTCGGCATTCTGGGACGCCCCGACGCACCGATGTATTCACGCCACCCGGAATGGTACGATGCGGACGGTTTCCATCGCTTCCCGGTGCTCGAGCTGGACAGCAGTGTCTCGGTAACGCCGGGAATCTACAGTCAGATGGCAAAATCACAAGAGATCGGTTCGGAAGGCGCGCCGCTCTACCTCTGCCCTGCGCCCATTGACCCGGAATTGACTCGCAAGTTGCAATATCTGGCCTACCGCGCCCATGCGGTCCTCGGCGCGCTGGACGTTTCGCGTACCGACATCCGCCTCGACGCAGAAGGGCAACCGCGCTTGCTTGAGATCAACCCCTTGCCGGGCCTTACACCCGATTACTCCGATCTTTGCCTCATGGCCAAGGCGGAAGGCGTCGCTTATGAGGATCTGATTTTGGAGATTCTGTACCTTGGGGCCTCGCGCTGGGGATTGGTACCACCGCGCGAGGTTTTCCTCCCCCGGCGAAAACGCGCCCCTATGCCCCTGAGCATGATGCCGGTGATCCGTTAAGGCGACTATCTCACGAGGCGGGAGAGCCAAATCTCCCGCCTTTTCTTTTCTCCCTGTGTAGCGGGAATGGCAATCAGAACAACGGTGATATTATCGCGTCCACCGCGCCGACAGGCTAGTTCTATCAAACGATCTGCCGCAGCGCGCAGAGAAATCGGGGAGTTCCCCCGGCAAGCGGGAAACCGCAAAAGGCGCGCGAGCTCATCGTCTTCGACTTCGTCCGTAAGACCATCTGTACAGAGCAAGAGAATATCCGCCGGCGCCAATCGCATCCCTTGATTCAGGCATGCCTGCGTATCACTCTCGCGATCACGCATACGCAGACGCATATCCGCTTGAGGTGGCGCAGCCGATCCCAAGTAACGACGAATGACATGATAGTTTGGATGCCGACGCGCAGAACGAGCGTCTAAAATGCCTTTCTCAACGGCCTCCTGAATCCAGGTATGATCCGTGGTCAGACGGTGCAATTGATCGCCGCGCAAGAGGTAAATCCGCGAATCGCCCACCCAGGCTGCGTACAAACGATTGCCAATAATCAGCACGCAGGCGCATGTCGTGCCCATTCCTAGACGTTCCTCGCTACACGCTTGCACACTGATTTCCCGACCGGCAGCCTGAATCGCATAGTGCAACGTTTCCAGGGGTTGTTTGCCGTCACTGAGAGCAACGATATGACTGATGGTATTCACTGCGATCTCCGCGGCGACCTCCCCCGCGCGATGACCACCAATACCATCGGCTACAACCGCAAAGAGCGCCGGCGTGTGGTCGTCCACGCCAAGTCGGTACGCGGTCACAGCAAAACGATCCTCGTTTTGCTTATCAGTCAGCCCTGCATGAGACCGGGCAACTACATGGAGATGGGAGCGAGGCAGACGTATCATGAGTCTATTGGAAAATGACGAGGATGCAGTTGGGGAAGAGGATGGCGTAGGGTAAAGCGGTAGATATAACGGCCCAGATGGATCAAATCGCCATGCCGCAGCAAACAGGGATGCTCAATTTTCTCGAAGTTAACCCAAGTGCCGCTGACGGATTGTTCGTCTTGAATGTAAAACGAATCGCCGCGCGGAAAAATCCGGGCGTGGCGCGGGGAAACCGACGGATCGTTCAATACAATCTCCGCCTTGACCGGGTCAGAGCCGAAGGTGACTTCACCACCAAGAGGTATCGGCGTGGCAGTCATGGGCTGACCGTCCTCGTTCACGCGGACTAGTACAGCAGGAACGTGTCTCCATGACTTCCGAGCGGCCCGGCCGGGCTGACGCGCGGAAGATACCGGCTGAGTCAATACATCCGATGCCGCGCGCGGAGATCGGCGTCTCCGCAATTGACTTGGGCGAATGCCGCTCAGCGCGATGGTCAACACCAAACCGGCCACAAAAACCACAGCGCCAATGACCCACCCCAAATGTCTTCTTAGCCAACCGGCCGGCGGTTGGGCTACGATCACGGTGACAGGCGTCGCCGCGCTGATTTGCGAGAGACCAAGCACGTCCATTGCTTCGACTTGAAGCAAATGCTGCGCAGTTGCCTCATAGCCACTCAAATCCCAGGAAAACGTGTTCCACGGTTCCTCTGTGTTCTGATCCACTGCCTGTCCATCCACATATAAGACCGTACGAATCAACGGACGTGGATGACCATCCGGAAACTCTACGATAATCTCCAATTCCTGAAGGGAAGGCGTCAACAAAGACGGATCGCATTGTCCAACTTGTGGGCACTGTCGCACAATTTGGATAGGTGGCGAAACAAGAAAGGGATTGGGCGGTTGAACATTCAGGTTAAAGGACAGTGGGGCAGTAGTGTACACCTGTTCCTGGTGCAAGACGGTGATCGTCAGCGTATGGCTGCCCGAAGCAGTAATGGCCGACGCATACTGAAGACGATAGGTGCGCCGCAGAGGCGCCAAGTAAGTTTCAGGATCGGGCAACGGCTCTTGCCCTGAAAAGGTAGCAAATTGCCCCCCTGTTTGCAACGCAAGGTCTTTCAACACAGTAGCGCGGCTTGTGGCAAAGTAGGCAGCCGACCCAGCAATCCAGACGTGGACGCGAATATGGAGTGCGGAGGCCTGCCTGGCAAGATCTTGCAACACCACGCTCTCCTCTCTCGAAGATGGCACTGAAGTGACAAACAGAACAACTCGCTTCATCCCTGCCTGCGGAAGCGGATCGTTGGCAGCAGCCAGGGCGCGGGCCAGAACATCCAAGGTAGGGGCCAGCTGCTGCAAGGGCGGTTGGAACGAGACGAGAAAGTCACGTAAGTCTTGCAACGTTTCCGGATGAGTGATAGCATGGTCGGCATTCGTGACCACAGAAATGTCATCCTGAGAAGCATCTTGCTGAATAACCGCCCACTCTGTCAGCAAGGCGGCGATTTTTGCGTAGCGTGAAACGCCGTAGGCGTCGCGCCTGGCAAATTCGGGGCCAAGGTTGAGAGCGAGGACAAAACGCACGCCCGGTTGCAGCTCTGTCAGGGAAAGCACCGGGCGCGATAGTCCATCCTCATAGACAGTAAGTTGCTCTGCTTTCAAGCCAGGGAGGACATTGCCGTTCTCATCATATACGTCCAACCCGACTTGCATGGTCGGGAACGCATCGGTAGCAAAGTCGTAGACTTCCGCCCAACCGCCAGTAGCCGCGCGCGCAGGGAGAGCGCCAAGGAATAGCAGCAGGAAAAGGGGGAGAAAAAACGTCCTTCGCATGAAACGCAGCTATATTAATCCTGGCACGTTCTCTTGTTCCTGCAAAGGTCTTGTAAAGTTGATCGTGTACGTCCACACCCCGCCCGCATGCCGGAGAAAGTGAAAGCCCGCCGACATCGCACGACGACGAGTTTCCCACGGGAAAGGGTAGTCAGGGTCAATGAATTCTTCGGTAATCGATAGCACACCGCCAGGGTGGAGCACGCGGTATAATTCACGGAAAGCGCGGCTTTTTCCTCGGACTTCGGCCATAACGCTGATGGCGAACGCGCGATCGAAGCAACGATGGGCCAGCGGCAGGAATTCCGCGTCGGCTACCAGGATTCTTACATTCGCCAGGCCGGCGTTTTGTACTCGCCGCGCCAGTTGACGAGCCATATCGAGTTGGATGTCAACAGCAAGAACCAATCCCTGCGCCCCAACGCGGTAAGCAGCCTGTTCGGTAAAAACGCCCACTCCCGGTCCAAGCTCCAGCACTCGTTCGCCGGCTTGAAATCCAATGCGATCTGGCGTCTTGCGTAAATAGCAGCGACGAAACGGGCTATTCAACACCCAGCCCAACGAAGCCGGGCAGGGCGCGGCAAAATGGACGAGATCGGCAATACGGGCTACGATTTTCATTCCTACGAGCCAGAGAAAGGTCAGCCCGAGTAGCAAGACGACGAGAAGACGCCATAGCATATAGTAAATTGTAGCATACTCAAGAGGCAATCGCGAGAAGCGTCCCGCAGGATTGATCCACATCGCCTTCGGCGGCGAAAGGAAGGAATGTCACCCTAAAAGGCGCACGTGCGGCAAGGAGAGCAAATAAGGTGAAAACCGTCTTGCATGTGACTATTGGCGTTCTGATAGGGCTATTGGCAGCAGGTTTGCTCCGGTTGGCTTCCGCGCCTGCACCTGGGCAACCGATCACTTTATTGTCAACGCCGACGCCCTCACCAATCAAAGTTTACGTAACGGGGGCGGTGGTCTCTCCAGGCGTATATACCCTTATGCCGGGCAGCCGAGTGGAGGACGCCGTAGAAGCCGCCGGCGGCTTCATGCCAGACGCAGCCAGCGAGCAAGTCAACCTGGCATCGTTGCTCTGGGATGGAGCGCAGATTCACATTCCTCACATTGCAGCAAGCTCGCGCGTCGGTAGTGGGCGTATCAACATAAACACGGCCAGCGCCGAGGAACTAGCGACGCTGCCAGGAATTGGGCCAACGACAGCGCAGAAGATCGTGGAATACCGTCTCCAGCACGGGCCGTTCCGTACAATTCAAGATATTCAGAACGTGCCGGGCATTGGACCGGTCACATTCGCTAAGATTCAAGACTACATCACCGTGGGGCCATGATGATTGACCACTTTGGCCTGCTGGCGCCGTTCTACGATTCCCTGTTCACCCGTAAAACAGATGCCTTCCTGTTGGAATTGGCGAACCTCCCAGAAAAGGGATGCATCCTTGACGCTGGAGGTGGCACAGGGCGGATCACCCAATCGCTCGTGAAAGAGGGGAGACAAATCATCATCGCCGATTCCTCGTTCGCCATGTTACGGCAAGCGGTCAAAAAGAGATTATCGGCAATCCATGCCTACACCGAATGCTTGCCCTTTGACGATGAGGTGTTCGACCGCATCTTGGTTGTGGACGTCCTCCATCACGTCTACAACCAAAAGCAGACCGCCGGCGAACTCTGGCGCGTCTTGCGCCCAGGAGGACGTGTTGTTATCCTGGAACCAGATATAGAACACCCGGCCGTATGGGCATTGGCCTTGTTCGAAAAACTAGCCCTAATGCGCAGCCATTTCCTGCGACTCCCACAGGTTCTTGCGCTTTTTCCGGCGGTTGGCGCAAACAAGAGCGGAAGAACATACCGCTACAACTTTGGTGTGGTTATCGAAAAAGTCAGGTGAAAACCGTTGCACATTTCTGTTGATTTTGCTACAATGGATTTCAAGCATCTAAGGCTCTTACATTTGAACATTCTTCACAATTCTTATAAGGAGGACAAATGGACGAGAAACTCAAAAAAGCACGCAGATTCGGCCTCTGGTTGGTTGTGCTCTTTGCCGTCGTCTTCGCAGTCGTGACAGCCATCATGTACATGATGGTACAGCCGCTGACCGGCGGCGCTGGAATCGCTGCGATTGGGCAAGCTCTGGCCCAAAGTTGGTTCATTTACCTCATCACGGCAGTTATCCTGCTAGCCGCCTACTTCATATACCGCGCCATTGCGCTGAAGAAGTAGGACTCCGGTTTATCGCAAAACCGGTTTTCCCACCCCGCCCCGGCTCTTAACCCCCCGGTTACCGGGGCATCTATTTTTTAATCGCTGCCGCTCAGGATTCTTGTGGTTCATTCTCCCAGAACGTTTGGAGCAATTTCCTCGCCTGAGACAGTTTCTGACGCGGAACGAAGACCTCTACCTGCCCCAGACCGCCAATAGTAACCGGGTAGACCCAATGACCAACGCCCTCCTGGAACAGTGCTACTTCTACACCGTGCGCCTCCAGATAACTTGCGAGCCAATCGGCGTGCAAGCGGCCCTGCACCTCTGTCAGCTTTGCCCAGGAAGTCATAGGTCATCTCCAGACGAAAAGAAAGAGCAATGCGAACATCGCATTCTTTTTGCGGCATATAGGCAACAAGCCGTGGGCCGAGCAAGAAAGCCTAGTTGCCGTGATCTTGGGCAAAAACCCACGGGCGCTCGAAAAAGACGATACCTCCGTGCCATGGGCGTTCACCCTAGGTTCAACCATCTGGCAGCAAGACGAGGCAAGTCAGCCAGCGAACCGATTCGAGTCGTACACGGCGGCAGTGATTCAAGGAACAGGCGTCCGTACGCTTTTGTCAACACGCGGCGGTCGAGAATGGTCACCACACCGCGATCAGACTGGGTGCGAATCAGGCGCCCAAACCCCTGACGAAAACGCAAGATTGCCTCCGGTAAATGGTACTCCTGAAAAGGGTCTTCAAACATTTCCGAACGCGCCGCCACCAATGGATCCGATGGAACAGCAAAAGGCAGCTTGACAATGACCAGCACGGATAAGGCCTCTCCAGGCACGTCCACGCCTTCCCAAAAAGAACGGGCGCCCAACAAGACGGCGCGTTCTGTGCTCTTGAATGTCTCAAGCAGGGTGTTCGGTGAAGCGCCTTCGCCTTGCTCGTAAACGATGATGCCGGCCCGTGCCAGAGGGGCCGTGATCGCGCGCGAGGTGCGCTTCAGTTGCGCGTACGAGGTAAAGAGGGCCAACGTACGCCCGCCGCTTGCACGACACAGCTGGACAAGCGCCCGTTCCACCTGATACTGGTACTCCGATGTGTGCGGCTCGGCAATATCATTCACAATGTAAAGCAGGGCGGCATTCTCATAGTCGAACGGCGAACCAAGAGCCAGTTCCTCCGCCTCATCTGCACACAGACTGTTGCGCAGGTAATCGAACGCCCCGTTTGTAGTCAGCGTGGCGGAGGTCAAGATAACACTAGATTTTTCATGCCAGAGGTACTTTTCCACGAAGGGGCCCACGCGCACCGGAGCCGCGTTCAAAGCCACATGTCCATCGTTCGCGCCGATTTCCACCCAATAAACATAATCCTTATGAGGGGTGCTCATCAGCGCATGGAGCATATTGCGGGCATCCAGCAGGCGTCGGTAGATGCTCCCCAAATCGCCGATGATACCCTCCATCTCTTCCACACCGGCAGCATACATATCGCCGGCATCTTGCTGAATTTCGCCGAGTAAAGCAACCAGCAAGGACAGCGTCTCTTCGCCGGCATCCCAGGCGATTTCGACCTCATCCCAACCGGGCAGGGTACGCGTGGACGGCAAAACACGTTGTTGATAGGCATAGAGGCTGTCTGGCTGCCCCTCGCGTTGCAATGCCAAGAAATTGGCCAGGGTCTCGAAGTAAACGCGCATTTGTTCCTGCAACCGCCAGGCCAGGTTTGCAGCGCGTTCTACTTTTTGTTGGAGGACAGCGTAATCCGAGGGGCGAATCTGATTCCGGGCCATCTGAAGCAGGTCGCCAAGAACATAGCCAGAAGCGGTGCTGACTTCGCGCAGGAGGCATTCCAAATCTCTCTGCGTCAGGCGCAGGCTCATAGCATCCGTGGTAGCCGATTCTAAATGATGCGCCTCGTCCACGATCAGATAGTCGTACTCCGGCAGGACACGGTTGCCGGTGGCAGCATCGGTCAGAAGCAAGGCGTGATTGACAACCAGGAGGTGAGCATCTTCCGCAGCCTGACGGGCCAGAAAGAAGGGACAACCCCCTTCCTGACGTTCGATGCAGACATCAGGAGAACAATTCTCATCTTCCGCAGAAAGACGCGTCCATACCTCGCGTTCAGCCGGGCCGTTGAGATTGATCTCGGCGCGATCGCCGCTCGCGCCGCAGTAAAGCCAGACTAGAATCTTCCCCAGGACGCGCATCTCTTCGGCATTACGCGGGCCATGTTTGCGAAGCATGTCCAGCCGACGCGGGCAGATGTAGTTCGAGCGGCCTTTCAATACCGCCGCGCGCAGGTCGAGGCCGAGCGCCGCGCGCAAGTCGGGAATGTCCTTTTGAATCAGTTGATCCTGGAGATTGATGGTGTTCGTCGAAATAACGACGCGCGTATGATTCTGCAGAGCAAACAAGGCAGCCGGTACAAGGTAGGCAAACGACTTGCCCACGCCCGTCCCGGCTTCGACCAGCAAATGCTGACGCCGCGAAAGCGCCGTCGCCGCCGCGCGCAACATGGCAATTTGCTCGGGGCGGTGTTCATAGTTGGCAAAATAAGCAGCAAATGGTCCTCCGTATTCGAGCAATGAGACTGTTTCCTCCACATCCAGGGGTATCGGGTCGTCGGGAATGCGCAGCGGAGGGCCTTTAGGTTTCTCCGAGGGGAAGCGGAAAAAGTGCGCGCTACGCCGATCGCCCTTTCCACGAACGCGCTCATTCTGGCGCGCCCGCAGGATTTGCTGAAACGGCCAGGCTCCGTTCCATTCGATTGGATCGCTATGATCCACGATTTCGGCAATCAATTCGAGCGGCAACTGCCTGGCCTCCTCGTACAAACGGAGAAAAATGCCGTGTGTTACGCGTGCATCCTCCAGAGCGCGATGCGTGGCAGGCAAAGGAACCCCCAACGCCCGCCCAAGCGCGCCCAGATTGTAACGTCCGGCAGTCGGGAGAAGCACAGAAGCCATCTCATAGGTGTCGATGTGCTCGTTGAGCTCAAAGAGGCCATATTTGCTGAAAAAGCCCAAGTCAAAGCGGATATTGTGACCGAGAATGGGGGAATCGCCGACGAAATCGGCTAACTCTTGCAATATCTCCTTCAGACGCGGCGCCTGACGCGCCATTTCATCGCTTATGCCGGTCAGGGCTGTGATGAATTCGGGGATGCGGCGGCCAGGGTTGACAAGCGTCGTCCACTCGTCCTCAACGCGGCGGCCATTGAATCGCCGCGCCCCGATTTCGATAATCGCATCCGACTGCGGATCCAGACCGGTCGTTTCCACATCCAGCGCAACAATGGAGGTCATGTCTCTCGCGTTCCCTCAGGCAGCACAGAACGAATCGTTTCCAACATCGTCGAAGGGATGGGTTTCTCCTTTGCCCGTTTCCGCAGGAAATCTTTTAGATCCCTAGCAAGAAGAACGGGGAAAGGCGCATCCTGCACCTCCACGCGCGCCGCTGGATGGTAAAAGACAAGCGCCGCCTGTATCGGCACTTCTATCCCATTCAACGCTCGGCGAAAGAAGCGCCGGGTCAAGTCTATTTCGCTGCGCGCCTCGAGATCAGGCCGACCTATGCTACCCTGACCAAAGAAGCGCAGATACGCCGCGAGAAAGCCTCCGCCCCCTTGACGATAACGTCCCCGCGACCAGGTCACAACACCGGCAGAGGGATAGGGAAGCAACACCCAGACCCCCGCCGGGCCGACCAACAAATGGGAGGCCGGGGTGAGATAATGATACATAGAGTATTCCCGTCCAAGTCCCTTGAGACTCTTATCCAGAACCTGATCGGGACGCGGGGAACGCCCCCAACGGCTGCCAAAATACACCCCAATCTGGGTAAGCAGCAAGGAAACAACCATCAGGAACAAGGTGTACACAAACAGCTCGATGTAGCGGAAGGCCAGGTACGTCGCTATGCCCATCACAACGAGAGCGGCCAGGGTGGTAATTCGGCCAATACGGGCATTGCGCTTGACAAGGCGATGATTGATCACGATCTTCATGTTCTCTCCTCAGGATGGAATCAGGCCGACGACACAAGGGATTTCTGGATAGCATCGCGTAGCGAATCCAGCATACGAGCTTCGACAGCCTCTTTCGCCACACGAACAGCATTCTTGATCGCTATCGCGTCCGAACGGCCGTGACCGATAAACACCAGGCCATTTACGCCCAGCAAAGGGGCTGCCCCATGATCGGAAGGATTCATCAACCTGCGGATACCCAGGAGTGCCGGCTTGACCAATAGGCCGCCCACTTTGACCATCAGCCCGCCGTTCACGACCGCTTCTTTGATCTTGTCCATTAGCAACTTCGCCACAGCCTCGGCTGTTTTTAGGAGAACGTTGCCAGTAAAACCATCGGTGACGGCCACATCCACCCGACCGGAAAGCAACTCTTTCCCCTCAATGTTCCCTACGAAATTCAAATCGCTTTCCTGCAGTAGAGGATAGGCGGCCCTGACCAGTTCGGAACCTTTGCCGGCCTCCTCGCCATTGGAAATCAGACCCACTTTTGGATTCGGCACGCCGAGCACTTTTTCCGCGTACAGCGCGCCCATGACGCCGAACTGGAGCAGGTTTTCCGGTTTACAGTCGGGATTAGCACCGACATCAATGACCACGCAGAAACCGGTTGCCGTTGGAAAGAGAGGAGCCACGCCAGGGCGATCCACGCCGGGAATCACCCCAAGCCGAAAGTACGCCGTCACAGCGGCCGCGCCGGTATTACCGGCGGTAACGAAAGCGTCGGCATCGCCCTTTTTAACCAGGTCAATGCCGATCGCCATCGAATTTCTAGCATTGGGACGGCGCGCTTTTAACACAAGCGCCAATCCCTTGTCCTCCATTGTCAGCACCTCCGGAGCATGAACCACGCGGATGGGCAAATCGCCCGGGTTTTGCGCTGCCAGTATTGGCCCGATTCGGGCCTCGTCGCCAACCAGGATGATTTCCACGCCATACGCACGGGCAGCCATCACCGCGCCGATCACGTCCGGTTCGGGGAAACGGTCGCTCCCCATGGCATCCACAACGATTCGGGTCATGATTTTGCTCCATTCTGCAAGAGTAAACTTGCTTGACAAGCCAACTATCGTGATTATAATACGCCTTGTCTGCGCTGGTGCTGGAATTGGCAGACAGGCATGGTTGAGGGCCATGTGCCGCAAGGCGTGAGGGTTCAAATCCCTCCCAGCGCATCGAGAGGAAGCGACTGTAACGGTCGCTTCCTTTGTTGTTCTGCATCGCTATATTTGATACAATACCACCAGGAGGTGATAGCATGAAGTTCGTCTCTGTGGCCGAAATGCGCGCAATCGAGCAGCAGGCTGACGCCAGCGGATTGACGTATGCGCAGATGATGGCGAACGCCGGTCGCAATCTCGCCGAAGAGGTGCGTCGCCTTGTTCCGACAGAGGACGAAGAAAAGCAAGTCGTCGGTCTGGTTGGTCCAGGGAATAATGGTGGCGACACGTTGGTTGCTCTGTTCCATCTCGCGCAATGGGGTTGGCAGGCGCACGCCTACCTCGTCCAACGCCGTCCGGAGGGGGATGAACTCGTGCAACGGCTGGAACAAGTAGGAGGGAACATCACGCCGGCGCGCGGCGACGAAGGGTTCATCCGCCTACAGGCGCTGGTCGCCTCTGCCGATATTCTACTGGATGGCTTGCTAGGCACGGGGTTCAAGCCCCCTTTGAAGGAAGAGATCGGTCAGGTATTGACCGCGACTCGGTTAGCAATAGCGGCCCTGGAACAGCCGCCGCTGGTAGTTGCTGTGGATTGCCCCTCCGGCGTGGACTGCGACAGTGGCGAGGCGGTCGCCGAGTGCTTGCAAGCCGATGTCACGGTGACGATGGCAGCCGTCAAGCATGGGCTGCTTAAGATGCCTGCCTATGCGCGGGTGGGAGAGTTGCGCGCCGTGCCCATCGGCGCGCTCGACGATCTGCCTGCTTGGAAAAACATTCGAGACGAGGTAGTGGATGAGGCGCTGATGGCCCGCCTCCTGCCCGCGCGTCCATTGAATGCACACAAAGGGACTTTCGGCACAGCAGTGATTGTCGCCGGTTCGGTCAATTACACCGGCGCGGCCTTGCTGGCCGGCAAAGCCGCCTATCGCGCCGGCGCCGGTCTGGTCACAATGGCCATTCCGACACCGCTCCACGCCGCGTTGGCCGGTCAATTGCCGGAGGCCACCTGGATACTCTTGCCGCATGAAATCGGGGTCATCGCCGCCGATGCCGTGGAGGTGCTGGCAGACAATCTCGAACGCGCGACCGCGCTCCTGCTTGGCCCTGGCCTAGGTCTGGAAGATACAACGGCGGAATTTGTCTCCGGTTTGCTGGAGCATGGATCGAGAAAAGGGATACGCGGCCAGATCGGCTTTGTGCGTCGGGATGCACAGAAGGTTGAGAAATCGTTTGTCATGCCGTCGCTGGTCGTAGATGCAGACGCCTTGAAATTGTTGACAAAACTGGAGAACTGGCCGCGTCGTTTGCCCGCGAACACGATTCTCACTCCTCATCCGGGCGAGATGTCCATCCTAACCGGTCTTTCCATAGCAGAAATTCAAGGTAATCGTCTGGAAACCGCTCGCCGCTTCGCGCACGAATGGCAACACGTTGTCGTTCTCAAAGGCGCATTTACGGTTATCGCGGCGCCGGACGGACGGACTTCGACGATACCGATAGCGACGCCGGCGCTCGCGCGCGCCGGCACGGGCGACGTATTAGCAGGGCTTATGGTTGGACTGCGCGCACAGGGAATGGACGCCTACGACGCCGCGCGCGCGGCGGCCTGGATTCACGCCCAAGCCGGTTTACACGCGGCAGAGTGGCGCGGCAGTTCGGCATCCGTTCTCGCCGGCGATGTGCTGGAGATGATTCCGCACATCCTGGCGGAAATCGAGACAATCAGCTGAAAGAGTACGCCGGCTTCCCTCCTACGGCAAAATCTCGTCCAGCGGTTGTGTGGGCGAGGTCGGGTGAGCAGCAAGCCAGTCAATCACTGCTTGCCGCCAGTCAATGCCGGTGTCGGAGGTCATGGCGGGAGCAAACTGACGAACGTCATAGTGAACGTACAAGGCCTGCGGCAACAAAACAAGGTATCGGACATCAGGCTCCAGCGGCGCGCCGTTTTCCAGAAGATACTGACCGTTCCTCTCCACCAAGCCGCCGTAGAGTGGCCGATGCTTCTCGAGCAAGGCGAGAATTTGCTCTCCGCTCAGGGAAACAGCCAAAAGCGAGTTGTTCGTAGGAAGAATATCGAACCAGAGCGCAGGAGTCAGATAGCCGGCAGGAATTGGCCGAGCGATGTAGCGAGGGTTGGCCAATGCGATCTGCGCCTGAGGATAAGCGCTGAGCCAGGCCTGAGTCAAAAGGCTGGCCATGGCCGCCGATTCACGTCCGACAGGGCGACGGAGATACCCGATTGCCTTGTTTAACGCAGGCGGGAGGGCAGCGCGCCAACGCGCAACCAGATGTTCGAGTCTGGGATCGCTCCTGCCGGGCAAATTGCGCACATACACAGAACGCAGGTCGGCAACCTGCTTTGTGGATTTGTCGAAGTAGAGATCAATCCGGAGATAGCCATCCCAAAACGAACCGCTTTGCACAAGCAAGACCCCGTCCACCACATCGTTGACCACCTCGTGGCAGTGACCGCCGCCCAGAACGGCAATTCCTTCCTGCGCCGCTAAAGGGGCAAGTCGGTAGGCCTCCGATTTGCAAAGATGACCGATCAGAATCAGCAATTCGGCTCCGGCCGCGCGCGCTTGCGCGGCCGCGTCTCGTAAGGCCAACTCATAGGGGATGAGACGCAGACCCTCGACTGCTGTTGGGTTGGTATCTGTCAAAAGTTCACCGGTCGTCAGGCCAAGGATGCCAACAGAAACTCGATTGACCTCCACTACAGTAAAGGGGCGCAAGAAATCCGGCCAGTTTCCGTCCCCATCGCGAACGTTTGCTGCCAGGAAGGGGAAATGCGCCTGCCGCGCGCGTTGACGCAAGGCTCCCAGGCCAAAATCGAAATCGTGATTGCCGAGCGCGGCCGCGTCGTATCCCATGGTGTTCATAGCCTCTACCGTCGACTCGCCCTGAAAGTAGGTGGAGAGCACCGGCCCAGTCCACATATCTCCGCCATCCAGAATCAAGAAACGACCGCTCCCGCCGGCCATCTCTCTGTCCCAGCGAGCCATGATTCCTGCCGCCCCCGCACCGCCCTTCGTCTTCTCCAGATGACCGTGAACATCATTGGTATAGAGAATCACGAGATGGCGCACGGTTTCCGTCTCCACCGGCCGACGGAAACTCTCGAAGGCGCCCAAAAGCAACAGCAGGACAAGCAGGCTCAAGGCTACAAGGAAAAATCTACGCAGAGTCATCGGCAACCTCATCGGCAAGTCGCGGCGCCAGAGATGGTCATGGCACGACTTCCACTTCCACCGCGCAGTCATTTGCCATCTCTTGAAAGTCGTAAGGGGCGCTATAAGAAGAAAAGTAGCTCCGGTCGTGCAGCAGGGGATAATCGGCCTGAAAGTAGGCGTTGAAGACCAGGCGGAAGGAATTAACCGGCGAAATGGAAGAATAGAGCCCCCTCGCTCCAGAGGGAAAGAAATAGGCGTTCAAGATTTTCATCCGGTCGCGCCACGAGGAAAAACCGGGACCATGATCGCCTTGCAGGATAATGATCGGGGGCTGAGAGGAGGCGGAAATCACTTGTTGCAGCACCGCTATCATACTCGCGCTGATGAACTCGACTTGTTCGCGATACCCCTGACGATATTGCTCCGAGGTATAGTGGCTTTCCAGCGTTTGGGAACCGCTATCCCTAACTTCACCCTTTGGCCCGAACACAAAAGGAGGATGAGGCGCGATGATGTGAACAAAAACAAACTTTGGGCCTTCCAGCGCGGCTACCTTTGGCAACATCTCCAGAGCGTACACGGTGCGCTCCCGAAAAACGGTTGCGCTTTCGACGTTCATACGCACGATTCCCGCGTCTGCCAGCGCCAGCCCGAAGGAAGAGCGCAATAGGAGAGCCTCGAATTCGCTGAGATGACCGCGAAGCGGCGGCGAAAGGTACCAGTCCGCATTCGGCCATTCGGACCAGATAAAACCGGAAGCAAAACTGACCACACGGTAGCCGTTGGCTTCCAGAATGCGCCGGACAAGACTCTGGCGCGACAACGTAACGAGTAACGCGTCATTCGCGTCGTTGTTCGGCTCTACCCCTAACTTCTCAAGATAATCCATATTCAACGTAGAGGCAATGGCAAACTGAGTTTGGGCATAGTTGCTCTGACTGCACGGAGCAACGTAAAACCCCATCTCGCTCAGACCGCGCAGAAAGAACGTGTTGTCTATATCGTAAACCGCTTGCAGTGTATCCGAGCGGCCATAAGAATCCAAAATGATATAGTAAATATCCGGCCAGCTGCCTTGACCTGCTCCATCGAACGGCGCGTTTGTAAGAACGATTTGAGGCTGGACTCTGGACTGTAGCCAATGAAACCGGCCTATCTGAGTCAGGGAGATTAAAGTCAGGAAACCGGCGGCCAGATTCAGAACAAGGGTGATACGCGCCAACGGCAACGCTTTACGCGTGGCCCAGAAGATAGACAAGCCAGCCAGCACACCCCAAAGTGGAACCAGGTATCGTCCTCGTCCGATAGAGGGGCTGATTTCCCGCAACGTCCAGTACACATGTCCATAGGAAAAGAAAAGCAAAATCAGCAATGCAGTCAGAAGCGCCGAGCGCTGCCAACTCTTGAGAAAAAGGGTCAATACGCTCCACACTAGCCAAGCGCCGACGATAGAAAGGATAAGCGGTCGGATGATGACTCCCAGGCGAATCTGGTTGAGGTTCACAGCAGCCAAGGCCAGCACCGGATAGGCAGCCAGCCATGTCACAAACCAGGGCTGCTGCAAGAAACGATTAACAACTCGTTGGGATGGTGATGTCATGGGCTATTCCTAGACCATCAAGCAGGTTCTTGATGGTATTCCAGTGAACTCTTTCCCAAGCAATCGGGCTCGAATTGGAATTGTGCGGCGCCAGCATCACGTTGTCCATTTGGCGCAATGGACTATCGGCCGGCAATGGCTCCACCTCGAACACATCCAGAGCAGCGCCGGCAATAATCCCCTGTTGCAACGCCTCGACCAGGGCTTGCTCGTCCACGATCGGACCGCGCGCGGTATTGATTAACACAGCATGGGGGCGCATCAAACGCAATGTGCGGGCGTTGATGAGATGGTAGGAGGTGGGGTTCAAATCACAATTAACGGAAACGAAATCGGACTGGCCCAGCAACGCTTCCAGCGAGGTCATGTAAACGCCGCTTTCCGTGAGGAAGACATGATCAATCTCCTCAATATCGTTCCCGAATACGGTCATACCAAACGCGCGAGCGCGACGTGCAACTGCCTTGCCGATGTTGCCAACGCCAATAATTCCTAGCGTACACTCGCTCAGCGAGCGACCTTGCACTTTCTCCCAGACGCCGGCCTTCATGGCTTTATCCATCCAGGGTTGCCGGCGTGCAAAGGCCAACATATATCCCAGGACGCTATCGGCCACAGGTAGGGTGAAAGCATTCGGCGTACGGTAAATTCTGACGCCAAGCCTGGCGGCAGCCTGTAAGTCAATGGAGTCAATGCCGGTGCCCCATTTGGAAATCACTTTCAGACGCGGCGCACAGGCCTCGAGCACGCGCGCCGTGTAACGGTCGTCTCCGCAGATCGCGCCATCGAACTGACCGGCGTATTGTAATAAATCGTCTTCCTCCAACCGTTCGCGAACCGGGGGCGTGATCAAGCACAACCCATAGTTTTCCACTATGGGGCGAAAACGATCGAGAACAGGGAGCATATAGGGAGCGGAGAGCAAAACTGTGGTCATGGCTGTTTCCTTGCCTTGCAAGGATTAGGAACGAAGGTGAATTTGTAGATTTTCGGCACGGGCGAGGCGTAACTGTAATCCGGTAAAAGAGTAAAATGAGCGTCAAAGTAAGCGTTGAAAATCACGCGAAAGGAATTCACCGGCGAAATCGAGGGGTAGAGAATCTCCTGATGGCCTGGCAGGTAATACGCGTTCAGGATATCGAACGCGCGCTCCCTGGGCTGCAACCAGGGGCCATGATCCCCCTGGAGGATGATGAGCGGCGGCGTCTCCGACTCGACGATGATACGCGCCACAATCTCCTCGAGCTGGCTGTTAAGGAAAGTCAGAGCCGCCGTGTAACCCTCGGCATATTTCGCAAAAGTGTACTTCCCCTCGGCGTTTAAGTATTGCGTCGCGTCGACCTCCTCTCCATGTGGCCCGAAGACAAAAGGAGGATGGGGAAGGACGAGGTGGGCGAAGACGAACTTTGGCCCAGGTGCACGCGGCAATTCGCGCAGCGTCTCGAGCGCGAGCAACGTGCGTTCCCGAAAATTTTGCGCTCCCAGGGGATCGAATTGGATAATCCCACTTTCCAGCAACTGACGGGTAAGCGTAGTGCGGAGCAAAAGCGCCTCGAATTCATTCAGATTCGGGCTTAGAGGAGACGGTGCGATGAACTCATCGGCGTCGGTCCACTCGCTCCAGGCAAAGCCGGTGGCAAAGGCAATTGTCCGATAACCGTTCTCCTCCAGAATCTGGCGGACAACGCTATGCTTGAGATCCTCAAAAATGGGGGAGCGACTGGTGGCCTCCGGCGTGAGTTCTGGGTGGAGGCGTTGAATATAGCCCATGTTCAGGGAAGAGGCTAACGAAATGTCCGTACGTCCATAATTGCTCTGGCTACAGGAAGCCACATAGAACCCCATAGACTGCAAACTTTGGAGAAACCGACCGTTGTCATAGCGGTATAGCGCCTGGAGACGATCTGCGCGCGCATACGAGTCCACGACGAGGTAATATATATCGGGCGGCGACTGGTCAGTGGGGAGATGCATGCTCGGGGATAGCGCACGATCGTCAGACAATGTTTTTGCACGGGCCGGCCTCGCCGCGTTTATCACACACTGACCGGCAGCAAAGACCACCAACCCTAGTGTGAGGCTGTTCAGCACTACAGCGCCACGGGAAAAATCCACAGGGCGCGCAATCGCCCAAAAAATCAGGAGAACGAACGCCATCGTGAGAAGAGGCAAGGCCAGGTTGAGATTGGCAACGTGTTCTTTCCGCAGGAACGAATACAGGTGCCCATAGGCGAAGAAGACCACTTCCAACAGCAAGAGAGCCAACGCCGCGCGATGATTCGAGCGTAGCATCCATTGCAACACCCAGAACAACACTCCTGCCATCAGCACAGATACAACCAAGGAACGCAAGGCGGCGATCCATGCCACCTCGCTCTCATTTACCGCCAACAAGGCAAGGATAGGATATAGGCTGAAAAGAAAGGGATAACAGGGAAAATCAACCAGATGAGCCAGGCGTTGTTTCACAACGGTTATCTGAAAGCGAACTAGAAAACAGACTAGGAACATTGCTCACGCAGGAGAAAATCGCAAATGGCAAAATCCAGTTCCTCATCAATATCCCAGGCCTCCGCCGCGTCAATCGCAAACATCAGCGGACGCTCGCCAAGGCGGTTGCGGCGTGTGAGCAGACCTTGACGGGTGAAAATGTACAGGCACGAATTCTCCATGTACACAGGAGGCAAATCCTGGGTTTGCAACAGAATCGCCGGATTATGGTTAATGGGGCGCGTGAGCGCATCCCAAAGACGCACTCGCAGAGGGGTGACCGAGAAGAGCGAATCGTAGGACGGATAGTTTGTCAGAAACGTCTGGATGGCGCGAGAAATTGTATCCGCGCGCAGGAGAGGATTCGTGCTGTGGGTTTGCAGATAGAACTCCGCGGCAATCTGCTCGGTGTCGTAGGTCAGAATCTCGTTCATCGGCACGACATCTCCGCGCAGATGTTCCGGGCGTGGTAGAACGGTAACCTGCGGAAAATCGCGGCGCAGGCCCTCCATAATGGGTTCCGAATCCGTATCTACCGCAATGCGTTCAATTTCCGGCACAGCCAACAAGGTCTCCAAGATGTGCTGATAGAGCGGTTTCCCGGCCAGCAGACGGTAATTCTTACCCGGCACACGCTGGCTGTGATGACGCATGGGAACAAGAGCAACCAAAGACGGCATAAAGACGAAGACTCCTGAAACGGTTTGCAGTAATTATAACGCCCGGCCGGAAAAAGAAAAAACCGCCCTGGAGCCGGCGGAAAAAGTCGGGGCGGGCGGAATTGAACCGCCGACCTCTGCGTCCCGAACGCAGCGCTCTAACCGGGCTGAGCCACGCCCCGAATCAAGCAGGAAGGATTATAACCTTCCCCTGTAGATTTGACAAGCCGCATCGGTGACGATGTGCACGCAAGCGTTGTTGGCGGCATGGCCGCCGTAGCACAACTCCTATAGGAGTTGTGCTACTACCATTTTGCGTGGACAGCGGTGGTGAGCTTTCCCAACCCGTCGGCTTGGGCAAGCCGTTCGCCAGCCAAGAGTCGTTCGAACGATTCCGACCATCGTCATAGGTCTCCGCGATCTTTCTCCTCTTGACGCCTTGTCGCTCCTAAGATCACCCAGGCCAACAGACTGCCCCCCATACCAATCGTATAGAGGCCGTACGCGCCAAAGGCATCGAAGAAGATGCCTGCCAGCGGCGCGCTCACCAAACCCACGCCGCCACGCAGAGTAACCTCAAACAGCGAAATCACCGTCGCCCCTTGCCCATCTGGGGCGCTTTCTACCAGGTACGTCAGGTAAGAAACCACGTTGAGGCTAAACGCCACGCTGAACAGAACACGCAGCACAAACACGCTGAACACAGAAGGGAAAAGAACAACCGGCAAATAGGCAATCGCCTGCAAGAAAATGGAAAAACGTAAAACCCGGCCGGCGCCATAACGGCGCAGAATGCGATCGGCCAAGAGCATGAACGGCGGTTCAATCAACGCGCCGGCGGTGTTGGCCCAACCGATCAGGGTAGCCGGCGCGCCGAGTTGGGCCAGATAAATGCTCTCGAACTGCTGTCTCCCTGCACCACTCAACCACAGAAAAACGAGCGCCAGCGCCAAACCGGTCGTCGAAGGGCTGCGTCCCAGGGTCCTCAGCACCTGCGAGAGCGGCGCGCGCACCGTTGCGCGAACCTTCGCCGGTGGATGTTCTGTTCCCCGCAGGAGGCCGAGTAGACCAACGCCCAAGACAAGCATCACCGCATGTCCAACAAACGGCGCGAAGAGGCCGCTTTGTTCCATCAGCCGACCGGCCAGCGGCGCGGCCACTGCCCAGCCGAGAGAACCCCACAGGCGTATCGAACCAAAACCTTCCTTTTCCCCCTCCACTACCGCCAAGGCCTGTGTGCTCGAGAGCGACCCGCTCCCACTGCCCACGAGCGATTCGAGCACAACGAACAGGGCAAAGCCCCAGAACGTAGTTTGCATCCCCCGTAAAAGCGCAAAGCAGGCACTGCTCAACAGGACAATCTGCAACAACCGACGCGGCGTCGCCGAGCGATCCCCCATCCTCCCCAACACCGGCGCCGCGGCCATACCGGCCAGCGCCCCGCACGTACTCAATAGGCCGATCTCTGCCCCGCTCAACCCGCGCGCTTGATAGACGAGCGTCACAAAGGGCAGCAAAAAGCCGCCTGCCCCAATCCAAAGAAAATAATAGGCTCGCATGAGCCATAGATTGCACCGAGAGGTCCGCATAGAGCCAACGACTACTCGGACACGCGCCACGGCGCCGCATTGCGCACCGCATCCACCAGCGCGGGGCGGATCCGGTAATCACGAACGCCGGCCACCTCCATCCCCAGAAGCACGCCCCCGACCACCGGCGGCGCGTTCAAGCGCACCAGACGCGCGCGTGGCGCCGCCCGATGCACCGTCTTGCCGAGCGTCTCCGTCAGCAAAGGATGGCCCTTGTACAGACTCCCAATCAACACAACGTCAAAGGCCTCCTTTTCCAGTTCCAGTTGACGAATCACGCTAACCGCCATCATGCCGAGTTCCTCACCCGCCCAGCGCACCACCTCCAAGGCTTGTTCATCGCCCTGACGGGCAATCTCGAAGGTGAGGAGCACAAGGGAAGGGTCGAACGGATACCAGCCCAGATAGACGCCCTCCACCAAATCATCCAGGTTCTTGGCCCCCAAGCGTTCGATAAACGCCGGCGTCAGCGCCGTCGCCGGCCCGCGTTTGACCCATTCGAAGACAATCGCTCGCATCGCGCGCGCGACAATATCGTAACCGCCCGCGTACTCCCCCGACCACTCCCCGTGGCCACCCACAACGCGCCCTTCGCGCGTCCGATCCTTATTCCAACCACGACAGTTACATCCCGTACCGGCGACTACGGAGACACCCCAACCATCCTCCGCGCCGGCCAGAATGCCCAACACCGCGTCGTTGACGATCTCCAACGGACAACGTAAGCCCAGCGGCCGAATGGCCTCCAGGTGTGGCTGCCGTTGGCTTGGCCAGTCATACCCCCCTATGCCCATGCCCGCGCCGGCAATGTGCCCCACGCTCAGACAAGCCATATCCAGAGCCTTACGGACCGTCGCGAGAAGTACTTTGGCAAATCCATCGTATCCTACCCCCTCCCAGTTCCCAGGACCACCTTGCGCAAAGCCGACTACCTTGCCTTCCTCATCGGCAATCAGAGCATGTGTTTTCGTACCGCCAATATCCACACCAAGAAAATAGCGCGTCATGATCATCCTCGCAGGTGATAGCAATGCCCCGCACCGGCCAGAGCAAAAGCACTTCGCCTATTTTACCCGATCGCGGTGTTCATACAGGGTATAATGCTGGGCATGATTCTGCTCACCGGCGGCACAGGCTTCATTGGCCGCGTCTTGGCGCGCCATCTCGTAGAAAGCGGACAACGGGTGCGCTTACTGCTGCGGCCGGCCGTGCGCACGCCGCGCCTGCCAAAAGGGGTGCCGCTAGAGGTCACCGTGGCCGGCCTGAGCGATGTACGCGGCCTGCGCGCGGCGCTACGCGGCGTGCGCGTCGTCTACCATCTGGCCGGCAGCGAACATAGCGGGGCGCGCGCCGACCTGCAAAGCGTGGATATCGAGGGTACACGCAAGCTGGCCTCGGCAGCAAGCGAAGCGCCTATTGAACGCTTCGTCTTCCTCAGCCACCTCGGTGCCGATCGCGCCTCGGCTTACCCCTTGCTCAAAGCGAAAGGCATCGCCGAAGAGGCCATACGCAAGTCGGGAGTCCCCCATACCATCGTGCGCTCCGCCGTTGTCTTTGGAACAGGAGACCATTTCACCACAACACTGGCACGCCTGATTGCCATTGCTCCCTTTTTCCTCTTGCCCGGCCGTGGCGAGACGCTGATTCAACCGCTCTGGGTGGAAGATCTCGCCGCCTGCCTGACCTGGATGCTGGAGGAAGACGCCACAATCAACCAAACCTATGAAATCGGCGGCGGCGAATATTTCTCCTTCCGCCAGACAGTCGAGATCGTTCTGCGCGTCCTGGGCAAACGCCGCGTGTTCATTTCCTGCTCTTTTCCCGCCCTGCGCGCCCTGACGGCGACTCTCGAAGCCGTCTTCCCGCGCTTCCCTACCTCCGGCTTCTGGCTAGATTACCTGGCCTCGAGTCGCACCTGCGCCATAGACAACCTGCCGCGCGTGTTCGGCTGGATGCCGGCGCGTTTTGCCTCACATTTGGACTATCTGCGCGGCATACCTTGGGGAATGGAAATGCTACGTTATCTCTTCCTGAGTCGCTGAATACAAGCGATGGCGCATAATGTAGCGGAAAACCGGTCCCGGAACGAACCCTTTCACCGATTCGCGGCGCGCCAACCGTTGTCGCACACCGCTGGAAGAGATCGCCATCGGCGGCGTGTCCAGAAAGCATAGTTTCGCCCTAATCCCCGGAAGCGTTTGTTCCAAAGCCACGAGGTCAACCGGCGCGCCTGGCCGAGGCAACACAGCCAGCCGCTGACACAGCGCAATGAACTCCGCCGCGCGCTGCCAGCAAGGAAGATCGTGCAACGAATCGCCGCCCATCACGTACACCAGGGCGGCCTCCGGGAATTGGCGCGCCAATAAACGAAGCGTATCCACCGCGTAATGGGGCGCAGGACGGTCAATGTCCACCCGCGAGAGGACAAAAGCCGGCTCATCCCGAATGGCTAACTGTACCATCGCCAGACGATGTTCCAGCGGGGTAATGCCCTGATGCTGCTTGTGAGGCGGCGCAGGAGTCAAGACCCACAAAACCCGCTCCAGCCCCAATTGCTCCCGCGCAGCTCGGGCTAGGGCGAGATGCCCACAGTGCGGCGGATCAAACGTCCCGCCCAGAATGCCAAGCGCAGCCATGCTGAAAGTATACCGTAAGGCAAGCGGAAAAGGCAATCTGCTATAATAAAACAAGAGACACGACCCGCCATGAACGCCAAGTCACCGCCAACTTCCGTTGGAATAATAGTCGTTATTCCCGCTTACAACGAGGCGCGCTTCATCGGCAGCGTCGTCTTGCAGGCACGAAGGCAGGCCCAACGGATCGTTGTCGTAGACGATGGTTCTACCGATGACACGGCGGCGCTCGCGCGGGCGGCCGGCGCGACCGTCATCCGCCACGAGCAGAATCGCGGCAAGGCTGCCGCCGTTCGTTCCGGCTTCCACTACGTGCGCACGTTGATGCGCCGACGCGCCAACGTTCGGGCTGTGGCCATGATGGACGGCGATGGGCAGCACCAGGCCAACGACATCCCCACCTTGATCCGCCCCATCCTGGCCGGCGAGGCGGATATCGTCGTCGGGTCGCGCTTCTTGAACATACGCAGCCGCATTCCCCGCTGGCGCGTCTTTGGACAAAAAGCCCTGACCACCGCCACGAACTGGACCTCCGGCTATCCCCTGACCGATTCGCAGAGCGGCTTTCGTGCCTTTTCTCCAGCCATCCTCGACCTGCTCAACTTCGAATCGGAGGGATTCTCCATCGAATCGGAAATGCAGTTCCTGGCCCGCCAACACAACCTGCGGATACTGGAAGCGCCGATTACCTGCCTCTACCAGGAACCTCCCAAGCGCAATCCGCTTCAGCATGGTCTGGCGGTGATCAACGGCATCTTGCGTATGATCGGACAATACCGGCCATTGCTCTTCTTCGGCGGCGGCGGCTTGCTCCTTCTGCTAGGCGGGCTGGTCTGGGGCGCCTGGGTGGTAGATATCTACCGCCGCATCCACACGCTGGCCGTCGGCTACGCCCTCATCAGCGTCCTGCTCACCATCCTCGGCTCACTGGGCCTGTTCACCGGCGTCATGCTCCACTCCGTGCGCGGCTTCATGCTGGAAATCAAACGCTATCTAGGACAACTGATCGAAGCCGAGCGAAGCATCGGCGCCGACGCCGCCAGGAATCGCCCTTGAAAGCCCTTAGGCAACCTATATGGCTACGCGAAAAACCACTGCGCGTCTCTTGTTCGTCCTCCAGTACTACTACCCCTACATAGGCGGCCTGGAGATGATCTTCCAGAACCTGGCAGAAAGGCTGACCCAACGCGGCTACGGCGTCCACGTCCTGACCACGCGCCTGGCCGCAACGCCGCGCAACGAAACGCACAACAGCGTCCAGATTACGCGCGTCACCGTGCCCCGCCGCGCCGACCGCTACTACTTCACGCTCGCTGCCATCCCCCACGCCATGCGCCTGGCGCGGCGGTGTGACCTCGTGCACACCGCTCCTTATAACGGCGCCCTGCCGGCCTACCTTGCCGCGCGCGCCGTGCATCGTCCTGTTCTCCTCACCGCGCTAGAAGTGCTCGGATCGCGTTGGCACGTCGTGGAGCGCAACCTGCTTGCGGCCTGGGGCTATCGCCTTTTTGAGCGATTCCTCACCCGCCTTCCGTTCGACCGCTTCGCCGCCATCTCGCAGGCCACCTTGCGCGATTGCCTTGCCGCCGGCATGCCGGCGGAGAAAGGCCGTGTCATCTACCCCGGCGTGGACGAAGCCTTCCGCCCCGGCCCGCGCCGCGGCGCGCTGCGCGCCCAACTTGGCCTGTCCGCCGACGACTTCCTGTACCTCTACTTTGGCCGCCCCGGCAAGACGAAAGGCGTCGAGTTCCTTCTGCGGGCCGCCCCGCAAATTCAGGCCGCCATTCCGAACGCGCACCTCGTGTTGCTTCTCTCCGACCAACCGCGCGAGTGGTACGAACGCCTGCGCCGCCTGGCCGCCGACTTGCAGGAGTCGGCGCGCATCCATATCCTGCCCGCCGCGCCGCGTGTCGTGTTGGTGGATTACCTGCGCGATGCCGATTGCATCGTCATCCCCTCGCTGACCGAGGGCTTCGGCCTGACGGCCGCCGAGGCCTGCGCGACGGGCATCCCGGTCGTCGCGACGCGCGCCGGCGCGATTCCGGAGATCATCTCCGGGCAGCATGTGCTGGTCGAACCCGGCTCGGCCGAGGCCATCGCCGAAGGTGTGTCGCGCCTCCGGCGCGGTGAGTGGGAAGAAGCCCCACCCAAACGCTTCTCTTGGGAAGCAATGGTGGCCGCTTACGAAGGCCTGTATCGGGAGGTGATCGCATGCGCGTGATTCACGTCGTCGCCCACCCGCCGTTTCGCGAAGGGACCGGCACCGCCTGTTACTACAACGCCCTGGCGCTGCAGGCGCTAGGGTGCGCCGTAACGGTCTATGCGCCACGCATCGGGCGCGTGGAACAGGTAGCGCCAGCGATCCCATACCACTTCCTGCGCTCCTACCTTTCGATCGGCAACGCCTACCTGACTCCCGCCATCCTCGCGCTTCCCCGCGCCGATATCGTGCACCTGCATTACCCGTTCATTTTTGGAGATGTGCTCACCCTCTTGCGCGCCCGCGCCCTCGGCGTTCCGCTCATCCTGACCTACCACAGCGACTTATACGGGAACGGCATTCGCCGCATGGCTTTTGGACTATACAACCGCACCATCGCCCTCCTCGTCGTACAACAGGCGCGCAAGATCGCCGTGGTTTCCCTCGAACACGCGAGCAGTTCCTTCTTCGGCAAAACGCTCTTCGCCCGCCGGCAGGCCGACTTGGTCGAAATCGGCAACGGGGTGGACGTAGACACGTTCAATCCCAACCTCCCTGTCGAAAACATCCGACCGCGCTACACCTTAAACCAAGACGATTTCGTACTGCTCTTCGTCAGCTCGCTTGACGCCTCGCACCGCCGCAAAGGGCTTCTGCTGCTGCTCGACGCGCTGGCCGAAATACCCGATTCTCGCCTCAAACTGCTCATCGTGGGCGATGGCGATCAACGCCGCGAGTATGAGGCGCGCGCCGGCAGGATGAGCCTGAGCGGCCGCGTGGTCTTTGCGGGCCGCATCTCGCACGCCGACGGCGCGATGACCGCGCACTACGCCGCCGCCGACGCCGTGGTCATCCCCTCTCTCATGCAGGAATCCTTTAGCCTGGCATTAGCGCAGGGGATGGCCATGGCGAAACCCGTCATCGGCAGCCATATACCCGGCGTGCGGACTCTCATCGGCACATGCGGCTTGCTCATCCCCGCCGGCGACCGCCGCGCCCTGGCCGAAAGCATCCTCCGCCTGCGCGCGGAGCCTGCCCTGCGCCGGCAATTGGGGGAACGCGCGCGCGCCCGCATCCTCGAACGCTACACCTGGCGACACGTCGGCGAACGTCTGCTGGCCATGTACCGACAGGTCTTGGAGACAAGATGAACATCCTCTGGATTCCGCACACCGGCTGGCATATCCCACAGCGCGCCCACCTCTTCTGCCGCGCCCTGGCCGAACGGCACACCGTCCACGTCACCGATTGGGTGGCCGACTTCACGCGGCCGGCCGACGTTTTCTCGGCGCGCTACCTGCGCAATTTCTTCTACCGCCGCTATCGGGATGGAAAGATTACCGTTCACGGCATCCCGCGCGTGGCGCCGGCGCTCTTCTCCCCGCTCCTGCGTCGCCTCAACGCGCGCACCTTCACCAAACTGACCGCCCGCCTCCTCGCGCAACACCGCATTGACGTTGTAGTAGGCACGTTCGTCTGCCCACCGCCGCGCGCCCCGCGCCTGATTTTCGATTGGTTCGACGACAACCCCGCCTATTGGCGCGATCACGGCCACAACCCAGCCTACGCCGATGAAATCGAGGCTACCGAAAAGTCCTATCTGCAACAGGCCAACGCGGTTGTTGCCGTCAGCTCGGTCTTGCAAGAGCAGGCTATCATGCACCGCTCGCACAAGGCCTCCCCCGAAGTCCATCTTATCCCAAATGGAATCGACCTACAACGCTATCGCCAGGCAAGCCGCGAGAACATGCGAGCACAACTGCAACTGGAGAACAAAAAGGTCATCGGCTTTATCTCCGCGTTAGGGAAATTCAGCGGACTCGCACGTCTCCTCGAAGGATTCACCCTTCTCCACAATCCCGATGTATGCCTTCTCGTAGTGGGAAAAGGAGAGTTATCCTCCTATGGACAACGGTGGGTCCGCGAGAAGAAAGCAGGCAATGTCATTTTTGCGGGCCGTGTTCCTTTTGCGGAAATCCACAACTATTATGCCGCGCTGGATATCGGCATCATTCCTTTCGATAAGACACGGTTCACCGATGCCGCTTCTCCGATCAAACTATTCGAATATTCGGCCTTTGGCATGCCTGTTGTCTGCACCCCTCTCGAGGAAGTGCGACGCATGGACTTTCCGAATGTGATCCTCGTGCAGGATAACCCGCGTGCGTTGGCCGAAGGCATGGAGCGCGCCCTGACCATGCCTCGCCGCGTCCCGCCGCAAATCGAAGCCTACGATATCCACCGCCTGGCCGCGCGCTACGAGGCGGTGCTGCGAGGAGAAGAACCGCCGCGCCCACCGCGTTCCTTCGCCGGCAGCGACTTGCCTGCCTCGTCACGTTCGTCCCTCCCCGCGCCCTCAACGGCAAGCGATTCCGGCGCCGGTTTTCCTTAATGGAAATGGGCAATGACCTTATGACGGAACTCTGGATGGTAGCCGTGCTTGCACGCCTGCCGCTCAACGCCCGGGGCGCCTTCCTAGACCTTAGCGCGAAGAGGAGAAAGGCAGGGCAACGCGACAAAGTCCGCACGCGCCAAGTGGCACAGGAGTGGGAACACCGTTCCGGCAACCGAACCCAACAAGGGACAAGCGGCAGCCGTGAAACTTCCTGCCGAGGGCGCTTCTTCCCCGTGCGACTACCAGGATTACCTTGCCATCCCAGCAGAAAGCGCCGCGTCCGTCTTGGAGGCTCTTCGTGCTTCTTAAGTACGTCTGTCTTGCCGCCCTCTTCCATGTTTGTCTCTCGTGGTTGTTGGCCTGGCAGCGCGGCCGGCGCGCGCGGCGAGAAAGCCTGCCTTCCCCGGCGCCGCAAGGCCAACCGTTGGCCTCGGTGTTGATTCCCGCCTGGAACGAACGCGCGACGCTGGCGCGAACGTTGGACGCCCTGCGCCAGTCCGATTATCCGAACTGGGAAGTCGTCGTCATCGCCGGCGGCCCCGACGGCACTTACGAGTACGCCCGTCAACTGTGCGCCGATTGGCCGAACGCCCTCGTCATCGAGCAACCGCCGCGCGGCAAGAACGCCGCTTTGAATCTGGGATGGAAGCAAGCGCGCGGCGGGATTCTCGTCCTGCTCGATGCAGATACCGTCGTCGCCCGCGATTGGCTCAGGCATCTGATTGCCCCCCTCACACAGGGCGATACGGCAACTACCGCCAACTACTTTCCGCTGCATCGAACATGGGTTTCTGCCGCTCTCGAAATGGAGAAAATAGCGACCTACTTGATCGCAGGCCAAGTCATCTTACAAGGCTGCGGCGGGATTGCGCTATTGCGCCCGGCGCTCGAGGAAATCGGCGGCTTCCCCGAAGAGGTCACGGTGGGCGTGGATTGGGATCTGTGGCAAAGGCTGGCAAAACAAGGCGGTCGTTTCTCCTTCGTTTCACAAGCCCACGCCCAAACTGCCCTGCCCCACACCCTAGCAGGCTACTGGCGCAACCAGGTGCGCTGGCGCCGCGCCCATGTACAAGCGACTTTCCGCCATGGGGGACGAGGCGCGGCCATCGGTCTGCTCCATTACGGCGCAGCCATCGCGTTTCTGGTCGTTGCCCCTTTGCTCTGCCTTGTGCCTCGCCTGTGGCCTTTTGCCTGTCTCCTTTGGCTCTGGATCCTGCTGCGCCGATTCGGACTGGCCCTAACGTGCGCCGCGTTCGAGGGATCATCCCGCTGGTTGCGCCAAAGCTGGGGGCTGCCCATCTTACTAGTCGCTGATCTTGCCGCATCCCTTGTCGCCCTGGGCACCTTCCACAGGAACGTCGTCTTCTTCCAGGGAACACGTCCGAAACCGGCATAGAGGAAGTTCGAAAATCATGGCAAACGTCAGAGCGTTCTATCAGATTCCCAAACAATCCGCCGCAGATCCTTCGCTTCCGCAACTGCTCGCTTTCCTGACCCCGAAACCAGGCGGAATCCTGCTCGACATCGGCTGTTTCAACGGGTCGAAAAGCGTCCTACTCTGCCAAGCCGCCCGGTGCAACGAAGCCGTAGGCATAGACTTCCTGCCGGAAAAACTCGTCGAAGCCCGCGAACGCGGCCTGCAAACGCTGGAAGCGGATTTGAACACCGAGCTGCCGTTACCCCTCCCTTCGCAATCTTTCGACATCATCGTTTGTAGCGAGGTCATCGAACACCTCTTTTCACCGGATGACTTATTGGACGAGATGAAGCGTCTCTTGAAACCGGATGGGTACATCCTGCTTACTACCCCTAACCTGGCCTCCTGGAAGAATCGCGTGGCGCTCTTGCTCGGCTGGCAGCCCTTCGCCAGTGAGGTCAGCACACGCGACCGCTACGGCAACCCGCTCGCCGTACGCGGGAAACCATCAGGGCACATCCGCCTCTTCACCCTGCGAGCGCTGCTGGAAATGGCGCGCGCAGCCGGCCTACGACCCAGCCGGGTGAGCGGTGCGACCGCCCCATCGCCGCAGCACAACCTCATCGGCGTCCTCTCTCGCCTCGGCGATCGCCTCTTCGCCAAGTGCCCATCGCTGACCGACCGTCTCATCGTGCGTCTGGAGAACGATGAATCGCGCTGAACTCTATACCGCTGCTGTGCGCCACGCCCTGGACTGGCTGGGCAAGTGGGTCGCCCACCTGGAGGCGACGGTCGTCTCCCTGCATGCCCCCAACGCCGCGCTCGCGCAAGCCTGGCTCTGGCGACTCCCCGAGACGGTACAGGAAGTCATCCTCGAAGCCGAGGACAAAAGGACGCCTGCTTTGCCGGGCCAATGGCCGGTTGCCCTGCGCGGCGAACCGACATCCACCCGACCGCCTTTGACCGTCCTTCCCTTTACACTGGATACGGAAAACCCTCCGTTCCGCAGCGAACACATCCTGGGCTGTTTCCACAACGCCATCTCCTACCGCCGCCTGCGGCGTCCCGGCGAGCCTGGCCGTTCGTTAGGATGGCTGCATCGTAAAATGCAACGGGAAGGCTATCAACTCTGCCAAATCATCGGCATCTATCCCCCGTCCTTTCTCTGGCGCTGGGCGCTCGCTCTGCTCTTTCAACAGATCGCGCCGGCCCTGGCCGATTTCTGGCGCCAACGCGCGTTCGAGCATCTCTCTACGAGCCGTTCCCTCCCTTTGCGCCTGAGCGCTATCGTGGTCTTCCATGCTTGCCGAATACGCTAACGATTCAAGTTCCCTTCCGCGCGCGCTGGGTCGCCTGGAAGCCTGGCTTGAGACCATGCGCGGCCCGCGCGGGTACACCGGCCCGGTCAGCCACTGGTGGGATTCCTGCCTGATGTATTGCGGCGTGGCCCTCGACTGGCGTTACGAGGGCGTCCTCTGCGGTTACCTCAACCTCTTCCGTCTCACCCGGGACCCGCGCTGGTTCGAAAAAGCGCAACGCGCCGGCGACGATCTGGTCAACGGTCAACTCCCCGATGGGCATTACTGGAACTCCTCTTTCGAGCACAACCCCAAGCCCGGCGGCACGCCCCACGAAGCCGCCGCCGATATCGGTTTGCTGGAACTGAGCCTCGTCTTGCGCGAGCGGGATGATAGCCGCTGGCGGCGATACTTCGAAACCGCAGAACGCAACCTGCGCCGCCTGATCGCAGTGCTCTGGGACGGTCGCGGCTTCCAAGATCAGCCAGGGAACCCCGTACTGGTCGCCAACAAGAACGCCACCATGCTGGAAGCGCTCCTGCTCTACCAGCAGCTGAGCGCGGAGGACATGGCCGCCTACCTTCACGGCGCGCGGCAGGTCGTGCTTTCCAGTCAGATTACCGGAGGCTGGCGCGCCGGCGCGACAGTCCATCGCGGCACATTCCGGCGGCGAATCTCCTTCGGAATCTACACCGCCCGCTGCGTCGGCGCCATAGCGCGCTTGATGCACTGGGAAAGCACGCCGGCTTGCCGCGACTTCCTCGCCCTTGCTGTGCGCTATCTGAGCGGTTTGATTCAGCAGGCCGATCACGGCATTCCCCTCGGCCATTACGGGAGCGGCTGGGGACGAAAACGAATGCCCGCGCGCTGGATCAGCCCGAACGGAGACTTGCTCCGCGCCCTGCTCCAGGCGCAACACTGGGTAGATGTCCCCCAAAACGTTCTCGAGAGTCTGCAGCAACTCTGCATCGCCGCTATCCCTCCAAGCGGCGGCCCGCCAACCGCCGTCAACCTTGGCCGTCTTGGTCTGCGCGCCCGTCCCGATTTCCGCGACCTGTTGCCGGTCGTGGGCTGGTGTGATAAACTTTTCCGAGCGCTGACGATGCTCGGGATAGCGCCGGCGGCGGACGTCACGCTGGAACCCGCCACGATCCCCTGCCTCTGGCGCGGAAAACCCTGCCTGTACTGCGAAGACGATCAACGAATCCTTCTCCAGGAGGAAGTCTCAGGACGCCCCCTTTACTTATGGAGGAAAGGCCGTTCCTACCCGGAAATCGTAGCACTGTGGATATGACTCCTCGCCCCACGCTGGCCATCCTGCCGGCCATCCTTGTCCTGACCTTATGGCCCGGAGCGGCCGCTTCCGCCGCCCCACCAGTTACGATCGCGGACGCGGACAAAGGCGCGCTCGTCTATGACGAGAACGGCAACGGCCAAGCCGACCTTTTCGGCGACACATGGGTCTATGACACAAACGCCGACAGTCGCGCTGAACTCCTCCTGCGCTTCCGCCTGGAGCCGGCCCTGACTGCCTACCTCTACGACGACGCGAACGCAAACGGCCAAGTGGATTACCTCGCCGCCGGCGAAACCGTCCTCGTCCTCGAACCCTACTGGCGCATCAAAATCGTCAGCCGCAATGGAAACTGGTACCTGCACAACGACGAGCCAGACTGGAACGCCGATATGGTGGTGGATAGCGACTACGCCTTCGGCTGGGATGTCAACTTCCATCTCGTCGCTGGGGGCAAAGGGCAACAAGACGGCGCGCCCGAGCTCCTGCTCCGCTACTGGGATGTCAACGCCGACGGCATCCCCGATTACGAATGGAACAACGTCAACAACGCCGGCCCTTACGATGCGGTCATCGTTAACCGCAATCCCCGTTTGCGCTATCGCCTCCGCCATCCCTTCCCCTGGCTGGAAACTGTTCTGGAAATGAACTGGCGCGATGCCCGCCTGAGCCGAGTCGCGCACCTCATCCCTTCGCGTTATAACGAAGAAGGGTATTTCATTTACTTCAACCGACCGATGGAGCAAAACGCCGTCGCCCCCGGCTGGGAGAATCCGTTCGCTTTCTACGACCTGGCCGGTGACGCAGATCGCTTCAGCGAACTGGCTGTGCGCCTGGTCAGCGAGTACCCCGTCCGCCAACATCCCACGCTCGCCGTGTATAACGAAGTGCGCTACTCCTGGGCGCAAGATGCCCACCGGATGCGGTATCGTCTTTACCTCATTGGGCAAGTCTTCCACGAAGGGGTCGTTGCCTACCCATTCTATGCTGTCAGCCACGTCCCATACGAGGCTATCCCGGATTTCGTGTTCACGAACGGCTGGCTAGGTGCGATCTTCGGGGAAGACGAGGCGACCAATCGTCAACTCGTGTTCGACGAGGGGATTTACGAGAACATGGAGTACACGGTCGCCCTGCGCGGCCTTCTTTTGAGCCAGCGTTCTGTGGAATTGCCGCCATACATCCCCGCCTATCTCCATCTGCGCGATGAGTACACTTTCACCCTGAACGGCGCACCCCGCCTCTACTTCAGCCCCATTGACCGCCGCTTGCATCTGCTCGGCGCGCAGCAGGGCATCATCCTCTTCGAGGCCGTCCTCGACCCAAACAACCGCAACGGCTTCGACTTTACCACCGAAGAACTCGCCAGCGGTCAGGTGCAAAGGATTCGCCATCTGACCTATAGTGACAGCGACGGCGATCGCTATGCGGATACGTGGACGCTGTACATATACGACCAACCGGTCGAGACCCTCGTCTTCCGGCGCGGGACGGCGCTGCTGGCGCGGGGCAACGCGCTGTACCTCAAGAGCCTGCCGCCCAACTTCGGCCCAGCGCTCTGGGAAATGGCCCCGCCCGCCACGACCGAAGAATGGCGCGCCCTGAACGAGCGATTGCAAACCGACGCCGTCGGCCGACGCGCCCTGGATGACCTGTCCGGCATCTTCGCCGATTTGCCCGGCGAAACGACCGTCTTGCCCAACACCACGTTGAAGGAACTCTCCACAAACCCCAAGGAACTTATAGCATCCATTGCTACAACCGGCCTCGCGGCTGCCGCGCGCCCGGCGCCTTTCTCCTTCTTCGCCCAGGCCATCCCGCCCGGCGACTACCTGCTGCGCGGCAAAGAGGGCGCCTACTGGCTGGAAGCGCCGACTCCGGCTTGGTTCGCGCTCACGCCTCTCGTCTTCCTCCCCGGCAATGGGACGGTAACAGGAGGCCGCCTGCTCTTCAGCGCGATCAATCGCGGCGCGCAGGACGCCCAGGCCCATCTCCGTCTCGACGAGACCCTGTCCGCCGGCGGTTCCGCCGTCATCTACGAGGCGGATATTCGCGTGCCGGCCTACGGGCAAAGAGACTTCGATCTCCCTTGGGTTCCCGCCTGGGGCGGCGAACGGCGCGTGCGCGCCATCCTCACGTACACGCCCGCGCCGCAAACCGCTGTCGCTGAAACCTCGCTCGTCGCGCCCGGAGGCGATACCATCGCTCGGACACTCTTCCTCGCCTTCCCCGGTGTTCTTGTCCCCCTCTTGCTTACCCTGGCTCTGGCAGCGCTGCTCGTCTCCGGCGTGCATACGTTGTGGAACGAAGAGGCCTCCACATGAACACCCGCCCCGTACCACGCGCCAATAATCCTCTTCCCGCCCTGGCCTTTGCCCTGAGCGTGCGCCTCCTGCTCACTCTCTATTGGCTGGCGCGTTTTGGCGGTTATCTCAACGAGGGCGATACAGCGCGAACAACGACGGTGATTCAGACCGTCCTGGAAAGCGGACGCCTGTTGCCAGAAGGGAAGCCTTTGTACCCCTACGGCTTCCTCTATCCAGCCTGGGTCAGCACGCTGGCCCATTTTTCCGGCCTCGATGTGCTCACGCTGCAACAATGGCTGCTACCCTTTCTGGGCCTTCTCCTGACCCTCGCCGCCTTTGCCCTTTACCTGCACCTGCTCGGAAGCCCGCGCTGGGCCGCCTGCGCCGTCACTTTCCTCAACCTACAAGGCGATTTCCTTTATACCAGTCAACGCGGCTCGCACGAAAAAGTGGACTTTCTCCTGATCTTCCTGGCGTTGACGGTCATCGTGCTAGCGGCCATGCGGGCGAAAACGCTTCAGGAGCGACTAGGCCTCGCCTTGGTGTACTACCTGATTATCCTGGCCGAAAACAACCAACACGTCTTCTTCGCCTCTACTTTCACGTTCACTCTGCTCCTGGCTTTTCTGCTCTGGCTGATCATGCGGCGGCAACAACGCCTGCAAGTCATCGCCTCGCCCTGGATTATCTATGTCGCCTTGATGTCGCTGCTCTTCACGTTCCTGGTCATCTTCTACTGGTATCCGCCGGCGCGTATGCTCCTTTATACCTCGCGTGATCTACTGGAGCGCATCCGACTCGTTCTCTTCTCGGCTGCCGGGCCGCCGGCCGAACTCTATAGTACAGTGAGCGCAAATTGGGTGTTGCCCGGCATCTGGCTTTGGCTGCGCGCCTTTGACGTCTTTCTCATGCTAGGCGCCATTGTAGGCTGGTTACGCCTGGCGCGTCTCTTCTTCCGCAGAGACGAGACCGCTGACCTCTCACGCGCACACTCCCACTTCTGGTTGCTCCTCCTGTTCCCACCCTTCTTCTTCCAAAACGCGGTCATGGTGATCAGCGATATTACCGGCTCGGCCGGCGAAATCAACAACCTGCAAATACGGCTGATTCCGCTGACCGCCTTCGTCGCCGCGCCGCTCGCCGCCTATGCCCTCTCGCAGTGGCGACCAAGCGCATGGCTTCAGAGAAACAAAGCAGCCCGCTCGCTTGCTATCGCCCTCACAACCACCCTTGTCCTAACGCTGACTCTCATCAAGAGCACCTCCGAACCGCTGCTCGCCAACGCCTGGATCTTCCACACCCCCGCGGAAGAAGCCGCTGTCGCCTGGTTGAATCAGACCATTCCCCACATTCCCCAAGAAATTGGTCGGCGCACGCCGCGCGTCTGGGCTGGTCCTGACTTTCGCCTGGGCAATCTGTGGCGACAGCAATTCTGGCCGCCCGAAAATCTCCTGATCCCCCTTTCGGACCGAACATACACCTACGTGCTGCTCTCACCGCAAGTGCGTCTGAATACGCTCCGCTACCATCAACCCTTGCCCAACATTCTGTTTGCCAATCGCATCTACACCAACGGCGATGCCGAAGTCTACTACCTGCCCCTCGAGGCTAGACCGTGAAGTGCCTGTTCTCTCCGGCGCGAGTCTGGCAGCATATGCAAGAAGCCCTGCGCCATCCCTCTCTGCACCGCGACGCTTTCTTCATGGTTGTCGGCGTCATGGCCTCTGCCGCGCTTGGCTTTCTCTATTGGCGTTTTGCCGCGCGCCTGTACCCTGCCGCGGTCGTCGGCCTCGCTTCGGCGGGCATCTCCTCGGCCACCTTTCTCGCCTCGCTCGCCAGTCTGGGCCTGACCATTGGACTGGTGCGCTTCCTGCCCTCCCAACCACCGGCCGGAAAAGCGCGCCTGATGACTTTCTCCCTGCTCCTCGTCACCGCCGCGGCGGCGACAGTCGTCGCCGTTTTTCTGACCGGCAGCCGCTGCGGGGCCGCCGCCTTCACAAAAGCGAACCCCGCCTTCCAGGGTACGTTCGCCATCCTGACCTTTGCCCTGGTTTGGGGCAACCTGCAAACCGCCTTCCTCCTCGCCGAACGGCTCACGCCACTCTTCACCCTGCGCAGCCTGATGTTATCCGCACTGCAACTGGCGTGTATCCTGAACTTTCCCTTGCAGCACGGGGCCGTTGCCATCCTCTGGAGCGCGTTGCTCCCCAACTTACTGCTGGCCTTGGTGCTGATCTGGTTGAACGCTCGGCTCGCGCACATGCCGCTCTTTGCTCTCGGCTTTGGCAATCTGCCGCTCGGCGACTTGATGCGCTACTCCCTCGGCAGTTTGCTCTTCAGCCTGATTTGGAGCCTGCCTGCCTTCGTCTTCCCGCTTCTGACCCTGCACCGTCTGGGCGCCGCTCCAAACGCCTATTTGACCATCGCCTGGCAAATCTACGCCTTCCTCGCCATCATTCCCAACGCCTCGGCCTCGGCCTTCCTCATCGAGGGAGCGCATCGCGAAAACCAGGTCTCGGACTCGCTGCGCGCAGCCATCAAGAACAATCTCATCGTGCTTCCTCCCTTCGTCCTTGTCATCCTCCTGCTGACGCCGTTCCTGCTAGGCCTGATTCAAGAAGAATACGCGCGCCAGGCCAGCGCGCTCTTGCGCCTCCTCGCGCTCAGCGCACTGCCCGTCTCGATAAACAGCGTCACCCTGACCGTGTACCGAATCCGCAAACAGGTCGTTCTCTTCAACGTCTTGGCGGCAACGGTCGTCGGGATTTCCCTGACGTTTTCCTACCTGCTGCTTGGCGCTCTCGGCCTAAACGGCATCGGTTGGGGTTGGCTCGGCGGACAAAGCCTCTTCCTGCTGGCTTCGTCGCCCTTGCTCCTCCGAGAAGTGCGCGCCCGCCGGTTCCCCGCCGAGGAGATGACCGGCAAAGTGGATACGCCCTCGCCCGCCAATTTAGGAAAGGAGAAAGCACATCGGTGACGCCGCGCATCGGAATCCTGACCTACGGCCTCGACCGCCCGCCGACCGGCATTGGGCGTTATGCCATCGAACTCATCGGCGCACTGGTCGCCATCGAGCCGGAAAACCCGCCCATCCTGCTGACCCCCGCTCCGCCGCGCTATTTGCCCCATGCCGAACGTTACCTGCAACGGCCGCTGGCATTCTCGCGCCGTCTCCCCGCCCTCTTGACGCTGGGCAGTCTGCAACTGCCGCGCCAGGCGCGCGGCCTCGATCTCCTCCACGACCCGACCGGCAACGCGCCTTTTCTCTTCGTTTCCCCTTCCACTCGCCTCGTGGTCACCATGCACGATATCTTCGCTTTAGCGTATCCGCAAACCAGCACGCTCTTGGAAAAACTCATTGCGCGCCTTTGGCTGCCGCTTGTCCTGCCGAAGGTGAATCGGATACTGACCAACAGCCAGGCTTCGAAGGCCGATCTCCTGCGCTACTTGCCATTGCGGGAATCGCAGATTACGGTCATTCCATACGGCGTTGGCACCAAGTTCCGCCCATTGCCCGCCGACCAAGTCGCCGCGACGTTGGCGCGCTACGGCCTGACGCCAGGCTACCTCCTGACCGTCGTCGGCGCGCAGGATAAGCGGCGTAACCTACCACGCTTGTTGGCCGCCTACCGCCTGTTGCGTCAGCAAAGAGAAACACCCCCGCTGGTCATCATCGGCAAGCCACGCCGCAGCGCCTGGGAAGAAAAGGCACAGCGACCACCCACATCCCGCGAGGAGGGGGTACAATATTTAGGTTATGTGCCGCAAGATGATCTGCCGGCCATCTACAACGGCGCGAGCGTTTTCGTGTTCCCTTCCCTCTATGAGGGCTTCGGCCTGCCGCCGCTCGAGGCGATGGCCTGCGGAACCCCGGTCGCCTGCTCGAACATGCCCGCGCTACCCGAAGTGGTCGGCGACGCGGCGTTGCCCTTCGACCCCCACGACGCAGAGACCATTGCCTCCGCCGTTCACCGCTTACTGCACCACGCCGCTCTGCGCGCCGAACTGCGCGAGCGCGGTCTGCGCCGGGCTGCGCAATTCACCTGGGAACGCGCCGCCCGCGCGACCCTGACCATCTACCAGGAACTCTGCGATTCCCCATGAGCCGAAGTCGTTTCCTTCTCATCCTCGCGCTGACGGCAATAACAATCGCCATCCTCGCCGCCGACGAAATGAGCAGCGGTTGGCTGCTCCCTCTGCGCGCGCCTACAGCCCTGTTGTTCCTCCTGTTCGCCCCTGGCTACGCGCTGCAGGCCGCGTTATTGCCTCGTTCGTCCACCTTGACCTCGCTGGAGCGGAGCGCGCTCTCCGTTGGTCTGAGCGTGGCTCTCGCCGCGCCGCTCGCCCTGATTCTCGACAGCCTCGGCTGGGGCGTACACCTGTGGCCAATGGCTCTCTCTTTAAGTGTCCTGACCATCACCTGCGCCGGGATCGCGTTCTTGCGCCGCCGGCGCGCCTTCCCGACCGAACACGCTGCCCCCGCCGCGATGAGCCTGCGCGCTTGGTGGCAGGCGCAATCCCCCCGGCGGCGTCGCCTGGCCCTCGCCGCTATCGGCTTGGTAAGCGCCATCTCCACCTACACGATTCTCTGGCTTGCTCTGCCCCATTCCGACCACTACTTCACGGAGTTCTATCTGCTGGGCAGCGGCGGCGTCGCGGAATCCTATCCAAAACGTGTCCGCGTCGGCCATCCGCTTGACCTTTCGATTGGGGTGGCCAATCACGAAAAATGGGATGAAATCTACATCCTTGTCGCCAAAAGCGGCGAGCAAATCGTGGGTTACCGCGAACCCTTCTCCGTGCCGCGCGCGCAATCGCTCTCGATGACCCTGACCATCGCCATGCCTGTAGCAGGCGAAAGGCAACGCGTGGACATCTTGCTCCTGCGCCCCAACGAAGCGACGCCCTACCGTCAACTCATCCTCTGGTTGGACGTGGAGCCATGACCGCCCTCGCCCTCATTTACCTTGTCCTTATATTCTCCGCCGAAGTGCTCACCATCCTTAACCATTGGGCAGGGCTGATTCTACATTCGCTGATTCTGCTGGTTATGCTTTTTCATGGGGCAACCACCAGGCAGACAGGGCGACGGCGATTCCTCATCAGTCTCACCCTGGTGCCACTCATCCGCATTCTGAGCATCTCTCTACCGCTGCACAAGTTGCCGCTCATCTTCTGGTACCTGGCAATCGGCAGCTTGCTCTTCCTAGCTGCTTCAGTCACCCTGCGCGTGACCGGCCTGGGAGCGCGTCGGATCGGACTGGCCGTTACATCCTGGCCAGCCGAGCTTGGGATCGCCTCCATCGGCCTTGTATTGGGGTTAGTGGAGTATTTCATCCTCTACCCGGCGCCGCTGATCAACCGGTTGCGCTTGGACGAATTTCTCCTCGCAGCTTTCATTTTACTGGTCTTCACCGGCGTGCTAGAGGAGTTCATCTTCCGAGGTCTCATTCAGGAGACCTCTATCGGGGTTCTGGGGCGCGGAGGCCTGGTTTACACTGCCTTCCTGTTTGCTATCCTGCACATCGGTTACCTTTCCCTTCCCGACGTGTTGTTCGTATTCGGCGTAGGGCTGATGTTCGGTCTTTTCGTCGCGCGCACGCGCTCACTGGTCGGCGTCTCGCTCGCGCACGGCCTGACGAATATCAGCCTGTATTTGATCTACCCTTTCCTCTTTGCCGGCATGGTCTCCTCCCCCACCCCTTCTTCCCCGCAGGACGTGCTCTCGCCGCCGGTGGAAATCCCCCACTTTCGCGGACGCTATTTCACGCCGACCCCGACGCCCGCCGGTGTGTCCGCTCCGGCGCCCGCGCCGGCCGTTCTGTGGCGCAGCGCGCGGAATTCCCACCTCGTCTGCTCCACGCCGCGCGTGGTCACCCAGGATGCCTGCTTCTACGAATCCATCCCTCCCGAATCGGATTATTCCCTTTTTTTAAACAAAGACGCCTTCTTGTTTTTCCCCCAACACGCACCACCCTTCCCCTGAGGCAAAGAACGCCAGACCTCGCGAGCCGCTTCCCCCTTCGCAAGCAGCGAATCAGCGCAGCGCTTCGCTCACGTGAAAGGCAAAAGCCGCCAGGAAGACGATCACGAGAGGAAGGAGCGCAATGTTCAGCGCCCGGTTAATGCGGCGCGCCAGTTCACTCCTGCCGGCAGCGGTTACATCTTTCGAGATAAGCAATGTCGCCAGCGCGGCAATGCCCACCAACGCCAGCGACCCTCCCAGCGTGTACACGGCCACCGTAGAAACCGTAGTCGTCGTCACAATCGTCGCAATCATCATTCACCTCTGTCTTCATCATACCAACAGACAGGAGAGATGTCAATAGGCGCGCGAGGAATGCAAGGAAAACAAGAAAAGGCAAAAGCAGCCAAAAGGATGCTCTGTTTGCGTGAAGCGTCTAGGAAGGCTGTCCCTCCTCGTGGAAGCGACGCGTTAGATCGCGCAACTGCGAGAAGGTGACCGGCTTAATCAGAACGTAATCGGCATGTTCCCCGTAGGCCTCCGCCATGCGCGCATCCGCCGTCAAGAGAATGATGAGCGTCCGGCGCAAACGCGCATCGTGGCGCAATAAATAAAGCAGCTCCCTCCCCGACACGTTCGGCAGATGCATATCCAGAATGACCAGCTTCGGCACCACCTGACGCAAACGCTGACGGGCATCCAACCCATCGCGAATAGTCTCGGTCTGGTACCCGGCTGCCCTGAGCGCCTCGGTAAAGATATCCGCCAAATCTGGATCGTCTTCGATAATCAAAACCAGCTCATTCATTGGCGAGTTGCCTCCTTATCGCACACCAAGAGTATCAGACCAAGGAAGAGATAGATCGCCGACGCGAACGTTTGGGCGGTTTTACGGGCAACGTAACCATAAAGACGCTGCCCACCCCCTCTCGGCTTTTCACTTTGATTGTACCGCCCATGAGGTCCACCAAACTTTTCACAATCGCCAATCCCAACCCAAAGCCGCTGGCGCGGCGGGTCAGGGAACTGTCCACTTGATAGAATGGATCGAAGATGCCGGGCAATTTGTCTGCCGGAATGCCAATGCCAGTATCCCGCACCTCCACCGTCCAATGATTCTTATCCGGCGCAAAGACGCGCACGTGCACCGCCCCTTGCTCGGTGAACTTGATGGCGTTCGTCACCAGATTCAGGATAACCTGGCGTACACGCCTCGCATCTCCCAGCAAGGGTTTGGGGATATTATCTTCCACATGTACCGCAAACGCCAAACCTTTATCGGTAGCCAACCGTTCGCAAGCATTGCGCACTTCCTGCACAACGGAGGCGATATCAAACGGCTCCACGGTAATCTTGAGCGTGCCGGCCTGAATCTGCGCCTGATCGATCAAATCGGTAACGAGTTCGAGCAGGTGCTGCCCATTGCGCGCAATGCGCTGCAGGGTCTCGGCTTGTTCTTCCGTAAGTTCGCCGCGAATGCCGGCCAGGAGCAGATCGGTATAACCCAGGATGGAATTGATCGGAGTACGCAGCTCATGGGAAACCATGGCCAGGAACAAATCTTTCATGCGAGCGGCTTCCACCTCGGCGGTAATATCTTGAAAGACGGCAATCGTACCAATACGCTCGGTCGTGCCTGCGCTGTACACCGGAGCCACCCAAACTGCCAGATGGCGCGAACCCCAACGTACACGGCGATTCAGGGCTTGCTCGGCCTCGGCGGTCAACAAGCCAAGCAACGCGCCGCGGTCCTGTGGTCGCAGCGGCCGCCCGCCGATCAGTTCCAACACACTGCGGCTGGTCATCAGTTCACGCCGCATCTCGAACAGCCTCGCCGCAGCTGGGTTGGCGACCATGATCTTGCCCTGATGGTCAAAGACAATCACTCCATCACGCAACGATTCCAGCGCGGCCTGTAGCTGCCCAAACGCCACAAGTTCGCGAAAGAGGGCAGCCTCCAACGCTTGCGTCCGCTCCTGAACCAGACGGTCGAGGTTGACATTGACCGCCCGCACCTCGCGCAGCGCCTGCTCTAGGTTGCTCGCCGAAAGCCAAGAGACACCAGCAAGAAGAATGAAGCCAACAATAGCCGTTGGATTAGGTTTCAGCTGGACGGATCCTGCCAGGAAAGTTACTTCTATGATGACCAAGCCTGTAAAAAGGAAACTTCCCCATGGACGCAACAGGAACGCGGCTAGTACGATGGGAATAGTCCAGACAAACAAACTGCGCCCTACAGAAAGCTCGGCCGGTGTGTCAGAAAATGAGACGAGAAGCGCAAAGAAAAGGAAAAAGAGGAATGCCGCCACCCATCCTGGCAACTTACGGCTACGATTCAAAAGATAAATTCCCCCGGCCATTAACAAAATCGCTACAGCGGACAGCCCTACGTACATCAGTTCTACCTGACTAATTCCCCCTATTCCACTCAAGTACCAAACTAGAGTAAGTAGGGAAAGCAAAAATCCAAGTATAGTGACAGCACTCAAGATAATGTTGAGCAACTTGCGTCGGCGCGCGTCTTCCGGATCGGCGACCGGCACTTCGAGCAAGCGGCTCAGGTCGAATTTGCGCCTGGGGCGGGAGGAACGCATCATAGGGTGGCCTCCACCAAGGCGAGGGCACTGGCGATTTCGGCCCGCGCCACCCAGTAGGAAACATAGAGCGATTTGGCGATCCAAAGCGGCGGATAGGGTGGTTCGGCGTGGGCGCGCAACCAGTCCGCGCCGAACCGCAACACCTGCGCCGGCACATCCTCCTTGTGAAATTGACGCCAGACGCTCAACGCCTGCAGACAATAGGCCGTCTCCTCGGCCGTCGGTCGTCCAAAGAATCCCCAGCCTCCTTCATGGTGCTGCGCGCCGAGAATCCAAGCGACCGATCGGCGCACCAGATCCTCGCAATAACCGGCGCAAACGAGGATAGCATGGGCAGTAGTATAGTAGGCCGAAGCGTGCCACTTATCCGTCCAGTACCCTTCGGAATGCTGAGCGGCCTTCAGAAAACCCAGCGCGCGTTGCACATGCGGATCGTCCAGCGGATAGCCGCTTTCCCGCAACGCGCCGAGGAAATGGACATTGGTCGAGGTCGAAGCGTTGATTTCTAACGGAAAACAACGGAAATGATCCTCTTCCGCATAGCGCTGGAAGACACGCGGATCGCGCTCGCCCTGACGAGCCAACAGGGACGCAACCATTGCCGTATCGTCACCGTCTGGAATCGTGTGCGTCTTGGTAAAGCCAACCCCTTGCCCCGGTTGCCAGGCCTGACGCAAGGTCTGCAGATGCTGTTGATACTCCGCCGTCTCGCGCACGCCTGGCACCAAGGCCAGGTTCCAAAGCACCCAGGCAATTTCATAAATTTCGAAGGGGTGGGCAATCGGAAAGCCGCCATCCGGCAAGACAGTGCCACGCAGGTACGCCAGGGCGCGCTTATTGCCAGGCTTTACCGCCCAGGCAAAATAGGCCGTGGCCGAAGGGGAATGCGCCACCGAGCCATTCTCTTCGCATAAGTTGCGCGCATCCAACCAAGCCTCCCAATCCTCCCAGCCGGCCAGCTCCGAGGAAAACGCTAAGGTCAAGCGGCGGTCAATCAACCGCCCGCCGAGCACTGCCATCTTCTCGTTGCGCGCCGAAGCGACTTGCCCCAAAAGGTACTCCTTGCTCTGCGGGGTAACCAACCCCAACAGTTCCCCCTCGCTAAGTAGGAAAGGCATGATCATCTCAAAACCGGCCGTCGCCCCGTTCATGTCGAGGTACAGGCCGGTCGTCGCACCGGTGATGAGATTCTCCAAGGCCCTCATGCCGGCATCCACCTGCAGGCGGTCGGTGCCGCGCCGCCCACAGCGCGTAAGGACGATCATTGTGATCAGCGTAGAAATTAGGCGATCATGATAGTAGGCCGGGAATGGCGCGCCCCAACTTCCATCCGGCAATTGATGGGAACACAACCATTGCAACGCCGGATAGGCCAAGTCGGGCGCGTGCTCCGTCAACAGCGCTACCCAGGCCGTGTCGTAAGCCACGCTTTGCACATGCCCCGGCGACATTTTCAAGATTTCGCGGATGGACGCATCCATGATCTCACCTCTCCTTGACAACGACCTTGGCCAACGCGAGAGATTGCACACGACGCAGCAGGAGGAAATAAAACGCCAAGCCAACAAACAAAATGAGCGGCAGATGAGCGCTGAAATCCCAGGCTAAATAGGCGTCCTGAATCAAAGGCGAGCCTAAGGCATACACGACGATTCGCCAAACATCCAGCAAGGCATAGGGAAGAAAAACTGCACCGGCCAGGATGCGCTCGCTCCATCGCAAATCCAACGAGAGCAGGAAGGGATAGAGAGCAATCGTCCAGTACAGCTCCCAGAGCAAGTCCAACCAGAGAAAAGCCATCAGGTACAAGGTGAACGTCAAAACCAGTGGTTCTTCTCCTCGGCAGCTCGAATCGCTGCGGAAATGGCGCAAAGCATACTGCACGAGCAAGATACCTCCTACCAGCAGGAGAAGATACTTGACTCCCTGTCCGGCCAAGCGTGCTTTCTCTCCACCGAGGAAAACAGCGAGTTGTACGATAGAATGATTGTACCCCAAAAAGCCCTCCATCGCGGCAGTGCGCCAGGGATGGAGTCGCGTTAAATGGGTTAGGAACCAGAAATAATCGCGATACTGCTCCAGAATGTAGGAGGGACAGTGAAACACCGCGGCAACAGCGACCAATCCCAAGTACGCCGCCAGCGCCCCTGCGAGCACTTTCCAGAAGAAACGCACCCGCCCCCACAACAAAGGCAACACTAAGGCAAATGCCCATTGCGGCTTGGCGGCCAGAATCGCCATCAGATACAACGAGGCCGGCAGCAAGCGCGCGCGTAGAACGGCCTCGACAAACAAGGAACCCAGCAGCGCCATCAGCGTATAGATGTTCAGGTAAGTCGCGTCATCCCAGAACGGCGAAAAAACCACCCAGAGCGGCAAGGAAAGCCATAGAGCGCGCTGAGCCTTCTCTAGACCGAGAAAGTGGAAAATCCGCCGCCATGTCAGGAACAAACCGATATACGCCATCAGACAGAGAGACAGCCAACAAAACATCGCTGCTCTCTCGGATAAGAAAACAAGAGGAACAAAGAGCATTGCAACAGGCGGAGAGTACACATAAAGGGCTTCAATGGAAGTAACATGGTATAAGTCATCTTGGCGTAGAAAACGCTGTCCCGTCATCAGATAAGATTCGCGGAAATCTGCCCCCACCTGATCGCTTATTGGGCTAAAGAAGAGATAGAGTTGCAATGCCAGGCGTAACATGCCCCACACTAACGCCAGTATCACTGTCACGCGCCACCAGCGAGGGGAAGAACGCCAGGTCCACTGCATCGTCATACCTCCGCCACCCAGGCGCCGGCCAGTAGGCAGCCGACGCCCTGCACTTTGTCGCGCTGACGGCGATAGTACGCCCGCAAGGTCTTTGCCTTCCGCGCCGCCAGGGCGCTCCAGTCCGGCTCCGGCATGCGACGAGTATAGAGATGATCGTAGAGAATCGCGCGCAAGGCGCTTGTCTCGAGATAGGGGGAAGGCGACCAAGTAAAGTACAAGTCTTCCTGACCCGAAGCAAGGAGAGGATAGTCGTACACCGAGGGTTTATCGAACCCAAGGAAGAAGGTGGCTTGCGGCACATATTCGCCGTAATAGGCGGTCACGAGTTCGGAGTGTTCGGGCGCGCGCTGGTGGTGTCGGTAGTATGCTATCGCGATTTGGGCGATCTGCTCCCATGCGTCATCGGCAAAGAGACCGAGGAAAAGACGGTGGGGGGAAAACGAGGCAGTGTTCTCCTTCAGGCGGCGGGCCAACGGTAGGATGAAGGCATAAGGAGTGTTGGCAAGGAGATTCAAATTGCCGTAAAAGCGCACACGCACGCCGCAGGAACGATAGAAATCGGTGAACGTTGGCGATTCAACGAACTGGCGCACGCCCGCGCCGAGCGCCATCTGCACATAGGCCTCGCCGCGGCCGAGCAATTCGCGGCCAAAGAGCGGCGAGAGAATCACATCCACCCCATGCTCGAAGAGCATACGGAACAGGCGCACGTAGGCGCGCCCAGCCACGTCCATGTAGGCGGCCATGGGGTCAGGTGCAGCGGCAAGTTCTGCTCCGTGCTCCAGCCAGGCCCAACGACGCGTGCCGTTGATCGGGAACACGCAGACCTGCGGCCCGGCCTCTCGCATCCGGCGCGCTACCTCCTCCACTGGCCAGGCGAGAAACTCTTCCCAGGAAGGAATCGTTGATTTCCTCATTGTTTCCTCCAGCGAGGCAGGAAACGACCCGTGCGCTGCATGTAAGCACGGTACTCCGACAAGTGCTGCGAGAGCAACTTCTCCTCCTGAATCGCGGCGCGAGCAAAGTCCCCAAACACGTAGAGCATCATCAGCAGCGTAGGTATTGCCGGATTGACCAAGAACAGTCCAATGGCGATTCCAAAAAACGACGTAACTACCGGATGACGGATATACGCATAGGGACCGCTCTGTACCACGTGATGGTCAGGCAAGATTTCCACCCGCTCGGCATAAAAACGGCCCAAGTGTAGGCGCGCCCAAAGATGAAGGACAAAAGAGGCGATTAAAAGTATCACGCCAAGCATCTGGAGCGCCAGCCCCCAGCCGGCCTGCGTGGAAAACCCCAGCCAGGGAAGCCAGAGCGGTTGAACGACTAAGGCGCAAGCGGCCAAGACCATGGCCACGGTAAAATCCCATGCTCGCCCCGACTTCGCTGTTTGGCGCTGCCGATCATAACGGCGAATCAGGAGGAAATCCATCCCGTAGAAGGTTACCACGACCACGAGGATGACCAGCGACTGAAACCGGCCTGTCAACATGGGCGTCCTCCCAAGCGGCGCGTATGAGGAATATCCGCATAGCCGAGGAGAAAATAGACATTCGGCGTCTTGCCATCGAGGCCCAGCGCCGTGACCATGTGCGCGTCTCCGTCGGGCAAGAGGAGCTCGCAACCTACAAGCCGCCCGCGCGCACGCGCCGCCAACCACCGTCCGTCCACGCGCCAGGCTTCCTCCAACATCCGTCGCGTCCAGGGGTTCGGCGCGGCGCGATGACGTCGCTCGACCGCGCGCACTAAGCGCAAAGCCGCCTCCACGTCCGTCACGCGTTCGTGGAGAGTCAGGCATAGGTTCATGCGCTCGGCAGCGCGCTGGTACTGCCGGTAGTGCTTGCGCGTCTTCGGGCTAAGGCTCGCCAGGTACTCGTCGAAGTTCGACCAAAGGATGTCCATCTTGGTTCCCGGCTGAGGAACGGCAAGCGGCAAGAAATCAGCCGGCCATTCCTCCCAGCGCGTTTGTTCCTCCTCGAGAAAATCGAACACTACGAAGGAAGCCCTTTGCTCCTGCGCCATCCGGCGCGCCGTCTCGATAATGAGCGATAAAGCAACGCGGCGCAAGGGAGGCGCCGGCAAAAGCAAGCCGCTCGTCGAGGACAATGGCGAACGGCAAATTAACAACGGGCGAAAGCGAAAAAGAAGTTGCAACGCCCGGCGTGCGATCGCGGGCAGGGGCAACGGCTCATCGCGGACCAAGAAAAACGTAGCCCGTGCTACATCCTGTCCGGCCAGCGCCGCCACCGCGTAGAAGGGCTGCGAATCCGCCATCACGCGCTCGCCGTACGCGTACCAACGATAGCTTTGAAACGGCCTCCCCCCGCTCAATGCGTCCCACGCTGCCGGGTCTGCCTCGTCCACGCTGCGCAGGATGCGCAGCGTCAATTCCGCGGGGGCAAGGTCGTCGCGCCTCATGATAATAATTGTATAAAATGTCCAGGCAACGCGCCTTGTAACTGGCTATCAGTTTTGTAAAGAAGGCGAGGCGGTCGGATAACGGCGAAAGACCAGGAAAGCGAGAAGCAACAAAAGACCGCCGACCACGCCCAGAAGACGCACGCCGAACGGGCCATGAGGCGAATCGGCGCTACGCCCTAACATCAAGAAAAACGGAATGATGGCCAGCCCCACCCCGCTGGCCAATTGATCGAGCAATCCCCAAAACGCGTAGAACATCCCTTCGCGCCGCTGACCGCTGCGCTGCTCGTCCCAATCGGTGATCTCGGCCGCAATCGCCGAGGGCAACACCTGCGCCGCCGAAAGCGCGGCCGCGGCGAGCGCCGCCCAACCCACCCCCTGTACCAGCAACGGCAAAGGGATGGCCGCGCCAAGCCACATCAGTCCAGGCAGAACAATCGCTCCGGCCAACAAGGAAGCAAGAAAGACGCGTCGCTTGCCAAGCCTATTCGCCAACGCCGTCGTGAGCGGCAGGCAAAGCAACGAAACCAGCACCGTCGCCAGATAGAAATACGCCGCATCGCCCTCGCTGCCTAGGCAGATTTCCGTGACAATATAGGGCATGATCTCTAGAATCAACGTGGAGGCCATCCAAAACAAGCCCCAACTCAGCGTAAAAATCCGAAAAGGGCGATACCCCAACGCCAGGCGCAAACTCCGGCGAAAGGAGAGCGAGGAGGGGATGACCTGCGGTCGAACGCGCTCGCGCAGGAACAGGAGCGGCACAAGAAGCGTGACCATCACGCCCAGCGCGTAGGTCAACGCCGCGCGCGGATAACCGAACGCCTCGATCAACGGCCCCGCCAGCCCGCTCAAGACCGCCCCAAGCAATTGAAATCCCATTTGCCAGGCCGAAACGCGAATACGTTGCGGCTCATGCACGAATAGCTCGGGCAACAAGGCATCGTAAGGCGTCTGATAACACTCATAAGCCACATTGAAGGCGACCATCACTACGGCCAGGTAGATCAGATTCCAGATGGATTCGCCCGGCCTAGGCGGAAGCCATAGCAAAACGAAAAACAGCGGCATGCCGGCTGCGCCCATGTAAATATACGGCATTCGCCTTCCCCAGTGTGTGCGTGTGCGGTCAGAAAGATAGCCAACCGGCAACGTGATCGCCATGTTGATCAGCCGCGCCAGCAACATCACCGCGCCATAGAGCGCGGCCGGCGCGCGCGCCGCGCCGCTCGGCGGCAAATAAAAATACAGCAACCAGCCGTTCAACACCCCCCACAGCGTCGAACTTGCAAGCGTTAGGAGCGCATAGAGAACGCCTTGCATAGAGAGGCAGACGGGGAACAAGGATAGGAAAGCGACGAGGGTAGTGTAGCACAAAGCCCATCCGGCGCGCAAGCAGCAACCAACGAGCGCAGGAAGGCTGCGGCAGAAAAGAGCCGCCCCTCACGGGACGGCTCCCAACAAACAAGACGGCAAAACTGCCTATCGCTTGGTCAGCGGACGCTCGGGGACACCTCGTATCCCCCCGCTGCCGCCCGCATACGGCCGTAGGACGGAGGAACCGCAGCTATCAACCGGCGTAAAGGCGCCGAATTCCAGCCAGCCGGCGTACCACCAGTCCTCTCCAGAATCGCAAGCATCCGTTTTATCCACGTAGCCTATCATCTTCCCGCCTACCCAGACGCGCAGAGTAATGGGCTGATTCGGATCGCCGCTGCCATAGTCGGCGAGCAGGAAGTCGTAGTAATCGTTGCCGGTCCGGTTATAGTAGGGCATAGTGGGGAAGCCCGGCCGCGGCACAATGCTGACCGATTCGGAACTCAGCCGATCGCCAGAGCCGCCATCGCGGTTCCAACAGGCGCGCGGGAAATCGCTCAGGAGACCAGGACCCAAATCGGAACTATGACCGGAATAGCCGGCGCCCACTACCCCGCCGGGGCTGCTGACATTCGGCAGCCAAATGTACAGGTCGAGGCCGCCCCACCACTCCCAAGCGGCCACAACGCCAATGCGCCCCATGGGCGGAATGGCGAGGGGCGGCGAAACACACCAATTGCCGGAGCCGCATGACCAGAGGTAGGGGTCAATATCCACCACGTCGGCGGTGTAGTCGCCCTTACAAACGCTTGCCTTTGAATTCTCAACGCCGAGGGCATACCTTCAGTGCAGGATAAACGCCAAGGCCGCGAGTAGAACTCGCTAGGCCAATCCGCCTAGCACCTTGGCCCGGTGGAACTCCAGCAGAATAGCCCTTGAACGTGGAAGGCGTGGGCCCAATCCGGCGGCGAACCCGGTTGAAGGTTCGCCAAAAGGCAGAAACCGCCAACGGCTGTTCTGCTTCGGCGGAATGAGCAGCTATTGACCACAAGATCTCAGTCATTTCACCCTATGTCCAGGAGCCTATGTCGGCCAGATGCCATGCGGCCAAACACACGGCTATAACCGGTTTGCAAAGGAATCAGGACAATATCATCGGCGCCGCCTACCCTTCCTTTTGCTTCCAGCACGCCCACAACCATGAAGGAGACGCCGTTGATGGTAATTCGGCGACCTAGCGGATTTAAACCGCTGAACAGTTCGCTGGCCGTCTGCGCTCCGAGCACCGCGACGCGCGCCTCACGCGCATTGTCCTGATCTCGCAAGAACCGTCCGCGCGCCACGGTGTACGAACGTACTACGGCGAACTCCGGTGTAATGCCGATCACACTGTACTGCGATTGTCGACTCTCATACTTGACCGTCGCCTGCAGCTGATAATACGGAGCGGCCAAAGCAAGATCGCCGACAGCTTCGACGAGCACCTCATAGTCCCCATAGTACAAACCCGACATCGGCGCGCTTGCGTCAGCGACGCCTGGATTCATCCGCACGAAGAACCGTCCTGGCGAAACAGTGATCAGGTTCGTACCCAGGCTTTGCACGCGGTTGGTCACATCAGCCGTCGCGCCCTTCCCCACCGACATCAACGCCGCAACGCCGATGATAATGCCAAGCATGGTCAGGCCAGAGCGCAATTTGTTTGCCAGCAATGCTCGCCAGGCAATACGAAAATTCTCGAAAAGCAGAGCCAGGTTCATGACAGCCGTTCCTCCTGTCCAGCGATCAGAGGCTTCTTGATTTTCTCCTCGCCGACAATTCGACCGTCTTTGAGATAGAGGATGCGACTGGTATGACGGGCCACAAAGGCATCATGGGTCACGTACACGACCGTCTTGCCGAACTCACGATTAAGGCGCTGGAACAGGGCGATGATTTCCATACCGGTCTTACTATCCAGATTGCCGGTTGGTTCATCGGCCAACAGGATAAGCGGTTCGTCGACGAGAGCGCGCGCAATGGCTACACGTTGTTGTTCGCCACCGGAGAGTTGATTAGGATGATGACACCAGCGATCGGCCAGGCCAACGATTTCGAGCGCCTGACGAGCCCTCGCCTCACGTTCGCGCCCTCGGCGGCCGTTGTAAAGCAACGGCAACATCACGTTTTCCAAAGCCGTTGTACGCGGCAAAAGATTGAATTACTGGAAGACAAAACCGATTCTCCGACCGCGAATCTCCGCCAGACGGTCCTCGGACAACCGCTCTACAGTCTGTCCTTCCAGGCGATAGGTTCCCTGCGTCGGCACATCCAGGCCTCCCAAAATGGCCAGCAGCGTGCTTTTGCCCGAGCCGGAAGGCCCCATGATCGCCGCCATCTCACCAGCCTGGACGCCCAGGCTGACATCGTATAAGGCGCGAACCTCCGTCTCACCCATGCGATAAACTTTGGTAATGTGTTCGATCTCGATCATCGTGTTTCCTCTCGTCACGGCCTTGGCATCATGAAACCGCCGCCTGGCCTTCCCTCATCTCTACCGCCGAAAGTGGTTGTTGCGCCTGCTTGTTGCAGGAGAAGCACGCGATCGCCGACTTTCAAATCGCCGCTGACGACCACGCGGTCATCGTCCAGGATGCGACCGCTTATCACTTGGACGCGCCGGTAACAACCATCTTCGCCAAGGAGATACACATACTCGCCCTAGCTATCGCTCTGAACGGCCGCTGCCTGGCACAGCCAGCGACTCCTGCGGCTCATCCAGTTGAATCGTCACGTCGGCGGTAGCGCCTATGAGCAGGCGCGGTCCGATTCGTTGAGCTGGACACAGACATCGAAGTACAAGACGCGCCCTGATTGACCTCGCCAAGCGGGTTACATGGAAACAACTTTGCCGGCCAAGACGAGATCCGGCAACGCTTCTACGGTAATCGTGGCCTTATCGCGGACCTGCACCTGGAGAATTTTCGACTCATCTACCGAGACCATCACATAGAGCTGGGAGCGTTCGAGCAGTTCTATGCCTAAGGAACCCGCCTCCACTACATCGCCCGGCTCATTATTGATGAAAACAACCTCGCCGTCGAAAGGTGCTATCAGATGCTGGGCGTTCACCCGATTCTGCGCTTCCTGCACAGCCGCCTGGGCCGCCATCACATCGTTCGGGTCAGGGCCATCCTTGAGGCGCTCCCACTCTCGTTGGGCGTCCTTTAGAGCCGCCTTGGCCGCCTCATACTCGGCAACGGTGATGGCTTGATCCGTTGTGGTTGGTTTACCGGTCAACCAATTCAACGTCGTCAGAATCTGATTGCGCTTCTAGATGGCGTTATAAAGTTGGCTGTAGGCCGCGGCGCGTGATGGTATCCTTGCTGGCGCGCGCGAGAAAGAGCATCATAATTCGCCTTGGCTTTCTCGTATGCCTTTTGCGCCTCGGCCAACGCCAGCTGCGCCTGTGCACGCGCTAAGGAGGAACTTTACACTTCCTCCAGTTTGCGTTGCGCCTCGATCCAATCCACCTGCGCCTGTAGAATACTGGGAGAGAGGGATTCTGGAGTCGGCGAAGCCAAGATTTCACCAGCTTTCACCATCTGTCCAATCTTCACGTGGATCGTACCAACCGTTCCGCTCGTCCGCCATGTTAAAGAGGCGACACGGCGCGGCATAACCGCTCCGCTCCCCTCTACGGTATCTACCACGGTAACACGGGTCACTTCGCCCCAGGCGACGTTTTGCCCGTTGCCGGGCGCAGCGCAAGCCGCCAACAAGAAAACCAACACGGAAACAATCAGGTAGCCAGGAATCGTTTTGTGCTGTCTCATTGTTCTCTCCTTCGAATGGTTTGCCGGTTTTTTATGTCCATCTGCTTTTAACTATAGCCACCGATTTTCAAAACATTTTGGAGAGACGAGGGAAAATTGTGCATTCGCCTTTTGATGCGATGCGTGTATAATAGCCCTACGCGGAGGCTCCATGGAAATCTTCTGGTACGGTCACTCTTGCTTCCGGCTGGCTGAGCGCGGCATGGCAAGCGTCGTCTGTGATCCCTACGACAGCGAAGTGGTCGGCTACGATCCGCTCAAACTGCGCGCCGACGTGGTTACCATCAGTCACGATGCTCCCGGCCACAATTGCTTCGCCGCCGTCAAAGGCTATGCTCACCTCATTGACGGGCCCGGCGAGTTCGAGATAGGCGGCGTCTTTATCACCGGCGTCCAGACCGATACAACGGCGAAGCAGGCTTCCCTAGCGCGCAACACCCTCTATGTCTTCGATTACAACGGCCTAACCGTAGCCCATCTGGGCAACCTGCGATCGGCGCCAAGCCAGGCGGAAGTGGAGGCGCTAGGAACCGTTCACATCGCGCTGGTGCCGGTCGGCGGAGGCGGCAGCCTGAACGCGGCCAAGGCGGCGGAAGTCGTCAGTTTACTCGAACCGAACATCGTTATCCCCATGCACTACCACGCCCCCGGCGCAAAGGTCGAGCTGGATCGCGTGGAGAAATTCCTGAAAGAGATGGGCGCCCACGACGCGAAGACCGTTTCTTCCTTGAAAATCACACGCAGCGCGTTACCCGAAGAAACCCGCGTTGTTCTGCTCGAACGCCAGCGCGCAAGCGTCGGATAGGTTATGTCTGTCAAACTGCTCCTGACCTGGGATATTCTGCCAGAACGCGAACGGGAATACTTCGAGTTCGTAGTTGGCGAATTTATTCCAAGCGTCCAGCGACTCGGCCTTCAGCCGGTGGAGGCCTGGGCGACTCTGTACGGCAACTACCCCCAGATTCAGATTGGCTTGCTGGCAGCCGATTTGCCCCATGCACGCCGCATCCTGCAGTCGCGCGGCTGGGATCAACTCCGAAATAAACTCTCGACTCTGGTTGTCAACTACGCCTGTAAGATTGTGCCGGCGCGCGGCGGGTTTCAGTTCTAGTCAACAGTAGGGAAAGGAGGTTGCTCTGTCCTCCCAGGCCATTTCTCACAGGAAGAGTTTTCTCTGCATCGGTCAACTCGCCGCGTGCAGGCGACTGCGACTACACCGGCTCAGAAAACGAGAGGCTTCGCTCTGAAGAAACGGTCCCGCTTTGATTGTGAAAGAGTTCGCGACGCGCATGTGCAGCGACACGCTCTGTGGCCGACCTGCCACTAAGGTTCTTCGCGTTCTTCGTCTTTCGCCGTGCCATGCCCCTTTGCCGTGGAACAAACATTCTTTGCAGGAAGACAGTCTTTACTCAGCGCCTCCCCTTTCTCCGTTTACCTGCATATCCCCTTCTGCCATCAGCGCTGCGCTTACTGTGATTTCAACACCTATGCCGGCCGCCTGTCGCTGATTCCGGCCTACGTCAACGCCCTGTGCCGCGAAATCGCGGCCATCGGTCAGGCAGCCCCCTTTCGACCCACAGTGCACACGGTGTACTTTGGCGGCGGGACGCCCTCCCTCCTTTCCCCCTCCCAGGTCGAACAGGTTCTGGAAACGCTCCGCCAGCACTACCGATTGATGGACGAAGCCGAAATCACCCTGGAAGCCAACCCCGGGGCGCTGACCCGCGCCGCGCTCCTCGCCCTGCGTCGTCTTGGCGTGAATCGCCTCTCGCTAGGAATGCAATCCGCCCACGCCGACGAACTCCGACAGCTTGGACGCATACACTCGTTCCCGGAAACAGCGCAGAGCGTGCGCTGGGCGCGCGACGCCGGATTCGCCAATGTGAGCCTCGACCTCCTCTATGGCCTGCCGGGGCAGAGCCTTCCTCGCTGGCAGACAACCATCCGACAAGCCGTCGCTCTTGCCCCCAACCATCTTTCCCTCTACGCCCTGACCATCGAGCCGCGCACGCCCTTCGGACGTCAACTCGCGCGTGGCCTGCTCTCCTTGCCAGACCCCGACCTAGCTGCCGAAATGTACGAGTGGGCTAGCGACTATCTGGAACATTGCGGGTACACCCAATATGAGATTTCCAATTGGGCCAGCCCCGGCCTCCAATGTCGCCATAACCTGACCTACTGGCGCCATCAGCCCTACCTGGGCTTCGGTGCCGGCGCGCACAGTTACGCCGGCGGCTGTCGTTATGCCAACGTACGTCGCCTGGGCGCTTACCTCCAACGTCTGGATGCCGCCAACAGAGCGATATTCGCTTTCCCTTTCTCCCCGGCAACAACGCACCGGCGCTTTTTGTCCTCCCGCGAGGCGATCACAGAGACCATGATACTTGGGCTACGGCTGACAGGCGAGGGCGTCGCCGCCAATGACTTCCAACAACGATTCGGCGCGCCCATAGACCAGATGTTCGGTAGGGAGATCGAAGAGTTGATCTTACTGGGATTGGTCGAGTGGGCGCAAGACGCGAGAACGCGCAACCGCCTTGCGCTCCGCCTGACTCGGCGCGGCCGCCTTCTGGGGAATCAGGTCTTTCTGCGCTTCCTTAGCGCGTAAGCATCAGATTGTCGAAACTGTCTTCTGGAACCACAACCAGGCACTGGGTCGTTGCGATTTCTCATCCACCCCATCCGTACGCCGCGCCAGCCGACAATGCAACACGGCCAGCTCCAAGTCAGCCGGCGCAACCATTTCCCACGTTCCTTTTCCGTCTTGAGAAAAGCGTAGAGCAACCAGAAACCGTCCGGAAACAGCAGCCGTTCCACCTTGTGAAGATAATCCACGCGCCGAGAAAGCATCAGGCCATGAAAGCATCCCACATCCAGCACAAGATCGTAAGCGGAAGAATCCGGACGAAAACGAAGGAAATCGGCGACTTGGAAATTGACGTTCACCCCCGCCATCATCGCTTTCTGACGCGCCAGCCGAACGGCGCGCAGGGCAAGATCAACGCCGGTCACGATCCATCCCGCTTGCGCCAGCGCAATACTGGATGTGCCCGAACCGCAACCCACATCCAGGGCGCGTCCCGGCGAATGGCTGTGAAGGAACTCCTCTACTTCCGGCGGAACCCGGCCAGTATCCCAGGGCGGACGGCGATAGTAAGCTAGATTATGTAGAAACTTACGCCAAATGGTCATGTGCCAAAGGAAGGACGCCTAAATTTAAGGTATAATCAGGCGGCTCGATTTCACCATCCACGAAAGGTATTCTATGAAAGAGTATACCACCGAGTCCCTTCGCAATGTCGCCCTGGTCTCCCACAGTTCGGCCGGCAAGACCATGTTGGCGGAGGCTTGTCTGCACCTCACCGGTGTCACCACGCGTCTGGGAAAAATTGAGGATGGCACCACCGTATCGGACTTCGACGAGGAAGAGATTCGCCGTCGCCTGTCCCTGTACACCAGCGTCATTCCGGTTGAATATAAAGCGACCAAAATCAACTTCCTGGATACCCCCGGCTACACCGACTTTATCGGCGAGGTGATTTCCGCCTTACGTGTGGCCGATAGCGCCATCGTGGTCATCGACTCGGTCGCCGGGCTGGAAGTAGGTACAGAGATTGCCTGGAATTACTGCGACACCTTTAAATTACCACGCTTTGTGCTCATTAATAAAATGGATCGTGAAAACGCCGACTTCGCCAAGGCCATGGCCTCGGTGCAAGAATTCTCGACGGTGCGTCTGATACCGGTACAACTACCCTGGGGAGAAAAGGCCGACTTTCGTGGCGTGATTGACCTGATCTCGATGAAAGCCTATGCGGACGCCGGCAACCAGCCGTGCGAGATTCCGGCGGAACTAAAAGTAAAAGCTGAGGAAGCGCGCCTGAAACTTGTCGAAGCGGCTGCCGAAGGCGACGACGCGCTCATGGAACGATACTTCGAGCAGGGAACTCTGACCGACGAAGAACTGGTCCGGGGCCTGCGCGCTATCCTTCGCTCTGGATCCTACGTCCCTGTCTTTGTGGCCGCCGGTGGGCGTGAGATGGGCATCTTCCCTCTCTTGGACGCCATCGTGAGACTGCTGCCGGCGCCGAACGAGGCGCCGCCCCCGATCGCAGAAGGAGCGAACGGCTCGGAAGAACTTCCCGCCTCAGATAGTGGCCCTCTGGCGATCTACGTCTGGAAAACAACCGCCGACCCCTATGTCGGCCGCCTGACCTATTTCCGCGTGTACTCCGGCGTCGCGCAAGCGGACGCGCGCGTCTGGAACCAGACTAAAGGGGCCGAAGAACGCTTGACGGCTCTGGCTGTGCCGCGCGGCAAGGAAGCCTTGCCGCAAAAAGCGATTCACGCAGGAGATATCGGTACCGTCGCCAAACTCTCGGTGACGAGCACCGGCAATACCCTGTGCGATAAGACGCATCCTCTCACCCTGCCGCTTCCGAAATACCCCAACGCCCTCTACCGCGTCGCGATCGCGCCAAAGACTCAAGCCGACGCGGCCAAGGTCACCCCGACCCTGACGCGCCTCTGCGAAGAGGACATGACTCTCTCCTGGTACAATGAACCGGCGACCGGGCAGACCATTCTCCAGGGCATGGGCGATCAACACATTGACGTCGCACTGCGACGCGCGGAAACGAAACTCCAGGCGGGTCTGCTAACCGTGGAACCAAAGGTACCCTACCGCGAAGGTATCACGAAGAAAGGGGACGCCAGCTATCGGCACAAGAAACAAACCGGCGGTGCAGGCCAATTCGGCGAAGTCTGGCTGCGCATTGAGCCAAGCGAGCAGGAATTTGAATTTACCGATGAATTGGTCGGCATGAACCTGTCGCGCTCCTATCTGCCCGCCATTGAGAAGGGGATTCGGGCGACCATGGCCAAAGGCGTCATCGCCGGCTACCCCATGAGCAATGTCAAAGTCGTGGTATACGACGGCAAAGAGCATCCGGTCGACTCGAAGCCGATTGCGTTTGAAATTGCCGGCCGCGAGGCCTTCAAACTGGCCGTCGCACAAGCCGGCCCGGTGCTTTTCGAACCAATCATGAACGTTCGCATCACCGTGCCGGAAGCGAACATGGGCGACGTGATGAGCGACCTGAACACCCGGCGCGGGCGCGTGCAAGGCACCGAAACGGAACATGGCCGCACCGTCATTCTAGCACAAGCGCCTCTTGCCGAGATGCTACGGTATACCACCGTGTTGCGTTCGATTACCGGCGGACGTGGTGTCTTCAGCATGGACTTCGACCACTACGAGATCGTCCCGGCGCATCTGGCGCAGGAAATTATCGCCGCCCGCCAAAAGGAAATGGAAAAAGAGAAGGCCGAGGAATAAAAAAACCTGCTTGCAGTTCGGTCTCCTGCTATGCAAGGCAAGAAGAGAGACCTTCGCGACCTTGTAGCGATGGCCGGCATTTGGTATAATAAACCCGCTTAATCACCGGCGAGGCTATCTTTTCGCCGACGTAGCTCAATCGGCAGAGCAACCGCCTTGTAAGTGGTAGGTTACGGGTTCGATTCCCGTCGTCGGC
>DAOTWG010000005.1:0-164158 GCA_034436015.1 Anaerolineales bacterium
CAGAGCGTGAAGAGCGCATCCTCAAGGCGATGGAAGAGGTGAAACTCTTCCCGCAGAGCGATTACCTGGGCAAGTTCCCGCACATGCTCAGCGGCGGTCAACAGCAGCGTGTGGTGATTGCCCGCTCGATGCTGCTTGGCCCCAAGTTGTTGGTGGCCGATGAACCGGTGTCAATGTTGGATGCCTCGGTGCGGGTTGAGATCCTCAAGCTGCTGCGCAATTTGCAGCAGCGCTACAACCTGGCTGTGATTTACATCACGCATGACCTTTCGACGGTGCGCTACTTCTCAGAACGTATCTTTGTCATGTATGCCGGGCAGCTGGTAGAAAAATCGCCGGTGGACCGCCTGATCGAGAATCCGCAGCACCCTTACACGCTGGCGTTGCTTTCGGCGACCTCAGACCCGGACGCCAACAATGCGTTGGTGATGCGCGATGTGCCGCCGGGTGAGCCGCCCAGCCTGGTCAAGCCGCCCAGCGGCTGTCATTTCCATCCGCGCTGCCTGCATATGATCAAGGGTGTGTGCGACGTGAAGGACCCGGTGGACATTGAAACCGAGCCAGGCCACTTTGTGGCATGTTGGTTATACGATAAAAAATGATGCTTATTCGAAAAGACCCGCGTTTGATTTTGGTGATTGGCTTTGTGCTGGTGCTGATTGGCGCCGTATTGCCCTGGTTGATGGTCATGCAAGTCATCCGCTCAACCTTTTTCATCAACTTCTTCTCGTTTGGCTGCACGGTCGCCGGGTTGTTGTTGGGGATTGTGGGTGCGGCTTATTATGCTCGCCCGCCACGCGACGAATGAAACGGGGTCTTTGATTGTGTTGGGTGCGGCGGCTCCGGCCTTGCCAGAGGTTGGCAGCTGGGGCAGCCGCACCTTGCTTTTGGCCTGAATTTGAGCTGCTTGAATTAGAAACTGGGATATAATGGTCTTATGGCAAAGAAACGGATCTTGATTGTCGAAGACTCAATGGAGTTGGGGCGCTTGTTGGTGATGACCTTTTCGGGTCTTGACCCCGACTTGTCGGTGACGCACATGCGCTCAGCCGAAGAGGCAATTTTGGAGACGGGCAAACATGCTTTTGACTTGGTCATTTCGGATGTGCGATTGCCCGGCATGACCGGCTTTGAGATGGCGCGCAAGTTGCGCAAGCGTTACCCGGATTTGCCAATGATCATGATGAGCGGCGTGCAAGATGAACGCAATCGCAAACAGGCCCAAGAACTGGGGGCGGAGGCGTTTCTTGCCAAGCCATTGGATATGCCCTTGTTGGTTGAATTGGTGCAGAAGGTGTTGGGGATGGGGGCAGCTTCGGTAGAGCCTGAAGTTGCACAACCAACCTCAGCGGAGCAACCTGAGCCATCCACGCAGCCATTGCTCACGGCTGAACCTTTGCCGGCTGTGCCTGAAAAGAAGCCCCTGCCGCCGCAGTTGGTGCAAACACTGGAAAAATTGCAGATTGAAGCGGGTGCCCTGGCAGTGGCTTTGTTGGATGCCGAGGGCATTGTGGCCGCCGGTGTGGGCGAATTTCCGATGCTTAACTTTGAGCAGAATTGGGCCAGCACCATTTTGGCGGCAGTGAATGCCAGTGGGCAAATTTCGGCGTTGATGGGCGTCTCACGGCAGGAATTGATTGCTTTGCAGGGGGTAGCCTATGATGTGCTCATCCTGCCGGTGGCGCAATTTGTGTTGGTGTTGATTTTGCCATCCGGGCGCAGCATTTTGCGCCTGGCGGTTGCGGTGGAAGAGGCGCGTTTTGTGCGTCAGGAACTGATGCTGATGCTGGGCGGAGGTGACGTGGTGACGGATGAGACCGGTTTGTTGGATGCTTTGGCGGCTTTTGGCAGCGACGGCTCAGCGCAAGCGCCCGCTGCTCCTGCGCTGCCACCGGAAGACCCGGCGGCAGCTGAGGCCCTGGCGGCTTTGCTTGCTGCGGGCACCGCTCCGGTGAAAGATGCTGACCCCGATTCGTTTTGGGAAGATGCGGTGCAATCCAAAAAAGGCATGGTCACCAATGCCGATGTGTTGACCTACGAACAAGCTGTGCAGTTGGGGTTGGCACCGGCTGCCGATGATGAACAAGGCTAGCCCAAGAATGGGGCATTCTTGGGCTAGAAAATGATCGGTTTCTGTTTGGGCGATTTGGTTGCCAATCTGCCCGATTTGTGTTAAAATCGGCCATGCAATTTGGGGCATGGTGCAACGGCAGCACACCAGACTTTGGATCTGTGGATCTTGGTTCGAGTCCAGGCGCCCCAGCCTTTTCGTTTTGTTACCCCCCAAGCGCAGAAACGCTACAGAAGCTATCGCCCTTCTCCCTAATCTTAACAGGAAAGGATGCGCTCGCCAGCGAGTATCGCGCCTTTAACCGGCTTCGTCTTCGACTACCACATACCTATACACATACCCATAGCAGGATATCCCCTTGTAAGGAGGACGTGAACACGCGCAGGCCGATGTACCTTGCCGGCGCGTGCGTTTTCTATCCACAACCCTCGCAGGAAAGAACTTTGGTACGAATAAAGCGTTCAGGAGTTCGCATGGCAAGCCCTCGCCCTCTCAGCCGACGTGAGTTCGTCAAACTCGCGACAGCAGGCGTCGCGACGGTGATAACAACCGTGCTCGGTTTACCCATTCTTCGTTACCTCCTCGACCCCGCGCTGAAGGAACGGGCAACTTCCGCTTGGATTCCGCTTGGCCGGTTGGACGCGTTTGAAGTCGGCAAGCCCACGCTGGTCAACTTCACCCGTGCGCGCCGCCATGGATGGGAAAAGACTGTCGGCAGTTATGCGGTTTATGTGGAACGTCGCTCAGAGCAGGTCGTGGCCGTGTTCTCGAACCGTTGCACCCATCTTGCTTGCCGCGTCACTTGGCGGGAGGAGACTGGGGCCTATGTGTGTCCCTGCCACGATGGCCGCTTTGGGCGCGAAGGAGAAGTCTTGAGCGGTCCGCCGCCACGTCCGCTCGAACGATACGACCAATCCCTGCTAAAGACCGAAGCAGGCATTCTCTATCTCTATTTCCAGGAGAGTTCGTGAATGATGTGGAGGAGATTCACAGCATGGCTGGATGAACGGCTAGGATTGACTGCTTTATATCGCAACCTTCTCGACCGCCCGGAGCCGCGAGGAAACTGGTGGAACACCTTGGGCTCAGCCTGTCTCTTCCTTTTTCTCCTACAAGGCGTGACGGGTATCTTCTTGACAGTGTACTACGTTCCTACGCCGGATCACGCCTACGACAGCATCCAATACATCATGAACGAAGTGGCCTTCGGTTGGCTCGTGCGCGGTATCCACCACTGGGGAGCCTCCTTGATGGTGTTGCTTGTGTTTGTTCATATGTTGCGCACCTTTGTCACTGCATCCTACAAATATCCGCGCGAACTGACATGGCTGATCGGCTGTGGCTTGTTGCTGCTCACATTGGGGATGGGGTTTACCGGTTACCTGCTTCCAATGACGCAACGTTCCTACTGGGCAACTGTGGTCGGCACTGCAATTGCCGGCTCGGTGCCGCCGCGCGGTCTGGGCGAGTTCATCCTTAAAGTACTGCGTGGCGGCAGCGATCTCAGCGCACTCACGCTCAGTCGCTTCTTCGCGGCGCATATCTGGATTCTGCCGGCATTGCTGGCCGTGTTGATGGGTGTCCATATCTACCTGGTCATCCGTCACGGTGAATCGGCGTTTCCCGATAAAGAGGACTGAGGCAATGAACGAGGAGCATAAACGGCGAATCCACCAAAAATATCAGCAGGCATTACAGAGAGGCGAGCGATTCTGGCCAGATAGCATTTACCGCGATGTCATCGTTTCCTTCGCACTCTTTCTTCTCCTTGTGCTTTTGGCAACCTTTGTAGGTGTACCGGGGGAACCAAAAGCCGATCCTGCCGATTCCTCCTACGTTCCCAAGCCAGAGTGGTATTTCCTGTTCCTGTATAAATTCCTGGCGCTCTATGGCCAGATCCCTTACCTGGGGAAGATCGAGTGGATTGCCGCCATCTGTGTGCCGGCGCTCGGGATTCTGGCGCTGGTGTTGCTCCCCTTTTTGGATCGCAATCCCCATCGGCATTACTCACGCCGCGTGCTCTCGTTGACGGTCATGGGCGTGGTCGTAACTGCCATCGTGATCCTGACTGTACTGGCCGATGTGCCTTTGGAGGAGGCAGATGCTCTGTCCTCACGCTTGCAACTCCTGGCCGGGCTACTTGTGCCTTTGGCGAGCCTGCTCGTGCTGTATCTTCTGGCGTTCCTCCTGCGCAAGCGGGCCGCACCCTGGCAGATTCTGACGACCGGCCTGGCTATGGTGAGCATGGCAACGCTGACCGGCGTGGTTGTCATCTCGGCTCCTCCCCCGTCCTCCAAGGCAGAGTCGGTTGCTGCCTTTACCCTCTCCGAGCAGATTTCCCTAGGACAGGAACTGTATCTCACCTATTGCGCGGAATGCCACGGTGCAGAAGGCGAAGGCGGGATTATCCAGGGCGTCGCCGGCCTGGAAGGTTTTGCCGTGAAGCCGATCAACAGCCAGGACGAGATGTACACCCGTTCCGATGAAACGTTGCACCAGATTATCGCCTATGGCCAGCCTGGGCTGGGCATGCCGCCTTTTGGCATCGCGTATGGGGGCGAACTCTCCACCGCAGAGATAGAAGCCTTGGTGAACTTTATGCGCTACACCTGGGATGACCGCGCCGAGATGCCTGCCGATGTTGCGCTTACGACTATTCCCTTGCCGGCTCCTGGTGAAATTCCCACCTATACGAAACATATTCAACCGTTAGTCAAACGCTATTGTCTCTCTTGTCATCGGCCGGGAAAGCAGAACAATCATTACTGGATGACTTCCTATGAAGAGATTCTGCACAGCGGCGACCACGCCCCGGTCGTCCAGAGCGGCGACCCGAACAGCCTCCTGCTCCAGCTCGTCGCCGGTCGCCCCCTGACCGATGCCGAGGGGAAGATCATCGCCCGGCCCATGCCGCCAGGCAAACTCCTAGACCAGCGCTATGTCGAAATGCTGGTACAATGGGTGTTGCATGGCATGCCGCAAGGAAGCCGGTGACTCAGGGCTTGTCGGCACGTCGTTCCGACAAGAAGCAGACTCGCTGCCATCCTTTTTACGACCTCAACCCGGCCGCGACGCCAGAGCAGAGCATACTCGAAAGTGTTGGTGGTACGGTTCTGTAGCACAACGCCTGCGCAGATGCCACAAGAGCATGCGCTTCAAGGGACCACAACGCGCGGATTGATCCATACCGCCCAGTCCTGGGCCGAAGAGCCATTAGCGGTGACTGCTAGAACAAATTGGACGGTACGCCCAACCAGACTGCTCAGATCGATATTGATGCTGCTCAAAGCGCCATCGCAACTTTCCGACCAGGAGCCAAGAGGGTGTAAGGTTCCGCTTTCCTTATAATTGACTTGAAAAACAGCATTGCCGACACCGCAGGAGCCATCAGGCTTAGCCAGGAAGCCGATTTTTGCCAGAAAACGTTCGCCGCTCTGAACGGTGTAAGGCGGGTAGAGACCGGAAATGACGCCATCATCCACCCATTTCGGGTGCGTTTCCAGAATCTTGGCAGGAGTAGAACCATCTTCGACCTTCTTGCCATCCTGATACATGGCAAACCCGTTGGGGTCGCTATCCGGTCCACCGAAAGAGATTATCGTGCTCGGAGGGCCGCTTACCCAGGTGGCATACGGAGCCTGCTCATGGAGATTGAACCCTGCGCTTACAGACTTGACCTTGATTTTCACCCAGACCTGCGTGAACAACACACCGGCTGCGTTGCGCATCTTCCAGTAACCGGTGTACTCGCCGGGGGAGGCAGGCGATTTCAAACTGACGGAAATATCCACACTCTGGCCGGGAGCGACGTCGCCGGCCAGCGGTTGCGCTGCCGGCCCGCTCATCGCGTCGCCGCGGTCGAAAACGAGGGCATAGGCTGCCGTCCATGTGCAGGAACCGGTATTCTGAATACGCCACGTTTTGGTAAACGTGGTGTTCGGCGCGAACTCGGTGCCATCTGGCACCGTGACATCAGCAATGAACTTGGCGCGATCGCAGGGCGTAGTGGGGGTGTAGGTAGGAGTCGGCGTGTCGGCAACGGCCGGAGTCACCTCCGTTGGCGGGGGAGGGGTTTCCGTCGCAGTGGAAGAAACGAGCAAGGCGCTTTGAGTCAGTTGGGCCTCTACGGTCTGCGCGGCCGCCGTGAAAATGATGCCAGGGTCAACTGTCGGCTCGACGTTGCGGCGCGGCAGGTTGCAAGCAGCCAGCATCAGCAAAGCAACCACGCCAATCAGGTGAATTTTTTTCCTCATAAAGAATAACTTCCTCCTCACAAAGGCGAAAAGGATGGAAACGAAGGTTCTCAAAGCTTCTTCAAGTATTATAATATCAAAAGAATGTCCGGAAACGTCCCATTTTCGTCCTAACACCGCGCGGTCGAAAGCCGGGGGAAAACGGGATGAGGCACGTCACGCCTCCCGCTCCAGGCCGAATTCAGGCAGAATTTCCGGACGCGTTCGGGAGAGAACGCCGTGAAAACCGGGCCCGGCATCGTCCTCGTCGCCCACGTCGGGACAAGGAGACGGGAGTTTCGCTAAATTGTGAACGAGGGCGCATTCCCCAAACACGATTGACAAAGCGGGGCATTTTCTGCGATACTTGTCAGAGAGTCTTTCGCCCCTAGAGGTCGGTCGATGCCTCGCTTTCCTCTGCGCGCCCCTGTTACCTGGCTCGTTCTGCTTGTACTTTCCACTCTTGCGATCGGTCTTCTGATCCTGACCGATTACGGCGAGAGTTGGGATGAGTATAACTTCTTCCAGTACGGGCGCGAGGCTCTTTCGGCCTACGAGTCGCTTTTTTTCTCAGGCGCGGCGCTGCCCTACAGCGATCCGACCCTGCGCCATTACGGCGCCTGGTTCTGGATCCTGTGCATCCTGGCAGGCCGTTTGTTCCCCATGCTGTACCTCTCCGATGTAGCACATGGACTGACCTTCCTGACCTTCCAGGGAGGCGTCCTTGGGATGTATGCTCTGGCGCGACGTTGGCTGAAGCCCTGGCCCGCATTTGGGACAACGCTGCTATTGGCTACCCAGCCGTTGCTGTGGGGACACGCCTTCATCAACGCGCGCGACATTCCCTGCCTGAGCGGTTTCATCCTGACCGTGTATTTCGGTCTGCGTTGGAAAGATTCGCTGACAAACCTGCTTTCTCCGCCCATGTCGGCCGCGTCGCCAGCATGGGCAGTCGGAGGCGTAGCATGGCATTCGTTGCGTCCCGTTCTCCGTTGGATTCTGAGCGGTCTCTGGGTAGTAGGCGGAATCGCACTCGGGTGGGGAATGCAGCGCCTGGTTCAACGCTGGTTGGAACGCGCGCCATTCCTAGCAGACGCGACCTTCGTCCATGACTTCGATCTTTATTTGCGTCCTATCCTGGCGAAGTTCTGGGGCGGTTTGCTTTTCTTGGTCTTGTGGCTGCTCTGGCTGGCATTGACAGCGTTGCCGTTTCTGCCACGCCTGCGCGCCCAACTCTGGCACTACGATATTCGCCCACTCCTACATCGGACTGCCTTCCTATTGCGTTCGCAGGCCTTCTGGCTGGCGACCGTTTCGCTCGGTTTAACGTCCGGAATCCGCATCGTGGGCTGGCTGTCCGGCGGCCTGATCGCCTGGCTGACATGGCGAACATACCGTTCGCGCGCGCTCCAGCCTTTGGCCCTCTACACGCTGATAGGCTTCGTCGTGATGTACCTCTCCTGGCCCTATCTATGGGGTGAGCCCATACTGCGTTTTCTAATCACCTTGCGCCTCATGCTCAATTTCCCCTGGCCGGGAAAGGTATTGTTCCATGGCCAGTACTACGCAGGCAACGACGTTCCGCGTTGCTACCTCCCTACCCTCATCGCTCTGCAAACCACCGAGCCGGTGCTCGTGCTTGGTCTAGTGGGTCTTCTGCTCCTCCTTCTTCTTTGGGTTCGTCGGGCATCTCCTGAGACACTAGGTGAGATAACGCTTCTTTGGTTCGGCCTGCCGTTGATTCTCGCTACCCTGGGGAAGTCCTACCTCTACGACAATTTCCGCCAGTTTCTCTTCCTCTTGCCGCCGATTTTCCTGCTGGCCGGCTTCGCCTCGGAGAGGCTTCTAGAACGCCTGCCGTCTTCCGCGCAAGCGGCTTTCTGGGGAATCATCGTTCTGCCGGGAATTTGTAACCTGATTCTTTTGCACCCCTATCAATACATTTACTACAACAGCCTTATCGGCGGAGTGGCCGGCGCGTTCCGCCGGTATGAGATGGACTACTGGGGAACCTCGTTCCGCGCCGCTGCTGCCTACCTCAACCATCATGCCCCGCCGGGGGCGCGCGTGGTAGTCTGGGGACCTCCGACGACGTTCTGGCGTTATGCGCGCGAGGATCTCGTCGTGTACAATGCCCTTGAGGAGGACCGCCCCACTCGCGACTTCTACGCCTTGATCTCCACCCGTTACGACGCTGATTTAAGCGTCTACCCCGACCTGCCGACCCTCTTCCAAGTGGAAAAGGCAGGAGCCATTCTGGCCGTGGTGCGCTATATTCCGCCATGAAAACGATCCACATCCTTACCCCTGTATACAACGACTGGCAGGCGTTGACCCGATTGTTGGAGGAAGTACGGACCCTAGCCGTAGAGCAAGGGTTGAGCGTTCACGTCCTGGTAATCAACGACGGCTCATCCTTGCCCCCCGATTCGCCGTTGACGCCGGGAGATGGACTGGCCACGATTCACGTGCTCCATCTGGCGCGCAACCTGGGCCACCAACGCGCCATTGCGATTGGGCTGGCCTTCGCGCACCGGATGGGAGCGCAGACGCCCCTCCTCGTCATGGACTGCGACGGCGAAGACCGGCCGCAAGACATTCCTCGTTTACTGGCAGAGGCGGAGCGCAGGCCCGATGTGATCGTGTTTGCTCGTCGCGCTCGCCGTTCCGAGGGGTGGCTCTTTCGCGTCTTCTACACCTTCTTCAAAATCATCTTCCATATTCTGACCGGGCAGAACATCGCCTTCGGCAACTTTTGCCTGATCCCTCCATCCTTGTTGGGCCGGGTCGTTTACCTACAGGAAATTTGGAATCATTTTGCCTCCGGCGTGCTACACGCTGGTCTTCCTTGGGTCAGCGTCCCGACGACGCGCGGGCGACGTTACGCCGGCGCCTCGCACATGAGTCTGACGCCGCTCGTCTTGCACGGGCTAAGCGCCATTTCGGTGTACGTGGAAATCGTGTATGTGCGTCTTATCTTTTTCGCCCTGACACTGCTCGCTCTAGACTTGCTCGGTTTTCTAGGTTTGCTCTATATCCGTTACCTGACTCCGCTGGCCATCCCCGGCTGGGCCACAACGGTGGCCATCGGTCTGACGTTGCTGGCTTCGCAAGCATTTCTCTTCTTGGCTCTGTTGACCTTCCTGCTATTGAGTCATCGCAGCAGCCGCATGTTCATTCCAGCCATTGACTACCAGACCTACCTGCTTCGGGTAGAAAAAAAAGAATGCTGAACGCCTCGTCCTACGTCGGCGCAGAATTGGATATTTTTGCGGAGGCGGTACGCTGGAAGGCCTACTTCGGCCGTCTTCTGAAACCGTATCTGGGGCGTCGGGTGTTGGAGGTCGGCGCCGGTCTTGGCGCGACGACAGCCATCCTATGTTCAGGGGAGGAACAGGAATGGTGGTGTCTCGAACCCGACCCGGCCTTGCTGTCGCACATTGAAACGCGTATCCGGACCGCAAAATTGCCGCCCTGCTGTCGGCCTGCGCTTGGTACACTGCACGATTTGCCCACCTCTACCCAGTTCGACACAATTCTCTACATCGACGTCCTGGAGCACATCGCAGATGACCGCGCCGAACTAGAGCGGGCGGCGATCCATCTTCTCCCCGGCGGGCGCCTTATTGTTCTTGCGCCAGCCTGCCCGGCACTCTACAGCCCCTTCGACCGCGCTATCGGCCATCACCGCCGCTACACGCGCGCCGCCTTGCAAGCATTAACCCCGCCGCAAACGACTCTCATCTGGCTGCGTTACCTCGATTCGTTGGGCTTCTTCCTCTCCTTGGCGAATCGTTGCCTACTGCGGCAATCCCTACCTACGCGGCGGCAAATCCTGTTCTGGGATCGTTCCCTGACACCACTTACCCGCCTGACCGATCGGTTGTGTGGTTATACCTTCGGTCGCTCCGTAGTTGCTGTCTGGCAAACCCGACCGCCCTTGCAAGGTCCGCGCGATGCCATAACGTCGTGTGAGACAAACCCTAGCGAGCTGTCGCCTCAATGAAACGGCGGCGAACCAGCCCATGCTAAGACGTGCCGGCGGCTTGTTCATGCGGTGGAAAGGCAGGCCCCGCCTGCCGGGGAGTTGCACACGACGCCGCTCCGCCGAAGCGCGAGCCGTTGGGTGGCTTAATGGTTCGTCTATAACAATGGGGTAGGATTGAAAGGCGCGGCAAGTCCCCGGTGAATTTCAGGATTAGGAAATGATCATTTATCTAAACTCGGGGCCTAAAAAACGGCTGCGTTCTCTTTACTTTGACGACGAAGAAGAAGAAAAGGTTGTACTGGTTTGGCGCAATCACCAAAACGTTTGGGGACGACGCCCTGCAGAAATGATGATAGAATCTGGTCTGCTATCTCTGATGTCGCCCAAGAAGAATGTCCATCTTCGTTTCCGTCTCTCCGCGTCGTAAGACACCCGGTGTTTTCGCCTCCCTTTTGCTTGTCCTGAGCAGCGGGATAGGCCTGTTCCTATGCGTCACGGCGGCTTTCGGGCTGGGCTATCCAACTGCACAGCAGGGACGCATCTTGTCGGGCGTTGCCGTAGCAGGCGTAGACTTAAGCGGACTGACCCCAGACGAAGCGGCGGCGCGGCTGGAACAGGCTCTCGTTTACCCTGCGCGTGGACGCATCGTCTTCCGCGATGGCGAACGTTTCTGGCAGGCCACGCCGACAGAACTAGGTTTGCGCCTAGAGGCTCATGCCTCGGCACAACAGGCCTATCGCATTGGGCGCCGAGGCTTGTTGCGCGCCCTCGCTGACCAGATTGGCGCCGCTCGAGGGACTATCCATTTACCAGCAGTGGTCACCTTCAATCAGCAACAGGCATACGACTACTTGCAACGTTTGGCAACCCAGGTCAATCAGCCGGTGCGCGAGGCGGAATTGCGCTTGCATGGCGTCGAAGTCGTGTACACGCCGGGTCAGGTTGGACGTTCGCTAGACATCGAGGCCACGCTGGCTGCCCTGACGCGCCAGTTGCAGTCCCTTCAGGATGGCGAGATTCGGCTTACGATCGTTGAACAACAGCCGCACATCCTAGATGCCGCCGATCAGGTGGAAACCCTGCGCAGGATTCTGCGTGAACCGCTCACGCTGATTCTTCCCAATCCGCAGGAAGGCGATCCTGGCCCCTGGAGAGTGGACGTGGACGCTCTGGCAAGCATGGTTGTCATTGAACCACAACCATCCCAATTCCTGATTTCTCTGGATACCACGGCGCTGCACAGCCTGCTACAGGAGATCAACACGGCTATCCGCAGGGAAGCGCGAAACGCTCGGTTTCTTTTCAATGACAACACGCGTCAACTGGAACTTATCCAGCCCGCTGTGACCGGACGCGAACTCAATCTCCCGCTTACGGAGGCTGCCATTCAAACGCGCCTTCTCGCCGGAGAACACACTTTGCCGCTGGAAATTATCGTGCACCCGCCACAAGTGGGCGACGAGGCAACCGCCGAGTCGCTCGGCATTACCGAACTGGTTAGCGACCCGGTCTATTCAGTCACCTACTTCCGCGGCTCCTCGGCGGCGCGAGTCCAAAACATCCGCCTGGCGGCGGCACGTTTCCATGGCTTGCTCGTTGCGCCGGGAGAGACGTTTTCCATGGGCGAGGCGCTGGGCGACATCAGCCTAGAAAATGGCTATCAGGAGGCGATGATTATCTACAACGGCCGCACCATCAAGGGCGTTGGCGGAGGCGTCTGCCAGGTCAGCACCACCCTTTTCCGTACTGCTTTCTTCGCCGGTTACCCTATCCTACAACGCCATGCACATGCCTACCGTGTCTCCTATTATGAACAAACGCAACGCGGAATCGATCCGAACCTGGCCGGTATGGATGCGACTGTTTATTTCCCCCTGGTGGACTTTAAGTTCGTGAATGACACTCCCTACTGGCTGCTGATGGAGACGTATGTCAACGAAAGCGCGCAGCGGTTGACTTGGAAGTTCTACTCTACGAAAGACGGACGCAGTGTGACCTGGACGACAAGCGGGCCACGCAACGTCGTGCCGGCACCTCCACCGCTCTTTCGGCTGAACCCTGAGCTGCCTCCGGATGCCATGAAACAGGTGGACTGGGCTGCCGACGGCGCCGATGTCTATATCAGGCGCACCGTCTCCCGCAACGGCCAGGTGCTCTTTTCCGATGAGTTCGTCACACACTACCAACCCTGGCAAGCCGTTTGTGAATACGGTTCGGCAGTGGACAATCCCCAGGAGAAAGCTAAGGAACTAGGCCTGTGCCAGCGCTAGACGTGGTAAAATTGTTTTCTGTCGACGGAAAATCAGATCGGTTGCTTGCCAAAGTCAGCCTTTTGCGCAAGCTTGTTCGGTCAAAAAGGTAAACAAACAACCTTCCTTGCCCATCTTTCCGTAACGTTTCGGTAGCGGCCAAATGGGAAGGAAACATGCCTGTTTGCAGGCGATCCATCGCCGACTTCCTAGGCCACCACCTATTTTTCTTGAGACGGTCTGCTTATGATAGATGCGGAGTTGCTCGAAATTTTGCGCTGTCCGGCTTGCGTACGCGAAAGGGAGGGACGCTTGACGCTATACCGAGGGTCCTGGTTGATTTGCCGGGACTGTCGGCGAAAATACCCGATTGTGGAAGATATTCCCATTATGTTGATTCCCGAAGGGGATAAGTGGCTGGAAGTCGCCGAGGAGGCGCTGCCTGTGCCCCCGCCGGCGCCCAAGTGAGCGCGGCCTGGGCGCCACGATCTGCGTGACTACGAATCAAAAAAGACATTATGACCGTTCCAAAACTTCGTTTCCTCAAACACCCGTTTGCCATGCCCGCCATCGTCACAGGGATTGGGTTGGTGCTGGCCGGTCTCCTTTTTGTTTTGGCGCGCAATTTTGTGCGTTGCTGGCAGTTGACTGCGCTGGAAGGCATTCCTTTGCCATCCTGTCCGGCCAGGAGCGAGGCTGGCTTGCCGGTCGCTCCCACTTCCCCCGGTGGGGAGAGCCTTCCTGTCGCCTCGCCTACCCCGACGGTTGGCGCGCCTGTCGTTGAGTTGCCGCCGCCCTGGGACGGTGCCAGCCGCATCAACATCCTGTTCATCGGTCTGGATTACCGCGACTGGGTGGAAGAGCAAGGCGCTCCCCGTTCGGACACCATGATTCTCTTAACGCTGGATCCGGTCACCAAGACAGCCGGCATGCTCTCCATCCCGCGCGATATGTGGGTAAACATTCCGGGTGGCTTTGGCTACGGCAAAATCAACATGGCATACATGTTCGGCGAGGCCTACAAGTATCCCGGAGGCGGCCCGGCGCTCGCGATGCGCACGGTGGAGGAGTTCATCGGCGTCCCGGTGCGTTACTACGCCCACATAGACTTCCGAACCTTCGAACGGCTGATTGACGAAATCGGTTGCATTGAGATAGACGTCCCGGCAAAGATTACCGTGACCCCCATGTACGGTCACATGACCGATCTGGAGCCTGGTCCGCAAACCATGTGCGGCCCGATTGCGCTGGCGTATGCCCGCGCTCGCAACACCGAGCACGAAGACATTGACCGCGCGCACCGCCAGCAACAGGTCATCATAGCAATCCGCCAAAAAGTATTGCAGCCGCAAAATCTTATCTCGTTGGTCGCCAAAGCACCGGCGCTCTATCAAGAACTCTCTTCCGGCATCCATACCAACCTATCCTTCGATGATGTCATGCGCTTGGCCATGCTGGCCAAGGACATTCCCCTGGAAAACATCCAGCGAGGCGTGATTGACTATTCGATGGCCGCCCCCGGCGAGGTCAACTACAACGGTCAGGCGTTAGCCATTGTGCGCCCCATACCGGATAAAATCCGCGTGCTACGCGACGCGATCTTCGGCGGGGGCGCGTCCAGCCCGCTGGCCAGCGGCGACGCCACCCAACTCATGCAACAGGAAAAGGCGCGGGTGATCTTCTTGAACGGCACCTATACCGCCGGTCTGGCGGGAGCAACACAAGAGTACTTCGCCGCGCAAGGGATGAACGTGGTCAAGGTAGGCAACGCCAGTCACACCGCGCGCACCATCATCATTGACCACACCGGTAACCCTTACGTGGTCCGCTACCTAATGACCGTCATGAACATCACTTCCAGCAGCCAGTTTCGCATTGACTTCAACCCGAATGCGGAAGCAGATGTGGAGGTCATCCTGGGCGACGATTGGGCGTTGAAGAACCCCATGCCCTAAAACTTACCCATTGTGAGAGCCGCTCGAAAGCGGGCGCGGAGGCCAGATGACCCCCCTCTGGCCTCCGTTTCATAACGCATCAAAACCGCAAAAAGGCAAAGCCCGTTCGAGACTTTGTTGCTCCTATTCCTGCTAAACAGAAGATGGCCTTGCCGGATCACGTTTCTACGCCTTTCAACCTTCCAACTTTCTCCCTTCGACAGTATAATTCACCATGCGGGCGGATAGCTCAGTTGGTCAGAGCGTCTCTCTTACACAGAGAAGGTCGCAGGTTCGAGTCCTGTTCCGCCCACTCGAAAGGCTTTTTGCCGGCCGGGCCGGTAAGCCTGCCCGATTCGCTGGCGCACGTCCGCCGGCTTTTTTATCCCTATGCGATTTTCCCGGAGACTGCATGACCGATTACCTTTTTCGCGGCTCGCTCGCCGAACTCGATCCGGACGTCTATGAGCTAACCCAGCTCGAGGCCGAGCGGCAGTACCGCAAACTGATTCTCATTCCTTCCGAGAGTCAGGCGCCGTTTGCTGTGCGCGAAGCGCTGGCCTCCGCGTTCCAGAATATCTACGCCGAGGGGTATCCAGACGAGGACACGCGCCAGATGAGCGAGGCGGAGATTCTCGATTACCCGCGCCGCTTGGCGCACTACCGCCGTTACTCCGATCCACGCTACTACAAAGGAACCGAATACGCCGATCTCATCGAGGCTCTGGCGCGTCGCCGTTGCGCCGAAGCCTTTGCCGCCAACGGCATCGCCGCGGAGGCAATCTACGTCAACGTTCAACCGCTTTCTGGAGCGCCGGCCAACAACGCCGTCTACACCGCTCTCATCAACCCCGGCGATACCGTGCTGGGCATGAGCCTGTTGCATGGCGGTCATCTGACCCACGGTTCTTCTGCCAACCGCTCCGGCAAACTTTACCACATCGTTCACTACACCGTTGACCCACAAACAGAACGGATTGATTACGATGCGCTCCTGGCGCTGGCGCGCGAGCACCGCCCAAAATTGATCATCGCCGGCTACTCCTCCTATCCCTGGATTCCGGATTGGGAGAAGTATCGCCGCATCGCCGACGAGGTGGGCGCTCACCTCCTGGCGGACATCTCGCATATCGGCGGTTTGGTGGCAGCGGGTGTGGTGCCCTCGCCCGTTGGCTTTGCGCACGTCATCACCTCCACGACACACAAGACCCTCGATGGCCCACGCGGCGCAATTATCCTGACCACCGACCCGGCGCTGGCAAAGAAGATCGACCGTGCCGTTTTCCCCGGCGAACAGGGCGGGCCGCACGTCCAGGTCTTCGCTGCGCTGGCGCTGACTTTCAAACTCGCGCGCACGCCGCAATTTGTCGCCTTACAGCGTCAGACTCTTCAGAACGCCGCGGCCATGGCAGCGCGGTTGCAGGAGCGCGGCCTGCGTCTCCCCTATGGCGGCACAAATAGCCACATGCTCAACGTGGATTGTCGCCCTATCCAGGGGCCAGACGGCGTCTCGCTTTCCGGCGATCAGGCAGCGCGCATCCTGGACCTCGTTGGCATTGTCGTCAACCGCAACACCATCCCCGGCGATAAATCCGCGCTCGATCCGTCCGGCATTCGCCTGGGGACGCCTTGGATTACCCAGCGCGGCTTCGACGAGGAGAAGACCCGTCAACTGGCCGACTGCATCGCCGACGTCCTGCTGGCCTGCGCGCCGCACAACGTCGATTCGCCGCGCAAGGGCCGCGTCCGCCGCGCCAAGGTGGACTTCAACGTGCTCGAGGAAACCAAACTGCGCGTGCGCGCGCTGGCCGAATCGGCCGGCGTGGACTTTTCGCCGCCCTCGCACGGGTATCCCCATTTTTATTACCTAGACGACAAGATCACGAGCGGTCTCCTCGACCTGCAGGGGCCGCGCGTGCGCCAGATGCTGGATTACGCTGTATGCGCCGACCTCTCGACCCTAGCGGAAGGGCAAAGTGCGCCGGTGTGCCTCGCGACCCCGCGTGGCCGTCTCCATGGTCGGTTGACCTGTCTGAGCCGCGAGGCCTATCGCCTGACCTTGCCGGCAGAGGGAGCCTCTCTGGCCGCCGCCTGGTTGCGCGACCTTTCGGACGGCTATGTTTCATTCAACTTGGATGGCTCGCCCGATTATACGCCGCTGCGGATGCCGGGGCCGGTGGTCGTGTCTGAAACAGAAGGTAGGGGAGAGGCGACGCCGGCCGGCGCGTGCAACCACGACGCCGTTTGCAAACCCTGGTTCCTGGGCTGTGAGGATTGCGAACAAAGCGCGCCCGTAGGCGCGAAGTCTCTTCCCGATTTCGCTTGGCAGGAGAAGGAAGCGCCCCTACGCCGCACGCCGTTGTATGAAGTCCACAAGGCGTTGGGGGCAAAGCTCGCCCCCTTCGCCGGCTGGGAGATGCCGCTCTGGTACACATCGGTCATGGAAGAACATTTGGCCACGCGGCAAGCGGCCGGCCTTTTCGACGTCACGCACATGGGAATCTACGATGTGCGCGGCCGGGACGCGGCAGCTTTTCTCGACTCGGTTTGCGCAAACGATTGCGGCGGCTTGTTGCCGGGGGAAAGCCTGTATACCCACTTCCTGACCCCCGACGCGGACGTGATTGACGATCTACTTGTATATCGTCTGGAATGGGAACACTATCTCCTCGTTGTCAACGCCGCCAATGATGATAAAGATTATGCCTGGCTGACTGCTGTGCGCGATGGCGCGGTAAAGGTGGACAACGCCCGTCCCTGGGCGCGTGCCTACGGCTATAACGCCGAAATCCGCAATCTGCGCGATCCAAAGGCCGGCGAAGATATGCGCCTGGATATCGCGCTACAGGGGCCGAAAAGCCTCGATATTCTGTTGACTCTGGGTACGGATGCGGAAAATGCTCAACGGTTGAAGATGCTGGCGCGCACACAACTCTGCCGAGCGCGCATCGGCAAGTTCGACTTGATCGTCTCGCGCACCGGTTACACCGGCGAGAAGATGGCCTTCGAGTTGTTCGTCCACCCACAGGAGGCAGCAGCGTTATGGAATGCGATTCTGACGGCGGGCGGACCATTCGGCGTGAAACCGGTGGGCTTGGGCGCGCGCGATTCGCTGCGCACGGAAGCAGGCTTACCGCTCTACGGCCACGAAATGGGCGCCGGATCCGGCAAACAGGGGCAGCGCGATCTGGGCGTCGGCGAGGCCGGCTTCGGTTCCTACGTAAAACTCTATAAGCCCTGGTTCATCGGGCGCGCGGCCTTCGCGGCGCGCGAGAAGGAACGCAAGGGCGTGGTGGCGCGCTTCCGCTTCACCGAAAAGGGCGTGCGCACGGCCCATCCGGCCGACCCCGTCCTCGACAAGCGCGGTCGCGTCATCGGTTGGGTGACCTCCTGCGCCATTGACTCGGAAGGGATGTTGACCGGCCAGGCATACCTGGAGCTGAAATACGCCGAGGAGGGAACGCCCATCTTTGTCTATCAGGGCGCGCCGACGGAAATCGGCCCTGTGCCCGCCGCGATGAAACTCGGCGATAAGAGTGTGCTTCCTACGCCTGCGCTGGTGGTGAGCCGCTTTCCAAAACTTTAAAGCGAATATCCCTTCCTCGGTGGAGAGTCACAAACCGCAGCGCAGTCGCGGCGGTTTGTCGGTTTACAGTGGGCAAACCCAGGGCTGGCGCGCATGCGCCGATCGAATCACGCCACCCAAAAGTTGAATGCGAACAGCGTGGCCAACAGGCCCATGAGGAGCGTGCTCGCCAGAGTCCAGACGCGGTCGAAGACCGGATTCCGACCCCAGCGCGCCAATGCCACAAAGATGGCGGGAGCGGTGAGGATATAGCGAGGCATTCCCTGCGCGCCGCCACTGCCCCAGGAGAGCACAACCACAGCGAGGCTGAACCAGGCCAGCTCCGGGTAGCGTTTCCAGGTGGCCGCGCAGGCGATCACTCCAAGCAGGATAGCGGCGAACTCCAGCAGGTAATACGCGGTGCGTTCCGGTACGCCGTCGAAAAGCATCTGATGAAAGGCTGTTGCCCAGGCGTAGTAGGACTGACCCAACAACAGGAAACCCCGGCCGAAGTAGTGTTGCTCTACAAAACTAAACTTGATGCCCAGGGGGGAGAATTTCCAAACCAAGAACGCCAGAGCCGGCGAGAGAACCACAAGACCTTTGGCAAAAGAACGCAGCACATACAGTTCTTCTCGGATTTGTTCCCAGCTAGGGTCGCCCGGTTTTTCGCGGCGCAGGACCTTGCGCCAGGCCGCTGCCAGCATGCGCAGGGAATGCGCCATGTAGTAGTACATCTGTCGCCATTCGAGGTCGAGGTCCAGCCAATCGCCCTCGCGCACCCAGGCGATAAACAGGGGGATGAACAGGGTGGCGCCGACCGCGCGCGTCAACGTAGCGCAAATGCCCAAGACGCCAGCCCAGAACCATTGTTTGCGCCGCAGGAGCGCCAGCGTCCAGAACGCTAGACCCACGAATAGTCCCTCGGTATAGACCTGCGCCAGGAAAAAGCCCGTCGGGAAGATAAGCAGGTAGAACGCCGCGCGCAAGCCGCCCTCTTCGCCCAGGGTATCGCGAGTCAAGTCGTAGAGCGCCAGCATCCCTGCCAGCGCACCCAACGCTGAAATGATCACGCCCGCCAGAGTCGCCGTGGCAATCGGGTTTAGCCCTAGCACGAGCAAGGGGAAGGAAAGCAAGCGGATGGTCAGAGGATAGAAGGGGAAGAAGGCGTAACTGAGCGACATGTAATTCCGGAGCGAGATGCCGCTGTGGATGACAGTATGATCTGCCACGTAACTCACATCACCAAAGGGCGAGAGTGCCTTGACGCGCGGATTGTCGTACCCACCGGCGGCGATCCCCAGGTAATATTCCGAGTCCCAAGCGACCTGATCGTTCAGGAAAGGCTCGGTCAAGTAGGGCCAGCGGCTCTGGTAACCGGCACTTGCTGTCATTCTCGTGGTCCATTCCAGCGCCCGATCAGGCCAGGCCGGTTGGAAACGCGCCGTAGACCAGGCCTGGTAGCCAATCACGATGAAGACCCAGGCCAGCCACATGAAAACGATTGTGCGTATTGTCGGGTTTTTCACGGCGACCTCACTTCTCCAGACCGGTTACCACCAGATCGCGCATGAAGAAGCGTTGCGCAAGGAACAAGACCAGGATGGGAATGAGGAGAATGATGACCGCGCTCGCCTGTAACCTTTCCGGCGTGAAACCATAGGTCTGGAACGCCTGACCACTGAACGAGATCGTCCACAGGTCATGGCGCGTGCTTAGGTAGAGGCTGGAAAAGCGTAGTTCGTTCCAGATGTAAAAGAAATGGAGCAGAGCGATTGTGATAATGGCCGGCATAGCCTGCGGCGCGATAATGGAGGTCAGGATGCGCAGTGGCCCGGCCCCGTCTAACATGGCGGCTTCGTCCAGATCGCGCGGGATGCTCTTGAAATTCTGTCGCAAGAGAAAGATAAAGATAGCGTTCCCGAAAAGATGTGGCGTCAGGAGGGGCAGGAACGTACCTCCCCATTTCAACACGCGAGTGTAAATAAAGAATGAGGGCACTAGGGTAATGCTATCCGGAATCATAATGGTCGCAATGAGCAAGAAGAACAAGACCCGGCCGCCAGGGATACGAAAGCGAGAAAAGCCATAGGCGACAGCGATGGAGGAAAGCAAGACGCCCACTCCGCTGAGGAGCGCAATCGTCAACGTGTTTTTCAAGAGTCGCCCGTAGTTGATGCGCTGGAAGAGAAAAGCGAAGTTCGACCAATTCAATCGGAACCGATAGACACCCTCCAGCGAGCGCCAGGAACCCTCCCAGCGAATCAGGCCGGCTTCAGGATGTTCCGGGTCGAGGAATTCGCTATAGGCGCGGCTGGAGTTGACCAAGGCCAGGTGGCGGATGCCTTCGTCCGTTGGCACCTTATACAGGGCATACGTCCTGCCACCGTACGTGAAAGTCAGGCGCTCGGCAGGCAGAATCGGCGCGTAGGTATCTCGCATTTGCTCCTGTGACTTCAGCGAGGTGATCAACATGTAGAGCAGAGGGGAGAGATATAACGCGACGAGGGTGAAGATGAATAGGTTGAGCAGTGCCGTTCCGGTGAATTCCCAGATGCGTAACGTCAAGGTGGAGACATGGTGGTCTGGCGCGCCGCGGTACTGCTTCTTCCCTGCCTGTCCCTCTGTTTTCCGTTGGGTTGTCATACCGTGTTTCTCCGGTAAAGAGCGTATCAGAGCGATTCGCACGCGGCTTCCTCGGGGAAGTACACCCAACGGCGCGCGCTCTGAAAGAGAAGGACAGTAAGGGTCATGGTCGCCAGGAACATGACCCAGGTCAGCGCGCTGGCATACCCCAGACGACTCAGTGAAAACATGGTGTAGTTGATGTAATTTTCCATCGGCGAGAAGACCTGGCGAAACGTCACGCCGCGATCGAGCAGAACCGAACCGCCGAAGGCACCGGTCAAGTTGACGACCAGGGTAAAGAAGATCGCCGGCGAGATGAGGGGAATGGTGATGGAAAAGAAACGGGTAAGCGGCCCAGCGCCGTCCACGCGCGCCGCTTCGTACAGTTCCTTGTTGATCCCCTGCATCGCGCCTAACAGGATCAGAAAACCCGGCCCAACACTCCAAAGAGTAATCATCAACAGGAACGAACCCATGCCAACGGAAGAGGGAAGGTTGAGCGGTTTGAGAATCAGGCGGTCCAACCAACCGCTGTTGGGCGTGGTTAATCCCGACCAAATAAAGAAAATGGCGATCGCCGAAAGGATGCTGGGCATGAACACGAGCGTCCGTAGGAGCGAGCGCGCGCGCAGACGTTCGCTGGAAAAGACGGCGGCCAACGCCAACGCAATGACCAGTTCGAGGGGCACAGTGAGCAGGAAATAGCCGATGGAACCAAACAGGCTGGCTCCGGCCATTTCATCGCCCCAAAAATACACGTAGTTCGCCAGACCAACGAAGCGCACCTTCTCGGGCTCCAGCATGTTGAAGTTCGTGAACGAGAAGCCCAACGCCGTCAGCAGAGGAATAAGTTTCAACAATACGAAGCCAAGAAGCCAGGGTAAGATAAAGAAAAAACCAACCCTGGCCTCATAACGCGCCAGGGAGAGGGGACGCTTGTCGGAATCTGACCGGTTTTCCTTTCGCCCCGATTCTGAGGGGGACATAGAAGTATCTCCTCGCTGTTTTTGAAACCGGTTTCATTATCGGCGAAAGGCAGGGTTTTGTCAAGGATGATCCCTGTGGCGATTGTGCAAATGCCATCCACCCTCCTTCCTCCTTTCTCGGGCATGGGGATTCCCCCCGATGGCGAACCATCACGGAAATAGGGTATACTTTAAGGGCGAATAGGAGCCTCTCTGATTCCTTTGACTTACTCTGTTGCAAACACACAGGTATCCTATCACGGCAAGACGGCGCAGCCGCCAACAAACTCCTCCATATAACCCAGGGGATTGCTTCACCCACTTTCAGCAGCTTGCAATGACATAGCCTTGTTGCGCCTCCCTAATCCTTGCAACCAAGCGACCCGGAAAGGGCACGTCAAATCACCAAGAGGTTCGCCAAGCGCAAAGAACCGCCGATTTCTCCCCGACAACGTAGTATCCCGGAAGGAGTCCTCTCGCTTTGTTGGCGTCTGCACGAGTTTTTGCTACGATGTCAGATTCCCGGTCATCAGGTGCTCCGACGTCCCGTCCCAGGGCAAACGGTGAGATGCCTGCGAGACATCCCAACAGTTGGAGAATTATCATGGCCATGGCAGCTACGGAAGAAACAACTCTGCGCGCAAGGGAAGAAAACAACGATCGGGCCTGGAAGACGCGCGCGTTAGCAGTCGGCACCCTGCTTGGTGCGTTGACCGGCCTGGGAGCGGCGTATCTCCTCACTCGACGAGTGGAAGAGCGAGGAGTACGGTTGGCAATTACCCCCGCCAAAGGGGTCAAACTGGGGATGTTGCTGGCCGGACTCCTGCGCTCGATTCTCTCGTGGGGCGAGGAGTAGGATGGGTTAAGGGATCAACGCCTCCCAATGCGCGCCGCCATCGCCGGTATGGTAAAGGGAACGGCGTCCGCTCGCATCGGCTGTGAGCGCCCAACCGTGTTGCGCGTCGACAAAGTGGAAGGAGACCAGTATGCTGCTCCAATCCACATCCGTGAGGGTGGTCTCCCAGGTGAGGCCGCCGTCATGGGAAACGTGGATTTGGGGGCCTCCATCCCATACCCAGAAATCCCTCGCGGAGGCGATTGAGTAAGAACCAACCGCCGTCAACGGCGAGGCGGCCGTCCACGTTTGCCCGCCATCGTGCGAGACGTAGAAAACCATGGCAATAGACTCTGCATCATAGAGTGTTGCAGCGAAGACGCCCTCCCGGGAGTTAAAGAAGCGCGGCGCGCCGACTACGGTCTGCGCCAATTCGTAACCGGTTGGTGGGGTCACGGCTTGCTGGCTCCAGGAGTAACCGCCGTCAGAGGTAGTGTATAGATAGAGAACGCCCGCCATGGGCACACTGCCGCCCACCCAGGCACGCTCTTCATCCAAGACCCCCAGTCCCAATTTGCTGCCTGCGAGCGGCAAGGTATCCGACGCGCCGGAGAGGGTGGGATCGTTCACGTAGACCTGCCTCCAGGTTGCGCCGCCGTCTTCGGTACGAAAAATGGCGACAGCTTGCGAGCCGGCGCCGGCGCCGAGGTCGGCCATCATCCAACCGCGCTCGGCATCCAGGAATTCCATATCTCCGGTGCTGAAGGGGACTGGCGCAACCGACCAGTTCCGGCCGCCATCGTTCGTGCGATAGAGCAGACCGCTGACAGGGTATTGGAGCGCAACAAGCAACCAGGCATGATTGGCATCCAGACGAGCCAGGCTGGCGGACAGATCGAAACCGGCTTCAAGACCGATGGGTGTGGCATTCAACCAGGTCGCGCCGCCGTCTTCAGTGCGCAGCACGGCGTTGGCACTCAACGCCCAACCATTGGCGCGGTCCACCATGGACAGGTGGTAAATGGATGGTGCGCCGACCGGCTCCAGCGTGCGCGCCGGCAAGGATGTCACCGGGCCGCTCTCCCCCGCCATGTCCGTCGCCAGTTCTGGCGGCAGCGGAGTCCGGTCTCCCGAAGGACGTGGCAGGTTGCACGCGAAGATCATTGCTGCCAACACCACGATCACGAACTTTCTCGAAAAATGAGAGGAATTCTTCATACACTTCCTCCGTAAGGAACGTTTGCCATCCTTTCCATTGTACCACCAAGCGCCACCGGCGTTTTGCCTGCCGTTTGTACGGCTTGGCAAACAGCCTTCCACCGTGCACATTCGATGAGAGAGGTTTTCGCTTTCACTACGAATTTTAGGAAGCCGATTCACCGCTAGCGCCGAATAGCAGACCTCCAACACACCAGAACGGAGAGTAAGGAGCGGGGGTAAAGCGACGGACGCAACTGTTTCAACGGGAGGATTTATGCCATAATTAGGAGTAAGCCTGCTCGCGTCGTGCGCGCTCTATCATGTTTTGAGCAAACTACCAAGGAGAAAGCCTATGTCCTCGATCACAAGGGAAGAAGCTCTGGAATACCATCGCCTGAAAGGCCAGCCGGGGAAAATCACCGTTGTTCCTACCAAACCGATGGATACCCAGCGCGATTTGAGCCTGGCCTACACGCCAGGCGTGGCTATACCCGTGCTGGAAATCGAACGGAATCCCGAAGCAGCTTACGAGTATACGGCGAAGGGCAACTTGGTGGCCGTGCTCTCGAACGGGACGGCCATTCTTGGGCTGGGGGATCGCGGCGCGCTGGCATCCAAGCCGGTCATGGAGGGCAAAGGGGTGCTGTTCAAGAAATTTGCCGATGTAGATGTATTCGATATCGAGGTGGACACTCGTGACCCGGACGAGGTCATCCTTGTGGCAAAGGCCATCGCGCCCACCTTCGGCGGTATCAATCTAGAAGACATCAAGGCCCCCGAGTGCTTCTACATTGAAGAGAAGCTGAAGGAACTGCTGGATATTCCGGTCTTCCACGATGATCAACACGGCACAGCCATCATCGCCTCTGCTGCATTGGCGAGCGCGCTGGAACTGGTCGGTAAGAAGCATGAGGAGATACGCATGACGATCTGTGGCGCAGGCGCGGCGGCGATCTCCTGCGCCAAACTCGCCATGCGCTGGGGCGTTCGCCGCGAACATATCCTCATGGTGGACAGTAAGGGCGTCATCTATAAAGGACGGCTGGAGGGTATGAACAAGTACAAGGAGGAATTTGCCGTGGAGACCGATTGCCGCACCCTGGCCGATGCCGTGCGCGGGGCAGATGTCTTCTACGGACTCTCGGCTGCCAACATCCTGACGCCGGAGATGGCGCGCAGTATGGCGGAACGCCCTATCATCTTCGCCATGGCAAACCCCGACCCGGAAATCCCTTACGAACTGGCAAAGGAAGTCCGTCCCGATGCGATCATTGCTACCGGCCGCTCCGACTACCCGAACCAGGTCAATAACGTGCTCGGCTTCCCCTTCATTTTCCGCGGCGCGCTGGATGTGCGCGCCCGCGCCATCAACGACGAGATGAAATTCGCCGCCTCGCAGGCACTTTACGCCCTGGCCCATGAAGACGTTCCCGATTCGGTGCTGCGTGCGTATGGCGTGGAGAGTCTGAAGTTCGGGCCAGATTATATCCTCCCCAAGCCGCTTGACCCGCGCGTGATGCTCTGGGAAGCGCCGGCCGTTGCCAGAGCGGCCATGGAGACCGGCGTGGCGCGCAAGACCGTGAACCTCGATGAATACCGTGAACAACTGGCCTATCGACAGGGAATGGGGGAGCGCGTCCGCTATTTCATCTTGAATAAGGCTCGTTCAGCGCAGCCGAAGAAGCGCATTGTCTTCGCCGAAGGCGAGGAGCGGAAAATTATCCGCGCCGCGGCACAGGTGCTCGAAGAGGGGATTGGCTTGCCGATCCTTATCGGCCGTCCCGAAGTCATCCGGCGTATCATGAGCGATCTCTCGCTCCAGTTCTCCTGTGCAATCGTGGACCCTTCCCACCTTGCGAAGCGCGAGGAATATGCCCGCGCCTACCACGAACTGCGCGCTCGCCGAGGCGTGACGTTGGAACAGGCGCGCAAACGCGTTTGCGAGCCGAACGTGTTGGGGCCGCTGATGGTCAAGATGGGCGATGCGGATTGTTTCGTCTCCGGCCTGACCTACGAATATGCTGAGGTCATCCGCCCGGCGCTCCAGATTCATCGCACGCGGCGCGAGGCGCGGCTAGCGGCCGGTCTGTACATCATGCTCGTCGAGGATCGGGTTTACTTCTTCACAGACGCCACGGTCAACATCGAGCCGAGCGCGGAAGACCTGGCAGAGATCGCCTCGCTGGCAGCCGACTTTGCCCGTCAATTGGAGATTGAACCGCGTGTGGCCTTCCTGTCCTTCTCGAACTTTGGCTCCAGCCGCCATCCGTTAGCCGAAAAAGTGGCCCAGGCTGTGCAACGTTTCCGAGCGCGCCGCCCCGATATCGCGGCGGACGGCGAAATGCAGGCCGATACGGCCGTGGTCGCCGAGATTATCAAGCAACGCTACCCTTTCAGCGCGGTCAAGGATGCGAACGTGCTGGTTTTCCCCTCGCTCGAGGCCGCCAATGTCGCCTACAAACTCCTTGCCCGCCTAGGCAAGGCGAAAGCCATCGGCCCGATTCTTCTGGGCATTGGCGCGCCGGTGCATGTCCTACAAACCGGCGACGACGCAGCAAACATCGTCCAGGTAGCGGCGATAGCAGTCATGGACGCCATGGCTCGCGAACAAGCGTGAACCATTCCCTCGCTCCGCGCGCACGGGGAAGGGAACTGCTCGCGAAGATTCTGGCGGACCAATCTTGGCGATCCGCCTGCCGGTTTCATCCGGTCAACGTACCACGCACCCAATCGCCAATAAGCCAGTACCTAAAGTCCTGCCCCTGGCTTGTCTGAATAGCACCGATGACTCCGTAAACCACAGCTGCAACGGGCAACAAGCTGATCAGGAAGGCAAGCGGCATCAGCAACAGCCCGACTAAGACCACTGAGAGCGCACTACTGACAACCCAGGCGATGCCCGCCAACGCGCCACTGCCAGACCACCAGATTAACTGGAAGACAAGCGCCTGCAGAGAGTGATAGGCCACATAGCGTGAGCGGTCTTTAAACAACAGGTAAATGACCAAGGAGGCAACCAGGCCGCCGAAACCGGTGATCAGATTGAGCAATACGCTCAGGTGCGCCAACATGGCCCAGCTACGCTCGTCGCTCGGCGAGAGAGGCGCCGGGGAAACAGAGGGGGCTACTGCAGGAAAGCCTTTTTCTTGATCGGGTGGGGGAGTTGGATCAACGTGTTGTACCATTTGGAACCTTCCTTACTAAACTAAGAAAATATCCACGATCCACAAGAGAATCTCATTATCGCTGCAATCAACCGGAACGACATACGTAGAGAATACGTTTCTGGGAACGTAAAGTTGCAGGGCATAGCATGGAACTCATGCTACCACATGTCGGAAAAAAACCACCTTACCAAGCCGTCGGCGCCGCGCTCGTTTCTTCGAATGTGTAAACGGCATACAGGTTACAGCTTCCGGTCCCATAAGCCGCGCGTTCGAGGCTTCCCTACCTCGCTCATCCTGATTGCCCACCGTCCAGAGTCGTCGTTCCGCGGAAGTGTGGCGGGAGGACGTAATCGCCAAAGCGCGCCGCATTGTTTCTGAACGCGAGAATCGCCCAGAGGATCGGAAGGGGGCATCGGGCGTCGCGCGCGGCGCGTATGACCGGGAATTCTCAGCGGCGTTTCCCCCCACGAGGCAAGAGCTTGTTGGCAACCATATGGGTTATCTTCTCTTGCATCACTGCGGACAAAGCCATCCGCCGGCTCGCATAGCTCGACCACGTTTGCGACAAGACGATGCACTTTGCTATTTCGAATAGCGCTCCATTTTGCGCAATTGGCAGCATCCGGTTTTCGCTTGAGGAAAACAAGGAGATTCTTGCTCGTGGGATTTTCTCCTCAATTGGCTACAACCAGTCGCGCACGACCTTTTGGTCACCGATTACGATTTCCGCCGGCGTGGTCGGATCGAGCGCCCAGCGGATGCGACGGACGCCCTCCACCATCTCCTCACGCGGCCCGCAGTAACTCAAGCGCAGGTGACCTTCCATGCCAAATTCTTTGCCGGGCACGGTGACGACTAGAGCTTTTTCCAGCAAGAAGTTCGAGAGGGCCACCGAGTCTTGTTGGAGAGCGCTGAAATCCGGGAAACAGTACAAAGCACCGCCCGGTTTTAGCGTTTTGATCGCCGGCGTCTGCGCCAGTTCGGCCAATACCGCATCGCGATTCTCCTCCAGGTAGGCGCGCAAACGCCTCACGTCTTCCTTCGCCCGGAGCAGGGTCGCCTCCGCTGCCACCTGGTCCACGACCGGGTTGCAGGTCGTAGACTGACTCTGGATGGTAGCGAGCACGTCCACAAGGGATTTGGGCGCGACCACCCATCCAATGCGAAAGCCGGTCATCCCGAACAGTTTTGAAATGCTGTTAATAACGATTACGTAGCTTTCATTGACATCACGGGACGTGTAGCGGTACACGTTCGGCGGCATTTGCCCATCGAAGACGAGTTGGTGGTAAATGTCATCGGCGAGATAAAAGATTTGTCGCCGTTCGCAAAAATCTACCAGCGAGGCCAGAAACTCTTCAGGATACGTCAGGCCGCTGGGGTTGTTCGGGTTATTAACGATGATGAGGCGCGTCGCCGGCGTGACCGCTTTCTCGATGGCTTCGAGCGTGGGGAGGTACTCGCCAGGCGGCGGGTTGACAATGACCGGCTGGCCGCGCACCATGCGCACCATTTCTGGGTAGCTGACCCAATACGGCGACAGAATGATGGCCTCATCACCCGGATCGAGCAACGCGTAGAGCAGATTGAAGAGGGCGTGTTTCGCTCCAATACTGACGATAACATTCTCCGGCGCGATCCGGCGTCCATAAGCTTCCTCGGTGTACTGGACAATGGCATTGCGCAACCCGGGCAGGCCAGGCGTAGGAGTATATTTGATATACCCTTTTTGCAAGGCTTCGACGCCGGCTTGGATGGCCGCTTCGGGAGCTTGATTTTGCGGCTCGCCGACCCCCATGTGAATCACCGGCTTACCCTGTTGCTTCAGCGCCTGGGCTGTCGCGTTCAACTTCACTGTCGCCGAAAGGGGAATCGAGGCGGCCAACCGGCTCAGTCGCATATCGCTCTTAGAAACGTCCTTTGGGCATTGAGGTCAAACAATACGGCAAAGCGAGGCGTGATGTTCATCACGGCTTGTTTTGTGTTCTACCCTCTTGATTTCTTTTTCTTGTCTTTTTCGATTTCAATGATCTCGCGTCCCTTGTAAAAACCGCACTTGGGGCAAACCGTGTGGGACCAAACCAGCGCGCCGCAGCCACTGCAGGCCACCAAGTTGGCAGCAACCAATGCATCGTGAGCGCGGCGACGGTCTCGACGACCTTTCGAATGTTTGCGCTTCGGATGGGGCGGCATGGTCTCACTCCTTACATAGAGAAATTCTAAAGCCGGCTGATTATAGCATAAACTTGCGCCGCGTCAAATTCTGCGCTGTTGCGATTTCGGTAACATAGCTGGTGGGCGAGTCTCCATTTCCCACTGAGGGCAGTGCTTCTCAAACCAATATACGGATTTCTTCCCCCTTGGCGCCCCAACAAGGGCCTTTGCGGCGCCATGTTTCTCCTGCCATATTAGGAAGCCCACCATCCTGTGGAACAGTCGCCGCGAGAGTGGTTCCTTCGAGGTTCGTGAAAACCTCTTCGTCTTTCACCAACTCGGAGGACGGAGCCGTTGTCAGACCAACTTTCGGGGTATCGTCCTGAAACACGGTCAAACAGATGGTCTAACCTGGGATGAACATACACTGAACCTTCCATGCCTCCGCCGCGTCTAGAACAATCGTCGCTCATCTCAACTGCGTAAGCCCTCAGGGTTGTTGAAGCGCCCGTTCCACAGGTCAAAGGCTTGCACCGCAAGGGGAGTAGGCAGTATTGTTTGCCATTTGCCGCGCGAAACGCGAGGCGCAGCATGGAGACAAGCTCTCCTACCATCACTGCGCCTGGTTATCCTACCCAGGATATAGGGTTTCACTTCTTCCCTGTCGCAGGGATCATTTGGCATAGTCTATGGCTCGCGTCTCGCGAATCACAGTCACACGAATCTGACCAGGGTATTGCGTCGTTTCCTCTATTTTTCTGGCAATCTCACGCGCTAAGCGAGTGGTGGCCAGGTCATCGAGTTCGTCCGGTTTGACGATCACGCGCACTTCGCGCCCGGCCTGAATGGCGTAAGCCTGTGCGACACCTTTGAACGAGCGGGACATTTCTTCGAGCGAGCGAATGCGTTTGATATACGCCTCCAAATCCTCGCGACGCGCTCCCGGCCGCGCGCCAGAGATTGCATCGGCGACCTCGGCGATGATCGCCTCGATACTCTCCTGCTCTATTTCATGGTGGTGCGAGGCAATGGCGTTGACCACCATCTCCGGCACACCACACCGCTTGGCGAACTCGGCGCCGAGCATGGCGTGTGTTCCTTCTTGACCGTGATCCATCGCTTTGCCAATATCGTGCAGGAAGCCGGCCATACGGGCAACTTCCACATTGGCGCCGAGTTCAGCAGCCAAGATGCCGGCCAGCTTCGCTACCTCCACAGCGTGCGCCAGTTGATTCTGGCCGTAGGAGGTGCGGAATTTGAGTCGCCCCATCATGCGGAGGACTTCGGGATGCAAGCCGGCCACGCCGGCCTCGAACGCGGCCTGCTCACCAGCCTCAACGATGGCGCGCTCCATAGCTTTCTGTTCCTCCTCCACGATTTTCTCGATGTGCGCCGGGTGAATGCGCCCATCCAAAATCAAGCGGGAGAGAGCGCGACGCGCTATCTCGCGCCGGACCGGGTCGAAGCAGGAGATTGCCACCGCGTCGGGCGTATCGTCTACAATCACGTCCACGCCGGCAACTTGCTCAAAAGCGCGGATATTCCGCCCGTTGCGCCCCACGATACGGCCTTTCATCTCCTCATTCGGCAAAGGGATAATGGCCGTAGTCACCTCGGCGACGTTCTCGGTGGCCACGCGCTGCATGCATTCGGCGAGGAGTTTGCGAGCACGTTTTTCGCCTTCCTCGCGCGCTTCGGCCTCGATGTGACGGATGATGCGCGCCATATCGTTGCGCGCCTCCTTCTCAACCTCCGCCAGTAAGAGGGTGCGCGCCTCCTCCGCACTCATCTGCGCGATTCGTTGGAGGTGTTCCAGCTCTTGTTGATGTAACCGCTCAACTTCGTTGAAGCGCCGGTCAATGGCACTTTGCCGCTTGTTGAGAGCTTGCTCCCGCTGTTCAATGCGCTCCAGCCGTTGATCCAACTCAAGACGCCGACGTTGCAGGCGTTCCTCCTCGCGATGTAGTTCGGAACGCATCCGACTGATCTCCGCCTCGGCGGCACGCGTCGCCTTGAGCGCGTTGTCGCGCGCCTGTAATTCCATGGTTCTCGCCTGTTCGCGCGCTTCTTGCAGAATCTTTGCGGCTTGTTGAATGCGACGACCATGTTCCCTGCTTACCTGCACACGACTGATCAAGTAGCCCAGAAACAAGCCGGACAGTAAGGCCAGGCCAATCTCAAGATAGAGTGTTGTATTCATTTAGCCATTTTCCTCGTCTTCTTCCACAATCTCGCCGGCCGCGCGCAGTTCATTCCAAACCTGCGCGCATACCGACGGAATCATCTCGTACGAAAATCCGCGCCGCGCCAGAAAACCGCCCAGTTTGCGATAGAACTCCCGCCACGGCAGGCCACGCAACCGACGCGCCCGCCGACGAGCCGCGTCCAACGCCAGGGCTTCAGCATCCGTTACCTCTTGCAAGATCGCCTCAATGATGTCCTCGGCAACGCCCTTGCGTTGCAATTCCAGTCGCAAGACGGCCGGCGCGCGTGGGCGAAAGTCGGTGCGATTCTCCACCCAGAAACGCGCGAATAGCCGGTCATCGAGCAGACCAGCGCGTTGCAGACGTTCAAGCGTCTCCTCAATCAGCACAGCGGGAATATGATGTTTTTGAAGGTTCTGGCGCACCTCCTGCGTCGAACGAGGGCGAACGCTCAGAAAGCGCAAGGCTCTCTGATACACCGTCTCCCGCTCCTCTTCCGCCTTCAGCGCCCCAATCTTCTCTTCATTGAGTTCTTGACCAACGCGCAGCCACGCCGCAGTCAAACGCGTCAAGCCGAAGGCAAATTCCCCATCCAGATAAATGTTCACACGGTTGGGGTTGTTCTTCTGCGGTTCGATGGCGGTAATTCTAGGCGACATGTTTAAAAAGCACACAGCCGCAGGCCGCCTGCTTTGGTTGAAGGGCCACGGCTGTGGAAAACATTCTTGGATAATGCTTCCTCCCTCAGACCGACAGTCCGAGAGTAGGAATGCATACACTGCGGCCACGCCGCTTTTAACTATCCATAGGGTCCGCTTGGAAAAGCCGTCAGTCTCTCGATAGTTCTATCCTGAAAATAGTCCTGCGACTCTTTGCTTCAAGACAGCCAGACTTCCCAAAATGCCCAAACTTCAGGGTGATGGGCCTACCCCGTTATTATCCAAGAGAAAATACACAAGCCATGGCCGCCAAAACAGGCGGTGGTAACTTATAGAAGCTATTATACTCGAAATTCCCGATTGTCGCTATGCTCACGGAAAGATATGGAGAGCACGCAAGACATGCAAGAGTTGTCGGCGACACGGTCCTGGAGCAAAACGCCGGGAGTCGTGCCGTACCTCTTGCGTGGAAACAGCAAGGCGCGACCGTTCAAAAGTCGGTGAAATTCGCTTCCCCTCTTCGGCAAAGTGAAAAAAGCCGCTTCCAAGCCGATGTTTAGGCGTTATCCCAAAGGCCGCTCAAGTGGTCACACGGAAGGAAATGCGCGTGCCTGCCCCAGCCTCCACCAAGTTTGAAACACTCTGTCTTCGTAACCTAGACGGTGGGTTTTCAAAACGGTGGGGAAAATGCGCCGCGGCAAAAAAGCCGACTGTGTTACGGGCGCGCCGGTCTCCCTATTGACAGGGGATGACTTTTATGGGATACTGCGTACAGGGGGATCGTTTCCGCCATCCTTACGCAGAGGAGGTGGTGCCTACAATGGATAGTAGTTTGAAACTCAGCGCTGCGGCATCCCTCCTCGCTCTGCGATAGAGATGCCGTAGCGCGCCCAGAGAGGCCGTCCTCACGGACGGTCTCTCGCCTTTAGAACGATTCAACATTGCTTGACCAGATACAATTCCCCCCGCGCAAAACCGCGTTCCAGATAGTACTGACGTGTTCCGACGGCTGCGATGACCGCCAGACGGTCAAAGCCGCGCTGACGGGCGATTCGTTCCGCCTCCTCGAGCAAACGCGTCCCCAGTCCGCCATGCTGCGCCGCGCCTCGCTGCTCAGTGCCAATCGGCAACGACTGGCCGTACACGTGGACTTCGCGGATGATCGCTGCCCCCTCCAAATCGCGCAAGCCGGTGGGCGGCGAATCCGGGCGGGGAAGGGAAAGGCGCAGGAAGGCGACCAGACGATCATCGGGAGTGACGAACGAAAGAAAATGCTCCTCCGCGCCATCGGGGAAGTAAACCATCTCCTCCAAGCGCAAGTGCTGCGGCTCAACCGGCTGCGAGCGGACTTCGCGACAACGAATGCACTGACAACGCGTTCCGCGCCGCGCCAGCTCGGCCTGCACGTCCTGCCGCAGGCTGGTGCGCTTATTGCCAGCGACAATGTAAGTAGCCGGGATGTCGCGTACGACGCGATTGACGCGACAGTAGCGTGGAATGGTCGGCTTGAGATCCGCGATCAGGGAAATCAACTCTTCAGTAGTGTACGGAATATATTCGCCGCGTTCCCAATAGCGGTAAAGCGGAGCGTTGGCGACCAGTTGGGTGGGATAAATCTTGATCTCATCCGGACAGAGTCCTTGCCATAGGCGGGCAAAATCGGCGCGATCGGAATCCGGTGTCGCGCCTAGCAGGTTGGGCATCCAGTGCAAGACAATTTTAAAGCCGGCGGCGCGCAGCAACGCGACCGCTTGCCGAGTCTGGGCAACGGTATGTCCGCGCTGGTTGAGCGTTAGGATGCGGTCATCCAGACTCTGCGCACCCAATTGAACCTTGGTCACGCCCAGGCGACGCCACCAAGCAAGTTCTTGCGGCGTGACCTCGTCCGGACGCGTCTCGATGACCAGGCCGACGTTGCGGCGCGCGGCGTTCTCGTTGAGGCGTTGCACGGCCTCCAAATCACCGTCGGTTGTCGCCGGCGCGTTCATTGCCTCGAAGCAACGATACACGAACCATTCCTGATAGTCGCGCGGGTAAGCCGAGAACGTACCACCAAGAATCAGCAATTCGATTTTGTCGGTAGGGTGCCCGATGGCGGTCAGCGCCTCCAACCGTGCGCTCACCTGGCGGTGGGGATCGAACGCGTTCTCCAGCGCGCGCATCGCCCCTGGCTCCTCAGGTAAGTAACTTTTGGGCATGCGCACATCGTCCGGGCAGAAAAGACATGCACCCAGACAGGGGTAAGGTTGTGTGAGAACCGTTACCGTGGTCACGCCCGAGAGCGTGCGCACCGGCTTGAGACGGATGCGCTCCAGCACCTCCGGCGCCGCCTCCCATTCCCCCGTTTCTACCAAATGAAAATAGGCGGCTACTAGCGCAGATTTACTCAAGTGCCCATGTGCCAACGGATGACGTCGAATCGCTTCCTCTACCGGCAAACCCGCGCGGATGTCTTTCAACGCCTGAATGGCCAGAATCAGTTTTTCCGGCGTCACTGTGCGCAGGGTTGTCCAGGTTTGTCGCTTGACCATAGTGCAATCTTAGGTTTTGGCAGAGACGGCAGGTCATCGGAGGCAAGGAGGCAAAGGATGGGAAAATATACAAATAGCCAGAGGAGCCTTAGCATCCCTTATCGGGCCAGCGGAAAGACGGATGGTTCTGTATTCTTTCGGTGTGCTTTATTTTACCCCATCTTCGATAGACTTCCCGAACAAGCGGTGATAGCGGGGAAGGCGCCAAGACCTGGAGGCGCCACAAGCAAACAGCGCGACTTATCGCTTTTGGCAGGACAACCACCCCTTGCATTGACAATCTACCCTTCTTTTGCTACACTATGGTTGTCAGACAACTAGACGAATATGTCTACTCTTCTGGTTAAAAACGCGACGATTCTGGTCACCATGGACGATGCCGGGCGGGAAATCAGCGATGGCGCTCTGTTCGCGCGGGATGGTTTCATCGAGCAGGTCGGCGCGACACGCGCTGTCCTGGCCGCGCTGGCCGCGCGCGAGGAACGTCCGAAGGAAGTCCTTGACCTGAGCGGGCACGTGCTCCTTCCAGGGCTGGTGAACACGCACCATCACTTTTGCCAGACCCTGACGCGCGCCGTCCCAGCGGCGCAAAATGCCAATCTATTCCACTGGCTCACGACGCTTTATCCTATCTGGGCGCGGTTGCGTCCCGAGGACATTTTCACCGCCACGCAGACAGCGCTGGCCGAACTTGCGCTTTCGGGATGCACCACGGCTGCCGATCACCTCTATCTGTTCCCGAACGGGTCAAGATTGGACGATGAGATTGCGGCCGCGCGCGAGATGGGCTTACGCTTGCACGCCTCACGCGGCTCGATGAGCCTGGGTGAATCGCGTGGCGGTCTGCCTCCCGACTCGCTCGTCGAAGAAGAGGATCATATTCTTAAAGATAGCCAGCGTCTTATTCAACAATATCACGATCCTACCCCCGGTTCTTACCTACAGATTGTTCTGGCGCCGTGCTCGCCTTTCTCGGTGACTCCTGACTTGATGCGCGAGGCGGCCTGGCTGGCGCGACAGTACGGCGTGCGTTTGCATACCCATCTGGCCGAAACGGAGGATGAGGAAGTCTTTTGCCAGCAAAAATTTGGACGGAGGCCGGTGGCCTATATGCGCGAACTGGACTGGTTGGGCGAGGATGTCTGGTTTGCCCATGCCGTTTACGTCAACCGCTATGAGGTCAAGGTGCTGGCGCGTCACGGCTGCGGCATAGCGCACTGCCCGACCTCGAACATGCGTCTGGCATCGGGCATCGCGCCCATCAAGGAATACTTGGCGGCCGGCGTTGCAGTTGGCCTGGGCGTGGACGGTTCGGCCTCGAACGACAGTTCGCACATGCTGGCGGAGGCGCGCCAGGCGTTTTTGTTAGCGCGCTTGAAAGAAGGCATTACAGGCTTCTCGTTGTCCGGCGATTCGAATCGTTCGCTCTTGACTGCCCGCCAGGCGCTCTTCCTGGCAACACGCGGCGGAGCGGCGGTGCTTGGACGATCCGACATCGGATCGCTGGAAGCGGGCAAATGCGCCGACTTTTGCGCCATCCGCCTCGAGCGACCGGAATACGCTGGCGCGCTGCATGACCCGGTAGCGGCTGTCATTTTTTGCCATCCGCCGCGCGTGGACTATACGGTCGTCGGCGGGCGGTTCGTCGCTCGCGAAGGCCGTCTCGTCACGCAAGAGGAAACGACTCTGATCGTGCGTCATAACCGGGCCGCAAAGCGATTGCTGTCCGGTGAATAGTTTCACAGATAAGGAGAATGTACCTATGTCCAATTATCCCTTTCGTCGTCTACGGGCAGAATTGGAGCAACTCATCCGGAGTTTGCCTTCCGAAAGTCGCCTCCCCCCTGAGCCGGAACTGGCTCGCCAACTGGGTGTTTCGCGCTCGACCCTGCGCGAGGCCATGCGCGTCTTTGAAGGACAGGGGCTGATTCGCCGCCGGCAGGGTTCCGGCACGTTCGTGACCAGCAATGTGCCGGTGATTGAATCGAATATTGACGTTTTGGAAAGCATCGAGGCCATGGCGCGTCGCAGTGGTCAGCCGTATTCCGTGCGCGGCCTTCGGGTCGAGAATATCGCCGCGGAGGAGGAACAAGCCAAGCTGTTTCACCTGCCCGTCGGCGCGGCGCTGACGCGCGTGGAACGTGTGATCTACATTCAAGAACGCCCCGTTTCGTACCTGGTGGATGTTCTGCCGGCCAACATCCTGCAACCGGCTGATTTCGGCGATTCGTTTGGCGGCTCGGTGCTGGAACTCCTCTGGAAGCGCGAGGATTTGTCCCTTTCTCACTCACAGGCGGAGATCAGCGCCGTCGGGGCTGCGCCCGAAGTAGCGCGTTCGCTCCAAATTCAGCGCGATGACGTCTTGCTTCTCTTCCAGGAATATCTTTATGCCCAGGAGAATCGTCTTGTGAACTGCGCTTGGAGCTACTTCCTGCCCGGCTACTTCAAGTTCCGCATCACGCAGCGACTGGCTGTACGCTCGTAGCCAAGCGAGAGAGAAAATCAATCTATGACGCGCAACATTGCGGTCGTCGCAATCGGCGGCAACTCGCTCATCAAGGATCCCCATCGTGTGAGCGAAGAAGCGCAGGCGGAGACCCTGCGCGAGACATCACGCTACCTGGCCGATATGATCGCCGAAGGGTGGGACATAGCCATTGGACACGGCAACGGCCCCCAGGTAGGGTTTATCCTGCGACGCGCCGAGGTTGCGGCAAAATATGAAGGAATTCACGAGGCACCGCTGGATGTTTGTGGCGCCGAAAGCCAGGGTTCGATCGGCTATAAATTGCAACAGGCGCTGCAAAACGAGTTGTATCATCGCGGCATTCAAAAGAACGTTTGCACCATTATCACGCAAACGCTTGTGGACCGCGACGACCCGGCCTTTCAACGTCCCAGCAAGCCTATCGGCGGCTTCATGGATGAACAGGAGGCCAGACGGCGCGAGCAAGAGATGGGCTGGACGGTTGTGGAGGATGCCGGTCGCGGTTGGCGGCGGGTCGTTCCTTCTCCTATGCCGAAGGAAATCGTCGAATTGGATTCCATCCGCCTGCTGATTGAGGCCGGCATCGTGGTCATCACAGTCGGCGGCGGCGGCATTCCCGTCGTGGACATCGGCGATGGGGAATACCGTGGGATCGCGGCCGTGATTGATAAGGATTATGCCAGCAGCCTGCTTGCCCGCGCCGTCCACGCCGACTTGTTTCTGATTGCTACGGCCGTGGAGAAGGTGGCGCTCTACTATGGTCAACCCGCACAGCGTTGGGTGGACCGGATGACACTGGAGGAAGCGAAATGCTATCTGGCAGAGGGCATCCATTTTGCCCCCGGATCCATGGCGCCCAAGATTCAGGCAGTTATCTGGTATCTGGAGGCAGGGGGCAAACAGGCGCTCATTACCAGCCCCGAGCACATTGGCCGTGCCTTGCGCGGGGAAACCGGCACCTGGATCGTTCCTTGAACGCCTTCAGGCAAACAATCTGTGCTATACTTAACAAAAATGATAACGTCGCGGCAGATTTGCCGGCGGGCAGCAGGCAATGGCTGAACTCCACCTTCCCGAGCAACTTGACCTGAATCGATTTCTCTCCGTCCAGGCGCATGACCTGAAGACGCCCTTCAATCATATCATCGGCTTTGCGCGTGTGATGTTAAGTGGTCAGGATGGGCCGCTGACCGATTACCAGAAGGAAGACCTGACAACGATTTACAACAGCGGCGTGCGCATGTTAGGCTGGATGAGCGCCATCATCGAGGCCGCACGTTTGAACGGGGGTGAAAAGAGTCCTCAGCCGGCGGAATGCGATCTGCGGCGCATGATGGAGGAAGCGTTATCGCAGTGGAAACGCGCCAACCCTAATCGTAAGTTCAACCTTGAGAATCGCTGCACGTGCGTTTCCACCAGTTGCCGCCTAGATGAATTCCAGATTCGACAGGCGCTGGTCAGCCTGATTTCCTATGTCGCTGAATTCGTCAAGGCCCCGGCCAGGATTCTCCTCATTGCCGCAGATGAAAACGATCACGCCTTCTTCACGGTGCGCAGCATGGGCGAAAAGAATAAAACTCCCTCCTCCCTCGACTTGGAGTTGCAGGGGTATATTGGACGAACCTATATTCTACAGAACGGCGGGGACATTCGCTTGGCGCAGGAAAATGAGGACGGCGCGACGGTCCAGTTTATCCTGCCAAAGACAATGTGAGATTCTCCTTTTCCCGTGAGAGCGCAGGGGGCCCCGACCGACGTGGGCGGAAGCAGCATCTCTTTGTAGACCGGTTCGCCGACCCAAAGCCGTCTGCGCCGCCTCGCGGCGATGGGAATGCCTTATGTGTTGGCCACGACGCATTGCACCCCCTAGGATCGGGCTTGTAGTGTCGGTATTCGGTCGGTCTGACCAGGCGCACACCGGCGCGATTCTGGCATTGCGCAAAACCCTTAAAACGCTCCGATCGCTCGGCTTTTCTTACTCCCTCTGTTCGATTTTCGCAAAACGTTATATCATAGGACTTGGCCTGATTTCCATGAATGGGATGCCGCCCTCGTGAACCTTGCTGCAGCGTTGCGTATCATCGTGCTTTACAATGACGAAACCGGGGTCGCTTACGGCGAGCCGAGGGATATTATTGCTTTGCAATGCACCCGCGCCGTGGCGCGCCTTATCTACAAGGCGCTAGAGGAACGAGGCTACGCGGTCATATTGCTGGCAGTGCGCGATTCGTTGCGCGAATTAAAGCAGGCGTTACAGGAGTTCTCCCCAGCAAATACGTTCATTTTCAATAATTGTGACGGTTTTCGCGGCGATAATATGGCCGTCACGCGCATTGTGCGCCTCATCGAAGAATGTGGGTTCGCGCACACAGGCTCTACCGCCGAAGTCACGCGACAATGCATTGATAAGCGACGCACCAAGCGAAAACTGATCGCGGCAGGCATCCCCACCCCGCCTTACCAGGTCTATACCGCACCGGGCAACTCTTTCCGCTGGCGGTTCCCGGCCATCGTCAAACCGCTGGCCGGCGACGCCAGCCTGGGTATAGACCTCGATGCAGTTGTGGTCGATTCACGGCAGTTGACCCAACGCGTGGCCTACATCGTGGAGCGGTATCGCCAGCCGGCGCTGGTCGAAGAGTTTGTTCCCGGCTGTGAAGTCGCGGTCGCGCTCTGGGGCAACGGAGAGCATGTGGAGGTGTTGCCTATTTCGGAACACGATTTTTCGCGGCTCTCCGACCCTCTCCATCACCTGTTGACCTATGACGCCAAGTGGATTCTCGATTCGTATATGGCGGAAAGTATCCTCACACGTTGCCCAACCTCCTTGAGCCCACAGGACGTCGAGCGAATAGCAGCCACGGCGCGTCAGGCGTTCCACGCGCTTGGCTTGCGCGACCTGGCGCGGATAGATATTCGCTATCACGCCGGCATCCCCTATGTGATTGACGTCAATGAAATCCCGGATCTGGCCCCCGATGCCGGTTTTGCCAAGTCGGCCTTCGCGGCCGGTTATACTTACGGAGAAATGATCGAGCGTATTGTACAATTTGCTTTGGAACGGGAGAAATGGGTATGTCCGATGGAGTCGAAATCGGTGAACCTCAACCTGAGGATGGTGAACGTATCCTTGAAATAGCCCGTCACGTCCACCTGTTTGGGGAGGCAGACGTCCAGGTGATTGCTGAACTCTGGCAAGAATTTACCAACAAGGGGGGTGAAAAGAGCGGGTACCATTTTCTCGTCGCCCGTCAGAATGGACAAGCGATTGGCTTTGCCTGTTATGGCCCTCGTCCTCTCACGATGGGCACCTATGATCTCTATTGGATTGCCATAGAGGAGAGTTGTCAGGGTCATGGGATTGGCCGTCGTTTGCTTGGGGAGGCAGAGAAAAGGGTTCAGGCAGAGGGTGGTCGCCTGCTCGTCGTCGAAACCGAGGGCTGTCCGGAGTATGAACCGACGCGCTACTTCTACACATTGGCGGGGTACACGCTCGAAGCGCGCGTCCACGATTTTTACCGGCCCGGCGACGACCTGCTCGTCTTCACCAAACGATTACAATCCGCCTCCCATTAGCCGTTAAAAGTTCTGTTTCTTGCTCTTCGCCGGCGCGCATCGTCTGAAATGCCGTCAGAGCAACCTCTATCATTTTCTCATCAGGCTCGCGCGTCGTCAGCGATTGCAATGCGAGGTTGGGAGCAACCAGCATGCGCACCAGTGGAGAACGCAAGTGATTTGCCGTCCAGCGAATGTATTCGTATGCCAGGCCGGCAACGAGGGGAATGAGCAGAATACGCGTGGCGAAGCGCCAGAGGAGAGGAAGGGGGCCAAGCAAAGCAAACAGCAAGAAGGCGATCACGGCGACGGAGAGAAGAAAGGCCGTACCACAGCGGGGATGTTGACAGGAATAGCGAGCGATCACTTCGGGTCTCATCTCTGCCCCGTCCTCCCAGGCATTGATCGTCTTGTGCTCGGCGCCGTGGTAAGCAAACACACGCCGGATATCGGGCCAGAATCCGACAAGCCAAATGTACCCAATCAAAAGCAAGAGGCGTAGAATGCCTTCCGCGAGGTTGCTTCGCCAAGTGTTCCATTGCAGGTACCGTTCGGTCAACCAGCCGCCTCCGGCGGGGAGGAGAACGAAAAGGAGGAGAGCGATGGCAAAGGATAAGCCAAACGTGAGATAGAGCACCGGCCCTTCCAGCCGTTCTTCGCCCGACGCCTGCAGGTTAGCCGAATCGGTCAACGCGCGCATGCCTAAGCCCAGTGCATCCCATAATAGCACCAGCCCGCGAAGGAGAGGAATGCGCGCCAGCCGGCTGCGGTAAATTCCGCTCAGCGGCGCGACTTTGGTGATGATTTGCCCATCCGGCGCGCGCAGCGCCAACGCGTAGACCTTACGCCCGCGCATCATCACGCCTTCAATAACCGCCTGGCCACCATAGGTGATCCATTTGTCTTCCATGACAAAGAAATCTCCAAACGACGAGTGTCTCAACTTTGCCCCTGCATTATAACCCCTTACGATAACAGAGCAGCCGCCATGATTTCGGCGCCTGTTCGTAAGAAGAACCGCCTGAATCAGAAAATCCCTCGGCGCTTTCTATGAGAGAGCACCGGGGATTGTTTCGCGCATCCAGGGCGCAGGCAAACTTACTCTGCCCGGCGCAGCCTTTCCAGGCTCTGTTGTGCTCCCCTGGAGCGTTTTGCCTCCTCTACGTGCGCGCAGGCATACCCCGAGCATGCCGCGCAGGCACCGAGACCGCGTTGTACGGCACAGGCACGGGCCGCGCGCATAGAGCAATAAGCACAGAGCCGTTCGCCGCTTGCACAACAACCGTCGCAGAAAACCTGGTAAAGAGCCATCTCGGGCGCCTGGAACTCTACCGGCCATTTGGCCGGCTAGAAACACTTCCAGACCGAGGATGTCCTTGGCCTGCGTCAGGCGGTAGGCGTCACACCAGGCGCAATTCGATCCACAGGGAACAATCAGAGTTGTCATAACATTCTTCAAAAAAGAAGAAACCGGCAACTCGATAGCAGCACACATTTTCTGTTTTTACAAGGAGGAGTTAGCAAACCACTCTGCCTCCCGCCATTTGCGGATGGAGTTAACGAGATAGATTTTCTCGCATCGGTGCAACTCGTGGATGGAGATTACGCGCTCCTCCACTTTCCTGTTCTCCAGTAACCAAGCGCGAAAGGTTCCCTCCAGCAAGCCGCAGGAAACAGGCGGCGTGTAAAGACGCCCTCGTATTTGGACAACCACGTTATCGCTCGTGGACTCGGTCACATCGCCGCGTTCGTTCCAGAGCAAGACTTCCTCGCCATCCGCGCAGCCATTGGCAGCGTTCTCGTACACGACTCGATGGGTGGTTTTGTGGTAGAGGAACACGTCGTCCGTGTGGACCGGCTGCGCGGCCAGGCGCAACCGTGGGCGGGTGGGTCTTGGCACGCGCGCCAGAGGCGTTGCCTCACAGGTTATATCTCCATGCCGGTTGAGGAGCAAGCGAACCTTGTGAGCGATGGGAGGCAACGATACCGCCAGCGCGTCCAGACGAGCGCAGACCCTGGCGACATCCAGCGGATAACCGAAGTAGGCAGCCGAGTTACGCAAGCGACGCAAATGATAGGGCAACAGGAAGTACCCCTGGCGCGGCGTCCACAGAATGGCCTCTAGGAGCGAGAATTCGGGCCAAACGCTGGTCAACAGCTGTGCTTTTGTTTGGCATTCCCGATATTCTTCCTCACCGGTCGAATCCCAGACAATCCCGCCGCCGACACCGTACTCTGCCTGCCGGCTTTGGCGGTCAATCAATACAGTACGGATGGCGACATTGAACTGCGCTGTTCGTTGGGGGGTGAAGAAACCGATACAACCGGTGTAGATATGGCGGGGCAAATTTTCCAGCGAAGCGATGATGCTCATGGTGCGCGCCTTCGGCGCTCCTGTGACGGAGGCCGATGGAAAGAGCGCCGCCAGAATGTCGGTCACAGAGGCTGCGCTGCGGGCAACGACAGTGGAGGTCATCTGCCACAAGGTCGGGTAGCGCTCCACCTCAAACAGGACCGACGCTTGGACACTTCCTCTTTCGGCAATACGCCCTACATCGTTACGAATCATGTCCACAATCATTACATTTTCCGCGCGGTTCTTGGGGGAACAGCCTAGCCAGTGCGCCTGGGCCAGGTCCTCGGTAAGTGTTTTGCCGCGCCGGGCCGTACCTTTCATCGGGCGCGCGATGACGAGATTTCCTTCCAAGCGAAAGAAAAGTTCTGGCGAGGCCGAACAGATGACATAGCGACCGGCATCCACGTAGGCGCTATAGCCGCTCCCTTGTGCACGCGCGAGCACGAGGAAAAAAGCCCAGGGGTCATCGTAGAACGGGGCAAACAGACGAAACGAGAAGTTGACCTGATAGGTCTCGCCGCGAGCAATGTGGGCCTTGATTTGCGCGACGGCGCGCGCGTACTCCTCCGGCGAAATGGAAGCCCTCCACTCTGTAGGCATAGCGGCGGAGGGAATCGTGGACGGCAAGCGGAACACGCGCGGCGAGGAATACAGACCAAAGCACAAAAGCGGAAAATCACCCGCCGCGTGGGTCTGGAGCGCGGCGTCGAAGGCAGGCGCGGCCTCGTAACTAATGAAACCGGCGGCGTACAGGCCTTTCCTCTGCGCGCGCCGTTCTACCTCCCGCAGCGCAGGTAGGACTTCCTCGCGACGGCGCGCGAGAACGACAGCCTTCGCGTGCTCAAAGCACAGCCATTCACCTACGCCGGCATCGTGCAGGACAATCCTCATGTGTCATCTCGACAAGGGTGTAGATTGTACCACACCGTATACGGGAAAGGAGATTTCACGAGCAGGTGTGTGCACGCAAAGGTTGTGGGCGATATGGCTTTGCAGCAGGACAACTCCAAGGAGTTGTCCTGCAATTTTTACGTGGACATGAATGGCTTTCGTCTTTTCCATGATGAGGGCAGGCGCACCTCTGTTTGTGATAAAATCTTAGCGTCCTTCCAACATTCTGCTTGCTATGGCTCGCAAAGGAGCGTGAAATGGACAAGCCGCAAGCCAAAGAGACCTTGTTCCTTCGTCATGCGGAGATGGGGGTGGGCACGTGGGCATGGGGCGATCGCGCGGTGTGGAACTACGGACATGAGTACGGGGAAGAGGATGTGGCAGGAGCGTTTCAGAAGTCCCTGGAGGCGGGCGTCAATCTGTTCGATACAGCAGAGGTCTACGGCATGGGACGTTCAGAGCGCTTGCTCGGACGTTTTCTCCGCGAGACCGACCGCCCGGTGCTGGTGGCCACCAAGTTCATGCCTTTCCCGTGGCGACTCTCGCGTCGATCGCTTCTACGCGCCCTGCAGGGCAGTCTGGAACGTTTGGGGTTGGAGAAGGTGGACCTCTATCAGATACATTGGCCCCTTCCCCCGATATCTGTGGAACACTGGGCGGAGGCACTGGCAGAGGCGGTCGAGGCGGGCCTGACGCGTTGCGTCGGCGTCTCGAATTACAACCCGAATCAGATGGAGCGGGCATATAGCGCCCTAGAACGGCGCGGGATTCCGCTTGCCTCGAATCAGGTGGAATACCACCTGCTCAACCGCGCGGTAGAGCGAAGCGGCCTGCTGGAACGCTGCCGCGAACTCGGCGTTCGCCTGATCGCCTATTCCCCGCTGGCCAAGGGGTTGCTGACCGGCAAGTACACCTCTCACAATCCGCCGCCGGGCGTGCGCGGGCGCATGTTTGCAGGCTTGCTTAAGAGCCTGCCGCCGTTGCTAGGCCTCATGACCGAGATCGGTCAGGAACACGGAGGTAAAACGCCGGCGCAGGTAGCGCTCAACTGGCTTATTTGCAAAGGTGCGCTGCCTATTCCGGGCGCGAAAACCGCCGACCAGGCCGCGCACAACGCCGGCGCGCTCGGCTGGCGACTCAGCGCAGCCCAAATTCAGGCGTTGGATGAGGCAAGCAATCGCATGGCCGCCTGAGGTATAATGTATCAGCGGGCCAGTAGCTCAATCGGTGAGAGCAGCGGTCTTATAAACCGCAGGTTCCCGGTTCGATCCCGGGCTGGCCCACAAGTAGGGAAAATCAACCGCGCAATCCCACCACGTCTCGATCAAGAATCGGTTGCAGCAGTCGGCGCGCGTGTTCTACGTCGCGGCGGATTTGTGCTATCAATGCCTCGGCGGAGGGGAATTTCGCCTCTTCGCGTAAACGTGCGATGAATTCGACGGCAATGCTCTGCCCGTACAGGTCGGCGGAAAAGTCGAGCAGGTGGCTTTCCAAGAGGATGTTCCCCCCTGCAGCGTGGAAGGTAGGGCGAACGCCGATGTTGACAACAGAGAGGTAACGTCGGCCTTGTGCCCAAGTCCAGCAGGCATAGACGCCGTTCGCCGGAATCAATTGGCCAGCCGGCGGCGCAAGGTTGGCTGTGGGAAATTGCAGGAGGCGGCCACGACCATCCCCAGGTACTACCACGCCGCGGATAGCGTAGGGACGCCCCAGTAACAGAGCAGCCGCTTCCACGCGGCCGGCCAACAGGTGAGCGCGAATGCTCGTCGCGGAGACGATCGCTTCCTCCTGGCAGAGCGGTTCCACGATCTCCACGTCGTACCCCAGCAGACGCCCAAGTTCGCGCAAACGCGCGGCGTTGCCCTCACGTCCGCGTCCTAGCGCGAAGTCGTAGCCGATGAACAGGCGACGCAAACCAAGCGTTCGGGCCAGGCGCCCCATGAACGCTTCGGCGCTTTGCGAGGCAAGCGCGCGGTCAAACGGCTGGGTGATGACGATGTCTATCCCCAGATCAGCCAGCAAAGCGGCGCGCTCTTCCGGCGTGGTCAGGTAGGGCAAATCGGCTTGATCGCCCAGCACCGCTGCCGGGTGCGGCGTGAACGTCAACACAACAGCCGGAACCCCGGCCGCGCGCGCGGCCATGACCAGACGGGCAACCAAGGCCTGGTGGCCGCGGTGGACGCCGTCAAAAACGCCGATGGTCAGATACGCCTCGGAAAGTTGCACTTCGTCCAGGGAGCGCGCGTGAATCATCACCCCACCAACACGTCCAGGTAGCGATCTGCCATTCTATCCAGGTCGAAAGCTTCTTCGGCGCGCGCGCGCGCCGCCTGGCGAAAACGCGGCTGCTGCGCGAGAATCTCCTCGCCGGCCCGAATAAGGGCGTCCACATCCGGCGGCTCAAGGCGCCAGACATCGCCGCCGTAGGGAACGAGACGGCCGGCCTCACCCTGAACGAGTTCGGGCAACGCGCCGGTGGCAAACGCCAGCACCGGCAGGCCGCACGCTAAGGCCTCGATGACCGAATTTGGACAGGCCGCGTTGAGATCGGCCGCGTAAAGAAGGTGCGCCGAACGGTCGAGTTCCGGAATGCGCTCCGGTGGGACGCGACCGACCCAAAGGATAGGCGTGCGCGTTTGCGCCTGCCATGCTTGTTGCTGTACTGGCTGAATCTGCCCTACCACCATCAACTCTACATCCTGGCGTCTCGACATCCCTTCCGCCAGACGCACGGCTGTTGCCAGGCCGATTTCATAGCCTCCTTGCAGGTTGCCTTCCACTAGCAGCAACCGGACACGGTCAGCAGGACGCCGATGGGAGCCTTCGGGAGTGTACCGGCGCAAGTCCACACCATTGTAGATAACCGTCGCGGGCGCAGGCGCGGCCCCGTGCCATGCCTCCCACCAGCGGCGGGCAAATTCCGATTGATAGACAACGCGATTGGCCAGATGGCGCCGCGTGAAGGCCAGCAGGAGGTTGTTGATTTCGGCGCGCAGGAAATGGCGCCAGCCCGTGCGGAGGCGGCGGTGTAACCAGTTGATGCCGTCCAGTCGCTGCACGATACGCACGCCGCGTCGTCGGGCGCGCCAGAGAGTGGTCAATTGACGCGTCCCGCCAATGAGCAAAACGGCTTGGTAGGGTTCATCCGTCAGATTCTCGCAGATGGCCATGCCGCGCGCACGCAGCGCCGCGCCGAATTTCTGCTTGAAGGAGACCATGCCCCCCACCCCTTGCACGTTGGGAATCACACAGATTCGCACGTTCACGCCTCACGTTTCCCGATACGGCGCGCCGGCGCGCCGGCCCAGATCTCGTACTCCCCGGTCGATTCGAGCAATACCGCGTTTGCTCCAATCACGCTTCCCCTCCGCACCCGCAGCACACCCTCCTGACATAATACTTTCGCGCCGGAAGCCAGAATCACATCATCCTCCACGACGATACCCTCAAAGGCCGATTGCTCTATGGGACGGTAAACGTCGGCGCGACCAAGCGTCACGCCGGGGTAGATGCGCACCCGGTCGCCGATGACGGTCTTCGGATGAATCACCACGCCGAAGCCGCCGTGGAGGAGGAGAAAATCGCGCCCAATCTGGACGGCGCGCGGGATCTCCGCGCCGAGCAGCTTGAGCAGGAAATACGCCAAAGGCCCCACCAACGGCCAACAGCGAGCATAGACGAGAGTCGTGTACGCGTCGCGTCGCATAGAAGCGATTATACCGTAAACCAATTCCCTTCCCTGGAGGCAAAGCGCAAGCGGTATAATTGGCATGGTAAGGCACAAGGCCTTCCGCCGTCGAACGATATCAGGGTTGCCCGAGTTTTGTATCCTCATGCTTTTGTTTCGCAAGGGCAGTAATGCGAATCCCATCCTGCAAACGATCTCCCTGTGGGTGTTATCCCACAGATCATCTTGATCACGGTCTGGCCAGGTAGCGCATAGTGTCTACGTCGAAGGTATCTATCGCGATCCCGTTATTTTCTGGAGGGGGAATCCTGTTGCTGTTCGGTCAATTCATGCTGTCTTCTCGGCCGTATCATCAGCGGTTTTCTGCCTTTGTGCTGGCGGGGCTTGGTCTCGCGTTGGTGCTGCTAGGCGTTTGGTCGGTGCAAAAAGGGACGCCACGCTGGCTGGCGTACATTCTTGAACAAACTACCCGCCGCCTAGGGATAATGGAATGGCAAGTGTTTTGTCTTGCGTTAGCGGCGCTAATGATCGCGGTGGTTCCGCTAACTGCTGGCGAACTCGGTAGTATGCTCAATCCCGGCATTGCGGTCACAGCTTGGGTGCTGGCGTTGGGTTTGGCCGTAGCAGGAGGATGGGCGAGTGTCGCGACTTTACGCCGACCATCCATGCAACTTGTCGCTTTGCTCCTTGCTCTGACGACGGGGGCGTTTCTCCCGCGCGGTCTGTGGACCGCGCACATCCCGATTTTTCTGACCGGCGATGAGGGTTCGGCTGGCTTGTTCGCTGCGTCGCTGGCGCGCGGAGAAATCAACAATCTCTTTATCAGCGGTTGGTATAGTTTCCCATCCTTTTACTTCGCCATTCCCGCCCTGTCTATTCGCCTGTTTGGCCAGACAACCGAAGCGTTGCGCCTGCCTTCTGCTCTGGCCGGGGCGCTGACCGTCACCGCGACGTTTTTGGTCGTCCGCGCAATGTTCGGCAGGCGAACGGCGTGGCTTGCGGCGCTCTACCTGGCCACCCTGCCTTTCCACATTCACTTTAGTCGTATTGGCCTGAACAACATCTGGGACGGCTTTTGGTATGTAGCCTTTGTGGGAGCGTTGTGGTACGGCTGGGAACATCAGCGACGCAACGCCTACCTACTGGCCGGCTTAGCCTTGGGATTGGGTCAGTACTTCTACCCCAGCACACGCGCCTTGTTCGGCTTGCTAGCTATTTGGGTGATTCTGGCGGCGCTGCTGGATCGCCGGCGCCTGAAGCGAGAGGGCGTAAATCTATCGCTCTTATTCGTGCTTTCTCTGCTCGTTGCCTGGCCGCTCCTCTGGCATTACCTGCGACATCCGGAGGCATTCGTTGCACCGTTGAATCGGGTGGGTCTGAGCCGAGCATGGTTGATCCATGAAGCACAGACAAGCGGACTACCAATCTGGCAGGTGATTCTGCGCCAACTCTGGTTGGGATTTGGCGCGTTCACGTACGAACCGCTGCAAGCTTGGTATAGACCGGGGTATCCTATCCTGCGCCCATGGCCAGCCACGTTCTTTTTGATTGGACTGGTTCTCCTCTGCCTGCGCGCCGGGCGATGGCGCGCCCCACTGCTGCTCCTATGGCTGGCGACATTTGGGCTGATTGGCACTTTGAGTGAAAGCACTCCGGCCGCGCAACGCTATACGGCCGCCGCGCCGTTATGCGCTGTGCTCGTCGGGTATGGTCTGAGCGAAAGCATCACGCTGCTCTCTGAACTCTGGACAAAAGGGAGACGCTGGTTGTCTGTCGTTGCCATTGCGCTGGCCCTGTCCTTCGTTCTGGATGACCTCTACTTTTATTTCTTTGTCTATACCCCTCGCAGCGTTTTCGAGCAGGCACGCAGTCACACCATGATTGCCCAACGGCTGGCGGAGGAATTGCAGGCACACCCTGCCGACACCCAGGTTATATTTTTCGGCCATCCGGCGATGGGATTCCGCAGTATCCCCAGTCTGCAATACCTCGCGCCCGGCATCGAGGGGATGGATATCACATCGTCCTGGTCGTCTGAGAGAAAGGCGCAGGTTTCAGCAACGCATTTACTCTTCGTTTTCCTGCCCCACCTGGAAGAGGAAATCCAGGCAGTCCAAACAGACTATCCGGGCGGTCTGTTGCGGCGAGAAATTGCCGCGGACGGCGAGACGCTCTACTGGCTGTATCAGGTTCCTGCGCCCTGAACGCTTTGCTCTCCCCAAGGACTGTCCGTGAACGAAGATACCAACCGGCCCTTTGGTTTCTCTGAATCGCCTTCTCTGCCAGGCGCCGTGAAATTCCTGCTCGCGTTGCTGGTGATCCTTGCTCTCTGGAGCGCGGTGCGTCTCGGCGCAGCGGTGGTCTTTTGGGAGGTATTGGACGGGTATCCGACGCGCGGCGGACCGTCGTACATTGCTTTGAGCGGTGCGTTCTGGCTGGTTTGCGCCTTAGAGGCGCTTTGGGGCCTTGCGACACGTCGGCGATGGGGCCAGCGGGCCGTGATCGGCGTATGCAGCGGTTACTTTCTCTGGTATTGGCTAGACCGCCTTCTTCTTCGCCTTCCCTATCCCAACTGGCCGTTCGCGCTGATACTATCGGCAGTCTTACTGCCCGTTACTCTTGGCGTGGCGTTCCATCCGGCGGTAAGACGTTTTTGCGAGAAGGTGAGACATGACGGATCCAAAAAAGATACAGGAACTATACGAACTTAAGGCGCGGGCACGCGAAGGAGGGGGAACAGAGCGCATCGAGGCCCAACACCGAAAAGGAAAATTGACCGCTCGCGAGCGCCTCGATATTCTGCTGGACAAAGGTTCCTTTGTCGAGACCGACGCCCTCGTCGTACACCGCAGCCATGAGTTCGGGTTAGCAGAGCAGAAGTATCTCTCCGATAGCGTGGTTGCCGGTTGGGGGCGGATTGACGGCCGTCTGGTCTATGTCTTTTCGCAGGATTTCACGGTCTTTGGCGGTTCCCTCGGCGAGGTGCACGCCGAGAAAATCTGCAAGATTATGGACCTGGCACTGAAGAATGGCGCGCCATTGATCGGCCTGAACGATTCGGGCGGAGCGCGCATTCAAGAGGGCGTGGTCTCCCTGGCCGGCTATGCGGAAATCTTCCTGCGCAATACGCTGGCTTCCGGCGTCATTCCGCAAATTTCCGCGATTCTAGGGCCGTGCGCCGGCGGCGCGGTATATTCACCGGCCCTGACCGATTTCGTCTGTATGTCCCGCTCGGCGTATATGTTCGTGACCGGCCCGAATGTCGTCAAGGCCGTGACGCACGAGGACGTGTCCTTTGACGAATTGGGCGGCGCGACCGTCCACGCGGCAAAATCCGGAGTCTGTCATCTCCTCGCGGAGAGCGAGGAAGACGTGCTACACCTCGTGCGCACGCTGTTGAGCTACCTGCCCCAGAACAACATGGAAGATCCTCCTTATGCGCCTAGCGGCGACGACCCCCTACGCATGGAGGAGTCGCTCAACGACCTGGCGCCGGATGACCCTGCCAAACCGTATGATGTCCGAGAGGTGATTTGGCGCGTGGTGGACGAAGGCCGCTTTCTGGAAATCCAGGAGGCGTTTGCGCCGAATATTGTCATTGGCTTTGCTCGTCTGGGAGGGCATTCCGTGGGCATTGTCGCCAATCAGCCGGCGGTGCTGGCCGGCGTGCTGGATATTGACGCCAGCGAAAAGGCGGCGCGCTTCGTCCGCTTCTGCGATGCGTTCAATATTCCCCTTGTAACCTTGGTGGACGTGCCCGGTTTCATGCCCGGCATGGCGCAGGAACATGGCGGCGTCATCCGTTCGGGAGCGAAACTGGTCTATGCCTATAGCGAGGCCACCGTGCCTAAGTTGACGGTCATTTTGCGGAAGGCCTACGGCGGCGCTTACATCGTCATGTCCAGCAAACACCTACGCGGGGATTTGAACCTAGCCTGGCCTGGGGCCGAAATCGCTGTGATGGGCCCGGAAGCGGCCGTGGAGATTGTTTTTCGCAAGGAAATCGAGAAGGCGGAAGACCCGGCGAGTCGCAAAGACGAACTAATTGCCGAATTCCGCGCCCGCTTCGCCAACCCCTACGTGGCCGCCGAACGCGGTTACCTGGACGACGTCATCGAGCCATGCGAGACGCGGCCGCGCCTCATCAACGCTCTGGAAACCCTCCACAACAAGCGCGACCAAAACCCGCCGAAGAAACACGGCAATATCCCCCTCTGAGCCTCTCGGCTGCGGAAGCATGGTCCTGCGCGAAAGCCTCTAGGCGGGATAACGCCCTCGCCGCAGCAAGCGCAGAGGTTCCCCTGCCTGATAAATTTCGTATTCCCGTTCTATAGGGAAGACGCGCCCGAGCATAGAATAGACCGGGCAATATTTCTCTGTGGAAAGCGCAATCGCGCGCTGAACGGCGCCTTCGTCTATCCGATTGCCCGTGACGCGATACACGATTGTCGCGGCGGTAATGACTTTGGGGTGCTCCGTCGTGCGTTCCGCGCGTACGCTAACCTCGAACGCGGTGACCTCTTGCTGTTTTTTACGCAGGATAGAAACCACGTCCATCGCGGTACAACCGGCCAGCGAGATCGCCAGCAATTCCACAGGGCGGAAACCGTCGTTCGCGCCGCCAACAGCGGGGTCTGCCCCCAGCGGGACAGAAAAGCCGCTATCGGCGCTGCCGGTGAAGGTCAGATTCTCGTGCCAGACGACTTTTGCTTCCATGTCAGATATTCTCCTCACTATAATAGGCAATCAACAGATGCAGGGAAAGAGGGTGATGGCCTGGTAGCTACACTGCGTGCACTCCAGGCGAAGCAAGCCGTTGTAATCCAGAAAGCGTTCATCGCAGCATGGACAGGGATCGCCGGCGGAGGCGTGCTGGCCGTAGAAGCATCTGCACGTTCGGCGCCTGAGGAAGAGGGAAACAGATCAGCCATGCTCCTGGAGTTGATCTTCCAGAGCGCGAAAAAGGCGTTCTTGCACGTCTGGCGGCAACGGCATCGGTGCCTGTGAGAGAGCATGGTAGAGCAAGACGGTCTTGCGTAGGGTATCCACGACAATGCGGCAATGGCCACACTCTGCCATGTGTTGTTCGATGGTCGCGCGCAGCACTTCATCCAGTTCGCCGTCTATGTAATCTGAGAGCGAACGAAGCAAGTCGCGACATTCGATGTGAATTTCACTCATGGTTGCTTCCTTTCGCCGCGCAAACGCTCTGCATAGAAGGCACTGAGTTGTTCGCGCAGGTGAAGCCGGGCGCGCAAAAGTCGAGTCTTGACGGCAGCCTCACTCAATTGGAGAGCCTGACTGGTCTCCTGGATGGAGAGGCCTTCTATATCGCGCAGCAGAAAGACAACGCGTAACTTGGGGGGCAGGCGCTGAATTGCCTCTTCGAGATAGCGACGCGCCTCGGAGGAGAGCAATTCCTCTTCGGGTAAACAGCACCAGTCCACGAATTGTCGGGGCGTCTCGACTTCATCGTCCTCATCTTCAGCCGACAAATCGCTGACCGAGGTCTCCGGTCGTCGGCCGCGCAGGAGCATGAGCGCCTCGTTGACCGCGATACGGTAGAGCCAAGTAGAAAGGCTGGAACGCCCTTCAAATTCATGAAGATGTTGCAACGCCTTCAGAAACGTATTCTGGAGCACGTCTTCGGCATCCTGGACATTTCCAAGCATCTTCAGCGCCAGGCGGTAGAGGGGGCCGGAGTATGCTTCGACAAGCCGCGCGAATTCCCGGCGATCGCCGGCGCGCAAAGCCTCAAAGGAAAACGCGGTCTCGGCTGCTGTCATTTAGATGTGTCCTTTTGCGAAAAGTTGCCTGCGAAACATCGTACGGCGCTGGAAATTCGATACCCAGGAGAAGTATACCCGAAAGGGAAAGGAAGTGCCCCTAGGAGGCCGGCGAAAACAGGATAAACATCAGGAGTTTGATGATTTTTGCTACTAGCCAGCGTCTAGGGGTTGGGCTACTATCTAGGCAAATGAGATTTCCGGCCCTGGAGAACCTTCCCTTCTTTCAAGGTCTGCGTGGAGATGACCTATCTTTGTTGGCGCCCTTCTTTCGGACGCTGCGTTTTCGCGCCGGCGCGTTGATTTTCGATCAGGGGGATGCGGCCGAATTTTTTTACCTCCTCGTGCGGGGAGAGGTGGTTATTCGTTACAAGCCGGAAGACGGGCCGGCGATAACGGTCGCTCGTGTGCGACCGGGCGGCGTGTTTGGCTGGTCAGCGGCGATGGGCAACCCGGTGTACACCTCCGCCGCGGTCTGTGAAAGCGATAGCGAGGCATTGCAGATTCGCGGCGAGGCGCTGCGTTCCCTATGCGACAGTCACCCCCAGGCAGGAAAAATCATTCGGGAACGTCTGGCAGCCATCGTCGCAGAACGGCGGAGAAGTCGTCAGCAGGTAGCTAGGCTCCTGGGCAACCACTCTCACGTCTAGTCACGGAGGAGATCATGCAGAACACAAACGCCGCTGCCGAAATCCGCCTGAAAGCCCTCCTCGAGCAGTTGAGCGCCTACATCGAGACCTTCCACGGCGGATCGGTGGAGTACGTCTCGTTTGACGGCAAGACACTGCGGGTGCGCCTGGGAGGCGCCTGTCAGGGTTGTCCGCTCTCGCCGGCCACGTTGCATGGCTGGGTAGCAGGCACGGTGCGCCAGTTTTTCCCAGAGATCGAGACCGTAGAGGCTGTCGAGGGATAACCCTCAGTCGCCCTTCTTACGCTTCAACAGACCGATTACGGAGCCAATACTTACCCAGGCTAGGGCGGGCGTAAAAATAAACCAACCGACGAAGGGCATCAGACAGGCAAGCAGAAGCAACCCGCCGCCGCGCAGGTAAGTTAAGGCAGGACGGTTTAACTCGCCCCAACGGTGGCTGATTATCTGAACGGCGGCGTTCAGACCAAACAGCAAGGGTATTCCCAGGCTCACAATCGGAACGATAACAAGAAAAGAGAGAAAGATCGGTTCCTGCATCAGTTGTCCTACCGTCGCAGCCACGCTGATCAACAGCGCCTCTAGCAGGGCCACCGCGGCGAAGGTCAGCAAGCCCAGGAAGAACGAGCGCCAGGGATGGGTTTCTAGATTGTAGCGCGCCTGCGCGACGGGCTCTGGAAAGAGCAACATGACCGCCGCGAACACTGCCGGCAGAGACAAGGTAACCAGTAAAACCATAAAGACGATATTCATAGGCTGTCTCCTTAGAGGGGTTTTGGGTCTTCCGCGCCATCTGGCAGCAGGTGGATACTTCCTATCCACCACAAAGCGGGGATAATGATCAGCAGGAAGATGGCGACCGGCAAAGACGGAAGAATCTGCGGCCGATAGGAAATGACCGGCCAGGGAATCCGGATATCTTGTAACCAGGAACAAGGCTGGGAGACCATCTCCCACAACCCGAGCAAGGAGGCCACTGAGATACCGGAAAGCCTTTTCCAGAGCGATGGGAAGGTCAGCAATAGTTGGAGTGATGGCGCCGCGATGCGCGCCAATGCCTGAAGGGCGGCGATCAATATGCCCAATGCCACGCCTGCTTGCACGGCCAACGCCAGCCGCCAACCCAGGCTCGGCCGGCGCGCCGGCAAGCGATTCAACACCGGGGGGGTCAAATCGCGCCCCAGGTCCTCCGTCTTCATGCCAGCCAGGGCGGTGAAGAGGCGTTGCAGGTCTTGCAAGTAGGCGCGACAGGCGCGACAGACCGAAAGGTGTGTTTCCACGGCGCGCCGGCTTTCCACATCCAAGACGCCATCGAGGTACTCGTGCAAGACTTCTTCCTCAAGGTGTTCCTTCATGGCGATCCTCCTGCAACTTCGGGAGTTTCTCCAGGAGCAAACGGCGAGCGCGGAAGAGCTTAGATTTCACATCGCTGAGCGGGCAGCGGAGAGTCTGGGCAATTTCGGCATAGGTCATACCCTGGAAGTGACGCAATTCGATGATCACGCGGGAGCAAGGCGGCAAAGAGAGGATAGCGGCGTGCACGCTGTGTTCTTGTTCGCGTTGTACGACCTCTTCCTCAGGAGGAGGATGGTTGGAATCATGCTTCCACATCGTGAGGGGGAACAGCGGTCGGCGTTTCAAAAGGTTCAGGCACAGGTTGACGGCGATTTTCTTCAACCAGGGTGCGAATGGGCGCTCCAGATCGTAGCGCGGAAGGGTTTTCCACGCGCGCAGGAAGGTTTCCTGAACCGCATCTTCGGCGGCCTCGCGTTCTCCCAATAAACGATAGGCTATGCGGAAGACTGCTGCCTGGTGACGGCGCACCAGTTCGCCGAATGCTTCTTGATCACCCTGTACCGCGCGCCGTGCCAGTTCGCAATCCTCACTCATCCTATAAGTTAATACAATTTATTTAGAGAAAAAGTTGCGGGAGATGCGTTCTTTCTGGAAAGACCGCCCTATCTTGCGAGCGGCGGCGTGGGGGTCGGCGCGACGCTCACCGCGCCCAGAACAGGGCCAGCACCGTCAGCGAGCCGAAAACGAGGAGAACAGCGGCGAAGCCGAGCAGCGCTCCATGTCGCCGGCGTTCATCCATCAGCAGATAGGTTGGATATATCCCCTCCACTTTCCAGCGCGGTCCGCCGAACCAGGTAAAGAGCAGGCCGCCGAGCAGACCACCAACGTGCCCCCAATTATCTATCCCGCTCGAGGAGAAACCCAGGAACAGGTTGATGGCGGCCAGAAACAGAATATTTCCGAGCGCCTGCGCAGCATACTGGCGCAGGAACAAGCGATTTTGATACAGGAACACCCCCTCCGCGGCCAGCAGGCCGAAAATGGCGGTGGAGGCGCCGACCGAGGCGCCCGACGTCAGGAGGAAGGAAAGGACGTTGCCGGCAAATCCGCCGGAAACATAGAGCAGCAAAAAACGCCCGTGCCCGAAACGCGCTTCCAGTCCGGCGCCGAGGCGAATCAGCGCGTACATATTCAAGACAATATGCGCCAGCGAGGCGTGCAGGAAGATCGGCGTAATGAGCCGCCAGTACTGCCCAAATCGAATGAACGCAGCCTGCTTCGCGCCGTAATAGACCAGCAAGTCAACCCCCAGGTAAAAACGCGAGGCAAGTTGAAGCAGGTAGAACAACACTGTGATAGCCAAAAGGCTATAGGTGACCACAGGGGCCACATGCGGCAATCGCACCTCTACCGCTGTAGATTGCGGAGGAGGCCGGCGCTCCTCGCCAGAAAAAGAATCGTTCACGGTAAACCGTCCTGATTCGAGCCAATGGCAGGGAATCTACAGGTGAACCCGTCGCTGGATAACGCGATGGCGCTCGGCGCGAATAATTGCTTCCACCGTATCTACGGTCTCGTCGAGATGACCATCAGCATTGACAATAAGATAGTCGAATTCGGCGGCGCGCTTGAGTTCCTGACGCGCCGTGGCGATTCGCAGGCTTAAATCCTCCGCCGGATCGCGCTGACGTTGGCGCAGACGGCGCATCATTTCCTCCTCGCTTTGCGGGGTCAGGAAGATAAAAACCGCCTCGGGGGCAAGTTTCCGCACGGCAGCCGCGCCCTGCACGTCCACGCGCAATACAACGTCCTTGCCCGAAGCCAGCGCCTGTCGCACCTGTTCGCGCGGGATCCCCTTGTAGTCATTGTACACGATCGCATATTCAATCAGTTCGTTCTCTTCGATCATGCGCGCGAATTCTTCCTTCGACACAAAAAAGTAGTCCCTACCATGCACCTCTCCCTCGCGACGCGGGCGGGTGGTCGCCGTGACCACGAAGTGAAAGGGCAGGCCGCGTTCCTTCATGCGCTGGATGACGGTGTCCTTTCCCGCTCCCGAGGGCCCGGAAATGACAATGAGCAGAGGTTGAGGGTGCCACAGATCAAAATCCGAATCGGCGCTCATGTTTCTATTGTAATCGAAACGACGGTGGTTTCGAGATGTCTGTCAGCGTTTGAATACGCTTTGTGCTATAATTTGATTTGACGTTTATCTGATCCTAATAAAGGAGTTTACCATGGGCCTTTTCGCCACAATTCTAGAAAAGCTCGGTCTCGGCAAGAAAGAGGAAGCGAAGAGCGAGGCGGCCAAGCCTGCCGCCAAGCCAACGACATATGCGCAGTCTGCCCCTCCGCCGAGCGTCAGCACGTTTACCCCGGCAGCCCCTGCCAAGCCCGCTCCCATTTCAGAGGTGGATGTCGTCAGAAAATTGGAGCAGATGGCGGTTGGGACAAACCTGAATTGGAAAGTTTCTATTGTTGACCTGTTGAAATTGCTTGGGATTGACAGTAGTCTTCAGGCGCGCATCGAACTGGCAAAGGAACTGGGTTGTCCACCGGAGATGATGGAAGATTCGGCGCGCATGAACGTCTGGCTGCACAAGACCGTGTTGCGGAAAATTGCCGAGAACGGTGGCAATATTCCCAAAGAATTATTGGACTGAAGCCCGTTTCCCATAGAAAAGCGCGGCTCCGTGTCAGACCCATGCTTTCTGTTGGGGAAGCGTGATTCTGAGGATAGAGCGTGGTCACGCGGCGCGGTTGACGAAGCCTACAGCAAGCGGTCTCCCCCTTGGACAGAGTCGACGCGGTAGTGGCAGCCTCGGCTCTGACGGTTGTGACGCGCTGCCTGCGCGATGAGCAGGGCAGCCTCGACCGCATTGCGCAGGCCGATCAGGCCATCGCTCAACTTGGTGGCGCGGTAGAACGTTTCAATTTCATTCTGGAGGTGACGCAATTCGCGAATGGCACGCGAGAGGCGATCGCCGGAGCGAATCAAACCGACGTAGTGCCACATGATATTCTGAATAGTCTGCATATCGCCTTGAATGAGCGCCGGGTCAGAGTCATCCGTCAGTCCTGATTCGTCCCAACGGGGAATGTCCTCAGGAGAGGGCATGGCCGGCAGGGATTGTTCCGTCAGGCGTCTCTCGATATCGCGCGCGGCGCGTGTCCCCCAGACTAGCCCTTCGAGCAGGGAGGAGGAGGCCAGACGATTCGCGCCATGCACTCCGGTGCAGGCGACTTCTCCCACCGCGTACAGATTGGCAATACTGGAGCGACCCCATTCGTCTACCAATACGCCACCGCACGAGTAATGGGCGGCCGGCACGACCGGGATGGGTTCGCGGCGGATATCCAAGCCGACTCGTAAACATTCGGCGTAAATGTTGGGGAAGCGATTTTCGATTTTGTCCGCCGGCAGACGCGAGGCGATGTCGAGGAGAACGTAGGAATAGCCATGTTCTTCCATCTCGCGATGAATAGCGCGGGCGACCACATCGCGCGGGGCCAGGTCTTTCCACTCGGGGGCGTACTTCTCCATGAAAGGCTTCCCCTCCGGGGTCAACAAGAGGCCGCCTTCGCCGCGTACGGCCTCGCTGATGAGGAAACCTTCGGCGCCCGGCGCCGCCAGCGCCGTGGGATGGAATTGAACGTATTCGGCATTCACGATGCGCGCACCGGCGCGATGCGCCATCGCCAGGCCATCGCCGCGCGCGCCGGGGGGGTTGGTGGTGTTCCGGTAGAGCCGTCCTAGTCCGCCGGTGGCCAAGATGGTACAGGCGGCCAGGGTACGGTGGATGGTGCGCTGGCAGCGGTCGAAGACGTACGCACCATGGCACGCAATCGGACGGTACACGTCGAGTGGAGAGGGGGAATGGTGAGGGAAGGTGATCAGGTCAACAGCGGTAAAGCCGGTCATCAATTCGATGTTCGGTCGCTGACGGATTACCTCCAACAGGGCTTTGCTGATCGCCCGTCCCGTACCATCGCTAACGTGCAGGATGCGTCGGCGCGAGTGTGCGGCTTCTTGTCCGTATTCCAGATCGCCGTTCGGCGCGCGATCGAACTGTACGCCGGCGATTTTGATGAGCACTTCCTCTAACAGGCGTGGGCCTTCCTCGGCAAGCAGGCGCGCGGCGGAAGGCAGCGACGCGCCTGCCCCTGCCTCGAGGAGGTCCTTCACCAGTAAATCGGCAGAATCGCCCGGCCCGCGCCCGATGATGCCCCCCTGGGCATAACGCGTGTTCGATTCGCACGGGTCATCCTCGCGGGTAAGCAAGATGATGCGGCGATTCGGGTTCCGCGCCAGTTCGAGCGCGGCGGCTGCGCCCCCGATTCCAGAACCAATGATAAGCACATCGGTAATTTTCATGCCAGGCTCCCCTCAACCGATTTGTATCATCCGTTCGACCGCGCGGGAGGCGCGTTGACGAACGTCCTCCGGAATCTCAATCACGTAACGGTTAAATTTCAACGCGTCACGCGTGTCCTCCATCGTAATCATATTCATATGCGGACAGCGCACCATGCACAGGCGCAGCATTTCTTTCTCCGGGTTGGCGGCGGCAATGTTATCGCCCATGGCGCATTCCGTAAGCAACAAGTAACGAGGCGCTTGGGTCTGCTGAACGTAGCGAATCATGGCATTCGTGCTCCCCGAAAAATCCGCCGCCGCGACGACCTCAGGACTGCATTCGGGATGCGCCAGAATGACCACATCGGGGAACTGCGCCCGCACGGTTTCAACGTCTTTCACAGTGAATTTTTCATGCACTTCGCAACGCCCATGCCAACCGATAAGTTGATAGTCCAGATCGGTGTCCGTAGCGGGGTTGTCGCGGAGGGTAGGGAAAAGGATATGTTTACCGGTCTCGCGCGCCACATTGCGCGCCAGGTATTCATCGGGCAAAAAGATGACCGTATCAGCCTTAAGCGATTCGACCACGGCAACGGCGTTGGACGAGGTGCAGCAAATGTCGCTCTCGGCTTTGACATCGGCATAGGTGTTAACATACGCAACAACCGGCACGCCGGGAAAACGCGCTTTGAGCGCGCGCACATCTTCGGCGGTGATACTGGCCGCCAGCGAGCAGCCGGCTTTTTCGGAGGGAAGCAACACGGTTTTGGTCGGGCTGAGAATCTTCGCCGTCTCGGCCATGAAACGCACGCCGCAGAAGACAATCACATCCTTGTCAGTTGCGGCCGCCTTCCGGCTCAAATCAAGCGAGTCGCCGGTGAAATCAGGGATGGAATGGAACAGGGCCGGTTCCATGTAATTATGGCCCAAGATGACGGCGTTGCGTTGTTTCTTGAGTTCCTCAATTTCTACGGCAATCTCGGCCTTGTAACGCAGTTCAACATCTGGAACAAGGCGTTCCAGTTTTGCCTTCATTTTCTCGTACATGCGTTGGACTTCTTGGCTCATCGGAATCTCCTTAATTCGAGGAAAAGCGCGGGCGGTGGATAGTGGACGGAGACCGCCCCTCGTCCACAGCCTACGGCCCGCGGTCCACGTATTCGAAACTCACATCGAACACTTTCGCCGAATGCGTCAGCGCGCCGATGGAGATATAGTCCACGCCGGTCTCGGCAATCTGGCGGACGTTTTCGAGCGAGACGTTGCCGGACGCCTCCAGCCGGGCGCGGCCAGCGACCAGGCGCACTGCCTCGGCCATCAAGGGCGGAGTCATATTGTCGAGCAAGATCCGCTCCACACCCAACGCCAGGGCCTCGCGCACGTCGTCCAGTGTGCGCGCCTCGACCTCGATTTCGAGTGTGGGGGCGCTTGCTCTGGCGCGTTGCACGGCCAGCATGAGGGAGCCGGCAAAGTCAATGTGATTGTCTTTGATAAGCACCCTATCGTACAGGCCCAGGCGATGATTCTGCCCGCCGCCGCGTTGCACAGCCAGTTTATCGACCATGCGCAACCCCGGCGCGGTTTTGCGGGTATCGAGGATGATGGCGCCCGTGCCGGCGACGGCGTCAACGAATTGGCGCGTCAGGGTCGCGATGCCGGACATGCGTCCCAAGAAGTTCAGCGCCGTGCGCTCGGCAGTCAACAGGCTGCGCGCCGGCCCGCCAACGATGGCCAACGTCTGTCCACGCCCCACACGCGCCCCCTCCTCCACCTTCCTTTCAAAGACAATACGCTCATCTACCGTAAGATACACCGCCTGCGCCACATCTAGCCCGGCCACAACACCATCCTGTTTGGCGACAACACGACCCCGCATGACGGCTTCCACAGGGACAATGCTCTCTGTGGTCACATCGCCGGAGCCGATGTCCTCTTCCAAGGCGCTGCGGATGGCGCGGAGAATATCCGGGTGGAGAGATGTATTTAGTGTCATTTTTACACTAATTTGACTTGAAATAAAAACGGCTTTTCTGCCTTCACTTCCTATTCTCATCGTCTTTGGCAATTTTGTCAAGGAAGAGATCACGAGCCGAAAAGACTATCCGCGCCGTAAGACGCGGCGGCGCTCGCCTCCCTCGCCTAACATCGGCGAGGTGTGCTTACAGAAACCTCGCCGATGTTAAAACTCCCAGGGACGCAGGAGCAGAAAGACGATGTGCAACAGGATGGCCATGGCGCTCAGCACAAAAGCGGCTGTCACGCGGCGGCGTTCTATCGGCCCTTCCCCCTCATCCAACTGCCGCAACGCGCTCCAACCGGTGAGCAGGCTGAGCAACCCAAACAGAAGACCGCTGAAACACCCCCCTATGGAAAAGCTGCCGATGAAATTCATGAATGACTCCAGCGAGAGGAGAAACGCCCATATCTCCTCCGAAGGAGTCAAGAGAAGAACATTGTACATCGTCCACGTCAGCCAACAAAGATAGGGGATGATGGCCAGAATGCCTAGAATCAGGCTGACGATGGAACGTCGTCGGGCGCGTTGCAGGTAGGGGTCGAAAAGCGAAGGAGTCATAGAGTGCGCCGGCCTAAGTAAGGAAAGGTCGCGTGTCTATTATACCTTTTTTAGGCAATCGGCAGTAAAATAACCATATCTCAGCGAACGGAGTTGTTTCATGTCGGACATGGTCGAAGTTGTTGTAGACAGTGTGCGGGTTAGTTTGATGTCGTCGCAGCGTGTCATCCTCTTGCGCCAGATAGACCGCGAGCGTTACCTGCCGATCTGGGTTGGCCCTTATGAGGCCGAGGCAATCACAGTGGCCTTGCAGGAAATTGAGATGATTCGCCCTTTGACGCACGACTTGCTCAAGAACACCTTTGCCTTGCTCAACGCTCGCCCCCTGCGCATTGAGATCATCGATTTGCGAGATGATATTTTCTACGGACGAATTGTCGTTGAGGATGATGGACGGATTCTAGCGCTTGACTCGCGTCCTTCGGACGCCATTGCTCTGGCCGTGCGAGTTCACATCCCCATTCTGGTCAGCGAAGCGGTCATGGAGGCCGCGGCCATTGTTCCGGAGCAGGATATCGAAGAGACTGCGCCGTCTCCCGCCTCTACGGCCGAGGAACAGCCGCCAGCCTCCGACGAACGCCTGGATGTCTTCGAGGACTTCCTCAAGAAACTCGATCAACGCAAAAGCGCCGAGGGCGACGAGGAAACGTCAACGAACTGAGGTTGTAGAATTACCGACGATGAACACCGGTCTTCCCCTTGACGAAATGCCGTTGGAGGCCATGGAGCCGCCGTCGTCCTCGTCGGCGGCGCCGAGCGTCCCGCACCACCGCGAGGCGGAAGAGGCGGTGATTGGCGCGGTGCTCATCAATCCGGAAGTGTACTATGACCTGGCTCAGTTTCTCCAGGCGGAGGATTTCTACATTCACCGCAATCGCTGGATTTGGGAAGCATTCACCCGCTTACACGAGCAGCGGATTCCGATTGACCTCCTGACGGTTGCCGAGGAACTGGAGCATGCCGGCCGTCTGGCAGAAGTGGGTGGACCGGCGTATCTGACCGCTTTGCTCAACCAGACGCCGACCTCGCTGCACGCCGAGGCGTATGGGCGGATAGTGGAAGCCGCCGCCGTCCGCCGCCGGATGCTGGCTGCCGCCAACCAGATTGCCTCGCTGGCCTATAATCAACAAGAGGGCATCGAACAGGTCCTCGCCGAGGCAGAAAAATCCATCTTCAACGTTAGTCAGCGGCGACTTCGCCGCGATGTGCAACCCATCTCGCAAGCGTTGAGCGAGTACTATGACCGCATTGACGAACTGGCGAGGCGGTCCGAGGAAATCTTCGGCGTCCCCACCGGCTTTATCGATCTAGATCGCCTCCTGAGCGGCATGCAACCTTCCGATTTGTTGATCATCGCCGGGCGGCCTGGGCAAGGGAAGTCCGGCTTCCTACTCTCGGTTGCCCGGAACGCCGCTCTGTTGCACAAGAAGCACGTCGCCATTTTCTCCCTCGAAATGTCCAACGAACAAGTTGTGCAACGCTTGCTGGCGCAGGAGACCGGCATTGACTCGCAACGCCTACGCAACGGGAAGCTGACCGACGAGGAGTGGCCTTTGCTGACGCACGCCATCGAGGTCCTGGGCGACACACACATCTACCTGGACGACACGCCGGCCATTACGCCGCTAGCGCTGCGCACCAAGTGTCGCCGCTTGCACATGGAATTTGGCCTCGACCTGATTCTCCTCGACTACCTGCAACTGATGGGCGGCGATACGCGCGCGGAAAACCGCGTACAGGAGGTCTCGTACATCTCGCGCAGCCTGAAGGCGCTGGCGCGCGAACTCAACGTGCCGATTCTCGCCGCCGCCCAACTCAGCCGCGCCGTGGAACAACGCACCGACAAGCGACCGGTGCTCTCCGATTTGCGCGAATCAGGCAGCCTGGAGCAAGACGCCGACGTCGTGATGTTCATTTACCGACCGGATCAGTATGAAAAAGATGCCGCCAGGCAAAATGTGGCGGAGATCATCATCGCCAAACACCGCAACGGACCGACCGGAAGCATTGAATTGGTCTTCTTGAGTCATCTGGCGAAATTCGTAGATGCCGCCCCCCGTCGTATTGACTTGACACAGGTGTAGGATGTTCACGGGTTTTGGCACAAGTGAAACGTTCACCCCCATTCCTAACTCGTTCTTTCGCGTGTTGGGCGAGATAGACGATTTGGAGGAATTGAAAGTGATCCTGCATGCCCTCTGGCGCATTGGGAACATGGACGGCGGCGTACATTTCCTCCGTCAGGCAGACTTTCGTGAAATTGTTGCACAGCCCGAATCGGCGCTGGAAAAGGCGGTGAAGCGCGGCATCTTGATCAGGGCGCAGCGTGAAACCCAAACGTTGTACTTTCTCAATTCTCCCCGTGGACGTGCTGCCGCCGAAGCCTTTGTGCAGGGTTCCTGGAATCCCGGCGCGCCCCTCCCCCCTCCGCCGCCACAACGGCCGAACGTTTTCAAACTGTATGAAGAGAACATCGGTCCCTTGACGCCGCTCCTGGCCGATGCCCTCCAGGACGCCGAGCGGATGTATCCTGTGGAATGGATTGCCGAGGCGATGGAAATCGCTGTCAAGAAAAACAAGCGGAACTGGAAATACGTGGAAGCCATTCTCAAACGTTGGAAGGTGGAAGGTCATGTCAAAAAGCAAGATCGAGCACACGCTGCGGAAAGTAGCCGCCGCTATTCCGACACCGAGTTCGCAGAATATCTCCGGCGCGGCGAAGGTTAGCCTGGGAAATCCCGATTGCCCCCACTGTCGCGGCGTCGGCTACGTCCGCTACGAGGCGCCGTTGGGGGACCCACGCTTTGGGCGATTGGAGCCATGTGTATGCCGTAGCGCGGTCATAGTTCAAATCGCCCGGCAACGTCTTTTCGAGTTAAGCCACCTGGATCAACTGGCCGACCGCACCTTCGAAAATTTCCACGAGCAAGGTCACGAGAAGGCGCAACTGACCGAACAGGAGAAGCGGAGTCTCCAAACTGCGAAGGAAATGGCAGAAGACTTCGCGCGCCGGCCAGAAGGCTGGTTGTTGTTGGAAGGTGGGTATGGTTGCGGGAAAACGCATCTGGCAGCTGCCATCGCGAACGCGGCCGTCTCACAAGGCATCCTAACCCTCTTTATCACCGTCCCTGATTTGCTGGATTTCCTGCGCTTCGCCTTCCGCGATCCGGAGACGACCTTCGAGGAGCGATTCGAGGAGGTTCGCAATGTGGGTCTCCTCGTGCTGGATGACTTCGGTACGCAGAACGCCACCCCCTGGGCGCAGGAAAAGCTGTTTCAGATTGTCAACTACCGTTACATCAACAAACTGCCAACGGTCATTACCACCAACCTACTCTTAGATCAAATTGAGAGTCGCATTCGCTCTCGTTTGCAAGACAAGACATTCGTCCGCCGTGTCCGCATCCTAGCCCCCGACTACCGCCGCCCAGACGAGACGAGCAACCCTGAGATTTCGATTCTGACCTGGCCGGAAATCCGAGCGATGACATTCGAGAATTTTGAGAGTCGGGCAGACGAGATCGGCGAGGAAGTGGTGGTGGTGACAACGGTGGAGCAACGGGATTCCTTCGGCAACAAGTTCAAAGAAAAGACAATCACCCGCGTTTCGATTACAAAGAAGGACTTAAAGACGCTTCACGACGCGGTCCAGGCGGCCATCGCTTTTGCCGAGAAACCGCGAGGGTGGTTGACGCTGCTTGGCGATTCCTACTGCGGCAAGACCCATCTGGCAGCGGCAATTGGAAACCACTGCATCGCGCTCGGCGGACAGGCGTTGATGCTGCCTGTGGCCGATCTGTTAGACTACCTACGTCAGACCTTTAGCCCGAATTCGGACGTTTCCTTCGACCGGCGCTTTTATGAGATTCGCACGACCCCTCTGCTGATTCTCGATGACTTGAAGGAGCGCGGCGCTAGTTCGATCTGGGCAGAGGAGAAGTTGTATCAATTGCTCAATTACCGCTATCACGCGGAACTTCCGACCGTCATCACCTCCACCCTGCACCCGGACGAATTCGCGCTGAACTACCCCGCTTTGTGGAACAAACTCTTGGATGCAACGAAAAGCCAGGTTTACCTGATCGAGATGCCTCCTTATCGGAGAATCACGAGAGGGAAAGGCGCTTACGCGCGCCGATGGCCTGCCGCCAAACCGTAAACACAAGCGGGGAATTGCTGCAAGCAAGATAACCCTTTCCATGCCCCCTTGCGCGTTTCGATCGGTCATTCTCTCTACCTTGGCGCATGCTCTGTGGAATCTTCTCGGCAAACGGCACAATCCCTCCGCGGCTCTGTTTCCGGCCGCTTCGTTAGCGGCAATCGCAGTATGTTCGCCGGCATTGATCCTCTTTGGGCATGGGATGACAGCCATGCCTAAGCCGGGCCGGGAACTGCTGGTCGCGACAGGGCTGACGCAGGCAATCTACTATCGCGCTCTGACCAACGCGCACCGCCACGGCGATCCTTCGATGCCCTACCCTCCGGCGCGTGCTTTGCCGGTGATGCTGGTAGCCCTGCCAAGCCTGACGCTAGGACGCGCGCAACACAGCGGCGCTCCGGCTTTGCCAAGCTTTCTTCTCATCACGCTTGGCTGTCTTACCCTCCCGTCGAACTGCTCTGCGGATAGGCGCCTACAGGCGTATCGCCAGCCGGCTCTCCGCGCGGCGCTTCTAGCGGCTTTGTGCATTGCGGCCTACATGCTTATCGATGCCCGGGCTCTGCGGTTGCTCCGCTCCTTGCCGGTGAGCGCGCTTTCTAGTCTGGAGTGGGCCTTGTTGTGGGTAGAAAGGGAAACCGCCGGTCTCAGCCTGGCGTTGCCTGTCGTGGTCTTGTGTTGCGCGCCCGAGCGCCGAGAACTTCAACGGCTGATGCGCGCCGAATGGCGATCTGCTCTGACGCTGGGGACCGTTATCACCGGCACCTATGTGCTTGTGCTCTGGGCTATGGCCTTCGCACGCGATGTCAGTTCTATTTCTGCTTTCCGTCAGTTGAGCATTCCGATCGGGGCCGGATGAGGCATTCTGTTCCGCCGTGAGCCGGCGCGCCGCCGCCCAAATTCGTTGGCATGGGTATGGTGGTAGTTGGCCTTGCACTGGCCGCACCAGCCTAAAGAATCCCCTGCCCGTCGCCCATCACAATGAACCCTCGCCGCGCCGCGACCGTTCCAGCGCCCGGCACGACGAAACGAGGATATAGAGATTCAGGCCAAGCGCGACCAGCGCAGGAATGAACCATTCCGATCGTTCCAGTGGCAGCACTGCCCCTGTCTTCACTAGGAGGCCTACTACTAATCCGAGGAAAGCGGCGAGCGGCAACGAAAAGACATACAGGTTCCACACCGCTTTAGACTGCCAATGCCTGCTCACAAAAAGGAGAGGGGGGATGAGTAGGATAAGCATGTGTATGTGAGAATGCCATGTAATCACACCGGTTCCGGCCAGCGTGCCAAGAACGGCAATGGTATAATCGGCCGACCTAGGGGAAATCGGGGTCCGCCACAGAAAGCCAACGGCAAGGAGGGAGAGCAGAATACCAGCCATACCAATACTCCACCCTAACCAGATCAGGCCAAGCGTGCTCAATCTCACAATGACCATGCGCCAATTCATCATATTTTCCGGAGCGTTTGTCGCCAAGCCGCCGCTGTAGCCTATCCATAATTGCATCATATGGATTACCCCTTCTCGGCCCACTAAGCCAAAGGAGACGACGATGAAGACGCAGGCACTTACAGCGAAGCCGATGAGGGATTTCCAGGCGCGCTGCACAAGCAGGGCTGGCAGAATCAGTATCAGAAATTGAGGCTTGAGCAGTAAACCTCCTAGCCATATTCCTGCCCGCAGCGGCCTCCCATTTCCTGTGGCGCGCAGAAACTCGCCCACACAAATGGTCAAGAAAACGTTTACTTGCCCCTCAAACAAAGTTACGAAGACAGGGAAGGAGAGCATAGCCGCTATCAGCAAGCGCTTCTCTGATGGATGACCGCAAGTTCTCCTGATAAACCATCGCAGATACCAAAGCAGGAGCGCCACGTTGACGGCTGTCCAGAGTCCAAAACTCGTTCTAGCATCCAATAAAGCAAGGAACTGAAACGGCAGTAAGAATACCGGCAGGAAGGGAACAGGCATGGGCACAAACACCAGCGAGGAATCCTGAGGCAGAGGTACGACACCTTCTTCCACTCTTCTCATCACCTCTAAATCGTATACCCGGGCATAGCCCAACTGATTGGCAACAACACCGGCACTCCACAAGCCCAAGTAATCGCCGCCTACGCCAGCCAGAAGGCCCAAGGTAGTCAGCATCCAAGCCAGATAGATCACGTAGAAGAACGCCACGGCAACGAACCCTAGATTTTCTCGTTGCCGGGCATTCAGGTTGCGAAAGGGGATTCCTTGCACAAACAACGGCCTCATCGTTCCAACCCCTCATTTCCAAGCGATCTGTTTAACGTCCTCGCGGCATCCATCAAGGTACACGCGCCCGAGCAAATCTTTAGGGAAGTTGCCGGATCTAGACTGTCTTGCCGGCGTCTTCCTCTAACTCGTTAATGGTACGTTCCATCAGGTTAACGGCCTGTTGCAGCGTGGTTGCATCGAACGCAAAGCGTGCGCCAGCCGTGGCAAAAAGCTTGGGCAGGGGCATCGTCCCACCCAAAGCAAGCGCGTGACGGTAAGCCGTGGCTGCACCGCGCGGATCGCGGAGCGCGTTGCCAAAGACTTGCACCGCTCCTAGTTGAGCAAGCCCATACTCCACGTAGTAGAAAGGAAACTGATGGATGTGTAACTTACGGTGCCAGCCAGTGGCTTTGACCTCTTCGAGGCCGCTCCAATCCACGGCGGGGATAAAGCGATCCCACAGTTCACTCCATTTCCGGTCGCAGGCGGCAGGATCGGCGCCTTCTTGGGGATTTTCATACACCCAATGCTGGAACGAATCCACGACGGCCATGAAAGGCCAGAAGAGCAACATCCCTTCCAGATGCTCGAGGCGGGCGCGCGCAGAATCGGCCGGACGGTAGAACTCGGCCAGGTACAGCGACGCCAGCAATTCCATGCCCATCGAAGCGACTTCCGCGAATTCCACGGGTACGATCAATTGATGAATGTAAGGGAGGTGGGCTGTCTCGAACACATGGAAGGCGTGGCCAGATTCATGCAACGTGGTCATGACGTCTTCATGGGTTCCCACAGCGTTGACGAAGACGAACGGTTTACGCAGAGAGGCAAGCGACGCGCAGTAGGCGCCCGGGGCTTTGTTCTTTCGATTTTCTAAATCGGTGAGCTTTTCGGCTACCATTGTGGCGAAGTAACCGCCTAGGATGGGGTCTACCTGATGGAACACGGCCGAGGCCCGCTGGATGAGTTCTTGAATCGATTGAAAGGGTCGGAGCGGGGGCAGGTGAGGGGGTGGCGTTGGATGACCGTACCAGCCATCTATTAAATCCCAGGGGCGTAGCCGGTCCAGTCCAAGGGCCTGCCGCCAGCGCTCGTAGACGCGTTGTGCTGCCGGCACGACAACCCGCTCGATGGTCTCTGCGAATGCTTTGCAGTCTTCGGGGGTGTAATCAAAGCGCAAGCGTTGCTGCCAGGCGTACGCGCGATAGTCCGGCTTACCCGCGTTCGCGGCGATTTTGGCGCGCACATCCATGAACCGTTGCCACAGGTCGTTGATAGCCCGACGGTCGGCAAGTTGGCGCTCGGCTTTGAGATGCCAGGCTCGCTCGCGATAGGAGCGGTCTGGATGGCGGAAGTGGAGCGCCAGTTGTGTAAGGGTAATTTCCTCGCCCTCCCATGGCGCCGTCTGAGCGCCAAAAATCTTATCATACTCCAGAGAAAGTTTCTGCTGTTCGGCTAACAAGGGCAGATTCGTCTCGCGGAAGAGATCGGCTTCCGCCCGCATGTTGCGTAAAGGAATTGCAAAACCAGCCGGTTCAAGACCGCTGGCAAGTAACTTCTCTTTGAGTTTCTGGTCGGCCGCCATAGCGTTGGGGAAAATCGCGTCCAGAAAGTCTTTAAGACGCGCTTCGGCCTGTTTATCGGCAGTGTTGACCGTGGTCGCTATGGACAGGCGCGTGTACATTTCCTCCAATTTTTCGCTCAAACGCGTCCAGTCGGTCAGCCATTCCTCTACGTTTTGCGCGTTTAGGGGACGGTCGAACAGGTCGCGATAGTGGGGTTCAATCTCCGACCATGGCCAGGCTAGCAAGTCTTGCGGTGTGGAGGGAAGAGCATGATGCATAGAGTCTTCGGTAACATCAGGAAGCGCGGAAGGAACGATAGAGAGCGCGTGCGATTTGGTCGCCGCCCTGCCAGACGTCGGGGGCGCCGACTGCCTGTTCTTGACAGAAGTCGGCCACCTCCTGTAAAGTAACCGCTCTGCGGCCGCGCATCTCGGAAAGTAAAGCCGCGTTGAGGATGCCGATTCCGGCCGCGGCGATATCGGCGTTCAGAAGAGAGGGGATTCCCGCTTGGATAGACCTGACGAAATTGGTAATCTCGAGACGGAAGGAATCGTCCTCCGGAGCGGCGTTTTCCGGAAAAATGAGACGTTCCCCAAAAGCCCGACGGCGCACGCGCAGAATCTCGCGGCCTTCGGCATCCACTTCAGCGGTCACTGTGCCTTTGCTACCTTCGACCTCGAGATAGCCGTGCACATCACTGCCATCGCGTCCGAGTTCGGGCCAGGCCCAGGTAGCTTCAATGATGGCCGTCGCCCAATCCCCGTTCTGTGGGTTGAGGAAACGGATCTTGAAGTGAGCGTCGTCATCTACCTCGATACGGCGAAAACGCCCTCCAATGAGGCGCAGACGCTGGCGGCATTCGATTCCCAAGGAGCGCACTTCTGTTGGTTGTTTCTCATAACCGACCAGAAACCAGACCGAGGTGACGGCATGGGAACCGTAGTCCATGATGGCGCCGCCGCCGTTTTCTAAGGGGTCCCAGAACCAGTCGCCGCGCTCTTCGGGCCCATGATAACCGCGTGCAATCCAGATCGTTTGTACCTCGCCGATCATCCCGTCCTCAATCACGTTACGCAGGGCGCGATAGCGCGGCAGGAACGGATTGTCATCGTTGAGTTGAAAATAGGCTTTCGATTGGCGCGCGGCTTCCACCACCTGGCGGGCTTCCCACCAGGTGCGGGCCATAGGCTTTTCGGTCATTACATGGACGCCTTTGGACAGCGCCATACAGGCGTAAAGGGCGTGATAGCGGGGTGGAGAGCAAATATCCACCACATCCACGTCGGCGATCAATGCTTCAGCAGTGGCGCAGATGTGCACGTCGCTTTCGTGCGCGGGCCTGCCGGCGTCCCGACGCAGATGCACATAACGCGCCCGCGCCGCCTCCGCACGCGAGCGATCGGGATCATAGATAGCGGTCAATTCCACTTCGTCAAGAGTAGCGTAAACCGGCAGGTGCGCTTGAGTGAAAATCTGGCCAGCGCCTAGCGCGCCAACGCGTAGCATTCGGTTGTTCATCGGTTTGCTTTCTTCGCCGGTTCGCCGAGGAGAATAACGACGAGATGTTGATTAAGGAAAAGAGGGGTTTCTTCCTGACGCGGTACGATCTGCCCCAGGGTATAGCCGCCGACAATGGGGACATTCGGCCCAAGGACTTGTTGGATTGCCGCGATCTCTGCGCCAGGCTCTGCCTCGAAGAGCATATGCCAAGCGATGTCGGCCAACACCAAAGCCAGGGCTGGCTTGCCGCCGTCGAGCGCCGCGAGCGCCTGTTGCACGGCGTTACGCGCCGCCTCGCGGCAGGCCATCAGGCTTCCAACCAGCAAATGCGCCTCGACGCCGTCGCGAATGGCGGTGTTCAGGCGTAAGCTGCCATCGGCTTCTACACGGAGGGGAGAACGTATCAGGAGCGACGAGTCGGATTGTTCGATGCCGAGCGGGTACAGGCGCACCAGATGGGTGAGCGGAGGGAAGGCCCACTCGCGCGCGGGGTATCCGAAGAGACGGGCATAGACTTCGGAAGCAGGACGTCCGTCCAACGTGCGCAACCAGAAACCGCGCGCGCGTGTGACGCGGAAGTATGGACCGACGGGTTGCCAGCCATGACCGTAGCCGAGTCCGACCTGTATCCGGCCTTCCAGTTGCATGAGCGCCAAGCCTCCTGCGCCGGCTTGGTTGCCGGCGATTTGGTACGCGCTGCTGCTATGCAAATCGCCGCCGGAAAGCCCGCCGATAGCGGTGACCCCAGCCGGTAGATTGGCGCACAATTGCTCGGCGTCGGCGTTGAACCCATCAGCGAAGAAGAGGCTTGGCTGACCGGGTTTCTGACCGATTAATTGCGCCAGTTGCGCTGTGACCTCGCGCGTTGCTTGGGTGTAGCCGGGCAACCAGCGCACATTGACTCGGGCGTCGCCGGCACTCAGCAGCGCCACTACGACAGAATGGGAATGCACGCCTTGCGAGGTCAAGCCGGCGGGTGAACTGAAGCCGATGACGGGGGTGTTGCCCAACAAACCGGTCACGCCGCCGACTACCTGCTGCGCCTCGTAGTGGTACGAAGAAACGAGAATCGCCAGCGTGGGCGACGCGCTGCCCAGGCGATTCAAGGCCTGGTGAGTTGCCTGCAGGGCAGCCTCGCGCCCGTCCAGTGCTCGCGCCTGTCCAATTGCTGCAGAAAGCGCCATCCCTTATGCCTCTTCTGCCACCGGTACGGTAAAGTGGAACGTCGTCCCTTTGCGATATTCGCTCTCGAACCAGATACGCCCGCCCTGCATTTCCACCAGACTCTTGGTAATATTCAGTCCTAGCCCAGTGCCAGGCGCCTCGCGTGCTTTCACGTCATCCGATCGGAAGAATTTCTGGAAGATCCTCTTCTGATCTTCTTGGCTGATGCCGATGCCATCATCCTGCACCCGGAGGTGAACCACTTCCGTTGCGCCCTGCGGGTCCCAGCGATTTGGTGAGCGCTCAGCCGCGACCAGAATATGACCGCCTTCCGGCGTATACTTGTGTGCGTTGCTGACCAGATTGACCAGAACCTGAACGAGACGTGTACGATCCGCCCATACCTTCGGCAGATTGTCTGCCAGCTGCACAGTCAAGGTCTGCTTCTTGTCTTCCACCTGTCTGGTCATGGAGCGAACAACCTCATCTACCACCTCCAGCAGGTCCACGGCCCTGAATTCCAGCCTCAGGCGGCCAACTTCGATCTTCGAGTTGTCATTCAAATCGGAGACCAGAGTCGCCATGCGCTCTACGTTGGAGCGAATGGTGTGCAAGAAGTTGGCTTGATTCTCATTAACGGGGCCGACCGCGCCGGCGGCCAATAGTTCGGTATACCCCTTGATGGAGGTCATCGGGTTTTTGAGTTCGTGCGCCACAAAGGAAATGAAATCGCTCTTAGCAATGTTCGCCGCCTGCACTTCCGCATAGAGCTGGGCATTGGCAATGGCAATAGCGGCATGGTCGCTCAAACGAGTCAGGAAATTGAGCACCTGTTCGGACAGATGGTCGGAGGAACGGCTTTCCAGGACGATGAGGCCGATTACCTTTGCCTCGCGGCGGATGGGCACCACCAGTTGACTGCGCGCCTCGGGGAGCAGTCCGCCTTGCTCGTCGGTCAACAACAAGCGTTGTGGCTGGCCGCCCTCCACCGCGGCGCGGATCGCCGGCTGTTCCAGCGGGAGGAGGGAATCCCCATACCGCTCCTGAAGTTCATCGTAGCCCGTTTGCGCCATCAACCGCAGGCCGCCATCCTGCACCATGCCAATCAGGCCGGCTTCCGACGCCGACTGGCGCATGGCCCAATCGAGGGTGATGCGCATCGCGCGGCCGACATCCAGGCTAGCGTTCAACTCGCGGTCAATGCGCTGCATGACCGAAAGTTCCTCCACACGAGCAGAGAGCTCCTGATCGGTCAGCGTGTAGAGACGAGCGTTCTCGATGGCGACCGCGGCCTGACTGGCAAAGGCCATCAGGAGATTCTTGTCATCCTCGCCAAAGGGCAGGCCATCCTTACGGTTGATTACCTCCAGCACACCAATGACGCGTTCCTTAACGACAAGCGGAACGGCCATCAAGGATTTGGAGACAAAGCCTGTCTGCCTATCTATGGAAGCGAAATGTTCCGGCGAGTGCGGCACATCGTTCTCGATGATGGCGCTACGGGTCTGGGCGGCTTTGCCGGCGATTCCTGTGCCTGCCGGCAAGCGCTTTCCGATAAGGTCTTGGGCAACCGGGCTGATGACCTGCTGGAAGATCAATTCATCCGTTTGCTCGTCTAACAGAAACAGGGTGCCGGCTTCACAGTTCAGAATGGAGACCGCGCTTTCCAGGATGCGCTGAAGCAAAGGGGCGGTTTCCAACGTGCCGCTTAATTGGCGTGTAACTTCGTTAAGCGTCGCCAGTTGACGGGCACGCCGTTCGGTCTCCTGGAGCAAGCGCGCTTTAACGATGGCGCCGGCCGCCTGATCGGCGATGGACTGCAACAGTTCGACTTGGGCAGGCGTGTAGACTACAGCGGGGTCGCGGCTGGCAATTGTCAACGCGCCGATCGTCTCGGCGCCGGCGTTAAGCGGGACGCCGGCCCAGGCGTAGATGCCGCTCGTGCTCGGCACGATGCCGCGCTCACGACACTCGCCCGCGTAGTCCGAGGTGACGATAGGCCTGCGGCTACGAATCACCTCGCGGCTCAAGCCCACCCTGGCCGGAAGAGGCATATTTTCGCGTTCGGTCAGGCGGGTGTCGTTCTCCAGGCGGAAGGCAAAGTAGTAATACTCTCCTTCGGGGTTGTAGAGGGTGATGTGCATATCATCTACGGGCAAGGCCTGAGCGGTTTGCGCGTAGATGAGTTCCAGCATATCGTCGAAGGCGACAGTGATATTCACACCTTGGGCCAGACGCGCCAGGATATTCATCTCACGCACGCGACGTTCCATACTGTGTGTCACCTGGGCGCGCTCGATGGCAACGGCGGCCTGCGAGGCAAGCATATCCAGGTAGTTGAGTTCTGCGCCGTTGTAAATCTCGCCAGACTGTTTTGGTCCAAGCGCCAGCCAACCGATGAGTCGTTCACCGGGCAAGGGGAGGAACAGCGTCGCGCCGAGCAACATCAGGCGCACCCGCTCGGCCTGCAATGAGTCTGGAATCCGCGAAAGGTCAAGGAAGAGCGGCACACGTTCCCGGCTCAGCGTGCGTACGAGCGGACTTTCTGTATTGAAGCGCACATCGCTGGTCGGCTTGCCGTCCTCCCCCACCGCGGCGGCATACTGGTCGTTCAATGCATCATAAAGGAAAATATGGAGATGTTGTGGAAAAAGGCTTTCTTCAATCTGCCGGTGCACAGCCCGTACAATAGCGTTCAAATCCACCTGTCTGGCGAGCTCGTGGGCAAACTCCTGGACGCGTTGTTGGTAGGCCGTTTGCGTGCGAAAGAAGAGAACATCAATCCAGTGCTGCAGGCGGTTGCGCAAGGGGTTGAGGAGAATGGCCAGCAAGAAGACGAGCGCGCCAAGCAGGTAAGGGCTATACACGCGAAACAGATCGCCGAAAATCAGCCCCAGACCGGCGGTGAAGAAGGCATAGCCGCCTAGTACGAGGATGGAAAGCGCGCTGTAGAGCATGGCGCGGCGCATCAAATAATCGGTGCGTACCAGCCGTTGACGCAACAGGACGTAGGCCGTCACTGCCGGGAAGACCATGGTCGGCGCGAACAGCCAGGACGGGAAGTTCAACGGGCGGATAGTTGACGACCAGAAGAGCCATACCGCCAATGGACCGAATGCGAGAATCATGCCCAGGAGCAGAGTGGCCGTCTGTCGGCGCACAACCGGCGAGTGGGAGGCGACGGCACGGAAAATCAAAGTGGCGCTGAAGTACAGGAAGACCAGAGCATTCCAGAGATACAGCACGCGCCAGCAGGTAACATATTGAAGTGGACGCTGGTCATCGCGCAGGTAAACAATTGTCCAGAGGAGGAGAGGAAAGGCTAGAGCATAACCCAGGAAAGCCAGATAGCGACGCCCGGTAAGCCAGCGCGCCTCTTCGGGAAAGATCATGGCCAGCTCCAGCAAAGCGGCGCCGCCTATGGCCAGGGCAGCCGTCCATAAAAGGGAGAAGACGTGGGTTGTGTAGAGATCCAACAGGCCGCCTGCCAAAAGGGCAAGAGACGTAGCGAAGAGGGCAAAGGCTCGCCCGGCCGCTTCGCTGCGCCGCAGACCAAACGTCCACAGGCTGATCGCCAGATAGGCAAGGCCGATTGCATAAGGGATATAGAAATACGTCCAGCGGGCCTGGGGAGGGAACGGTTGCAAGGTAACCCAGCGCGTCTCTTCCACACCATCCGCGACTCGCCGTACGAATACGACAATCTGCTCCCCCACGGCGTGTTGGCGCAGCACCGCTTGCAGTTGCGCGGAGTTCCTCACCGCAACATTCTCTACCGCGATCAACTGGTAGTTCAGGCGCAAAGACTCATCCAAGTACAATCCCCACGCTTCTGCCGGCCGGCTTTGACCAACGCCGTTGAAGACCATCGTCTGTTCCACGAAGGCTCCCAGGAAAGGTAACGAAAACCATCTTGCGGCCAGCGCCCCCAACACGACGAAGACAGCGATCGCGAGAACCTGATAGGCCAACACCAGGCCCTGTAAAAATCGTCCCCAAAGAACAGCTCGACGCGCGACAGACATAGCCAGGTACTTCTATTCTAACCGAAAATTGCCGGAGCGCCAGCGTCAGTCAAATTTGTAAACTGTCCTGTCATCCATCCTGCTTACCACCCTGCCCACCGCGCCAGTTGATAGACCAGCGTTGCCGCGCCCAAGGAGACGAGCAACAACAGGCCAACGCTGACTGCCGGCCACTTCCATGTACCGATTTCCTGACGGATGGCCGCTATTGTGGCCGCGCAGGGGACGAAGGTGATTTGTGCCACGAGGAAAGCGAGGCCGGCGGCCGGAGTCAGACTATGCGCTACCTGCTCTGCCAGCATGCCCCCTGCCTGACCCCCATAGAGGACTCCCAGCGTGGCAATGGTATTTTCTTTGGCAAAGAAACTGGAAAGCAATGCCGTAATGAGTCGCCAATCGCCCAGACCAAACCAGCGTCCGAACGGCTCGAGGCTGCGCCCCAGCCGGGCCAGAATGCTGGTCTGCGCCTCGCCATTCGGCAAATAGGCCAGCAGCCAGACAAGGAGCGAGGCGACAACGATGGTCGTCCCGGCCTTGCGCACGAACGCCCCGGTGTGTTGCCACACATATAGGCCAATCGTGCGCGCGTTCGGCCAGTGATAGAGAGGCATTTCCATAATGAAAGCCAGCCGTTGACCGTGAAAGGCGCCACGATGAATGGTGAAACCGAGCAAGAAAAGGAGCAAGAGGTTGCCGGCAACCAGCCCCCACGTGATCCAGGGAGCATCCTTCCCAAAGAAGGCCGGCGCCAGGAAGACGATGACGGCCATCCGTCCACTGCACGGCACCAGCGGCGCGAGCAGGATGGTCAGCAGACGGGCGCGGCGGTCCTCGATGATGCGCGTACCCATCACGGCCGGCACATTGCAACCGAAGCCCAGGCTCAAAGGCAGGAACGATCGCCCGTGCAGACCAATCCAGTGCATGAAGCGGTCCATCACGTAAGCCGAACGAGCCAGGTACCCCACATCCTCCAGCAGACCTAGCGCGACAAAGAAGAGAATCAACACCGGCAGGAGCGAAAGCACCGCGCCGACGCCGCCAACCAGTCCATCGGCCAGCAGGCTGCTCAACCAGGGGGAGAACGGCGCGAGACTCTGCCGCACCCCTTGCGCGACAAGTGTAAAGAGATCATCCAACCATCCCACAATCGGCGACGCCAAAGTATAGGTCAGCCAAAATACTGCCCCCCAGATTCCCACCAGCACCATCAGTCCCCACCATGGATGGGCAGCAACCTTGTCAAGTTGGTCGGTAAGACGGATCGCGCCGGCTTTCGGTTGGATGAGCGCGGCGCGCACCATTCGCCCAATCCATGCATACCGTCCGCGGACGATGTCCAAGTAAGCATCCTCGTGCTGTTGCAACAAGGAATGAATCGCCTGCCAAGCCTGCGGCGCGCTTTGACGCGCCAATTCTGTGATTTCTGCGTCCCCTTCTAGTAACTTGAGGGCCACCCATTCCGTTGGGTAGGCTAGAGGATAGCGGGCAAGCAGGCGGCGAATCTCAGAAAGAATCGCCTGGTGGTCGGCACGCATTGTGGGACGACGCGGTGAGAATTTGCTCGCGTCGCTTGCCAGGCGCAGGACGGCATCAAGCAGGCTATCCAGACCGCGCCGCCTCGTGGCAACCAAAGGAACAACCGGCACGCCGAGGGCAGCTTGCAGAACATGCGTCTCAATGTGCACTCCTTCACGTTCGGCCACATCGAGCATGTTCACGCCAATCACAAAACGAACCGGCACAGCGAGCAGTTCAGCCGCCAAGTACAGGCTACGTTCCAGCGTCACCGCGCTGACGATAAGTACAACCACATCGGGCTTCTCGCGCAAAAGGAAGTCGCGCGCGAGTCGTTCCTCCTCCGAATTCGCCGTCAGACTGTACGCGCCGGGCAAGTCCACGAGCCGAATCGCTTGGCCGCGATAGGTCAGGAAACCAACTTTCTGCTCCACCGTTTTGCCCGGCCAATTGCCAACATGCTGGTTCAACCCGGTCAGCATGTTGAAGACGGTTGTCTTGCCGACGTTCGGTTGACCGGCCAGCGCAACTGTTAAGGATGCTGCAGAAAGGCGCGAATCGGTCGCGCGCGCCGATCCAGAGTGGGAGAACGTTGATGTGGATGTATGACAGGAAGGGGTCAACATAGTCTGACCAGGATGTGATTGGCCTCGCCGCGCCCGAGCGCCAAGCGTGTCTCGCGCACGGTCAGCAACACAGGCCCGCGCCCGTAGTTCTGGAGCACCAGGATTTCCGCGCCGATTGTCAGCCCCAATGCGACAAGGCGGCTCTGCAGACTGCGCCCGCCCAGCAAGCGCGCCACCACGCCGCGCTGCCCAGGTTGCAGACGGCTCAAAGGCAGCACCCCCTCGGGCACAGACGGAACCGCCCCGCGAATTCGATTCCTCCGCCGACGTACTCTATGCCACACCTTTGCATTCCTCCCGCTTGCGACACTCCGCGCAATAGCCACGGAGCGACAGATGGGTCTCCTCGACCTGCAGACTCATGTGTTCCGCCAGTTCTTGCACGGCTCTGGCAATCGTCGGGGCTTCAAACTCGACCACCCGATGACAACCAAGACAGGTGAAGTGGTAATGCGGCTCTGGTTGAGTTACCTCGAAGTGACCGTGTTCCTCGCCGAGCGAATGTTCCTGCACCAGACCGATGGATTTGAGCAACGCCAGCGTTCGATAGACAGTGGCCAGGCTGATGCGCGCATCACGCTCTCGCGCGCGGGCATGAATATCCTCGGCATCCAGATGGCCGCGACTCGTCTCGAGGGTTTCCAGAATCAGTCTCCGTTGGCGAGTCAACCGTTGTCCGTCGGCATGAAGAACAGAAAGCAGGAACATTTGTCGGTTCATTGCCTATTATTGCAAATGAGAATTATTTTCAATATTATACCATGCAGGGGAAGGAAACCTCCCCTCGAAGGGTTGGTCAACCGCCGTCGGTGCAGGTCATGTTTTTCTTTTCTTTGCTGTTGGAGCAGCAGTTCTCTCAGCCGGAAAAAGATTTCATCATCCGTAAGCCGATTACGGTTAAAATAGCGCACGAAGAAGGTCGATTCCTATGGACCCCAAGACGCTGACCATGCTCGAATACCCCAAGATTCTGGCGCGGCTGGCAGAATTCTGCGCCTTTTCCGCCTCGGCGGAGCTGGCATTGGCCTTGCAACCCGCCGCCGATGTGGAAGAGGCGCGGGCGCGATTGGCCGCGACGACGGAAGCGCGAAAACTGCTCTCCCTTCATAACGTAGATGTAGGTGCGGCGCATGACGTGCGCTCCCAAGTTGACCTGGCCGCGCGCGGCGGGGCACTGGAAGCCAGAGAACTGCTGGAGATACAAGCCACCCTGATTACCATGCGCGATTTGCGACGCTTCTTTGAGAAACACACAGCCTCCTTCCCCTCTCTGACCCGAATCGCTTTGCGTTTGCCTGCCGCGGCCGGCCTGGTGGAAGCAATCTCCCGCGCGATTGCGCCAAACGGCGAAGTTTTAGACGAAGCGTCCCCAAAACTGGCCAGAATCCGTCGTGAGGGGTGGCTGGCCCATGAACGCCTCTTGGCGCGCTTGCAGCGCTATCTGACCGATCCGGAAACCGCGCCGAAGTTGCAAGACGCCGTCATCACCCAGCGCGACGGGCGCTACGTTATTCCCTTGCGCGCAGAGTGCAAGGGGCAGATTAAGGCCATTGTCCATGACCAATCCTCGACCGGCGCTACGCTCTTTGTGGAACCGTTGACCGTAGTGGAATTGAATAACGCCTATCGCGAATGGCAATTGGCCGAACGCGACGAAATCCGCCGCATCCTGGCCGAACTCTCTGCGCAGGTGGGTGCTCTGGCCGGAGAAATCATCCCCGGCGTGGCCGCACTGGCCGAACTCGACCTGGCGTTTGCGAAAGCAAAGTACGCCGACGTGATGGACGCCTCCGAGCCCATTTTAGTGGGGTTCGAACGGCGAGAGGCAAATGGCGGAGGACAGCTCGCGCGTCGCGGCCAAGGCGCAGCAAACAAGGCGACTGTGGTTTACCTCTTGCGCGCCCGCCATCCCTTGCTGGATCCAAAGACAGTCGTCCCTATTACGATTGACCTACCTCCCGGCGCGTTCGCACTGGTCATCACCGGTCCAAACACCGGCGGCAAGACCGTCACCCTCAAGACGGTCGGCCTGCTGGCGTTGATGGCGCAAAGCGGACTGCACATTCCGGCCGAATCGGGTTCCTCGCTCCCTTGTTTTCGTGCCATCTTTGCCGATATTGGCGACGAGCAGTCCATCGAGCAATCACTCTCGACCTTTTCTGCCCATATCACGAACATCGTCCGCATTCTAAAGAAAGCGGACGAGCGTTCGTTAGTAATTCTGGACGAATTGGGGGCCGGCACCGATCCACAGGAAGGTTCCGCGCTGGCGCGGGCGATTCTCTCCTTTCTTCTCGAACGGCGGGTGACTACGTTCGTTGCCACGCACTACCCGGAGCTGAAAGCGTTTGCCCACACCACGCCCGGTGTGGTCAACGCTTCGCTGGAGTTTGATATCCAGACGTTGCGCCCGACGTATCAACTCGTGATCGGATTGCCGGGCCGGTCCAACGCGCTCGCGATTGCGGAGCGATTGGGCTTACCGCGCTCCATTGTGGAAACAGCGCGCGCCGAAATCCATCCCGAATCCCTGCGCGCGGACAGGCTGATTGCCGATATTGCCCGGCAACGGAAACGAGCCATCCAAGAGCGCGTGAAAGCCGAGAAGCTACGCGCGGAGGCACGTCGCCTGGAGCGGGAATTGGCCGAGCGGTTGGATAGAATCGAGGAGGAGCGCCAGAAGGTGTTGGCACAAGCCCGCGCCGAGGGCGAACTGGAACTGGAGGTGCTCAAAGCGCAATTGGCCATCGTCAAGGAGGCGCTGAGGAAAGCGCATCGACCGCTCGAACAGGTTAGAGAGATTGAGAAACAGATCGAGGAAATTGAAGACGCCTTGCAGGAAAAGAAGCACTCGGCGATAGGAAAAAGAGCGGCGGCGTCTTTGCCTGCGCTTGCCGTCGGCGAAAGCGTGGTTGTAAGAAAATTGGGAATCAACGGCACGATTACGGCGTTGGATGGCGACGAGATCGAAATCCAGGCTGGCGCGCTGCGTGTACGGGCGCGGCAGGACGAGGTAGAACGCCTTGCTCCCGCCGTCAAAGCAGTCTCCGCCGTCGTCTTGCCTTCTGAGCCGGCGCTGTCGGGGCCGCTTCTTCCTGCCTCTCCCGGCCTGGAATTACACCTGCGTGGGATGCGCGCCGAGGATGCCCTGGCCGAGTTGGATTCTTACCTCGATAAGGCTTACCTCGCCGGGCTGCCCTTCGTTCGCATTGTACATGGCAAGGGGACGGGAAAACTGCGTCGGGCAATACGCCAAGCGTTGCAGGCTCATCCCCATGTGTTGGCCTTCGAGGATGGCCGTGAGGAAGAAGGCGGAGCAGGGGTTACCGTGGTGAAGTTGGGAGACTCGTAGTACGAGGGTGAGCGAAGATGGGGAGGAGGGAGAGGCAAGCGTTTTTACAACCTGGGCGGCGGTCGTGAACGGTGGGAGAAGACAACCGTTTTCTGGGCCTGTTTTCGACGGCTGGACAGGAAGCAAGGTGTCTCTAGAACATCAAAACAGCATTAGGGGGAAGATTCAAATTCGTCCACCTGTGTTACAGACACCCCACGCGCCGACTTGACCATCCTCTCTGTTGTACAGTAGAATCAAAGCAGCGCGGGCGTCGCCAAGCGGTAAGGCATCAGCCTTCCAAGCTGACATTCGCGGGTTCGAATCCCGTCGCCCGCTCTGTTTTTGGGGTAGCAAAGGCCGATGCCCGTTCTGCGCTTCGCGCAGCGGCGGCGCGAGACAGAGCGGCAAAGGTCATTCCTGTAGATCGGCAACGATTGCATGTCTGTCTTTCTGGCTGCTTGTTTGACTTTATGGATTGCCCTGCTCTGGCTGCGGACAATGGATTGGGTTGCCCAGCGCGGTTGGGTGGAGAGCCGCTTGAGCCGCAAAATCATTCACATCGGTACTGGCCCGATGTTTGTACTATGCTGGTTGCTGTTCCCGTCTGAACCGTCGTACGGGCGGTACCTGGCGGCTTTGGTGCCACTCTTGTTCACAGTGCAATTTGCGCTGATCGGTTTGGGGATCGTGAACGATGAGGCCTCGGTCAAAGCTATGTCACGCAACGGCGATCGGCGGGAAATCTTGCGCGGCCCTCTCTTCTACGGCATCGTGTTCGTGATCATGACAATCGTGTACTGGAAAGATTCGCCGATGGGTATGACCGCACTGATGTTGATGTGCGGCGGCGATGGGTTGGCCAAGATTCTGGGGCAAAGGCTTCCCTCGTCGCGCCTGCCCTGGAACAAGGGAAATCGCTGGCCGGCTCGCCAGGAATGTTGCTGGGAGGGTGGAGACTGGCTGTGTTTATCCTGGGTATGTTCGTGTGGGCCGGAGTCTTCCCCGCACCGTTCTCTGCTTACCTGTGGCCGCTCACGCTCATCGCGCTAGCCGGGACGATGGTGGCCTGCCACTGCGCGAGGTAGATAACATCACAGTCACGCTAGCAGCGGTTGCGCTGGGGTATTTTCTGTTCTAAAGGGTCATTATGCCGGAGAAAATCGGGCGTTATGAAATCCAGGAGGAAATCGGTCGGGGCGGGATGGCGACGGTGTATCGCGCCTACGACCCGGTCTTCGAGCGCGATGTGGCAGTGAAGGTCCTGCCACGCGCGATGCTCCACGACCCCCAGTTCCGCATCCGCTTCGAGCGCGAAGCGAAAATGATTGCCATGCTCGAACACCCGGCCATCGCGCCGGTTTACGATTACGGCGAGGAGGATGGTCAGCCATACTTTGTGATGCGCTACATGACCGGCGGCTCGCTGGCGGAACGCATCCGGCAGGGGCCGTTGACGGTTGAGGAGGCGACGCGCATTCTGGCGCACATTGGACCGGCGTTAGACGAAGCCCACCGGCGCGGCGTCATCCACCGCGACCTCAAGCCGGGGAACATTCTCTTCGACCAGCACAACATGCCCTATATCTCCGATTTTGGCATTGCCAAACTAGTAGGTACACAGACGAACGTGACCGGCAGCGCAATCGTCGGCACGCCAGCCTACCTGTGCCCGGAGCAAGCGCAGGGCGAGGAATTGGATGGCCGCGCCGACATCTACGCGCTGGGCGTAATTCTGTTCGAGATGTTGACGGGGCGCCAACCGTACGAGGGCGATACGCCGATGAGCGTGGTGGTCAAACATATCACCCAACCGCCGCCTCATATCCTCGACGTGCGACCGGATCTGCCGCCGGCCATCGAGGCGATCATCGAGAAAGCCATGGCGAAGCGCAAAGAAGAACGCTATGCGACGGTGGCCGAAATGGTGAACGCGCTGGAACGGTCGCTTCGCCCAGAGGTCACGATGGTGGCCGGCGCGACGCGTGTCACAGAGAAAACGGTGCGCGCCTTGGAACGGACTTCGCCGGCGCCGGCGCAAGGCAAACTCGTTACTCCCCCTTTGCCCGCCGCTGCGCCGCCGCGCAAGCGGCGTAGGGCATGGATAGGCGTTCTCGTGGGATTGCTGCTCGTTTGTGGGTTGCTGGGAGGAAGCGGCTACTTGCTGTGGGATTACCTGCCTGCGTCCTTCCCCTCTTTTCTCCCCATCGTTGCTGCTACCACCTCTCCCACGCTTGCCCCAACGGCAACCATCACCCTTGCCCCAACAGAGACGGCTACGCCTCGACCCCCTACGGAAACCGCGTCTCCCTCCCCCTCCTCAACGTCGCCGCCACCGGCGCGTTTGCCGGTCAAGGGCGGGGCAGATTTGATCGCCTTTCTCGCCAATAACGAACTCTGGACAATGACCGTGGAGGGAAAAGACCTGAGGCAGTGGACCTCGGATGGAGCGATCAAACATAACCTGCAATGGTTGCCGGAAGGCGAGAGCCTTCTCTATATCAGTGGCAAATGCGTTCATGAGTTAATCTTGGCAAAAGGCGAGAATCGCACGCTGGCTTGCTTCATTGCAGCTGAGTTCTTCGAGGCTTTCGAAGTCTCTCCCGACGGCAAACAGGTTGCCATCAGCCTGAACCGCGAACTGTATGTGGCGCCATTCGATCGCGAGCGGTTGGCGGCAGCCCGCACCCGCATCCATCTACAGGACATGAAAGGTTGTTATACCTACACCGATCTGGGCGTCAAGGGGGCGCGTTGGTCGAGCGACGGCCACAGAATTGCTTTGCTAGTCGAAACTGCTGGAAAAAGTAACCGCCGTGAGGATGCCATTCGCGTTCTGGATATCCGCGCGTGCGATAGCACGAAAAAAGCCGCTCTAGACACATTTCCACAAGAACGCTTTACGATGAGCGGCTTCAAGGAAAGACCCGTGATTCCTTCCTTCGACTGGGATGGCGACTTTCTCATCCTGCTTCATAGCGACATCCGCAACGGAGGCTTTGGCTTTCTCTATACCTATAACCTGGATAGCAAGACAGCTACCTTGCTCGACCCGGTCGGGACGCGTTGTTGCTATCGCGATGCACGCTGGAGTCCGGATGGCAGCGCGGTGATCTTCGCCTACCAGGATATCAACTTGGGAGCAAACAGCAAAACACAATTGTACTATGTTGAGTATGGCGCGATCGGCTCGGGCGCGAGGCTAGAACCCTTGCCCTTGCCGACAGATTTCTTCAAGAACCCGCGTGAGAGACCGGAGCCGGTGTTGCGTCCGGTTTTGGATTAGTCGGGCGGTGGAGAAGAGGACTTTTGGGCACAACCGGCAATTAGGAGGCCCTGACTTCGCGGTGATTGCCGCGACAAGAATCCGCCGGGGGAGGTTGCTCCCTATCCTCTTGATTTTCTTAGTCGTGACGGCCGGGTTGGCGAGCTGGATGCGGCTTGTCCGTTCCCTGTTTCCTGGCCTCCCCGCTACCATCACTTCGGCGCATTACCAGGGGGTTTCGCCCGAAAAGAATCCCTGGTTGGAACCCTGGCAACGATGGGATACGCTCCATTACCAGGCCATTGCGGAACGCGGTTACTCTGCTTTCGATACCGCTTACTTTACCACTCCTCTTTTCCCTTACCTGATGCGTTGGACGGCGCCCCTCTTCGGAGGGAATACGCTTGTTGCCGGCTTGTTTATCTCTAACATAGCGTTTTTGGGCTGCCTGTTGGCGCTGTATCGTCTTGCCTGCTTTGAGCTGGGTGATGAGGCGGCCGCCATGCGGGCAGTTGTCTATCTGGCTTTTTTCCCTACGGCAGTCTTTCTAACGGCAGCATATAACGAGTCACTCTTCCTGTTAGGCGCTATTCTGTGCCTGTACTATATCCGTCGAAGACGATGGCCGGTCGCTGGTTTGATGGCCGGCTTGACGGCCCTAGCGCGTATCTCCGGTGGCCTGTTGTGCCTTCCCCTCGCCTATACAGTTTGGCGAGGCCAGCGCGAAGGCGATCGTCGTGTCTGGTTATCTCTACTTTCCATGGGCGCGATCCTAATCTCCTGGTATGCCTACCAGTGGTTTATTCTTGGTCAGCCGCCAACGGCTATCCTGATCGCTCAGAGTCGGCGCGGCGGGCATCTTGCTTTCGTTGGTTTAAACCTTCTCGAGACGATGCGATGCATCGCCGGCGGTGAATTTGTTCTCGCAAACAGTTTGGAACTCATCTTTACCCTGACCTTTCTCGTTTTTACGTTACTCGTGTGGAGAACACTGCCACGCCTTTATGGGATATACGCCGGCTCGCTTATGTTCTTTTTTCTCAGCCGCATGGGGTTTCCGCAGCCTCTGGTGAGTATGATGCGCTATTGCATTGAAATCTTCCCGGCATTCCTATTGATGGCCCAGTGGGGGGAACGGCGATGGGTTCACCGCCTGATTCTGTGCGCTTCTTTGTTTGGCCTTCTTTTCTTCTCCGCGCAATTTGCCATCTGGGGCTGGGTCGGTTAGCTGAAGTAGTTTCGGCCTGTCCTTGCCGAGTAAGCAATACAAAGCCGAGAAGCCAAGATTCTCGCGAGCATTGTACTGGGAAAGATACTGCCCTACACGAGGTGGCGATTTTCTCTGTCGCGCCGGTAGAGGAATAGCGCCGATTTAGAAGGAGGCACTCGCGTATACGCTTCTCCGCCGGAACGCCGCGGGGGATGGTAGGATTTACGTCGCGGTCTTTTCCCTGCCCGTTCTCTTGTTCGCTGATTGTCGATTGCTCGCTTTCTTTTTTGCGGCGACGGGTTGTGCCTGTTCGCCTATTCGCCCATCGGACGTTATGAAGCGATCTATGCTCCAACCCTCGGTTAGGCACAGCACGGCATCGCCGGGCCTGACCTCCACCACAGCTCCGCCGCGCACGGCGGCGCGCTTGCGCAGCGGGGCAGCGTCCAGGCGGGTCATCTTAGGCGCGGCCTTGAGCAGGTGCAGGGCGACGATCGCGTTCGGCTTGTCGAGGGCTAAGCCGGCCAGCCTGACGCCCTTGGGCAATTCCCAAACGATGACACCCTTGCCATAGCGTCCCTGGACGGGGAAGTCGCTCTGGGCGATGCGCTTGGCTTTGCCATCGGAGGCGATAACGAACAGGTCGCCGGCGGCAGGCAGAATTTCCACGCCCACGACCTCATCCCCAAGGCCCAGTTTGATGCCGCTCACGCCCGCGGCAATCAGCCCCATCGGGCGAACCTCTTCCTCGCGAAAACGGATGCCCATGCCGAGGGCGGTGACGAGCAGGATTTCTTTCTCCCCGTCGGTGAGTCCTACCCAGCCAAGTGAGTCGCCCTCATTCACGTTGACGAGTCTGAACGTTTGGGCGGAAGGCCCCGGCAACTCGCCGATGGCGCTCTTCTTGACCATCCCGCCGCGCGTGACCGTCAGGACGAAGGTCTTCTCGGGCAAGCCGGAGCGTTTGGCGGGCAGGGCGAAGGCGGCCACGGGCGGGGTGTCGGCATACAGAGGTGACGCCTTGTGGAAGGGGACGCCCTCGGAGAGTTTTTCGGCCTCCGGCAGAGTATGGACGGCTACCGCCGCGGCCAGGCCCTTCTCGCTGACGAGGTAGAGCGTGTCGGCGGCGCCGGCGCGGATGAGGAGGCGGGGCGCGTCGGAGCCAGAAAGGCGCGTCGGCTTCTCGTCGCGGGTGCGGGCGAGAATCCCATCGGCGGTCATCCCCACCCAGACGGTCTGCTCCGGGAGGAGTTCGGCGGCGGTGAGCGGCGCTTTCTTCGCCTTGCGCCCGCGCAGACTGACGATTTGCGTCCGGCGGCGGTCGGCGTAGGCGGCCTTGACTTTCAGGAGTTCTTCGGCGGCGACCTGCCGCATCTTCCTGGGCGATTTGAGCAGGGCTTCGAGTTCCTCGATGAGGGCGAGCGTCTCTTTGTACTCGGTCTCGATTTTCTTGCGCTCCAGGGCGGCCAGGCGGCGCAGTTGCATGTCGAGGATGGCGTTGGCCTGGAGTTCGGTCAGTTTGTAACGTTTCATCAGGCGGGCACGGGCGGTTTCCACGTCCGGGGCGGCCTTGATGAGGGCGATGATTTCGTCGAGGTGACGGAGAGCGACCATCAGCCCTTCGAGGATGTGGGCGCGGGCGCGCGCCTTCTCCAGGTCGAATTCGGCGCGGCGGCGGATGACCGTCAGGCGGTGTTCGAGGTAGACGCGCAGGGCCTGCTTGAGGGTCAGCAGGCGCGGTTCGCCGTCCACGAGCGCCAGCAGGGTGATGCCGAAGGTCTGCTGCAGGGGAGTGCGCCTGTAGAGATCGGCCAGCACCTTTTCGGGTTCGACGTTCTTGGTCAGTTCGATGACAATGCGCAGTCCCTGGCGGTCGGATTCGTCGCGCAGGTCGGTGATGCCCTCCAGCGCGCCGTCGCGGACGAGTTCGGCGATCCGCTCGATGAGGCTGGACTTGTTGACCTGGTAGGGCAGTTCGGTGACGATGATGCGGCTTTTGCCGCGCTCCATCTCTTCGATGTGCGCCTTGGCCTGCACGGTGACGCGGCCGCGGCCCTTGCCGTAGGCGGCCTCGATGCCCTCCTCGCCCTTCTGTTCGATGATGACGCCGCCAGTGGGGAAGTCGGGGCCTTCGACGAACTCCATCAGGTCAGAGATGCTGATGTCATCCAGTTTGTCCCACTTTTCGAGCATATAGACGCAGGCGTCTACCACCTCGCCGAGGTTGTGCGGCGGGATGTTGGTGGCCATGCCGACGGCGATGCCGGAGGAGCCGTTGACCAGAAGGTTGGGCAGGGCGGCGGGCAGGACGGTCGGCTCGGTGAGCGTGCCGTCGAAGTTGTCGGCGAAGTCCACGGTGTTCTTGCCGATGTCCGCGAGCAGGTCGAGGGCGGGCGGGGCGAGGCGGGCTTCGGTGTAGCGCATGGCGGCGGGCGGGTCGCCATCCACCGAGCCGAAGTTGCCCTGTCCGTCAATCAGCAGCAGGCGCATCGTGAAGTCCTGCGCCATGCGCGCCATGGCTTCATAAACGGCCTGGTCGCCGTGCGGATGGTACTTGCCGAGCACCTCGCCGACGATGCGGGCCGACTTGCGGTAGTGGCTGTCGGCGCGCAGGCCCATGTCGTACATGGCGTAGAGGATACGGCGCTGGACGGGTTTGAGGCCGTCGCGGGCGTCGGGCAGGGCGCGGGCAACGATGACGCTCATGGCGTAATCGAGATAGGATTGCTGCATCTCGCGACTGATGTCTACGGTTTGGGTGCGGCTACATTCCATAAGAATCCCGAAGGAGAGAAAGAGGAGTATAGAAAAAATGTTCTGTTTCTATGGTACGTGGAAGTGGAAGGAATGTCAAGAGGGATGGTAAGATGCTCGTTCGAAACTCGGTGAACTCCCTTCCTCTTTTGCCCATTTTGGGAGAAGGAAGTCGTTTCCGGGCCGATTCGCAAGGCATCGTCCACCAAAACGGCCAACTATGCCGATTAACACGGGGGAGGAGGCGCTTACTTCCCCACCTCCACCAAATTTGGAACAATCGCAGTTTGTCCACCTGCAAGATGGGGGAGAAACAGAATGGCGCACTGGGCGAGGTGGAATGCCGGTGAGAGAGGACAGAAAACTCTATGCTAGCTCTCGAGCAACCTTGCCGGGGAGGACTGGCGCGATCATGCACCGTTCTGTCGGCGTTTGCAGGAGAAAAAAGGGGCGCGTTCTTTGAATTTTTCCCTGCTAAGGACGAGGCGTATTACCCTTTGTACGAGTCGCCGGTATTCTTTCTCCTGCTCTTCGTTATTGCTTCAGAGCGCCCGACTAATGGACGCCGGGGCAACCAAAGGGAGCATTGCCGCTTTCATGACAAGACTACCCCACGAAAAAGCCCACGGCCATTACCCCCGGTCCGGCATGGACCACGATGGCCGGCGGCAACTCATAGACGGGCACACCGGGTAAGCGAAGCAAATCCTTTAGGTCGGCGGCCAGCGCCCGAGCCTCCTCCTCCGCGTCGGCCTGCATCACACAGAGATGCGCCCCGACGCTAGGAGGACATTCCTCCTGGACGATTTCCGCCAAGCGCAGCAGCGCGCGCTTCTTGGTATGCTGTTGCTCGAAAGGCTCCACCCGACCCTCCCGCAGACACAGAATCGGTTTGACCTGTAAGAGTTCCCCCAGAAGCGCCTTTGCGCCGCCAATACGCCCGCCCTTCTGCAAGTATTCCAGCGTGTCGACCAGAAAATAGGTGCGTCCGCGCGGTGCCCACTCCCGCAAGCGAGCGGCAATCTCTTCAGCGTTGCACCCCTCGCCGGCCCACTGACGCGCCAGCAAAACCAGCGTCGCCAGGTTGCCGGCAATCGTCTGCGTATCCACTACCCGAACCTCCAGGGCAGGAAAATCCCGTGCGGCGACCTCCGCCGCACGCACCGTGCCGCTGAGCTGGGCGGAAGGCGCTACGACGACGACTTCTTCTCCTTCCCGCTGCGCTTGCTCGAAAACAGGATGGTATAGCGCCGGCGGCGGCGCGGCAGTTTTGGGCAACGCAGGCGCAGCCTTCAGTTTCTGCAGAAACGTTGCGGTATCCAGCTCTGTGTCATCACGATAGGTTTGTTCCCCAAAGATAACGATTTGAGGCATAAGAGCAATACCCAGCGCCGTCAGCGTCTCCGCCGGTAGACCCGCCGTTGTGTCCGCGACAATCTTAACCATGCACAGCCTCCTCAGAGGAATTGAACCTGCAAAATCATCTCACGAAGCGACACTTTCTTTATCCCTTTCCGTTTTCGGACAGATGCTTCAGGCGATACATTTCCCGCCGTGTATCAACTGGGACCAACTCGCCGTTGTCCTGCTCCAGGTACCAATGCTGCCAGCCGTTGCAGGGAGCACCGTTCAGGAGATGCCTGCCGGCCTCGTGAATAGATCCAACGAAACCGTCTTCAAGCCATACCTGACCATCCGAGCGAACGCGCGCGACACGGGAACGGTCCCCCTGAAAGAACAACCGCTGACCGGGCGCTACCAGCCCGCTCTCCAGAAGATTACCGAACGTGACGCGCGGTGTTTGTCGAGCTGCTTTGCCCACATCCAGCAGGTGCTCCGGTAGAGGTTCAGGAGATACCTCCTCGATTCTGCTTCGAGCAATCGCGATGTACTCCGGCTCCAATTCGATCCCAATCCAGCGCCGGTGGAGTCTCTTCGCCACAACGGCCGTCGTGCCGCTGCCCAAGAAAGGATCCAGCACAACATCCCCAGGGTTGCTGGAGGCCAAGATAATGCGATACAACAGCGCCTCCGGTTTCTGCGTAGGGTGAGCCTTCCGACCATTGATTCGCAGGCGTTCCGCGCCTGAACAAATCGGCAACACCCAGTCACTGCGCATCTGGCGATCGTCGTTTAAGGCCTTCATGGCGTGATGGTTGAAGGTGTATTTTGCTCCTTTGAACTTGCTTGCCCAGATCAAGGTTTCGTGCGCGTTCGTAAAACGCACACCACGAAAGTTCGGCATGGGATTAGTCTTTACCCAGATGATATCGTTCAAGAACCAATAACCCAAATCTTGCATGATCGCGCCGAGGCGATAGATATTGTGGTAGGTGCCGATGACCCAGATTGTCCCACTATCCTTTAACACCCGCCGGCAAGCCGAAAGCCAGGCGCGGCTGAACTCATCATAGGCAGCCAAATCCCGGAATCGATCCCAGTGTGCATTCACGGCATCCACTTTTGTCATGTTCGGCCGCCAAAGTTCGCCTTGCAATTGTAGGTTATAGGGAGGGTCGGCGAAAATCAAATCCACCGATTTCTTAGGCAGTGTGTTCATGAGCGCCACGCAATCCCCCTGGAGAACCTGATCGAGCGGCAAGCGCGCGGGAATACCAGAACGACTCTCTGCCTTCATATGCGATCTCTGATCCGTCGAACCGTGTGAGGAGCGGTTTGCCCTTCCAGTAAAGAGAACAGATTTTGTCCTGTAGCTGCTCTTACCGGGGCGGCGGCTTCTCTGCAACAAACCTGCGACGAAAGGCATGCACGCGCAACCAGCCGAGGAGCAGCGAGATTCCCATCATCACAACCGCCAACGCGAGAAGCACAAGCTGGAAGGGACTCGGCCGAACAACGGATTTTCCCGGCGCGCTTCGCTTTTCCTCCGCCTCGGTTTCGAGCACAGCGGGCGGTGTTTCGCCGCCCGTCTCGGCGGAGGGTGAAAACGCTCGTAACGATTGATCTTGTTCTGGCATCTCGGCAATGGAGGTAGGTGCAGCGAGAGTTTCCGCCGTCGGCGCTGTCATGACGCCTACTTCCTCCTGTAGCGCCTCCGTAGCCGCCTCTAGCAGCGGGGCCGCTTCCGGAACCTTGGGCGCGCCGGCCATCAGCAAAGAAGAAAGGGGCAAAGGAACTGCGAAGGAGCAAAAGAACAGGATCAGCACAGTCGCCGCCGCCCAGCGCAGCGCGGGCACCAGACGCGGCAAAGGAGGACGCACCCCGGCCATGTTTGCCGTGAGCGTGAACGCACGGGGCACGCGTCGAGACGGCATACGTCGCAGCAAGGCGCGCGTCTGCCGCAGGTCAGCCAGTGTCTGACGCAAGGCGGCGTCCTGTTCCAGACGCGCCTCCAACCGCGCCTGTTGATGCGGCGGAAGTTGCCCATCCAAGTAGGCCGAGAGCAGTTCCAGATCGCGCCAGGAGGAGGTCTTCATACGCTATCCTCCTCCTGCAGACGGAAGGCAGAAGGCAAAAGTTCCGCGAAGACCTGCAGACAGCGTTGCAGACGCGCTCGCGCCCGCGCCAGCCGCGATTTGATGGTGCCCAGCGGCACACCGACCACGCGAGCGGCCTCGGCGTAATCCAATCCCTGAACATCCGTCAATACAACCACAATGCGAAACTCCAGGGGAAGCTTTTCCAAACAATGTTCAATAGCGTGTTCCAGTTCGGCCTGTTCCAATCGCTCTTCGGGAGAGGTCGCCAAATCCATCAACCAGCGCGGCGTCTCCACCTCCTCGTCGTCTTCGTTGAGCGGCTCTAGCGGCGTAGATGGACGCCTCCGCCGACGACGCAATTCATCGTAACAGGCATTGGTCACCGTGCGCAATAGCCAGGCGCGAAACGAACCTCCCCGAAAGGAGGAAAGCGAGCGGAAGGCCGAAAGAAAGGCCTCCTGCGTGGCGTCGGCCGCCGCCATCTCCTCGCCCAGAATGCGCAACGCGGTGTTAAAGAGCAGAGTCTGGTAGGCTAACACCAACTGGTTGAATGCCTCCAGATCGCCTTTCTGCGCACGGCGGATAAGGATCATCTCGTCCATTTAGTTTTATTGTATCGCCAATTCTCGTTCCCGCCAAACGCGAAGTTGGGCTTACGGCTGAGGTATAATCCACCCGCGCGTCCGGCGTTGCTGCCCGCGCGCGGTTCACGGTTGGTCTGCAATCGAGGAGACGTATGTTGGAGAAACTTGCCCGAATCGAGAACCACTACGAGGAGCTGAATCGCTTGCTGGTGGAAGCCGGCGACGACTACCAGCGCGCTGCCGAACTGAACAAAGAGCGCGCCGAACTCGAACCGCTGGTCGAGAAGATTCGCGCCTATCGCCAAGCGCACAAACGGCTGGAGGACGCGCGCAACCTGCTGGAAAGCGAGACCGATGACGAGTTGCGCGCCCTGGCCGAGCAGGAAATCGTCGAGCTGGAAGCGCAAATACCAGCCCTCGAAGCGGAACTCAAGAGAATGCTCTTGCCAAAGGATCCGCGCGATGAAAAGAACGTCATTATGGAAATCCGCGCCGGGGCCGGAGGAGAGGAGGCGGCACTCTTCGCCGCCGACCTGTTCCGCATGTACACGCGCTACGCCGAACGACAGGGCTGGAAGGCAGAGATCCTCTCGGCGAACGAAATCGGCATTGGGGGGTATAAGGAAATCATCTTTACCATTTGCGGGCGCGGTGCGTATTCCAGGCTCAAGTATGAATCGGGCGCGCATCGCGTCCAGCGCGTGCCGGTCACCGAGGCCTCCGGGCGCATCCACACCTCCACAGCCACGGTTGCCGTCCTAGCCGAAGTGGACGAGGTAGAGGTGGACATCCCCGAAACCGATCTTGAAATCGAGGTGTTCCGCTCTTCTGGCGCCGGCGGGCAGAACGTGCAGAAGAACGCCACCGCCGTCCGTATTACACACAAACCGACCGGCATGGTGGTCGCTTGTCAGGACGAACGCTCTCAGTTACAGAACAAGCTGCGCGCGCTCGCTATCCTGCGCGCTCGGCTGTACGCCATCGAGGAGGAAAAACGGCGCGCGCAAATTGACCGGGAACGGCGCATTCAGGTCGGCACAGGGGAACGCGCCGAGAAAATTCGCACCTACAATTATCCGCAAAACCGCGTCACCGACCACCGCGCCAATTTGTCTGTCTATAACCTGCCGGCTGTGATGGAAGGCGAGATTGACGCGTTTATCGAAGCGCTCATCGTGCACGATCAGGCGGAACGATTGGCAGCGGGCGACGACCATGACGAGGATACCGAGCGGGCATGATCGTTCCCTGGGGGCATTCCTGGAGTCGCTCCCGGCGCGATTAAAGGGGAAAAGCGAAACACCTATGCTGGACGCGCACATGCTTCTTGGACACGTCTTACAACGTCCGCGCGCCTGGCTGCTGGCGCATCCCGAGGTCAGATTGGAGGCCGAACAGGCCGCCGCACTCGAAACCGCTGTGCGGCGCCTGGAGGACGGTGAACCGCTCCCTTACATCCTGGGGGCATGGGAGTTCTTCGGCCTGACCTTCGAGGTCACGCCGGATGTACTCATCCCCCGGCCCGAGACCGAGTTGCTGGTCGAGCGGGCATTGCATTGGCTGCACGCGCATCCGGAGTCCTATCGCGTAGCCGACATCGGCACCGGCAGTGGTTGCATCGGCATCGCCATAGCCGCACACGCGCCTCGCACGCGTGTGTACGCCGCCGACCTCTCGTTCACTGCCCTACGCGTCGCGCAGCGCAACGCGGCGCGGCACAGCGTGAGCGCTCGCTTTTGGCCTGTCTGTAGCGATCTCCTCACCGCCTTTCAAGCACCGTTCGACTTGATCCTGGCCAACCTGCCCTACATTCCCGGCGAGTCGCTGCGTCAACTGGCCGTGTACGGTAAAGAGCCAACGCTCGCTCTGGATGGCGGCTCCGACGGCCTGACCGTCATCCATCGCCTGTTGGAACAAGCGCCGCGCTGTTTGGCAAAAGGTGGAACCGTGCTCTGCGAAATCGAAGCCTCCCAGGGACCGGCTGCTTGCTCGTTGGCAAGCAACATCTTCGCCGACGCCGTAATCACCCTGCATCAAGACCTGGCCGGCCACGATCGTTTGTTGGAAATTCGCCACAGCGCGCCAACGCGCACCACATTCGCCTAGGGCGGCGCGAACGGTGCGCTGCAAGCAGGCGACTCGGAAGGGGGAGAGCGGCTTTATGCCATGGTTACAGAGACCGTGTGCGGACCAACAGAGAACAGCGCGCAGGTAGCCGTCAGCAAAGCGAGCAGAATCCTTGCGGGGCGAACTAGGCCATTGCCGTGAAGACGGTGCGCAGCGCCGGGTAGAGTTGGCGGTACGTGGGATAAGCGCGGCGATACGCCTCTACCTGGGCAGGGTCAGGAATGATGCGACCGGTAATCTGCACTGCCGCCGCGCATGCGGCCGGGACATCCGGCCAGACGCCGGCGCCGACAGCGGCCAACAGGGCCGCGCCGTACGCCGCGCCTTCCGTCGTGTTGACCGTCACCAGTTCGGCCTCCAGCACCGAGGCCAGAATCTGCCGCCAGAGGGCGCTCTTCGTCCCGCCGCCGGAGGCGCGCACCTGACGGATTCCGCCCAGGCCGGCCTCCCGAATGAGGGTGAAACTATCTTTGAGGCCAAAGGCCACGCCTTCCAGCAGGGCGCGCGTCAGGTGGCCGCGTCCATGGCGAATCGTCAGGCCAATCCACGCGCCGCGCGCCAGCGGGTCGGGATGGGGGGTGCGCTCGCCGGTCAGATAGGGCAAGAATTGCAGTCCTTCGCTGCCCGCCGGCACCGCCTCGGCCTCCCTGGTCAACTCGTCGAAGCCCATTCCCGGCGCCATGGTGTCGCGATACCATTGCAGGCTGCCGGCCGCGGAGAGCATGACGCCCATGAAATGCCACATCCCCGGCGCTGCATGACAGAACGCATGGAGACGACCTTGAGGTTCGACAAGGGCGCTAGGAGTGGTGGCAAAGACTACCCCCGAAGTTCCCACCGTGAGCGCCACGACACCCGGTTCGACCGCCCCTACGCCGACCGCCTGTGCCGCTTGATCGCCGCCGCCCGCCGCGACCGGTGTGCCGGCCTTCAGACCGGTCAGCGCGGCCGCCTCCTCGCTCACCCGGCCGGTAAACTCCGGGCCTTCATACGTGGGTGGCATCCAGGATTCCGGGATGCCCAGCGCGGCTAGAATCTCCGGCGACCAGTCGCGCCGCTTCAAGTCAAAAAGCACCGTGCCGGCGCCATCGGCCTTATCCATCGCATGGACACCGGTCAGGCAATAGCGGACGTAATCCTTCGGCAACAAGACGTGCCGCGCCCGGACATAGACTTCCGGTTCGTTCTGCTGCACCCAAAGAATTTTGGGCGCGGTAAAGCCGGTCAGGGCAACGTTGCCGGTAATCTGAATAAAACGTTCGCGACCGACACGACGGTGGATTTCGTCGCATTGCGCTTGTGTACGCTGGTCATTCCATAAGATGGCTGGCCGCAAGACGTCCCCGGCTTCATCCAACAAGACTAGGCCATGCATCTGCCCGGTCAGACCAACGGCTGCTACTTGCTCGCGGTGGATTCCACTTTCCATCAGGACGCGGCGAATACTAGCAGCGACCGCTTGCCACCATTCGCGCGGGTCTTGCTCGGACCAAAGCGGGCGCGGCGTCTGCAACGTGTGAGAGGTAGAAGCAGTCGCTTTCACCACTCCTCGTTCGTCCATTAACAGGGCTTTGCTCCCCGTCGTCGAGACGTCCAGACCAAGAAAATATTCCATGCTCATTCCTCCAAATGGAATATGCGCACCAGTTCGTCCACATCCGTTTCGTCGTGCGGACGCGCCGCGCCGCGGTACACTTCCCATATTTCTTGATGAGTGACCGATTGACCACACTCTATGCGCCGCGCTGGAGCCAGCGTCTCCAACTCCAGGAAACGGCTGTTACAGTAACATTCGCTGGAACTACCGAAGTCGTAGTAAGATGCCCCCTCTTCATACGTCGCGCGCTTGACGAAGAGCATTCCGTTCCACCAATACGCCAACCAGCCGCGCGGATTGGGGAAACCGATCTTAAAGGGCGAGGTCATACGCGCCTCCACCAAAATATAGCGGTTGCCCCAGCGGACATAGGGGCTAGTCAGATCAGTATAGGGCCAGATAGCCAGCGCGCGGTTGGGCAAAACGCCCATCGGCGCCTGCGATTGGGGCAGGATGGCCACGCCACCGACCTTAAGTTGCGTAATCGCCCAGGGAGCACAGGAGATAGGCCAAGGGCCTACGTTGGCGAGAAGATGGGTTACGTAAACGCGTGGACCTACCTTCGGCAGGCAAACTTCTATCGTTTTGCGAATGCCGTTCGCCGATTCCAGTTGGGAAAGGCGCAAGCCATCCGGCAATTCCTCAACCTCGACCGGCTGATCGTCAGGTAAATACGTGCGGTTTGGCTCTTCCGGCGCGTGCCAGAGCCGATGTCCACCGTAAAAGTAAAAATCCTGCCGGCCAGGACGCGAGAGAGCCAGATCGGCCAACTCGGCAAAGAGATTCTCGCCGCCGCGCGGTATAAGAGCCAGAACACGCGGCCCCACCGAACGTGTAACCAACAGACGCAACGCGTCGTTCTCGAGCGCCAAACAGGTCTGACCAAGAAACTCGACTGTTTCCATGCCGGCCTCACAATGCCTGTACGCTCACCGGACAGGTAAATACCCGCCGCCCTACGAACGCCACTTCCGCGCCCACGATTTCAAACTCACCGCGCAGGCGAATATCCTTCGAGGAGCTGCCAACCATGATCAGGATTCGCCCCGGTTCGAGCACCAGACGAAGATCTGCATCATAAAAAGCCAGCTGGTTGACCGGCAGATGGAAAGTTACGCGTTTCCGCTCGCCGGGTGCAAGGTTGAGGCGGACAAAGCCTTTTAACTCCTTAACCGGTCGTGGCAGGCTTGCATATTCATCGCAGACATACAACTGCACCACCTCGTCGCCGCGACGATCCCCGCTGTTACACACTTCCAGTGAAATGTCTACCGTCTCGTTCTGCGTGGCCTGCGCAGGCATAACGGTCAGGTTCTCATAGGTGAACGTAGTGTAGCTCAGGCCATGTCCGAAGGGATACAACGGCTCGATCGATTCGTCTATATAATCGCCATACCAGTTCGAGCGCGAAGCCGAAGGCTTGTGGTTGTAAAAGATAGGCACCTGCCCGACCGAGCGAGGGAAGGTGATCGGCAATTTGCCGCCGGGATTGATTTCGCCGAAAAGCGCTTCGGCAATCGCCATGCCGCCTTCTTCGCCGGGAATCCAGGCCTGCAAGATGGCATTGGCGCGTTCGGCCAGCTCTGGGATAGCATAGGGGCGGCCGGTAATCAGGACCACAGCCACCGGTTTGCCGGTTGCCAGGATTGCCTGCGCCAGTTCATGTTGTACACCGGGCAGACGGAGCAAGGCACTGTCGCGCGTCTCGCCGGTCGTGCAATGCGGAAGTAGGCCCGAACGATCGCCCACCACAAGTACAACGGCATCGGCCTGTTCCGCCAGGCTCACGGCCTCGGCAAATCCAGCGGTATCGCGCGTCGAGTTATCACAACCCGGCGCGTAGAGCAAGCGGCTAGTAGGAGCAAGCAAAGTACGTATTCCATCCAGAACGGTAGTTATCGCAACATTCGCCAGATCATCTTTAGGCATTCCCCCTGCCAGAGACACCTGCAATTCCCGTTGGACAGGATAGGAGTAATCCCCCAACAAGTTGCGACCAGAATGGGCGTTCGGGCCAACGACCGCCAACGCTTGCAAAGAACGAGGGAGAGGCAACAAGCCGTCGTTCTTCAGCAGCACCAGGCTCTGACGGGCAATTTGGCGCGCGAGGAGGCGATTCTCGGGGTCGGAAAAGATTTCGACAACGCGCCCTTCGTCCACATACGGTTGATCGAAGAGGCCAAGCTCGAATTTCTTTTGCAGATGGCGACGCACGGCGCGATCTAGGGTTTCCATATCCACCTCGCCGGCCTCTAACGCCTGACGAAGAGGGTCGCCATAACAGGATGTGGAGGGCAGTTCGACATCAATGCCGGCCCGAATCGCCAGGGCAGCGGCGCGAGGCAGATCCGGCGCGACGCGATGGTAAGTATGGATCATGGGGATAGCCTCATAATCGGACACTACCATGCCCTCGAAACCAAGAACGCCACGCAGCAGGCCGGTCAACAGGCGGCGCGAGGCGGCTACCAGGTCGCCATCCAGTTCCGGGTAAGCGTTCATGATGGAAGCCAGGTTGGCCTCCTGAACGGCTGCCTGAAACGGCGCCAAGTAGGCCTCATACAATTCATGCGGTCCTAGGAACACGGGGGCGCAGTTCAATCCACCTTGCGAGGCACTATGACCGACGAAATGCTTGCCGGTCGCCATGACGCCCTCCCGCAAGGATTCGCCCTGCAGGCCGCGTACATAGGCGATACCGAATTGGGCCGCTAGCGTGGGGTCCTCGCCGAACGTCTCCTCCACCCGCCCCCAACGGGGATCGCGCGCCAGATCAAGCACGGGGGCCAATCCCTGGCGGGCGCCGATCGCGAGCATCTGTCGGCGAATAGCGCGCGCCATCGCCTCCACCAGATTCGGCTGGAAGGTACTGGCCAGCCCGATCGGTTGAGGATACATTGTTGCGCCGCGCACCATAGCCCCAGCACAAGTCTCCTCATGGAAAATAGCCGGTATCCCTAAGCGTGTTTGTTCCACAAGGAAGCGTTGCAACCGATTGGTAGCCCTGACAATCTCCTGTGGCGAAAGCGTGGAATCACCGCCGGGGCGGGTAATTTGCCCAATGCCATAGCGCAGGCGATGACTCACCTTTTCATCATCCAGGACGCCTTCCACTTGTAACTCGTGCATCCAGCAGGAGGTCAGCTGGGCCAGTTTCTCCTCCAGCGTCATACGAGCAAGTAGGTTCTCTACACGTTGCCAAATGGTCAAGGACATATACGCCTCTCGCCGCCGGTCATCATTGCGCAAAGCGCCGACCTGGGTTTGCAAGGAAGGGGGACGGGATCGGACTCATCGAACAGGGTTAGCCTAGCGGATACCGAGGAGAATTTCCACGGTCAGTTGATCCAGCCGCTCGTAGAGCAAGCCGCGTCGGGCAATTGCCTGGCGGTCGAAGGGATGTTCTTTGAGCGTTGCAGCCTTCTGCGGCGTGTATTTGCCAAAATAGGGAGCCATGCTGCCATCATCGGCATTGATTTCTGCCAGAAGAGCCCGAATCTCGGGGTCAGCGTTCCAGCGAGCGGCTTTCTCCTTGAGGATAAGATAGGTGCGCATGCAGCCGCGCGCGAAATCCTTAACGCCTTCATCGTCTTCGGTGCGGTAGGCATGGGCGTCGAAGTGGCGCGAGCCGGTATAGCCCACATCCTCGAGGAATTTGACCAGGAAGAAAGCCGCCTTGGGATCGCGCGAGCCGAAGCGAAAGTCTTGATCGTAACGGCCAGGGTATTGGTCGTTCAGATCAATGTGGAAGAGTTTACCAGCTTCCCAGGCCTGAGCCACACCATGTAGGAAGTTCAGGCCAGCCATATGTTCGTGGGCTACTTCGGGATTGACTCCCACCATTTCGGGATGGTCGAGCGTCTCAATGAAGGCCAGCATATGACCGGTTGTGGCGTTATAGATGTCGCCGCGCGGTTCGTTGGGCTTGGCTTCGAGAGCAAACTTGAGGTCGTATTTCTTGTCCAGCACGTACTCGCAAAGGAAGTTGAGCGCCTCGCGCGTGCGGCGGATGGCCGTCACGGGGTCTTTGGTCGCGTCGGATTCGGTGCCTTCGCGCCCGCCCCAAAAGACGTACACTTGCGCGCCGAATTCGACGCCCAGGTCTATGGCGCGCATCGTCTTCTGCAACGCATAGGCGCGCACTTTGGGATCGTTGCTGGTAAACGCGCCATCTTTGAAGATGGGGTCGCTGAACAGGTTCGTGGTCGCCATCGGGACTTTCAGGCCGGTGGCTTCGAGTGCTTTGCGGAACTCACGTTTGATCGCTTCCGCTTCCGCCGGAGTGGCGTCAGCGGGGATCAGGTCGTTATCGTGGAAGTTGACGCCATAGGCGCCGACTTCCGCCAGGAGGTAAACGAGTTCCGACGGCGATTTCGGCTCACGCACGGGTTGCCCGAACGGGTCGCGGCCAACGCTGCCGACCGTCCATAGACCAAAGGTAAACTTGTGTTCGGGTTTTGGAGTGTAGTCAGACATGGGAACCTCCTCTTCGGAAATGATTATGCAGAAACGTTGAGAGAAATTGAGGACCGGCCTGGTTTATTCAGAGAGAAGGGAAGGCGATGATTCGCAATCGTCAGTTCATAATCGCCGAGAAAGCCGGTCAGGGTACATTGACCAGCGGCATCGGTGGTCATCCGGGTAGGCGCGAGCCACCACTCCTCTTTGATCAACTTGAAGAGCTCATTATAAGCAGGTTTCGGTGATTGGTCACGACGTAACAGGCCGGCCGGTGCGTTCAACCAGCCGCCATCCGAGAAATCCCACCAGGTAATTGCCGCGACCGCCGGATGGGCAAACAGGGTCTTGTAATGCAAGACGGCTTCGTGCGCCTGACGTTCCTCGCCTTCCGGCGTGCTTGGCCATTCCTCGACCTGATAATCGTTCAGGTCCACGATTTCCGGCGGCATCAAACGCCCTGAGACGAGCGTAGTTTCCGTGAAATGAATGGGCACGTTGAAACGCTCGAAGCGTTCCAGAATGCGTTGCGTGCGTTCCACGCCCCAATATCCTTGATGCATGTGGGACTGAATGCCAATCACGTCTATCTGGATACCTGCTGCCAGACAACCTTCGATGAGGATATCGTAGGCCGGCGAAACGTCGAAATCGTTCAACACAAGGGTCGCATGCGGGTTAGCCGCGCGCGCGGCGCCGAAGGTGAGGCGAATCAGTTCGATTCGCCCCAGGTCTTTACACACGCGCGTCAGGCCGTTATCGTAGCGATCGTATATGGGCATGATAACCGCTTCATTGACAACATCCCAGCAATCAATCAGGCCAGCAAACCCGCTTACTTCGCGTTGAATGCGTTCTAATTGGGCTCCCAGAATCTCGCGGTTGTCGAGCGACAATAGCCATTCGGGCGCCAGGGTATGCCAGCATAGCGGATGTCCTTTGACCATGCAACCACGGGCCACATACCATTGGGCAAGACGGCGCAGTCGTTCTGTCCGCGGTTTGCCGCGTTCGGGTTCGAAGCGCGCCCAGTAGAACGGCAAGGTGACTTGATTGAAGAGGCGCAAGAAATGTTCGTTGCGCAATTCCGCCAATTCCTTCGCCCTGCCATCCAACTCGCCGTTGACCAGCGCCAGAGTGCTCTCTCCCCAATTCGCCCCAAAGAGGAACGCATGTCGTTTCTGCTCCACGACGATATCCTGATGGCTGAGTGGAGCACCGTTGTCGTGCAGAGCGACGGTCACCGTTGCGGTTCGGTGTTTCCGAATGGCGAGGTCGAGTTCATCCATCATCGCTGTTTCCTGATTTCAGGCAGCCATTGCTAGGTGCGCCGGCGATTCTTTTTGAAGTAAACATCTATCAAGACGGCCAGAATCAGCACAATCGCCTTCAAAACCTACTGCCATGCCGGAGCCACGTTCACCATTTGGATGCCGGTGGATAGATTTGTTCCCAATGGTTTTCCTAAATCATGACCTTCGCACCTCGCTTGCCACGAAGGTCATCGGCAACATCAGCGAACAGAGCGCCCTATGCACTGAGCCAACAACCGTGCGGAGGGCGGCTAGTTCATGGCAACGGCGTATAAATCCTGAAATTGCCGCTGACGTGCAACAAGGCGAGCAAATACAACATGCCGTCGTAATACCGCCACTTACCCGAGGGGATGCGCGAATCCCAAAGCGCCTGGACGAAGGGGCGGCCTAGTTCCGGGTCAGCGGCGAGCGCGGCCACAGCCGCCATCGCGACCAGACCAGTAGAGTGATCGGCGGACAACGGTTGACCGTCCAGCGTATATTGATTGGGAAACGTGTCCACACCCTGCGAGATCAGGAAAGCCAGTACGCGGTTGGATTGCTCTACCTGCCAGGGGTCCGCCGCGAACCAGGCGTAATCTACCGCTACATTGGCAAGCGTCCGCCAGGCGTCAAAGCGGAAATCCTCATGTTCCGGGTCCTTGACAGGCGTCCCATCAAAGTTAGCATAATCAGGCATTAAACCTGTCTGCGGATGTGCCGCCTTGCGGAAGAATGCACGGCTGACCTGGGCAGCTTCTGCCCAGAATGCGTTGTCGCGCGCGGCCCAGCGCGCCCAGAGTTCATAATAGGCCGGCAAATGATAGGAGGGATCAGTAAACATGGCGTTGCGTCCGCTAGGAACAAAAACTACTTGTTTCGTTTGCGGATCGAACATGTTCGTCACGATTCCATCGCTCTCCTCGTTCTTATGGAGCATCGTGTCGAGAATCTGCTGCGCTTGCTCCCGGTAATTGAAAATCCCCTCGCCATTCCCCCACCGTCCGGCCGCGAACAACAAGGCCATCACAAACCACTCTTCGCCATCCGAAGCCGGATTGGCAGCCAACTTCTTCCCATCCGGGGTGCAATGCCAGGCAAAATATCCCTTGTAGGGACCCTCCGACTGATACATATACGTCTTTGCCCATTTCCAAAGACGGTCGAACTCTTCTTTCTTATCCAATTGCACAGCGATCATCATGCCGTAGGACATCCCCTCGGTGCGCACGTCGCCATTGCCAATATCCTGGATGTAGGCCATGTCCTCGCCAACTGGGTAATAGACGCGCTGGGTGGTATCATCGCCGTAGAACAACTGTTGCCAGGCAGCCTCCAATTTGGCCTGCACCTCAGCGTCCGTCTTGCCCAGATATTCTTGAAACAGATTGCGATACACGCCGCTTTCAAAGGCTGGGACTCGCGTCGGAGAGGGAGATGGGGAAGGAGAAGGTGAAGGCAAGGCCGCAGTCGCAGAAGGTTGGGGAAGCGGCACAGTTTTTGCGCACGCAGAGAGAAACAGGGCAAAGAAAAGGAGCAATCTCAAAGCACGCGCCATGAATTTCCTGCGGCTAATGGGATCGGCGCCTGTCGTTCTCTTGATCTGATTTTTCATTGCTTCCTCCTCGCAACAAAGTGACAAGTGTCTATAAGATACGTCACGCATCCAAACCTAGGTATTCGAACCAATCAAAGTCTGCGTAGTTGGCGCTCGGCCGGCCATTGCTGCTGGCGTACATGGCAATATAGGCACCTACAAAGCCGCCTGCAACAGGCGTACTGAGGATACGACCATCTACACGGTCTCCAACCGTCAGCCAGTTATCCAGGCTGTTCGCCACAAGAAAGCTGTAATCCTGCTCGTGTGCCTCGACTCGAAGATAGACTCGGCCGGGCGCGATCGCACGCTCTGCCAGCACTTCTTCCACGCCCGCTGCTCGGCGGATAAGGCGAACTAGCGGTGTCTCGCGACGTGTCACAACGAAACAGAAGTGAAAATCGTTGTTCTGAATCAAGGCCAGGCCGGCGCACTCCTCTTCACCTTGGGGCGAAAACTCGAGGGCGGTCTGCGCCAAAAAATGGATGTGCTGCTGCCTCCGTCCAATAAAACTGGGATTGGCCAGTTCCGAGAGTCGCTGTGGACGCAACCGCAAACGAAGGTAACCCGGCCTTTCCTGTAAACTCCAGAATTCTCCCTCCGGAGTTCGCAAGAAATTCCACTGCAGGGCAAGCGTAGGGGACTCAAAGTGATCGCAGGCTGGCTGAGCAGGCCAACGATGCTCTGGCAGATTTGGCGCCGGATACGAAAAGTCGACACGACCGCTGCCCGGACTGGCGATCGGCCATCCATCCTCCCACCGCAGAGGCACCAAAAACGTCTCGCGCCCAAGGTTATAGAAATATCCACCATAAGGGCGCATGGCCAGCAGCACCATCCACCATTCGCCTGTTGGGGTTTCTACCAGATCGGCATGACCGGTGCCTACAATGGGATAATCCAGGCCTAAGTGGCGATGGGTAAGGATAGGATTCCCCGGATTGCCCTGATAGGGGCCGGCAATGCAATCGCTACGCGCGACAGACACAGCATGATGATGGGCAGTTCCGCCTTCTGCCGTCAACAAGTAATAGCGCCCTCGCACTTTATAAATGTGGGGCGCTTCCGACCAGATGGCCCCCTTAAGGGCCCCATCCCAGATAACCCGCGGCTCCCCTACCAGGCGCATTGCGGATAGATCCAATTCTTGCAGCCAGATTTCTGTATGACCCTCATAGTTTCCCGGCGAAACCAGACGGCTCCCTGTGTACCAGACTCGGCCATCCTCGTCAAAGAAGAGAGAAGGGTCAAAGCCCGGCGCATTCTCCAACCAAACGGGCTCCGACCACGGGCCGGCCGGGTCCGCGGCGGTCACAAGGAAGTTTCCAGACCTGGTCTTGCCATCCACTAGCGTGCAAATCACATAAAAAACGCCTTGCCAATATCGAATCGTAGGAGCATACAGTCCACCAGAACAACGGATTCCATGCAAGGGCAACTGGGATGGCCTGTTTAGCACGTGACCGATTTGCCGCCAGTGAACCAGATCGCGACTATGGAAGATAGGCAGGCCAGGGAAATACTCGAACGTCGAGGTAATCAAAAAGTAATCATCCCCTGCCCGGCAGATCGATGGATCAGGATGGCACCCTGGTAGGATAGGATTACGAAACGTGGCAGACATAGCGTCTTTCGAGTTATCCCTTGAGCGCGCCTGCCGTTAGGCCAGCCACAATCTGCCGTTCGGCAACCAAGTAGAAAAGAACAGCCGGCACGGCGGAAAGCGACACGAAGGCCGCTACCAAAGCCAGGTCGGTGCCATATTGACCCTGAAATTGCATCGTGCCTAAAGGCAAGGTCCACAAATCCTCCCTATCAATCAATACGAGAGGCACAAGCAGGTCATTCCAGCTAACCACCATCGTCAACGCGGCAACCGCCGAAAGGGCCGGCCGAGCCAAGGGAAGGAGGATCAACCGAAAGAAGGCAAAAGGGGTGCAACCATCAATGTATGCCGCATCCTGCAACTCGAAGGGGATAGAAGCAAAGAAGTTGCGCAAAATCATGACGTTTCCAGAAACCTGGAACGCAATTTGAACGATGATAATTCCTACTAACGAGTTTGTCAGACCAATCTGGCGGATGACCAGGTAAACCGGCAAAATAGCGATGGTGATGGGAAACATCAAACCCAGGGTCAGGAAATTGAAAAGCACATCTCGGCCACGGAAATTAAGGCGCGCGAACACGAAGGCCGCCAAGCCGCAGATGGAAAGCACCACGATGGTCACTATACTGGTAACCACCAGACTGTTAAGAAGCATGGTCCAGAATGAACGTGAGCCAAGGATCTTCGTATAATTGTCCCAATACGGCGGGATAGGGGGAATGTAGGGACGGGAATACATCTCGCCGCGCGTCTTCAAGCTGCCGAAAATGAGGATCACGATGGGGACGAGAATGAGCACGACCATCACAGACAGGATCAGATATTGCAGAATCTTGGAGATTGCTCTGCGTACAGCACTCTTGCTTTGATAGGTAAGGCGCAAGGACATCATGACATCGCTCCTTAGCAATCAATATCCGCCGCCAAGGTAATCCTGTTGGCGTACGAGTCGTAGATACGAGATCGAGAAGACAAGGGAAATTAACAACATGACAAATGCCACAGCGGAACCGTATCCCAACCAGAAGCGAATGAAGCTATAGCGATACATATAGGTAGCCATAACATCGCTCGCGTTTACCGGGCCGCCGCGCGTCATGACCCAAATCACGCCAAATTGCTGGAGCGCCCCCAAAACGGAAAGGTAAATGGATGTGCGAATGGTACCCCAAAGTAGAGGCAAAATAATATAAGCGATCAGTTGCCTTCCATTGGCGCCATCAATGACAGCGGCTTCCTCGATTTCGTGAGGAATATTTTGCAAACCGGCCATGTAGAGCAGCATGTGAAAACCAAAGTACTTCCAGGTAAGAACGACAAAAATACATCCGAGGACCTGCTGGGGATCACCCAACCAGGCCTGCGGTTTCAGCCCCAAAAGGACAAGGAACGCATTAAACAATCCTCGATCGGGATCGGGGTTAAAGAGGCCCATCCACATGATGGCCGTGATGACCTCGGAAAAGACATAGGGCATGAAGAAAATGGTGCGAAAGAAACGCCGACCAGGCAAGTCCCTCCCGACCATCAGAGCCATGGCCAGCGACAACGGTAACTGCAAGGTCAGCGAGAGCACAACAATAACGAGAGCATTCCGGAGAGCTTTCATAAAGGCCTGGTCCGTCAGAATACGCTGATAATTGCCCAGGCCAACGAAATCCACGGCCGGACCAAACCCTTTCCAGTTAAAAAGGCTGTAATAAAAGGACTGGAGCATGGGATACACGACGAAGGCCGTGAAGAGGATGAAGGCAGGTAGTAGGAATAACACAACGGTTAGAACCGTTGATGTGCGACGCGAAGACAGAGCAAAGGCTGTGTTTTTTTCTGCGAGAGATTTTTCCATGAGGGCCTCCTGCTAAAGAAAGAGGCGGGGACCGGGCTTACCCGGTTCCCGATCCCCGCGCAAACGGTCTCAGAAGCGGATTACTTGAGTTCCTGAGCAGCCGATTCTTCAACGGCCCGTGCAACCTGTTCGGGTGTCATGACACCGGCGAAGAGAGCCTGAACGCTGTCGTTGACCACCGAACCGACCGCTGGAGGCAAGGCTTGGTCGTAGTACAGCTGGAAGTACTTCGCCTTGGCTGCGCCTTGCTGGACGGCCAGCAACAAAGGATCGCTAACGCCCGCTTCGCCGCCTTTCACAACCGGCAGGGCGACGTTGATTTGCGCCAAGCGAACCTGGCAGTCTACGCTGGTCAGGTACTTGACGAAGTCAATGGCTTCCGGTTCGGCATTCTTGCCGATGGCGAAGCCATTTCCGCCGCCAAAAGCGTCATTCGGGTCGCCCGCGCCGCCCTCCACCATTGGGAAGGGGAACCAGCCAAGATTGTCGCCAATACCCTGCTTGTCGGGGCTATTGTCCTTCTGCACCGCTGGGGCCCATTGACCCATGAGCTCCATGGCCGCTTTGCCATTGCCCATGAGAGTGGCCTGATCACCATAGGTCGCGCCGAGGAAACCGTCCTGGAAGGGCTCGAGAGCCAGCAATTCCTGAATCTTCTTGCCGGCTTCAATGAACGGCTGATCGGCGAAAGAACCTTGGCGCGAGTAGGCTTTATTAAAGGCTTCCTGACCACCGATGCGGGTGGCAAGATAGGCCCAGTAGAACATAGCGGGCCATTTATCGCCTGCACCCAGCGCGATGGGGGTAATACCAGCCGCCTTCAGCTTCTTTACTACATTAAGGAATTCGCTCCACGTGGTTGGAGGAGCCTCGATGCCAGCCTGCGCGAAGAGAGCCTTGTTGTACCAGAAGCCCACCATGCCCATGTCCCACGGTACGCCGTAGTTGCGGCCCTGATAGGCATACACACCCAGTGCGCCAGGCGAGAAGGTAGAGCGCCAAGCGCCGCCATCGGCATCGAGATAAGGGGTAATATCCTGCAACAAACCGGCTTTGGCGTATTCAATCATCACGCCGCCGCCCCAGCTCTGGAAAATATCCGGCGGATCGCCAGATTGCATCACGGTGGTCATCTTGGACTTGAAGGCCTCGTTCTCTAGCACAGTAATCTGGATTTCGACGTTTGGATGCGCCGCCATGTACTCGTCGGCGAATTGCTGCCAGAGAGCCTTGTGATCTTCAGCGGTCGAAATGTGCCACCAAGTCACCACCACCTTCTCCGCAGGTGGTTGTGTAGCCGGTTCCGCGGCGGGCGCCTCCTCTTCTGTGGGAGTCTGTTGCGGCGCCGGGGTCGGCGTCGCGGGCGCGCAAGCCGCCAGAACTAGGCCAGCCAACAGCACCAGAGCCGTCAGACGAAAGAATTTGTGTTGCATAGTGTTTCTCCTTCCTTTCGGAACTCACTCTTAACAAGGAACGTGTATGGTTTGGGAATAGACCGGCAATCGAAAGGGGATCGTTCTCGCGATAGAGCCACCTCCTTTCCTACAACGAAATTCGAGGCACATCCATAGCATCGGTGTTTCCTCGCGGCGACTGACAGGATTCTCGAACGATCAGCCGCGTTGGCAGTTCAATGCGTTCGATTTTCCTCTCAGGATTCTGTAACAGATCCAGCAACATCTGGGCTGCCACGCGTCCCATCTTCTCCAACGGTTGCTGCACCGTAGTGAGGGCAGGTCGTACCAGCGCTGCCTGTGGGATATCGTCAAAACCAAGTACGGAAATATCCTCAGGTACACGTAAACCGCGATTGCGAATGGCATCCATGGCCCCCATAGCCATGACGTCATTGGAAGCGAAAATTGCCGTCGGAGGATCGGGCAAGTCTAAAAAGGTGGAGGCGCCAGCATAGCCATCCGGCTGAGAAAAAGTACCTTCATAGATGAGCTCGAGCGCTTCGGGGATATGATTGGTGCGTAACGCTGCACGATACCCCGCCAGACGATCCTGCGCGCACCCCAGATCCATCCAACCCGTGATGAATCCAATGCGCCGGTGTCCGAGTTTAATGAGATACTCCGTGGCATCGTAGGCTCCCTGCCAGTTGGTCGCTCCTACCGCCGGACAGTCCTGCCCTGTACCCTGATGGTCAATCAAAACGAAAGGAAAGCCGCGCTGGGTCAGCGTACCTACATAATCCGCCGGGTTGCGCGGCAACACCAGCAACAAACCATCCACCATACCGGTCGCGAGGTTCGCCACGTAACTGGCTTCCTTGCTGGCCGTCCGGTGTGTGGTGTAAATAATCAAGTCAAACCCTTGCAGGGTCAATTCCGCATCAATGCCGCGAATGATTTCCCCAATATAACCAGTGCCCACATCGGGCACCAATAGACCAATCGTACTGGTTCTTCCCCCGGCCAAACTGCGCGCCTGACGATTGGCTACGAAGCCCAATCGCTCCATGGCTTTTAGGACTCGTGCTCGCGTCTCGGGCCGGACGTGGACATCGTTGTTAATGACTCGCGAGACCGTGCCGAAGGAAACTCCCGCTTCGGCTGCCACATCCACAATGGTCACTTTACGGCTGGAAGGCGTCATCTCTCTTGTAAGCGTTTACACGATTTCTCTTTTTAAAGCCTGTCTTACACACTGACAGGCAACAAAACCATCAAAATTACCCGATTTATACGTCAAAAATTGCCCGACAAAGCCACAGTTCGCCTTAAATGCCTCACTTTGATTTGGAAGCGTTTACAAAAAACATTATAGCATGGATAAGAAAAAAGTCAATACCCCCCTCCCCTTTTTTATAATTCGGTTTCTCAAGACCACCCGTTCCACGCGCAACGGAAACCGCCATCAGAGGTTTTCCCACTGTAGCGTAGGTCTTTAAATCCGCGAAAACCCCACCGCGCCTTATGCATAAAAGTGATTGCCGCGGTGTTTCAGCAAGTAAGCTGTTGAGCAGGGATGACGTTTGTACATAAAGCATAGCCATTGGGCGTTAAAACGCTTCTTGTACAACCAAAACCATCGTTGCTTGCCGGCAAGGATGGGGAAAAGACAACATTCCCGCGCCCGGCAAACCGCCAACAACGGCGAAGTAATTCCCCCGCCCGTCTGGGAGACCACCTCGGCAGGTACGCTGCTCGCCGCGATACACTACGCCAGGTGTTCCCAGCGCAGAGCAAAGCTCGCCACCATCAGACCCGCCTCAGGACGCCCCGGTTCGGATGCCCTGCGCGGGTGATAGAATGGTCAAGCAGGCGATACCCCGGATCCGTATAGGTTCCGCCCGCAACGGCATGCACGGTCACGTCGCGACAACAGCTGGACAAAACAGGCCTACGCAAGGAAGCGGATACCTGTAAGGGCCTCCACTGTCCCTGTCGCCGCTATCGCTAACGCCATCGCGGCCTTCGCCCTGCCAGTTCGTCCTTCAGAATCAGGCTCAGGAGAATGCTGACCGCGCTGATGATCAGCGAGGCCAACAGAGCGTTCCAGAAAACAGGCTCTGCAATGACCAGCGAATAACCGAACACCCCACCAAGCCAATTGGCGAAGAGCAGGAGTGCGGTGTTGATGACCAGGGTAAACAGACCAAGCGTCGCCAGAATCAACGGGCAGGTCAGAAACTTCAGGAGTGGGCGGAAGAGGGCGTTGACAATCCCAAAGAGGAGCGCCAGAAACAGCAGCCCCATCCATTCGCCGCGGTAATCCACAGTCGGCAAGATAGCCACAGCCGCCCAAAGCGCTACGGCATTGATGCCCCAACGAATCAAAAATCTCATGGAATACCTCCTTATGACCTACGAATATCTTACCTGGAAGTTTCTTCCAATCGCATCCACAACAGAGTCCGTTGGGCACGAAAACCAGCCGCCTGAATGGCAGCGACAGCAACATCCGCCGGAAAGTCCAACGTTAAGGATTTCCGCCAAGCAAGGGAGCGCCGGGCGTGCAGGAGCAGAGCAGTCAGCGCGCGCTCGCCTCCTTGCGGGGGAATAGCTGCCCACAGGCGGTCGCTTCCGCCATATCCCTCTTGCCAGGCCAGGGCCGCGGCGAAGCGATCCTTAAGATAACCCGCCCATTGTCGCACCTCAGAATCGAGCAAGAAGCGATACAGACTAGGCCAGAAGCCGGGGCGCAAACACAACCAGGGAAAGGGCTGATACCAGGCTAGGCGCTCCGGATACAACTGTCGTAGCCAGATCTCCTGTTCGCGCCAGAGACGCCCTGTACGAGGCAGAATGGTCACTCCCAACCCATCCGCGCAGGCCTGGCGGTCTGGCGCGGCCTGCCAGGACGTGCGGCGAGCCTGTTCGCGAAAGCCAAGCGACTCATACAAAGCGATTGCTCCCTCATTATCCGCGCGAACTTGCAACCAGATGGCATCGGCCGCGCGTTGACGAGCCAAATGCACGCCGGCCAGCGTCAGGGCGCGGCCGATACCCCGGCGACGATAATTTTCCTGAACAGCGATATTCGCCAGCAGGTACACACGTTGCCCACGATAGCGATAGGGAATGACGCTGACATTTCCGACGATCTCGCCATCCTCCTCCCAGACGTACCCCGAAAGCGGCAGGGACGCCGTTTCAACAGCGCGGCTAGCCCAGCGCAAGAAGCCCTGGTCACGCGCCGCATCGCGCATCTGCCGGATATGCTCACGCCCCTCCGCATCCATGGCAGCCCCAAAGCACTGCTCCACCAAATCAGCCACAGCCGGCAAATCCCGCCAGATGTTGAGTGGACGTAACTGGAGCGCCTCAAAAGGAATAGCCGTTGTCCTCACAGCCATCAACCCCTATTATACGCCGCCTCGCGCCACAAGCGAATCCCCCTTTCCTTAACCCAATAGGAACGCAACGCCTGCAGAAGCGTGCCCTCGATTTTCAACAACGAATCCAATTGGGAAGTGTAGGCCATTACCCCTCGCCGCCAAGCGCGTAAGCCCTGCTCCGAGATAGGGAAACACTCGCTTTCCAGGCCTCCGACCGCCGCGGACAACAACCGAGGTTCATTGACCACATAGGGAAGGTCAGCGTAGTACCAGCACGGGCGCGACAACAATGCGACTGCCCGTCGCGTGATCACATGATCCACGTGATCGCCTAGCGCCAGCGGACAAACGAGCACATCCTGCGGCAAGAGAAAATGCGCGAGGCGCTTCGCAATCTGCCGCGGCAGAGCCTCGTCCAAGGGATGGGGGGAGACGAAGACGCTTTGTGGATAGAGAGGCTCGCCATCCGATGCAAGGCGATAAATGCAATCCAGAAAGGAGAAACGGCGCACGCGGACGCCCAGCCGCCGCGCCGCGTGGTTATCCTCGAGGCGACGGGCACGCAGGACGTCATCATCGGGCGCGAACCCCCACATTTCATGGGTGGTCTTGGCAAACAACGAAAGCGACCCCTTCGGCGATGCCGCAAAGATCGTCCAGATCGCGACATATTCGCCGCGCCGGCGTTGCTCCCACATCAGCCCGCCGCAGGAGAGAACCGCATCGTCAAAATGAGGGGAAAGATAAATCCAGCGCACAGAAATCTACCGGTGGGTCGCTTTGAAGGCATGAGCGCTTTGTAAGAGATCGTGCGCAGAGCGCAAGGTGCCCTCGCTCACCTCACCAAGCATCTGCGCGAGTTCCAGTGTGCGCGCCTCATCGCCCAGCGGCGTAACGCGTGTCAACGTGCGCCCATCCTCCACCTGCTTTTGCACTTGAAAGTGCTGGTCGCCAAAAGCGGCCAGTTGCGGCAAATGGGTAACGACCAACACCTGATGTTGCCGACCAAGCAACCAGAGTTTTTCCCCCACCGTGGCGCCAACGCGCCCGCCGATGCCCTGGTCAATCTCATCGAAAACCAGAGTGGGCACCTCATCGGCGCGAGCCAGCACATTCTTGAGACCGAGCATCAGGCGCGAGGTTTCGCCGCCGGAAGCGATCTTCGCCAGAGGCTTCAAACCTTCGCCGGGGTTAGGAGCAATCAAGAATTCCACCCTATCCAGCCCATTTTCATCGAAGGCGACATAGGCGCCGTCGGGAAGCGGTAGGCCGTTCGGGTCGGGGCGAATCTGGAAGTCCACCACGAAACGGGCAGCAGCCATGCGCAGGTCGTCCAATTCGGTCTCAATGGCCCGACCGAGTCTCTCGGCGGCCTCGCGGCGTCGCTGTGAGAGTGCCTGGGCTTGCTCACTCAGACGCGCCAGAATCGCTTTCTCCTCCACCTCCAGGCGCGCGATACGTTCGGTCGCGTGGCTGATATGCTCCAGTTGTCGCCGCGCCTCGGCAGCATGTTCCAGGACCGCCTCGATGGTACCACCGTACTTGCGTGTCAGACGATGCAACAAGTCGAGTCGCTCTTCAACTTCCTCCAACCGCTTGGGGTTATATTCGATGGTCTCTAGATAATTGCGTAAACTGCGCGCTAGGTCGGCCAGCGATTCTTCGAGCAGGGCGGCCTGCTGCACCAAAGCAGATTGTTGCGAGTCGATCTGCGCCAGTTTGCCCAGGGCTTGAGATGCTTGACCGAGCAGATCGGTCGCGGCAAGGGAATCGGGCATCCCCTCATCCAACGCGGCCAAGGCCTGTTGCGTCAGCATCGCCAGCGACTCGGCGTTCGCCAGCCGGTCGCGTTCGTGACGCAGTTCCTCGTCCTCGCCAGGGCGCAGACGGGCGGCCTCGATTTCCTCCGCCTGAAACGTCAGCATTTCCGTACGGCGGTCCGCGTCGCGTTGCGCTTGACGCAGTTCGCTCAGTTCGCGCCGCACCGTTTGTAACTGCTGATACGTCTGCCGGTATGCTTGCAACAGGGGCTGCACGTCGGCGTAGCGGTCGAGCAGACCCAGGTGCGCGCGGACGTTAAGCAAGGAGAGATGCTCCGATTGTCCATGAATGTCCACCAGCACTTCGCCCAACTCTTTGAGCAAGTTCAGGTTGACCGTTGCGCCGTTGACGCGCGCCACACTGCGTCCCTCGCGGCGCACCTCGCGACTGAGGGTGAGGTAGTTCGGGTCATCGAGCAAATCCTCGCGGCGCAGGATGGCGTGCACGAGGTCTCGTTCGGGGCCGGCAAGGTGAAAGGTGCCCTCCACGCGCGCCAGTTCGGCCTCGGCGCGAATGAGGGTTGCGTCGGCGCGGCCGCCGAGGAGCAGGTCGAGCGCGTCCAGAATAATTGACTTGCCGGCGCCTGTCTCGCCGGTGAAGACGACCAAGCCGCGCTCGAAGGTCAATTCGAGGTGGTCAATAATGGCGAAGTTCTGGATACAGAGTTCGCGCAGCACATCACCTCATCAGGCGAATCCCTGCCAGTCGGCCATAGACCAGGGGAGTGGCAAGGAAGACATAGATACCCTGGAAAAGCAGGCCAAACAGGTTCAAGGTGAATATATTGAAAAGAGCGGCCAGCAAAGCGCCGAGCACCACACCGCCTGCCGCCGTCAGGAAGAGCGAGCGGGCGCGATGTTTACGGACGGAAGCGCGCACCGCCTCGGCAATCAACGCGCCGGCGGTCGGTACCGCGGCCAACAATATGAACCACGCCAGAAAGCCCGCCAACGTCCCGACGAGCGTCACGAGCCACGCGGCCAGGAACGAAAGCGCCGTCGCCACCACAAGCGCAATGGGGTAATCATACCAGCGGGCAGTCTGGAAGACCTTCTGCTGCTTGCGGACGCACTCTTTGCAGCGATAGCCGGTCGGCGTACGGACAGCGCACTTCAGGCAAATCGGACGATCGCATTCTTTACAGCGTAACATCGTCTCGACCGCGGGGTGGTTGATGCAGTAGGAAACGGGAAACTCACTCATTTCGGCGCACCTTCCGCAGAGGGGTTTTGATTCATGTGAGCGGTCAGATTGCGGTAGAAATAACTGGGATCGCCAAAGCGCACCAGTCGTGTAACATATTCTGAAGCCTGCACATCCACGCAGTCGCCTTTGGCCAGGGGAACCGGCGTTTGTCCATCCACCGACATCACAGCCTCGCCGCTATAGACGGTGATGCTGACGGTCGTTCCCTCCGAAAGCACCACCGCCCGGTCTACGGAGAGATGGGGCGCGATAGGGACGAGCAAGATGTTGCGCAGTTCCGGCGGCAGAATCGGTCCACCGGCAGCCAAGGCGTAGGCGGTCGAACCGGTCGGTGTAGAGGCGATCAGACCATCGGCGACATAGGCAGCCAGAAAGCGCCCGTCCACGCTGGCGGCCAACCGCACCGGTCGAACAGCCACGCCGCGACAAACCACCACCTCGTTCAACGCATGCCAGACGCCCATGCTGTTCCCGGAACGCACGTGCTCCGCGCGTAGCATCATCCGCTCTTCCATCCAGGTGTGGCCAGCGAGCAACAGGTCAAAACATTGCGGCCAGTCTTGCCCAACCTGAATCAGAAAGCCCAGCCGTCCCATGTTCACACCCAACACCGGTACCTCAGCAGGCGCGCAAATATGACCCGCGCGCAACACTGTTCCATCACCGCCAACGGCGATGAGCACATCAAATTCGCCGTTCTGCACCCGCTGTTGCAAAGCGAAATCATCAATCGTGCCTGTCAGAGTCTGGCAGGCACGGGCGCTCAGATACTCCGCCATCAAACTTGTCGCCGCGATTGCCTCCGGCATCTTGGGATGAGCGGCAATTGCAATCCGACGAGGACGAAAGGGCAAGGAGGTCATTCGGAAATAATTATACTTGCTTACGAGACAAGAAAACGCTACGAGTGGACAGCCCTACAGGCGTTCATCACAGAGGTGACGGAAGCCGCAACGCGCGCAACGCTGTGGCTCCTCGTGTGAGCGATGCGTCTCGCCGCGGCGTTCCTGTTGACGCATAGCGGCCAACACGTCCAGCAGCGCCGATTCCAGTTCTGGAGTGTAAGCTACGGCAAAATCGCGTGTTGGGTAGTGTAGAACGCCATAGGGTGGACGCCGGCGATAGGTTTTTTCCACCAGCAAGCAGTACGCTGCCAGTTGAAAAATATGCGAGTCGTAAGGGGCAGGCGGCGTGCGACCACTCTTGACCTCCACAGGGATGATTTGCTTCCCTTCCTCCACTAGATAATCGGGCTTGCCGGTCAGACCAAGGAGGGCATCGTAGAGCGGCTTCTCCGGGGAACGCCAAGCGCGTGTATCGGCGTAGATAACTCGCCCCGCCGGCAAACCGGCCCAACGTCGTTGGCAACTCGCTTGCCAAAACAAGAGCAACGCTAGCGCCATTAACAACAGGGCAAGAATGAAGACGAACATTTGCGCGAAATCTTCGACGGCTAAAAACCGGGAAACATTACGCTCGCCATGTGGGCCGTGTGCTAGAACGCCCATCGGGCGCATTGAACAGTCAGGAGAATCAACGCTGCCAGCAACAGACCCCAGGCCAGGCCACGCGTGAGATCCGCAAGCAAGATTCGCCGCCCATGCTGACGATGCAAGGTTAACCCGGCCACAAGTTCACTCTGATTGTGCGACTCAACTCCTTGACGATAGTACCACCAGGCCCGGGCGCAGAACAGGTATGCGCCTATCTCCGAGGCACACAAGGGGCGCATAGCAACTCCTCAACAAATTTAGCACATATATTCTATCATAAAGCACGAATGGCGAATGTGCTTTCTGGGTCACTGTTCACAATTTGGTAAAATCCCTATCTCTCCCTACCTAAGCGGGAGACAAAGACGGCGCCTGGGTTGACTTGCACGGCCTTGTCCCAAACACAACCAAAGATTCTGAACGTTACTTTGTCCCCTGGCCGCTAGTGTTCGAATCATCAGGCCATCGCTGACGATTTGACAGCGCGAGCACAGGCCATCCTAACATTACATTTTGCTTCCCCGCTTATCTCCACACTGACGCCTCAGGCAACGTTCACCTCTACCCCATCGTTCGAAGCGACCTTGGCGCCTTCATCGAAACACCGCAAGAACCCCCCAACACTAATGAATTCCGCCTTGCGGCCTATGGATATCCTACCCTACCGCCCCGCCGCTCTCCGATGGATTGCGACCCGCCAGACGAACATTGACGATTTTCTTGAGTACATCGAACCAGAAGGGCGCTCCCTGGGCAGCCGCCAGGGCAGTCAGCAAGAGTCCTCCCAGTTTTAACATCCAGCCGGCCAAATCTTCCGGCAGTGGGGTATTGACCAGAGGATAGCAACGCCCGGCTACCGCCAGGCCGTAGATATCCTGACCGGTACGAGGAAGGAGATGACAGGAGCCGGCAGGAGATTCCAGTGGTATGTCCAACCAGCCTACCGGCAAATGAAAGCGGTTCCATTGTTCCTGCAAGGCGACCAGCTGCGCCAGGGTTGAGTCGGGGTTGGCGGCCAATGCGTTCTGGGCAGCCAGAGTGACCGCTTGTTGCGCTAGCAAGCTGCGCAACGCGCCGGCTCGCCACAGTTGACCGGCAATTTGAAACGTATCCATATTCAGACAAACGGCGAGCCACAGTCCCAGGCCGAACGCCAACCACTGGGCGCGCCGTTTGTACCAGCCGCTGCGGCGCGCCATGGCGTTCTCAAACCAGCCTTCGACGTTCCGTCGCGCCTGCGCTAGCGGACTTCCGCCTGCCGCGGCATACTCCTCCACACCGCTCAACAGCGCCTGCAAGGTTTGCTTCAGGCGTGGATGGGTTACTCCCAACGCCACCAGGCCCAAGCGCAGACGATCGAGCGTCGTTTCCTGCGACCATCCCCCTTTCTGCCGTTGCCATTCGGCCAGAACGGAGGCGATTTTCTCCTGTTGCACGGCCACCGCGTTCCAGGAATGGGTCACGGCTTCCGCCAGGGCAGGGAAATCATGCGCCAAGGCATCCAGTTCCACGCGCAGATCGCTCGTCGCCGTCTCATCGGGGGTTTCATCGGTGGTCGCGACCAGGGCGCGTCGCGCCATGGCCAGAATCAGATTGATCCGCTTCCGCAGGGCGCGTCGCCGACGCCCGCCCAACGCCGCTGCCTTCTCGCGCAAGAGGTATAACTGCTGCTGGAGCAGGGAGGCCTCGCTTCCGGCGTGGATCACCAGATCGAAAAGCGCCTGGGCAAAGTGGCTGGCCGGCAAATAGGATGGCTTCGCCTCGGCGTTCCGGCCCGTGTAGAGACTGCGGATGAGCGGATGGTTGTAGAGCTGATCGGCCAGGGCGTCATCGCCCAGCATGTTCCGGATGGCGACCTCTAACATGCGCGCCCGCCAGCGAAAACAGGCCGCGACCCACTCCTGTAACGTAACCACCCCCAGACTCAACGTCAGCCAGACAAGGATCAGTCCGAGAACAATGTCGAGAACCGCGAGGAGTGACATCTCATCCGCCTGCGCTTATTTTGTTTGCTGCATTAACGCTATAAAGCGTGGATCGGTACGCAGGGAATCGAGGTCCGGATCGCAACGCATCCATTCTAGAGTCGTTTGTTTCTTCTCCAACGCGCTCTTCAACAAAACAATGGCCTGGTCGTGATTGCCACAAATGGCCTCGAAACAGGCGCGGTTGTATTCGTTTTCCAGTTGCATCTGGGGCATGGCGATTTGAATGTGTTGTTCTGCTTCTTGGCACCTGCCCAATCGCCGGTAACTCCCGGCCAGCGCGCCATGAGCCAGGACATAGTTCGGATTCAACTCCACGACCTTGCGGAACGCCTCTACGGCCTCCTGATGCCTCTTCTGGGCGGCATAAACCAGACCCAGGTGGTAATGATACACTTCGCGATCGGGGCGCAGGGCAATGGCCTGTTTAAACGCTGCTGCGGCTTCCTCATATTTGCCCAGCGCCTTAAGGGAAAGCCCCAACGTATCCCAGGCGCGATCGTTGGTGGGGTTGATGTCGGTGATCCGTTTGTAGAGATTGGCCTTCTTTTCCAACGTCTCGGCGTTCCGAGTCGGCTCTCTGTTCTCTGCAGGAACCGCCGCAAGGGGGGATCGTTCTGTCTCTGCCACTGTTACAGGAACCGATTCGCCGGCACGAGCGGCCGCCGCAAGGAAAGCAGTTGCAGAGACTTTCGGCGATGTCTGCTGCGACTCCACCGGCAAGGGAACTTCCGGCGCGGGAAGCGGCGACTCTTCCTCCGCCAGCGCGACCTCGCCGGCCTGGCGCGGCGCGGGAGCGGATGCTCGCGGCGAAGCGACTGTCGCGGGCGGCTTCGGAACATGAAGCCTTGATTCCTCGCGCGAAGGCGCGACAGGCGCCATAGACAAAGCGGGTTCCGCGTGGACAGCGGAAGCGTTCACTTCCGGTTTTCGGTCCGGCGCGGCAGGCAGGCGATCCGGGGAGGGAGCAGAATCGGGAGACGAAACGGCCATGCGCACAGCCGCTTCCAGTTCATCCGCCTGGCGGTACGCTTGCATTGCCCGTTCGTAGTCATTCAGACGGCGATAGGCATCGCCCAGGCGGTTCCAAAGAACGGCCTTTTCCTCACCATCATCGAGCAGCTCGATCGCCTTCTGGTAAAGCGGGACGGCCTTCGCAAACTCCCCTTTCTGACAATAAGCCATCGCCAGGTAGCCATAGGACCAGCCCCATTGCGGCGCCAGCTCGATGGCGCGACGATAGACCGCAATCGCTTCATCATAGGCCCCTAACTTCATGTGGATTTTTCCAATCTCAATCCACAACGCAAAGTCACTCATGACTCTCTCCTTGCCGCCAGGAATCAATTGCGACGGTTACCCAGCAGAACCATGCGTGCACGGCGCAACAAGGAACTGGAATGGCCATCCAGTTCGGCAGCCCGCTGGTAGGCGGCGCGGGCATGCTCATGCTCGTGCAAGCGGCGATAAGCGTCACCCAACCGGTTCCACACAATGGCTTTCTCGCGATTGCTCCGCAACAACTCCAGACTCTTCTGGTACAGAGGAACGGCCTCGGCGTAACGCTTCTCGTAGCAATAGGCCAGCGCCAGATTGCTGTATGCCCAACCATCCTGCGGCGCCAAAGCAATCGCGCGTGCGAAAGCCGCGATAGCGCGTTCATAGGCGCCTACCCGCAGCAGGGCATTGCCCACCGCGTTCCATTCCTTCGCGCTCGCAGGGACAAAATCATGCGCTCTACCAAGCGCACCGGCCAGCGCCTTATCCACGGTGCTGTCATTGGTCGAGGAGGGCCATACAGCTTCCAGGAATGGCGCAGATGGCGAATCCTCTCGCCTGGGAGCAGTCGCGTCTTCCTGTTGCGCCTCCTCCATCAGGCGCAGGCTGGCAGCCGAAGGTCGATAGCGCAAGGGTTGTTCCATCTCCTGGCCTCCCTCCGGAAGCACAGCCGGCTCCTCCAAGAGAGAGGAACGAATCTCCGACAGTGAATCCGACAAGGATATTTCAACCGCCTGGGGCACTTCTGCAGGAGAGGCGGTTTTATCGCTTTGGTTGGCCCACCGTTGATACGCCAGGGCTAGGTTCTGCACGTAGGGCCAGAAGCAGCCAGGACTCGATTGAACGGCATGCAGGTAGGCAGCAATTGCTTCCTCGTAGCGGCCGGCCGCGAGGTGAGCGTTCCCGCGCGCGTTCCACTCGGCCGCGCCGATTTTCTCCTCCTGAACGTAAGAGGAAAAAGCCGCCTTCTCCTCCTGAGCGGCAGACGCACCACAAGCCAGTTCAAGGGGGTCTCTCTGCAAAGAATCTGTCGCTTCCATAAGGGACGCCGCGCCGCACGCCATTTCAACCGCTTCTTCTAGCCGATCAACCCTCTCCGCAGGCACGCCCCAAGTCATCGGCGACACGGTTTCCTCAATCCTGGTCATCGCCTCCGCGGCAAACGCCCCGCAAGCCGATTCCACTGTCTCTTCCTCTGCTTGCTCTGCCGCCCTCGCGGCAAAAGCGCCGCATGCCATTTCTGGTTCTTGCGCGAGAAGGTCCTCCCCTGCTAGCAAAGCGCCGCAAGCAAAAAGCAGCGGCTCCGGCGCAGACAACAAAGTTCCAGCAACGTACGAGTTGGCCTCGCGCATGGAATCCTCCTTTGAAACAGGAACATTACTGACTTCGACGTGTGCATCAGACTCAGCAGGCTGAGGGAAATAAGGAGAGGATAAAGAGGGGATGACTGCCTCTTGAGGAAGCGAGAGAGGAATATCATCTTCATCCGGATGCAACAGGCTATGAGGCGTAGCGCGCAAGTCATGCCCGAACCAGTCGAGGTCTGCCCCGTACTCGCGCGCGTGAAGGTAGGCGGTGCGCGCGGTGGGCTCATCCTGCACGCGCCGGCAAACATCGCCTAGGCGACTGAAGAGCAACGCCTTGTCCGCCTCCTCGCTGAGCAGGGCAATGCCCTGCCGGTACAAGGGAATCGCCTCGTCATCGCGCCCAAGGTGGGAGCAAACCAGCGCCAGGTTGGCATATAACCAGCCGCATTGCGGTTGCAAGGCTATTGCCTGACGAAAAGCTTCCTCGGCCTGCTTGAACTTGCCTTGACGGAAAAACAGCACTCCCACTTCGTTCCAGGCCTGAAAGTCCTGCGGATCGAGTTCGAGGGCGCGACGGTAAGCCTGCAACGCTTCCGCGCGGCGTTGCTTTCGCACCAGCAAGTCGCCAAGAATCAGCCAGGACTCGGGACGGTTCCCCTCTAGGGCAAGCGCCCGACGACAGGCATTCAGCGCCTCGTCTAGCCTCCCCAGTCGGGCCTGCGTTCGGCTCAAGCCAAGCCAGGCGACCAGCAACGTGGGCGAGAGTTCGATCGCCTTGCTGTAGGCCGACAAGGCCTCCTCCAGGAAACCACACCGAAGGGCAATATCCCCGAGGCCGTTCCATGCCAGCACGTCGTGCGGGTTCTTTTCGCACGCGCAGCGGAAAGCAGTCAGCGCGTCGATGTAGAATCCAACCTGCGCATAGAGGGTGCCGAGATGATTCCAGAGCGATGCCTGTTCAGGCAAAAGGCGAAGCGCCTGCTTACAGGCTTCGATCGCCTCATCCAGGTGACCGCTCGCCGCGTGAAGAAGGGCCAGGGCCTGATGGCAATTGGCTTCCAAAGCAGAGTCTTGTCTATTCCTGGCGTCTTGCAGGGCAGCTTCAAGCAGGGGCACAGCTTGCGAGGTGTCTCCCTTTCGCCAGTGAAGGATGCCAAGCGTCAACAAAAAAGGGGCATTGCCGTCTTGCGGCGAGGAGCAATCAGTCAGAAGGGAATCTCCCAGCGCCAACGGCTCGGACAGGGTTGCAGAAGACGGTGCGTTTTTACCGTTCTGCCAGGCAGTTTCCAGCGTGCAACGCAGAATCTGGGCCGGCGTGGGGTCATCGAGGAATTCGACGACGCGGTGACGCAACGCCCAGAAATCCGGCGCGCCGCGAGCCAGGTTGACCGTCTGGCTCTCGGTCAGCCAGAAGACGACGCGCACATCATGGTCGAGCCAATCATCGCATTGGCGATCCAGGCCGAGATACCACGAGGCTGCTTCTTCCTCGTACTTCGCCGCCCCATGTACAAAGACGATTGTTCGCCCCGGCTCCAGCAGAGAGGACAATCGGACAGGCATAGCGGTCGGGGATAATTCTTCCAGGCTTAGCCAAAGGATTTGTTGTCCTTCCGCTTCCAGTTTTCGCGCCAGCAGCAGGGCGGCGTCGGCGCACACATATTCCGAGCGGTAAACCGCGAACAGGATGGAAGGACGCTGCCAACGAACCGCGAGGTCAAGTTCGTGGAAGAGCATCTCCACACGCGCTTCCAACGACTCGAGCAAGGCAGCCGGGGCAGGGGGAAAGCTACTCATTGAGCAATTTTCTCAAGACAGGGTGCACATCGCACCAGTTTTCGCCATTGCGATATTCGAGAATCGCCAGCAACTGCAAGAGGGGACGGAGTCGTTCGTTGTACTCCAGGCGGTTGTATTCGTGAATGCGTTTGAGGAACTGCAAATCGTTCTTGTCCAGAATACGCCGGTACTCGTTGCGGATTTCCGTAGTCGCCCACTCCACATCGGCGCCCTCGACCCGCGTGGCCCCACGCCGGCGGGCGCAGCCAATGGCCGTGCGCATGATGCGCGCCATTTCGCGGAACACGCCGCCGCTATAGGTGATCGCGTCCTCCAGAGCCTGATCACCAATGAGGCGCGAATCCATGCGCACGCGCACGAAACGGCGCATGGTCTCGTAACCTTCCAGATTATGCCGTTCCGGCTCAAGCGGCGGATGCAGGTTAATGTTAGGCAGGAAGATCGCCTGATCGCGAATGGCGTCGAACTCCTTGCTGTAGAACAAGGCGCTCGAAACGGTGTAGACGATGGCGCAGTTGGGTTGCATCATAATCTCGCGCCGATCGTGGAAAATCGCCCGCGCCTTGTCCAGATCGGGCTTATCCATATCGTCAATGAGAATCAGGGGGATGCGTTTTTCGCGAATGTAGATGGCCGCCGCGATGCTGTTGATGACAGCAATGAGGCCGGTGATATCTTTTTCAAAGACCTGACGGAGCTCGATGCGCGTTGCCGGCTCCAGCTTCATTTTCATGCCGGCGTTGAGGAAAAACGCCTCGATAGAAGCGCCGATCTCGTAGCCGCTGGTCTGACCAGCCAGAATGGTGCGCACCTCCTGTTCGATCTTGCCGCGCCAGCCGTTGAGTTCCTTGAGCAACTGATCAGGCAACTCGCCGCCAGCGCGCCGGTACTCGCGAAACATGCGCCCACCGATAGCAAGCAGGACATCGCGAAAATCCAGGTCAATGATGTCGGCCTCTTCACGGATGCTGAAATTGATCGGCCAGAACTTCTTTTGTAGTTCGGGATGAGCTAGCAAGTGCAAGAGTTCGGTGGATTTCCCGCAGCCACGGTGACCAGAGAAGAAGAATTTTGGCGGACGATAGAAAGGCGCGAGGAGAGCATCGGTCAATTCGGCAATGGGATTGCCAGGCCGGTCAATGTAGAACGGATTTGGTTCGCCGTTCGGCCCAGGTCGCAAGGGCAAATCCAGCTCAAAGTTCAACCAAGCGCGGTCAAAGTCGGTTGCGGTAAGGTATTCAAACTTCGCCATAGCATCTCCTCGCCAGGGCAAGCGCGATTACTCCGCAACGCAAAGCCTCATTCGTACTTGAGATACTTCTCGCTGCACCATCCAGCCGGGGACTCGATGCGTGCCCAGCCGTCCTTGCGCTCCAGCACGCGCACACGTTGACCGTACACGAGGTACCCTACGGCCGGATAGGAAGTGCCGGGGCCGCTGCGGACGTTCAAACTGCTTGCGGCGCAGGTGGCATAGAGATCCGTCATGGGCGGCGGCGTCGGTGGAACCGGCGAACCTTTCTCCAGGGCGCTCACGCGCCGCTCCAGCGAAACGATCCTTTGTTCCAGTTGCAGGTATTTCTGCTCGAGTACGACCAGGCGCGATTCTAGATCGCCGCCGGGGCCGGGGGCGGGGATAGGAATGCCAGCCATCTGATACAACTCCTCCAACGTGCCGTTGAAACGGTTCATGTCAACATTGTAACTTTCCGTGCCATAGGTGGGGCCATCCCCCTTTGAGGTATATTGCCAGAAAGTCCAGGTCTGCCAGGGCGCCGGCACAGTCGGAGCGCTGGCCGTCGTATAATGCGCGATCCAGAGACGGAATTGTTGCCAGTAAACGTCCGTGGAGCCGTAGGTGGTCCAGAAGACTGGAGCGGTGTAAATGATGGGGGTATAACCGCGCGCCTTGAGTTGCTCGATGAAATCGCGCAGAGCAAGGCGCGCCGCCCCAACGTTATTATCCGCACGGCGTTGCTCATAATCCACCACCGGCGGAAGTTCGCCGCGGTCGGCGTCCAGCAAGGTCGCGTAGTAATCGGCCTGATCGCGGGCCGACTTGGTGTAGTCCAGGTAATGGTAAGCGCCGCGCAATAGACCTGCATCCTTCGCCTTCTGCCAGTTCACTCTGAAGAGTGGATCGGTAAACGTGGCCTGAGAGGCCTTAATGAACACGAACGCCGCTCCCGCCGCCTTGGCCTTGACGGCATCCCAGTCCCCGTTCCACTTGGAAATGTCTATCCCAACAACAGTCATGATCGCCTCCTTTCCAAACTAGGCAACGGTAAGATGAAGTGCAGCAAAGCGCCCCACATTGGCTTCCACATCTTGCAGGCAGAGCTTCTGGGCATGCCAGAAGGCGGGCGCCCAGATTTCAAAATAGTTCCCCTGGCCGACGAGCACGGCCTCCTTCTCTAAACCGGCGAAGAGGCACAGATCGTCCGGCAAGACAATATGGCCGTCCGAGTCCACCGTCAGCGCGACGGCGGTGCCGAGCGTCAGGCGCAGGAGCAAACGGGCTGTTGGATCCGTGATGCTCAGCGCGCCGATTTGCCGGCAAACCCCTTCGAACGTCGTTTGCGGCAGAACTACCAGATTGCGCTCGAATCCCTGAAACACGAACGCGCCCTGCGCCAAGGACGGCCGAAAGGTCGCTGGCAATGCCAGCCGACGCTGTTCGTCCAGAGGGAGAAGATGCTGACCGAAGAACATACCTAAGCCTGATGCGCCAGATAGGGACAGAAACCAACCACCTTACATTATAGTAAGGGAATTTGTTTGACGAAACCCGAAAAAGCGGCAGGCTCTAAGGTAAACAATTGACCACTTGCGGCCAAAAACTGGTCATAAATGACCAATCCGCCGTCACCGACCGAGCGATTCATTCGTTCTCCTGCGCCTCACTAAGCCCTTCGCGCACAGCATAGAGCGCAGCCTGGGTGCGATTCGCAAGATGCAACTTATCCAGAATACTGCTGACATACTTGGCAACGGTTCGTTCATGCACGCCAAGTTTGGCAGCAATTTCCTGATTCGTCAGGCCGCGCGCGATGAGGCGTAAAGTTTCCTCCTCGCGGCGAGTTAACGGGTCCGGCGTCCAGGAGGCACCGGCAGGCCGATGAATTTCTTGAATCATTTTCATCGCCACCGAGGGTTGCAAGGAGCCCTGCCCTTGCGCGACATCGCGTATTGCCTGCAACAGCTGGTCACGCGTGGCGTCTTTCAACAAGTAGCCTAACGCGCCGGTCTTAATGGCCTGAAAGACTCGCTCGCCCTCGGCGAAGCTGGTCAGCACCAGAATACGAGCGTCGGGCATCACCTCCTTTATCTTCGGAATGGCAGTCAGCCCATCCTGCCGCGGCATGACCAGGTCCAGCAGGATGACATCGGGGCGGGTGCGCCGAGCCTGTTCCACTGCTTCCAACCCGTCACCCGCCTGCCCGACCACCTCGATATCCGGCTGGAACGACAGAATTGCGACGATTCCCTCGCGAACCACAGCCTGATCTTCGACAACAAGAACGCGAATTTTTTTCATGGCTGCAACACCGATTCAGAAACTGCGTCCTGCCCAATCTTGGACCAGGGCAAGGTCACGCGCACCGTTGTTCCCTTGCCAACTTGCGAAGCAATGGCGATTCGGGCGCCGATCTTCTCCGCGCGTTCGCGCATGTTGCGCAGGCCACGTCCACCATTTCCCACTTGCCGTTGATCAAAACCACGACCGTCATCGCTGATTTCAAACACAAGGTCGGCGCGCCGCTTCTTCAAGCGCACGGTGACGGAGCGCGCGTTGGCATGACGCAAGGCGTTGTTCAGCGCCTCCTGAGCAATAAAGTACAAAGCGACTTCCGTCTGAACCGGCAGGGAGACCTTCTCGTCGATCAGGAGATGGGTGCGGATGTCAGCGCGGCCTTCCACCGCCGAAAGACGTTGGGCCAGGGCAGCCGCCAGGCCTTCGCGCTCCAAATCCAGCGGCTCCAGCTCGTGCAGGAATAGGCGCATTTCTTTCAACGCCTGCCGCGCCTGCTCGCCGATACGCGCCAGCACCCGTGCCGGCATATCCGCATGGCCGGCCTCCAGGCCGGCTTGCGCCGCCTCCGTCAGGGTCAAGACGCCGTACAATTTTGCGCTCAGGGAATCGTGCAAATCGCGCACCAGCCGCTCGCGTTCGGCCAGGGCAATGTTCAGGTGACGCTGACGATCGCTGTAAATGAAAGTGGCAATTTCATCGGCCACGACCGTCAGGCGAGTGATTTCATCGGGACGGTAGATTTGTCCCGCTGGACGCGCCAGGCAGATAATTCCCGCTCCCTTATTGTCAATAAGCAAGGGAAGAATCAACAGACTATACGCCCCCAACTGACGAGTAGCCTCCGAGATGCCCTTCTCTTGACGAATATCGGGAATCTGGCGCGCCTCGCCGCTTGTAATGACATCTTGAATGAGGGGAGGGAGTGTGGGAATCACAGCCAAGCGTTGCACCAGATCAGCCGAAAGCCCGTGATAGGCTTTCAAGAGCAACTTTCCGGGCGCAACCTCCCCGTTCTCTTCCAGCAAGAAGATGGCGCTCATCTGGCTGTGAAAGGCGTAGGCGATCTGGAAAAGCGATTCGGTCAGGAAATCATCCAGGCTCATCGCGCGAGTCGCCGCGCCCGAAATGGCGTGCAGTAAGATGAACATTTCATCGCGCGCTTGCCGTCGCGCCTCCTCGGCCTTCTGCCATTCGGTCATATCCCTCCAGAGAATGACTCGGCCCAACGGTCGTTGGCCATCGAAGAGAGGCGAGACGCGCATTTGCAGGTAACGCCACTCCTCGCCCACCATGACGCTGCCGTTAACGTTAATCTCCTTGTCGTACGAGGCCATGATATTCTGCCAGCGAGTGAGCACTTTTTCTCCCGCCTGCCCCAAAATACGATCCCTCGCGACACCAATCAGCCGTTCGGCAGCCGGATTGAGATCGATAACTCGGTTCTGAGAATCGAGCACCATCCAGCCATCGCCCATTTTCTCGATCACGAGATCCCTCGCCAGGGGAATAGTGGCAAGCAAGCGATATAACAACAATCCGAAGAGCAACGCGAAGGCGGTAATCGCAAAAGGCAGGGGCGTCAGACTCAAATCAAACAGGCGCGTGTTGGAAAGATGAACCACGTTGATGAAGAAAGGCACAAGGACGCCGAACAAGACCAGCGCGAACTGACGACGATGGGGACGCGGCCCATAGACACCGGCGCGGATCAGCGCAAAGGCAGCCAGCAGAAGAAGAGCGCTGGCATAGATCGCATTGATCCAACGCCACACTGGCTCGCCATTTACGATAGCTCCTGTCCATAGCGCCGCTTGCACCGTGGCCGGCACAATCGCCAGGGCAAACATGTGTTTCCATGTAGTTTGATAGCCGCGTTGGGTATAGTGAAGCACGAAGAGAAAGAGCGCCGCTGGCGCCAACGAACCCGCCAGCGCGCTGACCGCAAGCACAACCGGGCGAGGCAGGTTCCCTTTTCCCCACCACAAGACGTAGACGAGCACCCAGACCGCCAGCACAATCGCAAAACCGAACAGATCTGCCGCGCCCGGCGTGGCTCGCCGCCGCCAGCAAATACAGCCTATCACAATGGCCGCGGCAAGCGCGAGAAAAAGGCCCATAAGACCAACGACCATACCCTGGCTTTCGAAAAACGGGATGGGAACTATATAGGTATTATACCCTATGCCTCTTTGTATTACGTTCTACGTTCTGTTGTCCTTCACCACCTTATACCCCAAGCGCCGCAGGAACGCCGCATCGTTGCGCCACCCTTTGGCCACCTTAACTCGCAACTCCAAAAACACCTTGCGCCCACTCATGGCTTCGATTTCCTGACGCGCCGCGCTGCCAATCCTCTTCAACATCGCCCCCTCCGCGCCGATAACAATGCCCTTCTGGGATTCGCGCTCCACAAATAAAGTGGCCGCCACGTACGCGCCGTTTTCCCCACGTTCCTTATAGTCATCAATCCGCACAGCTAACGCATGGGGCACCTCATCTTGCAGGAAACGCAAGGCAGCCTCGCGAATCAAATCTGCCGCGATGTCACGCTCATAGAGATCGGTCACTTGCTCCGGTGAGTAATGCGGCGGCCCCGGCGGCAAGCGTTCCGCCAACGCTGTAAGCAACTCCGACAACCCCTGGCCGGCGGTAGCAGAGAAAGCCAACGTAGATACCGCGCCATCGGGAAACTCCTCCAGCAAGGCGCGATACTCGCGCACTCTCCCCTCCAGCACCGCCTTGGGCAAAATGTCTATCTTGTTCAAACCCAAAATCACAGGAGGGCAAGGCTGTAAGGCAGCTAACAACGTTGCAATGCGTTGATCCTCTCCCTGCGGCGCAACGCTCGCATCCACCAGGAAGAGGATGACATCCACACCCTCCAACGCTGCCTCGGCCTCCTGGTTAAAGAATTCTCCCAGCCTATGGCGCGGGACGTGGATGCCCGGCGTATCTACGAAGATGATTTGCGCTCGCTCGAGGCTGAGAATGCCGAGTTGACGGCGGCGAGTCGTCTGGGGACGCGGCGAAACGGCCGCTATCTTCTGCCCCACCAGGGCGTTGACCAAGGTGGACTTGCCCACGTTAGGGCGCCCAATGACTGCGACGAAACCGGAGCGATACTCTGACGGTATAATCATGGCATGGATTCGTCTACGGCGGCTCGATTGCTTTCCCTTAACTATGAATTCTATCAAACTTTTGGCGAGGCATTCGCCAATACCCGCCAACGCATTCAACCGGGCGCGCGGCATCTCCTGCAACGTCTTCAGGGCGATGAGACGATTCTCGACCTGGGATGCGGTAATGGAAATCTGGCACGCGCACTGACGCACGCTGGCCATCGTGGTCTCTATATCGGCATTGACTTCAGCACCTCCCTCCTGGCTAGGCGCGGCACTCTGCCGACCAACTTTCTCTTCCTGCAAGCCGACCTCGCCGGCGAGGACTGGGCCGACCGGGCACGCGCCGCTCTCGCCGCCCGGACGAACGCGAGCGCCCCGACCTTCTCCCTCGTCACTGCCTTTGCCGTCCTGCATCATCTGCCCGGCATGGACTTGCGCCTGTCCTTTCTACAAGACGTGTACAGCTTGCTCGCCGCGGACGGTCTGTTTTTCCACTCGGAGTGGCAATTTTTGAATAGCCCGAAACTGGCCGCGCGCGTTCAGCCCTGGCAACGCATTGGTCTGGCGGACGATCAGGTTGAGCCGGGCGATTACCTCCTCGATTGGCGCGCTGGCGGACAAGGCCTGCGGTACATCCACCATTTTACTGAGGACGAACTGCGCGCCTTGGCCGAAATCAGCGGCTTTACGATTCTGGAGACGTTCCATGCCGATGGAAGCAACGGCCGTCTTGGGTTATATCAAGTCTGGCGTAAGAATCCTACGCCCTAACGCTTTGCGGGGAAACACGGCTGTTTCAAGAACAGTGCTGACGGCAGGTCGCAAGTCAACGGCCTCGCGCCAGGCGTGGAGCCAATCTCTCCAAGCCATAGGGCGCCAACAATCCTATGGGGATAGGCCAGAGAGCCCGTCTAAAAAGCAATACCTCCAAAACCAAGGGCAAAGACGCTGCATTGCCGCTTTGCGCTTCTCTGCCTGCTCCCCGCTTACAAACTTTTTGATTTATCCGACAATTGCTTGTGCATAGTGGTACAATCATTACCCTATGACAAAACTGGAACAGGCTGTTCGTCAGAATCTTCGCTACAACATCACCGTCAACCTACTCGACGGCGCTTTCTTTGGCCTGGGTTGGGGATTCGGCTCCATTGGAACGATCATCCCCCTGTTCGTCAGCCAGATGACCGATTCGGCCATTCTCATCGGTCTGATTCCGGCGATTCATGCTGTGACCTGGCAATTGCCGCAATTGTTCGTGGCAAACGCAGTCGCCAGGTTGCGGCAATACAAGCCAATGGTGCTGTGGTTGACGTTGCACGAACGGTTGCCCTATCTTGGCTTGGCAATCGTGGCGTTCTTCGCCTCCGCGCTGGGCAACCGCCTTGCCTTGCTGCTGACGTTTCTCCTGCTCCTCTGGCAAGGATTCGGCGCCGGTTTTACCGCCAACCCCTGGCAAAGCATGATCGCTAAAATCATTCCGGGAGAAGCGCGCGGGACGTTTTTCGGCGCGCAATCGGCTTTCGCCAATATCTTAATGAGCGTCGCGGCGGTCGCGGCCGGCTACATTCTGGAACGACTGGACGCGCCCCATGACTTCACCCTGTGTTTCTTGCTGGTGCTGGTCGGCATGGCCATCTCGATGCTCTTCCTGGCCCTCACGCGCGAACCAACCGATACCGAAAAGAACATTCCCGAACGCCGATCCTTCCCCTGGCGTGAGTGGGTAGCCGTCCTACGACGCGATCGCAACTTCAGCGCCCTCCTGCTCGTGCGTTTCCTCTCTCAGTTCGCCACGATGGGCTTTGCCTTTTACATCATCTACGGGCTACGCCGTTTCCAGATGGACGAGGTAACCGCCGGCTTCCTCACTGCCGCTTTGACCATTACTTCGACGATCGGCAATCCGCTCATGGGTTGGCTGGGCGACCGGCTCGGACACCGTGCTATGCTCATTGCCGGCTCGTTTGCTGTGACTCTGAGCTCGCTTTTGGCCTGGTTCGCGCCCTCCCTTGCCTGGATGTACCCCGTTTTCATCTTGGCGGCCCTGGCGAACGTGGCCTACTGGACAACCAGCATGGCAATTACCACGGAATTCGGTACGGAGGAAAACCGACCGGTGTACATCGGTCTTGCCAACACCCTGATTGCGCCGGCCACTTTTCTCGCCCCTCTCCTCGGCGGATGGATTGTCGACTCGTCCGGCTTTCAGACGACCTTCCTGCTCTCCGCCTTGGGCGGTCTGATCATCGCGGCCCTTCTCCTTAGCCTGGTGCGCGATCCGCGCCGACAGGCAAAATAGGGACGTTCGAACACGGGATGGACACCGCGCTTGCATTCCTGTTCGCAAGGAAAGTTTGGGTATAATCCAAAGCAACGCTTGGTAGCCCATTATGTCTTCTTCTCCGGCTTCTCCCTCTCACTCTCCCTTCCCGCGCTGGGCGCAAGGACTGATTTTGGGCGCTCTGAGTCTGTGTCTGCTGACGTTAGCCGTGCTCCTTCGCCAGGCGCGCGCCACCACCGCCCAACGCGGCAAAGCCGCACCCGATTTCACCCTGACCCTCCTCGACGGCTATGAGTATGCAGGCCAGACGGAAGTAACGCTCGCCGCGTTGCGCGGTAAGATTGTCCTCCTTCATTTCTGGGGCTCCTGGTGTTCCGACTGTCTGGAGGAATCCCCCGTCATCCAGGCCGCTTGGAAAAAATATCAAGCCAGGGGAGATGTTGTCTTTCTGGGTATCGCATGGTTGGACAGCGAGCACAACGTCCGCGCGGCGCTGCAAGCGTTGCAGAGTACTTATCCTAACGGTCTCGATCCGAACGAGAGAATTACCCATCTCTATAACCCTGAGGGCGGCGTACCAAAAACATACCTTGTAGATCGCAACGGCATACTGCGTTATATCCATGTGGGAGCGTTTTCCTCCGCCCAAGAGATTGAATCGCTTCTTGACCCCATGCTTCGCGAATGAATCCCCTCGCTTTTGCCCTTCTGACGATCGGCGCGCTCGTCGCCCTGACGTTCGTCCTCTGGCCTCTAGGACGCAAGACGCCCCCCTCTTCCCGAGCGCTTGCGGACGACGAGCTGGAGGCCCTCCTTGCCGCCCGCCTCGCAGAGCGGCGTCAGACCATTTCTCGCTGCCCACGCTGCGGCGCGAGCATCCTGTCTTCTCACCGCTCTTGTCCATACTGCGAGGGTTTGCTCTCCACACAGAAACAGCGATGACTCCTTGCCGGCGCGGCCCGAACGGCGTGATTTTGATCTTTTTCCTGATGTCTGCCTGTGCCCCAGTGGAGATTCTTGGCGCGACTTCCTCGCCCCGTTCCCCAACCGCTACGCTGCCCTCCACTGTCACAACGCCCTTGCTATCTTCCCTGCCCACTGCCTTGACCGTTTCCCCAGGAGAAGCGCACGACGCCTCCCTTGTGTTCGAACAACTTTACCTCGTCTTGGAAACGGCGCAACCCGGCGATTTACTCATCTACGAGATTTGCCTGCTGACCAATCGGAGCCAGCAGACCGTGCTGATAGCGGACGATAGCCGTCCTCCATCCTTCCTCTCTCCGCCCTCTGGCGCAGAAATGCTCGCCCTGCAACCTGCCGGTCACGGCGCCCCAATCCAGCAGGTCGCGTCAGGTCTCGCCCTGCCGCCCGTCGAACAACCTTACAGCCTGCTCGTCCTTTTCCGTTTGCCCTATGCTCATCAGACGACAATCGAGCAATGGCTTCCTCGCCCGCCTGCGACCATCGCCGTCCTGGCGCCTCAAGAACTGGGGGTGAGCGGCAACGACGTGCGGGAAGAAGGCGAACGCCCCTTCGGCGAACGGCGATTCACCCTGTACCGCCTAGCGCCGCCTGCGCCCGGCCTGCCGTTGCGCCTGACCATCCGCCAACAAGCACTCCAACACGACCGCCAGATGGAGGAAGCACTGATCCTGCTCGGCGGGCTGGGCGCCTTGGGAGCGGTTCTATCGGCCATTGGCCTGCGATTGCTCCAACAGCAGCGTCAGCGCGTCAGAGCACAGGCCTTGATGGATGCTATCTTGGATCTAGACGAACGTTTCGAGCAGGGCGACGTTTCCCTGCAGGCCTACGAACAACAGCGTGCTGCGCTGAAAGAACGGTTGCGGAAAACGCTGTCGCGATGATCGTTATCGAAGCGCAAGGACTGATCAAGCAATTCGGGCATCGAAAAGTGTTGAATGGCCTGAATTTTCAGGCGCGCGCCGGCGAACGGGTAGCGGTGATCGGAGCCAACGGCGCCGGCAAGACCACCTTGCTGCGCATCCTGGCGTTGCTGACGCGCCCCGATAGCGGTAGGGTGCGCATTGCTGATTGCCTCCCCTCAAACCAGGCGGCCGCGCGCGCCCACCTTGGCGTACTCCTGCATCAACCCCTGTTGTACGGCGATTTGACGGTGGAGGAAAACCTGCGATTCTATGGACGCCTGTATAACCTCCCCGCCCTGGAGACGCGCCTGATAGAAGTGCTGGCGCGAACAGGCCTAAACCAACGGCGCAGCGAATCAACGCGCACGCTCTCGCGCGGGATGCAACAACGCCTGGCCATCGCTCGCGCCATTTTGCACGACCCGCATGTGCTCCTTCTCGACGAACCGTACAACGGCCTCGATCAGGAAGCAACCGCTATGCTCGAGGAACTGCTGCAGGAATGGAGCGAACGCGGCCGCGCTGTGATTCTGACTGCACACGAGCCAGCGCGCCTGGCCGGATTGGTCACGCGTGTGGACATCCTGGCGGGAGGGGTAATTTCGTCCTCCCTCGCGCCAGAAGAGTTGAATCGCAGGTCGCTTCCTCCTACTACTACGTTTCCATCGCCGCAATGACCCCATCCTCCTCCCCTCCTTTCTGGAAAGTTATCCTGGCCATTCTCTGGAAAGACCTGCTGACCGAATTGCGCTCGCGCGAACTGCTCGCCTCCATGCTCGTCTTCGCGCTGTTGACGCTCTTCCTCTTCAACTTCGCGCTCGAATTGGATGCCATGCTGCGCGCAACGTTGACCTCAGGCGTGCTCTGGGTGACCTTGACGTTCGCCAGCACGTTGGGGTTGAATCGCTCCCTGACCCTAGAGAAGGATGGCGGCTTGGATGGCTTGCTGCTCGCACCGATATCGCGCGCCGCCCTCTACGCCGGTAAGATGTTAAGCAATTTTTCTTTTCTCCTGCTCATGGCAATACTGCTCTTGCCTCTTTATAGTTGGTTCTACAATACCCCCCTGCCTCGGTTTGGCCTTTTGGCGATTCTCCTGTTGGGCGCTTTTGGTTACACAGCCGTCGGAACGCTCCTTGCAGGCATGACCGTGCGCGCACGCTGGCGCGAGGCCTTGTTGCCCATCCTGCTTTTCCCACTAACGTTGCCATTGCTGATCGCCGCCGTCCGCGCCAGCAGCGCGGCGCTTGCCGGCGCATCCTGGAGCGAACTCGTTCCCTGGTTGCACCTGTTGGTCGCCTACGATCTCCTGTTTGCTCTTGCCGCCTCACTTGCCTTTGAGTACATTATCGAAGAATGAAAAAGTTTCCCGCGCACGTCACAGACTGGCAGCACATGACAAGGCAAACCTTGGATCGCCGCAGCATTCGGCGAGAAAACCGGAAATTGCCTCCGCTTTCCCTCCTTCTTGGGCTGCCGCACGCGTCGAAGGCCAGGGGCAAAGGGCGGGTAGTAGGGAGTTGCAAGGAATGAAACGAAATCCGGAGGCGCGGTTCATGCACGAACAACCTTTCATCCTGCGCGCGTTGAATATCGTTGCCCTTCTCGCGCTGGTTGGCGCGCTGACCACAGTATTCGGTTACGCTCCGCTGGAAAAAAGCATGGGGGCGGTACAAAAAGTGTTCTATGTTCATGTGGCAGCGGCCTGGGTGGGTCTGCTCGGTTTCCTGTTCGCCGCTCTCAGTGGATTCTCGTATCTGATCACACGCAAACGGAGATGGGACCACAGCGAGGTCGCGGCAGTCGAAATTAGCCTGGTTTTCTTCTTTATTGCTATCGCCCTGGGTTCGATATGGGCGCGTCCCACCTGGGGTGTCTGGTGGGTATGGGAACCCCGTCTGACCACAGCCGCCATCGTAGCATTACTCTACTTGGCGTATTTCCTGCTTCGCCGCAGCGTCGCCGATGCCGAACTGCGCGCCCGCTTTGGCGCCGTGTACGTTCTGTTGGGCGCCCTGAGCGTGCCGCTAACCTTTCTCTCCATTCGCCTCTTCCGCACCATCCATCCGCTCCTGTTCGACACGGCTCGCAGCGCGGCCGATGGAGGCTTGACTCCTCGGATGCTCCTTACCCTGGTTGTCAACCTCGTCGCATTTTCCATCTTGTTCGCGGTTTTGTTCTGGCATCGCTTCCGCCTGGGCCTGCTGGCTGAAGAAGTAGAACGCCTGGAGCAGGCACAGGCAAAGCGGGAATGAAAAGAGAGAGCGCCCATGGACTCGCCTCCGCAAACCTTCACCTACATGATCGCCGGCTATCTGACGTTCGCCGCCGTGCTTGCGATCTACCTCATCTGCTTGTTCCTGCGCTGGCGCGCTTTGTGGAAACGCCGGCGCGCGCTGTCGCAACAGAACAACAGCAATCCCGATCTACCATGCGACTCCGAAGTCTCGACTTTTAACTAGGGAGATAGCCCGCCAATCCAGCATTGGCTGCGCCGCTGTCGTGTCTCGGCTCTTGCGTGCACGCTGCACAAAATTTTCGGCAAATAGGGAATCTGTGATAGACTTATTGCCCGTTCACCCTGCCGCAAAGGAGACATCATGCGAATCGTGCGCTACCAACGGAACGGAGAGACTCCTCGCTATGGTTGGGTTCTCGACGACCGAGTTGGCCCCATAGAAGGCAATCCCTTTGGTGAATACCGCCGTCTGGAAGCAGAGATACCGCTGGGCGAGGTGAAATTGCTGACGCCATGTCAGCCGAGCAAGATCCTGTGCGTGGGGAGGAACTATGTGGAACACGCGCGCGAGCATGGTGCCGAGGTGCCGGAAACGCCGCTGATTTTTATGAAGCCGCCTTCGTCGCTGCTGGCGCCGGGCGAGACGATCCTCCTTCCACCACAGTCGCGGCAGGTGGAGCACGAGGCGGAACTGGTAGCCGTCATTGGCAAACGAGGACGTCACATTCCAGTCGAGGCGGCCGCGGACTACATCTTGGGGTACACGATAGGAAACGACGTGACAGCGCGCGACCTCCAACGTACCGATGGTCAGTGGACGCGCGCGAAAGGTTTCGATACCTTTTGCCCCTTCGGCCCGTGGATTGATACCGACTTCGACCCGGCAGACGCCGTCATCACCTGCCGAGTAAGCGGACAGCCGCGCCAACTGGCCTCCACACGAGATATGGTCTTCTCCGTCGGCGCGTTGGTGGCTTTCCTTTCCTCCATCATGACGCTCGAGCCCGGCGATTTGATCTTCACCGGCACGCCGGCTGGAGTCGGGCCATTGCAGGACGGCGATACGGTCGAAATTGAGATCGAGGGGCTAGGGAAACTCATCAACCCGGTTGCCGCGGCAGCCGAGCATCCTTGATCGCGAGCGATCCCCCTGAAGTATATGCTCAGATTCGAGCATCCTCCTTATGGATAAACTTGAATCGCATCTACGTCGCAGCCATCGCCGGCGCCACCGCGCGGAGAAACTATACGGATATAGTAGTAATTGCCGGTCAAGCCCAGCCGGTAAATGTCAATCCCTACGCCTGTATTGTTAATGAGCGCGCTCGTGGGAATCCGGTGGTTGTCTTCTTGTGGGTAGGTAGCGATATTGGAATTCGCGTACTCGCTTCCCCCGTAGTAGAACACTGTATGCCACGTGGAGCCATCCTCGCTGATATCGATGCGGACGAAATCCATGCTGACATAATCGCGAGGATTCTCACGTTCATAGTACACGAAATCCCAACTGTCGTTGCCGTGGGAGGTAATCGGCGTAGAAAGATACAATATCACCGATCCGCCATCGGGAATGGTATTCCATTGTCCGTCCGGCGGGCCAATATTGATGTTCGGGTAGAGCGGCGTAGCAGTAGGAGAGGGAGTCTCGCTGGGGGTGGACGTGGGGCTAGGGGTTAGGGTGAAGGTAGGAGTCTCGGTTGGCGAGGGGGTCAACGTATCGGTCGGGGTGTAGGTAGCAGTCAGGGTAAGGGTTGGCGAGGAGGTCAAGGTTGGCGTCGTGGTAAAGGTAGAGGTCAAGGTAGGGGTAAGGGTTCGGGTTGGCGTACACGTGCGCGTGGGGGTATTGGTAGGAGGAGGTAGGGCAGCAGTCGGGGTAAAGGTTGCTGTGGGGAAGAGGGGGGTTCGCGTCTGGGTCGAGGTGGCAGTTGGAGTAGAAGTGAGGGCGAACGTAGCTGTGGAAGTAGGCAGCACCGGGCCGGCAGGGATGGTTGTGTTTGTAGCCGTTCGGAGCGTGCTCGGGAGCAGGGTGATGACAGGCACAATGGTCGGCGCGCCACGGTTGCCGTTCTGGGGAGTCAGGAGAGAGCTATACCAAGCCGGCGGCGTGAGGATTTCGGGACGCAGGGGACCGAACTGCAGCGTCGCCAGCGCGGCCGCGTATGCCGTATTCGGATCGAGATTCGAGCCGATATCGGCCTGCACTTGCCAGACAGACGGCAAGCGAATCGCGGCCTGGCCGGCCAGCAGCATGAGCGCCACGCCAACACACAGGACAAGGGTGACGAGGCCGAGGTCGCGGCGCTCGCGCGGCGGAATCATGCCGGTGCCCCCTCCTTTGACAACGGCAAGCGGATAAAGAACCTACTGCCAGGGCAGGCAACCTCGTCATAACCGGGACTTTCAACCCAGATTCGCCCGCCATGCGCCTCGACGACGCCGCGCGCGATGGCCAGCCCCAGCCCCGCCCCTCCGCCTTTGAACTTCGTTTTCCCTGAGGAATGGAACATCACCTCGCCAATCTGGAAGAACTTCTCGAAAATGGCAATGTGATGTTCGGACGCAATGCCGATGCCGCTGTCCTCCACCACGATTTCCAGTTCGGGAGCCGTCCCGTCCTCCTCCACCGTTCGACCGTAGACGGTGATTTGTCCCCCATCAGGCGTGTATTTGATGGCATTCATGATGAGGTGGTAGAACACCTTAAACAGCAAATCCGGGTCGGCATAGACCGGAGGAAGTTCGTTCAGGCCATCTGTCGTCAGGGTCAGGTTGCGTTCCTGCAAGGCGTCCTGAAATTGCTTGCGGACGCGCAGGACAAGAGGGGCGATGTGAGTCCACTCCGGCACCGGTCGGAGCGCCTGGCTGTCAATGCGCGAGACATCCAACATATTCGTGACAATTTCGGTCATGCGTTCAATGCCTTTCAACAACCCCTGCACCATGCCCTGTACTTCCGGGTCATTTTGCGTCTTCCATTGAAGCATCTGTGCGTATCCCTTAGCGGTGGTCAGGGGCGAGCGCAATTCGTGGGCGGAAACATCGAGGAACAGGGATTTGGCGCGGTCCATCTGCTCCAGAACGCGGTACATGCGTTCGAGTTCGGCAGTGCGTTGTTGCAAGGCCTCGGTCATCTCATCAAAAGAGGAGGCCAAGATGCCGATTTCGTCTGCGCTGCGGATGCCGCTGCGCTGACTCAAATCCCCTTGCGAAATCGCCTGTGAGGTGCGTACGAGTTTAGAGAGAGGGTTGATGATGAGCCGTGAGATGGCGTAACCGGTCAGGACGACGCCCACCATCGCCAACGTATAGAGAAGAACATAGGTTGTGCGGCTGGCGGCGCTGGGCTGGATGACGTATTGCGCGGGCAAGACGACAGCGAATACGCCGATGTGGTCGTTGCCCACGCGCAAGGCGCCGCGCGCCAGACTATACTCACGGCCATCCAGGCTGAAATTCTGTCCCCGCACGAGATCGTTCGCAAGAAGCAGCGAGAGGTATTCCTGGGTAGGAATGGAGAGCGCGTGTAGCCGATCGCCATCCACGGCGCCCAGGGTCGTGGCGATGGCCTGTCCTCCATTGCCATAGAGGACAATGTCGGCCAGGGAGACGTTTTTCAGGTACGGGAGAAGGGCATCCAGCGAGGTTCCCACCAACACCACGCCGACGATGGTATTGTTCGCCAGAATGGGCAAGGAGGTACAGTAGAAATAGGCGCCCTTCAGCGGGAGGGCAACCAAGCCGCGCCGCGGCGGCACCTGCGGGTCTGCGCCGACCAGCCAATCCTGCACGAGGAGCAGGGCAGCCGCGCCGGTCGGCGGAGTGCGTTCCGCCAGCGTACCATCCGCTTGTCGGACGAGATGAAGCAATTCCCGACCATCCTGTCCGACGAGAACCAGCATTTCCGCGTTGAGACCGGCCGCTGCCGGTTCGACCAAAGCGCGCAACGCTTCCGCGTCGCCTTGTTGGACCGCCTCGGCCACACCGACCGTGTGGGCAACAAGGCGAGCCACCTCTACATGCTTGAGTTCCTGCCGCGCCAGGCTATCGGAAACTACCCGCCCGGCCTCCAGCAACTGGTTGGTCAGGCGTTCGCTGAGCGAGCCGGCTACCAGTCGCGTGACCACATAGACCCCTGTGACGGCCACCAGCAGCGTCAGCAGGAGATAAGGAAAAATGACTTTGAAGCGAATACTCACGCCGGGCCTCCGGAAGGAAGATATGCCCGTGCGACAAGGGGGAAGACTCACTCCCCAATGATTTTAATCAAAACTCGTTTCCGGCGACAGCCATCGAACTCTCCGTAGAAAATCTGCTCCCAGGGGCCGAAATCCAGGCGACCATTCGTGACCGCAACGACGACCTCGCGTCCCATCACCTGGCGCTTGAGATGGGCATCGGCGTTGTCTTCGCCGGTGCGGTTATGCCAGTATTTGCTGACCGGCTCGTGCGGGGCGAGTTGCTCGAGCCATTCCTCGTAGTCATGGTGTAAGCCCGATTCGTCATCGTTAATGAAAACCGAGGCCGTGATGTGCATGGCATTCACCAAACACAAACCCTCGCGAATGCCGCTTTCGGCAAGGGCTTTCTCTACTTCCGGCGTGATGTTCACGAACGCCCGCCGGGATGGGAGGTTAAACCAAAGCTCTTTGCGATAGGATTTCATAGGCATTTTCAATACGCTACAGTAGGTCCCAACAGAGTTGCAGCACACAATGTGCGCTCGTGTGGACATGGAATACGTCCCGCTCCACTGTTATTCACCGGCAGGATGCTTGCCAAAGGCAATATTGAAGCCAGTAAGGATGATCAGGGCAATAAGAATCGCCGCCACGAGAGAAGTCAGATAGTACGCCAGCGCATTTTCGCCGAAAACGACGCTCACCAGCGCGCCCAGGAAGGTATTACCCGGCCCACCGCCGCTCAGCCGACACAGATCGCCCAAAAAGAACACAAACAACCCCATGCCAGCGCCCAAGATGAACTGCCCTGTCCGCCGGGAGGGGGAAAGATAGATAACATCACCGCTGCGGCAGCGAGGACATTTATGGGAAAGCGCAAAGTAGGAACGACGGTAACGGTGATGACAGTCAGCGCACTCAAGGTGGTAGGGCATAGCGGATCTCTCCTGCCGGAAGTGGACCAACAAAGGGAAACCGGCCGGGACAATGCCAGATCGCCTCGCAGAAAGTCCCCCTACATTATACTCGCCTTCGCGAGAAGCGTCGCCCCGATCATCTTTCCCCCTCCTTCGAAAAAACCTCGCAATGCGCGCACGCAAGGGTTGTCGGCCGTATAGCTCTGTCGCACAACTCCTGGGAGTTGTGCTTTTGCGCGAGTGCTCGAACCAGTTGCTTCTGCCTGCGGATTTAAGTGCTATACTATTTTGAGCGCAAGCCACACACCCTGACTTTCGGAGGCTGAGATGGTCAAAATCGAGAAGGTAGATACCGAAAACAAAGAACAGGTCAGGCGGTTCGTCGAATTCCCGTATCGGTTATATGCCGATTGCCCGCAATGGGTGCCGCCGCTTTTCGCGGACGCCTACCTTCCGCTCAACCGCAAGAAACACCCCTTCTTCGAGCACTCTGACGCGGACTTCTTCCTGGCCATACGCGATGGGGAGGTAGTGGGACGCATCTGCGCCGCAGAAAACAAGCCCTTCAACGCCTACCATAAGACCAAAAAGGGTCATTTCCATCTGTTCGACGCTATTAATGACCTAGACGTAGCCCGCGCACTCTTCGAGGCCGTCTTCGACTGGGCACGAGCACGTGGGTTGGACATGGTCATCGGACCGAAGGGTCTTTCGGCGTTCGATGGCTATGGTATTCAGGTGGAAGGCTTCGAGCACCGCCAGACGATGACCATGATGAACTACAATTACGATTACTATCCCAAACTTGTGGAATCGCTCGGCTTCGAAAAGGAAGTGGACTTCGTCTCCTGCTATTTGCCGGCCGAGGCCATGCGCATCCCCGAACGAGTCGAACGAATTGCCCAGCGTGTGATGGAGCGCGGCCAATTGCGCGTTAAGCGTTTCAAGAGTAAGCGCGAACTGCTTCAGTGGGCGCATCGCATCGGCGAGGCCTACAACAAGGCGTTCGTCAACAACTGGGAATACTACCCCCTCAGCAAAGCCGAGATTCAATACGCCGTGGACAACATTTTCCTGGTCGCCGATCACCGCTTGATTAAAATCATCTTACGCGGCGATGAGATCGTCGGTTTCCTCTTCGGTTTTCCCGATGTTTCCTCCGCGTTACAACGCGCTCGTGGACGGTTGTTCCCCTTTGGCATCGTGGACCTGCTGTTGGAAATGAAGCGCACGGACCGCATCGCGGCCAACGGCATGGGCATCCTGCCGGAGTACCAGGGCATGGGCGGCAATGCTCTGCTTTACTACGAACTGGGCAAGACCCTGCTTGAGCGCAAGCAGTTCAAACACCTGGAGATGACGCAGGTGGCGGAAACCACCCGCCAGATGCGTGCGGACTTGAAAAACCTAAACGGCATCGAGTACAAGAATCACCGCGTCTATCGAAAGCCATTATAGCCGGCCTTCGGGCGCGCCGAGAGAACGGGGGCCGTGTTCGCGCGCGTACGAAGTGCCCGATTCGCGATACATGCTTCGCCTCAGATATGCTATACTTGCCCCAATTCGTAGACTGAGGAGACCACCTATGGATGTACATACTGCCGACGATGCCGTAAGCCGCCGCGTGCGGGCAATGACCGAACGCGTCCGAGATCTGCAATCCCGCAACTTGTACTTCTATAATCAACCCATCAGCGAGCTGCGCGGCGGAGCGCGCGTGCTGGTCAATGGACGCGAGATGAGTATGTTTGCCTCGTATAGTTACCTCGGCCTCATCGGTCACCCTCGCATCAACGCCGCCGCTAAAGCCGCCATCGAGAAATATGGCACCGGCACGCACGGAGTCCGCACCCTGGCCGGAACATTGGACATCCACCGCGAACTGGAAGAGACCATCGCCGAGTTTAAACACGCCGAGGCGGCCATTACGTATGCCTCCGGCTACGCGACCAACCTGAGCGTCATTTCGACTCTGATGGGACGCGGCGATTACGTCCTTTCGGATAAAATCAACCATGCCTCCATCGTGGACGGCTGCCTGATGTCGGGCGCGGAGTTCCGCCGCTTCCGCCATAACGACATGAACGACCTCGAACGCCGTCTACAACAAGTGCCAAACGGCGCGGCAAAACTGGTCATCGCCGACGCGGTCTTCAGCATGGACGGGGATATCATCGACCTACCGCGCATGGTCGAACTCTGCCAGAAGTACAACGCCTGGCTGATGGTCGACGAGGCACACTCGGTCGGCATCCTGGGCAAGTCCGGGCGCGGTATCGAGGAACACTTCGGCCTTTGGGGTACGGTAGACATCAAGATGGGCACGCTTTCCAAGACGATTCCCTCGGTCGGCGGGTACGTAGCCGGCAAGAAAGAACTGATCACGTATCTGCGGCACGCCAGCCGGGCGTATATTTTCTCCGCCGCCTTGCCGCCGGCCCAGGCCGCTGCTGCCAACGAGGCGTTCAAAGTCATCCTCGATGAACCCTGGCGCATCGAGAAGGTCAACTCCAATGCGGCCCTCTTCATCAACGGCTTGAAGGAGCGCGGTTTCAACACGCTGTTAACCACAACCGCCATCGTGCCGGTCTTGTGCGGCAGCGACGAACTGGCTTTCGCGATGACGCGCGCCTGCCAGCAGCGGGATATCTTCGTCCTCCCCGTTGTCTCGCCGGCGGTTCCGGAGGGACTGGCCCGCCTGCGCGCTACCGTCACCGCCGCCCACGAACCCGACGCAATCGAACAAGCGATGGACATCATGGCGCAGGCCGGACGGGAACTGGGGATTCTTGCTTGAAGGAATGCCTGCTCTCTTCCTAAAACCCGGACGCGAAAAATTCCTCCAGCGTCGCCATCCCTGGATTTTCTCCGGGGCGATCGCGCGGGTCGAGGGCGAACCGCAGGCCGGCGAGACAGTGGATGTATTCGCCTCCTCAGGCGACTTCCTCGCCCGCGCGTCCTACTCGCCCACCTCGCAGATCCGGGCACGGGTCTGGACGTTTGACCCTCGAGAGGCGATCAACGCCGATTTCTTTCGTCAACGCCTGCGCGCAGCCATCGCCGCCCGTCACGCGCTCTTTCCCAAAGCCAACAAGACGCAAACCGCCCTTCGTCTGACGCATGCCGAGTCGGACGGACTACCCGGCTTCATCGCGGATCGCTACGCGGACACACTCGTCGTCCAATTCTTGACGGCCGGCGCAGAGTATTGGCGCGAGACGTTGATCAACCTTGTGGCAGAGGAAAGCGGTTGCGCGCGCGTCTACGAACGCTCGGACGCCGAGGCGCGCGTCCTGGAAGGCCTCCCTGCGCGCAGCGGACCCCTGCGCGGCGATCCCGCGGAGCGGGTAACGATTGCCGAGCACGGGATGCACTTCATCGTAGACCTGGCGCGCGGTCACAAGACAGGCTTCTACCTCGACCAACGCGAGAATCGCCTTCGCGTCGGCGCACTGGCGCACGAACGCGAGGTGTTGGACTGCTTTTGCTACACCGGCGGATTCACCGTCCACGCGCTGGCGGGAGGCGCAAAGTCTGTCCTGGCTCTGGATTCCTCGCGCGAGGCGCTGGCGCTCTGCCGCGAGCACATCAGGCTCAACCACCTTCCCCAAGAGCGTCTCGTATTACAGGAAGGGGATGCCTTTCATACCCTACGCGCCCTGCGCGATCAAGGACGTTCGTTCGATCTCATCATCCTCGATCCGCCCAAGTTCGCTCCAACCGCCGCACAGGCCGCCAGAGCCGCACGCGGCTATAAAGACATCAACCTCCTGGCCTTCAAGTTGCTACGACCAGGTGGGCTGCTCGTTACCTTTTCCTGTTCGGGGGGAGTGGATGCGGCCCTGTTTCAAAAGATCGTCGCCTCTGCCGCCCTGGATGCCGGCACAGAGGCAATCATTCTGGAGCGCCTCGAGCAAGCAGCCGATCACCCTATTGCTCTTCACTTTCCTGAAGGCGCTTACCTAAAGGGATTGCTTTGTCTCAAACGGTAGCGATCAGCGGGCCGGAGGAGACGGAGAGACCTGATTCGCTTCCCTCGCGGCGCGTACTTTGTCCAGCGCTTCAGCGAGGGCCTGGCTAAAGCCAGTGACGCTCAATGGCTTGGAGAAGTAGCCGTCGCAACCTGCTTCGATGGCGCGTTTGCGATCGCCGGGCAGGGTATGCGCGGTCAGCGCGAAGATCGGGATGCCCTTCGTCTCGGCAGAGGCTTTGAGTCGACGCGCGACCGTCCAACCGTCAATTTCGGGCAAGGATAAGTCCATCAAGATTAAATCCGGCTTTTCGCGGCGAGCGACCTCCAGCGCCTCCTTCCCGTTGCGTGCGGCCAGAACCTCATAACCGGCTCGTTGGAGCAACAACTTGACCAGATCGAAATTGTCCTCGTTATCTTCCGCAAGCAAGACACGCAACTGCGCCATTTCACACCTCCAAGGGGTGGAACGCTTCTATCCTTTATACAACACTTTCCACAAGAAACAAATAACATTTTAATTACAACTTGTGGTATATTGCGCTCTATGCGCATTCTCTTCGTGGCCGATGGACGCTCACCGATTGCGCGGCAGTGGATTCACTATTGGGTAGAGCAGGGCGATGAGGTGCATCTGGTCTCTACCTTTTCCTGTCGGCCTCCCTGGCCTTTGGCCGGCTATACCTTTCTGCCTGCGGCCTTTAGCGAGCGTAAGGCAGGTTGGAATTCTGTTATCCGACGCGGCCTGACGGCGCGCTGGCGGGCAGGGGTGCGTCAATGGTTGGGACCGCTCACCCTGCCGCAAGCCGCGCGCCGTCTGCGTGAACTCATCGCTCAGGTCCAACCGGACCTCGTCCACGCCTTGCGGATTCCCTACGAGGGCATGATAGCCGCCCTCGCCGGCGCGCCTGCGCCACTGGTCATCTCGGTCTGGGGGAATGACTTCACGCTCCACGCCCGAGCAACGCCGCTGATGGCGATTCTCACTCGTTTGGCTCTGCAACGCGCGGCCGCGCTCCACGCCGACTGTCAGCGCGATGTCCGCCTGGCGCGCCGGCTGGGTTTCCCCTCCCATCGCCCCACGTTGGTTGCGCCGGGCAACGGCGGTGTGCGCCGCGAAGTCTTCTACCCCCCGCCCGAACTGCCCACCCGCCCGGTCGTGGTCAACCCGCGCGGATTACGCGCTTACGTTCGCACGGACGTATTCTTTCGCGCTATGCCCCTGGTGCTGAAAAAGCAACCGGGAGTCATCTTTCGCTGCGTCAGCATGGCCGGGGAGGAAGAGGCTGTGCGCTGGACAAGACGGTTAGGAATCGAACGCGCTGTAGAACTGTTGCCGTCCTTATCCCACGAACGCATGGGGGAAATTTTTCGCTCGGCTCAGGTAGCCGTCTCGCCCAGCATCCACGATGGCACTCCAAACACCCTGCTCGAAGCAATGGCCTGCGGTTGTTTCCCAGTGGCGGGAAATATCGAGTCCGTTCGCGAATGGATTGCTTCCGGCAAGAACGGACTGTTGGTCGATCCCCGCTCACCGGCGGATCTGGCCGGGGCGATTCAGAACGCCCTGGAGGACGAAACTTTGCGCCTTCAGGCGGCAAGAGAAAACGCCCGTCTCATCGCCGAACGCGCCGACTATCGGCGCTGTATGACGATGGCACAGGCGTTCTATCGGCAGGTATTGGATTAGCCGTCCGTAAAACGACGACGCGCCGCCCAAGACCTGGACGTTGCTTCAGGCGCGCGGCGTGCGCAGCGTCTCCAACCGTTGCTGCAGTTCGATACGGCGCGCGGTCGCCGCCTGACGAAGTTCCGCGCCCAGGGCGTTGAAACGCTCACGAATCTGTTCGCGCAACTCCGCCCCGGATTCGGGAGCGAAAAGCAAAGCCAGAGTCGAGCCGACCAATCCACCCAGGATCGCGCCAAAAAAGAAACTCAAAATGCGTCGCATGCGACCTCCTTGTCAGGATTTTCTCATCCGCCAGGCGAGAAACGCCAACCCGATTCCGCCTACAATAAGCAACATTCCCCCCAGTCCCAGCAATGGGGAAGTCCCCCGCTGGCCAGGAGAAGCAACCACTCTTTCCTGAACACCAAAAGCCACCTGCGAGGTATTCCCGGGGACAACGGTGAGCGAAAAACTGAGCGCCGTCGTCGGATTATACCCTGCCGGAACCGCCGCGCTGACGGTGTACTCGCCCATAGGTACCTCGTCGAAGCAAACTCGAGGCGGATCGCCCGTAACCGGGTCTATCCCCCCTGTGGTGGTCTCAGAGCGCGAAAAGAGGCCATCCGCGCCGGTAAGGCTGACCGCGCCGCCGCCCACGGCCGCTTCCTCCTCCTGACGCAGACCGTCGCCATTACGGTCGTCGAAGAGAAGCAAGCAGACCACACCGTTCCCGCCTGCCAGGAGTGTCGGCGTCGGACCGGGCACTGTTGGCGTGGGAGATGGACCGGGCGTCGGCGATGCCTGTCCGCTCGCGCCAAAGCCAAGCAGCAACTCCTGGCCGGGACGGATCGTACAATTCTGGTCGAGATGATTGTTCCGAATCAAATCATCCACCGAAACGCCAGTCAACAGCGAGATGCGAAGGCAGTTGTCTCCCTCCTGCACAAGGTAGAGGATACGTCCGTCCGCGCCGGGCGTTGGCGTGGCGTAGCTGATCTGCGTCTTGGGCGCGGCCTGCGCGCCCAAGACCAGCCCGCTCAGACCGAGCAGGATACAAAGCCCACCGAAAAGGAGCAGGAGGGGTCGCTTCATGCGGTATCCTGGAACAATACCTCTGAGGAGATTATACTCGATTCAGGCAGGAAGGCGCAAACACCGGAGCGCGTCGACACACGTATCGCATGCAAGAATTACAACGGCCAGGTGGAAAGGGGCGTATAATTGGGCGCATGTTGTCTCCGCTCGAAAAACTACTTTTCCTGCTGCTTGCAGTCGGTTCGCCAGTCGCGACTACGCTTGGATTGTGGCGGATCATTCGTCTCATCGGCGCGGGGCAGGGACGACCGAACTGGTCCCTGGCAGCGACTCGACTGGCGACTGTGCTGGCGCGCACCGTCGTCTTTCAACCTACCTTCCGCTCGCGCCTCGGGATCAGCCTGTTGCACGCGCTCATCGGTTGGGGTTTTCTCGTTTACCTACCGGTCAACGTCCTCGACGCACTCCGTGCCTTTGGCGTGATCTTGCGAATCCCCTTGCCGCTGGAGAAGATCGGCGGATTTCTAACAGATACCCTCTCCGGCGCGGTATTGCTCGCAACGGTTTTCTTCCTCGTCCGTCGTTTTGTGTTCCGGCCTGCCGCCCTGACGGCGCGGCCTCAAACATCATTGCTGGAGGCAGCGCGCCACGGCATCGCTCGCGATTCGGCGATCGTGGCAACGTTCCTCCTCGTCCATATCGGCGCGCGGCTGATAGGACAATCCTTCGCCTTGGCACACTTGCGTCTTAGCGTCGGCGCGGGCGATTCCACACAACCTCTGGCCAACCTCCTCGCCTCGCTGTGGCTCTCCCTACCCGGCCCGAATCTTGCCTGGTTGCCGCTTGCCCATAGGCTTAGTTTCTGGGTCGCTTTTGGCTCCATTTTCCTCTTCTTGCCCTACTTCCCCTTTTCCAAGCATCTACACCTGCTCGCCGCGCCGATTAACCTGCTCTTGAAGCCACCGCGCCGCTCGATGGGTGAGATGAACTTCGTCAACCTAGAGGATGCCTCGTTAGAACGCCTTGGGGCCGAAACGTTGGCCGACTTCGCATGGGAGCAGTTGCTGGATGCGTATGCCTGCATCATGTGTTTTCGCTGCCAGGAGATCTGCCCGGCCTATCAGACCGGCAAAGTCCTCTCGCCGGCGACGTTAGAGATCAACAAGCGTTACGCGCTGAAGCAGGCGCGCGGCAGAGAAACGCTCTCGACCATCCGCCTGACGGAACGAATCATTCCAGAGGAGGCCATCTGGGCCTGCACGACTTGCGGCGCGTGTGTAGATGTTTGCCCGGTGGGGAACGAGCCCATGCGCGATATTCTGGACATCCGCCGCGCCCTGACGCTGATGAAGGGCGCTTTTCCCGCTCCGCTGGAGATAACCTTTCGCAACTTAGAACGGAGCGGAAACCCCTGGGGCATGCCGCCCTCGGAACGGCTGCGTTGGGCCGAAGGATTGGCCGTGCCGACCGTGGCGCAGAATCCGCAAGCCGACTTGCTGTGGTGGGTGGGGTGCGCGGCTGCGTTCGACCCGCGCGCGCAGGAAGCTGCGCGCGCATTTGCCCGTCTCTTGCTGGCTGCCGGAGTCAACTTCGCCGTCCTCGGCGAGGGCGAACGGTGCACCGCGGACATGGCGCGCCGCGCCGGCCGCGAGGACATCTTTTTCGCCAACGCGCAGGCCAACGTGGAGATTCTGAACGCTTGCGCGCCAAAACGCATCGTCACGACCTGCCCCCACTGCCTGCACGTCTTGAAGAACGAGTACCCATCCTTTAGCGGCCAGTACACGGTGATTCACCATACGCAATTGCTCGAAGAACTGATGCGCGAGGGAAGGCTACCGACGGCGCGTACAGAAGGTATCGCGACGACTTTCCATGACCCATGCTATCTTGCGCGCCAGAACGGCATCGTCGCCGCGCCGCGCAACGTGCTACGAGGCAGCGGCGTGAGGCTGGTGGAAATGCCGCGCCATGGACGCAGAACGTTCTGCTGCGGCGCGGGCGGGGCGCAGATGTGGAAAGAGGAAGAAGCCGGCGCGGAACACGTCCGCGCGGCGCGACTGGCCGAAGCGCAGAGAACAACGACCAACACCTTGACCGTCTCCTGTCCCTTTTGCCTGACCATGCTCGGCGACGCAGCCGGCGCCTCCACGGTCGCCGTGCGCGAACTGGCCGAAATCGCCGCCGAAGGTCTGGAAATGTAGGACATTTCGGAGTAAACTTATCATGGTGAAATAGAACAACGCGGAATCCGCTCGGTAGCCGAGAGCAGTCAGAGTTCGCGCTACTCACACACCCGCTTCGCGCGGGATAGGATCACCACCGCAGACAACGCGACAAGCGCTTCGTCGCCGCAGGCAACAATCGAGTGGAGTAGCGCGCGGCGGAACGCCGTTTCCGCTTGTGATAGATTACGGAAGGTAACACGATTACTTATGGAAAAACCGATTTACCGTACTCTCCTCAAAGCAAAAATCCACCGCGCCGTGGTGACAGGAGGCGACTTGAACTACGAAGGAAGCCTGACGGTGGACACCGACCTGTTGAATGCCGCCGGCATGCGTCCTTTTGAACTTGTGCAAGTGGCCGATCTCGAAAACGGCGAGCGTCTGGAAACGTATCTTATCGCCGGCCCGGCCGGCTCGGGCATCGTGCAGCCGAACGGCGCGGCCGCGCGCCTGATTCACCCCGGAGACCACATCATCATCATGGCCTTCGCCCAGGTCCCCGAGCCATTGCCGGAAGACTGGTCGCCGACGATCGTGGTCGTGGATGAACACAATCGCGTCCGAGAGAAGCGGCGCGGTTAAATGCTCCTGCCGGCCCACTTGTTTCCCAACGTGAAGAAAGAGTGACGGCGCCGAAGGATCCAAGCAGACTCCTGTTCTCGAGAATATGGTCTAATGGTCAGGCGCGAGCGCACAAGGTGGTTGCCATAGGGGGCGAATTCGAGAAATGGGCGTCGCAGGATTACGCTTCGACACCGAGGAGCCGCTTTAACGAGAAGCGCAAGGCGAATATCCTCTTCTACCGCGCCGAAAGAAGGGAGGAATTGCTCCGCGCCCACGGTTTTGCCCCCATGACTACAACACGCGAGAGTGAAGTTGGGGAAACGCCTCACCGACCAGGAAAACGCGAGTACAATTCGGCTCGCTAAAAGCTGTTTTTACTCCTGCATCCGGAGAGTGAAGGATGAATGTCTTTCTTACCGGTGGCGCCGGCTATATTGGTTCTGCCGCGGCGGCGGCCCTGCTCGAAGCCGGCCACAAGGTCACGGTGTACGATTCGCTGGTCACAGGGTATCGCGCAGCAGTTCCCGCGCAGGCGCGCTTCGTCCACGCCGACCTGGCCGATGCATCCACCCTGACGCAAACGCTGACTTCGGAAACATACGACGCCGTGATGCACTTCGCCGCGTTCATCGAGGCAGGCGAATCCATGAAGGAGCCGGGCAAATTCTTCCAGAATAATCTTGCCAATTCCCTGCAACTCATCGAGACCGCCGTACGCGCCGGCGTGCGCCGTTTCGTGCTTTCCTCAACGGCGGCAGTATACGCCTCCAGCGACGCGCCGTTGACGGAGGACTCGCCCTTAGGGCCGGCCAACGTGTATGGCTTTACCAAGTTGGTCGTGGAACAGACTCTGGAATGGTATCGGCGCATTCACGGGTTGCGGTACGCGGCGCTGCGTTACTTCAACGCCTGCGGAGCGCGCCCAGGCCACGGCGAGGCGCACCAGCCCGAATCGCACCTCATCCCGCTCACTCTCCAAACCGCCCTCGGCTTGCGCCCGGCAATCCACATCTATGGAACAGACTATCCTACCCCCGACGGCACCTGCATTCGCGACTACATCCACATCGCCGACTTAGTCTCGGCACACCTGCTCGCCCTGGAAGCCCTGGACGAGCGTGATTGTCTGATTTATAACCTGGGCAACGGCAACGGCTACTCAGTGCGCGAGGTGATCGAGACGGCGCGTCAGGTGACCGACCAGCCGATTCCGGTCGTTGAGTCCTCGCGTCGGCCGGGCGACGCGCCGCGCCTGGTGGCCTCTTCGGAGAAGATCCGCCGCGAACTGGGCTGGCAGCCGCGCATCCCCAACTTACGTGACATCATCGCCAGCGCCTGGGAGTGGCATCGTACCCACCCACACGGGTACAAATAAGTAGGCCCTCCTACTTGTCAACGGTGTCACACGGACGCCGGCTTTTTTCCGTGTGCGCTGCACACAGGCAAGACGGTTATCTTCTTGCCTCCACCAACCCTGCCGTGTATTTGTTTTCCATATCGAGATACATACGGCGAATGGTCATCTCCAGCAGATTGCGTATCCGCGATCGCTCCATCCCCGCGGGGTTGAGCGGGCTGTAGAGTACCGGCTCGCCTACCTGCACGCGATGGGAAGCGTGCACCGCAACCGGATAGAAGGGCAATCGTTGTTGCTTGCGCTCATAGTACAGTTCTCCCAGGCGGGCGAAGGCGCGCTGGAAAGGGTTGAACCCGGTCAAGGGATCGGGCGGAAGAGTAGCATCTTCCGGGAAAATGAGCAGATACCTGCCGCGTAAGAGCAAATCCAGACTGATTTGCCAGGTCTTTTGCATGTTCTCGTAGCCCTTATAGACCGGAATGCACCCCAGGCTACGCAACAGCGGCACCGTGATTCGGGAAAGCGCCTGCGAAAGGGATACGCTGGCCGGCGGCTTCAAGCCCAGGCGCGGTTCGACGAAATCCTTGCGCAGGTACTCGCCGGCTAAGGCCGCATCAAGCATATCCCTGATAATCCACGGGTAGAGACGACGAGGGATAGAACAGACCGCGCCGATTGGGCCGCGCGGTCCCAAATGGTTGGCGACGAACACCGCCGGCCCTTTCGCCGGCAGATTCGCATAGCCTTCCAGAACGCCACCCCAATACAAAGCGTCCAGCATTCCCACCGCGAACCAGTAGAAGATATCCATGTTCCCCTCACAACATTCGACGCGGACGATACTGGAGCGCTTCGGCAAGATGCGGCGGCGCGATGGACTCGCTGCCGGCCAGATCGGCGATGGTGCGCGCCAGTTTCAAGACGCGATGGTAGGCGCGCGCCGAAAGTTGCAATTGGTTCATCGCCGCCTTCATCAGCGCCTGACAGGTCTCATCCAAGGCGCAGAACTTGCGCACCTCGGCCGGACGCATATCGGCGTTGCAGGTCAGGGGATAGGGTGCGGCAATGTCGGCGAAGCGTTCGCGCTGCCGCTGCCGAGCGGCCTCGACGCGCGCCCGCACCGCCGCCGATGTCTCCCCTGAAGAAGTTGCGGCCAGTTTCTCGTACTCCACGCGCGGCACTTCCATATGGATATCGATCCGATCCAGTAAGGGACCGGAGACGCGCTTCTGGTACTTCGTCACAACGGCGGAGGAGCAGGCACAAGGCCGGACGGGATCGCCGTAGTAGCCGCACGGACAAGGGTTCATGGCAGCCACCAACTGGAAATTGGCCGGGAAGGTCAGCGCGCCTTGCGCCCGGCTGATGGTCACAACCTTATCCTCAAGCGGTTGGCGCAGCACTTCCAGCACGCGCATCCCGAATTCCGGCAGTTCATCCAGGAAGAGAACGCCGCGATGGGCGAGGGAGATTTCGCCGGGATGAGGCCAGTTTCCACCGCCGACCAGGCCGGCGTGACTGATGGTGTGATGGGGAGCGCGGTAGGGGCGATAACGGATGAGCGGCGTGTTGGGCGGCAATTGATCGGTTACCGAATAGATGCGGCTCACATCCAGCGCCTCGTCAATTGTCATCTCCGGCAAGATGCCCGGCAAAGCGCGCGCCAACAACGTCTTGCCGGCGCCGGGCGGCCCGATCATCAAGACGTTGTGGCCGCCAGCCGCGGCCACTTCCAGCGCCCGTTTGACATGCTCCTGCCCTTTAATTTCGCTAAAGTCCACCAGCACCGGCGGAGGCGCTCCGGCAACCTCGACCAGCGGTTGCGGCGGGATGTCCTCCTGACCGCTGAGATAGCGGTAGAGTTGCGCGAGCGAGACGACGGGGATGACTTCGATACCGGGAATCAACGCCGCTTCGGCGGCATCTACCGCCGGAACGACAATGCGTCGGAAACCGGCCGCGCGCGCGGTAGCCGCCATCGGGAGCACACCGCGCGTGTGCCGCACGCTACCGTCCAGAGAGAGTTCGCCAACGACCATCAACCCCTCCGCGACCTGCTGCGGCAACATGCCGGCGTAGATCAACACCCCCAAGGCAATAGGCAAGTCGTAGGCAGGGCCTTCTTTGCGCACCGAGGCCGGCGCTAGGTTCACGACCAATCGTTTGCGCGGGAAAGGAACGCCAATGTTGCGAACTGCCGCCTGCACGCGCTCGCGACTTTCTTGCACAGCAGCATCGGGCAGCCCGACCACCGTCATGCCGGGCATGCCCTGGGTGTAGTCCACCTCCACTTCGACAACCACGCCGTCCAGGCCGATTACCGCACAGGAATACACACGCGCCAGCATAGGAAAAGTGTAGTAGAAGTAGAGACAGAAGTCAACTTCAAACCAGATGCCGATGGCAACGGCCGGCCGGCATCCCTCCTACCGCTCCCCATTCCAGACGCTGCATACCGCTCGGATCCACCGTCTCCAGCAGAGCGCGGATGGTTTTGCCCAAGCAAGGATGAACAAGGTCGGCAGCAATCTCGGCCAGGGGGACAAGGACGAACGCCCGCTCGTGCAAACGTGGGTGTGGTATGGTCAATTCGGGAGAAACGAGCACCAGGTCATCGTAGAACAGAATGTCAATATCGATCAGGCGCGGGCCATAGCGGATGGATGGGACACGCCCAAGACGGCTTTCCAACTGCTTCAGCGTTTGGAGCAACTCCTCCGGGGAAAGACTCGTCTCGCCGCGCAGAACCATATTCAAGAACGCCGGCTGATCCGTCATTCCCCAGGGAGGCGTTTCATAAATCGAGGATTCGACGAGAACGCGCACAGCAGGGAGTAAGGCCACTACCGCCGCGCGCAGGTTAGCAAAGCGAGAACCAAGATTGGAACCAAGGCCAAGGTAAACGGCAGCCATACGCACGCTCATGGACAGATCCCCATTTTTCCGGGGAAACATTGTGTTCGATTAGAAAGAGCCGTGCGGAACGCCCGAATGAATCGCCCCGCACGTTGGAGATGAGCAACGCAAGGGGAAGGAAAAGCGGGAACACACGATTTTTCAGAGGACAGAGGGCATGAGCCGCGCATCGCCGCTCACGCCCTCGAACGTTTACATCGAAAGACGGTTACAGGCCGGCAGCGCGGCGGAGCACCTCGGCACGATCGGTGCGTTCCCAGGGCAATTCAACATCCTCTCGGCCAAAGTGACCGTAGGCAGCCGTTTTGCGGTAGATGGGACGTCGCAGGTCGAGATCGCGAATAATGGCGCCGGGACGCAGATCGAAATGCTCTAGGACGAGTTGTGCGATCTTCGCATCTGGAATTTTCCCCGTGCCAAAGGTCTCGACGTGCACCGAAAGCGGACGAGCCACGCCAATAGCATAGGAAACTTGAATCTCGCAACGGTCGGCCAGGCCGGCAGCGACAACGTTCTTCGCCGCCCAGCGCGCCGCGTAGGCAGCGGATCGGTCCACTTTGGTTGGATCCTTACCGGAAAAGCAACCGCCGCCATGCCGCCCCATGCCCCCATAGGTATCCACAATGATCTTCCGCCCGGTGACGCCCGAATCGCCCAGCGGCCCGCCAATAACGAAGCGACCGGTCGGGTTGACGTAAATCTTCGGGCCGGTATCCCAAAGTTCGGGCGGGATGACCGGTTGAATGACGTGCTCGATGACGGCCTCGCGCAGATCGGCGTGGCTGATTTCCGGCGCGTGTTGCGTGCTGATCAGCACGGTATCCACGCGCTTGGGCTTGCCACAGGCATACTCAACCGTGACCTGACTCTTGCCATCCGGGCGGAGCCAGGGCAGGGCGCCGTTCTTGCGTAACTCAGCCAGCCGGCGCGTCAACTTGTGCGCCAAGTAGATGGGCATGGGCATCAATTGCGGAGTTTCGTTGCAGGCATAACCGAACATCATCCCCTGGTCGCCGGCGCCAACGGCCTCGACCTCAGCCTCACCCATCTCGCCGCTTTTCGCCTCCAATGCCCTATCCACGCCCATCGCGATATCTCCCGACTGCTTGGCGATAGCGACCAGCACGCCACAGGTATTGCCGTCGAACCCCTTTTCGCTGCTATCGTAGCCGATTTCGAGCAAGACCTTGCGGGCAACTTCGTCGAAGTTGACATGCGCCTGCGTAGTAATCTCACCCATCAGCATCACGAAGCCGGTCTTGGTAGCTGTCTCACAGGCGACGCGCGAACGCGGGTCCTGCTCGAGGCAAGCGTCGAGCACGGCGTCGGAAATCTGGTCGCAAATCTTGTCCGGGTGACCTTCCGTAACCGATTCCGAAGTGAACATCAGGCTGGGCGAGGTCATGAAAGTTGTACTCATGGATACACCTCTCAAAACGAAAATGCCCCTTCTGGCAGGAAAGGGCAATTAGCTCGTGGATACACGGCTGCCCTCTCATCTTCCAGATGCATATCTGCCGGAATTGGCACCTTCCACCGTCGGTGGGGTTGCCGAGGCTTCCTCGGGCCGGTCCCTCCGCCTCTCTGGATAAGAGCGCCGTTGGGGCTATGCGGTTGTTGCTACGCATGATACCATAGGCAGAAGCAGACGTCAACTGCCGTTCGCTTTCGCGCAACGCTGCGTTTACCCCAGGCACTGGAAAAAGGCGTTGTTGAGCGAATAGTCGGCCGCGACGAGTTGAAACCGCAGGCCGCTTTCTCGCACGAACTCCTCCAACGCGCGCGGCTCATGATCCGGCCGCGACATATCACCGAAGTAAAGGAAATCGCCCGCCTTGAGGAACGGCCGCAGGCGTTGCAACACACAGCGCGTCGAAGAGTACAAGTCGGCGTCAATCACCACCACCAGGACTTCGTGTTCAGGTAAGCGATAACTCGGCAAGACCTCTTCGAACCATCCCTTGAAGAACGTTACGCGCGGATCATTCACTTGCGGAATCCGTCCTTGGACGTCAAACACGCCTTTCACATAGGGGCCATCCATATCGAGATCTTCCGGCAGGCCCTCGAAACTGTCGAAGCCATGTAAGCGCGCTTCGGGATGCTTCAGCGCGTTGGCCCAGTAGCGCATACTAGCGCCCTGAAAAACCCCAAACTCAAGGTAGAGAACGCGCTTCTCGCGTACCTGTTCGACCACCACATCGAACACGGCGTAGCGATCCGGCAAGCGTCGTTTGACCAGGTACTTGTTTCGCGCCATCCAGTGCCCAAGCCGTATATAATTAACCACCATTTGCAACTGGTGCACTCCGCGCGCGGAAAGCCGCGCCCCCACAAGGGTCAAGAACTGCTTGAAGCGTTGAAGGAGTTTTAACTTCATTCTCGCCTAGTCGCCAACTTATACCGAAAGGAGAGCATATCCTTAGAGGGCTCTCCTGCCCCCTGCCTTTTTCGATCTCGGGCTGCCCTTTTCCCCGACAGCCGGGGCTGTTTTTTTCTCGACCGCGACTTTCTTGGGTTCAGCTGCCATCAACCACCAACCCAACGCCAATCCACCCAGAATGACCACAAGTAACACTAGCGCAAAGAGAACGACGCCGCCTGTATCTGCACTTTGCGCAACCAGAGGTGTTGGGGTGACGTTGGGCGTCACCTCGGTCGCCGTGACCGCGATCGGCTCCGTTGGAGAGGTTTGGGCGGCGAAAGCGTTCCAGACACCCGTTATCAAAAGAACCGCCACCAGAAAGGTTGTGGCAAACAGGAAATATCGCCAGAAAGCAAACGATTTCATCAATGCGCGAGCGCCTTATCAAAGAGGGGTTGTTTTTCGAACATCAATCTCGACCGCATGGCGCCACGACCGGGACAAATCAGAGATTCGTCCTACATCAAAGGCCCTACCAGCCGGCTTCCCCGGTCTATTCGAAAGACAGAAACCTCCAAACAAAGCATTAGTATAACACAACGTTTTGATCTTGCGCCGATTCGATGCGCGGGATTGCCGGCCCCGCGCTTGACGTTCCGCCTCGCCCTCGCTATAATCAAAGCAAAGTTTCCGGGAGGAGTAGGCGGAGTGGCGCGCTGATAGAGAAGGAGCGGCCAATGGCTGGAAGCCCCCGCAGTCGTCTCGCCGCCGAAGTCGCCCGGAGGAACGCCGAAGAAATCCCCGACTTGGGGAGAGTAGAACGGCGCGGGAGCGCCCGTTAGCGCGCAGGCCGATGATGGTCGGCTAGAGCGCATTTTCTCACCGCGACAGGCGCAACGTGAAACGCGCAGGGTGAGAAAATGAATTGAGGTGGTACCGCGGAAGGTTTGCCTTTCGTCCTCAACAGACGAGAGGCGTTTTGCTTTCTTTTGGGAGTACGGATGCGCGCTTACTCCTTCCTGCAGGTTGACGCCTTCACCGAACGTCCCCTGGCGGGCAATCCCTGCGCGATTCTCCGCGTGCGCGTGGGCGGCATGGCGGTCACCGTCCTGACCGGCGCGTTGACGATTCTCTAGCAATCCACCCCTTCAGGAGAAAGGTATGGCCGAATACACCTTGCCCAAAACCTACGATTTCAAAGCCAGCGAACCGCGCCTCTATGCGATGTGGGAGAAAGGCGGTTATTTTCAGCCCACCAACGACCCGCGCAAGCCGGGCTTCGATCCATCCAAAAAGCCCTTTGTCATCTCCATTCCGCCGCCAAACGTAACCGGCGAGTTGCATCTGGGTCATGTCATGTTCGTGGCGATGGAAGATTTGATGATTCGTTACCACCGCATGAAAGGGTATCCTACGCTGTGGGTGCCGGGCACCGATCACGCCGGCATCGCCACGCAACTCCAGGTGGAAAAGGCGCTGGCCAAGGAAGGCCTAACCCGCGAACAACTTGGCCGTGAGGCTTTTCTGCAACGCATGTGGGCATGGAAAGAAAAGTATGGCAGCATCATCACCACGCAAATTCGCCGCATCGGCGCCTCGTGCGATTGGACGCGCGAACGCTTCACCCTCGACGAGGGTCTCTCGCGCGCCGTGCGCGAGGCTTTCGTGCGCCTGTACGAGAAAGGCCTCATTTATCGCGGCCTGCGGCTGGTCAACTGGTCGCCGGGGTTGAAGACCGCCGTCTCCGACCTGGAAGTAGAATACGCGGAAGAGCCCGGCGCGCTGTACTACTTCAAATACATGCTGGCTGATGAAAGCGGCGAGTACATCCCGGTCGCCACCACCCGCCCGGAAACGATCCTAGGGGATACCGCCGTCGCCGTCCACCCCGAAGACTCGCGCTATCAGAAATACATCGGGCGCAAGGTGCGCGTCCCCATCCTAGGGCGTGAGATTCCGGTCATTGCCGACTCGTACGTGGACCGCGAGTTCGGTACCGGCGCGCTCAAGATCACACCCGGCCATGACCCGAATGACTACGAAATCGGCCGGCGGCACGGCCTGCCCATCCTCTCGATGCTCGACCGTGAGGCCAAAGTCACCGAGGTCGGTGGACCGTATGCAGGTCTCGACCGCTTCGAGTGCCGCAAGAGGCTGTGGGAGGATATGCGCGCCGCCGGCCTAGCGATCCAAGAAGAGCCGTATACGCTGAACGTACCGCGTTCCCAGCGCGGCGGCGAAATCATCGAGCCGCTTATCTCCGAGCAGTGGTTCGTCAGGATGCAACCGCTGGCCGAAGCCGCGCTGGCCGCCGTGCGCGATAGGCGCATCCGCATCGTGCCGGAACACTTCGAGAAAGTCTACTTCAACTGGTTAGATAACATCAAGGATTGGTGCATCAGTCGTCAACTGTGGTGGGGGCATCGCATCCCAGTCTGGTATTGTGCCGATTGCGGCGGCCAAACTTGCGCCCGCCAGGACCCGACGCAATGCGCTCATTGCGGCAGCCCTCGCATCCAGCAAGACCCAGACGTGCTCGATACCTGGTTCTCCTCGGCGCTCTGGCCCTTCTCTACGCTCGGCTGGCCCGAGGAAACCCCCGACTTGTGCTACTTCTACCCCACAACCATCATGGAGACCGGCTACGACATCCTTTTCTTCTGGGTGGCGCGGATGATCATGATGGGACTGGAAATGACTGGCCAGATTCCCTTCCATGTCGTCTATCTGCACGGCCTGATTCGCGATGAGCACGGGCACAAGATGAGCAAGTCCTTTGGCAATGTGATCGATCCGCTGCCGGTCATGGAAGCCTACGGCACCGACGCGCTGCGCTTCACCTTGCTGGTCGGCTCCACGCCGGGCAACGATACGAACCTGAGCCTGAAGAAAGTGGAAGCCAATCGCAACTTTGCCAATAAGATTTGGAACGCGGGGCGGTTCGTGATTTCGGCCATCGCCGCGCTGGGTGATAGCAGACAGCAGACGGAGGACAACGGCGCAGTCGGCGGCCGACCTTCTGATGTCCACTGGACTCTCGCCGACAGTTGGATTTGGGCGCGCCTGCAACAACTCATCCGCGATGTCGAACGCCTCTTCCAATCTTATCAGTATGGAGAAGCGGGGCGGCAAATTTACGAGTTCTTCTGGGGCGAGTTCGCCGACTGGTACGTGGAGATCGCCAAACTGCAATTGCAGGAGGAGAAAACGAAGCACCAGACGGTCGAGACTCTCGCGCGTGTCCTCGATCTGTGCCTGCGTTTGCTGCACCCCTTCACTCCCTACGTGACCGAAGAGCTATGGGGACACTTGCGGAAGGCGCTGCTCGCCTCGCCGCTTGCCTATGTGGCGCGCGATTGGCCCAAGGCGCTCATCATCGCTCCCTGGCCTACCCCGCGCGCAGTTGAACCCTGGGAGGAGGACAAAGTCGCCGATTTCGCCCTCCTACAGGAGATCGTCCGCGCCATCCGCAACCTGCGCGCCGAGAAAAAGATTGCCCCTGCCACGCGCCTGCCGGCGACACTGGTCGGCGGAGAAAAGACCACTTTGCTACAGGAGCAACGCCGGGTCCTCGCGGCGCTGGCTGGGCTGGACGGCGCGCGCCTGGCGATTCATGAATCACTGCGCGAAAAACCGCCCGAGAGCGCTGTGTTGGTCCTCGGGCCGGTGGAGATTCACTTGTCCCTGGCCAGCATGGTGAGTCTGGAGGAGGCGCGCGCGCGTCTGCAAAAGGAACTGACCGACGCTCAGGCGCACATCGCCCGTCTCGAACAACTGCTCGCGAGCGATTTCGCCCGCAAAGCCCCGGCAGCCATAGTACAAAAGGAGCGCGCGAAACTGACATCCTACCAAACCAGCGCCGAGAAACTACGCGCCCGTCTGCAAGAACTCGGCAGTTAGACCACATCTGCTTCGTCCGCTCTTCCCTCCCCACGCCAGAAAAAGGGGAACGCCGGCGCGGCTTTTCCCCAGCGCGCGAAACTTGTTCATCGCGCCTCCCCCACGAAATCTGTCGCGGCAGCAGCAACGCGATCCTTATCGAGCGGTTTACACCGTACGATGCTGTTGGCAATCGCTTGAGCCAGACCGTCGCGGTCTACCCTCCACTACACGTGGGACGAAGTCTCCTCCTACGGCAATGTTACCTGAAGACGAGCAGGAGCAGCCTCGCGAGTTATCTACTAGCCGGCGCCCAACTCCGAGCGCAAAATCGCGAGGGCGTAATCCCCTACTACCTGCGCGATGGGCAAGGCAGCACGCGCACCTTAAAAGACAAGCAGTGGCAACATCGCCGATAGAATTACACCTAAACCACCTTCGGCGAGTCGCCGGCGCGCAGCGGCGCCACCCCGAATACCTACCTCGAAACCGGCCAATACACGTTTACCGGACTGAACTCCCTTCCGCGCCCGCTCCTATATCAACAAAGGACACGCTCTCCTTGCCTTCGTGTAGAACAGGCCCTCCTTGTACCGCGCCTCCTTATATGGCCCACTCACTTCTTGGGCAAAATCGCCGAAAGAGCTTGCGTCAGTTTCTTCAGGTCGCCGGCGTGAGTCTGTAGCTTGCTTACATCCCCTGTACGTAGGCCGGTTTGCACATCCATGATCGTCTTTCCCACAGAGGCCTGCGTGTCAATAATCTTCTGGGTAATACTCTCTAGATTCGTCAGTAAATTCATCACATTTTTCGGCACTACTGGCAAGCCGCGCAAAATAGGCAAGAGCGTATCCAGAACGCCGTTGGCCACGCCCACATACTTGACAACCAAAGCATGCAACGCGCTGATAGAGTTGGTCAACTCCAATGCCACATCTTGAATCGCATCAATTGTCTTGGCGTTCTCCTCGATCGCCTTGCTCACCTGATTGAGCGAAGACGTTAGTTTGGAGGAGAAACGCGTATACGAGCCAGATGCAGCAGTTGTGGGGGGCATATGTCAACTCCTTTCACTTGAAAACTCAGAAAAGTTACCGTGGGAAAACCCAGACTCCCCTAGGTCGCGCCGAAGCGCTCAGCACACAACCATCGTTCTTTCGCTAGGCGATTCGCAAGCAAAACGATCCCCGCCCTCCAGAATAGGGCGTGGGCAAGAGTATCTGCTTTATCCGTCGTGCCTGTTACTCACAACAAGCCGGTCTCTCCGGTTCAGTACTGTACCACGCGCGGCAATGCCTCGGCCTGACTCACCCAATCCTGCACCTGGGCCAAACTGGGCATCCTCCTGACCAGTTTCTTCTCCTGATTCACCTTGAGCAAGGCCTTATAGAGATTCTCCGGCCTGCGTTGGGCCAATTCTACCACAGTATCTACGCCTGCCGCCTCCAGCAAATCAGCATATTCCGAACCAACGCCCCGGATGCGATACAGGTCCACATGATTGACCCACTGGAGAATCAGGGATTCGGAAATACCCGATTGTGCGGCAATCGCCTTGCGCCCCTGTGGGGTGGAGCCTTTGTCCAGCAATGCCTGCGTGCTGGCAACGCCTGCCTTTTCGAGTTTCGCGGCATAGGCCGGACCAATGCCTTCTACATCTGCAAGTTTCGCCATTGTTCCTTTACTCCTTTCCTGCAACAAAGGAATTTGGTATGGTGCAAAAACCTCAATCCTTGCCACTCCTTTCTCGGCCAGGGAACGAAACCGTCCCCAATCTTGCTCCGTGGCGCAGCCAGCGCGAACATCGCTCGTGTTTACTACTTAGTTGCGCGCAGAAGACAACTCGCCAACTTGATTCCATCCCTGTCAATCGTTCGAACCAAAACAAGGTATCATTAAAAGATTGAATTGATTTAACCTTTTTACGAAAAAGTGATCGTGCATCATAATTGGGTTGCTGAGTTAAAGAAAGGATACCCAACATGAGCACTATCCCAACAAGTTTAACCGAAGAACAGTTCAACGTACATATCAATCCTTACCTGAGCAAGGCCAAGCGTGGTTATGTGTGCCGCATTCCGCTCTACAAGGTCTTCAACTATACTCTCTATTATACTCTCTATCATCTGCACACGGGCTGCCAATGGGAGCGGATCCCCATTGACGCAGACCCACAGGACCTTCAAAAAAAGAAATCGGTTGGCAGGCGGTATACTACCACTTTCGCAAGTGGAGCCGGGATGGCAGCCTGAAACGAGTTTGGCAAGGCAGCATGACCGCCATCGGGCCTTGGCTGGACTTGTCCGAGCTAAACCTGGATGGTTCTCACGCAATTGCCAAGAAAGGCGGCGAATCAGTCGCCTATCAAGGGCGCAAGAAGGCCAAAGCCACCAACATCTTGCC
>DAOTWG010000006.1:0-81084 GCA_034436015.1 Anaerolineales bacterium
GTATTTGTGCGCGTTGGGGTATTTGTGCGCGTTGGGGTTCGAGAAGGCGTATTCGTCAGCGAAGGCGTGTGCGTCCGGCTAGGAGTCAGGGTTATCGAAGGGGTTAAGGTTATCGAAGGGGTTAAAGTAATGGATGGGGTGTGGGTAACACTTGGGGTCAGGGTATTTGTGGGTGTGCGCGTATCGGTAGGAGTAGCCGTGTTGGTAGGGGTGCTTGAGGGAGTTGGCGTTCGGGAGGGAGTAGGTGTGTGGGACGGCGTCACTGTAGCCGTAGGAGTAAACGTATACGTTGGGGTAGGCGGAATATTCGGAGTATACGGCGGCAACGTGGGCAGGTTCGCAGCCGCCGTGCCGGTAATTGCAACCCTAACGAGCAAGGTACGCGCGTTTTCCGAGCGCACGTTGCGCGCCGAGAGCGGAACAATAGGAGCAACAGGCTCGAAGCGCGCCATAACCGCCACGCGGATTCGATCGCCATTTGACAAATCCGGCGGAGGACAGTGAATATCATCTGCTGTACTGTTGGGATCATCGGTGCCGGGCCCACGATCGTACCGAATCGTTACTACTTGAATAACTCCCAGAAAATCTACCCCCAAGGCAGCCTGGCTTATCCCAGCACAATCCTTGTAACGCGGCACGCCGCCCGTCTGATTCAGTCCCGTAGCGGCGCCGTAGCGCGCTCCCTCGCGACTGGCCGTGGCGACAACCACATACGTGGCAATCAGCCGCCCCACCTCCATGATGCCGATCAGCAACATCAACAACACAACCAGCACCAGGGCGAATTCGACCATCGCCTGTGAACGCCGGCGGTTACGCCAAAATTCGTTTCGCATACTCCGTTCTCCCTGCCTGGTCACTCTCACTGAGGCAACAATGCGCGCAGAACCTGAGGAAAATACACAATCAACATCGCGCTGACGATAAAGAAAGGCGCATACGGGATAAAAATATTGAACGCCTGCTGACGATAGCGGCCACGCAAGAGCGCGATGCCCAAAATGACAAGGCTACACAGCCCCGCCGCCAACACTGCCATCAACAGCGCGAGCCAAATGAGCGGCCAGCCAAGCAGCAATCCCAACAAGGTCACAAGGGTCACATCGCCCGAACCCAGGGCTTCCTGTGCATCGGCTTCCGCGCCAAGTCGCCGCGCCCTTATGTTCGCGAACACCTTGCCCACCAGGTAGAAAAGGTACATGATGAGAAAGCCAGCAACGCCGCCAATCAATGTGTCCACCCAGCCATGTGCAAGAACGCCTAGGCTCGCGGCGAATACGAGGCCGAACACGCTGATCGGGCCAAGAATCAGCCGGTGCTCCAAATCAATCACGGCAACGATCAACAGATAGCCAAACAAAATCAAAGCCAATAGGAAATGAATCTTGGCCGGCGGTTGGAGCCAGAGGTAAACCGCCGCCGCAAGACTAACGGCCTGTACCGCGTACACACGCCAGCCACGCCGCCGTCCACACGCCGAGCAACTGCTCAGGAGCAGGTAGCGTCCCCAAGCATAGGGCTGACAACAAGCAGGGTTGAGACACGCCGGCCGACTGAATTTGAGCGTAACAGGCAAGACATCAGCCAGATAGTTCACAACCCAGCCAAGCAACCAGCCAAGAACAAACGGGATCGCCATCGCGCTCATCTCTTACATTATAACAAAATTCAAGGGGAAATGTGCCTTAATGGAATTGCAAAGCAACTACCGGCCAACGCTTGGCGAATTGCGCCTTTTCCCTTACAATCCACGCACAGCCGATAGGAGAAGGTCTATGGAAAAATTCGTTATCGAAGGCGGAACGCCGCTAAAAGGAGAACTGACGCCGTCCGGCAACAAGAACGCCGCTTTGCCGATTCTGGCCGCCACTCTTCTGACTGACGAAGCTGTCATCTTGCACAACGTTCCCAATATTCGGGATGTGAACGACATGCGCAAACTGATCGCCAGTCTGGGCGTGGAAGTCACGGAATTGGGAGAGAATTCTTGGCGCGTGCAGGCGCGCCAGGTCCGTCCGGCCGACCTGGACCCGGATCTCTGCCGCCGTATCCGCGCCTCTATCCTACTGGCAGGCCCCATGATCGCGCGCGCCGGCGGTTTACGTCTTTCTCCGCCCGGCGGGGACGTGATCGGCCGACGGCGGGTGGACACCCACATTCTTGCCCTGCGCGCCCTGGGCGCGCGGGCGCACTATGATCGCATGTTTGAGTTCAAGGCCCCGCGCCGCCTGAGAGGCGCCGATATTCTGCTCGACGAAGCATCTGTTACCGCCACCGAGAATGCCATCATGGCTGCCGTCACCGCACGTGGCGAGACCATCTTGCGCAACGCCGCCTCAGAGCCGCACGTCCAAGAATTATGTCATATGCTGAATGCCCTCGGCGCGCGCATTCACGGCATCGGCTCCAATACCCTGCATATCGAAGGAGTGGATGCCCTACACGGCGGCGAATGCGCCATCGGGCCAGATTACCTGGAGGTGGTCAGCTTCATCGGCGCGGCGGCCGTGACGCGCGGCGAAATCCGCATCCGCCGCGCCGCGCCGCAGTATTTGGAGATGATTCGCTTCGTCTTCCACCGCCTGGGCATAGATTGGATCGTGGAGGGAGAAGACATTCGCGTTCCTGCCCAGCAACGCCTGCGCATTCAGCCCGATCTAGGAAACGCCATCCCTGAAATTAAGACCAACATCTGGCCTGCTTTCCCCACCGATTTGACCAGCATCGCCATCACCGTCGCGACGCAAGCGCGCGGCAACGTCCTCTTCCACGACTGGATGTATCCGGGGCGCATGTACTTCACCGACAAATTGGTCTCGATGGGCGCGCAAATCGTCCTGTGCGACCCACATCGCGTCATCGTCAGCGGACCGACAAAACTCTATGGCGAAAAAGTGGAAAGCCCCGATATTCGCGCCGGCATGGCACTCCTCTTGGCCGCGCTGGCCGCGCAGGGGCAATCCACCATCCGCAATATCGGGCAAATTGATCGCGGCTATGAGAAAGTGGACGAGAAGTTGCGCGCACTCGGCGCGCGCATTGAACGGGTGATCGAATAAAAAAACTCGCCTTTCGAAAGCCAAGGCGAGGGGAACAAACTGTTCCGAAGATAGGGGAAGAGCAAGCGTTTTACGCCGGCTGTGAGGTCACTTCCAGGAACTGTTCTACCACATCGCGCAGGATACGCTCCGGCAACGCGCCAACCTGTCGGTGCACCACCTTGCCGCCGTAGAGGAACAACAACGTAGGAATCCCCTGCACGCCGTATTTCATCGCCCACTCCTGATTCTCATCGGTATTCACCTTGGCGATCACCAGTTTTCCTGCTCTCTCCTTTGCGATCTTATCCAGGACAGGGGCTATCATTTTACACGGGCCGCACCATGGCGCCCAGAAATCCACGATGACTGGCAGCGGGTTCTGCAACACGGTTTTCTCGAAAGCCGCATCGGTGACATGGATAGGTTCATCGTTCATGGGAAAACTCCTTCATGCAGGAAAGATTTGATAGGATGAGGTCACGCGCGCCGCCTTGCGTAGCATCGCGCCGACCGAGCAATACTTGTCTTCAGAAAGTTTAATCGCCTGCTCCACATCGCTCGGCCGAATCCCATCGCCCCAAAACAGATAGGTGACGTGAATGTCCGTCCAGATTCGAGGATGTTCTGCGGCGCGCCTGCCGCGCACATGTACCTGAAAATTACGCAGGTTGACACGCTTTTTCTTCAGAATGCTCACGACATCCATGCCGGTACAACCCGCCAGAGCCGCCAATACTAGCTGCATCGGGCCGACGCCCGGCCTGCCGTCCAGATCGCCCATTTGCACCTGTCCGCCCGCCTCGTTACGCGCGGTTAAGGTTAAATCGCCCGTCCACTCTGCCGTGATTTCCATCCATTCTTCGTCCATCATGCGCCTATCCAGATTGCCATCAGTTTCCAGTATATCACTATAGATGCAAAACCGCCAAAAAGGAGGCAATTTCCAGTATAATCGCTTGCACGATGAGCAGTTCTCGAACGCGCTGGCGCGCCAGCCTCGCCCGCAGCAGCAAGGCCGCCTTCGGACGGCTGGCAACGTTGCTTGGCGCAAGCGAGATCACCGATCAGACCTGGGACGAACTGGAAGCAATGCTCTTGCAGGCCGACGTAGGCCTGGAAACGACTGCTTTGATTCTAAGCGATTTACGTGAGGCGGTGCGCGCTCACGGCGTACGACGTGCGGCGGAACTGCGCGCCTTGCTGGAAAGCGGATTGCGCAATCGGTTGGATATTCCCCCTGCGCCGGAGTTCCCGCTCCGGCCTTCGGTCATCTTGCTGGTCGGCGTCAACGGGTGCGGAAAGACGACTACCGCCGCTAAGTTAGGGCGCCTCTTCGCCGACGAAGGCAAGCGCGTTTTGCTCGTCGCAGCCGACACATTCCGCGCCGCGGCGACCGACCAACTGCAAAGCTGGGCCGAACGTTTGCATCTGCCCGTTCTCGTCTCCCAACCCGGCGCCGATCCCGGAGCGGTCGTATATGATGGCATTCAATCCGCGCAGGCAAAAGGATACGATATCGTCTTGGTAGACACAGCCGGCCGTCTGCACAGCCGCTACAACCTAATGGAAGAACTCAAGAAAATCCACCGAGCGGCCGGCAAAGCTCTGCCCGGTGCCCCTCATGCCATCTGGTTGGTCCTGGATGCGACGACCGGCCAGAATGCTCTGGCGCAGGCCCGTGCGTTCCAAGACGCCATCGGAGTCAACGGCGTGATCCTGGCAAAATTGGATACCAGCGCGCGCGGCGGCATGGCGTTTGCCATTCGCCAGGCTCTCGGTTTGCCTATTCTGTTCGTCGGCCTGGGCGAGCGACCCGAAGACCTGATGCCCTTTGACCCGACCGCCTTTGTGCAAGGGATTCTGGAAGCCTGAAGAAAGGAACCACTCCATGCACGAATTGCTCGAAAAACTCCAAACTGCGGAAGAGATCCTGCGCCAGTTAATGGTGCGTCTTTGACATAGCCAACAAGGAGACAAAACTGGCGCAACTGGAACAAGAGAGCGCCGCTCCTGATTTCTGGAACGACCCAGGGCGCGCCCAGCAAATGAGCAAGACAGCCGCCGACTTAAGAGAAGAAATTGAAAGCTGGCGCGGCCTAGAGCAACGCCTGCGCGACGCCATCGAACTGACGCGTCTGGACGATGACTCGCTGCTCGCAGAACTGGAGGCCGAGGTCGCGGCCATCGAGACCGAACTCGAACGGCGCTCTCGCCAGGCAATGTTTTCCGGCCCCTACGACGCGGGGGATGCTTTGCTCGCCATTCACGCCGGCGCAGGCGGAACCGATTCGCAGGACTGGGCAGCCATGCTCCAGCGGATGTACCTGCGCTGGGCCGAACGGCGCGGTTTCGAAAGCGAAATCCTCGATTTGAGCGAAGGGGAGGAAGCCGGCATCAAATCCATCACCATAGCCATTGCCGGTAAATACGCGTATGGCTACCTGCGCGCCGAAAAAGGCGTACATCGGTTGGTGCGCCTTTCCCCCTTCGACGCCGCGCGCCGTCGCCATACCTCCTTTGCCCTGGTGGAAGTCCTACCCCAAGTCGCCATGAACGACCCGGAAGTCCAGATTGACCCCGCCGACTTGAAGATTGACGTCTTTCGCTCCTCTGGCGCCGGCGGACAGAACGTCCAGAAAAACGCCACCGCCGTCCGCATTACGCATATCCCAACCGGCCTGGTGGTCACCTGTCAAAACGAGCGTTCGCAAATACAAAACCGCGAGAATGCTCTACGCGTGCTGCGCGCCCGTCTGCTCGAACTCAAGCGCGCCGAGAAGGAAGAAGAAATCGCCATTTTGCGCGGCGAATACCTCAAGGCCGAATGGGGCAATCAGATTCGCTCCTACGTCTTGCATCCCTACCAGATGGTGAAAGACCACCGCACCGACTTCGAGACATCGAATGTTTCGGCCGTTCTGGATGGCGACCTGGATGAATTTATGGAAGCCTACCTGCGCAGTGCAACGAAGAAGGAGTAAGAGCAACCGAAATGCTTCGCCATGCAGGAGAGCGCAATCCCACGCTATGATCGCTCCCCGTTTCCCCAATGTGCTGGTCGTCGGCGGGACAGGCTTTCTGGGTTGGCACGCCGTGCAGGCATTCCTCCGCCGCGGCTATCGCGTGCGCGTGGTGGCGTTGCCTCCCCTGCCCGCCGAGAATCTACTACCAACCGATGTGGAGGTGTACCTAACCGACATCAACGTCCTCGGCGACGAAGAACTCCTGGCCCTTCTCGACGGTCAGGATGCACTGGTCTTCGCCGCCGGTGTAGACGACCGGGTTATTCCTCCTAAGCCGGCCTATCCCTTCTTCTATTGGGGCAACGTCGCCGGGCCGGCGCGCCTTTTCCACCTGGCGCGACAGGCCGGCGTTCGGCGCGCGATTCTGCTCTCCTCCTACTTCGTTTACTTTGCCCATCTCTGGCCAAAACGCAAACTTGCCGAAAGACACCCTTACATCCGCAGTCGCATCGAACAAATCCGGGCCTGTATTCGGGCCGGCGCGCCAGAGATGGAGGTGATCATTCTGGGTCTGCCATACATCTTCGGCGCCATGCCGGGGCGCATCCCGCTCTGGAAGCCTCTGGTGGACTACTTGCGCGCTCGCCGGGTCGTCTTTTACACGCGCGGCGGAACAGCCTGCGTCAGCGTACAGAGCGTAGCGCAAGCTATCGTCGGCGCCGTAGAACGCGGTCAGAGCGGCACATACTACCTCATCGGCGATGCCAATCTCTCCTGGGAACAAATGCTGCTTGGGCTTGCAGAAGCGGCGGGTTTAAAACGCAGAATCGTGATCGTACCCAATTTCCTCGTCCGATTGGCGCTGCTGCTTGTCAAGTGGTGGCATTCCCTGCGCGGCAAAGAAAGCGGCCTCGACCCGGCGCACCTGGCCGACATCCAAACCGCCGAAACCTTCTTTGATCCCGAGCCGGCCCGCCGCGCTCTGGGCTTCGCGCAAGGAAACTTACAAGCAGCATTCGCTGAAACCGTCAAAGCTTGTTCTCCGCCCTTGTCGTCGCCCCTATGAATGACACCCAACGCTATCTTCGACGCGCCCTCGGATTAGCCTGGTTCACAATCGCTTACAATATTCTGGAAGGGCTTGTCTCCCTGCTGTTTGGGATGCAGGATGACGCCCTAGCGCTCTTCGGATTCGGCATCGATTCGTTTATCGAGGTCTTATCTGGACTGGGCATTCTCAGCATGATCCTGCGCGTCCATCGCTACCCACACCTTTCCCCCCGCCGCTTCGAACAGACCGCCTTGCGCGTCACCGGCGCAAGTTTCTATCTCCTCTCGCTAGGCCTGGTTGCTACAGCGATCTACAATCTCACACGAGGTCACAGACCCGAAACCACCGTGCCGGGCCTCCTGATTTCCTCGCTTTCCCTGACGATCATGTGGGCGTTGGCGCTCGCCAAACGTCGCGTGGGTCGCGCGCTGAATTCAGCCCCGATTCTGGCCGACGCAAACTGCAGTCTGGTCTGCATGTACATGTCGATCGTCTTGCTGGCCGCCAGCGCCATTTACCATCTGACCGGCCTCGGCTTTGCGGACTCGCTCGGCGCATTGGGACTGACCTATTTGTCGGCGGGCGAAGGACGCGAGGCTTTCGAGAAAGCGAACGCGATGCGCGAGGAATTGGACGATGCCTAGAACACGCCGCCTTCCAGGGACTCTGCCGGCGCTTATTTCCTTCCTGGCGCTATTGACTGCCTGTCTCTCCCCAGAAGCGAGCGTCCGGGTGATCATTTTGGACGGAAAGCAAGCACATACCCTGACATCCGCCAGCCGTGTCCCTGCGGATTGGTTGAAGGAAGCCGGTCTTACCCTGCACAATTCCGACCATCTTCTCTACCAGGGGCAACCTGTCGCCCCAGACGAGGCCTTGCCCCCGGCGGATTCCTACACCCTGCATATTCGCCGCGCCGTAAACGTTACGCTTGTCACCCCCACCAGTCAACGCCTGCTGCAAACCGGCGCTTTGACGGTCGGCGAAGCGCTCATAGAAGCGGGTATCCCTCTGCAGGAAGGCGACTTTCTCTTCCCTCCCCCCGATACGCCTATCGAGAACGGCATGACGATTATCCACCAGCCCGGTCGAGACCTAACCGTTTTGGTGGACGGTCGCGAGGTGCCCATTCGTTCGGCCGCCCACACGGTGGGTCAGGCGCTTGCCGAAGCCGGCATGCCCCTAACCGCTCTGGACTACAGCCTCCCTGCCGAAGACGAACCACTCCCTGCCGATGGTCGTATTCGCGTTCTACGCGTGCGCGAGGTCGTGACGCTGACCCAGACATCTATCCCTTACGAGTCCCGATTCGAGGCATCCGCCGAACTAGAATTGGATCAGACTGCCCTCCTGCAAGCCGGCGAGGTTGGCCTGGCTGTCGGTCGCACGCGCGTGCGGCTGGAAGACGACATGAAACACACGCGCCAGGTCGAGGAAGAGGCAGTCGTCCGCCCGCCGCAGGATCGCGTCGTTGGGTATGGGACGAAAATCACCATCCGCGCCGCGGTCATAGACGGCATTACCATCGAGTATTGGCGAGTTCTGCGCATGTATGCCACCTCCTACTCGCCCTGCCGCAGCGGAACGCCGGGCGTCTGCTACTACTATACATCCAGCGGCAAACCGGTGCAAAAGGGCGTGGTAGCCATGAAGCGCGCCTGGTACTATGCTTTCCGAGGGCAGCCGCTCTACATTCCCGGTTACGGCCGGGCGACCGTAGAAGATGTCGGCGCCGGCTTCCCAGACGGTCGGTACTGGATTGATTTGGGCTGGAGCGAGGAGGAGTACCAACCGATGACCGGTTGGGTCACGGTCTATTTCCTGACGCCCGTCCCTCCCAATCCGGTATACCTCTTGCCCTAGTCTGCGCTCTCTCGCCCTAGGCTAAGGGTCTAGGATAGATATAGATACAGAGGAAGACAAGTCCCCTATGGATGTCCTTTCCCTACCTCCCCTGCCTATTCCATCCCTGCTTCGACAATACGGTTTGCGGCCAAGCAAAGGCTTAGGGCAATCTTTTTTGCAAGATACCCACGCCTTACAACGAATCGTCCAGGCAGCAGGCGTCGAATCGCAAGACGACGTGCTGGAAATCGGCGCCGGCGTTGGCAATCTCACCCGTTACTTGGCGATTCAGGCGCGCCAAGTGATTGCGGTCGAATTAGACGAGCGATTATTCCCTATTCTACAAAGCGTCCTTACGCCTTATTCGAACGTAAAGTTGGTGCACGGTGATATTCTCAGCCTTTCGCCTGGCGACCTAATGGAAACAACAGGGTATCTCGTGGTTGCCAACATTCCCTACTACATTACCTCTGCGCTTATTCGCCATCTTCTGGAGACCGAACGGCGGCCACGCCGCCTGATATTGACCGTCCAGCGCGAGGTCGCCGAACGCCTCTGCGCCATGCCGGGGAAAATGAGCCTGCTCGCCCTTTCGGTACAGGTATACGGGAAACCAACAATCATAGCGCACATACCGGCCGGCGCGTTCTACCCCGCCCCCAAAGTGGATTCGGCGGTGGTGCGCATTGAAATCTACCCTACACCGCTTATTGCTCCCCATAAGCTGCCCCGCTTCTTCGAACTGATTCGAGCTGGATTCGCGCAGAGACGCAAGACGCTGCGCAATGCTCTCGCCGCCGCACTTGCGCTCCCGCCGCAGGAGAGCGAAACCCTGTTCGCGCGCGCCAATCTTGACCCCACTCGCCGCGCCGAGACTCTTAGTCTGCTTGAGTGGGAACGTCTGTTGGACGCCGAACGAGTCGGCTAGGTTTTCCTTGCCGCTTGCAAATCCCGATATTGCCAGCGCACCTGCCAGACGCGCAGCGCCGCTTCCAGTTGAATTCCAAACGACATTTTTGACTTCCCCCAGCGACGGTCCGCAAAGTAGATGGGGATTTCCACCATACGGTAACCAAGGCAATGCGCCAAGTAGGCCATCTCCACCAGAAAGACGTAGCCGCTGGCGCTGATGCGCTCGAGGGGCATTGCCCGCAAGGCTTCCGCGCGCCAGAGACGATAGCCTGTTGTCACATCGCGCAACGGCAACCCCAATATCGTGCGGGCATAGAAATTTCCCCAAGCGGAGAGCGCCTTACGCCAGAACGGCCAGTGCTCATCTACCGCGCCGCCTGTCGTATAGCGTGAACCGAAAACCACGTCACAATCTTGCAAGCGCTCTACCATGAGCGGGAGGACGCTCGGATCATGGGAGAAATCCGCATCCATTTGAGCCACGGCCTGCGTCCCATCGCGCAAGGCAAGACGGAAGGCATCCAGATACGCTGAACGCAACCCCAGCTTTCCGGCGCGGTGAATCACACGCATTCGCCCCGGAAAAGAGGCTGCAAGTTTCTCCGCTACTTGTCCTGTTCCATCCGGACTGGCGTCATCCACAACGATCGCGCGCAGATCGAGAGGAAGCGCAAACAAAGCGGAGACCAGCCTAAGCAGGTTCTCCGCTTCATTGTACGTGGGTATTGTAACAGTAACCTGCAAAAGTAAACTCCTATGCCATCAAGGCGCTCTTAAGTTGTTCGAGCGACTGATATTGGCTCGCTTCGCCGTGCACAACGCCAAAACGGAGGGCCAGCCGACTCGTATATCCTCGCCCTTGTTCGCGATCTTTCAACGGGTAAAAATACTCCAGGGATTGCTCCAAGCGGTTGCGTAACCGTTCTTCCAGGATGGGTAAGTCGTCTGGTGAAAGAACCAACACAAAATCGGATGGACCGAGATGGCCGAGGAAACTACCAGCACTGCCGGTTTCGCGCAACGTGTTCTGGATCATCAGACTCATCGCGCGCAGCACATCATCGGAAGCCACGAAACCGTACGATTCGCGAAATGCCTCCAGGTTCTCCAACGAAACCGTCAAAATGGCCCAGGCTCCCGCTTGCAGGCACTCCACCAGACGTTCATCCACGGCCGCGCCCTCCGGCAATCCCGTTACCGGATTGGTCGGCGCAACTCGTCTTGCACGCTGCAGCACATTCTGGACGCGCAAGCGCAATTCCTGGACATCGAAGGGCTTGGTAAGATAGGCTTCTGCGCCAACTTCTAGCCCCTGCAACCGATCTGCGCGGTCGCGTTTCTCCGTCAGAAAGATAATGGGAATATCCTGGGTGCGGCGGTCGGCGCGCAAACGGCGCGCTACCTCAAAACCATCAATATCCGGCAAACGGATATCCAGAATCACCAGGTCGGGGCGATGCGTCTGGCAAGCGCGCACCCCGTCTTCGCCCCAGTTAACCGTAAACACATCATAGCCCTGAACGCGAAAATAAGCGTTCAACATGTCGGCAATATCCAGGTCGTCCTCGATGATTAACAGTTTGGACTTCGCCTCAGCCATACTTGTCTCTACCGGATCATGGATTCGGTTCCTTTTGGATGACGAACTCACACAAGGTATCGCCAATAGCCACACACTTGGACTCATTCACGCGAAATTCCAGTCCGCCGGAAACCCAGGAAAGCATGGCTTGCAACAGACCCGTAGCAATGTAACAGACGGGTTTATCGGCGCCGCTACGCCCCCAACACACCGGACAGCGATGGATCTTCCACAGGAACTCGTTCTCCGCTTCCTCAACCGTTGTTTCCTGATCCGTAATCTGTGAAAAGATCTTCGCCGCAGCAGGTAATCCAATGCGCAATTTGGCTTGCAGAGGTAAGACTTTGAACGCCAAATCGCCTACCCCGGCCAGCGCGCCAAAGTTGCGCAAGGCATCGTTGAAGGTAGCGCGCCCGGCGCGCAACGCCAAGCCGCGTCCGCCACGCGGCCCATACATCTCCTCTAAGGCAATGTGAATAGAGCTAAAATCTGCAAAATCGAACTCACGCTCAAGATTATCCGGAGGGTAATTATCAATCAGATGACTGAGACCGGCCAGATTCAGAATCGCGTTCAACCCGTTCTTGCCCATGATCTCTTCGTAGGCTGCCAGGGCAATGCGGGCGAATTTGTTGGCGTAGTAGTAACCACTCTTCGGTATTCTCTCCATAACAGACCGCCTGTCAGATAAGTTTCGCCAGGTCTTCGGCAGCTCGACGCATATCCAGGAAAATCAGACCCAATTTGGCCTGCTCGCGCGCCAGAGCAGTCAACACGGCATCTTCTCCCACCGACATCAGCACCACGTATCCCTTCTGGCCTTTGATATAAACCTGCTCTAGCGAGCCTCGTCCCAGTTCTGTCGCAATGCGTTCGCCCAACGAAAGCATCGCCGCCGACATAGCCGAAACGCGATCCTCCTCTACCCCTTGCGGCAACGCTGAGGCAATGCTCAAGCCATCTACACTGACCACCGCCGAGGCCTCAATATCCGGCGAGGACGCCTGAAGTTCGCGCAAGCGATCTACCATGAGTTGAGTACGATTCTTGGTCAACGTTACCTCCTTGTCTCAACAAAATGTTGCAAGCCGCGAGAGGGCGCAAGCCTATTGCTAATTTAGCACAGGGCTGGACATGTGTCAAGTTATAGCAGGCCAACCTTACCCGTCTGTTAGCAACCCGCTCGCAAACACGGCCGGCCGTTCCTATCATCTCATCCCTATCCAACCCTCGCCCACCCTCCTCCATGGAACGAGAACAAGGGCTTCAACCCACACAGGACACATCGCCTCTACGCGGATCGCCGCCGGCAATTCTTGCATCCACCTTGCAAAGCGACATCTGGTATTCTCTCTCAAGAAGCAGTATAATCCCCTTCCGAAGGTTGTTAGCTGGCGGTGGAACATGCCAACGATTTATCCGTTTACTGCAATTGTCGGCCAAGAGCGCATGAAGCGCGCCCTGATCTTGAACGCTGTGGACCCGCGCATTGGAGGCGTATTGATTCGCGGGGAACGCGGTACAGCCAAGTCAACCGCGGCGCGCTCTCTCGCCGCCCTTTTGCCAAAAGTGCGTGTCGTGCGTGATTGCCGTTTCGGTTGCGATCCGGACATGCCGGCCTCCTGGTGCACAGAGTGCCGCGAGCGAGCAGCTGCCGGCCAGCCGCTGCCGGTCGAAGAAAAACCTATCCCCTTTGTGAATCTTCCTGTCTCCGCAACCGAAGATCGCGTCGTGGGCACGCTGGACATCGAACTCGCCATCCAAAAAGGTGAGCGACATTTTGAACCAGGCGTGCTGGCCGCCGCCAACCGTGGTTTGCTCTATATCGACGAGGTCAACCTGCTAGACGACCATGTGGTAGATGTCCTGCTCGACTCGGCGGCCATGGGCATGAACATCGTCGAGCGCGAAGGCATCTCTTTCACGCATCCGGCGCGCTTCATCCTGGTCGGGACCATGAACCCCGAAGAGGGCGATTTGCGTCCTCAGCTCCTCGATCGTTTTGCGCTCTCGGTAGACATCACCGGCATTCGCGAGGCGCACGAACGCGTGATGATTATCGAGCGGAACCTTGCCTTTGAGCGAGACCCTGATGCGTTTCGCGATCGATGGTTGCCCCACGAGCACAAGCTCTCGCGCATGATCGAACAAGCGCGCGCGCTGGTAGATAAAGTATCCTATAGCCGTCGTGATTTGCTCACAATTGCCTCCCTGACATCCTCGCTTAACGTAGACGGACATCGCGCCGACTTGGTGATTCTGAAAGCCGCGCGCGCCCACGCCGCCTTCGAAGGGCGCGACGCCATTACCAACCGCGATATTGCCTTGGCGGCCGAACTGGCGCTCCCTCACCGCCTCAAGCGCGGCCCCTTCCAACACGCCGAGATCTCCCCCACGCAGTTGCAAGAACGCATCGAACAATTGCAAGGCTTGACGGGCGAGGAAGGCCAGCCTAGCGAGGAGGAACTCTCATCCGAAAATAGCGCAGTAAAAAAAAACTCGTAACCGAGGTAGAGGCAGGAGAGGAAAAGAACGAGCAGAACAGTCCGGATGACGTTCCGCCTCAGCGACAGACAACAGAGGTCTCGCGCGATGCCCAGTGGTGGGAGGGCGGCAAGAAAGTCGAAGTTGGCGAGACCTTCGCGCCCCGCCGGCTGGACACGCCATTGGACAAGCTGGCGCGCCGCCATGCCGGCCGACGCTCGCGCACCCGCACCGAACGGAAACGCGGGCGTTACATCCAGGCGCGACCGGCCAACGGCCGCGCCGACGACGTAGCGTTTGACGCTACCCTGCGCGCCGCCGCACCTTACCAGAAACGACGCGCCCAACAACGCGAACGCCTGGCCATCGCCATCCAGAAAAGCGATTTCCAGCGCAAGGTGCGAGTCAAAAAAGCCGCCAACCTGATTCTCTTCGTGGTGGACGCCTCGTGGTCTATGGCTGTCGCCGAACGCATGACCGCCACGAAAGGCGCCATCCTTTCCCTGTTGACCGATGCCTATCAACGCCGCGACCGGGTTGGCCTGATTGTCTTCCAAAAAAATCGCGCAACGCTCGTACTGCCGCCCACCAATTCCATCCAGTTGGCGCAACGCGCGCTGGCCGACATCCCAGTCGGCGGCAAGACCCCCCTCTCCGCCGGCCTGTTAATGGCCTATGAAGTGCTGAGGCAAGAGCAGCTGATTCATCCGGACGTCGAGCCATTGCTCATCATCCTGACGGATGGCGCCGGAAACGTCTCCATTGGCCCCACTCCCCCTCAAGAGGAAGCCTACCATTTCGCGGAGCAAATTGCGGCGCGCCGCTTCCGCAGCGTGGTGATCAACATGGAGCACGCTTCGTTTGACCAGGGACTGGCACAGGCGCTGGCCGATCATCTCCACGCTCCTTGCTACACCCTTCGTGAACTTAAGGCAGAGAATCTCCTCCTGACCGTCCAGCGCGAAAGGTAAACCTTCTTGTTCCCTGCTACCTTTTATGCTAGACTTGAATTAGGAACCTCGCGACAAGAGAGTGCCTATGGCCCCAAAAATTTTGATCATTGACGACGACTTGGATACCCTGCGGTTGGTAGGAATGATGCTCCAAAGGCAAGGGTATCAAATCGTGGTTGCCTCCAGCGGCCCCCAGGGATTGATTCAGGCCGAGAACGAAAAGCCGGACCTGATTCTGCTCGACGTCATGATGCCGGGAATGGACGGCTACGAGGTAGCGCGGCGTTTGCGCGCCAACCCCGACACGGCAACCACCCCCATTCTGATGTTTACGGCAAAGGCTCAGCTGGACGATAAAGTCACAGGCTTCGAGGCCGGCGCGGACGACTACTTGACCAAACCCACACATCCTTCCGAACTGCTTGCACACGTCAAGGCCCTGTTGGCGCGCGCCACCAAAGGTCGCCCTGCCGCGGCGCCCTCCCAGGCCGAGCAGCAAGCATTTACCATCGGCGTTCTTGCCGCGCGCGGCGGATGGGGCGTCTCGACCGTCGCCGCGAATTTGGGCAGCAGTCTGATCAACCTCCCGCAGAACGCGCCGACCGGCGTCATCGTCGCGGAACTGCGCCCCGGTCTCGGCTCTCTCGGCGCCGATCTAGGACAGACGGATCTCGACGCTCTCACCCGGTTATTGCAAGCAAATCCTATAGACATCAGCCGACAAAAGGTACGAGAATCGCTCTTCTCGCTTTCTGAGAAATTGGCCTTTCTCTTTGCGTCCATGCAGCCGCGCGACGCGGTGCTACTGGAAAACAGCGCTCAACAACTGGACATTCTATTGAACCGCCTGGAATACCTTGCCTCTTACCTGATTCTTGACCTTGGACCCGGTCTACCGGCCTCCACGCAGAGGATGCTCAAGGCTTGTAAGGCAGCAGTAGTCGTGGTGGAACCACAAGTAGCGTCAGTCCTGCACGCCAAAGCCCTGATCGCCGACCTAACCCACCTGGGTTTCAAGCCACAAGCCATCTTTGCGGTGACCGTTCACCGGGTGCGTTCTGAGTTGCAACTGAACTGGACTCAGGTGCAAGAGCAATTAGGGCATCCTGTAACTGCCGCGATCATGCCTTCGCCGGAGTTGTTGTATCAAGCGGCTCGTCTAAAAACTACTGCCGTCCTGTATCAAGCCGATTCCCTGGCAACACAACAATTCGTCCAACAATTCCGGAAACTCGCCGAGGCGGTCGTTCAATTGGAGAAGCAACAGAAGTGAGCAAGGAAACCCAACGCGCGAACGATTATCGCCGACTGATAGAGATTGCCCGCGACTTGGCCTCTACGCTGGACCTGGACGCCCTTTTGACTCGCATCGTCCATGCCGCCGCCGACCTGACCGAGGCAGAAGCGGCGTCTATCTTGCTCTATGACGAAAACGCCCGCCGTCTCTATTTTCAAGTGGCCACCAACCTCGACGAACCTACCATGCGCGGCCTGATTGTGCCGATGGACAGCATCGCCGGCTGGGTGGTCGCCAACCGCAAAGCCGTCCGCGTGGCAAATGTTCATCAAGATCCTCGTTACTGGAGGATGGTAGAGGAAGCGACACGCTTTCCCACCAAATCGTTAATGGGCGCGCCGTTGATTGCGAAGGATAAAGTAGTGGGCGCCCTGGAAGTGCTCAATAAACGCTCGGGCGAGTTCAACGATGCAGACGAAGATTTGCTAACCGTTCTTTGCGCGCAAGCAGCTATTGCTATCGAAAACGCTCGTCTCTTCCAGCAATCCGATTTAATTGCCGAGTTCGTCCACGAACTACGGACGCCGCTCTCCTCTATCAACATGGCCTCCTACCTCCTCCTCCGGCCAGAGATCTCACAAGAGCAACGCGAGCACTTGACACAAAGCATTTACGACGAGACCCAACGGTTGCACGCCCTGGCATCTTCCTTCCTTGACCTGGCGCGCCTGGAATCGGGCCGCGTGCAATTCCATGTGACGCGTTTCGAGCTGCCCCTGTTGTTGGAAGAATGCTTTCGAAGCATGCAGACGTTGGCTCAGGCCAACAATGTTGGCGTAACAATCTCCATAGCGGCCGATTTTCCCCCGGTAGAGGCGGACCGCGATAAATTCAAGCAAGTCGTATTGAATTTGCTCAGCAACGCCATCAAATACAACCGCCCCGGCGGAACGGTTACTCTAAGCGCCGACTTCGAGGAATCGCATTGGACTGTACGGGTCGAAGACACAGGCATTGGTATTCCACCGGAAGCGTTACCGCGCTTATTCCATAAGTTCTACCGCGTGCGCGGCTCAGAGCAACGAGCCTGCGGCGCCGGACTCGGACTTTCCATATGCCAGAAAATCGTAAGTGGACACGGGGGACGCATCGAAGTCCAGTCTCAACCCGGCCAGGGGACTACATTCACGGTCTATATGCCGCGCAAGGCAAGAGGAGATACAGTCTCCACGGTTGCATCTCCTGCCCATCGCCTACCATCCGCACCCTAACCCCCCATTGCTCCGCTGCACAGATTGGGGAAACACAACCTTCCCGGGTGGCTATGAGCATCTTCAGCGGCAAGGCAAATCTTCCCTGTCCGATATTCTACCTTGCAGCGACACAATCCCCTCGCTGCCACAAAACACGCAACATGCGTTGCAGAACAGGAAAAGAGGAGGAATGCGCTTCGTCCAGCCGGGGGAACGCGCACCTACATGACGTGCTCTCGCAGTATGCCTGACAGTGTTATGCGGAAGTACGCGGCCCGTGTGCGTTGTTGCTTCTATAACAATGGCTCTTGCGGGGAATACGCCATCAGTTCCGCAGGCAACGGAATACCCTGGAGCGCCAGGGCCCGCGCCCGCCAGAGGTAGGCGCATCCTCTCAACAGGTGCAAAGCGACATCGGCTACGCGCCGGTTGGCCGGCTGGGCCAGATAGGTATGACGAGTCCATTCATTGAACGCGCCCATGGCCGGGCCACACCAAATCTGGTAATCCATCTCGCGACCTTTTTCGCCGTTGACCGCCCAGCGAGAGGAAAGCCCTAGGTACCAGCGAAAAATGAGCGCCATTTTCTGGTGTGGATCGCGGCTTGCGCGTTCCAATTGCGTCGGGTCACGACGTGTAAAGAACTCCACCGTCTCAGCCCAGATTTCGTCCAATGATCGGCGAAAGATCTGCGTTTCCAATTTCTGGCGTTCGGCGGCAGGGATCCCTTCAATGGAGGGATAGCGACTGTAAAGTTCATACAATCGCTGAGCGCGCATAGGGAAGAGCGTGCCGCGTTTCAACACCTGCACCTTGACCCCCATCTCGAACATATCTGCGGCAGGTGCCATAGCCACATCGGCCATATCTGCCTGAGCAAGCAGGTTTTTGACGTGCTCGCACGCGCCTGACTCGACACAGGCCTGATTGACCGAGCCGGTCACCACATAGGCCGCGCCCATGGCGAAAGCCGCCAGTGTAGCAGACGGCGTGCTGATTCCGCCTGCGGCGCCGATTCGCACCGGTTTGGGATAACGGCGCGCGGTCTGAATCTCGTCCCGCAAGGCTAGCATGCTGGGCAAAAGGCCAACCAACGGGCGGTTGTCGGTGTGCCCACCCGAATCCGCCTCGACGGTGATATCATCCGCAATCGGAACTTCCAAGGCTAACCGCGCCTGCTGTTCGGTAATTTTTCCTTCTGCCAACAGGCGATCCAAGATATCGCGCGGCGCGGGTTCCATGAAACGACGTGCAACTTCCTTACGCGAGAGTTTGGCAATCACTTTATTGCGCGCCAGGATGTTCCCTTGCGCATCCGTCTGCAGTCCGGCCAGACGATAGTGCACCAACGGCACACTTAAGTCCACATACGCCGAGGCTTCGATCGTAGAGACGCCGTACTTCAAATACAATTCCACCAACCTCTGCTCCAAGCCGGTCTCGTTCGGGCTGAAAATCAGGTTGAACGCATAGGGACCCTGCGGTAACACTTGTTGGATCTGTTGAATGGCCGCTTCCACCCGTTCCGGGGAAAGGCCAGCCGCGCCAAACGAACCGAGAAAGCCCGCTCTGCCCAGCGCGAGCACCATCTCTACCGAGGCAATCCCATTCGCCATCGCGCCGCCGTAACAGGCATAGCGCAGGCCATGACAAGCCTTGAACGCCTCATCGCCAAGCCTGTCGGGCGTCAACGGCGGCACAAAAGCCAGCAGTTCTCCCTTTCCCCCATCGGCAACCGGCCGGCCCTCAACGGTCAAACCTAGGCGCTCGTCCACGCGCACAGCGTACACCGATCGGTCGAAATTCAAGAGCAGCTTTCTCCACCCGTCCTCGTCGAAAGCCACCGCCTCTCGCGGGCCTTCCCACCTCGCCGGAGAAGACGCGCCGGTAAAACTCCAAGGCATCATTTCACCTCATGGACAAAAGATCTCTCTGCATACGCTACTTTCACACATACAGAAACCACCAGTACTTTATAACCCACAACCAGCCTGGAAGAGGCGAATTGGCTCTCTGTAACCGGAATCGTATCTGCGTTCTCTTTCCGATTATAATGAGTATCCGAGAACATGGCCATGCCCTCGTTTGCGAACCTGCTATGAAGCCGCTGCGTCTGATCCTCACCTATGCCAAACATTACGCTTGGCGCCTCATTTTGACTGCGCTTAGTATGCTGGCGCTGGTAGGCATCCAACTGCTCATTCCCTGGCTGATTCGCTCGCTCGTCGCCGCAGTGACCAGTGTAGACCAGGGAGCGACCGACCTTGCCTCCATCAGTCAGCTCACGGGAATAGCGCTTCTGGCCTATCTAGGAAGGGCGTTATTGCAATTCGTCCGCTCGTACGCAGCGCATATCGCCGGCTGGGGCGTGGTCTCAGACGTGCGTAAGTATATCTACGACCACATGCAGCGCCTCTCCTTGCGATTCTACGAGGATAAGCAAGTGGGCACGCTTATGTCGAACGTGGTCAACGATACCGATCTGTTCGAGCAACTAATCTCCCATGCCATCCCGGATGTGGTTGTCAACGTGATTACCTTAATCGGTGTAGTCGCCGTATTGGTAAGCCTGAACTGGAAATTAACGCTCCTGAGCGCCGCGCCCATCCCGTTCGTTGCGCTCTCGCTGCGTGCCTATGCCTGTTACGTTCGTCCGGCCTTCCGTTACCGTCAACAACAGTTGGGAGAACTGAACGCCCTGCTCAATGATAACCTCTCCGGTATTCGCGAGATCAAAGCGTTCACGCGCGAAGTCGAGGAGACGCAGCGCGTATGGCAAGGCATTGAAAACTACCGCAAGTCCCTGCTGCGCGCCTTGCGCTTGATGGCTACCTTCCAGCCATTCGTGGAGTTCACGTCCTCGCTAGGGACGCTCATCGTCATCTATTTCGGCGGACGATTGGTTCTGCAAGGCGCCTTGCCCGTCGCCGACCTGGTCGCCTTCTTCCTGTACCTGGACACCTTTTATGCACCGGTACGTCAATTGAGCGGCGCATGGGAGTCGGTTCAGTCATCCTTAGCCGGAGCAGATCGGGTTGCCAGTCTTCTGGCCGAACCTCAAGAGCCGCAGAATCGACGCGGCGCCGTGCGTTTCGAGCAACCGGCGCAAGGAGAGATCATCTTCGACCATGTCTCCTTCGAATATTTGCCGGGCGTGAAAGTGTTGGAAGATATTTGCTTAAAGATTCCACCACACACCGTTACCGCCCTAGTTGGGCCAACAGGGGTAGGCAAATCTACGTTGGTCAGTCTCATCCCGCGCTTCTACGACGTGACCGCCGGAGCCATCTATCTGGACGGGCGCGATATACGGGAGTATACCCTCGATAGCCTGCGCCAACAAATTAGCCTTGTTCTTCAAGATGTATTTCTCTTCTACGGCACAGTGCGTGAGAATCTGCTGTTTGGGCGGCCCGATGCAGGCGAAGAGGAGATGATCGCGGCGGCAAAAGCGGCGAATGCCCATGAGTTCATTCTGAGTCTGCCACAGGGCTACGATACACTCATCGGCGAACGCGGCGTGAAGTTATCCGGTGGACAGAAGCAACGTCTGTCTATTGCGCGCGCCCTTCTCAAGAACGCGCCTATCCTTATCCTCGACGAGGCGACCTCATCCGTAGATAGCGAGACGGAAATGCTCATCCAGCAGGCGCTGGAACGATTGATGGAAGGCCGCACAACCATTCTCATCGCGCACCGGCTCTCCACGGTGCGCAGAGCACATCAAATCGTGGTATTGGAAGACAAAGTCATCCGGGAACAAGGAACGCACGAGGCGCTGATGCAGCGCAAGGATGGTCTATATCGAAAGTTATATACCGCTCAGCGAGAGCTGGTAGTCTCATGGTAAACAGAACGAACACGAACAGGCCAAGAGTAGCCGTAGCCATGTCGGGGGGCGTGGATTCCTCTGTCGCAGCCGCTTTGTTAAAACAGGCCGGCTACGAGGTGTATGGAATCATGCTACGTCTTTGGTCGGCTTCGGGGCAAGGAGACAACAATCGTTGCTGCAATCCCGACGCCGTGGCGCTCGCGCGACACGTTGCGGAACAATTGCACATCCCTTTCGACACGCTGGATGCAAGCGAGGTGTTTCGCCAGACTGTAGTCCAATCTTTTCTGGATGGTTACGCGGCAGGGCGCACCCCTAACCCGTGCTTGACCTGTAATCGCCTGGTGCGCTGGACGTATTTGTTCCGGCACATTCTATCCCTCGGTTTTGATTTTTTGGCAACCGGCCATTACGTGCGCGTGCAGTCGGATGGGCATCGCCATCTGCTGCTACGCGGCGTTGATCGAAGCAAAGACCAGTCTTACGTCTTGTACATGCTCAATCAGGAACAGTTGGCGCACAGTTTATTCCCGGTTGGCGAGTATGAGAAAACGCAGATTCGCGCCATCGCGGCCTCGCTCAACCTGCCGGTGGCATATGCCCCGGATAGTCAGGATCTATGCTTTGTATCGAATGAAGACTACCGGCGCTTCATTCGTCTCCACGCGCCTGAACTCATCCAACCCGGTCTCATCGTGAGGCGCGATGGAACTTTGCTAGGCGAACACCAAGGGCTGATCGACTACACCATCGGACAACGCAGAGGGCTGCGCTTGGCCTCCACGCAACGCCTGTACGTGCTGGAAAAAGACGTAGGTAGCAACCGTTTGATCGTTGGCACGGAGGAGGAGTTAGAACAAAGCGAGGCGCTCGTGGAGGATCTTCATTGGGTTGCCGGTACACCGCCATCAGGATCCTTCCGCTCTGCGGTCAAAACACGTTATACAGCTGCCGAAACCTGGGCCGACGTATCGGTCTTGGAAGAAAACCAAGCACGAATCACATTCGAGACGCCACAGCGAGCGCTCACTCCCGGTCAGGCGGCAGTGTTCTATGATGGCGATATTGTATTAGGAGGTGGCATCATCTCTCGAGTATGTCAACCGACAACCGGTTAGCACAATACCCTTGCAATCGAATACTCATTTCCCCTTTCCGTGCAAAGGTGCTATGACGTTTCCGGCCTTGCTTTTCGGAATCATCCTCGCCGCCTTCTACGGCGCAGTCTTTCACACCTGGAAGGGCGATCCGCTGAAGCGGCTGTTGCTGCACCTGTTCCTTGCAGAAGTGGGCTTCTGGGGCGGCCACGCCCTAGCAGGACTACTTCACTGGAACTTTGCGGCTATCGGCCCACTGAATGCCGGCGTGGGGACCTTATCCTGTTTCCTCGTCCTCTTCCTCGGACGATGGCTGAGTCAGGTGGACATCCGACCCTCTTCCTAAAAAAGAATTCCCTCCTGCTCCGGAGGGAATTCGGTAGCTACGCTCGACTTTACAACGGTCTTACGTTGGCGGCCTGCAGGCCTTTATTGCCGCGTTCGACTTCGAACTCTACCCGCTGGCCTTCCTCCAGATTGCGAAAGCCATCTGATTGAATGGCACTATAGTGCACGAAGACATCCGGGCCACCTTCGCGGGCAATGAAACCATAGCCCTTGGAGGCACTGAACCACTTGACGGTTCCAACGACACGTTCTGACATTGCTTTATTTCTCCTTACAAGAACCGAATAAGATGCGTAGCATTCGGCAAGTATCATAAAAAATACTGACCCTCTAGCATCGCGAAGGCCAGTACCTTATTACTACTCCAAGCGCGAACACTAACGGTTGTCACTATATCAGGTTAATGAGAATCCGTCAAGGGTGGGCTGCCCTGTGATCGGAAAACTGTAGGGTTGTGCATAGCCTGGCGCCCTCCTTGCTCCCTTCCACCAAAGTTAGGAGAAAAAGCAATGCCGGGCCCGCCTTCCGTGGCATCGCCTCCACAAGGGCCAAACGTTCTGTCCGCATCGAGCTCGAAGCAGGTAGAAGCGATGGCGCTTCCCTTGTTCCTCCAGGTGTGGAACAACCAAAGTCGGCGCCGATCCGTTTTCTCCGATATAGCCGTGATAAAATATTGCCCGTGATTCCTATCTCCCTGAGAATTTCCGGTTTTCTTTCCTACCGCGCCCCAACGGAAATTGACTTCACTTCCTTCGACCTGGCCTGCATCTCTGGCTCGAACGGAGCGGGGAAGTCCTCCCTTCTGGATGCCATGACCTGGGCACTCTTCGGTCAAGCGCGCAAGCGAGACGCTTCGCTGATCAATCTGCAATCGCAAGTAGCAAAGGTCATTTTCACCTTCGAATATGAGGGAAACATCTATCGCATCATCCGCACTCTGCCTCGCAAGGAAACCGCCTCACTGGAATTCCAGATTCTCGACCGTGCCCAAACAGCGCAGGGAGGCCGGGATGTCTGGCAGCCGCTGACCGAACGCACGTTGCGCGAGACACAAGCGCGTATCGAGCAGATTCTCCGCCTCGATTACGAGACATTTGTCAACGCGGCGTTCTTCCTGCAAGGGAAAGCCGATCTGTTCGCCCAGCAACCTCCCGCCCGGCGCAAGGAAATCCTAAGCAACATTTTGGGACTGGAAATCTGGGAAGAATACCGTCAACGAGCCGCCGAACAACGCAAACGTAGCGAGAACGAACTCGCCGCCATCGAAGGACGTCTGGAGGAAATTGCAGCAGAACTGGCAGAGGAGGCAGATCGCCGTCATCATCTGGCCGAACTCGAAACGCGGTTGCAACAGTTACGCGCGACACGGCAGGCGCAAGAGTCCGCCCTGGAAGCCATGCAGCGAATCGTCGCAGCGCTGGACCAGCAACGCCATCTGGTTCAAACGCTCAAGAGGGAACTGGAACGCGCCCGCGAGGATTTGCAGGCGCGTCAGAAACGACTCGAAGCCAAGCAAAAGGAACGCGCCGACCTCGAGGAAATTCTGGCGCGCGCGGCCGAAATCGAACACGCCTACACCACATGGCAACAGGCCAGACAGGAAATCGACGCCTGGAACCGTCTCGCCGAGCAGCACCGCGCCTTGGACGAACGTCGCCAGCCGTATCTTCAGGCAATAGCCGGCGAAAAGGCGCGTCTGGAACAAGAAAAAACGTCCCTAGAAGAACAGGCGGTCAAAATCGCGCAGCAGCGGGAAACGGCAGATACCATCGGCAAAGATCTTGCTGCCAAAAAAGGGGAACTTGCGCGAATCGAACTATCCTTATCTCAACGACCCGAATGCGAGAGGCAACTTCAGGCGACGCGTCAAAAACAAGCCGAACTGCGCGCCGAGAACGAACGGCTGAAGGCCGAAATGGACGAGTTGAAAGAACGTATGGATCGGCTGAGTGAGATGAAGGGCGCGACTTGCCCTCTGTGTGGACAATCGCTGAGCTCCACCGAACGCGCTGCTCTCATGGAACGTCTGAAAGCCGAAGGCAAAGCCAAAGGCGATGCCTGGCGCGCAAACAAGGTTTCCCTGGAAACCCTTGCTGCCCAAATCGAGCAACTCGAATCAGAGCAGAACGCATGTATAACTCTGGAACAGCAACAACAACAATTGAGCATCGAAATCGCTCAACTCACCGAGCGTCTGGAAGCCGTGCAACGTCAAAACGTAGAATGGGAAAGCGGCGGCGCCCTGCGCCTGCGAGAGGTAACGCGCTTGTTGACAGAAGAAGATTTCGCCCACCAGGCCCGCCAGGCCCTAGCCGAAATCGCCCGTGCGCTGGCTGCACTGGGCTATGATATTCAGGCACACGAGGCGGCGCGCCAACGCGAAAATGACCTGCGCGCGGTGGAAGAGACCTATCGTCAACTGGAAAGCGCACGCGCAGCAACCAGGCCTCTGGACGACGAAATCGCCAACCTGATGGCAGAAATCATCGCACTGCAAAGTGAGGTCCAGACCAAGCAAGAAGAATATGAAACTGCCCAACGCGACCTGTCTATCGCGGAATCGCAGGCGCCAGATGTAGAAGCCGCCGAACGTGCATTGCTCGACTTGCAGGAAGAAGAAAATCGCCTGCACGGAGAGGTCGGCGCCGCGCGCCAACGGGTAGAGGTTCTGGACAAGCAACGAGTCCGAAAAAAAGAGCTAGAGGCAGAACGCGAGGAGATTCGGCGACGCATTGGCCACTATAAAATCCTGGAACGCGCCTTCGGCAAAGACGGCGTACCTGCCTTGCTTATCGAACAGGCGTTGCCTGAAATCGAGGCCCGCGCCAATGCGTTGCTCGACCGTCTGTCAGACGGTCAGATGCGCGTGCGCTTTCTCACGCAAACCGCCTACAAGGACCAACGTCGCGACGACCTGCGCGAGACTCTAGAAATCCAAATCAGCGACGGCGCCGGCGTACGCGCTTACGAACTATACTCCGGCGGCGAGGCGTTCCGCGTCAATTTTGCCCTCCGCGTGGCATTGGCGGAAATGTTGACACACCGCAAGGGGGCGCGCCTGCAAACGCTGGTCATTGACGAAGGCTTCGGTTCTCAAGACACGCAAGGCCGGCAGCGACTCATCGAGGCAATCAACAGTATCCGCCAAGATTTCGCCAAGATTCTGATCATCACCCACCTAGACGATCTGAAAGACGCCTTTCCGGCCCGCATTGAGGTTGAAAAAACCGCCGATGGCTCCCACGCGCATGTACGATGACCGAACAACTCTTACAAAATTGTCAGACATCTGTAGGGGAAACGTAGGGTAAGCGTCATGTACTTTTCCGACCAATATGGTAATATATAGGTGCAAGGTGATTTCTCTTCTCCTCCTCCTTTCAAGAGAGCCGCGGTGGGCGTCCGCGGCTCTCGCGATTCTTGGCCGGAAAAGGGGTATTCACGAACCGGCGCGCCGGGTGGAGGAGAGCGAGCACAAGCGCAAGGCACCCCTATGCTCGAAGACCGGGACATACCGAATAAAGTCTTCTTCACGCGGCTCCCTGCCCTCCTGCGCTCAGGTTTCGACCACAGCCTTGACCGCCTCTACATCTATCCGAGACAGGGTAAGATCTTGACGCGGAGAAAAACAGACCCACATGGCAAACGCCTTGCTCCGGCCTAGCTACAACCAACAGTTGTTGTGCCTCCTCCCTGCCGCTCTCCGGCAACAAAGCAACGAAATCGTTGTCGAACGCAAACACGCCTGTATAAGAGGGTTGCATACGCTGCCAGCGCGGCGATTCCCCGGACAAAGATAATCTTTCAGGTCATAGAGCGACAACTTGTCTGGGGACGTCTTCTCAACTTGGCCTAGCCAGGGCTGGCAGGCGGCAGAGCGATCGTCTGGGAGATGATCAAACCATCCGCATTTCAAGGTTCGGCAGGAACAAAATCTATGTCCGGTCCCGGCGCGACCCAAGTGGCACGGCTGGCGCGCGGACTACCCGTAAGCAAAATGTCGCTAAACCGTTTTCCCAAGCCGAGCGCGTTCTTCCGCCACGACGCTCTCGTCCAGTTTCGGAAACAGCGGCGCCGGCAATTGAAGTAGCGAGCCAGGTCGCAACTCACTCGGCTTCCAACGATTCCGGCGCGTTTCATCGGGATGGGGAGAATAACGCAACACCGTGTGTTCGCCCAGCGAGTCGTTTGCCGTCGCTACGTAGAGATTGCCAAACAACGTATCCTCGTACCCAAGGAACCGGTGGAGACGTTCCGAGGCAAACGGCAGGAAAGGAGCGAACAAAACCTTCAGCGAGTCAATGGCGCGCAACGCGGTATAGATGCTGATGGCTGCTGATTCGCGATCGGTCTTGATTGCAAACCAAGGCGCGGTGACTTCTAGATACTTATTGACCTCACCCGCCAGACGCATGGCTTCTTGCAGAGCAGCGCGCAAATGGACCGCTTCCAGTTCGCGCCCGACGGTCTCGAAGCCGTTCGCGATGAGCGCAAGCAGGTTTCGATCCACCTCGCGCAGTTGCTCCGGCGTTACAGCGGGTACGCAACCTTCCCAATGTTTATAGCAAAATGAAAGCACACGATGCGCTAGGTTGCCCCAGGTTGCTACCAATTCATTGTTATTTCGCGCGACGAACTCCTCCCAATCCCAATCCGTGTCGCGTAGTTCGGGCATGTTGATCGTCAAATAATAGCGTAAGGCATCAGCCTCGTAACGGGTCAAGGCATCGCGCCCCCATACCGCCCAGTTACGCGAACCGGAAATCTTCTGCCCTTCCAGATTCATGAACTGATTCGCCGGCACATCGTAGGGCAATGTCAACCGCCCTTCTTCGCCGGAGAACAATTTCAAGAACTCTGTTCCTGCACCCATCAACTGTGCAGGCCAGAGCGAGGTATGAAAGAAAATATTATCTTTGCCAATAAAATAGAAGGCGCGCGCGGCCGGGTTGACCCACCAGTCTTTCCAGGCCTGTGGTTGTCCGTTCAGATTTGCCCACTCAATCGCCGCAGAAAGATAGCCAATGACCGCCTCGAACCAGACATACAGGCACTTGCCATCCCATCCCGCAAGCGGCACAGGGATTCCCCAATCCAGGTCGCGTGTAATTGGGCGCGGCTTCAGGCCCTCGCTCTCGATTTTTCCGAGCGATTCCCCCAAGACCGTCTCGCGCATGTGCGCGGCGCGCTCGCGCAAGAACTGCTTTACCTCCGGCTCCAGCTTGGACAAATCGAGGTAGAAATGCTCAGTCTCACGCAGCTCCAACACCCTACCGCCGGTGCGGGCGCGCGGGTTGATGAGCTTCTCCGGTTCCAGCACATTGCCGCAACGATCGCATTGATCGGAACGCGCGCTTTCATACCCACAAAGATAACACGTCCCCTCCACATAGCGATCCGGGAGAAAACGCTTCGCAACCGGCGAGTACCATTGCAGAGACTTTTGCGTGAACATGTACCCGTTGCGATAAAGCGCCAGAAAAATCGTCTGCGCCACCTTGAAATGATTCTCGGTATGGGTTGTGGTAAACAAATCATAGGAAATCCCGAGCTGCCGGAACAAATCCAGGAAACCGGCGTGGTATTCTTTATAAACGGCCTCTACCGGTCGGCCCAGGGCATCCGCCTTGAGCGTGACCGGCGTGCCGTGCGAATCGGTACCGGAAACCATCAACACACGATTACCCTTGAGGCGATGATAACGGGCAACGATATCGCCGGGCAGGTGGGAGCCGGTGATGTTCCCAACGTGAATCTCGGAATTGGCATAAGGCCAGGCAATGGCGACTAAGATGTCTTCAGCCATAGGCGTCTCCTTTGGGCGCAAACTGGCTAAACAAAAAAAGGCTGCCCACCGACTTCGGACAGCCTTTTGGCGTAGCGCCATACATCAGCGCGCCTCCGCTACGGCTGCCTCGGCGCGACAACGCATGTCCATCTTCGTACCCGACATTTGTTGTTCGCGTTGCATTGTATGTAGTTTATACGAGGCAAAACGGTTTGTCAATAGCAAGCGCGTGGCGCAGGCTCATCCCACGGCTTCCACAACCGGCGAAGCCGGCCACGCATAATCGGCGATCGTCTTCCAGACCAGAGGCAACTCTCGACGACAAGCCGACCATTCGAAAAAGTTGACGGCAGCCAGTTTTAACACACAGGCGGCGTTCAGAAATTCCAGCACATCCTGTTCACGTGGCGCCCAGCCCGAACGAGCACGGTACGCCGCGCCGACGGCAAGATACGGTCGCGCCCAGGGTAAGGCATCGCACTGACGCTTGGATTCGTTCAACTGCCAGGCAGCGTTATGCGCCGCCTCCCAAAAAACCAACGGCAAATGAAAATCACAGCGTCTCAGGAAAACCGCCCAGGGGAAGCGCGGATGAAAATTCGGAAAGCGATAGGAACTCAACGCAATGGGGACGACCAACCCCAACCGCAACTCATGGAGAAACCGTTGCGCGGCTTCTTCCTTACCGGGTCGTTCGTAGGACACGCCTGCCCGAATCACATACCCGTCCAAACCAAGCGCATGGCATTGTCGAATCGCAACCTGCGCCTCGCCATCGGGATCGTCCCCATACACGACATGCCAACCCCAGACAGCGATCCCCTCTTCTTGCACAATGCCAACCAAAGCCGCCAAACCGGTTTCCACCTCCACCGGCTGGATCCCGTCGGCGATCTTGACGAGGATGTGGCTCAACCCGGCCGCCTGCGCTGCACGCAGAATAGCCTGCGGGTCGCCACCCTCGCAGGAAGAAACACTCTCAAGCCAGAAACCTTTGCCTTGCACCAACGACCGGCCTCCATTCACGATCCGTCAAGATTGCCAACCAACCCCAATTCCGGCGCAATGCGCCGCATGGCTTGGATGACGTTACCGACATGTTCCCACAGGTCAACGCCAAACTCGGCGGCGGCCTTTTCGATTTCCACCCGGTCGGCGCCAGCGGCAAACGCGCGGTCTTTCCACTTCTTCTTGACGGAAGACACTTCCAGATCGAGCAACGAACGGGATGGGCGCACCAGCGCCACTGCGACGATAAGCCCCGTAATTTCATCGCAAGCGTAAAGCGCTTTCTCCATCAACGTCTGGCGCGGCACGCCCGTATGATCCGCATGGGCCATGATAGCACGAATGACGTCTTCGGGAACGCCGCGCTGGCGTAGGATTGGTTCACCAGCCTGCGGGTGTTCCTCCAACGTGGGATGTATTTCCCAATCGAAATCGTGCAACAGGCCGGCCAGGCCCCATGTCTCTACATCCTCGCCAAACATTTCCGCATAGAAGCGCATGGCTATCTCAACAGCAAGCATATGCTTCAGCAGGTTTTCTCCTTTGACAAACTCTTGCACGATGGCTAAGGCTTCCTCACGGGTCATGTTGTTTCTCCTGAGAATCGGCGAAAATCGGTTCCGGCGTTCCGAGAACGGGAACGGGATGCAAGAGATGAACATCAAGAACGGCTGTCAACGTAGCCAAGAGTTCACGCAGATTCCAATACAGCATAGAAGAGCGTGGATAGGAACGTCGGTCAGCGCGCACCCCCACGGCCTCCACGCCAAGACGATTGCAGATATAGACCGCTCGCGGCAGGTGAAACGCCTGAGTAACGAGAATGGCCTGCCTTACGCCGAAAATGGAACGCGCACGATAGCAAGTGTCGTATGTCCGCCGGCCGGCGTAATCGAGTACGATATCCTTTTCCGGCACGCCAAGCGATAACGCGATTCGCTTCATAGCAGCCGGCTCGTTATAATTCACAAAGCGATTGTCCCCACTCATCAGCAGTTTTTCCACCTTGCCCGCGCGATACAAGTCCACTGCGGTCGCCACCCGATCTTGCAACACAGGGGTCGGGCTGCCATCTCGCCACAAGCCGGCGCCGAAGACAACCGCCACATGTCGCGCCGGCACATCCCGGAGCGAAAATACCCGCGAACGGGCATATAGCCCTGTCCACAAGCGGCTGAAGAGCAAAATGAGCGCGGCCGCGCCCACCCCAGTCAGGAGAATTCGCGCCATCATGTTACCGGCCCGTCGCCATGCACGCATAACAACGTTCTCACCAGGGAAACTCCGTGCGAATCGCCCTAAACTCTGGCGAACAGGATCGGAGTAGACACTCGCCGCAGCACAGTTTGATTTTACCAGAGTTTCATGTTACACTCTACGCATCTATTGGGCGTCCGGCAAGCCTCGGAGCATGGAAGCAACGACGAATCTCAAATTCGACGCGCACGGCTTGATTCCCGCCATCGTTCAGGATGCCGAAAGCGGCGATGTCTTGATGATGGCCTGGATGAACGCCGAAGCGCTCCAACGCACGCTCGAAAGCGGCGAGACGTGGTTCTGGTCGCGCTCGCGTGGCGCGCTCTGGCACAAAGGCGAGACATCTGGCAACGTGCAGAAAATCGTCGAAGTCCGCGCCGATTGCGACGCCGATGCGCTTCTTGTGCGCGTCCATCCGGCCGGGCCGGCCTGTCACACCGGTCGCCGCACGTGTTTCTATCGCGTCCTCTCCGGCCATCCGCCCTATCTCTCCGAAGAGGAACACAGGTAGGAGAGTTTCTCCTGATGAATCTGAACGACTTATACGCCATTATCCTCGATCGAAAAACGCACCCCCAAAGCGGCTCCTATACCTGTGAGTTGCTCGCAAAAGGGGAAGACGAAATCCTAAAAAAGGTTGGCGAGGAGGCCGTGGAGGTTATCCTGGCCGCCAAGAGTCAGGGCAATCCCCGTCTGGTGGAAGAAACCGCCGATTTGCTCTATCACCTGCTCGTTTTGCTGGCCGCACGCGAGCTGTCGCCGACCGACGTAGAGGCCGAGCTGGAACGCCGCCATTGCAGACAGAAATAAGCGCGGTGTAGTGCCTACCCACACATCGCATCCGCCCAAGAACGTCCAGCTACCCCAATCTCTTGCAGAACCTGAGAAGGGAAACCCGATGCCTTATCAACTGTCCCCGTGGTCGCTTGCCGATCTCTTCCCTGGCCCCGACAGTCCAGAACTGGAGGCTGCCTTCAAAGACCTCGAAGCGCAAGTTGCTGCTTTTGAGAAGTTGCGTCCCCAACTGAAAGCCAACCTGCTGGCCAGCAGTTTCCTCGAGATTGTGCACGATCTCGAAGAGACCACCCGCTTGGCACACAAACTCTACTCCTATGCCAGCCTGGCCTTCGCTGCCAACACCCAGGATCAGCGCATTCAGACCCTGCTGGGGCGCATCCAGCAATTCATGGCGGAGATGGAAAACCGCACCCTGTTCTTCAGCCTGTGGTGGAAAGACCTCGACGAGGCGAACGCCGCCCGCCTGCTGGAGGCATCCGGCGATTATCGCTACTACCTCGAAAGGATGCGCAAGTTCAAACCGCACACCCTGAGCGAGGCGGAGGAGAAGATCGTCAACCTGAAGAATGTCACCGGTGCAAGCGCTCTCATCACCTTATACGACGCCATTACGAACCGCTATGTCTTTAAGGTTGAAGTAGATGGCGAAGTGAAGGCCATGACGCGCGGCGAATTGATGTCCCTAGTCCGCCGGCCCGATCCCGACTTGCGCGCCCGCGCCTATCAGGAACTCTACCGCGTCTACGGCGAGGACAGCACCATCCTCGGCCAGATGTACCAGACCATCGTCCGCGACTGGCACAACGAAAACGTGACCCTGCGCCGTTTTGTCAGCCCAATCGCCGCCCGCAACCTGAGTAACGACATCCCCGATGAGGCCGTGGACGTCCTACTTCAGGTTGCCCGCAAGAACGTAGACTTGTTCCAACGGTTCTTTCGCCTCAAGGCGCGCCTCTTGGGAAGGGACAAACTGCGCCGCTACGATATCTATGCCCCGGTTGTCCATGCGGACAAGGAATACGATTTCGGCGCTGCCGCCGAGATGGTGCTGGATTCTTTCTCATCCTTCCATCCGCGCTTTGGCGAACTGGCGCGGCGCGTTTTCGACGAGAACCATCTCGACAGCGAGGTGCGCAAGGGCAAGCAAAGCGGCGCCTTTTGCGCCTCGGTCGCGCCCGGAATGACCCCATGGGTCAAACTCAACTACCAGGGCCGCGCCGACGACATCGCGACGATGGCGCACGAACTTGGCCATGCCATCCACGCCATGATGGCGGAACATCACAGTATCTTCACTTTCCACGCCTCCCTGCCTATGGCCGAAACCGCTTCCACCTTCGGCGAAATGTTGCTCATTGACCGCTTACTCGCTTCCGAGAGCGATGAGGCCGTGCGTCGCGACCTGCTCTTCCGCCAGATGGACGACGCCTACGCGACCATCCTGCGCCAATCCTACTTCGCCCTCTTTGAAAAGCAGGCGCACGGGATGATTCAGAACAACGCCTCGGTGGACGACCTGGCCGCGGCTTACCTCGAAAATCTCAAGGAGCAGTTCGGCAACGCGGTTGACGTGAGCGAGGAATTCAAGTGGGAGTGGATCTCCATCCCGCACTTTTACCACACCCCCTTCTACGTCTACGCGTACGCATTTGGCCAATTGCTTGTCCTCGCGCTCTATCAACAATACCAGGCCGAGGGCGAATCCTTCAAACCACGCTACCTGGACATCCTAGCCGCCGGCGGCTCGAAATCACCCGAGGCCATCTGCGCCGCGGCCGGCGTGGACATCCGATCCGAGGCCTTCTGGCAAGGCGGCTTCGACGTGTTGGCAAAACTGCTAGAGGCGCTGGAGATGTTAGAATAACCGCATCAAAATAGCCACTCTGTTTGAGAATCCTTTTTTTCCTCCTCCACCTGCCACACGGTAACGTTGCCAGAATGTCCACCGCTGACGACGACCCAGGAACTGGCCATCTTCGGAAACGCCATGCATCTTCCACGGCGCAATGAAGCGCGTCTCGCCTCGGTCTCCACATTCCACAAATTGCAATTCCCCCTGTTTACCATATCAATCGCTAACATGTGGCCATGCAGTGGAAAATCCGGGCTGGAAATCTCTGCTGCAAAGTCGTTCACTTCACGTATCCGTCTTCCATCGGTTATCTGGAAAACCTTGATGGTTCCGCCGTTGGAAAGGAACGGTCAGCAAGCGGCTGTCCGGCGAAAAGGCTGCACACACAAGTTAGCACCGCGAAAAACAGGAAGTGTTCCATGTTCCCTGAAAGAGCATCATACGAGCAGATCTCCCTCTGTCGCTACAGGGGCAATTCGCTGGCCATCAGGAGACCAGACAACCAGTTTCATGGCGTCTTTACCGCTGCCTCAAGGCGCTACTCCGCGAAGAAGAGCAAGCTCCCAGAAGAAGACATGTCCAGAGAAATGACAAGCCATGTTTCCTCGTTTTAGGCCCCCTGACGTTCATAGAAGACTAACAGCGTACTGCCGTACTTTCGTCGTTCGCTTTCAGCAAAGTTCTGCAGAAGCAAGTTCTGATACTCGCGCGGATGAATCTGGGCTATGACCCAGCCGTCATCCACCAACCAGAGCGGGTTGACATCAAGCGCCAGCAACGCACGCGACCACATCCCTTTGTATTGGGGCGGAGCAATGTAAACATAGTCAAACCGCCGGTCGGGCGAGGCGGAGAGCATGGCAAAGGCATCGCCACGTCGTATTTCCGCGCGATCGCGCAAACCGCAGTGCTCCAGATTCCGGCCAATGGTCTCCACCGCCAGACGGTTCGAGTCCGAAAAGCGCGCGAACGCCGCGCCGCGACTCAACGCCTCGATGCCAATCGCGCCGGTTCCAGCAAACAAATCCCACCAGGCCGAACCGACCACATCGGCCCCAAGAATATTGAATAGGGCTTGTTTCACCATGTCGGTCACCGGCCGTGTGCTCTCACCAGGCACCGATTTCAACACTCGCCCTTTGGCCAGGCCGGCCCTAACTCGTAAACTCATCCTTTCCACTCGACAAGGAGAAGTGGTGAACACTTTCGCGCGCCGCGCGCAGGTTGCCATGAGGAGCAATGATTGGCGCCACACACCCCGTACCCAGAATGAAGCGCCGGCCGCCGGTTTGTCGGAGAGCGTCTTCGGCTTCGCGGCGCACGGCGTCGGCGTCGCCAAAGGTCAGCGTTTGCCGACTTATGCCGCCACAGAGTACTTGATCTGGCGCAAGTCGCCGCGCTTCGAGAAGAGAAGGGGAGGTCTCGCGATCATGCCAGTTCACAATCGGAACCCGCCAGGTTGAAGCAAAGTCGGCGACAAGCGAAAAGTAAACATCTGTTCCATGCAAATGCAGCAAGTTGCACCATAGCGACCGGGCAACCTCTAGCACCTGTCCATCGAAGGGCAGGCCAAATGCCCGATACTCGTCGAGCGTTAACAGACTCGCCTGGGCATGTTGCACGGCGTAGAAGATTCCATCCACGCCTGCTTCCTGCGCGGCAAGAACAAAGCGACGCGTCGTTTCGGCGATGGTTACCAGCCCATTCTGCAACGCTTCCGGAAAGCGGCGCAGGTGAACCACCAACCGTTCGCCGCCGGCCAGATTCTTGGCCTGCACCAGGGGGCTGAACACCGTCGCCAGGATTGGGACATCTGGCCCCAGCGCCGAGCGCAACAGACGTAAACAGGATAGCTGCGCCGCAAGCATCGGCGCGCGCGTTGGCTCCAGAACCGGCAACCGTTCCCAATCGGCCGGTTCCCGTACAATGCGCTTTGTATAGCGGCGCGTGCCCTCACCATCTCCCTCCCAAACATCTTCTACCCCCCAGTCTTTCACACAGAACGAAGAAGCCGGGGTAACCTTAACAAAGTCGAACTCGTAGCGACGCTGGAAATCCAGGATAGCCGCCGTCAGTAAGGACGGCGATTGGTCGTCCACCGGAAAATGCCGCCAGAGCGCGACAGGTGGACGGTCGAGGGCGGCATCATCGGTTAAGCAAGCTTGTACGCGTTCACGCGGTGTCAACATCGCTCTTTTTGCGCCCGCCCAGTTCGGTCAACAGGCGACGCATTTCCTCCTCTTCCCCTTCCTGACTATGGAAGTATTCGGTCATGAAAGACGAACGACGCAAGCGCAGTGCCATCGGCGCGACGACGCGCAAATCCGCCGCGGTGACGCGTTCCCGGCCATCAGCGGCGGCGTAGGCACGTGCGGCCTCGAACCAGGTAATTTCGGCGCGCAGACTGTCAATGCCCATCTTCTGCACCAGACGGATGGCTTGACGGGCCAAACGATCGGGCAAGACCACGCGCGGCAAACGGGCGCGCGCGGCCTGAATCTCCTCCAGCGCGGCCTGGCTCTCGTTCGCATAGAGAGCGTTCATAGCGCGCGGGTTGGCAAGGTAGGCGCGCACGCGACGGTACGCCTCCAACCGCTCGGCCGGAGTCTCGAGTCCGCGCACGATGACGCGCAGGCCAAAGCGGTCGAGAATCTGCGGCCGCAATTTCCCTTCCTCAGGATTCATCGAACCGATCAGCACGAAGCGCGAGCGATAGGTAGCCGAGACCGGGCCACGCCGCACGGTAAAACTGCCCTGCGCCGCCGCATCCAGAATGGCATCTACGATGTCATCGTTTAACAGATTGACCTCGTCAATGTACAGGAGATTGCGGTCAGCCTGCGCCAGAATGCCGCGCCGAACGCGCGGCCGGTTCGGGATGGGCGAGGCGCCTTCTTCCGCCCAACCGACGACATCCTCCAACCGGGCGTTGAGCGGCAATTCGATGAGCCGTACGCGATCGGGCGCGGTCAATGGCTCACCCATGGCGTACTTCTTGGCACAAGCCGGGCAGATCGCGTCCATACCGCCGGCTTCAACGTCCTCCGGCATACAGCCGTAGTAGCACAGCGAACGCTCCACTTTGGGAAGCAGTTCCACCAAAGAACGGACAGCCGTTGTCTTGGCCGTACCGCGCGGCCCGATCAAGAGAATCCCACCCGTATTCGGGTTGATAAGGCCGAGCAACAAGGCCAGTTTCATCTCCCTCTGGCCGACGATCGCCAGGAAAGGGAAAGGAACGATCTCGGCAATACGCCCCTCCTCCGGGGGCGGCATCGGCACGCCTTTGCCGGCGACATACTCCACTAAATCCCGCAACGAGCGGAAGGGATGTGCAATACGTTCCTTCAGCTCAGCCTCCGACTCCAGCGGTGGGGCTACAGACGATCCAGATGGCAGGGATTCTTCAGAAGTCATAAGCCTAGTCCGGCCAACCGCGCCGCGCTCATTTCTGTCACGCCATGTCCTCGCGCAACTCGCCGGCGTCCGGCGGATGTAGACGCTCCGGCTCTTCCAGCAACACATCCATTACGCTGTAGGTAAGTTCCTTCATCATCGGCGCCAGAGGCACAGTGGCCGGGGGATGTAACTTGGCTGGAGGGGGGGGAGGCGGCGTTTTACGTGGCTTGAGCGAACTCGTGGCGCGCTTGCGCAGGATACGCCGGTCCTCGCTCAAATAGCCAACGTAGTATCCCAACACCGAATACACCTCCCGCTGAGGTGTGACAAACCCAATCCACTCACCAAGCCGGTTAAAAAGATAGGGATATGCCAGAAACGCCTCGGCATCCCCTCTGGTATTGTAGACCGGGATAATTGTCTTCTGCGTGTCCATACCTTCCGCTCTCGCCTCTTTCCAAAGCAGATTTCCAAATCAATAGGTGGTCCGGCAACCATCACGCCACGGGCGTGAATTGAATCCACACTCTATTCAGCAGCGGCGATGAGTGAAATGCGCTGCATTTGTAGCCCACTCTTCGCCTCGACTGATCCGCCACTACGCCCTGTTTATATTGTACTCGAGATGGGCCACATGCAAGTGGCGATCAGGATGCCACATCGTTATACGTCCAGCGCCGGTTCACAAAGAAATTCCACAACATGACCACGCCGACCGCAACGGCCAGCGTGAAATTCTTGGCGGCATAGGATGGCGAAAGGGATAACGAAAAGCGTTGGAACAGGTGCTGCGCCAGCGGTTCCAGCCAATACAGAATTGGAACACGAATCAACACACCGGCAACGTTGACCGCAAAGAACATTCCCAATTGTTGCAAGGCAGGCCGAGAACGCGAATCGGGATATGTCCAGTATCGATTCCACAGAAAATTGCTGATGACAGCGCAGACGAACGAAATCGTTCCAGCGATGACCAGCGGCGCCGCGCACAGATGCGTGAGCAGATTCATAACGCTGAAGTCCACAACCGCGCCTACCGCGCCGACAACCATGAATTTCGCAAACCGAACGCGCTCGCGTGCACTGGTCAACAAGATCATGCCAGCCCCATCTTTTGTTTGAAGTACGGGATGGTGCGGGCAATGCCCTCCTCCAAGGGAACCTTGGGCTCCCAGCCGAGCAACGAGCGCGCGCGCGTAATATCCGGTTGTCGACGTTGCGGATCGGAGCCGAGCCGCTCATCCGGCAGAAAGACGACGCCGGCACGGTTGCCGGTTAAACGGTTGATCGTCTCTGCGAAGTCTAGAATGGTAATCTCTACTGGATTGCCGATGTTGACCGGCTCGTGCACATCGGACATCAACAGGCGCACGATTCCCTCTATGAGGTCATCTACATAACAGAACGAGCGCGTTTGCTGGCCATCGCCATAAATCGTGAGCGGTTCGCCGCGCAGGGCCTGCTGAAGAAAATTGGGGAGAGCGCGGCCATCATCCAAGCGCATGCGTGGACCGTAGGTATTGAAGATGCGCACGATGCGCGTGTCTATGCCATGCGTGCGATGGTAAGCCATAGTCAACGCCTCGGCGAAGCGTTTGGCCTCGTCATACACCGAACGCGGGCCGATCGGGTCCACATGCCCCCAATACGTTTCCTTTTGCGGATGTTCCAGCGGATCGCCATAGACTTCGCTGGTCGAGGCCAGCAGATAGCGCGCCTGATGCGCCTTCGCCACACCCAGTGTGTTATATGTTCCCAGAGCACCTGCCTTCATCGTTTGAATAGGCAAATTGGGGTAGCCATACGGCGAGACCGGGTTGGGACTGGCCGGCGAGGCAAAATGTAAAATGGCCTCCACTTTGCCGGAGACAAAAATGTACTGCGAGACATCATGGCGGTAGAAGGAAAAACGCGGCTCGCCGGCCAGATGCGCCAGATTCTCGGCGCTTCCTGTGATGAAATTGTCCATGCCGACGACCTCGTGCCCTTCCGCGAGCAGGCGGTCGCAGAGATGCGAACCGAGGAAACCGGCGGCTCCCGTAACAAGAATGCGCATGGAAAACGCTCCAAAGCAAAAATAGGTCTGCCTCAACGACCTTTCACACTATGCGATTCTACCTGCGAGACGGTGAAACGTAAACCTTCGCGCCGCCTATCTTGTCGTATCCAATCGGACGCGGGCGAATTCCAGCGCTTCCTCGCGCGTGGACACCTCGCCAACGGCCTGCGCCTCGCGAATGGCCTCCAACAATTCGCCAACTTTCGGGCCCGGGGTGAGAGAAAACGCCCGCATGAGATCCTCGCCATTGACCACAGGCGGTGGAGCGATGCTCTCTGTCGGTTTCTCGAACCAGTTTTCCAGCAACAGGCGAACAACATCTACACAGGCTATCCAGGTTCCCGGCGGTAAGGTATGCTCATAGGTGGCGCGTACATCGGCCAGCGTGAGCAGGCAAACATCCACGCCAGCCTCGCCGCAATCACGGAAGAAGCGATAGATCGCGCGCCGCGATAGCGTTTTGCCCTCGCGTAACAAGCGATGAACATGAAAATGGACGCGCATGTGTTGCGCTACAACGGTTTTGAGCCGTTCGATTTCCTCGTTGCTGAGCGCCAAGGCGCGTCCACGCGTGACCACCTGCTGCGCCCCCTCTTCCTCATGCCCTAGAAAACGCCAACGATTCTCCTCCATCGCCGCCGTCGCCGGTTTGGCAATATCGTGGTACAGCGCCGCCAGCACCAGCAGGCCACGCCGCGAACGACCGGTCTGCGAGGGAGAGGACAAAAGAGCATCTAACGCCGAGCGGTAACGCCCTAGGCGATGGACCAACAGACCCCCGAACCAGTCGGCCGCCGTATCCGCTTCCTCATAGATCGTAGCAAGGGCGGCAAGGATAGCCTGAAGGTGATTTACCGTCGCCAGGGTATGCATCCAGGCATCGTGTACATGAGGTTCAGATTGCGCCACGCCTTTCAGCGCCGAGAGTTCTGGCAAAAGGTATGGCAACGCGCCGAGCATATCGAGAGCGCGCACACCAGCAGCGGCTTTCACGGTTTCCAAAAGGCGAAATAGCTCATCGCGCAGCCGCTCCGCTGAGATGCGTGGGAGTAGATTCACGGCAGCCTTCATTGCCGCGCGCGTCTCGGGGTGAATCCGAAAGTTCAGTTCCGCCGCCAAGCGCACGCCGCGCACGATTCGCAAGGGATCGTCAGTAAAAGCAGATGGAGAACAGGCGCGCAGGCATTTCTCTTCCAAGTCCCTCATTCCGCCCAACGGATCAAGCAGCGCCTGGGAACGTAGGTCTATTGCCATCGCGTTGACCGTGAAATCGCGGCCTGCCAAATCCGCGTCAATATCCGCCCCGCGAAACGCAGCAAAGTCCAGAAAAATCCGCTCTCCTTCCGAAACGGTCACAATCACGCGACCGGTATCCCGCTCCTCGTCGAGAGGATAGAATGCCGCGCCCAGGGCGTTGGCCACCTGACGGGCAGCGCGTATCGCCCCCGCCGGCAAAGCAAAATCGAAGTCATGGGTTGCGCGTCCAAGCCAGAGATCGCGAATCGCTCCTCCGACCAGATAGAGCGGCGAATCCGCCGAAATCGCAACGCGCGCCGAATCCAACAAAGGGGGAAGAGGAACAGAATAGGGCATGGGTATACAACGAATCTCGGGCGTCTCTTTGAAACGGCTCCGCGCCGCAACGCGCGCCTGCTGAGGCATGCCACCTTGGGCTACCACGCGCTGACGCACTAATGCTACCCAGCGACCGGCGTAGGGACTCAGATCCTTTGCGTCTGCGCTTTCGTCCACAGGAGCGCGCCTTACCATAGGCTCCCTCAGCCAGGCCTGCGGTAGCGCTTCAAGTCCGCTGTAGCGATGAAAGGCAGATGACGATAATGTTCGTCAATATCAATCCCATAACCGAAGACGTACTTATCTGGAATGTCGAAACCTAGGTAATCAATTTCCACAGGGACCTCGCGGCGCTCTTTCTTATCCAGCAACACACAGACCTTCAGAGTCTTGGGGTTGCGTGTCCGTAGCATCCGCAACACATGATCGAGTGTGCGACCGCTATCCACAATGTCTTCCACCAAGAGGACATTTTTGCCTTCGATATTGGTCTGCAAGTCGAGCTGGACGCGCACATTGCCGCTCGAAGCGTAATGGCCAACTCCATAGGAAGAAAGCGACATGCAATCCAGAGTCTGCGGGACGGCAATATGAGGGGTCAGGTTGGCCGTAAAGGTCAGCGCTCCCTTGAGCAGGCAGACGACCAACAACTCCTCGCCCTGAACATCAGCGCTGATCTGCGCGCCCAGTTCGGTCACCCGTTGGGCAATCTCCTCTGGGGTGAAGAGAATCTCATCCAGGAAGTCGCGGTAGTCTTGAATCATAGACGGTGGCACTAGACGGCAAATGGTGGTGGTAGGCAGGACGAACCATGACCAACTAACGGGGGCGAGAGCGCGCTTCGTCCAAAACAGCCACGAAAGGCAAATTGCGATAGCATTCATCCAAGTCGAGGCCATAGCCAAAGACAAACTTGTCAGGAATCACGAAGCCGCAGTAATCAATTGGAACGTTCACCTGACGACGCTCCTTTTTATCCAGCAAGGCACAAACCTTGAGGCTCTGCGGTCCGCGTGTGCGTAGCAGTTCCAACACATAGGCCAGCGTGTTGCCGCTATCCACGATGTCCTCTACCAGCAAAACGTTACGGCCACGAATATCCGTTTGTAGATCAAGGATGAGGCGCACGTTGCCGCTCGAGGCGCGCGCCCCCACACCATAGGAGGAAATTGCCATAAAATCCACAGCATGGGGCATTGTGATGTGGCGCATCAAGTCCACAAGGAAGACCACGCCGCCGCGCAGGACACACAGAAGCAATAAATCTTGGCCCGCGTAATCGCGGCTGATTTGCGCGCCTAACTCGGCAACTCGTTTTTGTAGCGTAGGCGCGTCAATCAGAATTTCGGAAACAACGTCAGCATACGTTTTCATTAGCGAGGCACCTCATGATGCCGTCGGCAGCGCGCTTCGTACAATTCCGCCGCACCAACAATGACCACCGGGTCACCATAACGCGCCGGTTTCCCGTTGACCAGACGTTGCGTGCGACAGGCCGGCTCACCACAGACCATACAAATAGCCTGCAACTTATCCACACGTTCCGCCTTCGCTATCAAAGCCGGCATGGGACCAAACGGCTCACCGCGAAAATCGGTATCCAGGCCAGCCACAATGACGCGCCGTCCACTCGCCGCCAGCTCGTCCACTACAGCGATTAGTTCATCGTCGAAAAACTGCGCCTCGTCAATGGCAACGAGGGTAGCCTCTGGATCGAGCAAGGTGCGAATATCCCCTGCCTTCTCGATAGGAATCGCGGCGAAATCCGCGCCGGCATGCGAGGTCACTTTCTCCACCGCATAGCGGACATCTATAACCGGCTTGAAAACCTGCACTCTTTGACGAGCGATCAGCGCGCGCCGCAAACGTCGAATCAGTTCATCCGTCTTGCCGCTGAACATCGAACCACAGATAACTTCCACCGAACCGGAAAGATGAGGGGGCATTGTTCCCATTCCTGATAAAGATACGAATAGCCTGCGCTTCATTTTCGCCGCGTAGCCCTGCCCTGAACAGAGCAAGGGGACAGCAGGGCAGTGTTAGTAGAGGCGCGTGTTGCACAACGCTCTTGAAAAACAAGATAAGATGCTCGTTGCTCAAGCAACTGTAGTGGGCATCAAATAACCCCGCATGTTCGCAGAAAAACCTTCGCCACCCAGGTATCGTTGTTGGCTCCACAACCTTCTCGCCGCTCTCACTTCAGTCTGTATACGTAATCCAAGACGTTGAGCAAGAGCAATGACTCGTTGTTTCAATGCATCGCCTCTTGTGGGTGCAGTCCCTTTCCCTGGCATAAAGTACTCCTCATGCAGTCACTTGTCTCCTTCCTAATTTTACCACTCAAAATGCTCTGCCTTGGCCAACCCCCGCGATACACCTCAAAGCATCACCTACCCCCCATTCGATATAAGTTTGCTCGACTTTCACCGCGCAGTAAGTCAGAGAAAAACCAAATGCGCCGGCGCAGGTTGACATAAACGTCCAGGCAAAGTATAAGGGAGAACATGCAAAAGAAATTTGCTTTTTTTCTCAGTCTGGCTCTCCTGCTTGGTGGATGCAGGATACCCTATGCTCACCTGCGCGAGGCTGCTCCCACTTCCGGGCCTTCGCCCACCCCCTCGGCGACAAGCACACCCTTGCCCTCGCTGACTCCTACCGTGACGACCACCCCGCGGCCAGAAATGCGCTTGAGCGCCGGAGATCGCGCCCTGTTTAACGGAGATTATGAACGCGCCCAGATCGAATACCGTTCCGCCTACGCCGAAGCCGCCAACGCGGAGACCCGCGCGGCCGCGCTCTTTGGCGAGGGACGTGCTGCCTACGAGGCGCGCCAGTACGCTCAGGCGCTTAACGCCCTGCGCAGGCTGGTTGCAGAATACCCGACCTCCATCCCAGCCGCGCGCGCGTACCTGTTACTCGGCGAAACGTACACCGCGCTGCAACGCTACGGCGAAGCCGCCGACTCATACCACGCTTACCTCAGCCTGCGCCCCGGCGTGATTGATTACTATGTATTGCAGCGACGCGGCGACGCGCTCGCTGCTAGCGGTGATTACGCCGCCGCTATTGCGCTTTACGAACAAGCTTTATCCGCCCCTCATACCGGCGACGCTCTGAATCTGGAAATCAAAATTGCCCGCGCTTACGCCGCCTCTGGCGACTATTACACAGCCATCAGCCGGTACGAACAACTCCTTACCCGCACGAATAATTACTACACGAAAGCCGCGCTCGAATTCCTGATCGGCCAGGCTTACCTCGCGCTGGGTCAGACAGCCCTCGCCTATGAACGCTTCCAGCGGTTGGTTAACGGCTATCCTCTCTCCTATGAGGCTTACTCCGCCCTGGTCGCGCTGGTCAACGCCGGCGTTCCGGTGGACGAGTTCCAGCGCGGCCTGATCGACTATCAGGTCGGGCAATACGGCCTTGCCTGGGATGCCTTCGCCCGCTACCTTCAGGCTACACCAGAGCACGATGGCACCGCGTATTACTACCGCGCCCTGACGCTTACCCGCCTGGGAAAATACCAGGAGGCCTTGAACGACCTCGCTTTTTTCCTCAACACCTATCCAAACAACCCTCATTGGCTGGACGCTTGGGATGAAAAGGCCTATCTTCAGTGGGCTTACCTAGGACAACCGCAGGATGCCGCGCAAACGTACCTCGAACTGACACAGCGCGTCTCGAAACCGGAAGTCGTTTGCCAGGCACTGATGAACGCCGCGCGCAACTTCGAGCGTGCCAACAGGCTCGATGAGGCCATCGCCGCCTGGACGCGCATTGCCGACGAATTTCCATCCTGTTCCCAGACCTCTCAAGCGCTCTTCTGGGCCGGCATCGCTCGCTACCGCCAAGGCCGCTATGAGGACGCTTTGTTGGCCTTTCAGCGCAGCCTGTTGCTCTCCACAACACCCGAAGACCAAGCGCGTGCCCAGTTCTGGATTGGGAAAACACAACGGACGCGCGGCGATTCCGCCGCTGCCCAGGCCGCCTGGCAACAAGCCGCCGTGCTCGACCCAACCGGTTACTACAGCGAACGCGCCCGCGATATGCTCCTGGGTCGCGCGCCGTTTGCCCCCTCCCCCATCGTGCGCCTGAACGTAGACCTGAGCGACGAGCAACGCCTGGCCGAATCCTGGCTGCGCGTTCAGTTCAACCTCCCGCCGGAAACCAACTTGAATGACCTGGGGCCGCTCGCGCAGGACGCGCGCCTCTTGCGCGGCCAGGAACTCTGGGAATTGGGATTCTATCCGGAAGCCCTGGCCGAATTCGACGATCTGCGCAAGGCAGTTAGCAGCGACCCCGCCAATTCGTACCGCCTGGGCAATTACCTCATCGCCCTAGGTGCATACCGTCTGGGCATCACTGCCTTGAATCAGGTGCTGACTCTGGCCGGCTTGGAAACCAGCACACAAAAACTCACGGCCCCCGCCTATTTTAGTTATCGGCGCTACGGAACCTACTTCAGCGATCTTCTGGTCCCCATCGCCGAGCAAAACGGCCTCGATCCTCTCCTCCTGTTCAGCGTAGTGCTGCTCGAAAGCAACCGGTTCGATCGCTTTGCCCGATCCGGTGCAGGCGCGCGTGGACTGATGCAAATCATGCCGGCCACCGGCGAAGAGATCGCCCATAAACTCGGCTGGCCTCCTGGCTATACGCAAGACGATCTCGACCGCCCCCTGGTTAGCCTCACCTTTGGCGCCTATTACCTGCGTACCCAGCGCACCTACTTCGATGGCGACCTATATGCCGCTCTCGCCGCTTATAACGCCGGCCCAGGTTTCGCCGCCGCCTGGCGCCAAATCGCCGCCGGCGACCCTGACCTCTTCGCAGAAGTCATCCGCATCGCCGAAACACGCCAATACATCCGCTACATTTACGAGATTTTCGTCGTTTATCGCTCTCTGTACGGCGAAACTCTCCCCTAGGCGTTTTCGTGTTCCCTGGCTAACAGGACCTCGGCCTGCGCCAACGCGCCGACCAGCCCAGCATCATCACCCAATTGCGCCAGGGTGATAACCAGGTCCCGTACGTAGATCGGGTTCATCACGCTCGCCGTCAACGTTGCGTGCAGATTCTCGAGGAACAAATCGCTGCTCTGGGAAACGCCGCCCCCAAGCACTACCACAGATGGATTGAAGGCATGCAGGAAATCCGCAATGGCTTGCCCCAGGAAACGACCTGCACGCGCATAGGCTTCGCGCGCCAGGGCATCGCCCCGACGCGCCGCCTCCGCAATTGCCTGCGGTGTGACCTGCTCCGACATCAGCGACGACCGTTCCCCCGCCTGAAGGCGCTCGCGCACATATGACGCAATGGCCGGCCCAGAAGCAACGGCCTCCAGATGACCACGCTGCCCGCAGGAACATACAGGGCCATCCGGTAAGACGGCGACATGTCCCAGTTCCGCCGCCAGACCGCGCCAGCCCAAGACCAAGCGGTCATCCAGGATCACGCCGCCGCCGATTCCCGTGCTGATGGTAAGGTAAAGCACATTACGGTGCCCCCGTGCGGCGCCATAGCGCCATTCCCCTACTGCCGCCAGATTCGCGTCATTGTTCACAAAGACCGGACAACCGAAACGCTCGCTCAGCTTCTCGCCAAGCGGGAAATTGACCCACTCCTTGATATTCGGCGTGGAAAAAACCAACCCGCTGGCCGGGTCGAGAGGGCCAGGCGCGGCCACAGAAACTGCCTCCACGCTCTCCTCAGCTGGCCATACAGCCTGAATCGCGGCCGCCACCCTCTCGAAAACCGCTTCTCCCGCCACATAAGTAGGGATGCGTTGAGCGGCCAACGGTTGCAGGTTACCCGCCACATAGACGGCAGCTCGAATCTGGGTGCCACCAATATCTACACAAAGGATCGCAGTCATGTTGCGATTATACCCGGTTGACCGGTTAGAAGGCAACGCTATGCCTAGGAGTTTAGCCACAAGCGTTGTCAGTAACATGATCCTGTAAGAGTTTTCCTACTAACGCTTGCGTGGATACTAACCGGGGTCTGGAATTGACTATTCCTCAAAATCCTGCTATTATCTTTGCTGTGTCTCTTTCTTTCACCCGCCTCCTGAGCGAAATCAAACTCATCTTACGCTGGTTTGCGCCGGGGTTGGGGGTCAAGCGTTGGCTTGCCCTGTTGCTGGCAGGTATCACCATGCTGGGCGTAGGGCTAGCAATGTTCCTGCTCGACATCTACCGCACCGCGCCGGATACCTGGTGGTTGCCAGCGTTGTCTTTCCTCTCGCTGCGCTTTCTCGCTCGACCGTTACGCGTCCTTATCTTCGGCAGCCTGGGACTGGGGTTAATCGGACTGGGCCTATGGGGACTCAATCGCGCTTTGCTGATCCCCTTCCTAAAGCCAGGGATGCGCTTGGTAGATCAGGTAGCACGCTATCGTCTGCGCGAGCGAGGGCCGCGCGTCGCCGTTATCGGTGGCGGACACGGCATCGCGACGGTTCTGCGCGGCCTAAAGACACACACGCACAACCTGACGGCCGTTGTCTCGGTTGCCGATGACGGCGGCTCCTCCGGCGAAATCCGGCGGGAACTCGGCATTCTGCCTCCCGGCGATATACGCAACTGCCTGGCGGCCCTCTCGAACGACGAGGCTTTGTTGACCCAATTGTTCCAATACCGTTTTGGTGGAAACGGGACATTAGGGGGGCACGCTTTCGGCAATCTATTCATCTCTGCCTTGGCCGACATCACCGGTAGTTTCGAGCAAGCAGTAACGGAATCCAGACGTGTGCTCTCCGTCTACGGTCAGGTATTGCCGGCCACGCTGCACGACGTGCGCCTCATCGCAGATGTGCAGGTCAACCAGATGCCGGGCGAGGTGCGAGTTAAAGGCGAGAGCAAGATACCCAAAGCGGCTGGCCGCGTTCGGCGCATCTGGCTCGAACCGAACGACGCCGCCGCCTATCCCCCAACCGTGCAGGCGTTGCTGAACGCCGATATGATCATCATCGGGCCAGGTAGCCTTTACACGAGCATCCTGCCCAATCTACTCGTCCCCGATCTGCGCGCGGCGATTCGCACCAGCAAAGCCGTGAAAATCTATATTTGTAATATCGTCACCCAAGCCGGTGAAACGGAATTTTACACCTGCAGCGATCATGTGCGCGCAATCGAAGAACAATTAGGAAAAGGTGTTCTCGACATTCTCCTCTGCAATGAGAACGAGAATTCCCCGATGACAATAAATGGGGTAAAATGGGTAGAGGTTGACGAGCGGATACGCAAAGATAGCCGTCTCTACTTGGCTGATTTACGCGACCGCGAAGCGCCATGGCGGCACGACGCCGTTAGGTTGGCGCAAACCTTGATGGACCTCTACAACGAGCGTACCGGGCCGCTGAGCGGGAGCTAACCGCAAAATCTGGCGATCTTTTCAACGCATCCGGCGTTGAGGCATATTTCATCACGAGGAGGTTTCCTATGTCTGTCCGTGTCGGTATCAATGGCTTTGGCCGAATTGGCCGCCAGGTATTAAAAGCCATCCGGGATTACTATCCCAACGAGTTGGAGGTAGTGGCCTTCAACGATATTGGCGATCTTCCCACCATGGCGCATTTGCTCAGATACGATTCCAACTATGGCCGCTTCAACGGCACGGTGGAAATGGTCGAGGATGGCCTCTTGATTGACGGCAAGAAAATCAAGGCCTTCAAAGAGACCGATCCCGCCGCCATCCCGTGGAAAGATTTGGGCGTGGAAATCGTCATCGAATCCACTGGCCTGTTCACCGTCAAGAACGACGGCGTGAACAAGAAAGGCAAGACGGTCAAGGGCGCTGTGAATCACATCACCGCCGGCGGCGCCAAGAAAGTTATCATCTCCGCTCCCGCCGAAGGAGAGGATATCACTATCGTGATGGGCGTCAATGAGGACAAGTACGACCCGGCGAATCATCATGTGGTCTCGAACGCTTCCTGCACAACGAACTGCCTGGCGCCGGCCGCCAAGGTGGTGCACGACAAGTTCGTCATTAAGCGCGCGTTCATGACCACGGTGCATGCCTATACGAACGACCAGCGCATCCTCGACCTGCCCCACTCCGATCTGCGTCGGGCGCGCGCGGCCGCGATGAGCATTATCCCGACGACAACCGGCGCCGCCAAGGCAGTCGCGCTGGTCATTCCCGACCTGAAGGGCAAGTTCGATGGCTACGCTCTGCGCGTGCCCACCAGCACCGTCTCGGTCGTGGATTTCACCGCCGAAATCGAGAAGCCAACCACAACGGAAGAACTGCGTCAAGCCTTCCGCGAAGCAGCGCAGCAACCGCGCTTCAAGGGCATCTTGCAAGCCGTGGACGAACCGTTGGTCAGTATTGACTTCAAGGGCGATCCGCACTCCTCTTCGGTAGATCTGCCCTTCACGATGGTCCTTGGCAAGGAGGCCAGCACCTTTATCAAGGTCGTCGCCTGGTACGATAACGAATGGGGCTACTCCGTCCGAACCGCCGACCTGGCCGCCTTGATGGCAAAGAGCCTTTAGGCACGATCAATAGTTTGATAGTCAGGTAGTCGAGTTCTACCACCACCTATTTGACGATTGGCTATTCGACTAGGGAGTAATTTCCATTATGAACAAGAAAACCGTTCGCGATATTGACCTAAAAGGCAAGCGTGTGCTGATGCGCGTGGATTTCAATGTGCCCATGGAGAACGGTCAGGTGACCGACGATAAGCGCATTCGCGCCGCGCTGCCCACCATTCAGTACGTCTTGGATCAGGGTGCTTCGGTCATCCTCATGAGCCATCTTGGCCGCCCAAAAGGCGGTCCGGACCCGGCCTTCAGCCTGAAACCGGTTGCCGATGTCCTGGCAGGATTGCTCGGTAGGCCGGTGCACATGGCGCCCGATTGCGTTGGTCCGCAGGTGGAAACCATGGCCAAAGCGCTCAAGCCGGGCGAGGTGCTCATGCTGGAAAACACGCGCTTCCACCCCGGCGAAGAGAAGAACGATCTTGAACTGGCAAAACAGATGGCTGCGCTTGGGGAGGTCTATATCAACGACGCCTTTGGCTCCGCCCACCGCGCCCATGCCTCGACCGAGGGCGTGGCGCGCTTCCTGCCGGCGGTAGCCGGGTTCCTCATGGAACAGGAACTCGAATACCTCGGACGCGCGACGGCCAACCCGGAACATCCCTATATTGCCATCCTGGGCGGGGCAAAAATCAGCGATAAAATCCTTGTCGTTGAGAATTTGCTGACCAAGTGTGATAAACTCATCATCGGCGGCGGCATGGCAAACACCTTTCTGGCTGCTAAAGGCTACAACATGCAGGATAGCCTAGTCGAAGAAGGCTCCATCGAAACGGCCAAAGCCCTGCTCGAAAAACACGGCGATAAGATCGTCCTTCCTGTGGACGCCATCATCGCCGACAAATTCGACGCGGAGGCCAACAGTCAGGTGGTGGACGTAGACAAGATTCCCGCCGGCTGGCGTATGCTCGACGTCGGCCCGAAGACGCTTGATCTCTACCGCCAGACCCTGGCCGGCGCCAAGCTCATCGTCTGGAACGGCCCGGTGGGCGTCTTCGAGTTCCCCAAGTTCGCCGAGGGGACGTTCGCTCTGGCGAAGATGCTGGCCGAAAGCGGCGCAACTACAGTCATCGGCGGCGGCGATAGCGCAAGCGCGGTCAAGAAGGCCGGCGTCGCCAAACAAATGACGCATGTTTCCACCGGCGGCGGCGCCTCTCTGGAGTTCCTAGAAGGCAAAGCATTGCCTGGAGTGGCTGCCCTGCTGGATAAGTAATTCCATCTGCTTGTATCCTCGACCTGCCTGCATCCTCGCGATGTAGGCAGGTTTTTGAAAACATTTCCAGGAGTTTTCCCCATGCGTATCCCTTTCGTTGCCGGCAACTGGAAAATGAACAAAACCGCTGCAGAGGCGCGCGCGTTGGTTACTGAAATGATTGCCGGTCTGAGCGCCGTGATAGGCGTCGAAAAAGTGCTCTGCCCACCCTTTACTTCGCTTGCCGTTGTGGCCACCCTCTTGCCAGGAACAGATATTGGCCTCGGCGCACAAAACATGCACTGGGAAGCCAAAGGCGCGTTCACCGGCGAGATTGCGCCGGCCATGGTGGCCGAATTCTGCCAATACGTCATCCTTGGTCACTCCGAACGCCGCGCCTACTTTGGCGAGACAGATGAGACCGTTAATAAGAAGTTACTAGCGGCGCAAGCCGCCGGACTGACACCCATCATCTGCGTCGGCGAGACTCTAGCACAATATGAAGCCGGCCAAACGAACGAAATCGTGGGACGGCAAGTACGCACCGGTCTGCGAGGTCTTGACCCGACCTTTGCTTCAAAGCTGGTGATCGCCTACGAGCCGGTATGGGCGATCGGCACCGGCAAGGCTTCCACCGGCGAAAACGCGAACGCGGTCGTGCGCAACGTTATCCGCCCTGCCTTGGCCGAACTCTACGGAGCGGAGATCGCGCGCCAGGTGCGCGTGCTTTACGGCGGTTCCGTTGCTGCCGCAAACGCCGCGGAGTTCTTCGCCCAACCGGAGATAGACGGCGCCTTGGTAGGCGGCGCCAGCCTCAAAGCCGAGGAGTTCGTCGCCATTACCCACGCAGCGGCAGCTTGATCGCTTGTTTGTTTTCCTGAAAGGAGGAGATAAGTTGACGAAAGCTGTCTGATAAGCGGAGGCGGCATGTTCCTGCTCGTTTTGATCGCCGCCATAGGGTTGAGCCCGATATGCGCCCTCTGCGTTCCTCTGCTCGGCGGGACGCTGGCCGGCTACCTGACAGGCGTGTTCGAGGGAGCCGTGCGTCCTAGCGAGGTAAACAAGCGCGGCGCGTTCGCCGGCTTGATTGCCGGAGGAATTGCGCTTCCCGGCAACCTCATCGCTTCCATAGCCAACTCCTTGCTTCTGCAAAATCCTCAATATCAGCCTTTCCACCGCCTACTGGGCATGCCGGTTATCGAGCCAGAAGTCGTCTGGGTCGCACAACTCTGTCTGGCATGCATGGTTGGCCTGATGAACCTTTTGTTTTCCGCAGGGCTAGGATTCGCAGGTGGAGCCATTTGGTCTTCCAGCCACAGCGACCAACCGCCGTTAAGCAACCCATCCATACAGTGAATGACCATTTCCTACAAAGCATAGACGGCTTGTTCTGGTTCACCGTGCTCCTCGTGGCGTTGGTCTTGGTACAGCGAACGTTGCACCGCGAAATCCAGGCTTCCTTGTTGCTCCTGACTCGCCACCCAACGCTGACTCAAGCCCTTTTTGCCCTAATGTTCCTGCCCGGCATCTTCCTGCACGAGAGCAGTCATTTTCTGACGGCCAAATTGCTTGGCGTTCGCACCGGCCGATTTTCGATCATTCCTCAAGCACAACCGGATGGAAAATTGCGATTAGGATACGTAGAAGCTGCCAGCGGCGGCGTCTTCCGCGACGCACTGATCGGCCTGGCGCCGCTTATCAGTGGTTGCTTATTCATCGCGTACGCGGCAATCTACCGTATGCACGTCTTGCCTTTATGGGATATGTTGCGCGCCGGGCAACTTTCGCTCTTTTGGCTCGGATTGCGGTTGCTACCTCAGACAAGCAGCGATTTCTGGCTCTGGTTCTACCTAACTATGGTGGTCAGCAGCACTATGTTGCCCTCTGCCTCCGACCGCCGGGCCTGGTTGCCAGTTGGAACGATGTTAGCCATCCTTATAGGTATCGCCCTGGCGGCCGGAGCGGGAGAATGGTTGTGGATACAACTTGCTCCTCTTTTCAATGCCTTCCTGCGCGCCTTGGCGTTGCTCTTCGGTTTGAGTGTGGTCATTCACCTTCTTTTCATCTTGCCGTTCGCTCTGCTCCACAAGACTCTTGCCAAAATTCTGCATATGGAAATACTATAAGTATTCTTGAGGAAAGGAACAAACAATGTCCAGTCAGGTCTATTTCGGCTCAGCCAAACAAGCGCGCTTAGAGGCCAGAGAGACCTTGCCTGCCAAACTCGACTTAATTCTGGATCGCCTGCACTTGCGCGATCGGGTGCGAGGGGAACGGGTGCTCATCAAAATGCACACCTCCAACAACATCGGCTATTCCACCATTCACCCTGTATTTGTCCGCAAAGTGGTGCAGGCCGTCAAAGACGGCGGCGGTAAACCTTGCGTGGCAGACGTCTCCTGGGATACGGAAGGAGCAGAGCAACGCGGCTATTCGCCCGATGTCTTGGGTTGTCCGGTATATCCCATTTCGGGCCCAGACGAAACATACTATTACGTTCACGAACGGCCCTACAAGAACATCCGCGAGTGGAAAGTAGCCGGTTTCGCACAGGATGCATCCTTTCTTGTCAACTTTGCCCATGTGAAAGGGCATCCTACCTGCGGTTTTGGCGGTGCGCTTAAGAATATCGCATTGGGCTGTATGGCCAGCGAGACGCGCAGCCAGATGCACGACGCCATGCACTTCGACCCATACTGGTTTCCAGAGAACTGCCCTGATCCGAAAACGACCATTCCAAGAGTGGCCGCATCCTGCCCCTTTGAAGCGATTGTCGAAGACCGTGATCGCCCCGGTTACATGCACTTGCACATTGAACAATGCAATCAGTGCGGACGTTGTCTCCAAGTTGCCCCGCCCGGTAGCCTCAAGATTCAACCCGTCAATTTTCATACCTTTGCGGAAGCCTGCGCCATCGCGGTCAGTGAAGTGCTTTCCACCTTTGCACCGGGTAAGGCGGTGCACCTAAGCCTAGCAACGCACATGACACCGCTCTGCGACTGCTTTGGTTTCACAACTCTACCGATTCTCCCCGACATCGGCATTTTCGGCTCCGATGACATCGTCGCCATTGACCAGGCTGCTCTTGACCTGATCGGCCAAACGCGGCTCATCGAGGAAAACATCCCCTTGGCTATGGAAGTACACTACCGACAGGGACATCCTTTCCAACAATTACACGGACCCTATAAGGACCCCTACAAAATGACCGAGTACGCCGAACAATACGGCGTGGGAAGCCGGGAATATGAGTTGATTGACGTTTTTCCGCTGGAGAAAGTGGAACGCTCGGCCCTTCCCTACACACCAGCCTGAAACCAGCCGCAGAACATGACCGAACGAACGGATGAGCCGCTAAAACGCCGGCGACACAAAGGCGTCCATAGCCTCCCATAAGACGGCACAACGCCAGAGTTCTCTCCCTGTTTGCCGTTAGCCGTTTCCCAATCAGTAAACATCCGGCATCTATTGAGTAAGGTCATAGCGCTTCCTAATGAAGCCGGGACTCTCCGAGTCCAGCGGCTAGGAAACGCCGGCGAAAAAGGCAATGAGAGCAACGGACGCGCACTCATCCCAAGAAAACAGCCTAGAGAGCGCGACTCTCTCGTCTCGTTCGTGCCCACCCCGCTTTCCTGTTTTTTTACCGTTCTGCGCGCTGCGAGGAAATACTGCCCCGGAGAACGGCGAATCCAGAGAGAGCAGTATCCGGCCAACCGAATCGCAGAGTTGGCGGGATGATTTGTACAGAGGTCCACATACTCCTATACGCAAAGCCTTCAAAACCTAACAGTCGTGCTATAATCGCCATACATCCTTCATGTTACACGTTTCTTGGCATGGGTCTCTGTTCTTGTCTTCCACCGCTGCGGCTCGACACGTCTTGTACACTTCTGGCCGGGGTATCTTATGAGCAATAGCGCAGAAAAAATCCTCCTTGTCGAAAACGATCCGGACATCAGCGATCTGATCGCTCGCCAGGCCTTGCAGCCGGCAGGCTATCATGTGGAGGTCGTTGGGGATGCCGGCAGCGCCATTCAGCGAGCAGTCCAGTTTGCTCCCGACTTGATTATTGCCGACATCAACCTGCCCGATCTGAGCGGGAAGGATCTCATCGTAGCCCTGAGCTCGCAAGGAGTAGAAACGCCCCTCATCGTCCTCGCCAGCGAAGGAGAGGAGGAAGCAATTATTCAGGCATTTCGTCTTGGCGCGACCGATTACCTCCTCTGGCCGGCGCGTGAGGCGGAGGTGGTAGCGGCTGCCGAGCGCGCCCTCAAGCAGGTACGCGAGAGTCGCGCCCGCCAACGCCTTGACCGGCAGTTGAAGGAAGCCAATCAAGAATTGCAACGCCGAGTGCGCGAGTTGACTACCCTCTTCGCCGTTGGAAAGGCCGTCATCTCCATTACAGACCAGCGCCTGCTGTTCGACAAGATCGTGGAAGGGATGGTACATGTCGCCGAGGCCGATTTTGGCTGGTTGCTCTTGCGCGATGAGAAAACAAAGACGTTCCTCCTGACCGCTTACCGCAATCTGCCGCCAGCCTGGGCGCGCAAAGTTGGTCGTCCTCTGGATGACGGAATCAGTTCCCTGGTCGGCATCTCTGGCGAAACGCTCGCCATCAATGGCGAACCTTTGAAACGATTCAAGGTCGCAACACTGGGTCAGGCCGCGGTGGTCGTTCCTCTTAAGGTCCAACAGGAGGTCATCGGCCTGTTGGTCGTTGTACGCAAAGCGAACAAGCCTTTCGACCGCAACACCCAAACGTTGCTGGAAGCAGTGGCCGATTATGCTTCCATTTCGCTGGTCAATGCTCGCCTCTTCCGCGCCTTACAGGAAACCGCCGAGGCGGCTCAGGCGGGCGAACATCGCAAACGCGAACAGCTGACTCGCCTGCGCAACGACCTACAAAGCCGCATCCAGGCCGTCCTCTATCCGCTCGAACTCCTGCTCAGCGGCAAGATGGGCATGGTAACCGAAGAACAATTGAAGGCGATGGAATCCATGCGCACGACGCTGCAAGGCATGATTCAACTTATCGCTTCTGAAAGCCCATCGCAACCAACTTCTGGGGTAAAATAGAAATTGACCTATGCCCAAGTCTGACCTCGTACTTCTGGCCCTCGACGACGCGCAAGTCTTGCCCATGTTTGAGCGCGCCCTGGCCGCCGGCTCCTATAAGGTAGCCGTCGCGGAAAATCGCGCTGCCCTCGAGAAAGTCCTCCTGGAAACTTCGCCCGCGCTGGTCATCCTCAGCGAAACGTTTGATGGAGACAACGGCCTGCACATCGCCGATCACCTGTTGGAGCGCTTTCCCACGATGCCTATCATCCTGTTCTGTGGACAAGCGTCGTCCGCAACCCTCAAAAAGGCGTTGGAGGCGGGGGTAAGCGACGTTATCTCCCCGCCCTTACGCGTGCCAGAGATTACCCAAAGCGTGGAAACCAGCCTGCGGCGAGCGCAGCGCATCGGCGACTGGACTCGTCGCGAAGTACGACGCACCACCGCCTCGCTGCAACAGCGGTTAAACGAGCTCCTCAAACTAGAAACCGTCATCGAGCATATCGAGGATGGGGTAATGATTTTGGATGACCAATTGCGCATCCTTCTCCTCAACCCTGCCATGCGACGCGCCTTCGGTCTATGGGATGAAGGATATCAGGGCAAATCCGTCCTGGATGTCATCCCGCATCCCGATCTGCGCGCTCTGTTGACCGGCGGCAGCACGACCATGCCCCACCATGAAATTGTATTCGATGATGGACGAGTGTACCACGCGCAGCACACAACGATCCCCAACATAGGCAGCGCCATCACCACCCAAGACATCACCTATCTACGCCAGATAGATCGCCTGAAGAGCGAGTTCATAAACACCATCTCGCATGACTTACGCTCTCCTCTGACCGCCGTGCTCGGCTACGTGGAATTGCTGGGCCGGGTCGGAACGCTCAATGACGCCCAGCGCGAATTTGTACAACGCGTGCAGACCAGCATCCAGAACATCACCGCCCTGGTCAACGATCTACTCGAACTCGGGCGGATTGAGGCTGGCGTGGATATGCAGAAGGAACTGCTGCCCCTCGACAGTCTTGTGCAACTGGCAGTCGAAACGTACGATTCCATTGCAGTAGAGAAGGGATTGCGCTTACAACTATCCCTGCCGCCTGATGGCCGGGCCATCGAAATGCGCGGCGACCCTATCCGCCTGCGCCAAATGCTCGACAATCTACTGAACAACGCAATCAAGTACACGCCAGAGGGAGGGGAAATTACAGTAGAACTGGAAAAGCAAAACGGCCAGGTTATCCTGCGCATTTCGGACACAGGCCCCGGCATCCCGCCAGCCGATCAACAGCACATCTTCGAGAAGTTTTACCGCGCCACAAATGTTCCGAAAGGAGTAGGGGGATCCGGACTCGGGCTGGCCATCGTCAAATCCATCGTAGATAGCCATCACGGGCGCATCTGGGTTGAATCCACGCTGGGAAAGGGTTCCACCTTTGTCGTGGTTTTGCCCACTTATCAAAATGACGCCACACCGGCCACCCCCAAACCCAGTGGATAACCCCGCAACTTCTTATGGTCAGGCATGGCTGATTGCCAGAAATGCTCGCGTCGCCCTGATCGCTTCTTGTTCAACCTTTCCCGTCCTTTCCAAGTAATCGAGCAATTCGCTCAGGGTCAACACCGCGTGGAGACGGCAACCTGCCGCCTCCAGCGCCTCCTTGGCGCCGGACTGACGGTCAACCAACACCACAATATCCTTGACTCGCAGACCGGCGTTCGTTAACTTCTCCATTGCCTCAAACTTGCTACCGCCGGTGGTGGCCAGATCGTCAATCACAACCGCCGTTTCTCCGGGGTGATATATTCCCTCGATCTCCGCTCGGGTTCCGTATTCTTTGACCTCCTTGCGCGGATAAATCAACGGATAGTTGCCCTGCAAACCGATTGCCGTAGCAATGGGGATAGCCGCATAGGGAAGCGCTGCCAGCCGGTCGAAAGTCAAGCGTCGCAAAATGGGGAGATAGGCAGCCGCAACCTGCTTCAGCAAGCGCGGATACGAAACGAGTTGACGCAGGTCAACATAAATCGGCGACTTCAAGCCTGATTTCAGGGTAAATTCGCCGAACTTAATACAGCCGGCCTCTAACAGCCCGTCCGCAATCTCAACGGAAAATGGAGGAGAGACAGGAGAAAGAGAGAGAGATTCCTCGCGCTCCCTCCGTTCGCGGAGAATCGTTTCCGTCGCTGTTTGAATCCTATCCCGCCATTCCCTGGCCGCTTGCGCCGCGTCTTCGGCCCGAGAGATAGCACGCGAGATATTGACAAGCATCCCCTTCCCATCCGAACGCAGACCGGCGCGCAACGCCCGCTCCAACTCCCCTCCCTGCATTCCCACCCCCGGAACGAGGAACCACAAGTCCGGCGCCGCCGCGCGGACGCGAGCAATCGCGTCGGGATACGTCGCGCCAACCACCAGACCAATATTCCCGGTTGTATTCCAGGATTGCGCCAAGCGAGCAACATATTCATAAAGAGGAACCGCCGACCCTTCACTATCGGCCTCCCTTTGCTGTCTCACGTCCCCTGGTACGATCATCCTATCCTGCAAATCGGCCGATCCAGAATTGCTTGTCTTGCACAGCAGGAACACGCCCTTGGCCGGATAACCGAGAAACGGCTCGATAGAATCGCGCCCAAGATAGGGGTTGAGAGTAATGGCATCGGCGCCAAGAATCTCAAACGCCGCTCGTGCGTAGGACTCGGCGGTAGACGCAATATCGCCACGTTTGGCGTCAAGAAGAACGGGTATATTCGCTCCCAAGCGGACGCTCTCCTCCCGAATCCCGGCGATGACCTTCTGGAGCGCCATCCACCCCTCCGCGCCAAAAGCCTCAAAGAAAGCGATATTGGGCTTGAAGACCGCTGCGTAAGGCGCAGTCTTCCGGACAATGTCCAGGCAAAGTTCCCACGCCGCCTGAGCCGTAGGCGCCCTCAGGTCCGCAAGATGAGGGTCAAGCCCCACACATAAGGAGGAGCCAGCATCGGCGCGCTTCGCAAGAAGGGAGAAAAAAGTGTCCATACAGCTTTACTTGAAGTGACGTCAAACGTTCCCCGTGAGGCGATATACCCTCACGCCTTCCCCAATACCATCGCCAGCAACGCCATCCGGACATAGAGACCATATTCCATTTGACGGAAATAGGCAGCGCGGGGGTCGTCATCAATCGCAGGGTCAATCTCGCCAACGCGCGGCAAGGGGTGCATTACGATCATCCGTTCCTTGGCTTGCATCATGACCTCTTGATCAATCACATAGGCGTCTTTCACCGACTCGTAAGCCGCTGTATCGGTGAAGCGCTCTTTTTGTACGCGCGTAACGTAGAGGACATCCGTTTCCGCCAGGCAGGGCGCAAGGGTAGAATATTCGTTTTGCGGAATGCCTTTCGCTTCGAGTTCTTCTATCATTTCAGGCGGTATACGCAGAATATCTGGGGAAACATAATTCAATTTGACCTGGTAGAGCGAAAGCAAGCGGGCCAGGGAGTGCACCGTACGTCCATGCTTCAGATCGCCCAGCAAGGTGACCGTCAGCCCGTCAATGTGGCCGAGTTCCTCGCGAATGGTAAACGCATCCAGCAGCGCCTGTGTTGGATGTTCCCCAATGCCATCACCGGCGTTAATGACCGGCTTGCGCGCAACTTTCGCCGCAATAGCCGCCGAGCCAACCTCCGGATGGCGCAACACGATCACATCTGCATAGCACTCCAACGTGCGGACAGTATCCGGCAACGATTCCCCTTTGGCGACAGAAGAGTAGCGCACTTCGTTAATGGGGATAACCGAACCGCCGAGTCGCTCCATCGCCGCCGTAAACGAGGACGATGTGCGCGTGGAAGGCTCATAGAACAGATTCGCAAGAATCTTCCCCTTGAGCAAATCAAAGGTCCCTACCCGCTCCACCATCACGCGCATTTCGTGCGCTACGGCAAAGATATACTCCAGGTCTTCGCGGTTGAATTGTTTGACCGAGAGAATATCCTTCCCATACCAGGGAGCGGTGCGTTGGTCGCCAAACGGCAAATGGGGATTGTTGGAGGACAAAGCCGGCATATGTTTTCTCCTTCCCATCTCGACTAGGATTCGGATTTCCTCATACGGCGATGAGCGTCCTTCCGCGCCCGTCCGATACGTTGCAAGGCGGTCACATTGGCAAATACAGCGATGATTCCTACACCATAAAGCGGCACATTTAGGATGAGGGAGGGAATCAGCACGAGCAACCGCTCGAAGCGCGTCAGGATTCCCACATTGGCGTTCAGTTGGCCAGCATCCGCGCGCGCTTTTACGTACGAAACGAGCACCGAACCGGCAGCCGCCAGGTAGGCAAGGATAACGCCAAGCGGTTCTCCGCGCGATAGAAAGTAAAAAAGAAGTCCACCAAAGACAACCAGTTCCGCGTAACGGTCAGAGACAGAATCTACGAATGCACCCCAGGCCGTTGGCTCGCCGCGCAGGCGCGCCATGGCGCCGTCCAGAGCATCAACCGGTCCCATAAACAGCAATAAAAGGCCACCCCAACGGATGTGCCCCATTCCCAGCAATACTCCGGCCAAGGTCGTTCCCGCCAGGCCGAACAAGGTCATGGTATTCGGATGAACGCCCAGCCGATGGAAAAAACCAGCAATCGGCTCGATAAACCAGCGAGACCAGACGCGCATATTCTCAGACAACGTGCCTTTTCTCTCTCCCATAAGGTCGCGCCTCCTCGGCAATAAGGTCTTAGCCATCGTTTTCGGCTTCTTCTTCGTCCTCTTCCAGCAAGACCTCGCGCTCGCGCCCGGCGCCTTGCGGGGGACCTACCACACCCATTTCCTCCAATTGATCGAGTAGGCGCGCGGCGCGAGGGTATCCAATGCGCAACCGTCGCTGCAACAACGAGGCGCTTGCCCGCCGCTCCTTCTTAAGCAACGTAATCGCCCGCTCAATCAGCACATCGTCCCCCCCTTCCTCCTGGCTTTCGCGCAGCAATGACTCCCACGGGGGCGGAGACTCTGCAGGCAAGTTCATCTTTTGCCAAAAAGCGATCAGGCGTTCAATTTCCTGATCGGTTACCATGACGCCCTGCGCCCGCACCGGGCTGCCATTTTCGGGATTGAGGAACAACATGTCCCCATGCCCAAGCAAAGTCTCGGCGCCCGCCTGGTCGAGAATGACGCGGCTATCCACCGCTGACGCCACCGCAAACGCTAGACGCGCCGGGAAGTTCGCCTTGATGAGACCGGTAACCACGTCTACGCTGGGACGCTGCGTGGCCACGACCAAATGGATACCGGTCGCGCGCGCCATCTGCGCCAGGCGCACCAGATACTGTTCCGCCTGATCCGGCGCCAACATCATCAGATCGGCCAGTTCGTCAATCAAGACCACAATGCGCGGCAACGGTTGCGCGTCGCGGCGTTTCTGCAAGCGGCGATTGTAAGAGGCAATATCACGAGCGTGAGCCGCCTCGAGCAGCCTGTAACGGCGCTCCATCTCCAGCACCACCCAGCGCAACACGCCCAGAATGCGATGAAGATTCGTCTCTACCTTGCCATAAAGATGCGGCAGGCCATTGAAGCGAATTAACTCCACCATCTTGGAGTCGATCATGACCATGCGCAAGTCTTCAGGCGTATTGTTCATGGCAAGGCAAACAGCAATGGCTGCAATACACACTGACTTGCCGGAGCCGGTCGTGCCGGCGATCAGCAAATGCGGCATACGCGCCAAATCGGCTACGACCGGTTGACCGGAAACGTCACGGCCAAGAGCGATCGCCAGCGGCGAATTGACTTTATAGAACGCCTCGCTCTCCAGAATCGGCCGCAGACGGACGGTAGTCGCGCGCGCGTTGGGCACCTCGATGCCAACATACGAACGGCCAGGCACTGGCGCTTCAATGCGCAATCGCTCCGCGGAGAGCGCCAGTGCTAAATCTTTCTGCAACGCGGCGATTTGAGCCACGCGCACTTTGATTTGTTGCGCGTCTTCCTCCTCGCCTTTCCGAATGAAACCAGGTTGGACAGCAAACTGAGTCACGGTTGGACCTAAGCGAAAACCTACTACCCGCGCCGGGATACCGAACTCGGCCAGCGTTTTTTCAATCAGACCAGCCGTCTGATTAATGATACGTTCGTCGGGCTGAACGCTTTGTTCGCCGATCAACAAATTGAGCGGCGGAAGACGTTCATCACGAGGTAACGGAGCAACAGGGCGTTCCGCCTCTTCAGGCGGCGTCACTCGGAAGGATTTGCGAAACTGCGGCGGCATCTCAACCTTCCTCCTCGTTGGAGAAAGCCGGGCCGGCTGGGATTTCTCGGTCTCCTCCGCAGGCAGGCCGGAGACGATCGCCGTCGGCGACTCGCCAGCCTGATGCCACAGCCAGGCCTCCAGGCGCGCCCAAAGGTCGAAACTGCCGGCTATCGCGAGCAACCAAAACAGAATGAGCAGAACACTGCCAAATAGCGGGCCACCCAACCGAACAAACAGCACAGCCAGACTCCAGCCAATGCGCCCAGCGAGGCCACGCATCTCCGCCCCATCAAGTACATGATCGCCAAGCATCGCCAGCAACGCCAGCGTCAGAAACACCGCCAGTTCCAACGCGATGATTTGCTCCCATTTCAAGCGAATCGGCGCGCGTGCAGACCGAATGACAAGCCAACCACCAACAGCAGCAAAAATCACAACGAAGCCACTTCCCCAACCGAACCACTCCCTCAAGAGCGTACAAAACCAATCAAGGAGAAGGCCCCGCGAGAGACGCAACAATCCCAGCAGCACCAAGGCGGCAAACACAAGCAATGCCACGCCGAGCATATCGCGAGCGAAACGGCCAAAATAGCCGCGTAAACGCGCCAAGCGCTCAAGCAAATCCACGCCAGGGGTCGTCTCTCTGGCCCTCGATCTTGGTGGAAGATTCGACTTCGTCACTGCTGCTTTCCAAGAATGCCGTTTTCCTCAATTTAATCCTTGCTGACTTTGGCGTTCCATCTCCAAAATCACCCTGGCAACCGCCTCCAAGGCAACACGTTGCTTGCGATACAAGTCCGCCTCCGACATTGCCAGGCGACTGGCCACTTCGCGCACTTTGCGGCCTTCAATGAATTTCATCTCCAGAATGTTATAGAGAATCCATTCTGCTGTAAAGCGGCGTTCCCCTCGCGGACGAATGCCGTCAATTGCCTGACGTAGCACGGCGCGCAGCGCATTCGCCGGAGTATCGTTTTGCTCCAAAGCCTGCCGGACAACCTGTAATTGCAATAGAGGGCTTTGTGTCAGACGTGGCCCACCCCAGTAGTGCGTCAGGGCGTCTTTGACCCAACTGGCTAAATCCGCCTCGGGGGGGAGCGTTTCGGCGAACAGGCCGCGTTTGTCGTAATGACCCATGGCGCGCCAGCGCTGAAAAACATCCACTTGTGACTGCAATTCTTCCAGCGAACGCACCACGCGTTGCTGCAGACGGCGATCCTGTAAGGCCAGTTTTGCTCGCCGCAGCAAAGTATGAACCGCTTGTCGCTGGTCGTCCGAGAGCGGCCGGTCAGAACGATTCTCAACCCCAACCAGGCCAATCAAGACGCGGCGTTCAGCACTCCCCTCCCCCATCTGAAACAGAGGAAAAAGCCAGTGACCATGCCAGAGGAAGACTTCGTCGCCGCCATTCGAGGCTCGCATCACGTCGAGAGCATCGCTCCAATCTGTATCCACCTTGAGCAAAGGTGAGTTGTCGGTCGCCAATAACAGCGAAAACGACCCGTTGTCTAGGGCCGCAATGAAGGCGGAGGGAGACTGAAGCAGATCGCGCAACGCCGCCAGCACAGCCTCCAGGAACTGGCGCAAGTCGCTCTGTGTAATCAGGCGATCCTCCAGATTGCGCAACAGCGTCAGATCCGCGCGGTCTTTGCCCATAAACGCCACATTTTCCCACAGAGGGGAAAGCAAGGTAATCGCATGTTCCATGAGCAGCACCGTCACGACCATAGCAGCCGGAACAGCGCCGGAATAGATGACGCCAAAATATTCCCCCACGCGTCGTACAATCGTCATCACGCCCAGAGCAACCGAGGCCGTCGCCGGCCCACGCAACAACCACTTGAGCAAGCGCGTTTTTACCACACGATCGGGCCAGGAAACGCCAAAGAAGGCTACTGCGTAAGCCATTACAATTAAAAGCACCCCTACCAAAGCGTTGCCGATCAACACAGCCCCCCAAAAGAGGAAAGGGTGCCGCGCCGCTAGCGGAGAGCCGTAGAGGAGATAAGGGAAGCATCCTAACGCCGGAGCAGTCGCCCCTGCCAGCAGGTAGAGCAAACGACGACGGCCAGAACGGGTCAAGGTGCGGCGATAGGCGCGCAGAAAGTTAATGCCGGCCCACACCATGGTCAGCACATAACAGATGGTGAAGACTTCCGTCCAGGCCGTCCGCGCCAGATAAGGTGTGGGCTTTTCTACCATCAACGGCCCAAGCAGACGACCCGATGCCAGCAAAAGTAGAAAGAGAGCGGAGAGCACATACATCAGGCGAACCGCCAGACGACGGCGCCCACGCGAGGGACGTCCCACGGTAACCAGCAGAGCATCGGAAAGATGCAGGTACGCTGCCGGCAGAAACACGATTCCTACCCACTCGAAACGCAGGAAGAAATCCACGATCCTCGCGTCTGAGGCGCTGCTCTCCAAAGCCTCCGAGGCAAAGACGACCACCACGCAAAGCAGAATAAGGGCAAAGGAACGCGCCACCCGGTCACGTAAATTGAAAGAAAGGGCGTAAAAGAACAGCGAGAGCGCGGTAATCGCCACGCCGGCCGTCAGAATCTGGCCCAGGGTGATGATTCCGGATAAGAGTTGACCTGTCCAGTCCATTAATGTCTTTCCTCACCGCAGAGGTTTACCGAAGAATACAACCATATCCTGATTGACAAAATGATTGTCGTGATAGCCGCAAAACTCAAAGCCTAATTTGCGCGCCAGCGCAACGGCAGGATAACATCGAGCCGGGATCTCTAGAATCATACGCCGATTCGCGCGCTCGCGCGCCCATTCCTCCGCCGCCAGAACCAAGGCCGTGGCTATGCCCTGACGACGCAACAACGGCGCAACGACCACATCGGTTACCCAGGCCGATTGCGTAGCGAGTCGTTCGTCGAAGCGCAGGTAACCAACTACTTGATCGCCAACCTCCGCGACAAGTATGTTGCCGCGCCGACTCCACTCATCTTGGAGCAGTGACGGCGCGCGAGGATATACCACCGTTACCGATCGCGGAAACCGAATCTCACGAAAGGCAACGTTTACCTCCCCTGCCTCGCGACGCATTTCCATCTGCCAGAGATATTCGCTATCGCACGAGTGGTCTATTTGCATGCAACAGGGTATATCGGCAGCGCAAGCAGTTCGAATGCGAACTTCCGGCATACACGCTCCTTGAGAAGAGCCAACCACCAGGAAACCGTGCTTCTTATGGAAGCCTTCCTCTGTTTGAAATTACCCTTCCTCGCTGGGCAAGACACTGGAGTTTCACACATCAATCTCACGACTTGCTCCATACAAAGTGCAGCATACGTCCCGCTCTTTACGCAGCCAGGATAGCGCACTGTTTGACCAACCGCAAGTTTCCTGCTACGGTGCTGCTACGCGAACAGGAATCACACATGGCGGATATTCCTGACCATCGTTATCGGTCACCACGAGACGCAAGAGATAATCTCCCGGCGCAAGCAGAGCAGTGTTCCAATCTCCGAGTTCAACATCCTGGCCGCTGTTGCGTCCGGCCTTTACCGTTGACCAGGCGTCGCTCCCGGCTTGCGCGTACTCATACTTATAGAACCCAAAGTTTTTCACCTGGATCGTGCCGCGCAACGTCACCGTGCTGCGCAAGACCTCGCCCGGAGTCGGATACGTCCAAGCAATTTGATCGGGCAGGCAACCGCTTCCAGCATTCTCCGAAGCAAGGACAACCGCGTTTCGACTCAGACTGCTTAACATCTCCGGAGAAAGGGTAGTCGTCGGCAAAGCAATCGGATTCAGCGTGCTTGTGGGAAGGAGAGCCACCGCCGGCAAGGCTGGGGCAAGAAAGGTTGTCAGGATGAACTCGCCCAGGGCCAGCAAGAAGATGAGAAGCAAGGAGACCAAGGCACGGTTAAAGCGGTATTGGGCAATTTCTCGCTCCAAGCCGAAGAAGGCTTGAGCCGCCTCGCGCGCACGTTTGACGAGTTTTCCCGCCAGCCAGAGGGCGCACATGGCAAGAAGCAGATAAATCAGGGGCGCGTATCGGGCAAAAAACTGAATGACGGCAATCATAAGGGGTTTGCCAGGGCGCTTAACACGCCGCGAAGCAGGTTCTCCAGCTTGGGCGCTAACATCTTTCCGGCGGCGAGCACGTCCTCATGCGTCGTCGCCGCGTTGCCGTCTAGATTGGCTCTGTTGCTGATGCCGGAGAAACCCAACACGCGCATCCCGCCATGACGCGCGACGATGACTTCTGCCACCGTAGACATCCCGACCGCGTCGGCGCCGGCCAGGCGCAGGAAGCGCAACTCGGCCGGCGTTTCAAACGAGGGGCCGCTTAACCCGGCGTACACGCCTTCGCGCAAGACAATGCCTCGTTCCGCCGCAACCCGTCGCGCCAGAGCACGCAACTGCGCGTCATACGCTTGACTCATATCCGGAAAACGCGGGCCAAGCTCGTCCAGGTTCGGCCCAACGAGGGGGTTTAATCCGACCATGGCAACTAGGCCGAGGTGATCGGTAATCAGCATGACATCGCCTGGGGAAAAGTCGGGATTGACGGCGCCGGCCGCGTTGGTGACAATCAGGATTTCTATTCCCAATCGCTGCATGACCCGCACCGGCAGAGTCACTTGCGCCATGCTATAGCCTTCATAGTAGTGGGCGCGTCCTTGCATCACCATCACCGCTTGCTCTTCGAAATACCCTATCCGAAGGCAGCCGGCATGCCCTTCGATCGTCGAGACCGGCCATCCCGGCAGTTCTGCGTAAGGAATGACAGCAGCGTCCACAACGTTCTCGGCCAGACTGCCAAGCCCGCTTCCCAGAATCAACCCGGCGCGTGGCAAGACCCGAGTCCGCCTGCGGATATTTGCCGCGATCGCGTCCACTTGCTCCAGCAAAGGATGCATTCCCAGATCTCCCGTTACGTGGATTCCACGCAACTGCCCGAATTATATCGCAACTTCGCTCCCGTTCCATCGCCCCCACAACGCTTCCGCATGCCTCAGCTCCAGTCCAAACGGGCCAGGGCAAACGGGGGGAGCTCCATCGTCAGACCGTCTACGCCTGCTGTAACCTGCGTCGTGGAAGCAGCCCGGTAATTCTCCGCCTCGCGCATGGCAAACTCCGCAGTCGTCGCGTCCAGCAGCCTGAGGCGCGCTCGACCGGTAATTTCCGGGAACGTTACCGGTTGTGGGCTTGCAGTAAGGTTCGCCGCCAGGGTGCGGTACGTCGTCCCTCGTCGCAACACCAGAGCATCCACTGCCAGCGGATGAGAAGACCGGCATTCCTCCACAACACCGCCGTTCATTTCCGCAAGATCGGCAAATACATGATAGAGGGGATAGACGCCGCCCGCTAGGGAGGGAAAACACAAAGGCGAGCCGGCCTCGCTCTCCATCACACCGCGCCAGCCGGTGGTCTCGTACCAGGTCAATATATCGGCGCCGGCTTGGATCAGCGCACGGAGAGCAGCAACCGTCCATCCTGCGCCAAGCAAGGACATCTGGCGGGGGTCCACAGAGGAAGGCAACTCTCCCGGAGGCGTCTCGCGTTCTGGGCCGGTTGCATCCGGATTCCAGCGTTTGCGCAGTGTAATCGGGCCGACGAGAATCGGTTTTTCGCCCCAAAAGCGGCGGGCGCTTCGCACAGTCTCCGCGAAAGCAGCCGTGTTCTCGACAAGCGTCAACGAGTCTAAGGCATGGACCAAGGGGGTGATCGAATAGACCAAAAAATCCGCTTCGGTCGGGGGATGCTCTCGGTTCACCTGTGCAAAATAGGCATTCGTTCCTGCCCCAAAGGGAACGCCGAACGACGCCAGACGTTCCATGGCCAATTGGAACGTCGCCTGGTCAGTCGTCAGGCGATCGGTCTGGAAAATCAACCAACGCACCAGACGAGGCCGCAAGTCCTCCAATGCACGGCAGAGGGAATCCAACTCCTTGGGCGCGGCCGGCGAGAGGTAAATCGCCAGTTCCAGCGGCGCGCCGACCGCAACCGAAGCATCCATGGCTAGCTGGAGTTGCTCCCGAATCGACAGCTCACGCCGCCAGGCCAGATCGGCGCGCAGATGGGCGAGGTTCAGCGACTTCAGACGACGCGCTTCACGCGTGGAAAGCATGGCTGGCCGAGCCGGCAGACAAAGGCCCAAAGGCGGCAATGGCCGCGTGGAGCCAAGCAAGTGGATCGTTGCGTGCGGCTCGGCAGCGGCAGTGGTTTCCGGCTTCGCCCCCGGGGCGCCCAGTAAGCGCACGCTGACCGATTGCCGCACGCACGTTCCACGTCGCACCCGCGCCGGAAAGGGAGCAAGTCCAGCGCTATACGTCTTATACGTGGCATCGCCCCAATTCCGCTGATCCTCCATGTGGAAAACATCCCCCTCCAGGCGCACCTCCGCGCGCACAGCCGGCGCGATGGGATAGACGAGGGCGCGAAAGTTTAAAAACGGCTCATACGGGGCAATCCTTTCCGGAAAAAGGCTTTCCTCACACGAACCGTCGGTGTGCTCAACCCAACAGACCTGACCGGCCAGGCGCATCGGATGCAGGACACACAGGCCAATCCGATTGCTGCGGAACGTCCTGTGCGCCTCGCCCTCCATAGTAAACGTAATCACTCCCTCTCCCGCGCCGCTCAACAGGCCGCGCCAGACAAAGAGAATGTCATCCTGACGATGCTCCGATTGGAATTCGATCAAGAAGGAATCTTCCCGCACCAAGCGCTGTATCTCGGTCAGAACGCCAGGCACAGTCTCCCAGTTCGGATCGCGCACGGCAACGTAAATGCGGTTGAGAATCTCATAGGGGCCATACGAAATTCGCCGCAATGAACCTGCCTCGTACAACAGGGTTAGCGGTCCGGCGCGTAGAGGAACGCGTTCTGGCAAAAGAGCAGGCGAACCGCAATACAAGATGCTTTCTGAGAGATTCATCTCGCCGTGCAGGAAAACGTCAGGGGAGTTCACTCTCCCTCGGGACGGAGATGGGGAAACAGCAACACCTCGCGGATATTGTGTTTGTCGGTCAGCAACATGGTCAAGCGGTCTACGCCCATGCCAAAACCGCCACAGGGAGGCATTCCGTAGCGCATCGCGCGCAAGTAATCCTCATCCATCGGGTGGCGCTCCGCGTCCTCGGCATCATAGACTCGACCCAGTTCCAGGAATCGTTGTTCTTGATCAAGCGGGTCATTGAGTTCGGTAAACGCATTGCACAGTTCGAAACCAGCCACATAGACCTCAAATCGTTCCACCATCAGCGGATCGCCGGGGACGGCTTTCGCAAGCGGTGAAATATCACGCGGGTAATTGTACAAGAACACCGGTTGAATGAGTTTCGGTTCGAGATACTCGGCAAGCATAAAGTCAATCAACTTGCCTCGCGAGGCTTTCGGATCCGGCAAGGCGCCAATGGCTGTCAGCGCCTGAAAGAGGGTATCGGCAGTAGGATGAACAGCGATATCAATCCCGGTTGCCTCCAACAACCCTTGCCGCAATTCCAGCCGCCGCCAAGGAGGCGTGAAATCTAGTTCCTGTCCCTGATAAGTTACCTTCATCGAGCCTGTGACCTTCTCCACAACCCAAGAAACCATTTCCTCCGCCAGTTGCATGACCTGCCAGTAGTCCGCATAGGCCCAGTAAAACTCCAATTGGGTGAATTCCGGGTTGTGTTTATAGGAGACGCCCTCGTTGCGGAAATCACGCCCAATCTCGTAAACCTTTTCCAGATTCCCAACCAGTAGACGCTTGAGGTAGAGTTCGAAGGAGATGCGCAGGTACAGATTCTGCTTTAATTGATTATGGTAAGTAACAAAGGGACGCGCAGCCGCGCCGCCGTAGATCGGCTGAAGAATGGGTGTTTCGACCTCCAGAAAGCCTCGGCTATCGAGGAACTCTCGCAAGGCGCGCACAATGACCGCCCGGCGGCGAAATGTCTCGCGCACGTCTGGATTGACCGCCAGGTCGGCGTACCGTTGGCGCGCGCGCAGTTCCGGGTCCTCCAGCGCAGCGTGACGCACGACCTGGCCGCTTTCGGTCACCTCATCCTTGGCCGCCGGCAACGGACTAATCGCCTTTGCCAACATTTTGAAATCATGCACCTGCAAGGTTACTTCACCGGTGCGCGTGCGGAAGAGAACCCCGCGCGCCTGCATAAAATCACCCAGATCAAACATCTTATTGAACCAGGCGACTCGTTCCTCGCCCAACTCGTTGGCGCGGAAGAGTAATTGAATGCGTCCATCGCCGTCCTCGATGTGGGCGAACGTCAGCTTCCCCATTGGGCGCATGGAGCGAATGCGACCAGTCAGCGAGGCATACACCTCGCCGCCCTCTTTTTCGACACGTTCGAAGGCGGCAATCGCCTGGAGCGAGGTGTGTGTACGCTCCGCGCGCGCGGGATACGGTTCGATGCCTTCCTGCCGTAACTGCGCGATTTTTTCCAGCCGTATCTTTTCGAGAGAGGTATATTCAGCCATGGACAATTCCTCGTGAAGGTATTTTACCAAACAACGCCCCGCGCGAGACGCATCGGGCAACGAAAAAGCCCCGCGCTAGCCACCAGTCCGCGCGGGGCAACGCCATTCGCCCAACCATCTCATTCAACCTTCAGAATACGCACTTTGTACGCGCCGGCCGGAGCCTCAACGACAACCTCGTCTCCAACGTGACGGTTAAGGATGGCCTTGCCAATCGGCGATTCGTTGGAGATTTTCCCTTCGCGCGGGTTGGCCTCCGCCGCTCCCACAATCGTATACGTTTCTGGCTGACCGCCTTCCTCTTGAATCGTTACCGTATCCCCAACCTGCACCAGCGTTGGATCGCGACCATGATCGTCAATAATGCGCGCGGAGGCAAGGATAATCTCCAGCTCCTGAATACGGCCTTCAACAAACGCCTGTTCGTTCTTGGCTGCCTCATATTCGGCATTTTCAATTAACTCGCCACCCTCCATGGCCTCGTGCAGCCGCTGGGCAACTTCCTGACGCCTGACGGTGCGAAGGTACTCCAGCTCTTCTTGAAGGGTTCTATAACCTTCAGGGGTCAAAAAGGTGGTTGGCATAGAGCATCCTTTTGATGCAAACGGAATAAAACGGGATAGGGAAAAACAAGTTAGGAAAAACACAATTGCATCTCTTCCGAGATGCAAGCCTTAAATAACTCACCGCGCTAACGATAATTATACCCGAATCTACAACAAAAGCAAGATGTAGAGGTGCCGAAATCTGCCGCGGCAGCGGCCGACACCTCGAGCAAAAAGCCCTCTCGCGCCAGGCATGGACAAACGCGGAGCATCGGCGGCCATCATGTCTCCCGCCTACTTGCCTGGAAAGATACTTCTCCGGGAGCAAGAGTCGCGACCCCGGCCACGTCTCCAACCGGCAAACAGAAAAAGACGGCGAGAATCTCCACCTCGAACAGGACTTCACCAAGTTTCAAACAAACGCATCGCTTTTGCGCTCTTGACAGGAAGTACATATGTTCTATAATAAAAGGATGGACGCCATCTCCCGTTTAAGAATGCTCTCCGAGCAAATGTCCTTTGAGCCGGCAGAAGAGCGGTTCGCGCCGATACCGTATCTCGATCGCACCGAAAACTGTCCGGAAGCGGTTTTTGTTCACCCGGCTGTGTTGCCCAACGGTCAACACAGCCGCCTGCTGAAGACCTTACTCTCTTCGGCCTGCGAGCGTGATTGCTACTACTGCCCCTTCCGCGCCGGGCGCGATTTCCGCCGCGCCGCTTTCCAACCCGAGGAGTTTGCCCGGTTCTTCACGATGCTTGTTCAAAAAGGCATTGCCGATGGGGTGTTCCTCAGTTCAGGCATTGCAGGTGGAGGCGTTCGCACGCAGGATCGGCTTATCGAGACGGCGGAGATTCTGCGACAGAAATTGGGCTTTCGCGGTTATATTCACCTCAAGCTTATGCCCGGCGTGGAGCGCGCACAGGTGGAACGCGCTATGCAGCTAGCCGATCGAGTTTCCGTGAACCTCGAAGCGCCCAACGATCACCGACTGGCGCGCCTGGCGCCGCACAAACAATTTCTCACCGAGTTGTTGCAACCACTACAGTGGATAGATGAAATTCGCCGCGCCGCCCTCGGGCCGCGGCGCTGGCCTTCCAGCGTGACCCAATTTGTGGCCGGCGGCGCGGGCGAGACAGACCTGGAACTGCTGCACACGACCGCCTATCTCTACCGCCAGCTGCATCTAAGCCGAGCATATTATTCGCCATTCCGACCGGCACCAGACACCCCTTTGGAAAACCGACCGCCTACTCCCGCGCTACGCGAACAGCGTCTCTATCAAGCATCCTTCCTGCTACGCGATTACGATTTTGAGGTGGAGGAACTGCCCTTCGAGAACGAGGGAATGCTCCCTCTTCACACAGACCCGAAGTTGCTCTGGGCACGACGGAATCTGAGCGAGCAACCGCTTGAAATCAATCGCGCTGAACGCCGCGCATTGTTGCGCGTGCCGGGCATCGGACCAAAAGGAGCGGAGGCCATTCTTCGGGCGCGGCGACGAGAGAAGATCCGTAACCTGTCTGTCCTGCGCGCCCTCGGCATTCACGTCGGACGCGCTGCTCCGTTCGTGCTACTCGATGGTCGTCGCCCGGAGATCCAGCCATCTCTTCCCCACCTTTAAACGTAAACGCGGGGCGACTTCCCAAAACACGTGACCAGGGGAAACGATCGACGCCAACGCTTGACAACAAAAAAGCAGATTTTATGCTAAACTTATGACAGTACAAGGAGGACGCTATGAAACGTCTTTGTAGTTTTTTGCTGATTGGTTTGGTCCTGGCAGCGTGCACTATGCCCTCCGCCACTACACCAACACAGGAACCTGGCCTGGCTTTCACACAGGCTGCCCAGACTCTCTCCGCCGAGCTGACACGCATGGCCTACTACAGCACCCCTTTTGCTACGGACACCCCTTTGCCTTTTCCCACGGCAACTCCTCTTCCCCCAACACCGACAACGGCGCCGGGCGTCGTGCCTCCGCCTCCCATCACTCGCTGTGATTGGGTGGGCTTCATCGTCGATCTCACGGTACCAGATGGCGCCTCGTTTCTTCCCTCTACTCCCTTCACCAAGACCTGGCGGTTGAAAAACATCGGCACTTGCACCTGGACGACCGCTTATCAACTGGTTTTCGACCGTGGCAACGCAATGGGAGGGACAGCCATCAACCTGCCTGCAAACGTCGCGCCTGGTCAGACAATTGACCTTTCGATCAATCTGGTTGCCCCGCCGGCCCCTGGCCGTTACCGCGGCTACTGGATGCTTCAGAATGCAGCCGGGGTCAAGTTTGGCCTCGGCGCGCAGGCCAACCAGGCCTTTTGGGTAGATATTAACGTGACCGGTAGCAGCGCCACGACAACGACCATTACCGCGGATACGCCCGATCCCTCTGTGCCAGGGCAGGCAGTGATGGTTAGCGTCACGGTAACCGGTAGCGGCGGCGTCGCGCCGACAGGCATCGTAGCGATTACCGGCGCGGATGTCAACTGCACCATTACGCTTTCGGCCGGTAGCGGCAGTTGTGCAGCGACGTTCAACACGGCCGGCAGCAAGACGTTGACAGCCACTTACAGCGGCGACGCAGCCCATGCTTCCAGCTCCGACACTGAGAGTCACACGGTTAATAAGGGCAACAGCACCACCACTATCACGGCAGATACGCCCGATCCATCCAGCGTCGGCGCGAGTGTGATGGTCAGCGTTACCGTGAGCGGAGCAGGCGCGACTCCAACAGGTCTGGTGCTCATCACCGGCGCAGATACCACCTGTTTCATTACCCTTTCGGGCGGCAGCGGTAGCTGTTCGGTGATCTTCAACACCGTTGGCTCCAAAACCCTCTATGCTACCTATAGCGGCGATAGCAACTACAACGGCAGCAGTGATACCGAGAGCCACGTCGTGAAGTACCCCTCGACTACCACTGTCACCGGCGTTGTGCCGAGTCCGTCCACACCGGGGCAATCCGTTGCCATTGGCGTTCAGGTCACAGGGGCTGGCGCCACGCCAACCGGCACGGTCGCCATCACCGGCGCGGACGTCAATTGCAACATCACGCTGGCTGGCGGCAGCGGTAGCTGCAACGTGGTCTTCAAAACCACCGGCGCCAAGACCATTACCGCTACCTATAGCGGTGACGCCAACTACGCCCCCAGTTCCGCCACAAGGGCCCATAGTGTCGTGCTCGGTCCAAGCATAGTGACCATCACCGCGCACACACCAGATCCCTCGGTCGTTGGGCAATCGGTGACAGTCAGCGTCACTGTCAGCGGCGCCGGCGCTACCCCAACCGGCACCGTCGCCATCACCGGCGCGGACATCAACTGCAACATCACCCTGGCTGGCGGAAGCGGTAGTTGTAACGTGGTCTTTAATACGGTAGGCACAGGCACCAAGACCATCACCGCCACCTACAGCGGCGATATGAACTACAGCAGCAGCACGGCCAGCGTGGGCCACACGGTCAATCAGGCTACATCCATCACTACCATCACTTCCGACCTACCGGATCCATCGGCGACCAACCAAGTGGTTACCATCACCGTCGTTGTCAGTGGCGCCGGCGCCACGCCGACCGGCACGGTCGCCATTACATTCAGCGGGCCTGGTTCGGTGAACGATGGCACCACGAATCCGTGCAGCGCCGGCATCACGCTGATCGGCGGCACCGGGAGTTGTCAGGCTATCTTCACGGCCGCCGGTACCTACACCATCACGGCCACTTATAGCGGCGACGCGAATTACCTGCCCAGCTACGACACCGAGCCACACTCTGTCAATTAGTCTCGCTACCGGTGTCACAGCGGGAACACCGAACCGTCGGGCAGAAAGCTTGCCCGACGGTTTCTTCAGTCGCTCAAGCATCCTTCTCCATTGTGTTCGCGAGAGTCACATCTCCTTCTCGCTAGCCCGCGGGGCAAGCAACCCCAGGAGAACATAAGAGACTACGATGAGAAGAAGCAAGAATTTGAGCGTCGCAGCCAGGCTGGCGAACAAGGAATAAGGTGGAAAGTTCCCCCTGGTCATCATAACAAAGAGCAGGACATTTTCCACTACATCCAGCAAGGCTGCCAGGATGACCCCCCAGCCCAGCGCGCCTCCCATGCCGGCAAATCGCCATCCCAGGCGCTCCGAGGCGATTTGCGTGCCTATTCCCAACACCAGGGTATAGCAGAGGATGAAGAGGAAGTCAAAACCAAGACCGAAGGCCGCATACACCTTATCGGCGTAGTTCCACGATCCAAGGATAGCGCTTACTGTCGTCGTACGCCAGGCAAGTTCAAGAGAAACGACGCCCCAAGGAGCAGCAGCTGTGCGTAGGGGAGGGTCAAGAACGAAGGCAAACAGGCCTAAACAGAAAAGCGCCAGGACGAGAAAAACGACAAAGACGCCCTTGCGCGCCCGGGCAGAGATAAGACTGAAGGGATGGGCAATGGCCATTGCTCTCCTCCTAATTGAGATGTTTGTGGATGAAGCGGCAGAGTGTTCTCTATAATCATACCTTTCCCACTCGGCTATCACAACAGTGCTTTTTTCCTAGTGAGCTCATGATCTGTATGCGAAATCGAACATGGGATTAAGCCGGTCTTCACAACAGGATGCCAAATCGCCTGCTCCGTTGCGAAGATTGGAAAAACACAACGTTCCCGCGTTCTTGCGAGCCAGCGAAAACGGCGAAGCAATCCCCCCGGCCTGCGCGAGAAACTGTTACGGCGTCTGCGCGGTTCTGCCCACAGACGCGGCTTGCCCGAATGCGCCTCGGCTGACAGATTGCAAAACTTCGGTTCCCCGACATTGCCCATCGAAGCCATCCAAGCGAGCCGCATACGCCCCAGGCTACTCTTGTCAGGTGCTCCCCGTCTAGATTAGAACGCTTCGACAAGCTCAGCGCAGGTCTGTTCTCGGCCAGCAAGAATGCTACGCCTGGGACGCAACCATCCGGCTCATCGCCGTACCGTCCACTTCGCGTAGAATGGGCCTGGCGATCGGCTCCGGCAAACCGCGAACGGACAAACCACCACCTACACATTTGGATTTGAACGCCGGCCTAACCCAGGCGCTCGCGGACGGGACGCGCACCATCTTTACGGCCTCTCCCACATCGCGCAACTTGACACTCGACACAAAGTCAGCCCAGAATACGTTATAATTTCTTCATGCGCATTCTCCCCTGGCGCGTTCTCCTTCTAGCTCTTCCTCTGGTCGGTTGTGTGTGGCAGGGGCGCAGGGGGAATTTTCAACAGCCTGAGTTGCCCACCACACCGTCCCCTTCCTCGGTCGTCTCGCTCTCCTCCCTGTCATCCGAAACAGACGCCCCTTTGCGCGGCGTGGCGCCAACGATGGAATCCCTGGCAACGCCAACCGGTGAAGACGCCTCCACACTTCTGGCAAGAGACAACACGTTCATCCTTCCTCCTACGCCCACGCTTATCGCTTTTGTCGCTCCCGAAGCTGCCATCCAGATTCACGCCCCCGGCCCCATGTCAAGCGTGCGCTCTCCTATTCGTTTGCGCGGTTACTTATTGCCGGGCCATAAGAATCGCGTCCACATCGCCTTGATCGGAGAAGATGGTCGTCTCCTGGCACGCCACCTGCTATACGCCTACACTTCGCAACGCTTTGCTTACTTCTCCTTAGAGGTCCCCTTTGAAATCAAAGGCGTCTCTGAATTGGCGCGCTTGCAGGTCAGCACAGAAGATGAATGGGGGCGAACGAAGGCCCTGGCTTCGGTGCGCCTTTTACTTCTCTCCAGCGGCTACGAGGACATCAACCCACCCGGCGATCTGAAGGAGCGCTGTGTCCTGTTCTCGCCCGCGCCTCAAGCAATTGTGAGTGGCGGGGTTGTCTCCGTGGCAGGCTACGCGCGTCCGTCGGATGATTTGCCTCTCATCATCGAACTCATCGGCGCGCAGGGGCAGGCCCTTGTCAGCCGCCTGGTATCGCTTGCGGCACCAGAGGGAAACGGCTACAGTCCCTTTGCAGTAGAAGTACCATACTCTGTTTCCGAACCGCTCCCGGTGCTGCTGGTCGTCCGTCAACTGGACGGACGGATCGGGGGAACGATGTATCTCTATAGTCAGGAAGTCACTCTCGCGCCTTGACGGAAACGGGAAATCGGATATAATGCTCATCAAGTTGAGCAATAACCAAACACTTCGAATCCAGCGAGCGCTTGGACAGAAGTCTGAAGCGCTTGCTTTTGCTTGTCTCCGGCGCGGAAAAACGCTTCCCGGCAAGCAACAAAGCTTTATTCTTTCGAGGAGATGGACGAGTGGAAACGAAAGGGCTCACCGCTTTGCGCATTAGCCTCGCTTCGCCGGAAACCATACTGAGCTGGTCCTATGGCGAAGTAACCAAACCCGAAACCATCAACTATCGCCGCCTGCGCCCTGAGAAGGACGGATTATTCTGCGAGGCCATTTTTGGCCCAACGCGCGACTGGCAATGTTACTGCGGCAAATACAAGAACCAACGCTACAAAGGGATTATCTGCGACAAATGCGGTGTGGAGGTCACCCGCGCAGACGTCCGACGGGAGCGTATGGGGCATATTTCGCTGGCTGCGCCGGTAGCACACATTTGGTACACTCGCCGTGTTCCTTCTTACCTTGGGCTTTTGCTCGACATCTCACGCCGCAATCTCGATCGCGTTCTCTACTTTGCCCAATATATCGTGACCTACGTGGATGAGGAGGCGCGGCAAAAAGCATTGCGGCGGTTGGAAGACGAGATCACCGTTTCCGAACGTGAACGCGCCGCGCAGGTCAACGCGCAAATCGCAGAGATCAAGACCGCGCGCGACCGCACCCTTGCGGAACTCGACACGCGTCGCAAGAAACTCGAGCGGCACTATGACGAACAAATTGCCGCGCGCATCGAACCGGTGATTCAAGAAGGCCAGCGACTGGAAGCCTTGCTCAAGGAAAAGAGCGGACAGGTCCTAACCGAGCCGATCCGCTTTGCCCAGAGCGATGCTATCATCGTGGAAGCCGGGGTTCAGGTCACCGCCGCCCATATCAGCCAGGTGCAGAAGTTCGTGCGCGCGCGCCTGGAAACCCTGGAAAACGAACTCAAAGACGAAAAGCAGCGTGCTCTGGATGAAATTGTCATGGAAGCGGCTCGCATCAAGGCCGAAGCGGACGAGAAAATGAACGCCCTGCGCAGCGAATGGGAGGAGCAAACGACGAGTGCGCAAGACCAAAACACCCGTTTGCGCGACGAATTGCTCGAACTGCGTCCCCTGACCTTTTTGAGCGAAAGCCGCTACCGCGAATTAAAGCAACGCTGGGGACAGGTCTTTCGCGCCGACATGGGTGCCGAAGCCTTCCACGACATCCTGCGTCGTCTCGACCTAGACAAACTCGCCGAGGAACTTTGGCACGAAGTGCGCACCTCCAAAAGCAAGCAAAAGCGCAAGAAGGCCACCTCCCGTCTGAAGGTAGTGGAGGCTTTCCGGCGTTCCGGCAACCGGCCAGAGTGGATGATTCTGACCGTTTTGCCGGTCATTCCACCGGACTTGCGCCCCATGGTCCAGTTAGACGGCGGCCGCTTCGCCACATCCGACTTGAACGACCTATATCGGCGCGTCATCAACCGCAACAATCGCCTGAAACGTCTCCTGGAACTGGGTGCTCCGGATGTCATCGTGCGCAACGAAAAGCGCATGTTGCAGGAGGCAGTGGACTCGTTGATTGACAACAGTCAGCGCGGCAAAGCTCTTTCGCGCCGCGGCCGACGTGAACTGAAATCGCTGAGCGATATGCTCAAAGGGAAGAAAGGCCGCTTCCGCCGCAACCTGCTTGGTAAACGCGTCGATTATTCCGGTCGCTCCGTCATCGTCGTCGGCCCGCAACTGAAGCTATACCAGTGCGGCTTGCCCAAGACCATGGCACTGGAACTATACCGTCCCTTCGTCATCAGCCGCCTCGTAGAGTACAACTACGCATCGAACGTCAAAGGTGGTCGTCGGCTGGTGGATCGCATGCGTCCCGAAGTCTTCGAGGTATTGGAAGAGGCCATCAAGGAGCGCCCTGTGCTGTTGAACCGCGCTCCAACCCTGCACCGGCTTGGCATTCAGGCCTTTGAACCTGTGTTGATTGAAGGATCGGCGATCCACTTACATCCGCTGGTCACCACAGCATTCAACGCAGACTTCGACGGCGACCAGATGGCCGTCCACGTGCCGCTTTCGGAGAAAGCAGTAGAAGAAGCACGCCAACTCATGCTGGCTTCCAAGAACCTGCTCAAGCCAGCCGACGGCGAACCCATTATCAGCCCGTCGAAGGACATGGTGCTGGGCATCTACTATCTGACCAGCGAACATCGGCGCCCTCATTCAGGCGATGAACGCATCTTCTCCGATATGGACGAGGTCGAGCTGGTCTATCAGCTAGGGCAACTGGACGTCCATGCCAAAATCAAGGTGCGGGTCAAGACCTGGTACGACGAACAGGGGAATCGGTTGCCGGCGGCTGAAACGCGCCTGATTGAGACGACGGTTGGTCGCGTCCTCTTCAACCGCATTCTTCCCGAGGAGATTCAATTCACCAACAAGACGCTCGAAAAAGGCGGCATCAAAGACATTATCGCCGAGGTCTACGAGATCTGCGGTCAAGAGGTCACCACGCAAGTGGCGGATGAGATCAAACGCATCGGTTTCGAGTATGCCATGCGCTCCGGCGTCACGCTCGCTGTCTCCGATATCACCATTCCCCCTCAAAAAGAAGAAATCATTGCGCAGGCCTTGCAAGAAGTGGAACAGATGCAGCGCGACTATCGGCGCGGCCTGTTGACCGAACAGGAACAAGATGAACGCGTTATCCAAATCTGGCAACGCACTACGGCTAAAGTCGCCGAAGCCGTCAAGAAGCATATGGCTCCCGACAGCAACCTGGCAGTCATGGCCAACTCCGGAGCAACCAAGGGCGGCTTCGGGCCAATTTCGCAGCTAGCCGGAATGCGCGGCCTGATGGCCGATCCTGCCGGGCGCATCATTCCACGCCCGATTCTCTCCAACTTCCGCGAGGGCCTAACCGCCCAGGAATACTTTATCTCTACCCATGGCGCCCGCAAGGGTCTGGCCGACACCGCCTTGCGCACGGCAGACGCCGGCTACCTGACCCGTCGTCTCGTAGACGTCGCGCAGGATATCATCATCAACGATCATGACTGTGGCACGCGTGAAGGATTCTGGATACGCAAACAGGACGATATCGCCGGTCAACCCCTCTACAATCGCCTTTACAGCCGACTGGTAGCCGAGCGTGTCCTCGACCCGAATACCGGCGAGGTATTAGCGGAGCGCGACGACGCCATCGATCACGAACTGGCGCGCAAGATCATAGCCGCCGGTGTGACCCAGGTCAAGGTTCGGTCACCGCTTACCTGCGAATTACAACACGGCATTTGCGCCAAATGTTACGGTATAGACCTTGGACGCGGCACAATGGTCGAATTGGGCGCGGCGGTTGGTATTATCGCTGCGCAGTCCATCGGCGAACCCGGCACCCAGTTGACGCTGCGCACCTTCCATACTGGCGGAGTCGCAGCAGGCGGCGACATTACGACAGGTCTGCCGCGCGTGGAGGAACTTTTCGAGGCGCGCAAGCAACCCAAAGGCGAAGCTATTGTCGCGGAAATTGACGGCGTAGTGCGCATTATCCAATCGGATCGCTACGCCGATATGCGCCTGGTCCGCGTCGAGAACAGCGAACTGGTTAGCGATGAGTACGAATTCCCCAAAGAGTGGACGATTCTCGTCAAAGACGAGGATGAGGTAGATGCCGGCGCTGTGCTCGGCGCGTTCGGCGAGGCAACAATTACCGCACAGCATGGCGGACGGGTGCGCGTTGAGGACCGGAAAGTCATTGTTTCCTACGATCGTTACGAAGAGGTCGAGTACGAAATCCCAACAACGATGCGCCTGTTGGTGAAAGACGGGGAACGCGTGGAGAACGGGCAACCCTTGACAGAAGGTTCGCTCAACCCCCACCGCATCTTGCGCGTGAAAGGACGAGAGGCCTGTCAGTTATACCTGTTGAGCGAGATTCAGAAGGTCTATCGCAGCCAGGGCCAGAATATCCATGACAAGCATTTCGAAGTCATCATCCGCAAGATGATGTCGAAAGTGCAGGTCAGGCGTCCTGGCGATACCCAATACCTGCCCGGCGATGCTGTTGATCGCCTGGAAATCAAGCGTATCAACGAACATCTCCTGGCTGAAGGGAAACAACCTGCTACCTACAGTGAAATCCTGCTCGGTGTGACCAAAGCATCGTTGTCAACCGACTCTTTCCTCTCTGCCTCCTCCTTCCAACATACCATCAAGGTGTTGGCTGGCGCAGCAATTGCCTCTACTACCGACTATCTCTATGGCCTAAAAGAGAATGTCATCATCGGCAAACTCATCCCTGCTGGAACAGGCTTCATACACGATCGCTTCACCAAGGCTGAAAAAGCCTTAAAGGAGGCCGGCTCCTCTCAATGGGCTGAAATTCCAGAGTAAAAACAACATCAGGACAGCCGAATGGCTGTCCTGATGTTCGCCAGAGCTAGAAAAAGCGCATTTCTTATTCCGCTTAGTATGTTCCACACGCGGACCCATTCAGCGTGAACGAGGCCGGCGCAGCGTTCGCCCCACTGTACGTCAGGTTGAAGCCAAACGTCACCGTACCCCCATTCGCCGGAATCAACGCATTCCAACTCAAGTTCGACGCCGTCA
>DAOTWG010000007.1:0-22576 GCA_034436015.1 Anaerolineales bacterium
CCTCTCAGGCCCCCTACCCGTCATCGCCTTGGTAGGCCGTTACCCTACCAACTAGCTGATGGGACGCAGGCCCCTCCCGAAGCGCCTTGCGGCTTTCGTCCTCGGCTTCTAAGACCAAGGACCACATGCGGTATTAGCAGCCCTTTCGGGCTGTTATCCCCCACTTCGGGGCAGGTCACCAACGCGTTACTCACCCGTTCGCCACTAGGAAACCCTCGTATTGCTACAAAGGCTTCCCCGTCCGACTTGCATGCATTAGGCACGCCGCCAGCGTTCATCCTGAGCCAGGATCAAACTCTCCGCAAAAATCGCTCTTTCGAGCATAGAGTCCGAAAAGAAACGACCGGGGGTACTTCCTGTCACTCTTCAGTTGTTAAGGTCCCGTCCACGAAGCGGGCTGTATTCTACCCGCAAGACGCCTCTCTGTCAAGGTCGAGAGACAAAATCGCCGATGTTTCCTCTCTCCACATCGGCTCGCCAGACTACAAAAACCATACTGCCTTGTGTCTCTGGCGTCAGACGCAAACCCACTTGTCAACGATCTGCTGAAAGCGAGACTGGGCAACAACACTAGTCTGTTCTTATTATACCCGCGTGCGCCGAATTGTCAAGCATTTTCTGCACGACTGTTTACGATCCGGTGAACTTATGGATGCAGAATCGAGAGAAAATCGGGAAGAGGAGGGGACAGCCAAGACACCGCCGACTTCAGAGCCATCACGACGGCCTCCCTAGCAGCAACACGGCTACCGCACACGTCGCTTCCATTCCTCCTTAAGCTGTAACTGGCGCGGACTATCGCCCGACTCAAGCGCCAGGAAATCGGTCAGCAGGCGATTAAAGCGCGCGCTTTCATCTAGCATAGGGAAATGGCCGGCATTCTCGAGCACAATCTGATGAATATGCTCTGGAAAGACAGCAGCTCGTTCTTCCGTCGGCGGCGTGACAGCCGGGTCGCCCTCGCCATAGACAAGCAGACAGGGGGTCCGCAAACTGCTGACAAGAGTGAGGATATTCAACGTGGTCAGACCATCGAAAGACGTTTTCATCGCGCCGACATCCGCCTTGAGCGCGTCGACGCGCGCCGGCTCGGCCAGTTCGTCTTTGCCGAGCAGCCAGTCTGCCAATTCGGCAGGCGGCGCGGCGCGCAACCGGCCGTTGACCGACTCATTTTCTAACGGGCAACTAACCAGCATCATCCGATCCACCATGGCCGGCCAGCGTTGCGCGAAGAGCGCCCCCACAACCGCGCCTAATCCATGACCGATTAAAGCGATCTTAATGATGCCCAACTCTTGCAAAAAGCGATCGAGTAGGTTGACCTGGTGTTCCAAAGCGTACAGGCTGGCGTCGTGCGCCGTATCGCCGAAACCCCACAGGTCGAGGGCGTAAGCGCGATAAGCAATTGCCGCCGTTTGCATCGCCGGCACCCAGTAGCGCCAGGAGCCGACCCAACCATGCAGAAAGATCACCGGACGGCCACGTCCCAGCACCTCGTAATGGACAATACGTTCGTCAATCAAAACTACGCTCATGATCTCTTCCTAAAGCAGTGCAGGGTAGAACTTCTCTTGCCTTGCTCTTCTCAACCTGAACGGCGCGCCAGCATCTTTTGCACATGAGCAATCAACTGGTCGGGAGCGAAGGGCTTCAGCAGGTACTCGTCGGCGCCCGCCCGCAAACCAGTCTGAATCTCCGCCTCCTGTCCTTTCGCCGACAGGAAAACAACAGGGATGTGGGCTGTCCTCGGGTTCTTCTTGAGCAGTGTGCACGCCTCGTACCCTGTCATGCGCGGCATGCGCACATCCAGGATGACCAGATCCGGCATTTCTTGTTCCGCCAATTGCACCGCCTCTTCACCATTGCTGGCGGCGACAACCTCATAGCCTGCGAAATGCAACGTAAAAGTCACCAGTTCACGAATATCGCGTTCATCCTCAGCGATTAAGATTTTTGCCATAAAGTCACTCCTCGGCGCGGTAGACAGGCAAAGTGAACGAAAACGTGCTGCCCTCGCCTGGGATGCCCGTACTCTTTAGCCAAATGCGTCCTTCATGCATGGCCACCAGCTGTTGGACAATGGACAGCCCCAGCCCTGTGCCCGGCGTAGCCAAGACCAGCGGATGCTCGCCACGGAAAAAGCGTTCAAACACATGTTCCTGATCGGCCGGCGGAATGCCGATACCGGTATCCTGTACATCCACCTGAACCTCTCCATCCAGTGGAGAAATCGAGACCGTGATTTTCCCTTCCGCCGGAGTATAGTGATAGGCATTGCTCACCAGATTGTCGAGAATTTGACGCACACGCTCCGGATCGCCGCGCACAGCAGGTAGGTCGCCAGCAACATCCAGAGAGACCGCCATCGGTTTGTTCTCTTCCTGTGAACGACGCAAGATATCGGCGATAACATCTTCTGCGATGGCCCGCAAGTCAAGCGGTTGGAAGGAAAGCGAAATGCGGCCGGCCTCAATACGCGAAATATCCAGCAAGTCGTTCACCAACGCGCTCAGACGTTCTGTATTCGAGCGTACGATCTCCAGAAAATGTATCTGGTTTTCGCTCAACGCGCCGGCGGCCCCCATCAGCAGCAGATCCACATATCCCTTGATGGAAGTCATTGGCGTTCGTAGTTCATGACTCACCGTCGCCACAAACTCTGACTTTAGCCGATCCACTTCTACCTCATGGGTAATATCTCGAAAGATAGACACCGTACCCAGGAAATCGTTGCGCCAGATGACCGGCGCCAGGTGAACCAGGATAATGCGCCCGTTGTCCAGGGTTAATTGTTCGGCGTACGTATCGCCGAGGTGATACGTCGAAGGGTCTTCCGACCAGGCGCGGATGGTGTCCATCCACGTTTGCGCTGCTTTCCCGAACAGGCCAACGAACTGTTCCAGCGAACGGCCGACAATCTGTCTGGCTTCCAAACCAAGCAACCGTTCGGTAGAAGGGTTGACGAAGGTGATGATGTTCGACGCGTCCGTAACCAGAACGCCATCGGCCACCGCCTCCAGAATCGCCTGCTGTCGGCTGGCCTCTACCTGCTGCATGCGTAACATGCCGCCAAGGCGCTCCGCCTGATCACGAATTAACTCATAGAGTTGGGCGTTATTAATGGCAACGGAAACCTGCATGCCGATTGCTTGCACCAGACTCAGGTGATCCTGGGTAAAATATCCCACCTGACGGTGAAAGACCATCACCGCGCCGATGGCGTCCTCGCCGACCATCAGCGGCACGGCGATTACGCTGCGATGCAGCGGGGAACTCATCGGCAGAGTTACCCAACGCGGGTCCTTCCTCACATCGTCAATGAGCACCGCTTTACGGTTCTTGATTACCCAACCGGCCAGCCCTTCTCCTACTTTAAGCGGCGTTGGACGGTCTCGTTCCTGCAAGACCGGCGTGACGTAACCGTAGCCGGCGCGGTAATGGATGGTGTTATCCTCCGGGTTGACCATTAAAATCGCGCCTTGCTCGGCGCCGATCGCATCGTTCAACAATGCCAGGGTGCGATTCAGCGCGCGGTCAACATCCAGCGTGGAGGATGCCTCCGTTAGGATACGCAATAAGGTTTCCGTATTACGCTGCTCACGCGCGAGTTCCGCCGTGCGTTCCACAACGCGTTGTTCGAGTTCTTCCGCCAAGCGACGCGTCTCCGCGAAGAGCCGGCCGTTCTGAATGGCAACCGCCGCCTGGTTGGCAAGAATGCTCAGGACCTGTTGGTCCTCTTCCGTATACACATTCGGGCGATAGCTTTGCGCCGAGAGCATGCCGATTACTTTCTCTCCCAGCATGATGGGCACGGCCACAATGGAACGCGGTTGACCTTCGCCAAAGGTGCGTCCGCCCAATTGTTCGATTTCCACGACATCGGCAATGAGCAAGGGTTGCCCGCTAGCAATGACGCGTCCGCTCAGACCTTCCCCCGGCGGCAAGCGTACAGAGGGCGCGCGCCCGCCCGGATCCATCAGATAGACACCTTCAACTTCTCCGGTTTCCTCGTCAAGGAGCGAGATGACAAACGATTCGGCCGGCATCAGTTGCGCCGCCGCTCGATGGATCGCCGCATAAATCTCCTCGGGATCCAGGCTGGCGCTCATCTCGTACGAGACACGGTTGATGGTCGCCAGCCGCTCTGCCGTTGCGACCGTAGATTGATAGAGACGGGCGTTTTCTAGAGCAATCGCTGCTTGGTTACAGATCGTACGCGCGAGTTCGATTTCGGCGGCCGAGAAGCGATAAGGATGGCTCATTTGGACAAACAGCAAGGCACGCAGGTTCGTACCACTGGCAAGCGGCAAAATCAACAGAGAACGGGTATCTGCAAGAAACTCGGCGAGCGGCGCTAACTCTGGCTCAGTGCTCACATCTTCTGTGACAAAGATGCCCAGCGATTCACTCAGCCGCTGGAAGATAGGAGCAGGCGGTAAAACGGCAGGTTTCTCTTCCTCCTGTTCCGGCAGGACAACGCGCAGGAACGGTTCCTGCTTGCGTCCAAAGGAAACGGCAGCCAGCCGCGTCGCCGACAGAGCCTTTCGCAACTCCTCTCCTGTAAGACGCAAAATCCGATCTTCATCCAACAAGCCGCTCAGTTCAAAGGAAAGACGATTGAGCAGAGCCAGACGTTGTGAGCGCTCATCCAGTTCAGCAGCGCGGCGCAGACTATCTTCGTACAGATGGGCATTTTCGAGCGAGACTGCCGCCTGGCTAGCGAAGGCGCTGGCCAATTGCAATGTCTCAAAAGTGAAGTAATTCGCCTCCGTCTTTTCCAACGCAATCACGCCCACGACCTGGCCTTTGGAAATCAACGGCACGCCCATCCAGGAAAGGCGTTCTGCCTCGGCCAGAGCCGGAAAGCGCGGATCGCTGTGTACGTTATCCACCACGATCCCCTGACCGGTGCGAATCATTTCTTCGAGGAGCGCGGAGTCTTCGATGTCCACCGAAAGCCCAATGCGCTCTTCGGGGTCAGGGAAACCGCGCGCCGCGGTCACAGTCATCTGGTCGCCGCTGCGCAACCAGAGAATCGCCGTATCGTAGCGGAGCACGGCGCCCAGTTGATCGAGCAAGCCGCCGATCAACTCGCTGGATTGCAGGCTTGTAGACATCGTCGCGGCGACAGCGGTCAACGCCTGCAATTGACGAGCCCGTTCCTGCGACGCGCGAATCAGGGCGACATTTTCCAGCGAGAGCGCCACCTGTTGGGCAAGCGAGAGCAGGATGGCCTCGTCCTCAGGGCTAAAGGCCGCCACCGTGTTAAAGTTGTCCAGCGCAAGCACGCCCAGGACTTCTTCTGCTGTCTGAATGGGAACAAGCAAACAGGATACGGGCAATCGCCCCCCTGTAGCCTCTCGGTAATAGAGCAGGTACTCCGCCGGCAGATTGTAATCGCGGGCGAAATTGACTTCGTCCACCCGTCGGGGCCGGCGCTCGGCGAAAACCTGCCCGGGCAGGGACTCGTGAATGTCATAGCTAATGTAAAGCATCCGATCAGAATTCGCATAGTTGCGCGCGGCTTTTGTGACCAGACGGGCCTGCGCGGCGTCCCACAGAAGGACGACGCCAGCGTGCGCCCCGGCGACCACCCGCAACGCGCTATTGAGGAGGGCGCTCACGATTCTTTCCGGCTCCAGTCCACTCAGCTGCCGGCTGAAGTCAAGCAACAGGTTGACCTCGCGCAGACGGCGACGCGTCTCGGTCAACAGATTGATGTTCTGCAAAATTATGGAAACCTGACGGGCAATCTGCAAGTAGACTTGGCGGTCTTCATCCGTCAGGGCGGGCAATGGCTCCACGCTCATCGCCAGCACACCGGCGACCGGTTTGCCGTCAATCAAAACAGGTAAGCAGATAAAACTCTTCGCGTGCAGGCTGCTCAACAAAGGCGTATCGCGCCAGATATCGTTCTCTTCCAGATTCGTAACCACGAGCGTTTCACCGGTCTGGAGACTGTAGCGCAACGGATTGCGTTGACCGAACAGGGCCTCTGGGTTCGTACTGCGAGGAATGCTACCAAGGACATGCAACAGACGCGGGCCCTCCGGGGTATTCTCCGCAACCATGGAGACGTTCATCTCCAGACGAGTCAAAATCTCTCGCCCAAGCGCTTGCAAGGCCGTTTGGGCATCTACCTGAAGGCTGATAGCCTCGGCGATTTCGAGGCCGGCGCGAATACGGCGAGCACGCCGTTCTAGATTACGAACGGCAATGGTATATTCCAAATCCTTGCGAAGCAACACCGGCAAGTGCGCTTGGCTGACCGAAAGCATTTGTTGCTGTCGCGCCAAGCTGGTGGTCAACGTCTCGACTTGCGCGCGATATTCACCCAACCTGCGCGTAGTAAGAATCAGCAAAGCCGCCTGAACGGCAAAGACATCCAGAGCCTCGAGGGTAACCGGGTCAGGACGTTTCCCGTCGCGAGGCGCATCGAGGCTAATCAAGCCGATATAATTCCCTTCGCTATCCTGAAGAGGGTAAAGCAGAGCATCGCCGGCATGCCAAGCATCCACAGCTTGCACCGAGGGCGCCGCAGGCGTGATCCTCTGCATTTCGCCGGAGAGCGCCTGATTTTGATTGTAAGGAACGAAATACCCGCCGCCCATCTTGAGCTCGGGACGGAACAGTTGCGCCACACTTGGGAAAGGTTGCGGGCGCGCGCGCAACGCGGCCAGGGTCTCCGGCGGAATCCCCGCGCCGGCCACACGCTGTAACGTTCCACTCTCCGAATCAACCAGGCTAATCAAAACGATGTCGAACGGCGTCGTCTCGCGAATCCCGATTGCCAAGGCCTCCAAGGACTGTTCCAACGGACGATCCACGGTAATCGCATGAGCCGCCTGGACAAGCCTACTCAGCGCTTCCGAGCGACGCCCCAAGGTATGCAGGGTCTGCAACTGCTCCTGCCAGCGCGCCGTGTTCTCCAAGGCAACAGCCGCCTGCACAGCCAGCGATTGAGCCGTTTCCAGCATTTCTTCGCTGAAAAAACCCGCCCTCGAAGCATGTAGCTGAACCAGGCCGCTGATCTGGTCTCGATGCCGAATCGGGATGAACATGGCCGAGCCAACGCCCTCATGCGGCTGCGGTTGGCTGGCCTGGGAAAAATCGGCGATCAAGAAAGGCCTGGCCTCGACCAACGCTTTTTGTTCCAGAGCCGAGAGCGCACGGGGGGCTGCCTCGCCTGCCGCGAGCGTGACCTTGTCTTGTCCATCACACAAGAACACCGCGCCGCACTCCGCCCCGGTCAGGTGCAGACTCTCCTCGTAAAGGACTTGCAGGAGTCGCGGCAAATCTTGAGCCGTGTGCAACTGTTGGCTGATGCGAACCAGCGCCCGCAGGTAGTCAATCTGACGTCGCAAACTTTCATCGGTCTGTTCTTTGAAAGCCGCGCTTTCTATGGCGCTTGCTAGTTGCCCCGCGGCTGTAACAAGAATCTGCAAGTCGTAACTATTGAAGAAATCAGGAGAGCGATGCCCTAGCAACACTTCCCCAATACCGCGCTCGTGTACCACCAACGGCACAAGGGCGAACGACTCCAGTTTGAGAGCCGCTGCCAACGAGCGATAGCGCGCCATGAGACGCTCATCTTGCGAGACCTGCCCCGAGAGAATCGGGCGGCGTGTGGCAGTAACTGTTTCCGCGAATAGGGTGTCGTCAAGGAACAAGCGTGAGAATCGATCCAATTTCTCCACGCTCGCCCCCCAGAGCGACTCACGGTGGAGATACAACACACCTTGCAGCTCATCCACCAGGAAAATAGCCGCCACATGGACCTGTAAGAGGCGCGCCAATTCCTGCAAGGCATAGCGTAAGATTTCTTCCAGCGTGGCCGAAGAGTTCACCAAACTGACAATGCGTCGCAACGCCTCGGCGCGTTGAGCGCGCTGGCGCGACTGCCGTAGCAGAGTGATGTTATCAATGATATGCGCTGCTTGGTTGGCGATAATGTTAAGAAGACGCAGCTCGTCCGACGAGAATGTCGAGATTCCGCTGCGATGGTTGGAAGCCTGCAAGAAGCCCAGTGAGCGCCCCCCAGAAACTAGTGGCATCAAGGCGGTATCGCGCAAGCTGGCCGCGCGCGCGAAATCCTGAAAGCCAAAGGACTTCCAGCGTTCATCCTCCATCGCATTCTCGCTGAGAATAGCCTGTTGGGAAAGGATAGCCTCTTCCAACGCGCTGCCGGCCTCTACGGAGGCTCGATAGAAAGCAATGGTTTGGGAGGGCAAACCAAGGAAAGGCGGCTGAGCAGCAAGCAGACGGCGGTCTTCCTCATAAATCAGGAACCCAAGAATCTCCACCTCCAAGAGCGGCGCAATGCTTTGCACCAGGCGGGCGAACAAGTCTTGCGTATCGCGCGTCTCGCCAATCGCTTGGGCCAAATTTGCCAGACCGCTCAATTCGGCGCTGCGTCGGCGTTCGGCCTCGAACAGCATCGCGTTGCGGAGGGCGGCCGCCGCCTGGGCCGCGAGGAGTTGCAATACCTCCAAATCGGTTGGCGCCAGCGCTTTTGGCATCTTCAAACCGATTTCGAGCGTGCCCAAGCGCTCCTCGCCCAACCGCAGAGGAACGCCTGCGAAGGAACGCAGCACTCCCGCTTCGCCTGCCCTCTCGCCTTCCAGGGGTAGATTTTCCGGAATCTCAGGCAGGTAAAACAACCGCCCTGCTTCTAGGATCTGTCGACTCCACGGTAGCGGCGACGATGGCTTCCCTCGCTCCAGATACGCCACACCATTCTCGTCATACGCCAAATAGTAGGATGTCAGTGTCTGGTCAGCAGCATTCCATAGCCTGAGCGATAGCGTATCCGCCGGAAGCAACCGTTCCACATAGGTCAAAATGGCTTTCAACGTACTATCCAGGTCAAGGCGGGCAACTAAGGCTTGGTTGAATTCAGACAAAATCTGAAGGATGGAGGGAGGAAGCTCGGCGCCGCCTGTCTCGGCGCGGCGCAGGGAAATGAGCATGGAAGGCGTTGGAGTCGGAAGATAATAGGATACAGCCTCCACAGGACGGCCATCAATCGTCATACGCGCCTGGCCCTCAGCCAAGCATAGATTCAAAAACTCCTCCGGAGGACGCACCCGGCGCGCCAGCACTTCAAGGTTGGGTTGTTCGCCTGGCTGCAACCCAAACCATTCGCGCCCGGTTGGATTAAGGTATTCTGCACGCCCGCCCACGCGCACAAGGAGCAACGCGTGTTTGGAAGTCGCGGGGGAAGTCGGCAGTGTTAAGGAATCGGCCACAGGCGGGACCGGCCGCCAACGGCGCGCCAGCAGGATTCCCCCCACAACCAGAAGCAGAAGCGCCAGCCCGGTCAGAAGCAGGCCGATTCCAAGCGAGGCCGACTGCCCTTCCAACATGAGACGCTATCCCCTCGATACCGCACCGGCGGCATCTTGCCGGCGCATCTCCGCCGCCAGTTCCGTAATTTCACGAATATCGGCAAAGGATTGCATCTTCGGTGTGATAACGCCAACGGCCAGCGTCATCAGAGGGACTTTTTCCATCTTGCCCTCAGGGTTGGAAACCATGATGTACCCTTGCTGACGGTCAAGGAAGTTGTAATGCGTCTGCACTTCTTCCGCAAAACGTTCCTTGAGGCGCTGACGGATGGCCGGGGCGGCTGCCTCGGTAGTAATCACCACAAAATTGTCGCCGCCGGCATGGCCGATGAAATCATTGGGTGTGCCCAGTTCATCCACCACCTCGCCAAGCAACATCGCTGTAAAGCGGAGCACGTCATCGCCGGCGACGAAACCATATACATCGCGGAACGGCTCGAAGTAGTTGATGCGCAGATCAAGGTACGCCCAGCCGCTTTCCCGAATGGTGCGACGTAACTGATCTTCTATGAGGCGACCGGCCGGAAGCCCAGAACGAGGATCGGTCAGACTCTCGCGTTCGGCGCGACGCAAAGCGCCCTGGACACGCAACTTCAGTTCCTCAATGTCAAAGGGCTTGGTGATATAGTCGTCGGCCCCCAGTTCCAAGCCTTGCAGTTTATCGCTGCGCTCATCTTTCTGGGTCAGGAAGATAACTGGAATGTGACTGGTGCGCGTGCTCTGACGCAGTGTCCGACAGACCTCGTAGCCGTCTATGTCGGGCAACATAATGTCCAATACGATAAGATGCGGCAAGGCACTGCGCGTCCTTTCCAACGCTTCTGAGCCGCGCGCCGCGATCTCGACATCATACCCAAGACTGCCGAAGTAAATCTTGAGCATATTGGCGATGTCTGCATCGTCTTCCACAACCAATAAGCGTGATTTTCCCATACGAGCCCTCCCGTGATTAACTGTGTCGCAAGGCACGGCGGGCGCTCCGCCGTACCCGTTCGATCTGTTCCTCGGTCACGGCTCGCTCGAATGAGCGAAAACCGCTGAGACGAAAACCGTGTTGAGCAGCCAATTTCGCGATTTCTTCCACCCGCTGGCGGGAAATTTCCTTGCCAACGGTATAATCTTCGAAACGGCCCTCCAGAGTTAAGACCATCGTTTCGGCCATGCAAGCATACGCCTTGCGCGGTGGAAAACCGAAATCGAAGTGGAAATCCACCTCGCCGGGCACGTCCACCATGCCGCCGTCAATGACCAACACATCCTGACGGGCCGTGGCGACGGCCGCTGCCACATCGCGTGGCCGAGCCACATCGCACACAACGCTGCCGGGCTGCAAATACTCTGGCCGGATAACCGCCTGGATGGCGCTGGTAACCGCCAGAATCAATTGCGCCTCCGCAATATCCTCTACCCGCGTGCTGATACGCAACGCCGCGCACTGAGAATTTGTGGACCGGATATGATCCGCCAGGGCAACGAGTTTTTCTTCTCGTCGCCCGATGAGAATCAACTCGGCCACATCGCCGGCCAGCAATTCGGCGCAGACCCGGCCAATGGCTCCTGTTGCGCCCACCACAGCGGCAGTTGCCTGCGCCAAGGAAATCTCCAACTGGCGCGCTGCCTCTCGAACGGCCTCGACGGCGATCGCCACCGTGTACGAATCGCCGGTGGTAACCGGAATATCCAGCATCCGCGCCACCGTCACGCCCGCATCGCCGACCACCGAAGTGTACGCACCTAGGCCAAGAATCCGTGCGCCAAGCCGCTCGGCAAAACGGCCTACTTCAATAATCTTACGATAAACTGCCCGTTCTGGCAACTCCAACATACGGCGCGGCGTATAGGGACAGGCAATAAACCAGCCCTTGATCTCCTTGCCGCTGGCCTGCGAGACGATACCAGTGATCTCCGAGATGTAGACAGGTGGGAAAAAGGTGGAAAAGAAGTCTATTTGCCGTTCGGTGAGCAGGCGGCTAAGCAAAGGGAACTTGCGACTGACATCGCGCTTCGGGTCAATCGGGTGAATAATAAAAGCGAAAGCGTCCATCACAGGCTACCATGAGGCGAGATCGGCTTCCCCTGGACGAGGGTATAAACGCGGGTGCAAACTGCCGCCTTTGAGTTTATGGTGATCGCTCTGCTCGTACTTGATGTCGCGGTCAATGATGCGCCGCTCCGGCGAGGCGAACAGCACCACGTCCGATTCAATCGTGCGCGCCGGGAAGACGATCATGCCTGTACCAATGCGGCAGTTGTGTCCCACGCAACCACCCAGCACCGGGCGATTCGCAGGTGCCAGTTTGTCATTCCCATCCAGGGCGCGGATAGGAACAGGAATCAAATTGTAATCGGTGAACGTGTTTCCCGCTCCGATGAAGGTGTTCCGCCCAATCACGCACATCTGCAGACAAGTATTCTGCGCAATCATGCTGTTCTCCATGACCGTAGTCATGAAGAGCGAGGCGCGAAAAGGCAAAAACGTCCCATCGCCAACGACCGAGAGCATCAACTGGCAATCTTGCGAGATGTTCACATTGCTGCCGATGATGCAGTTTTCGATGACGACGCCGGCGTTAACAGTTACGTTATCGCCGATGGTCGTCGGGCCGTGAATCACAACGGTTGGATCAATGACGCAGTTTTTGCCGACTTTGACCAGGGCGGAACATTCCAGCAATTGTTTCCCCTCATACAGGGCAGCGGCGAGGATTTTCAATTTGAAACCCAGGTCGCGCTTCAGGCGCTCCTCAAAGCGCGCCCCACGCGCGAAGAGGCCGAACACACAATCCGCAATAAAGACGTGCACCCAGCAATCAATCGCCATCAGCGCGCGCAAGGGTACCTGATAGACTAGGTCGCCGCTTTCCGTCGCCATGTACGTCGGGACGTGGTAGTATCCTATTTCGCGCGCTTGCAAATCAATGACCAACGGTTCCACGTCAGGGACAGGCCCGTTGGGGAAGTACCAGAGGTCCGCATAGTAAAGATTGCCGGCCGGCGTGTACGAAACCGAGAGCGGCAGCGCATGTTCCCGAAAGGCCGCGTCGTCGAGCGAGAACGCTGCGCGCACCGGCCGGCGACGTTTTCTCGCCTGAGTCATGAACTCGGTGATGTATGCCTCGTCAAAGAACAGGTTGTCGCGATACACGATCATGGGCTCGCGTGTAATCGGCAGGCGCGCACCTGGCGGCAACTCAATCTCACGCGTGACGTAAGGCGCGAGCAAATCGCGTTGCAGCAACCAGAGCGGTTTGTTCTGCAAGCGCAAATCACGCGCCGGCTCGTTGAACGGCGGAATAGGACGAGGGGCCTGAAGGATAACTTTCAACATGATTTCAACTCAAAGGTGTCTTGGTTATTGTTATTGTACACGTCCTTCCGCCTGAGGCCACACATTCCGTCTCCTCTACCAGAAACGTCCGCCCTCCGCTAACCCAGTACACCATTTCCTGCAAAAGACCGACAACCAGCAGACAAGCACCTACTTCCTTAGCGTCTTCCTCGCTCGTTCTTCCCTTGCACAAAGAACAACGCTCCATAACCCAGTACCAGCATTGCTCGTCTGCTTCCACCCGCATCGGTTGATGTAATATCTCCGCAAAAAGATTCGCCAGCGCTTCCAGTGCATGCTGCACACGCTCGGGCATGGATCGCAAGCGAAAGGCGAGGCCGGTAAGGCCCAATTGCTCCCCGAATGCGTAAAGGGTGTACTTGAAGCAGGAACGCCCAATGCGTAACACCAGGCCGCGCCCGGCGCGTGCACCGTAAGTGCGCTCCAGGGAACGCTGGAGACCGTTGAACCGATCAAAAGGGGAAAGCGAATCGAGGTTGGCGACCGAATGACATTCAGGGCCAGCGATTTGACTTGCCAGCGCGTTTTCTCCCCCACAGCCCAGGATTTCGTCAGCAGCGAGCAAAACAACGCGCCACAGAGAATCGGAAGACGAAGAAACCGCGGGGTTGGAAATCATCATGTGGCAGGCTCATCCAGGAAATCCGTCAATTTCTGCATGAATAGCTCCGGCTCATCCAACATAATGAAGTGGCCGGCAGTCGGGAACCGTTCTACACGCGTATGGGGAATGCTTTCTAGCATAGGCTTCCACTGCATAGGGTGAACAATGTTATCCTTATCCCCATACATGCCCATTGCCGGCACTTTGACCTGCGAGAGGAATGGACGCAGGTCGGTGCGTCGAAGCGAGGCAATGCTGAGCAGGAACGACTCGAGCGTAGTACGGGAAAGATCGCGATCCATCATATCGGGGAAACGTTTGTCCTTACAAATTAACGGCGATGCCAGACGCATCCCCAGACGGAAAATCGGCATGATGTTGAACAGGAGAAAGGCTATTGGGCGCAAACCGGCCAGTTTCAACGGCAAGGCAAGCGAGGAACCAACAATTGGTGAACCCACGACGACCACTTTGCTGACGCGGTGAGGATACTGAATAGCAACCGACAAGCTGACTGTCCCTCCCATGCTGTGGCCGACAAGCGGTGCGCGCCCAATCCCTAGTTGCTCCATGAACTGGTCTACGAGACTGACGAAGTCCTGAACAGCGTAACTCTCGCGCTTTTTCCCCGACTCGCCAAAGCCCCAGAAATCAAGGGCATAGGTGCGATACCGACTGCCCAAAACGCTCATCGTCTGCCGCCAGAGCCCCCACGAACCCAACCATCCGTGCAGCAAGATCACCGGCCGTCCACGTCCATACACTTCGTAATGCACGATTCCCTGGTCAGTGGTCAGCGAGGACACGAGTGCTCCCTATCCCGCAGAGGGCCTACTTGCCTTTGCCCTCCATCTCGGCCAGAATGCTGTAGAGCAATTCCAACAGGACTTTCTTGACCGTTTCCCGGTCAGTGGCCACACAGGGCAAGATCTTGACTTTCGAATCCAGGCGCAGAGCATGGCGCATATCCTCCACCTCCCATGCATCCTTTTTATCCTGTTTGTTCGCCGCCACGACATAAGGGGTAGGAGCGTAGGCGCGAAAGGTCTCCAGGATGGAACGCGCCTCACGAAAGGTTTCCGGGCGCGTGCTATCCACCATCACCACAAAGCCTAGCATTCCCTCCGAGAGAATCTCCCACATGAAGTCGAAACGACGTTGGCCAGGCGTGCCGAATAGGTACAGCACGAGGTCATCGTCCACCGTAATGCGCCCAAAATCCATCGCCACCGTGGTGGATTCCTTGACCACCTTCTCGGCGCTGCTGCTCAGTTTGCGCTCGGTTGAGACCACATCGATTTCGCTCACAGAACGAATAAACTCTGTCTTCCCGGCATTGAAAGGACCCGTGACAACGATTTTGACCGTCTGCATGATAAATTATCCTCGGATAAGTTATAGGGCACGAATGCGATTGATGAGGCGATTGACCAGCGATCTTTGTTCTTCCTTGTTATCGGTCGGGAACATACGCACAGCAGGAGCCGGCAAATGTTCTGGCCGCACCAGTTCCACCAGGCCAGCCTGCAACAAGCCATAAACAATGCGACGAATCTCCAGCTCATTCATCTTGACAGCGGCGGCAATTTGACGTAAGGTGTTGCGCGGATTCACATAGGAAATAACTCGCCATTCTTCCACGCTCAGGTTCAAACTGCGCAGATTCGCTCCCGGACGATCCTTAAATTTCAAGGCCATATCCAGGCTTGGAATCTCGTCTTGCAACTGTTCCAGTTCACGGAGTTGCCGCGAGCCTTCAATGATCAAGTTTTCGAGGTTCAGGCGCACATGGATGCGATCCTCCGGCGGCAGCATCTCACTGTCGAATTGAAAGAAACCCTCTACCCAGGTAAACAACCGCCGGACGACGTCTGTGAAATACTGTTGCAGATGGAGGAGAATCTCATCTTGACTCAGATAACCGGCATTGACCAACATGAGACCAAGTTCTTTGTCGCTGAGATTGGCGGCGCGCTGCTGAATAGCGCGATATTGTCCTGACGTGAGTTTATTGGCTTTGTAAAGAATGGAAGCCAGATGACTATCCTCGTCCCCAATCTGAGCATACGCCAGTTTCCCATCGCGGAACGACACCTTGGCCGTTTCGTTTGGGCCTTCCACAATCAACGTGCCGGTCTTGCCGGCCAGATTGATGACATTCAAAAGTTGCGTAATCGTAAAATCACGCAGGTTGCCCCGGAACGCCATGGACACCTCGGCAAGAGTCGAGAAGAGCAAAGAGGATGTATAAAGTAGAATGATTATACATGCAAGAAAAGCCTGCGTCAAACGCTGTCGGTTGTCAGTTCCGTAAGCCAAACGGGGCTTCCCCAACGTCTCACGGCATGTAGATTGCCACCTCCTTCAGGAAAACCTTCGCCCCGAAGGCGAGACAGAGAGACTATGCGCCAGCACTTGCATCTGCCGCCCTTTCCATGCTCTCTCCTGTTGCCCGACAACCGTGAGTCTCCACAGCAGAGCACCGCTCGCCTTACACACGTACGTGAAACGCAACCCTGTTGTGAGAATTGCTCCCAGTAACGCATCTGCCCTGGAGGTAGACTCTCCGACCACAGTATCTTCTGCAACAGGATCCTCATAGCGCCGGCCCGCGATGACAAAAGTGCCCTTCATTTCCTCCTCCGGCCAGAGGTCGCGCAGGAAGCGCCCTAGGAGGCTCAGGCGAACAACAAGCGGGGATTCCAGATACAACCAGCACGACGCCTGGCGCGCCGCCTCCACGAAAAGCCAGAAGGTTTTCTGTCGCCGACCCCTTTCCAAGGGTCGTCGCGTCAAACATACGCCGAGATGGCGCGTCATGATCGATCGGTCAAAATGAAGCCCGCATACTCTGCATAAACCTTCAGAGGACATACGCAATAGAGTTCTCCTTCGAAGGTCGTCCAAGAGGCCGCCTTGACTCCCTTACCCGGCCCATCGTTCACAAGGAATCTTCGGCAGGGAGACCACGTGCTCGGTGATCTCGACGTAGAATAACCATCTCACGCAAAGTCGTTTATACTTTGCCGGCCGCCTGCGCCCGCGCCAGCACATTCTGCGCAGCGCGCACCAGCGGCAAATCGACCATGCGCCCCTCTACGGCAAAGGCGCCTTTCCCTTGGCGCTGATAAGCCTCAAACGCAACAATTAATCGCCGTGCGGCTTCAATTGCCGCGTCGTCGGGAGTAAATGCTTCCTGCACCGGCCCAACCTGATTCGGGTGAATCACTTGTTTGCCCACATATCCCAGTTGCGCGCCGAAGCGCGCCTCGGCGCGCAGGGCCGCGATGTCGCGAAAATCAATCGAGACCATGTCAATCGCCTGCAAGCCAAAAGCCGCTGCGGCCAGCACGACAGCGCTGCGCGCATGGAAGACCTCCCAGGCCTCGCGCGTGCGCGTGGCCCCTATCGCGACGGATAAATCCTCCGCGCCAAAGATCAACGCGTCCAGGCGAGGGTGAGAGGCGATGTCCTTCAAGTGAAGCACCGCTTTGGGCGTCTCGATAATCACAATCAAACGAATAGCGCCGGATGGCCAGCCGCGCGTCCGTTCTACCGCCTCTACGCGGTCACTCACCCAGGCCAATTGCTCGATCGTTTCGACCTTCGGTACGACGATGCCATCGGGCCGCGCCGGCAACACTGCTTCGAGGTCATCCTCCTCCAAGCCCGATCCGACCGGATTGATGCGCGCCAACCTCTCCGCGCGGCCAAAGTCGAGCTCGCGCAGCGCGGCAGCAATCGTGCGGCGCGCTTCCTCCTTGCGGTTCGACGCCACACCATCCTCCATGTCCATACAAATACAATCTACTCCCAGGGAGATGGCCTTCTCGATTTTGTGGCGATCATCGCCCGGCATGTACAACAACGCCCTTCGAGAGCGCATAACCACCTCCTGACACATCCAGACTCCCTCTTTCCAGTTTCGCGCTTTCCGCTAGGTTTCCTCCCATTGCGCCTCGCGCGTTACACCCTCTTGCTCCTTACTTTCCCCGCCCTCCTTGCCGTTCACAGAGAACGATTCTGCCCGAGGCTTCCCAGAAAGGGGTCTTTCAATCACGCTTGCTCCGCTCTGACTGATGTTCAGTGAAAATATTCGTGAGGAAAGCCCGGCCTGAGCAAAAGCCTCTTGCATCGCCAGGCCAATGTGGGCATCGGCGGGCTGACCGGAGAAGGCAATCAAACTCGGCCCGGCTCCAGCAAGCGCCACCGCGCTGGCGCCGGCTTGCTTTGCCGCTTGCATCGCATCCTGCGCGCCTGGAATCAGCGGCAGACGGTAAGGCTGATGCAGAGCGTCTTCCATGACTTCTCCCAGCAAGGCCAGATCGCCCGTCTCGAATGCTTTGATGACCAATACCGCCCGGCTCAGATTGAAGATCGCGTCCTGCCGCAGCACATATTCCGGCAAAATGTCACGCGCGGTCTTGGTCGGGAAATAGAAATCAGGAAGGACAACGGTGATTGCCATAGGGCTGACGGCGAGTTTACGCGCGATAATCCTTCCGTTTTGCCATACCGAAGCCACCAAGCCGCCCAGCATGGCCGGAACGATGTTATCCGGATGGCCTTCGCTTTCCACGGCTATCCTCAGAATCTCCTCGCGCGAGAACGGTTCGTCTAACAACGCGTTCGCGCCTAACAGACCGGCCAGCATAGCCGCTGAACTCGAACCAAGTCCTGACGTAAGGGGAACACGGTTGATGCAATGCACACGCAGACCACCGGGCGATTTTCCCGCCAGAGAGAAGAGCTGCAAGGCGGAGGCCAGAATGAGGTTCTGCTCATCGGTAGGCAGAATCCCCTCCCCCTCGCCGCAAACGGTAACCATAAAGCGACCGTCCGCCGTGCTCAAGAATTCGGTCTCGTTCCATAAATCCAATGCCAGGCCGATGGCATCGAACCCTGGCCCAAGATTGGCGGTAGTCGCCGGCACGCGCACGCAGACTCGTTTCATGAAAGGATAACCTCTTCCAGAGCATCTAAGCGCGGCGGTACGACCAAAGGATGAAGGACATCCTTTGTGATGATATCGGGATCCTTCAAGCCGTGACCCGTGCAAATCGCGACAATGCGCTTCCCCTTGGCTTGAAAGCGGCCGGCGGCCATTTCGTGCATCAGGCCAGCCAGGCCGGCCGCCGAGGCCGGTTCGACCCAGATTCCTTCCAATCGCGCCAGGGTGCGTTGCATCTTCAGGATTTCGCCATCGCTGACGGCAATGATACGTCCGCCCGATTCTTCAGCAGCCTGTAACGCTTGCTCGCCGCGCGCCGGTCTGCCGATGCGAATGGCCGTCGCCACGGTTTCCGGCTTTTCGACCGGGTGACCAAGCACCAGCGGCGCCGCGCCTTCCGCCTGCACACCAAGCACCTGCGGCAGACCGCTAGAACTCAGCGCATGGTATTGCCGGAAACCGGCCCAATAGGCAGTAATGTTACCGGCGTTGCCAACCGGCAGACACAACCAGTCCGGCGCTGCTCCAAGCGCATCGCAAATTTCAAACGCGGCCGTCTTCTGCCCCTCGATGCGATAGGGATTGAGCGAATTCACCAAACAAATGGGATGTTTCTGGGTGATCGCCACTACCATATGCAAGGCGTCGTCGAACGAACCGTCCACCTGCACCACTTGCGCCCCGTAAGCCAGGGCGCCGGCCAGTTTTCCGGCCGCCACTTTGCCCTGAGGGATAAGGACGATCGAGCGCATCCCGGCGCGTGCAGCGTATGCCGCCGCGGAAGCTGCCGTGTTGCCGGTCGAAGCACAGATGACGGCACGCGCGTTGCGCCCGGCTGCCTCGCTGACCGCCGCCGTCATGCCTCGGTCCTTGAACGAACCGGTCGGATTCATCCCCTCGAACTTGAGGAACAACTCAAAGCCACCGCCTAATTCCTCCACCAGCCGAAGAGTCGGAATCAACGGCGTATTGCCCTCCAGCAACGTCACCGGTCGGGTGTGCGCCGGCAAATCCAGCAAATGTCCGTAGCGTTGCAGCACTCCCTGATATTGTTCCATGCGCCTCCAAAGCAATCGGCTCGGCATTGCCGCGTAGTTGCCCGAAACCGCACGCGGAATCTGCCGCATTATACCCGCGTTTTCGCCAGGTGTTGCCACAGAAATCACCCCTGGGAGAGAGAACTCGTTTGCACAGACTACTTTGGAGACAAACAAGCCAACTCCGGCGCAACATAGTCACGCTAACCTTGTACCCCAAAGGCATCTAGGCAGGCCGGCGAGGGTTTTGCAATGCGCCTCTACCGGGACAATCGAAATTCACCGCTCCAATGGTATAATACAGTGTCACTCTACGATCTGCAAGGAGCGCGCGCTTGGCTTTCAACCCCATCAAATGGCTTCTTGGCCTCTTTTCGCTGGATATTGGCATTGATCTGGGAACCGCCAATACGCTGGTGTACGTGAAAGGAAAAGGGATCATCGTCAACGAGCCATCATGGGTCGCGATTGAGAAGCGCACGCGGCGCCCCATGGCCGTTGGTCAAGAGGCGCGGAATATGCTTGGCCGCGCGCCGGGGTCAATCCATGTGATTCGTCCGATGCGGGATGGCGTGATCGCCGAGTTTGAGATTACCGAGGCCATGCTAGAGTACTTCTTCAGCAAGGTACACGAACAAACCGTGACGCCTTTGCCCAGCCCACGCGTGGTTATCGGTATCCCGATCGGCGTGACGGAGGTTGAGAAGCGCGCCGTGTACGATGCCGCGATGGCGGCCGGCGCGCGTGAGGCGCACCTGATTGAGGAACCGATGGCCGCCGCCTTGGGCGCCGGCCTGCCTGTAGATGAAATGCACGCCAGTATGATTGTAGACATTGGCGGCGGCACGACTGAAGTCGCCATTCTCTCCATGGGCGAGGTCGTGCTTTCCCGTTCCATACGCATCGCCGGCGATGAAATGAACGCCGACATCATTTCCTACATTCGCAATAAGTACAATCTGTTGATTGGGGAAAGCGTTGCCGAGCAAATCAAGTGGCAAATCGGCTCGGCCTTTCCCCTTCCCGTCGAAAAGACCACCGAGGTACGCGGGCGCAACCTGGTCACCGGGCTGCCCGAATCCATCGAAATCTCCTCCATCGAGATACGCGAGGCGTTGAGCCGTTCCGTACAGACCATCGTGGATACCGTCCGCGACGCGCTGGACGACGCCCCGCCGGAAACGGTCGCAGACCTCATGGACAGCGGCATTTGCCTTTCGGGCGGCGGGGCGCTGCTGCAACGCCTTGCTGACCGTCTCTCCGACGAGCTGCGCCTGCGCGCCTGGCTCGCGGAAGACCCCCTAACCTGTGTGGTGCGCGGCGCCGCCTGGGTACTGGACAACTTTGCCGAACGAAGCCGCTACCTGGTCGGCCTCGAGCGCGGCAGCACGCGCCATGCGTAATCACGCCGCTTTCTAGCGGCGCGATTCCCTGCTATGAAGATTCTTTCCCTACGCCGCATACAAATCGTCGCCCTTATCCTGGTCAGCCTGGGAATCGTCCTCCTGGCACTAGGCGGTTACTTGCGATTCGCCACCGACCGTCTCAGCCGCATCCTCGTGGACGCCCAGACCTGGTTCTCCACGCGCTACATGGCACTTATGGATTTCTTAACCATGCCCCGCGACGTGGCCTTGCTCCGACAGCGGAACGCCGAACTCGAAGCCGAAGTCGCCCGTCTGCAAGCACAAATCGTGGAACTCCAGCAACGAGTCGTCGAAACCGAAATTCTGGCCGCGCTGGTGGATTTCGCGCGCGCTAACCCGGAGAATACCTACAAGGCCGCCACAGTCATTGGGCAAGACCCTAGTCCGTTTCTGCGTTACGTCATCATCAACATCGGATCGAACGACGGAATCCGCCCTGGAATGCCGGTGGTAACAGAGAAAGGTCTGGCGGGAAGGATCGACGCAGTCATCGCCGAGGCGGCGCGCGTCCAGCTGATCACCGACTCGGCCTCGGTCATCAACGTCCGTCTGCAAAATGCAGCCACGAACGCTATCCTCAGGGGGTCGCTCAGCGGAGAACTGACTCTAGATATGATTTCGCAAGATGTAGGCGTCTCCACAGGCGATCTGGTCGTGACTTCCGGCCTCGGCGGCGGGTACCCCCCTCATCTGCTCATCGGTCAGGTAACGAGCGTACGCAAACTGGATTACGAACTCTTCCAGCAAGCAACCGTTCAACCGCTCGTAGATTTTGAGCATCTGCAATATGTGCTCGTCATCACCAATTTCAAGCCATTGGATATCTCGCCGTTATTGCCCGTCCCTACCCCGTGAGGCGGAATTCCTCACACCCATGACAACATTCCTGGCGCAAGTCAACGGAAGGAAAGCACAAGATATTTTCCCTTCTCCGCGGCGCGCCTTGTGGCCAGCTTGTTCTCGCTCTAGAGATTGTGCTTACCAAAGTACGATGCACCGACGCGCCTAACACGGCATAGGCAACAATGGTCGTTCTGTTATCCCTCCCTCTCTTGGGCACCGCATTAATGGTGCAGAGCGTCGTGGTCAGCCGCCTGACGTTGCTTTCCGGTTGCGCCGATGTACTCTTGCTCCTTGTAGCAGCCTGGGCAGTACAGGAACGCGTGCGCTCGGCCTGGCAATGGGCAACCGCAGCCGGCCTGTTCGCCGGTTTCCTTTCCGCCCTACCCTGGCCTGTTCCATTGGCTGCCTACCTCGTGGTCGCGGCGCTGGGACGTATCCTGACGAGCCGTCTCTGGCAAGCGCCAATACTGGTCATGTTTCTTCTGACGCTGATCGGGACGTTGATTTCCCAAACGCTGGCATGGACGGTGCTCCAATTCACCGGCCGGTCGCTGCCCTGGAGAGATGCTTTCCACCTGGTCATCCTTCCCAGCGCCCTGCTCAACCTCCTGCTGGCAATGCCGGCGTACATCTTTGTGCGTGACCTGGCCGCTTTGTTCTACCCGGTGAAAGTTGAAGCATGAAGGCAAACGGAACCTTGCCCCTTCAAACCTGGCGTTTCCTGGCGGTCTATGGACTCATGGCACTGACAGCCGTGTTGTTCGGCATGCGCCTGTTTATCCTGCAAGTCCTCGAATATCCGCAATGGTTGGCGCGGGCAACCGAGAATCGCACCAAAGTTATCTCCGTTTCGCCACGGCGCGGCATCATCTACGACCGCAACGGTTACCTTCTCGCGCGCAACATTGCCTCCTACAACATTGTGATCACGCCAGCCTATCTGCCCGATGACCCGGCCGACATCCAGCGCATTTATCGTGAACTCTCGCGGCTGACCGGCATGCCGGTCAGCCAAGGG
>DAOTWG010000008.1:0-2323 GCA_034436015.1 Anaerolineales bacterium
CAAACACATTTATCAAGGAGGTTAAAATGACGCTCTACTTCTTGTCTGGCTATCCTGAGGTTGTAGGAGAAGATTTTCTGGTCATAGACAGGAACGGAGAATATCGTTTTTGCGGAGTTACCCTGAAAGAACAGTTATATAAGCCCAATTCTATTCCAGCGGGCACATGTTATACCATCGGGCACAACAAGCATATAATGTTGTTCCCAACAACAATATCATATCTTAACAATGGGCAAAAGATAGCACAAGTTCGTCACGGCTGGGAAAACGCCGATAGGCCTGACTCGCTACTCTTCCTTAGAGGCCATTTCAAATCGTATTGGGACAAAGCCAAGTATGAAATGCGCAGGAGAAGTCTTTGGCCCGAAGTAATGTGGTATCTCAGATCTCCCCGTTTGTCCAACAACGAAAACGCCAAGCAAATCAGGCTGGCCATGGAGGAATGGAAAGCGGTTTCTACGCAAACGCTGAGGTGGATTATAGAAAGGATAAGCAAGTCAGACTTGTTACACGGCAAGACAGAAATACTGGTTTCAGGTGTTGATTGGCTCGTGCATTTTCGCCATAAAAACAGGTGCTTTGTAGGGAGACAAAATAGCATATGGGGAGAGGTAACTCTGCCTTCGGAAGGGGAAGAGGCAACTTCGTCTTCAGAGTGGGAAGATATCCGCTTGGCTGCTCCAATCGCAAATGGTTGGATTATAAAAACAACAATAAGGGATTGGCTTTTGCAATACAAAAATGGCACCATTGAGTTGCAGGAAATTGTTTGTCCAGCTTGGGCATATCAAAAGTTTGGCCCTTGGACTTATTGGAGTGCGGAAGGGGTCGTTTTAACTCCTACGGGGCATATGGTTACCCTCCCCCAATATACCTATTTGCATAGTGCAACCTCTCGCTGGGCCATTTCTGATGTTTCTTCTGACGACAAGTTGGTAATGATAAGCCAAGAAGGAACGATATATACAATAACAGAAGAAATACCGATGCGATATGGAAAGGTGCAAAAATTGTCAGTAGGAAACAGCGGTGTGCTAATTGCGCATGAGAAAGACGAAAATTGTTATCTCTCTATGGTACCCGAATCCAACTTGCCGTCTTTAGATTGCTCATGGAGCAGAGTTGCTTTTCCGCGTTACATGGCCTTTTTCCTTGATATCGGTGTAATGCGGGGTGATCCAGACGTATTTATCGTACCCTTTTGGCGCATCACCCAATCCGATTTGGGTATTTATATTGTTAACGCCAGAGGAAATTCCTGGATATGCCCTGCTTTTCGTAAACTGCCGGTACACCGCCCTGCTCTTTATTATAAAGATCAAGGCAGAGGTCAAATGCTCATTGAGTTCTTAGACTACCAAGGAACACCGATAGCAAAAATGAAAGCAAGAATCCTTAAAAATTCTGTGCGATTAGACATGGGCAATGGTATTGTTATAACCGACAACATGGTTAGTTCTTCTGCTAACCAGAGAACCTTGTGGGAATCTTTGGAGCCGCCCATTGAGTCTTGAGCAGCCCCAAGACAACTGGGCCTCCCTATGGCTAAAACCAGGGGGGTCTGAGGGGAACCACCGCGGCCTCTCCGCAGAGCCCAGCCGCTCGACAAAACAGCCATTTTGTGGCACACTTAAATCGTAAACATACCAACAACCCAAGAACGTGGCAGCCCCGAGACTCCGGGGCCCTGGTGCGGCTATGGGTCGCTGGGCATCGCATATGCGCTGACGCCCGATGTGGCGCAGGCCATAGAGGCCTGCGGCTTTTAATATCTCTATTTTAACATCTCTAAGGGAGGTGCAAGATGACAGATGCGGAGATGCTCGATGCCTTGATTGAATTCTTGAAGAGCCTTGTCTCGGAGGCTCTGAACTGGCCCGACAAAACCGTGCCACACGAGGACACGCCGCGCTGGATAGCAATACGCGACACAGTGTGGCAGAGCCTCGAAGATCTCCGCGGTGTTGTCGCGGAGGTCTCTTCCGTCTCCCGGTACATCGGGATGCCTCTGTCAGACCACATCGCGAACATCCTGGTTCATGCCGAAGCCATCGTCATGATGGAACTTACCGCTATGATTACAGCGGTCGGCGTGGACTATGAGCCGAACCTTGCGGAACTCCGCGAGAAGGCTCGCGAAAAGTTCAGCGCTGTGCACAGAGCGCTGGACGAGATAGTCCGCGTGTACCATGAAAGTCGCGAGAAATAGACCTGCGCTGCGTGTGCGCGCGCCCAGGAAGGCTGGACGGTTAAGGGGGTGAAGAATGATCGGGAAAGATGAATTGGAAACCAGACTGCAGAAAGTCTATCACCACATCGG
>DAOTWG010000009.1:0-304898 GCA_034436015.1 Anaerolineales bacterium
CCCCCATCGTCTAGCGGCCCAGGACGGGGCCCTCTCAAGGCCCAAACAGCGGTTCGAGTCCGCTTGGGGGCACTCTTCTTTGGATACGAAGTAGAGCGTTCGTTAGCTTAGGACACCTCAACGCTTGTATTCGTAGCGACGCCAGGGGGGAGGTCAAACGAAGACGGTAAAGCACCTGTAGCCCAGCGGGTTTCACGAGTATAATAAACAGAAACAACGCAGACACGTGGGAATGGAGAGTCACGTACTCTTCCCTTCGCACGGCAGGTATTGTTGCTTCTGGAGGCGAGATGGAGATTATCACCGACCGTTATAAACATTGCGTCGTCTTGAACGTAAAAGGGAGGGTCGATTCGTATACTGCGTCGCAACTCACAGAAGCAATTGAAGCCTTGAATCGAGAAGGGGCCTTTAAACTTGTTTTGAATCTGAACGAGGTAGAGTTCATGTCCAGCGCCGGTTTTCGCGCTCTGTTGATCGGTCAGCGCAACTGCAAACGCTACAACCGCGGCGAAATTGTGCTGGCAAACGTACCGCCGCGTCTACGCGAGGCGCTCGACCTGACCGGCTTTACTCCTCTCTTCAAGATCTTCGATAACCTAACTGCCGCAGTAGGGCATTTCTAAGCCAGAGGCGAACCAGATGAACACGCCGCCGTTACGTTGGGGACTACTCAGTACCGCGCGCATCAATCAAGCTTTACTGGGACCTCTACGCGCCTCGAAACGGAACCATCTGCTCGCCGTTGCCAGCCGCACGCAAGCGAAGGCCGAGGCATATGCGCGGCAACACCGGATTCCGCGCGCGTACAGTTCTTATGAAGCCTTACTCGCCGATGCCGAGATTGACGTCATCTACAATCCTCTTCCCAATCACCTACACGCCACATGGACAATACGAGCCGTGGAGGCCGGCAAACACGTGCTTTGCGAAAAACCACTGGCACTTTCAGAACAGGAAGTCCGGGCAATTCAGGAAGCTGCAGCGAAACATCAGCGCGTTGTCGCAGAGGCTTTCATGTACCGTAGTCATGCGCAGACCCGGCGAGTGAGGGAAATCATCGGCGGCGGTTTGCTCGGCGAAGTGCGTATCGTGCGCGGCGCGTTCTCTTTCCGTCTGGAACGTCAAGAAGATTACCGCCTGCATCCCGATCAGGGCGGCGGGAGTCTGTGGGACGTAGGTTGTTATCCCTTGAGTTATACGCGCGCCGCGCTTGGAAAGGAACCCGTGGAAGTCTTCGGGCAACAGATCCAGGGCCTCGGCGGGGTGGATATGACCTTCCTGGCCCAATTGTCTTTCCCTGGCTCCTGCCATCTCCAGTTCTACAGCAGTTTCGCGCTCCCCTACTTTGTCTTCATGGAGTTCATAGGGAGCGAAGGTCGGCTGTACATCCCCAATCCCTTCAATCCAGGCCGGCGGGAACGCCTGTACCTTACAAAAAATGGCCGCACGTACATGCTCCCCGTCAAAGGCACGCCGCCTTATCAGAGCGAAGTCGAGGATATGGCCGATGCAATTCTGTCGGGAAAACCGCCGGCGGTAACCTTGGACGATAGCCTGGCGAATGTGCGCGCTATCCTTGCGCTATTCCAATCGGCCAAGGACGGAAAGCCGGTAAAACTCCCCTCCTAGCGCGGATTTGCTCCGCCACGCGAGGCAAGCGGCAGAATGACGTTGCCGACGAACGCTCACAACGACTCTTCTTCTGGCGAGGGCCTCCTCTTCCCTTGCTATCTCTGTTCGGCGCCCGACAGTCGGCCGGAAGTCAACGCATAGTCCGCTTTGAGGCAAGCGAGAAGAGGAAGCAGGTTGTAGCAGACGTTTTCAAAAAATCCATCCTGTGAGGAGCGCGTTTTTCGCAGGAATACCACATACGATAGAGGTGTCCTATGATTCAACAAAACCTGAACGGCGCCTGGCAGTTCCGGAAAATAGGCGATGCGGAATGGGCGCCCGCCGTCGTCCCGGGCGGTGTCCATACCGATTTGCTCGCCCTGGGTCGCATTCCCGATCCGTTTGTGGCGGATAACGAAAACGCCGTCCAGTGGATAGCGGAAAGCGATTGGGAGTATCGTCTTCTCTTTTACGCCACGCCCGCCCTTCTCGAGGAAGAGAAAATCTTTCTTGTCTGCAACGGACTGGATACATTGGCAGAAGTTTGGCTGAACGGTCAGCAGCTAGGGGAGACGAACAATATGTTCCGCCAATATCGCTGGCAGGGGCAGGAATTGTTGCACGCTGGCGAAAACGAACTGCGCATTGTTTTTCGTTCGCCATTGGCCTTCCTTCGCGCCCGGCAGGCCAAGCAGCCCCTGCTCGGCGGCGGTGACATTCCCGGAGGGCCGCACCTACGCAAGGCGCCCTATCAGTGGGGTTGGGATTGGGGGCCGAAACTTCCACCCATCGGCATCTGGAGGGACGTTCGCCTAGAAGGGTATACAACCGCCCGACTGGAGGATATCCACCTCCGCCAGCATCATGGGAACAATGGAGTAACCCTCCAGGCAGCCGTCCGCCTCGAGCAATGGCAAGATGCCGACCTTCGAGTTGTTTTGCAAATCACTCCTCCCGATGGCGAGGCCCAAACCGTCCAGGCCGACCCAAGCCGCTGCGAAAGCAAACCGCCATTTTGCAACCTCGAAGCCGCTATTCGCAACCCCCAACTTTGGTGGCCAAACGGCTATGGAGCGCAACCACTCTATGAGGTGAACGTCTCGCTCTGGCGTGGCGAGGCCTTGCTCGACTGGCGCGTCGTCCGCATTGGCCTGCGGACACTGGAGTTACGCCGTGAGCCGGATGAATGGGGCGAATCCTTCCAGTTCGTCGTCAACGGCACGCCAATCTTCGCCAAGGGCGCCAATTGGATACCCGCCGACTCATTCCCAACGCGTGTCAACGAGGCCCGACTAGAATGGCTTATCCGGAGCGCGGCGGAGGCGCACATGAACATGCTGCGCGCCTGGGGCGGCGGTTATTATCCGGAAGACCGCTTCTACGATTTGTGCGACCGCTATGGCCTTCTCGTCTGGCAAGACTTCATCTTCGCCTGCGGTATTTACCCCGACGACAAAGACTTCTTTGAGAACGTGCGTCAGGAGGCAATCGAAGCTGTGCGCCGCTTGCGCCATCACCCAAGCCTAGCTCTATGGTGCGGCAACGTCGAGATGGAGCAGGGTTGGGTGGAGTGGCAATGGGATAATCCGACCGACCCGGTTAATCAACGGTTGAAGGCTGCTTACGACCGTATGTTCCACCATCTCCTTCCCGCTATCGTCGCAGAAGAGGATCCCGACCGCCCTTATTGGCCATCCTCCCCGTCCTCCGGCATCCCGTTCGACCACCCGAACGGCCAGCAGCGCGGCGATACCCATTACTGGGAAGTCTGGCATGGGCGCAAACCGTTCACGGCTTACCGCCAACAATACCCTCGTTTCATGAGCGAGTTTGGGTTCCAATCCCTACCCCCACTAGCGACCATCCAGACATACGCCCCTCCGGAGGAACAGAACATCACCTCGTACATCATGGAGCACCACCAGCGCTCCGGTTCTGGGAACGGCCTGATCGTAGCGCAAATGACCGACCTCTTCCGCCTGCCGACAGATTTCTCCTCCTTCGTGTACGTCAGCATGGTCTTGCAAGCCGAGGGGATTCGCTACGGCGTGGAACACTGGCGGCGCAACCGTCGGCGCGTAGGCGGAACGCTCTACTGGCAATTAAACGACTGCTGGCCGGTGGCTTCCTGGTCAAGCATAGACTACTTTGGACGTTGGAAAGCCCTGCACTATCTAGCGCGTCGTTTCTACGCGCCGCTGTTGCTCTCTATCGAAGAGAACGACCTACGGATGGATGTTCATTTGACCAACGACATGCTGCAACCCTGGCAAGGTAAGGTTGCCTGGCGTCTGGAAACATTGCAGGGGCAGATTCTGGAACAGGCCGAACTACCAGCCGCTATCGCCCCGCAAAGCGATACGCTCGTGTGTTCGCTCGATTTCTCTGCCCGTCTCTCGAACTCCGAGCGGCGGCGCACCGTCTTGATTGCCGAACTCTGGCAAGGCAATGTTCTACTTGGCCAGAGCCTAGCGACCTTCGTCCCGAACAAACATCTGATGCTGACCGATCCATGCCTGCAATGGGAGGTGGTCGAGGAGAAGAATGGAGCGGCCACAACACGGCTATGGGCAGACTCCCTGGCGCGCTTCGTTGAACTTTCTTTAGAAGGCGCCGACGCTGTATTCAGCGACAATTATTTCGATCTCTCCCCCAATCGGGAGCGGCAGATACAGGCACCCTGGCCTGACGGCTGGGACATGGAACGCCTACGCCAGGCCTTGCGAGTACGATCCCTATACAACTCATATGCCTAATCTGGCTTGCCGGTTATGGGTATAATACGTGCAAACCGTTTACCGAGAGGAGAGAAATCATGGCCGAGTTGAAACCCCTTCACTGGAGACCAGAACCCGGTATTGGCTATACGGTTGTCCGCCGGCCCGACGGTGGCATGACCCTCACGTTCACCGACCTGTCCGACGCCACGCTAAAACACTGGCACGACTTTGCCTTAGAACACCTCCTTGGCGCCGACCGTTTGACGCGCAACCTGTACGATCTACGCCAGGTAGCAGAGATTCCCGAAAAGGCTGTGCGCCTGGCGGTGGAAGTCAACAGCGACCCGGCCACGCGCAACATCCGTTTGGCCGTAGTCGTAGTCAACGAGAAGGTGAAACAAGCCATCGCCGAAATCGCCGCGCTCTCTTCCCCACCCACCGGCGCGGTCATGAAGATTTTCACCGACATCGAAGAAGCCGAAGCCTGGTTGGCGCGCCCGCTGGATCAGATTGCTTGATTTCTATTTCCATTGCCTTGCTTGATCTGTTCGTAGCAACCACTCGCAGCAGCAGCGTATCTACCTTGCTCGGAGCATGTGATCATGCCAGCTTTCCCTTTCCCTTGGGGCAAGCGAACGTTCATCATGGGGATTCTGAATGTCACGCCGGATAGTTTTTCCGGCGATGGCCTGTGGAACGCCTACGACCCGCAAGAGGCCGCTTTGGAGCAAGCGCGCCGCTTTCTCGATGCAGGCGCAGACATCCTGGATATTGGCGGCGAGTCCACGCGCCCCGGCTCGCGCCCTGTGAACGCGGAAGAGGAGATGCAACGCGTCCTGCCGGTCATTCGGGCCATTGTCGCCCGTTTTCCCGAGGCGCTTATTTCCATCGATACCTACAAGGCGACTGTCGCGGAGGCCGCACTGCAGGCCGGCGCGCGCATCGTCAACGACGTCTGGGCGCTGCGCGCCGACCCGCAGATGGCAGAGATTGTAGCCCGTTATCACGCCGGCGTGGTGCTGATGCACAATCGCAGCAATCCGATCAACGTGGAGGTGCGCGAACGTCTGGGAGCCGCCTATCAAGCCGCCGAGTACGAGAATCTCCTGGAAGATGTCAAGCGCGATTTACTGGCCTCGGTTGCCCTTGCCCGCGCCGCAGGCATTCCAGACGAACATATTGTCTTAGACCCAGGGCTTGGATTTGGCAAGACAGTGGCGCAGAATCTGGAACTCATCAACCGTTTGGAAGAGATTCGCGCCCTTGGCTACCCGGTGCTCATTGGCCCTTCGCGCAAATCATTCATTGGCTACACGCTTAACCTACCAGCCGAGCAGCGGCTAGAGGGCACAGCGGCGGCAGTAGCCATCGGTATCGCGCGCGGCGCCGATATCCTTCGCGTCCACGACGTGTTGTTCATGGTACGCGTGGCGCGCATGACAGATGCCATCGTTCGAAGCAAATAAAGAAGGGATCGGCAAAGCGCGGAGGATTCACCACATGGATTGTAGGATCGCCGTCCTTGTCTCTCGTTGTCTCACGCTTGCGCCGAGGTGGGACGGCCATCGGTCCAAACAAGCGTTGCTCGATGCTACGTGCGTGGGGCATAGCAGACGTAGATAGGGAAATTTCCCAATGAAACGTTTGCTTCGGATTTGCCGATCTGCAGAACATTTATGCCTTCCCCATTGACCATTCTCCGCCATCGGCGTCGGTGCCGCGAGAGCGCCTTCCGCCGCCTTGGCCAGCAAACACGTCGTCTGGCAATGGGAGGGCTTTTTTTGCTCGCGGCGGCATTGGCAATTGGCATACTCGCCTTCGGATTGGCCTATACCGATACGGTCCATGATCTCCCTTCCATCGAGGAGCTGCCTCTTCTCCTCAACCCTACCGGCGGTTTTCTGCTGGAACCAACGCGGCTTTACGACCGTAGCGGCCAACACCGCCTGCTGACGCTAGCACCGAATGAAAGTCGCCGCGCCTACCTTGCCTACGCCCAATTTCCGGAAACACTGATCCACGCCATACTCGCCACATCGGACCCCGATTTTTGGACACACGACGGCTACACGCTGAGCGGCTGGCGCGATTCACTCGCGCATCCCACCCTGGCTCAACGCCTGGCAGTCGAGTTACTCCTATGGGACGAACCACCGTCTATCCGTCGCGCGATCCGCGAGCGGATTCTTGCCGCACAAATTACCGCGCGCTATGGACACGAGCAGGTGCTGGAATGGTACCTCAACAGCGCCTACTTCGGGCACCACGTCTGGGGTGTAGAAGCGGCAGCACAGTTCTATCTTGGCAAATCGGCGAGGCAGGTCCATTTAAGCGAGGCCGCTCTCCTTGCCGCTGTCAGCCGCTCCCCGGCGCTCAATCCTTTCGATGCCCCCCAGGCGGCAGAACATGAACGCATCCGGACTCTACAGGCGATGTCTCTGCTCGGCATGATTGAGCCGGAAGCCATCCTTTCGCCACCTCCTGTATACGCGGAGCCGCCCGAAGCAAGCGCGGAGAAGGCATCCTTCGCTCCCGCTTTCCTGGACCTCGCGCTGACCCAACTGGGTCAGCGTTTCGACAGAAAGCGAATCGAACGCGGAGGATTAAACATCTTTACCACGCTGGATTACAACTTACAACAACAGGCGGAGTGCGCCCTACAAACCCAACTACACCGAGCACAAGGTGACAGTCGGGAAATCCGCGCGCAGGATGGTTCTCCCTGTATCGCGGCGCGCTTTCTACCGACTCTGCCGCCCGGCTTCACCGCGCCGCTGATCACAACAAGCGCTCTCATCCTTGACCCGCGCGCCGGTCAGGTATTGGCCGCGGTGGGAGATAGCGGCCAGAATCTATCCTCGCATTACCTGCTGGCACACCCGGCAGGTACGCTCCTAACGCCGTTCCTTTACCTGACCGGCTTCACGCGTGGACTGGGCCCGGCCTCGTTGGGATGGGATATTCCCGGCGCGATACCCAATCCCGATGGGAACTATCGCGGTCCAACGCGCCTGCGCCGGGCTCTGGTCAACGACTACCTACCGCCGGCTGCCGCTATCTTGGAGCAAATGGGAATGAGCGAGGTTCAGCGTGTGGCCGCCTCGTTTGGTCTGGAAATCCCTTCATCCGCCGACATATTTTCCGATGATCTTTTCGTCTCGCCACTCCAAGTTGCTTCTGCCTACGCTATCTTTGCCAACCTGGGAATGAGTACGGGGCAGATTCTCACACAGGCACAGAGCGAAGGAACGCCGATCCCCGTTGCCACACTGCGCGTGATCGGCGTGGACAATACGATTTTCGCCGATTGGAGCACGCCGAGCACTCAGGCAGTGGTCAGTCCACAACTGGCCTACCTCATCACCCATGCCTTGAGCGATGAGAGCGCGCGCCAATTCCCCGCCAGCCTTGCCGGCGCCTTTACATTTGGCCGTCCGCTTGCCATCAAGATCGGGCGCACCTTTCAGACAGGAGGCGTCTGGATTGTCGGCTATACGCCGCAGCGACTGGTCGTGGTCTGGGTCGAAGCACAAGGAGCGGGGTCTTCCTTCGGGGAAGATGCGGCTCTCGCAGTCGGCGCAGGACTCTGGCGCGCCTTGATGCAGTATGCCTTACAGGACTTACCTGCGGAGAATTGGCCAACGCCGGCGGGCATCGTCCCGCGCGAGGTTTGCGACCCCTCAGGCCTGTTGCCCTCGTCAGCCTGTCCGAACGTGGTATCAGAAATCTTTCTCAGCGGCAACGAACCACAACATACAGATACGCTGTACCAGGCGCTGGCCATCAATCGCGAGAGCGGTTTGCTTGCTACAGTCTTCACGCCGCCCGAACTTGTAGAGGAACGGGTGTATCTGATCGTCCCACCGCAAGCGCGCGCCTGGGCAAAGGCCGCCGGAATCCCGGCGCCGCCGACGGAATACGACACCGTAACGTTGCCAACCGTGAACCCTGATGTCCATATCACCTCGCCGGCGCTTTTCGCCGATGTACGCGGAATCATCAAGATTTTCGGCGCGGCAGCAGGCAAGGATTTCGCATCGTATCGGCTGGAATATGGAAGCGGCTTGAATCCTAAGTACTGGACGCAAATCGGTAAAGATGCAACAACGCCCGTGCGCGAAGGACTGTTGGCCGAGTGGGACACGCGTGGACTCGATGGTCTCTACGTCCTGCGTCTTCTGGTCACGCACGCCGACGGCCGCCTGAAGCAGGCCGCCGTGCCGTTGATCATCGACAATACTCCGCCCCAGGCCGTCATAATTTCCCCTGCGGCAGATGAGGTAGTCAACCTCGAAGCAACCGGAGTAATCCTCCTGCGGGCGCAAGTTAGCGATACCGCCTTGGCGAAAGTCTCGTTTTCCATAGACGGACTTCCGCTCGCCGAAGTGACCGCCCCACCCTTTGACGTACTCTGGAAGGCGCGTCCGGGAAGGCATACGCTGCATTTGAGCGCTGCCGACCGCGCCGGGAACGTGACTACCGTGAGCATCACCTTTCGGGTAGAGCGTTAGGAGAACGGCGCGACCACTTCCTCCAGGAAAACGCTGGGGGGAAAGAGGCGACCTGCGCGGCAGGTCGCCTCTTTTGTCAATTCTTCGGCTTTTGCAAAAAACTTGTTCATACCATTGACAAATCCAGACAAGACGAGTAAACTACTAGGCAATGGTGAAGGTAATCCGTCGTCCCCGTGCCAAGCATTTGAGCCCGTCTTCCGATCGGGAGGGATGGGGTCTTGTGTATGGCTGTGGCGCGTGACGATCACCCATACCAGAAACCAGGCTGAAATCAGGCCGCCTCCTTCCCAGAGGCGGCTTTTTTGCGGAAAATGCCCAGAACCGATTACCGATACTCCATGAGGAGGCCGTATGCAAAACAAATCCAAGCCGACCGTTCAGAAAGTGGCCCTGGCCTACTCCGGTGGACTTGACACATCCATCATTGTCCCCTGGCTCAAAGAAAACTACAATTGTGAAGTCGTCTGTTTTTGCGCGGATGTAGGTCAGGGAGAAGATTTGAGCAAGCTGGAAAGTAAGGCGCTGAAGAGCGGGGCGAGCCAGTTCATTCTTCGTGACCTGAAGGAGGAGTTCGCCAGCGATTACCTCTTCCCTCTGCTGCGCGCCGGCGCGGTGTACGAACGACGGTACCTGCTTGGCACCTCTATCGCCCGCCCGCTCATTGCAAAGCATCTGGTGGACGTGGCGCATCAGGTCGGCGCCGACGCCGTTGCGCACGGCGCGACCGGCAAAGGCAACGATCAGGTGCGTTTTGAACTGACCATCATGGCCTTCGATCCGCGCCTAAAAATCATCGCGCCATGGCGCGAATGGCACATCCGCTCGCGTGAAGATGCCATTGCCTACGCCAATGAGCGCAATATTCCTGTCACCGCCACCAAGAAATCAATTTATAGCCGCGACGCCAACCTATGGCATCTCTCCCACGAAGGCGGCCTCTTGGAGGATCCCTGGAACGAGCCGGAAGAGAGCATGTACCAGTTGACCGCTTCGCCGGAAAACGCCCCCGATCAGCCTGTGTACGTCGAAATCGAGTTCGAGTCCGGCACTCCCGTGGCCGTTAATGGTGAGCGAATGTCACCGGCGCAACTTATCGCCCATCTCAACGCCATTGGCGGGGCGCACGGTATCGGGCGCGCGGATCTGGTAGAAAACCGACTGGTGGGCATGAAGTCACACGGCGTCTATGAAACGCCTGGCGGGACAATTCTCATGGCCGCGCATCACGAACTCGAAACGCTGACTCTCGACCGGGAAACCATGCACTTCAAGGATATGCTTGCCGTCAAGTACGCGGAACTGGTGTACAACGGTTTGTGGTTCACCCCACTGCGAGAAGCGCTCGACGCCTTTGTCAACGCCACGCAAGGCCCAGTCACCGGCACAGTGCGCCTCAAACTCTACAAGGGCAACGTCATCCCGGTTGGGCGCAAATCGCCCTTCAGTTTATACCGCGAAGATTTTGCCACCTTCGGGGAGGAGGATGTGTACGATCAAAGTCACGCCGAAGGGTTCATTCGCCTCTTTGGGCTTGCCTTGAAAGTGCGCGCTCTCAACGGCCTGCCTGTTTCGGGCCTGGACATGCCGAAACCCGATTACTCGAAATTCAAGAGAGACTGATAGGATGACCCTCTGGAGCGGCCGCTTTCGCAGCAAGTTAGACCCGCAAGCCTGGGCATTGAACGCCTCCCTGCCTTTCGATCAGCGGTTGGCGCAGCAGGATGTGCGCGGCAGCCTGGCCTGGGCAGAAGCTCTGCATCGCGCTGGCGTGTTGACCGCCGACGAATATCGACAAATGGCCGACGGTTTACAAGCAATTGCTGCCGAGTTCGCCGCGAAGCGATTCACTTTCACCGAGGGCGATGAGGACATTCACACCGCCATCGAGCGCCGCCTCGGCGAGCTCATCGGGGCGTTGGCCGGCAAACTTCACACCGGGCGCAGCCGCAACGACCAGGTGGCGACCGACTTCCGCCTCTGGATGCTTGACACGCTGCCCACCCTGAACGCCGCGTTGGTCAACCTGCAAAAGGCTCTCCTGACCCTGGCGCGGGCGCACGTGACCACTCTCATGCCCGGCTACACTCACCTGCAACGCGCCCAGCCGATCACGCTGTCGCACTGGCTGATGGCGCATTTTTGGCCGCTCCAACGCGATCGCGAACGACTGGCAGACCTGCGCAAGCGGGTGGCTATCCTGCCTTTGGGAAGTGGAGCGCTAGCCGGCACCGCCTTCCCCATCGACCGCTTCGCGCTGGCGCAGGCGCTTGGCTTCGACGCCCCCGCGCCGAACAGCCTCGACGCCGTCTCCGACCGCGATTTCGCCGCTGAATTTCTCTTTTGCTGCGCCCTGGCCGGCGTCCACCTCAGCCGTCTGGCGGAAGGCATCATTCTTTTCAGTAGCGCCGAATTCGGTTTCTTGGAACTGAGTGATTCCTACGCGACCGGCTCCAGCCTGATGCCACAGAAGAAGAACCCGGATGTCTTCGAATTGACGCGCGCGAAGGCAGGCGTCCTCCTCGGCCTGCTGAGCGGTCTCCTGGCTACGCTCAAAGGCTTACCATCGGCATATGACAAAGATTTGCAGGAGGATAAACCCCTGGTCTTCGAGGCTGCTGATATTCTGCTCTCTGTCCTGCCTGTGCTGGCCGGCGCGATCGCAACGTTGACGGTCTACCCCGAACGGATGCACGCCGCCCTGGATACAGACATGTTAGCGACAGACCTGGCAGATTACCTCGTCTGCAAAGGCCTCCCGTTTCGCCAGGCGCACGAGATCGTCGGCAAAGCCGTCCACCTGGCCAAAGAACGTCACATCGGCCTGGAACAACTCTCCCTGGACGAGTGGCGCCAAGTAGGGCCGTTCGAGGAAGATGTGTTTACCATCTTCGAGCCAAGGAAAGCGGTCGAACGACGCTGCGCCTTCGGGGGCACTGCTCCCGTCGCTGTGCAGGAACAAATCGAACACGCGATCCGTGCGCTTCAAGATGCTTTATAAAGGCAGACCTATCCGTGATCTTCCATATCGTTGAGGACGGAATACCTTCCACGTTACATCACTAGCTTTAGGAAAGGAGAAAAACCATGACTACTGCCTCTTGTCCCGAATGCGCTGCTGAAATCACACTGCAGGCCGGCACGATCGTCGGCGAAATCCTGGTATGCCCTGATTGCGGCGCCGATCTCGAAGTAACAGCGCTCGAACCACCCAGCCTCGAACTGGCGCCGATGGAACAGGAGGACTGGGGCGAATAAAACGCAAGGGAAAAGCAACGCGCCGATGAAGCGCAAAACGCAAGGAAAGGAATCTATGCAACGACGACTCAAAGTAGGAGTGTTATACTCGCGCGTGCGCGTGGAGGAGAAATGGATCTTCGGAACAATGGAAAGACGCGGCATTGATTACGACCGCTTGGACGATCGCCTGATTCATTTCGACCTGGACAACCCTGCTCCCTGGAAGCAATACGACGCGGTGCTCGAACGCAGCATCAGCTATACCAGCGGGCTGTACACGCTACGCGTGCTCAACGCCTGGGGCATCCCCACAGTCAATACCGCGGCGGTAGCGGAAGCCTGCGGCGATAAACTGACAACCAGCGCGCTTCTGGCGCGCAGTGGCGTCCCGCAGCCACGCAATCTCATCGCCTTCAGTCCAGAAGCCGCGCTGGAAGCCATTGAAAGCATGGGCTATCCGGTGGTGCTAAAACCGGTCGTCGGATCGTGGGGGCGTTTACTCGCAAAAATCAATGACCGCGACGCCGCGGAAGCCGTGCTGGAGCACAAAGCCACCCTCGGTTCGGTGCAACACTCGGTGTTCTATATCCAGGAATTTATCGAGAAGCCCGGCCGCGATATTCGCGGCGTAGTCATTGGCGACCGTGTGGTGGCGGCGATTTACCGCAAATCGGAGCACTGGATCACGAACACCGCGCGCGGCGGCGCGGGAGAGGTCTGCCCCGTCACGCCTGAAATCGAGGAACTCTGCCTAAAAGCAGCCCAGGCCGTCGGCGGCGGCGTGCTGGCCGTGGACATCGTTGAACACCCTCAGAAAGGCTTGCTCGTCAATGAGGTCAACCACACAATGGAATTCCACACCGTCCAGCCACTAACCGGCGTGGACATCGCCGGAGAAATCGTATCCTACGTGGTCCAGATCGCCCATCAAAACGGAGGTTCTTCATGACGCGTGTATCCATCGTTGGCGCCTCCGGCTATACCGGTGGCGAATTGCTGCGTATCCTGCTCGATCACCCCGCAGTGGAAGTGGTTCAGGCGACTTCCCGCTCGCACCTGGGCGAATATGTCTATCAGGTGCATCCGAACTTGCGCAAGCGCACCGCGCTCAAATTCAGCGACCCCGAACAATTGGAGACGGTGGACGTGCTTTTTCTGGCGCTGCCACATGGTCAGGCGCAACGGAAAATTGAACACTATGCGGCCATCGCGCCGAAAATCGTAGACCTCTCTGCCGATTTCCGCCTGCGCGATCCCGCCGCCTACGCGAAGTGGTATGGAGAGCCACACGCCGCCCCGCAGTGGTTGAGCAAGTTCATCTATGGCTTGCCCGAATTGCGCCGCGCCGAAATTGCCGCCGCTCGTTACGTCAGCGGGGTGGGATGCAACGCTACAGCAACGAACCTGGCTTTGCTGCCGCTGGTCAAAGCCGATTTGATCGAGAAGGAACAGCCCGTGATCGTCGAAATCAAAGTCGGCTCTTCAGAAGGCGGTGCAGAAGGGAATCCCGGCACGCATCACCCAGAACGCTCTGGCGTGATTCGAACGTTCTCGCCTTTCGGCCACCGTCACACCGCCGAAGTCATTCAGGAGATGGGATTGCCCAACATCATCCTGACCATGACCTCGGTGGACCTGGTGCGCGGCGCACTGGCGACCGCGCACGCGCAGGTCAAGCCCGGCGTGATCACAAAAGACTTATGGAAAGCCTATCGCGCCGTAGCAGCAGAAAACCCCTTCCTGCGTATTGTCAAGGAACAACGCGGCATCTACCGCGTTCCCGAGCCAAAGATTCTGGCCGGCTCGAATTACGCCGACTTGGGCTTCGTTCTAGACGAAGCCACTGGCCACGTGGTGTCCATTTGCGCCATTGACAACCTCATGAAGGGCGCCTCCGGAACCGCGGTGCAATGCATGAATCTGATGCTCGGCCTGGAGGAAACTACCGGACTGGAATTTGCTGGCTTGCACCCAATTTGAGGATTCGTCATACCTTGTCCTAGCGAGGAACGTGATGCGAACAGATGCTCTGATTGTGGTTAAACTCGGCGGCACGGAGGGCGTGGATGTTTCGGCGATCTGCGCCGACGCCGCTGCCCTATGGCAACAAGGAAAGAGACTCGTCCTTGTCCACGGCGGCTCGGCGGAGGCGAATGCGTTGGGCGAGGCGCTCGGCGCGCCGCCGCGCTTCCTTACCTCTCCCTCAGGTTACACCTCGCGCTACACCGATCGCAAGACGCTCGAAATCTTCCTGATGGCCGTCAACGGCAAGGTCAACAGCTTGCTGGTTGAGCAATTACAACAGTTGGGTGTGAACGCGTTCGGGCTAAGTGGATTGGATGGCCGCGTCTTGTTGGCCACGCGCAAAGAAGCCATCCAAAGCATCGAGAACGGCAGACGCATCATCATCCGCGACGACTACACAGGCAAAATTGAGCAAGTCAACGTTGCCCTCTTGCAAACCCTCCTGGAGAGCAGCTATCTGCCGGTCCTTGCGCCGGTGGCGGTCAGCCAGAAAGGCGAGGCGCTCAACGTGGACGCCGACCGCGCCGCGGCCATGGTTGCCGTCGCGCTCCAGGCCGAGACGCTCATCCTGCTCACCGCTGTTCCAGGGTTGATGAGGAACTTTCCGGACGAGAGCACCGTTATTCCCTTCCTTTCCCGCTCGCAACTGAACGAAGCCTTGCACTATGCCGAGGGCCGCATGAAGAAAAAAGTGCTCGGCGCCCAGGAAGCCCTACAAGGCGGCGTGAAGCGAGTTATCATCGCCGACGGCAGAGCGGACAATCCTATCGCGAATGCCCTTGACAATAATGGAACGGTGATCGAATGATAGACGCAGAATACAATTCATCCTGCGCCGTTCATCATCCCGCGTTGTCAAGGAGAGCCAAAACATGGAAACCAAAACAGCGTTACTCGTTTTACAAGACGGAACAGTCTTAAGTGGCGAAGCCTTCGGTGCGGAAGCAGACGCCGTCTTCGAACTGGTCTTCAACACCAGCATGACCGGATACCAGGAGATTCTCACCGACCCTTCCTATCGCGGCCAGGGCGTGTTGTTTACCTGCTCGCACATCGGGAACGTGGGAATCAACGCGGAAGACTACGAGTCGGCGATTCCTCAAGTTTCTGCCGTGGTCGTGCGCTCTCTAAGCCCGCTCGTTTCAAACTGGCGTTCCGAACGGACGCTTTCCGATTGGCTTGCCGAACACAAAGTGCCGGGTATTAGCGGCGTGGATACGCGCTACCTGACCCGCAAACTGCGCGACGGCGGCACGCAAAAGGCGGCGATTTCCACACGCGGTACGCCTGCCGAAACCTTGCTCCAAATGGCGCACGACTGGCCCGGCTTGGACGGGTTGGATATGGTCAAGGAAGTCACTTGCCCCGAATCGTACCACTGGCAGGGCGATGCAGGCGACAAATGGGTGAGAAAACCGGCAAGCGCCAAGCATGTATCGCCAGTCTATATCGTCGCTTACGATTTCGGCATCAAGCGGAATATGCTGCGTCATCTGGCCTCCTACGGCGCGCGCATTACAGTCGTTCCGGCCGACACGCCAGCCGAGCAGGTATTGAGCATGAGACCAGACGGCGTCTTTCTCTCGAACGGCCCCGGCGACCCGGCCGGCCTGCCCTACGCCGTGGAAGCCGTACGCACTTTGATCGAAAACGACGTGCCCATATTCGGTATCTGCCTCGGCCACCAGTTGATCGGTCGCGCTCTGGGCGCGGATACATACCGCCTCAAATTCGGCCACCATGGCGGCAACCATCCAGTCAAGCATTTGCCCAGCGGGCGCGTCTTGATCACGGCGCAGAACCATAACTTCTGCGTTCGCCCAGCCGACCTGGATCCCGCGGAAGTGCAAATCACCCACAAGAGCCTGAACGACGACTCGATCGAGGGGATGCGCCTCAAGCACAAACCTGTGATGAGCGTCCAATTCCACCCCGAAGCCTCGCCAGGACCACACGACGCGCACGATCTTTTTGGAGAATTTTTCGAAATGATGATGGCAGCAGGCTGAACACAGAATCTTTTACCTTCCGTTCCGTAAATCATCTCACCATTCACCACTAATACAGGGAACTATGCCTAAACGAACAGATATCCACACCATCCTCGTTCCTGGCTCCGGGCCCATCATCATCGGGCAAGCAGCAGAGTTCGACTATTCCGGCACGCAGGCAATCAAGGCACTGCGGGCACAAGGGTATCGCATTGTGCTGGTTAACTCGAACCCGGCTACCATCATGACCGACCCCGGATTGGCCGACGCGACGTACATCGAGCCACTCACGCCCGAAGCGCTGGAGGCTATCATTGCTCAAGAGCGCCCCGACGCCATGCTCCCCACCGTTGGCGGACAGACCGGCCTAAATTTGGCTCTGGCGCTTTCCGAAAACGGCGTGCTCGAACGCTACGGCGTGGAATTGATCGGCGCCAACCTCCAAGCCATTAAAGCCGCCGAAGATAGACACCTTTTCCGCGAAACCATGATCAAGGCGGGGCTCCCCGTTCCCAAAGGCGGACCAGCGCATTCGCTGGCCGAAGCCCAGGCATTGGTACAAGCAACCGGGTATCCCCTCCTGGTGCGCGCCTCCTTTGCCTTAGGCGGCACAGGCGCCACCTGGGTTTACACAGAAGAAGAATTGGCCGAGGCCGTGCGCAAGGCCATTGCCGAATCGCCCATTCGTCAGGCCTGGCTGGAGCAATCCGTCATGGGTTGGAAGGAATACGAACTAGAAGTAATGCGCGATGGCGCCGACAACTTTGTGGTCGTCTGTTCTATCGAGAACCTTGACCCCATGGGTATTCACACCGGCGATAGCATCACTATCGCTCCCGCCCAGACTCTGACCGACCGCGAATATCAAATTCTGCGCAATCTAGCGCGCGGCGTGATGAGCGCGGTAGGCGTTGAAACCGGCGGCTCGAACGTCCAATTCGCCGTCAACCCTGCAAACGGCGAGACGCTGATCATCGAAATGAACCCGCGCGTCAGTCGCTCCTCGGCGCTGGCTTCGAAAGCTACCGGCTTCCCTATCGCCAAGATCGCCGCGTTGGTCGCCGTCGGCTATACGCTGGACGAGATCGTCAACGACATCACCCGTCAGACGAAAGCCTCCTTCGAGCCATCTCTGGATTACGTTGTGGTCAAGATTCCACGCTGGGCATTCGAGAAGTTCCCCGGCGTGGACCCAACGCTTGGCCCGCAGATGAAATCGGTCGGCGAGGTGATGGCTATCGGGCGCACCTTTCCTGAGGCGCTGAACAAGGCCGTGCAATCGCTGGAAATTGGTGTGGACGCGCTGGATGGCTCGGGCCCACACAAGCAAGTCCCTTCCGCGCCACCCTCTCTAGACGAACTGGCGACCCCAACGGCCGATCGCCTGTTCAAGGTTTACCGCGCGGTGCGCGCCGGACTACCGCTCGAGGAAATCGCCCGACGGAGTGGGTATGACATCTGGTTTCTGGCACAAATGCGGGAAATCGCCGAGATGGAACAGAGGATTGTGCGCTGGAAGAATGAGAAAGGCAACATGCAAGGCGATGAATGGAAAGCCCTGCTCCATGGCGCGAAGCAAATGGGGTTCGCCGATTCCCGCATCGAACGGTTGCCAGATTTAACCCCTTCCTCCCCTTCCTCTTTCCCTGGTCTTGCTATCCGAGAAGTACGGCGACGGCTTGGCCTTACGCCTACGTTCCGGCGTGTGGATACCTGCGCCGCCGAGTTCGAGGCGTTCACGCCTTACCTCTATTCGACCTATGAAGTGGAGGACGAGGCCAATCCAACCAACCGCCCGAAAGTCCTCATCCTGGGCGGGGGGCCGAATCGCATCGGTCAGGGAATCGAATTCGACTACTGCTGCTGTCAGGCGGCCTTTGCCCTTTCCGCCCTGGGCTACGAGACCATCATGTACAACTGCAACCCGGAAACGGTCTCGACCGACTACGACACCGCCGATCGTCTGTATTTTGAACCGCTGACGCTGGAGCACGTCTTGAACGTGATCGAGCACGAACGCCCAATGGGCGTCATTGTCCAGTTCGGCGGGCAAACGCCACTCAACCTCTCTGCCGGCCTGGAAGCCGCCGGCGTGAACATCCTCGGCACCTCGCCGCGCTCCATTCGACTGGCCGAAGACCGCGAAGAATTTGCGAAACTGCTCGCCGAGCTAGATATCCCTCAACCCGAAAACGGAATCGCCCGTTCCCTGAATGAAGCTCGCGACGTGGCGCGGCGCATCGGCTACCCGGTGCTGGTGCGGCCCTCCTATGTGCTGGGCGGGCGCGCCATGGCGCTGGTAGAGGGCGAGGACCAATTGGAAGGCTTCATCAGGGAAGCCATGGAGGCTGCGCCGGGGCAGCCCATCCTGATTGACAAATTCATGGAGGACGCCTTCGAAATTGACGTGGACGCGTTGGGCGATGGCCGGCGCGTGGTCATCGGCGCGATCATGCAGCACATCGAGGAGGCCGGCGTGCATTCGGGCGATGCGGCCTGCGTCTTACCGCCCTATAAGGTCAGCGCCTATCACCAGAGCATTATGCGCGAGTATACTGAACGGCTTGGGCTGGCGCTCGGCGTGCGCGGTCTGATGAACGTCCAATTCGCGCTCAAGGATGAAGTCGTCTGCGTGTTAGAGGTCAACCCACGCGCCTCGCGCACGGTGCCTTACGCCAGCAAGGCAACCGGATTGAACTTGGCCTATCTGGCCGCCCAGATTATGGTAGGCAAGACCCTGGACGAGCTGGGCGTTCTAGAAGAGCCGCGCGTGGACGGCTTCTTCGTCAAAGAAGCCGTGTTGCCTTTCCGCAAACTACCCGGCTCCGATGCCGTGCTCGGCCCGGAAATGCGCTCAACCGGCGAGGTGATGGGACACGCTGCCCACTTCGGCCACGCGTTCGCCAAATCGCAACTAGCAGCCAATGTTGGCCTGCCGCTAGAGGGAGCAGTGCTTATCAGCGTCAACGATTACGACAAGAGTGCTGCGCTAAAGATTGCCCGCGACCTGCATCGCATGGGTTTTCAGATTTACGCCACGCCTGGCACAGCAGCCTTCTTCCGTCAGGTCGGCTTGCCGGTCACGACCATTAACAAAGTTTCCGATGGCTCCCCGCACGTGGTGGACCTGATTCGCTCCGGCAAGGTGCAGTTGATTCTCAATACGCCGTTGGGCTTCCGCGCCCACAGCGATGGCGCCGACATCCGCTCCGCCGCCACGATCATGAACGTTCCCCTTTTGACCACGCTCTCGGCGGCAATGGCAGCCGTCAACGCCATTCAGGCGCTGCGCAAGAAGGAACTACGTTACCGAAGTTTGCAACAACACCACAAAGCGCAGGCGAGGCACAGTGCAGGATGATTCACAGCACGGCCAAAGCCCGACGTTCTTTGATTCTTAAGTGCTTCGACGAGGTAAGATAAGTCAATGGACATTATCGAGGTAGAAAGCTGGCACAATTCCGGCGTCTACAGCAAGCGCGAAATCGTCCTGGTGCGCGGCCGAGGCGCACTGCTCTATGACCTCGACGGCCGAGAGTACATCGATTGCGTTGGCGGTCAAGGGTCTGCGAACATTGGCCACGCGCACCCCGCCGTTATCCAGGCAGTCCAAGAACAGATGACGCGCTTGATCGCCTGCACCGAGATGTTTTACAACGACCGTCGCGCCGCGTTGACCAAACGGTTAGCGACGTTGAGCGGAATGCCGCGCGCCTTCCTGTGCAATTCCGGCGCGGAGGCCGTGGAGGCCGCGCTGAAATTCGCACGGCTCTCCACCGGCCGTACGCAGATCGTCGCCGCGATGCGCGCGTTCCACGGCCGGACAATGGGCGCGCTTTCGGCAACGTGGAACAAGAAGTATCGCGAAGGATTCGAACCGCTCGTTCCGGGCTTCTGCCACGTCCCCTACAACGACCTGCAAAAACTGGCGGAGGCCGTTACAGAACGCACAGCCGCCGTGATTCTGGAGCCGGTTCAGGGCGAAGGCGGTGTTTATCCGGCAAGCGCCGAATTTTTGCAAGGCGCGCAGGCAATTTGCCGCGCGCGCGGTGCACTGCTCATCCTAGATGAGATTCAAACCGGCCTAGGCCGCACGGGACGGTTGTTCGCCTACCAGCATTACGACCTGCAACCCGATCTAGTTTGTCTGGCGAAGTCGCTGGCCGGCGGGTTGCCCATGGGCGCGGCGCTGATCGGCGAACGCGTTGGCTTATTGCCGGTCGGCGCGCACGGTTCGACTTTCGGCGGCAACCCAGTCGTCTGCGCCGCCGCTCTTGCCACGTTGGAGGTGCTGGAAAAGGAACAGTTGGTAGAAAAAGCCGCAACGCTGGGCGCTTACGCGCTGGAGCGCCTACGCCAGATTCGCAGTCCGCTCATCCGCGAGGTGCGCGGGCTGGGGCTGATGATCGGCGTCGAAATCAGGGAGAAAGTCGCGCCTTACCTGGCAAAGCTGGCCGCGCGTGGCATCCTTGCCCTGCCGTCCGGCCTGACCGTCCTTCGCTTATTGCCGCCGTTGGTGATTACCCAAGAGCAACTCGACCGTGTGATTGCCGCTCTGGAGGAAGTGCTGCAATGAACGCGCCCGTTGACCACGATTATTTCCGTCGCTATCATCCGCGCCCACTCGAAATCATTGACACATCGCTACGCGAGGGCCAACAGACCTCCTTGCTCCACGATCACTACAAGTACTACTTCACCACCCAAGACAAGGAGGAAATCGTCCGCGCCCTGATCCTCTACGGCGTGAAGTTCATCGAATTGTTCGCTCCGAACGTAAGCAAGCGTGAGGCCGAGGACATCCAGGCGATTCGAGCCGTGCGCGATGATCTCATCGTGCAGAAAGGATATACCTTCCTGCTGGCGCATGTACGCTGCCACCCCAAGGATGTCGAGGCAGCCATTCAAGCCGGCTTCGATGGGTTGAATCTATACATCGGCACTTCTCCCCAGGCGCAGGCATTCAATCACGGCAAGACGATAGACGAGATCATTCGTCTCGTCCGCCCATTGCTGGAGGATTTGCGCCGCAATCATCCTAACCTGATCCTGCGCTTCAGCGGCGAGGATGCCTTCCGTACGCCGCTCGATCTACTCTTTCGCGTGTATGATCCCTTGGTCGAGTGCGTGGACCGGCTTGGCATGCCGGATACGGTCGGCGTGGCAACCCCGCCCATCGTCGCGCAACGGGTGCAGGCGCTGCGCGAACGGTATCCGAAGACCCCGCTGGAAATCCACTTTCACGATGATCGCGGCCTTTCGTTGGTCAACGCGTTGGAGGCCGTGCTGAATGGAGCGCAGTACGTCAATACAACATTGCTGGGAATCGGTGAACGTTCAGGAATTACCTCAATGACCGCTCTCCTCTTCAACCTGTTCGCCGAACAGCAGTACGACTCTCTGGAGGGGTATAACCTGCGCAGTTCCTACCCGATCAACGTGACCATGGCCGACAAGCTCAAGACGCTGGTGCCGTCCAAGGAACCGGTAAGCCTGACAAACCGGACTCACACCGCCGGAGTCCATCAGGGCGCGGTGCTGCACGATTCGGCGGCCTACGAGGCGCACCCACTCGACTTGTTCGGCGTCAGCGAGCAGGACATTCTGCTTGGGCCGCTTTCCGGTTGGAACGTTGTGCACTACTTCCTGCGCGAAATCAACTACTTTGACATAGACGAGGAAACCGCCCGTCAAGTGGCAGCACATTTCAAGGACAGTACGGCGGAACTGAATGGGAAAATCTCCGCCTCCGAACTTTTGCTGCGCATTGCGCGCGAGGAATTCCATCTCAAGCCGCGCGTTCAGACGCCGGACGGCGCCCCGAAGATCGTGCAACGCATGGATCGCGCCCAACGCACGCGCCGAGAGCGAAGGTATGAGCCATGAGCGCAATGACGTTTGCCGAAAAAGCCCTCGCGCGCGCCGCCGGCCTTCCCCAGGCGCGGGCCGGTGAGATCGTCGAGGTTGTTCCCGACCGGATTCTTTCCCATGATAATACCGCCGCCATTGCGCACATCTTCTATCAGGAACTTGGCGCGCGGCGCGTGAAAGACCCCGAAAAGCTGTGCATCGTCCTCGACCACGCCTCGCCGCCGCCTACGCCCAAACATGCCCAGAACCATGCCGAGACGCGCGCCTTCGTCCAGGAGCAAGGGATTCGCCATTTCTTCGACGTCGGGCGCGGCATTTGCCATCAAGTGCTTTCCGAGGAAGGCCTGGTCCTACCCGGCGACTTGATTCTGGGCGCCGATAGCCACACGACTCACTACGGTTGGTTGGGCGCATTCGGCGCAGGAATCGGGCGCAGCGAAGCAGCCGTGGTATGGGCCACCGGGCGCATCTGGCTACGTGTGCCCGAGAGCATCCTTATCCGTCTGCATGGCGCGTTGCCGCCAGACACAACGGCCAAAGATATCTGCCTATTCCTCAGCCGAGAACTCGGCGCGGACGGTGGACTGTACTACTCCATCGAATTTGCCGGCTCCGGCGTACACAATCTCTCGCTGGAAGGCCGCATGGTCATTCCCAACAGCATGGCCGAAATCGGCGCCAAAAATGCCTATCTGCCGCCGGATGAGGCAGTGTTTGCCTATCTCGCCGCGCGTTCCGGACAGACGATCGCGGACCTGCGCGCCCGTGCTCTCTACCCCGACGCGGACGCCGCCTATGCCGCTGAACACGACCTCTACCTCGACCGATTAGAGCCGCTGGTGGCCTGCCCCCACAGTGTGGACAACGTGCAGCCGCTTTCAGCGGTAGCCGGCCGGCGCGTAGACATGGCCTTCATCGGCACCTGTACCAACGGGCGCCTGGAGGACCTAGCCGCCGCCGCCGCAGTGCTTCACGGGCGCCATACTCATCCTCACACACGCTTGGTCGTTATTCCAGCCTCGCAACAGGTTCTCCAAGAGGCGCTGCGCCAGGGGATTCTGGAGGTGCTGCTGGAGGCCGGCGCCATCCTCGGAACGCCTGGCTGCGGGCCTTGCATGGGCAACCACCTCGGCATCCCTGCTGCCGGAGAGGTGGTCATCTCCACCGCCAACCGTAACTTCAAAGGCCGCATGGGGCAACCCGAGGCGGAAATTTACCTGGCCTCGCCGGCAATCGTGGCCGCGAGCGCCGTCCTGGGTCGTATTGGCAGCCCGCTGGAACTCGAAGGGAAGCGCGCAGCCGTCCGCCCGTCGGCAGAGCCGGCATGGCTTGCAACACGCAAGGCAACCAGCATTGCTGTGGCCTCGGCATCCGCTACACGCACAAGTCAAGCGGAATCGTTCCATCCGCACGGCAAGGTTTGGAAATATGGCGATAACGTCAATACCGATCAGATCTTCCCCGGCAAATACACCTACACGGCCAATACGCCCGAAGAAATCGCCGCGCATGCGCTCGAAGACCTCGATCCGGCCTTTGCCGGCGCGGTGAAGGAGGGTGATGTAATCTTTGGCGGAAAAAACTTTGGCTGCGGAAGTTCACGCGAACAAGCGGCGACCTGCCTCAAGTACAAAGGCGTGCGCGCGCTGGTCGCCAAATCGTTCGCCCGCATCTTTTATCGCAACGCCATCAACCAGGGGCTGGCCGCTATCATTTGCCCGGAGGCCGTAGACGCCGCGCAGCCCGGCGACCCGGTAGAGATAGACTTGGCCAACGGGGTTATCCGCCTGCCAACCGGCGAGTTCTCCTTCCCACCCTTCCCCGAACAGGCGCGCGCCATCCTCCAGGCCGGAGGCTTGGTGAGACTCGTCAAAAAGAGCCAGAGGGAATGAAAAGGTTTTTCATAAACGGGCTTGCTACAACTCTTGCCCGGCAGTAAAATTAACGGCCAACATATCCATACATTTCCAGGAGAAAGCACTATGAGCGGATCTTCGAAAAAACCCTTCAACCCCTTTGAAATGGCACAACGTCAGCTAGATGAGACAGCCGAGTTGTTGCAACTCGACCCGGCCATCCACGAACTGTTACGCTGGCCCATGCGTGAACTACACGTCACGCTGCCGGTCAAAATGGACGATGGCACCACTCGCATCTTCCACGGTTTTCGCGTGCAATACAACGACGCGCGCGGCCCGAACAAAGGCGGCATTCGCTACCACAGCAAGGAAACCATTGACACTGTGCGCGCCCTGGCCGCCTGGATGACCTGGAAAACAGCAGTCATGGACCTGCCGCTTGGCGGCGGCAAGGGGGGAATTGTCTGCGATCCCAAGGCGCTCTCGCCCGGTGAACTGGAACGCCTAAGCCGCGCCTATATCCGTCAGGTTGGCCGCATCCTGGGCCTGGAAAAAGATGTTCCTGCCCCCGATGTCTACACCACGCCGCAGATCATGGCCTGGATGGCAGACGAGTTTGCCTTTATGAAAGGGTATAATGAATTCGGTGTTATCACCGGCAAACCCCTGGCGCTGGGCGGCTCTGCAGGGCGAAATGAAGCCACCGCGCGCGGCGGTATGATTTGCCTGCGCGAAGCAGCCAAGGCTCTCCAGATGGACCTCAACGGCGCGCCAACCGCCATTCAGGGGTATGGCAATGCCGGCTCGTTTGCCCACAAATTGGGCAAAGAGTTACTCGGCCTGAAGATCGTTGCCGTCTCGGACTCGAAGGGCGGCATCTACAATCCAGAGGGCCTGGACTACGAACAGGTCACCGCGCACAAGGCCAAAACTGGTTCCGTCATTAACTTCCCTGGCGCGCAGTTCGTCAGCAACGAGGAGATCCTCGAACTCGAGGTAACACTCTTGATTCCGGCCGCGCTGGAAAATGTGATCAACGAATCGAACGCAGATCGCATCAACGCCAAGATCATTGCCGAACTCGCGAACGGCCCAACGACGCCCGAAGCCGATAAGATCTTGTATCAGAAAGGCGTCTACGTCATCCCCGACTTTCTCTGCAACGCCGGCGGCGTGACCGTCTCGTATTTCGAGATGGTGCAGAATGCCTACGATTACTACTGGGAAGAAGAGGAAGTCTACGAACGGCTGGATAAGAAAATGACAAAAGCCTTCTGGACGGTCCATGAAATGGCGCAACAACGCAAGGTACACAACCGCCTCGCTGCCTATGTGGTGGCCGTCGGTCGCGTCGCCGAGGCGGTGCGCCTGCGCGGTTGGGCCTAGGTTGTCCCTTACTTGTGAGCGAAATTACCGCAGAGGGAGGATACGGCTGTCCTCCTGGCCTCTGCGGTAATTTCAATCCGTCCTCTGCTTGCCCATGATGACCCGACTGCCCCCTGAATCCTCCAAGATTCTGGATATCTACCTATTGATCGCGCAGTATCCGATCCTCGCTTCGCGCATTCGACAGCGTATGCGCGAAGAGTTGTTTCGGCGCGGCATCATTACCCCCGAACGCTTCGAACAGGAGGTGCGCGAGAAAGCCATTCTCTCGCAGCAACGCGAGGGGCTTTACGATCCACAACACAGCGAAAGCGCCGAACAATGGAAAATTCGTTACCACCGCGTGCAACGCACGTTGACGGATTTTTATTTCGCTTACAACCTGCCGGTCGAATTGCTACACCAGATCATCGATTCTATTCTCGCCGGTGCTGCGCACCGCGACAGCGAGAAGCCATCATCCGATCTGGCCTTGCGCTTCAACCCTGAGCTCGCTCCGCTCGAAATGGTGTTACGCCAGGCCGAGAGGTACGAGGCCCTTCCCGATGACCGGCGCCTTGCCGTTGAGCATCACCTGCAGGAACTGCGCGTCGTCCTTCTCAAAAGCCTCATCAGCGATCAACTGGCTTTCCTCAATATTGCCCGTCGCTGGTTCACAACCGCCGATTTCCACTACGTGATCAACCAGCGCATCGGCAGCGGCAAGATCGGCGGTAAAGCGGCCGGCATGTTGCTGGCCTATAAGATTCTCCAAAACACCCTGCCCGAATTCGCCGAGCGAATCGTCCTGCCGCGTTCGTATTTTATCGGCGCGGATGTGTTCTACGAGTTCATGGCGCATAACGATCTGGAGTTCATTAACCAGAAGTACAAGTCGCCGGAACAAATACGCGAGGACTATCCGCATATCGTGGCCCGTTACACTCGTGCGCGCTTCCCGGAAGAAATTGCCAACCAGCTACGCGACCTGCTCCGCGAAGTTGGCCGGACTCCGCTCATCGTGCGCTCCTCTAGCCTGTTGGAAGATAACTCCGGCGCCTCCTTCGCCGGCAAGTATGTCAGTGTCTTTTGTCCGAACCAGGGCAACGTTAAGGAGAACCTGCGCGATCTGACTCTTGCTATTCGCCGCGCCTACGCCAGCGTCTTCAATCCGGATGTGCTCATGTACCGGCAGCGCATGGGACTGCTGGATTACGATGAGCGCATGGCGATCCTGATTCAAGAAGTCCAAGGACAGACCTACCGTCGTTGCCTCTTTCCGCCCGTCGCAGGCGTGGCCTATGGCTACAGTCCAATTGTTTGGAATCCACGTCTGCGGCGCGAGGAAGGCTTCGTGCGCATGGTGATGGGATTGGGCACGCGCGCCGTTGAGCGAACTGGCAACGATTACCCCCGCCTCGTGACTCTCAGCCATCCTCAACTGCGCCCCGAGGTGACCCGCAAGGCCATCCGTCACTACTCGCAACACTTCGTGGACGTGCTTGATCTGGAAAAGAACGCTTTCGTTACCCTTCCACTGGAGAACCTGCTCGAAGCCGATTTCCCCTGTCTGCGTTGGCTGGTTTCGGTAGATGACGGCGATACGATCCGGCCTCCGCTTTCCATTGGTCCCCATCTGCGGCCTGATCAATTCGTCCTGACCTTCGATGGTTTGCTCCAACGAAGCGACTTCGTCCCGCTTTTGAAAGCCATCCTACAGCGGTTAGGAGAACAATACCATCAACCGGTCGATGTGGAATTCACCCTCTCGCTGAAGCCCAGCGAGGGCGGCCGGCTCGTTCCTGTGTTCCACCTCTTGCAATGCCGTCCCCAGCACACCTGGAGCACCGACAGCATTCCGCGCGCACTTCCCACAGAGATACTGCCTGAGAATAGATTGTTTGTCTGTTCACGTATGGTGCCGCAGGGGTATATTCCTGAGGTGAAGTATATTCTCTACGTTGATCCCGAGGCTTACTACAATTTGCCCACCTCGGCAGACTATACGGAATTGGCAAGGCAAATCGGCCTGCTCAATAAGTCTCTGGAAGGACATCCTTTCATTTTAATCGGCCCAGGCCGTTGGGGTTCCACGGATTATCAACAAGGTGTCCCTGTGACCTACGCCGATATTTTCAATTGCCGCGCGCTCATCGAGGTCGCCATTTCGCGCCATGGCTACACGCCCGAACCCTCTTACGGCACGCACTTCTTCCAGGACCTGGTTGAAACGCAAATCTATCCCCTAGCCATCTATCCAGAGGAGGACGGTGATTACCTGAACTGGAATTTCCTGCAAAACGCGCAGAATCGCCTGTCCGATCTCCTGCCTCAGGCGCCGATTTCCTTGCAATCCTGCTTGAAAGTCATCCATGTACCTTCAGAGTGCTCCGGTCGCCATCTCGAAATTCTCCTGACCGGTCAAGAAGGATTGGGACATTTCACCAAAAAGTAGGTTTCAGGGCGCGCGACGCATCTTTTGTGGTAAGTTGTTTCGAAGGAGGAGAGGAACCATCCCCCCTTCCTGTCTTAACAGAGGCAACAAGGAAACCAGCGCCCCGCACAATCCACAGAAGAAGAAAAGCAGGCCGGGAATGTCCAGGAAAAGGACCCAGTTCCCGGCTTTTTTGATCTGGCCGGCAAGTTTTTCATCCAGAGCGTCCCCCGGCCAGCGACCGATGAGCAGAAGCTGCCCTTACGCCTTCGCGATGACCAGGTTGCCTTATGGATCCTGCATGGGTGGGCCGATCACGATTACGTTTCGCCGGCGCGCGTTTTCCACATGCGACAGCGCAACTTCCCACACACCATATCGGCAAACATATGCCGAAAGGTACAATCGCCCGAATTGGATCGTCGCTTGGCGCGCCCCCTCCCCCTAAAGAACCTGTCCAACCCTTCGGGGTTGACCCAGACCCGGCCCGTGGCATTCTCCGCCCGAAAGAGAACACCGCGCCGCCTGTATTTATCGGCGCAAGGTTTCCGGCCTGGCGTTTGGCCGGTCTTTTGACCAGTTACGGCATAACTCGAGACGTATTCCTCCGCCTTGCAGGCGCAAGTACGCCGGGCCGCTTTCCGGCGGGCCGTCGAGTGGATTCTGTGGAGCAGGGCGACCTGGCCCTGTACGCGCGTCAATCCCTCAATCCATCTGGGTCTGCAACGAGGCGATCAGAGCCTGCATCCGCTCGTAGTGCGAGCCTTTCCAATACACCTGATTACAAGAGCGACACAGGTGGAATTCGTCGTAATACTTGCGCGTCAACGGCAGCAAGCGAGGGAGCACCTCTTGCTTGCCGACCGGTTCGAGCAGCGCGTTGCAACGCATACAACGATGGAACGGACAAATATGGGGAAGCAAGTCGAAGCGCCGGATCACCTCGCGGAGTTGCTGAAGTGGTTCCAGCGAACGCAGGCAATAGCCATAACGGACGACTTTACGCATCAACAGTCGGCGATCGCGGGTGAGAAGGATGCGACTATCCTGCTCTAACAATGCCGCCAGTTGCGCGTCCTCGTAGTCGTTGCGGTAAAGCGTATCGAATCCTAACATGCGTAAGTGCGCGGCCAGCCGGCCCAGGTGATTATCGAGCAAGAAACGCGGCTCCACCGGACAAGCCGGCGGGCAAGGGTAGACCTCCACAACGTCCCCATCGCGCACAAGGTAATTTAGGTTCACCGCGGCGTCATTGACCATCACCACGCCGAGTTCGACATGAGGCACGCTTAACGACTCGATCAGGTGTTTGACCGTCTGATTCTCGCGAAAGGAGAGCAGAATCGGCCTCGCGCGCTGATGGCAACGCAAAAAATCGTTCAGCGTGCCATGGAAAAGAAAAGTTGCCCTCTTTACAATGCCCATTCCAAGAGACGCCCTACTCGTCAAATCGCCTTTCCTGCCGCCGCCGTTTGATTTCCGATCGGCACTTCTTCTCGGCCAGTCGCCTTGCTCTCGCTTCCATCGGGGGAGAAGTAGAGTGACGTGGGCGAGGCTCTTGGGCAGCCTGTCGCAACAGAGTCAGGAACCGGCGCAAGGCATCAGCCCGATTCTGCTCCTGCGTGCGATAGCGCCCCGCCCGAATGACAAGCACTCCATCCTGAGAAAGCCGTCTCCCTGCCAAACGCGCCAATCGCGCCTTCACGTCCCCCGGCAACGATGTGGAGCGACGCACATCGAAGCGCAACAGCACCGCAGTCGCGACCTTATTGACGTTCTGACCACCCGGCCCTGCGGCGCGCACAAACGAGAATTCGAGTTCCTCTTCATCCAACGCTAAAGAAGAGTTCACGAGCAGCAAAGCCATCCTGCCATTTCGCGTTTCGCGCCTCTCGTCTATCTCTTTTCGATTACCTGCCGCAACCACCGGCTGACGGAGTCTTCCTCCGGCGGGATGCCCTCGTCATGAACCTCGTTGCCGGAGAGCTGCCCTGAGGAATACGAGTACGTGGATGGACAATATGAGTAGGATGTTTTTCCATCAAACCGCTTGCTGGTCAACGTTACACCGGTTAGGGTGCTGATAATCTCTACTTTCCACCAGGGGCGATTCAGATAAAGGCGTACTCTCGCACCGGTAAACCTATTGATGTACCATCCACAATCACGTCCTCGGGAACTCCCCTCTGAAATCCGAATCGCGTACAGAAAATGCGCCGGGTACTCAGCCTGCAGATCAAAAGGCAAAGCATAGGCAGGCGTATCCTCGGTACGGCATAGGCGCGTACGAGGGGATTCATTTACCTGATAGCCAATGGCCGGCGAAGCGGCCGGCTCCCCCTTGCAGACTAGGCTAAGCGTGCTATGCATCACACTCCACCCCTGCGTACCCGGATCGCGACTCAAATGGTAGAGCACTGACTCGTACTGTCGCTTGGCCTCCTCAAGAACCCGCGCATCGTCCACGCCAATTTGAGCCTGTTGCAGCTTTGCTAACGCGCCGAGGAAATCGCCATCAGAATCGAGGGCTCTTCCCCAGGCAATATAGACTCGGGCAATGGAAACCGGCGCCCGAGTCGCCTGCTCTGTAGCAGGGTAATGGGCAGCAAGGTGACGATACTTGTCAATCGCGTCCTCATACGCTTCTTGTTCCAGCAAAGACTGACCCCAACGCTCATATGCCTCTGCCAAATTCTGTTCCACCTGTCGGCCACTCTCCGTATCGGCATACTCTTGTTGAATCAGGAGATACTTCTCGATAGACTGTTCGTAGTCGCCGGCGGTTAACAGCTCCAACGCCCAAAGGCGATAGTTCTCCGCAATCTGCTCTCTAACATATGAGTCTGCCTCTGTCGCGCCGTATCGCTCTCGATACTCCCGATACGAGGCAATGGCCGCGCTATAGTTCCCGTGCTTACTCAGCCGCGCGGCCTGTTGTAACCGTGTGCATTCGTTAATCTTTTCTTCCGCTTTACGCAAATTCGGATTGAGAGTAAGGGTGTAATAGGTCGTGAAGTTCTCAAAATGATTGCCGGCGGCAGCAAAGTCGGCGCGCGCAAAGGCCGCCATCCCCTTCCTGTACTCCCACTGCCCCAACAATCCGCAGCCGACAGCGAGCATCAACGTTGCGCCCAGGGTCAAGACGCCCACGACAAGCGCCGGCCAGCGCCACGGAATCACGGCGCCGGGGTAACGGCGGTTGCGCCAGATGGCAGCCAGCCAGCCATCGAACGCCTGCCACAAGGGCCAGAACAGGAAAACGATTGCCCAAAACCAGGGCAAGCGGTGGGCTTTGGTGAAGAAAGCGGTCGTCAGAATCACACCGCCGAGCAAGAGATAGAGAATAAAGCGAATCCAACGACCTGCGTAAAGAAAACCCAGCCCTGCACCGTTCAGATTCAAGAGCGCGACTTCTAGGGGACGTCGCAAAATCGGTTTGCCCATCATGGTCTCTCTCCTCACCGGGTAAACTCGAAGATAGCCGCGGCCAGCAGCGCGACGGCGCGCGGCAAAGCCTCCTCATCAAAATCAAAACGCGGATGATGATGACCGGCATCCAGTCCTTTCGCGCGGTTTGCCGAACCCACAAAAGCAAAGCAACCCGGCGCCCGTTCTAGAACGAATGCCATGTCCTCAGAACCCATGGAGACGTAATTGTCCCCGTCCACATCGGCCTCCGGAAACATCTGGCGCGCCAGTGTCTGCCAACGATTCGCCAAATCGGCGTGGTTGATGACTGCCGGCGCGACTTGTTTCAACTCCAGCTCGGCCTGACACCCTAACGTCTCCGCCAAACCATAGACAAGGATCTCGAAACGTTCCAGCACCTTTTCGTGTACCTCCGGCTCAAAGGCGCGAATGGTCCCGCTTAACTCCACTTCCTGCGGGATGACGTTGAACGCGTCGCCTCCGTGAATGGTGCAAACACTGACCACGGCCGCTTCGAGCGGTTCTACATTGCGAGAAACGATACTCTGCAAAGCGATGATCATCTGGCTGGCTGCCAGCACTGGGTCCACCGTATGGTGCGGCGTGGCGCCATGACCGCTCTTACCGCGTACTTTGATCTTAAAGATCTCCGCGCCCGCCAACGCCGGCCCATGCGGAATGCCAAACCAGCCTACCGGCCGATCGTTCCACAGGTGCAATGCCAAAGCCAGATCTACCTTTGGATCTTCAAGCACACCGGCCTCAAGCATGCGCACTGCTCCGCCCATTCCTTCCTCCGCCGGCTGAAAAACAAATTTCACCGTACCGGCCAGTTCCCCGCGATGGCCGTACAACAACCGCGCCACGGTCAGGAGAATCGCCATATGTCCATCATGACCGCAGGCATGCATCGCCCCAGGAGTTTGGGAAGCGTATTCCGCGCCGCTCTCTTCGGCAATTGGCAAGGCATCCATATCCGCGCGCTCCAGCACCACGCGGCCCGGGCGATTTCCCCGCAACAGGGCGACGACGCCCGTCTCGGCGATGCCAGTCTGCACCTCTAGACCCAGGTCCGTCAACTCCCGGGCTACCACGCCAGCCGTGCGCACTTCCCGGAATCCGAGCTCAGGGTAACGATGAAAATCGCGCCGTAACGATTGCGTGTAAGGGAACAGGGCAACGGCTTCGGCAAGGAAATCGGGCACAACACCACCTCCAGCGTTTCGCGAGATTCCACCAGAATCGCTATGGGACAGGAACGCATGCGTAGCGATTCTACCGCATTATACTCTCTCTCCCCCACTTTGGATGCGCACACAAAAATTCTGTACAACTCCTAGGAGTTGTTACAAAGCCATATCGCCAACGGTTGCCCCAAGCTTGACGGATGGGAGAAGGTAGCGCCTACTTTCCCCATTCGACCACATTTCCGATCGTCTTGGGGACAGCGCCACGAAAAGCGGCCTGGCAATGGCTTCCTTCTCCCACCTTGACAAGTCTAAGGAAGAGAGACGTTGCGGCAAAAAAAGCCGTTCAACGCCGAGACCACAGAGCACGCAGAGAGACATCGAGTGGGGGAACTCTGCATTCGCGGCGTTCTCTGCGGCGGCTCCTTGCAGTGAACCCAAGAACGGTTCATCGGCTTGGGAACACTCACTCTTGACCCAGCCGGCTTATCGCGGCTCTGCAACAGGCGCGCTCTCCGCTTCTCCACGAATCGGGCCTTTGGTTCCACCAAGCGTTTCCAGAAAGTCGAGCACACTTCGACGCACTTCCTCTATAGTGAGAGCATCCGTATCCAGGTACAAGTTAGCGTGTTGGCAGGCGTGACGTAAGCGATGCTGCTGCTCCAACCATTCGCTCTCCGTCCAGTTCAGGCAACGCCGTGCGCTCGTCACAGTCCAGGAAGCCTGAAGGAAGATTAACACATCCGGCTTAGTCAGCCTTTGCCACATGTCCGGCACGTAGGAGTGCTCCTGGGCAATGACGCGCGCGTCGTACCCCTGTTGTCGTAAGCCGGTTGCGAGGGTGGTCTTGCCAGCGCCACAGGGGCCAACAATGCCTATCCGCAGAGAAGGGGCAGCCTCTCGTTGGTCGCTAGGCGTTGTCATGGAGTAATCGGTGGATGGATTCTGCCCCGCCAAGCACGACAAGCGTATCGCTGCTCTGTAGCGTCAACGAGGCAGGGGGATGCGCCTCGGAACGATGATCGCGGCGCACCAGCACGACATTCAGATGGTAAGCGTCCTCGATTTCTCGAACGGACTTCCCGTTCAGACGAGAGGTAGAACTAAGAGTCAACCGCGCTAGGCTCATTAACTGGCCGTCCACAGAGATGGGTGTGGTGATGTCGGCGCCAGTGGCAGCCGCCGCGAAGGCTGGGGCAGCCATGCCGGTGGCGCTTAGCGCCAAAAAGCCAAATTGCTCTTGCAAGGAACGGGCAAAATCATCGTCGAAGATGCGAATTACCACGCGCAGGTTTGGGTTCACGCTACGCGCCTTGACGGCGATTTGCAAATTCAGCGAATCGTTCTGCGTACAAAGGACAATCGTTCGCGCCCGGCGAACGCCGGCCGCCTCCAACGCGGAAGGGCGCGTCGCATCGTCCACGATAACAGGAATGCCCATGCGTTGCACGGTTTCGAGCAAGTCGGCGGAGGGACTGCACTCAACGACAACAATAGCCTCTTGCATTTGGTGTAGCAATTCCGTCACGCGATAACCGAGATGCCCAAGACCAACCAACACGGTATGCTGGTGAAAGGTGGAAGTTACAGCCATGGTCCACTCCTTGTTTCTGGCGCGACGGTTAAAGAGCATGATGCCAAAATCCGCCAGGCCATGCGCCAGAGTCGCCAGGCCAATCACCGGCAGGACAAAGTAGAACACTTGCAAGATGCCTGCCCGAGGAAACTCGCGCGTGGTTTCCAGAAAAGCAAGCGAGAGCATAAGGTAGATGGCTTCGCTCAAGCTGGGCAAGGGCTCGTTTACCACGCGCCCCAGAAAGTAATAGGCTGTCCCCAGGCCAACGACCGCCAAGAGAAAGATAAAAAGCGGCCACCGGAACGCCCCCACGAGGACGAGCGTTTCGCGCCAGCCAATTCTCCATTTGTAGAATCGAGAGGAAAGAGCAGTCTGTGTCATCCGTCCGGCAGGTTAATAGGCAACCGTACGGTCATGCGACGGACGTCGTCGCCGCGGCGTTCCACAACCCGAATCGCCACCACGCTCATATCATCTGCTGGCCGACCGTCATCCAAGCGAATCGCTTCGTCGAGCAGAGCATCGGCAATTGCCTGCGGCGGCGGGTCCTGATCTTCCAGCATAGCCTGCAGCGACGTCGCGATGTCGATCGGTTGCGCGCGCCGTTCACCGGCGTGCAGAAGGCCATCGGTAAAAAGCACGACGGTCAGTCCGATTTCAATGGGCATCTCACTGATCACGGGACGCACGCTGCGCGAGAGGCCAATAGGCGATGATTCGGCGTTCAGGCAATCAACGCGATCGCCGCGCGCGACATAGATCGGCGCAGGATTATTACGAGTCAGAACAACCGTGCCAGTTTGTAAATCTATGGAGGCAATATTCAGAGTGGAAATCACTTTGCCCTGCTTTTCCGTGTAAAGCGAATCCGATGCTGCACGCGCCGCGGCCCCATCGCGCACGCCTTCGGCCAGCAACGCGATCACTTTACGGACGACTATCATCGAAATCGTCTTGGCGCCGCGACCGGAAGTCTGTCCGTCGGCCAGAACAACCGACAGCCCTCCGTTAGGGCGTTCCACCACTTCAAGCGTATCGCCGCTTTCCATGCTGGCATATTTGTTGGTCTTGGCAACAGCAATCTGGACTTCCATATTTTCATTTTACTGCGTTTCACGCCGCGCTTCAATATTTCCTGCAGTCGGCAGTTCGTCTCCGTGCGCGCTCTCATCCGGTTTAGCGGACCGGCCTCTCCGTCTGACGCGATCTCGCAGCCACGCGCCTACCACCAGCGCTCCGGTAAGAAGGATCAGCAGGAACAAGATGACGAACACATGCACTTGTCCCTGACGCCAGCCGCTGTAACGCGCAAGGTACCAGTATAGGAACAGTGCGAGGAAGATACCCTCCGCGAGCAGAATGCGTTTCATCCATCTGTCGCGGGTTTCACACCACCATAGCCAGGCTTGCACAGCGAGCAAGGCCTGCCAGAGCAACAGGATAGAGCGATAACGGGGGTTATCCCACTGATCGCCCCCGGCGCGGTAGGAGGAGATGATGATCCACAGCATAACCATTCCCCATGTCCAGAACCAGGCGAGGCGTTCTTTTCTGTAGGGGACGGCGCGCGCGGCCAAGATTCCGCCCAGTAAAAAAGGCGCAAGAACGTACCAGCCCAGGGCGCGGAAAACACCCAGGATAGTCAAAGTCCAGTTTACTTTCTCGCCTGGGAACAAGACAACGGTCAATATGGCCGGCAACACCGGTTGCGCGATGCCATAGGAGGCCATAAACGGCATATGTAGGGATGGCGGCAGTTCTTCAAAGATGCGCTGAATCCATCCCGAACTCCGTTCAATAAAGTAGATATCGTACTTAGCGGAAAGATGGAACCAGTCCGCGACAGCCTCGAGAATCCCAGCGCGCACCGAGGGAGAGCGGGATACCACCGACCAGAAAAACCAGCCGGCCAGGAGCAAGACGCCGGCCCAAAGAAGAAACAGCCAGCGGGAAGGACGACCATCCCTGCGCAACGCCCAAAGCCAGCCCGTTGAGAGGCAGAGAACAGCAAGCGCGACGCCCGGCGAGAACAGAAGCAAGCCTATCAGACCTCCCAGAAGCGACGCCCAGGCGCGGCGACGTTCCTTCCTCCAGGTTAACATTCCCCAGAAGAACAAGGTGGTGAAGGTAATCAGGAATGGCTCGCGCATCTGACTGCTTCCGGTCAGAATGCTCTCCGGGTACAGGGCCAGAATCCAGGCAGTCAACGCGGCCCCGCGAGATCCGAATAGGATCTTTCCGATCCGCCATCCGAAGATGACGCCGGCGCCATAGACGAAGGCTGCCAGCAACAGGATCAGCCAAGGTCGGTGAGCATCAGGACTGCAACAGCGATAGAGGAGACTGATCAGGAAAAGCAAGCCGCCGTATTGGTCGGTGCTATAGGACTTGTCAAAGGCTAGCCAGAGAGACTCTCCAGAGCTTGCCAGATTCCACGCTTGCGTATCGCGCACCAAGGCGTCGGGGAAGAGGTACCCTGCCTGCTCGGAAGGAGTGCCGTAGCCGGTCCAAGGAAGGAGGAAGGTCAACGTCACGCCTAATCCAAGGCGAAGGACTACGCCGACAAGCCACGCCCAGGCCAAGGTTGGACCGGCGTCGCTGTGGCGCCAAAGCGCCGTGAACGTCAACAGACCGAGACAGAGAAGGGAAGCGTAGGCCAACCAACCACTCCACCATTGTCCTCCCCTGACCGTCCAGGATGTCCCCCATTCCAGAAGTGCACCCAGTCCAAGGCTGAGCGGCACGACCCATTTCAAGTCCTTGAAGAACGCGTTGAGAGCCATGAAGACAACACCTGGATGCTCCACCACAACACCGGGAGCAGAATAAGAGTCTGGATGGGAACGGCAAAACGTGGGTTATCGCCGTGGTCGAGCAACGTTTGCAGACAGGAAGTTATCCATACCGCTCCAACGACGCAATCGAGGAAAACGTTGCTTTGTAATCGCTCGCGAATACCCGGCGCGAGCAGAGCTACTGACCCAGCCACAAAGAGCAAGTTGGCGAAAATCAGGCCGGCGCGTCCCACGGTCACCCAGCCCCGCACCCAGGTTAGCCAACTTTCTGAAACAAAAGAAGACGGCAACCAATAGACCGGCGCCTTCCAGAACCAAAACCAGCCTTCCACCACGTTGCGCAAGTATAACACGGGATGTCGCCAGATCAGTTGCAGGGAGAGTGTGGTCAAAGTGTCGGAGAGGTCGTAAAAACTCAAGCCGGAGGCTTCTTGCATCTCCGGAATCGCTTCCCAGATGGCATTGTTCGATTGGCCGGTCTCCGCAAGACGCAACGCGCGGTAGCGGAGGTAGGTATCGCGTAAGGGCGCATATGCATCCGGAACATATTCAAAAAACGCGCCAGTATGCTGAACAAGGTGATAGCCGGTCATGGTAGTCAACCCCCAGCGCCCGAACCGGAGGTGGATGAAACCGGTCCAGAGCGCCAGTGGGAGCAACCCGCCTACCATCACGATAAAGGCTGCCTTCCATCGTGATTTCAGGGAAAGAGGAACTTTACTCAGTAGAAGCAACAAGACAAACCAGGCCGGCGTGAAGATAAAAAGTGGGCGTGTGAGGGCTGCCAAGCCGCCGGCAAGACCGACGCCCAACAAGAACGCCCATTCTAGCGCGGAACGCTCGTGCGCGGAGAGAACACACGCGAGACCGGCAAAGGCAAGAGCGAGCAAGAAAGTCGTCAACGTTTCTGTGAGGAGATTGGCTTCAAAGAAAACCTGTTGTGGATTGATGGTATAAGCGAAAGCGACCAACGCGCCAAACCATCCTTTTCGGCTTACCTGCCAACCGATGTAGAAGAACAGCAATGTCGTTAACCAACCAAGAATCAGCTGGGCAATGTAGACTCGCTCCTCGGCCCCGAAGGTAGCCAGAAAGACGGGATACCCTGGCGTACGTGTCCCATCGTAGGCATGCCACCCTCGCGCCACTGCCTCGGCCAACCGACGGTAACTGTGCGTATCGCTATATGTAACTGGCCGGTAAGCAAGGTAAAGCCAAAGCCTTTCGGCAAGGGCGAGAATGCTGACCAAGCCAATCCAAAAGCCGGTCGATCCAGATAAACGACGCAGAAACGACACTTTCATGTCAGTATCCGTAAAGAGCCAAGGGTAGTATTATATCAGGGAGCAACGGTTAGTAATCAAGGTAGGTTAGGTGATCTGCGAAAATCGCAGAAACACTTTTGCTCTCTCGTCGAAGCGGGAGAAAGAAGCCGCCTTCAGGCCGATTGTTAGGACATCGTCCCAGTTGAACAGTAGTCTAAGTCGGGAGACAATGTGCTTATTGCTGTTTCCTCCACTAAGGTATGGACAACCAAAATCTGACGTGTACACGCAAAAGTCGCGAACCACATTCGAGGCGCTACCTTACAGAGTCACATCGCCGATAACCCTCGCCCGCAGACCGCTCTGACAAATCCTTTTCCTGGGTTAAAGAAAGTGTGATAAACTTACAAATCGTGAGTGCTTTCCTGAAGCTTTCCCTAGGAATCGCCCTGATCCTGTTAGCCGCCAAAATAGGGGGATATCTCAGCACACGTCTGGGACAGCCCTCGGTGCTCGGTGAACTAACGATAGGTCTTCTCTTGGGGCCTTCGGCGATTAATATCCTCCATCTCCCATTCTTGGAAGACTACATGCTGGAAGAAACGATTCACAACCTGGGCGAACTCGGCGTGTTGTTCCTGATGTTCCTTGCCGGCCTGGAACTGCAGCTGAACGAATTGACGCGGAACATCAAGATTTCGGCCCTGGCGGGAACATTGGGGGTGCTGATGCCTATCGGTATGGGCTTGGGGATTGGAACTCTTTTCGGCATGGAAATCGAGGCCGGTCTATTCCTGGGCCTGACTTTGGCTGCCACCTCCGTCAGTATCTCGGCGCAGACGCTGATGGAATTAAAAAAACTGCGTAGCCGCGTTGGACTAGGGCTTTTAGGCGCAGCAGTCTTCGACGATATTCTGGTGATTCTGCTCCTATCCATTTTCCTGGCAGTCCTGAATGGTAATGGAAGCCCGGTAGGATTTTTCCTCATTCTGGCCCGCATGGCCGGCTTTCTGTTGCTTTCTGTGGCCTTTGGGCTATGGGTGATCCCCTGGCTCGCGCGACGGGTAGCACGACTTCCCATCAGCCAAAATGTGCTCAGCCTGGCGATTGTGATCCTGTTGCTCTACAGTGTGACAGCAGAGGCGACAGAGGGCATGGCCGCCATCACCGGAGCATTTATCGCCGGCCTGATGTTTGCGCGAAGTCACGAACGCGAACGCTTGGAACCCGGCTTGAACGCGCTGGCCTACGGTCTCTTCGTTCCCATCTTCTTTGTTAGCATTGGACTGGCAGTGAACGTGCGTACCTTGGGGATCGACGCCTTATGGCTCATTACAGCGGTCGTGCTCGTGGCCATTGTTAGCAAACTAGTTGGCGCGGCATTGGGTGCGCGCTGGGGCGGATTCTCGTGGCGTGAGGCCTGGCAACTGGGCGCCGGTATGATTTCACGCGGCGAGGTCGGCTTAATCGTGATTGCGGTAGGCATTCAGCAGGGGTTGGCAAGCCAAGCGGAATTCTCTGCCATCGTGGCGATGGTGATTATCACAACGCTCACTACCCCTCCGCTGCTGCGCCTCTTGTTTCGTGAACCGAAAGGCGCCGAAAGCAATGGACCCGAAGGAAAAGAGGAGAGTGTCTGATGTTTCTGGTGCTCTTTGTATTGAATAATCCCGATTCGCTGGATGACGTCCTAACTGCCTGGGAGGAGGCAGGAGTCAGCGGGATAACCGTTTTGCCAAGCACAGGACTAGGGCGCATCCGCCAGAAAAACGGCGTTCGCGAGGATGTGCCCCTCCTGCCCGCGCTAGAAGATTTCTACCGCCCTACCTCAGACGTGAACTATACACTTTTCAGCGTCATCGAGACCGAAGCGCTGGTGCCAAAAGTAGTGCAGGCCACCGAACAAACCGTCGGCAGCCTCGACGAGCCGCGCAACGGCATCCTGGTTGTCCTGCCGATCGCCCAGGCCTACGGCGTTATTCCGCGTCGCGCCAACACTGCCTCCTGAGCCGGGTCGCTGTTGCTTCCAAAGCATGCTACAATTTTTCAAAGCAGGTGTATATTGTATGTGTTTGGCGTAGCACACACCCTAAACGAGAAGCAGCCTTCCTACTTTCCAGATTTGGGATTCCGGCAACAGCTGTTAGCAGAACTTGGATTACCGTGGAATGACATGACAGATTTTATTGACGCCCTTTCTTTCCTAGCTTACCATCACCAGACTTACCTCCTTCCCACAAGCGCCCAGCATCCATCAGATGCAAGCAACGGACTCATCTTCGAGCTGGCAAGATCGGCAAGGCGCGACTACATGATGCGACCCATACACGCTAACAACTGCAAAGGCATGGTCACTTTTTGGGTTCGGGCAATAACGCAGCAAGAGTCTTTGCAGGCTATCGAGGTGAACGAACCAACTCAATCGCGTTTCCGTTTATCGGAACCTTTTGTACGGGCAACTTTGCGAATCGGCGCAGGAAGAAGGCGCCCGTGCCAATCGGTTCGCGATATGGGCAATGCTGTGAACCTTGCAGCATTCTCAACAAGGGCATTTCGAAAAACAAGCCGGACGTGGCAGTCGCAAACGATTCTTGGAGATTCTCGAGGAAGCTCCGAGCATCGATTCGGCAGAAATGTGACCGATTGTCAGGCAGGCAAATCAGCGTTTCTCACGTCGCTCTGCCGCGCCATCGAACAACGAGTGGTTAGGGTCTAGAGGCATTAGCCTCTACGGAGGCTTGCCATAAACCACTGTCGTCAATGAAGTTGTAGTAGGGCCTCCTGTGGCGTTATCATGGCAAGCCGCCCAACCACGTTGCGCCAGCCAAGAGATCGGATCATGGAGCAGTCATGTCCTGGCGGGAATAGCGGCAGAATCCGGCGCTATTCTACTTACTCATGGAGGCAGTCATGAAATCTTCAACATGGATGTACATCGCAGCCGGCGTTCTTCTCTTAGTCTCGTTGTGCTTTCTGGGCTATGGCGGCCTGAACCTAGTCGGATCGTTCGATCCGGTCTACGGCGACCCCTCCTGGCGACCACTAGGAATCGGCTTGATATGTGTCGGTCTGATTCTGACAGGCGGCGGCGTCGCGCTCGTCGTATCCGCTGTGCGCAAAGCCAGGCAGGGACACCCGCAGCAGGTGACCCTGCAAATTGATCTGCCCGGCGAGACAAAAATTGAGGCCATGAAATGCCGCTCCTGCGGCGGGACGCTGACCGCCGATGCCATCAAGCTGGTCAACGGCGCGCCGATGGTCAACTGCCCCTACTGTGGCACAGTGTACCAATTGACCGAAGAACCCAAGTGGTGACAAAGGCGTGGCGTTGCCTCCTGTCTCGGCCGCTCATTGTCTCCCTCGCCGCTACGCCTGGTTTCGCGACAAACAGACGTTCTTGAGAAGAAAGGAGCAATTCAATGCAGCGTCGCCTGCTCACTTTCCTGTGCACGTTCGCTTTGACCCTCGGCCTGGGCGCTACCGCTTTGGCCCAAAGTTACTCGTTTCGCCTGAACGCAGAGACCGTACATGTATACTGGAACAGCGACGGCGCGCTGGCGGTAGACTACCTCTTTGTCTTCACCAACGACCCCGGCGCACACGCCATTGACTTCGTGGATGTCGGCATGCCCAACGGCCATTTCGACTTCGATAGCATCACCGCCGACGTCAACGGCGTGCCGGTGGGGATTTCTCGCGACTATCAGGGAGAAGGAGAATATGGCTTTGCTGTGGATCTCGGCGCGCAGGCCATTCCACCCGGGCAAACAGGGCAAGTACACGTTTCCATCGGGCGCATTGCCGGAATGTTGTACCCGGATGACAACGAGCCGGATACGTACGCAAGCGGTGAATTCTCGCCCACCTGGTTCGGCGGCGCCTATGTGCATGGAACCACGCATTTGACCGTTGTCTTTCACCTTCCGCCAGGCGTACAATCCATGGAGCCGCGCTACCACATACCACGCGGCGGCTGGCCCTGCGCAGCAGAACCGAACGCCGCCTACGATGCGGAAGGGCGAATCACCTACACCTGGGATTGCCCTAATGCGCTCGCCGACGCGCAATACATTTTCGGCGCTTCCTTCCCACGTAAATACGTTCCGGCCTCAGCCATTACCAGACCCTCGGCGAACATTGACCGGGAGTCCTTACTTGGCCTGGCTTGTCTTTGCAGCGCTGTCTTGCTGTTCATTGTCCTTCCCCTCTGGGCTATCATCCAGGGACAAAGGCGCAAATTACAATACCTGCCGCCCAAGATTTCCATCGAAGGGTATGGCATCAAACGCGGCTTGACGGCAGTCGAGGCCGCCATTCTTATGGAACAGCCGTTAGACAAAGTGCTCACGATGATATTGTTTAGCGTGCTGAAAAAAGGAGCTGCCACAGTAACGCGTCGCGACCCGCTCGAATTGGAAGCCGCCAGCCCCTTACCCGATGGACTCCACGAGTACGAACGGCGATTCCTGGCCGCGTTCGAGGAGAAGAGATTGGCGGAACGTCGCAAGCAACTTCAGGAAATGGTCGTGGGATTGGTCAAGAGCGTGGCCGAGAAAATGAAGGGGTTCAGTCGCCAGGAAACGGTCAAGTACTACAAAGCAATCATGGAACGCGCCTGGCAACAAATCGAGGCCGCCGAGACCCCCGAAATCAAGAGTCAGATGTATGAGCAGGCTCTCGAATGGACAATGCTGGACAAGCACTACGACGAGCGTACCCGCCGCGTCTTTACCGGACCAGTCTACGTACCGATGTGGTGGGGGCGTTACGATTCGACCTTCCGCCCAGCTTCAAGCGGAGCGGAGCAAACGGCTACCCCCCGTTCCGCCGCTGCCGGCAGCAGCGGGCGCGCGCCGATCAGTGTGCCAGGCGCCTCATTTGCCGCATCGGTAGTCAACAGCGTGCAAGGCATGGCCAGTAAGGTTATCGGCGACATCAACGCTTTCACTTCCGCTGTGACCGGGCGCACAAATCCCCCACCCGCATCCACAAGCAGCGCGCGATGGTCGGGCGGCGGTGGCGCGTGCGCTTGTGCGTGCGCTTGCGCCGGCTGTGCCTGCGCCTGCGCCGGAGGAGGACGTTAGGCATGAAAGTCTTGCTTATCGGTTCCGGTGGTCGAGAACACGCTCTCGCCTGGAAACTCGCCCAATCGCCGCGTTTGACCCACCTTTATATTGTCCCCGGCAACGCGGGCAGCGCCGCGCACGGCGAAAATGCGGCGCTTGATACTCAGGACCACGCTCTCCTACGCCACTTCTGCCGCGAAAAAGGGGTGGATTTGGTTATCGTCGGCCCAGAAGCACCCCTAGCAGCCGGTCTGGCGGATGAGTTGCAGCAGGGCGGCATTCGAGTCTTTGGGCCAACAAAGGCAGCCGCCCAAATCGAGGCTTCCAAGTCCTTCGCCAAGCAGTTCATGGCGCGCCGGGGCATCCCAACCGCGTCCTTTCGGGTCTTTTCCGATTTCGATTCGGCTCGCCAATACCTGCGCGCCGTGGATTACCCTATCGTCCTCAAAGCCTCCGGCCTGGCGGCCGGGAAAGGCGTGATCATCCCGGAAGACACGGCTCAGGCCGAGGAAGCCCTGCGCCAGATCATGGTAGAACGTCAGTTCGGCGCAGCCGGCGAGGAGGTAGTCATCGAGGAACGACTGACCGGCCCCGAAGTGACTCTGCTCGCCTTCAGCGACGGTAAAACGGTCAAACCAATGATCCCTTCGCAGGACCACAAACGTCTGTTGGATGGCGATCAGGGCCCGAACACCGGCGGGATGGGCGCCTATGCACCGGTGCCAATTTGCCCGCCTGCGCTGGTGGAAGAACTGACACGTTCCATCCTGCAGCCAACGGTAGACGGCTTGCGCGCCGAAGGACGGCCTTTCGTGGGCGTCCTCTATGGCGGATTCATCCTGACCGCCGACGGCCCGCGCGTCCTGGAATTCAATTGTCGCTTTGGCGACCCGGAAGCGCAGGTCGTGTTGCCTTTGCTGGAAAGCGATTTGCTCGAAATCGCCCTGGCCTGCACGGAAGGCCACCTGGACGCGACCGACATACATTGGAAGGAGGGCGCGGCTGCTTGCGTAGTGTTGGCTTCAGGCGGCTATCCTGGCGCTTACCGGAGCGGATATCCCATCGCCGGCCTGGAAAAAGACTGCCCCAATACCTTTGTCTTCCATGCCGGAACGAAACGCAGCGAGGGGCAAGTCGTCACCGCCGGTGGACGGGTGCTGTGCGTCAGCGGCTGGGGTGCGAACATCAACGAGGCATTGGATGCCGCCTATGCGCGCGTCCAGGCCATCCACTTTGAGGGAATGCACTACCGCAAAGATATTGGCTGGCGCGTTCGTCAACCCGAATCGGCCTACGCATCGGCAGGTGTCTCGATTGACGCAGGTAATCGCGCCGTAGCACTGATGTCGGCCGCCGTGAAGTCCACGTATAGCCCGGAGGTGCTGGCGGGCATCGGCGCCTTCGGTGGCCTCTTCGACGCCTCGGTGCTTCAGCGCATGGAGCAACCTGTGCTGGTTGCCTCAACAGATGGGGTCGGCACCAAGGTCAAACTGGCCGCGCAAGTTGGGCGTTACCGCTCCTTGGGGCACGACATCGTCAATCACTGCATAAACGACATCCTGGTTCAGGGCGCACGGCCGCTGTTCTTCCTGGACTACTTCGCGGCATCCAAACTCGTCCCAGAAATCACTGCCGAAATCGTCTGTGGTATGGCGGAAGCCTGCCGCGCCGCCGCTTGCGCTCTGATCGGCGGCGAGACGGCGGAAATGCCAGGGGTATATGCGCCGGGCGAGTTCGATGTGGCCGGCACGATCGTCGGCGTGCTGGAGCGTAAAGACATGCTGCCTCGCTCCACCATTCGTCCCGGCGATGTACTTCTCGGCCTGCGCTCCTCCGGCCCACACACGAATGGCTATTCCCTGATACGCAAGGCGTTCGATGGCATTCCCCTCGAGGCCATCTTCCCCGAATTGGGTATTCCTTTGGCCGATGCTCTACTTGCCCCGCATCGTTCCTACTATAACCTCCTGTACCCAATCCCGGCCGAAGTGAAAGCCCTGGCGCATATCACCGGCGGTGGCTTCCTCGAAAACATTCCGCGCGTTCTTCCCGAAGGCGTGAGCGCTATTGTCCGCCGGGAATCCTGGCCTGTGCCCCCTCTCTTCCGCCTGATTCAGGCGCGCGGCAACGTCAGCACCGCTGAAATGTATCGCGTCTTCAATATGGGAATCGGGATGGTAGCCATCGTCGCCGCCGAAGACGCCGGACACCTGCAACAACGCATTCCGGAACAAACATGGATTATCGGCGAACTGATAGCCGGCAACCGAACCGTCATGCTGGAGTAGAAAGTATGAAAGAACTCCCTCTACGCTATGGTTGTAATCCACATCAGACGCCCGCACGCGTATACGTTGAGGAGGGAAATTTACCGTTCACTGTCCTGAACGGCACGCCGGGCTACATCAACCTGCTCGATGCCCTGAATTCCTGGCAACTCGTGCGCGAATTGCGCCAGGCGTTAAATCTCCCTGCCGCAGCTTCGTTCAAGCACGTTAGTCCAAGCGGCGCGGCCGTGGCGGCCGTACCGCTCTCCGAGACTCTGAAGCAGGTGTACGCGGTAACCGACCTCGAACTCTCGCCCCTGGCTGAAGCCTACGCCCGCGCGCGCGGCGCCGACCGCCTCTCCTCGTTCGGCGACTGGGTTGCCCTCTCAGATCAAGTGGACGTATCGGTCGCGCGCCTGCTGGCGCGCGAGGTCTCCGATGGCATCGTCGCGCCGGATTACGACGCCGAGGCATTGGACATCTTGCGGAATAAAAAAGGCGGCAAGTACGTCATCCTGCGAATAGACCCGACCTATGAACCTGCGCCGACGGAGACGCGTCAGGTCTTCGGCATCACACTGGAGCAACGGCGCAACGATCGCCCGGTCAGTCGCGAGGATTTGCGCAACATTGTCACAAGAAACAAAGATCTACCCGAAAACGCCATCCGCGACATGATGGTAGCCTGGATCACGCTCAAATACACACAGTCCAACTCGGTCTGCTTCGTAGTGGAGGGCCAGGTCATCGGAGTCGGCGCAGGGCAACAATCGCGTGTGCACTGCGTGCGCCTGGCGGGGATGAAAGCAGACTTATGGCGGTTACGGCAACATCCGGCTGTGCTCAGCCTAAAGTTCCGCCCCGAAATCAAGCGACCCGATCGCGATAACGCCATTGACCAGTACCTGCGCGATGACGTCACGCCGCGCGAGAAGGCCGCCTGGAACGAAATCTTCGCCGAAATTCCCCGCCCGCTTCCGAGCGAGGAAAAGCGCCAATGGTTGCGCAACATGAACGGCGTGGTGCTGGGGTCCGATGCATTCTTCCCCTTCCGCGACTCGATCGATCGCGCCGCGGCAAGCGGCGTGCGCTATGTGCTCCAGCCCGGCGGCTCTGCCCGCGACGACGAGGTCATCCAAGCCTGCGACGAGTACGGCATGGTCATGGTTTTTTCCGGCATGCGTCTATTCCACCACTAGGAGGGAGAATGACGGCCCGTCTTGTTGTCTTGATTTCTGGGTTCGGCTCCAATCTACAGGCCATCCTGGACGCCTGCGCGAGCGGCAAACTGCCGGCCACAGTCGTTGCCGTCTTCTCGAACAAACCCGAAGCCTACGGTCTGGAGCGCGCACGAGCCGCCAACGTGCCGGCTATCGCGATTCCCAAACAAGCCGAGGAAGACCGTCGCGCTTACGACAGGCGCTTGGCCGAGGCGGTGGCGCAGTGCCGCCCGGATTACATCGTCCTGGCCGGTTGGATGCGCATCCTAACGATGGAGTTCTTGGGGCGCTTTCCAAATCGCGTCATCAACCTACACCCCGCCCTACCGGGGGCTTTCCCCGGCACGCACGCCATCGAGCGCGCCTACGAGGCCTGGCAACGAGGCGAAATTGACCGCAGCGGTGTGATGGTGCACCTCGTCCCCGACGAAAATGTGGACGCCGGTCCGGTGTTGGCCTGCGAGGAAATTCCCTTCCGACCAGGCGAGACGCTTAAGGAATTCGAAGCCCGCGTCCATCAAATCGAACACCGTCTGCTGGTTGAAACGCTAGGACGGCTTCTCGCGCAACAGACCTGACCCTATGCCCTCTTCCGCTGTCGCCCTCGCCCATCCCAACATCGCATTCATCAAGTATTGGGGCAACCGCGAGGAAACGCTGCGTCTGCCCGCCAACGGTTCGATCTCCATGAACCTGGCGGCCCTGTGGACGCGCGTAACAGTCGAATGGGAGGAACGAGAGGGCGAAGACCACTTGATTATCAACGGCGAGGCAACCGGTGGGGCAACGCTCCAACGTGTTTCAGCCTTCCTCGATTTAATACGCCAACAAAGCGGTCTGAATGCGCGAGCCAACATGCTCAGCGAAAGCAATTTTCCTTCAGGCGCCGGCTTAGCCTCCTCCGCTTCTGCCTTCGCCGCGCTGACGCTGGCCGCGACGCGCGCGGCCGGCCTGGAACTGGATTCGATCGCGCTCTCACGATTGGCGCGTCGCGGCTCTGGTTCCGCCTGTCGTTCCGTGCCGAGCGGCTTCGTCGAATGGTACGCCGGCGCGAGCGACGCCGATTCCTACGCGGTCTCCATCGCCCCGCCTGAACACTGGGCATTGGTGGACTTGATTGCCATCGTCAGCGCCGAGCATAAAGCCGTTGGCTCCCTCCAAGGGCACGCCCTTGCGCCAAGTAGCCCCCTGCAGGCAGCACGCCTGGCCGATGCGCCGCGCCGCCTCGACCTGTGCCGGCGCGCTATTTTGACGCGCGATTTCGAGGCGCTGGCCGCCGTCGCCGAACTCGATTCCGATATGATGCACGCCGTTATGATGACTTCCGCGCCGCCCCTGCTCTACTGGCAACCGGCTACCATTGCCGTCATGCAGACCGTACGCGGCGCACGCGCGCGCGGCATAGCCGTCTGCTATACGATCGACGCCGGGCCAAACGTTCATATCCTATGCCCCGAGTCTGAGCGCAGCGCCGTGCGCGCGTTGCTCGAGGGTCTCGAAGGCGTGCAAGAGGTGGTGGAGAGTGGCCCCGGCGAAGGCGCGCGTCTTCTTTAATCGTTTATAATGGGAGACATGACTCTTCAATACGTTCTCGAATTCGTACTGGCGCTAACGATCCTGATCATTACCCATGAACTTGGCCATTTTCTCGCCTGCCGCATATTCAGGATAGAAGTGGAAGAGTTCGGCATCGGTTTTCCGCCACGGCTCCTCCGGCTATTCCGCTCGGGTGGCACGGAATTTACCCTCAACTGGATTCTCCTGGGCGGATTCGTGCGCCCGAAAGGCGAGAACGACCCAAGCGTAGCCGGCGGACTGGCCACAGCAAAGCCGCTCGCGCGCATTGGCGTCGCGCTGGGAGGACCACTGGCAAACTTGTTGCTCGCCGTTGCCGCCTACGCAGTCATGATCGGGCTGATGGGAGAGGCCGATCCCCAACGCTCCAATCAGGTGGAAATCAAAGGCGTGCTCCCCGATTCACCGGCCTATTACGCCGGCCTGCAAGCAGGAGATATCCTCTTGTGCATTAACGGCGAAGCAACGCACAGCGTCGAGCAGGCACGCGACATCATCTACCGGCACCTCGATCAACCCGTGACAATCGAGTATCAGCGCGGCAACGACGTCGCCGCTGTCACGCTGATTCCGCTCAGCAGTCGAAGCCTGCAAGCGGGCGCGATCGGCATCCAACTCGGCGTTCCCACCCGCCGCGTGGGCTTCTGGAAAGCCATTGGCTATGGCTTTCGCTTTACCTATTTGCACGTCAAGACGCTCATCATGCTTACTAGCCAACTGCTAACCGGCCAGCTACCCTCCTCCAGCGCCGAAGTGATCGGACCGATCGGCATGGGACGAATCTACGTGGGAATGCGCGAACTGGCCCCAATTTCCGGCGCCCTTCGTATCGTGCATACGCTTTCGTTTCTGACGAACATCACCGTCACACTTGCCCTGCTCAACCTGTTGCCTGTTCCAGCCCTCGATGGCGGACGCGTGGTGCTGGCTTTGCCGGAGTTGATCTTCCGTCGAAGATTGAATCCAAAAGTCGAAACAGCACTGGTGGCAACTACGTTTCTCTTGCTTTTGGGCTTGATGATACTCGTTTCGTTCCAGGATGTTCTTGCTCTGAGGTAAACACATGTCTCAGCCTGTACCTTTTCAAACTGTTCTCGAGGCGCTGTGCGACGAAAGCCGTCCATTCCCGGCTCGCTACCTGCACCATTTTTCCGATCTGATGCCGGAAAATCTCCAGGCCCTTATTGTCACCTGGCCTCAAGTGACCACCCATCGGAAGCGCGCCTTGCTGGAAGACCTGGAACTCTTGGCCGAAGCCGATACCCTGGTGTCCTTTGATGTCTTAGCCAGACTGCTGCTACGTGATTCCGACCCCTACGTGCGCGCCTCCGCTATCCGTTTGCTCTGGGAATGCACCGATACCGATTTGATCCCCATCTTCGTTGAACTTTTGGAACAAGATCCCGATAGTCAAGTGCGAGCAACAGCCGCCACGGCACTAGGACAATTCATCTACCTTGGAGAACTGGAGGCCATCGGTCCCGCGTTGCTTCATCAGGTCGAGGAGCGCCTGTTGAAAGCCATCAACGAACAGACCAACGAAGTGCAAGTGCGTCGCCGCGCGCTCGAAGCGCTGGGGGCTTCCTCGCGCCCGGAAGTTCCGGACCTCATCGAAACCGCGTATGCCCGCCAAAGCCCTGATTGGAAAGTCAGTGCCCTATTCGCTATGGGGCGTTCAGGCGATGAACGCTGGGAGAAACTGGTGCTGGCTAACCTGCATTCCAGCAACGATGACATTCGCCTGGAGGCCATTCGCGCCGCCGGCGAACTGGAGCTCGCCTCGGCCCGCGTTCCGTTGCTTGACGCCCTCGAGGACGAGGAAAACCCTGATATCCGCCGCGAGATTGTCTGGGCACTCTCGAAAATCGGTGGCCCCGGCATCGAGGAACGATTGCTGGAGCTTCTCGAGGCCGAAGAAGACGAAGACGAAGCCGGTTTTCTCGAAGAAGCCCTGGACAACCTTGCTTTTACCCAGAGCCTCCTTCCGTTCGGCATGTTCTCCTTCGAACCGGAAGAGAACGAAGACACAAACCTCCAGGCGCGTCAGAACTGATAAAGGCGCCATGCTTCCTTCTACTCCAAGTCCCCTCTCACCGTGAATCAACTGCTCTCTGTCTTTGCCAACAACCTGCTTCCCATCCTGCTGATCAGCAGCGCGGGGTACATACTCGGTAAAATCTTCCATTTGGACGGGCGCTCCTTTGGTCGGTTAATCTTTTACCTACTCATTCCCATCCTGGTGTTCCGCTTGCTTACCGAAAACGCCCTTCCGCTGGAACGGCTCGCCCAGATGATGGGCTTTTCAGCCGCGACTATTCTCAGCGTGGGCGGACTTGCGTACCTTGCCGGTCGCCTGTTTCGTCTGGAACGCTCCGTCTTGACCGTGGTCGTGATGACAACCATGCTCTCGAATACCGGCAACTACGGTCTCCCTCTCGTGTCGTTTGCCTTTGGCTCAGAAGCCTTGACCTACGCCGGCGTTTACTTTGTGACCAGCTCGCTGTTGACCAACACGTTGGGCGTGTTCATCGCTTCGCTCGGACACCTCAAGCCAAAAGACGCCCTGCTCGGTCTGCTGAAAGTTCCGGCAACCTACGGTATTCTCCTGGCTTTGCTCGCCCTGCACTTTCGCTGGACGCTGCCAATGCCCTTATTGCGTACAGTCACTCTGCTTTCCGACGCTACTATCCCCACCATGTTGGTCCTGCTCGGCCTAGAACTTGGACGCGCGAGCTGGAATCGGGACACCGGCGCGATCATCCTGAGCGTTGTCCTCCGTCTCCTGGCGGGGCCGCTCATCGGACTGGGACTGGCCGATCTCTTTCGCCTGCCAACTGCCGCTCGTCAGGCCGGCGTCATAGAGGCAGGTGTCCCTTCCGCGGTGATGAACACCGTGTTAGCCAGCGAATATGATATCGATCCGCCGTTGGTGACGGCTATCGTCTTTGTTTCCACCTTGCTCAGTCCATTGACGCTAACGCCGCTCCTGGTCTTTTTGGGAAAATGAAACGATTGAGCCACCTGAACGCCAATGACAGCACAGCGTACCCTCACGAGCAGAGTAAATCTGGTCATTCTTCTTTTCCTCTCTCCCCGCGCAAGAGGGAACCAGCAAGAAAGGGACGCCGCTGTCCCCCCCTCGCCGCGGCGCTCTTTCTGACAACCTCTTTTCTGTTGGCCTCGCCCGCTCCCGCAAGGGCGCAAAGCGTGGTGGAAGTCAGCGAGGTGCAGGTCTCCTATCTGTTCGGCAGTCATGTGACGTTCTCCGCTCGCATCCGCGCCGCCGTCCCTATGCAAGAAGCCTGGTTGCTCTTCCAATCCGCCGGCGAGACGAATACACACCTGGTCAGACCAACCCTTTCTGCTGACGGGCGCCTGGTTTATCAACATCCAGCCGCCACTGGCACATTGCGTCCTTTTGCCCCGGTATACTTCTGGTACCGCATTACCTTGACAAACGGCGAGGTATACACCAGCCCCCGCCGCTCGTTCGCATACATAGACAACCGCTTCCCCTGGCAGATTCTGGAAGACGAATGGGTGCGCGTCCACTGGTACGCCGGCGATCTGGACTTTGGGCAAGCGGCCTTCGATATAGCCCATGTCGGCTTGCAAAAAGTAAGCGAGATTCTCCCCTACCAGAAAAGTCCGCCCATCGATCTATATATCTATGCTTCAGCCGTAGATTTAAAGAACGCCCTCGCGCTGGGAGGACCGGCCTGGGCCAGCGGGCAAGCCAGCCCCGACCTGGGCGTGGCGCTCGTAGCCATTGCTCCTGATCCCGCCGCCAAATTGGAGATGGAGCGCCAGATTCCCCATGAGCTGGCGCACATCGTGCTCTATCAGCGCGCTGGAGCCGCCTATGAACGTCTACCCATCTGGTTGCGGGAAGGCATCGCTTCGCTTACAGAAATCTATCCCAATCCGGACTACCGCACAGCATTGAAAGCAGCCGCGCAAAACGGCCTACTGTTGGATATTAGCGACTTGTGCTATGCTTTCCCCAGCGACGCAGGCCGCGCCTATCTGGCCTACGCCGAAGCGGATTCCTTCACACGTTACCTTTACCATACCTACGGTCCGCCCGCGCTGTTCCATCTCGTGGTGGCCTATGCAGACGGCATGGACTGTGAACAAGGCGCTCGCCACATCTTCGGCTTGTCTTTGACTCAGCTCGATCGTCGTTGGCGCCAAGCAACCCTCGACTCAAACGCTCTTCTCGCCGCGGGGCAACATATCTTGCCCTACCTCATACTCTTGTTGATCATCCTTTCCATTCCGGTGTGGGGATGGAGTTACGCCACGGCAAGGAGGAAGCATGAGCGAGAGCAAGACATCTGACATACAACGCGTGCACATCTGGGTCAACGGGCGCGTGCAGGGAGTGGGGTTTCGTGCCTTCGTACAACAGCAAGGGTATCTTCTGGGCCTGACCGGCTGGGTTCGCAACGTCGGTTACAATAGCGTGGAAACCGTCGCAGAAGGCCGGCGGGACGCGCTCGAACGCTTCGTGGAGGCAGTTCGGCAAGGCCCGCGCGCCGCACGCGTGGACGAGATACGCGTCGCGTGGGAAACGCCAAGCGGCGAGTTCCACAAATTCGACGTCCGCCACAGCGTCTGGTCGTAACCGCGAGAACCGAGAGCAAGAACAAAAAAAGAGCGGACATGGCTGTCCGCTCCTGCAAGGCCATTTTCGCCTCATTTCCAAAACTGGGGCAAATACTCACGGTGAGTTTCGAGCATATCCTCCAACACCGCTTGGACGCGATCGGCCTTCGGCCCAAGAGGATGGACAAGGAGCGCCTGGTAGGCCGCTTCGCGATCGCCATGCACGGCGGCTTCCACCGTTAACAATTCATACGCCTTGACCTGTGCCAGCAGCCCAAAGCATACCGGAGGCAGCGGTTCTGCCGGTAGAGGTTCAATGCCTTTACGGCTGACGCGAGCTGGTAATTCCAGCACCCAATCGGCCGGCCACTCTTTCACTGCACCATTGTTGCGCGTATTGACCACATGCGTCTCGCCCAAGTCGTTGTAATGGGCGTTGAGCAATTGAGTAGCGACCGTCGAGTAGTAAGCCCCGCCGCGTTTCATTAAGTCTGCCGGTGGCTCTCTCAGGTTCGGGTCTGCATATTCGCGCAGCAGGTTTTCTTCCACCTCAATGACCTCGTCCGCGCGCGAGGGCGGCCATTTCTCCTGCGCTGCCAGTTTCTTATCGGTATGATAGTAGTACTGCAAGTAATAATTCGGAATCATCCGCAGGGTTTCAACCAAACGCGGCTCCCACTCAGGGTGTTCCTGAGTCTTGAGTCGGGCAAGGAAGCCCTCCAAGATGCGCGGCCACACGTCCTCACCATCAATCGCAAAGCCGCGATGCCAAGACAGGTGGTTCAAGCCGAGCGTCTTGAGTTCGGCGCGCGCGGGGTCCACCTTCACACCGGTTAACTGCTCCCACTCATGCAAGAGCATCATCTTGGCCGTGATTGGCACATTGCACACTCCCACGGAAGGGACCTGCGGCGCATACTTGACCAACGCCTGCGTCACCAGTCCGGCCGGATTGGTAAAGTTTACAAGCATGGCGCCGGGTGCTGCCCAGGCGCGCAGGTCCGCGGCGATTTCCAGGAGGACTGGAATTGTGCGCAATGCCTTCGCCATGCCGCCGACGCCGGTCGTCTCCTGTCCAATTAGGCCGTGCCGTTTCCCCAGGTACTCATCGCGCCGGCGCGCTTCCATTTGCCCCACGCGTAGTTGTGTGATGACATAGGATGCCCCCTCGATGGCTGCGCGCCGGTCTCCGGTCAACACAACTCGGAAAGGCGCCTTCCTATGTTCGACCATGCGCCGCGCGAAGCCGCCGACGATTCCCAACCGCCTCGCGTCTACATCCATCAACCAAAGCTCTCGCAACGGGAATCGATCAACTCGCTCCAGAAACCCATTGATCAGTTCCGGGGTATACGTCGAACCACCACCGATCACCGCTACTTTCATGTGGTTTCTCCTTCGGACAGATATGCCACGCACCCATTTGCCGGATGCGTGGCAAGGAAGACAAAGGTCAGAGGCAGGTCGGCTACTTCTCGACGCCCGTGATGACAATGCCCTGCACAAAGAACCGCTGGGCGACGAAGAAGAGAAGTACCGGCAGGATCAGGGCCATCAACGAACCTGCCTGAATCAGATATGGCTTCGACCCGTAAATTCCGTTGAACATAGAAAGCGCGACCGAAATCGGTTGCAATTCCCGTTTGGTAGAAAGGTAAATCAACGGACCAAAATAGTCATTCCACGCCCAGACAATATGGAACACAGTCACCGCGACAACTACCGCCCAGGACTGGGGCAAGATGACCGACCACAGGATGCGCAGCGGCCCCGCGCCGTCAATCATCGCCGCTTCATCTAGTTCACGCGGCAGGGTCAAGAAGTATTGCCGCATAAGAAACGCATCGTAGGGGTTAGCAAAGAACGAAGGCACGATGAGCGGCAACCACGTGCCTACCCAACCAATGCGCTGGAAGAAGGTGTAAGTCGGAATCAGAGTCACTGTGCCGGGCAGGAACATGGTCGAAATCAACAAGATGAAAAGGAGATCTCGTCCCGGAAAGCGGAAACGCGAAAAACCAAACGCCACCAGCGTACAGGAGAGCAAAACGCCGACGTTCGTCATGATGGCATAGAACATCGTGTTCCACAGCAGGCGAGGGTAGTTGATAGTCTCCCAAACGATCTTGTAGTTTTCCCAGGTAGGAGAAAACTTCCATGGCCGCCGTAACGAGCCATAATATCCCTGCCACCGATAAGGATTATCCGCTGTATATTCCGGATTCTCCGTAACATCAATGAAATCCGTATAGGTCCTCGTCTGCTTCAAGGCAGCCATATCCCGCTTGCTGCCATCGGGGAAGATCACCGTGTAAACATCCAATTCCTTGCCGTTATAGGAAAATTTCGGCGCTTTCGCCGGCCAGATTGGCGAACCAAGTTCGGAGATTTGCCCCTGTGTCTTCAGGGAGGTAAAGATCATGAACAGGAACGGCATGAGAAAAACCACCAGGCAGGCCAGCGTTACACCGGTCACCAGAGCAACATTCAAACGATACTTTACCTTACCGATCGTCGTTCTTTTCATCTTGTTGATCTAAGCCTCCTCAAAGTATTAAGTGCTCTCTGCCGCATAGTAAACCCATTTCTTGGCCGTACCAAACAGGATAATCGTCACAATCAGAATAACCAGGAACAATACCCAGGCCATGGTCGCGCCATAGGACATGTTCTGGAACAGGAAGAAAGTTTTGTACAGATGCAAGTTGTAAAAATATGTTGCGCCGCCCGGGCGTCCTGTACCCTGGTTGACTACCAGTGGCACAAGAAAGTATTGAAACAGTCCTACCACGCTCAAGATGAGGTTGTAGAATACTACCGGCGAGATCATCGGCCACGTCACCTTCCGGAACGTAGCCCAGGCACCAGCGCCATCCACTTTGGCCGCATCATAAAGTTCTGTAGGAACATTCTGCAAGCCCGCCAACATAATCAGCATGGCATTGCCGATACCCCAAATCCCCATGATCACGTAGGTTGGATATACCCAGAACACATCGTTCGCCCACTGCGGAAGGGCTGCCTTGGGCACTCCTAGCCACATCAGGAAACGATTAATCCAACCCGTTTCCGGGTTCAACATGCCACCCCAAAGAAAAACCGCAGCCACGAACGGAATCACGTAAGGCATATAAAACAACGAGCGAAAGATTGCCTGTCCTTTCAAGTACTTGCTGTTCAATAACAACGCCAGAGCCAATGGCAAAAGAATACCCACCGGGAGGGCGTACAGGCCAAAGATAATCGTTACCAACATGGCGCCCGGCGGATCCATTTTGATTTGTGGAGCAAAAATTTGTCTGGGTTCGCCATCCACAACGATTGGTTGCGTCCAGATGACTCGTAACGAAGGGACGCGCCAGATCGTCATGTCCTGGAAAAGAGTCTTGTAGTTACTCAGCCCGACGAAGCGCACCGGGTTGAATACGCCTTCCGTAATACGCATATCGAGAAAGGTGAAAACAAAGGTCGCCAACATCGGCAAGAAAGTAAATACCAGAAAACCGACAATCCAGGGGCTGATGAAGGTTAATCCTTGCTTCATCTCACGCCGCTCTTTGGCGGTCAACTTACGCAAGGAGACTCTGCGGAAACGAAACGTCAAGAGTTGTTCCATAACTTCAAGACTCCTTCCACGGAGACTGGCGAATGAAAGTAGGGTGGGCTAGCCCACACGAGGCCCAGCCCACCCCCTCGAACTCAGCGAATTTACTGCTTGGCCTTCTGGAAGATGACCTGCAGATCTTGCTTGAGTTTCTCAATCTCAGCGGCAAGATCAATGGAACCATCGTTCGCCATCAGGTCGCCAAAGGCGCCGATGCGGTTCCAGGCCTCGTTCAGGTTCGGCATCCAGCCCTCGGCACTCGGAATATCCGGATAGGCCAGGCCATCCACCAACGGCTGCCAAGAGGTGACGAACGGATACTGCGCCGACTTGGCATCCAGGAACGGTTGCTGATCCTCTGGACGAGCAGGGAACGCACCGTAGACGGGTGCCAGCTTCTTCACCGCCGGACCAACCAGGTAGGCCAGGACCTCAAAGGCTTCCTTCGGGTGCTTGGTGCCCTTCCAGACGCGGAAGGTATCGGCATCCACGCGGCCATACACCTTACCGTCTTTCGGGTTGGCAGGCAAGACGCCCAGCTGGAATTCATGGCCGGCGTTCTTGAAGTCGGCCAGACAGCAGGTATACCAGAAGTGGGTCACAGCCATCGCCGCCTTGCCGCTGTTGAAGACATTGCCGCCGCCGAATTCAGGGCTGCCGGCCAGCGCGCCGCTGGCGATGAAAGGTTGTGCGCCCCAGATGCCGTTGAAGTAGAACTCCCACGCCTGCTTGGCCTCTGCGGGGATAATGGCGTTGTAGTCGGCGTCAAAGTATTCCGCCGCGCCCGCACCCCAGAAGCCGGCCATATGCATGGCATGCTGCCACTGCGGCACATAACCGACCTGCACGATGCTGTTGCGATCGAAGCCAGCCTCGGTCGCGTTCTTGCCGTTGGCATCGAGCGTGAGCAGACGGGCGACTTCCGCCACCGTGTTCCAATCCCACGGCTTCTCGGTGCCATCCGGCATGACGTACTTCTCGCCGTACTTGGCGGGCGGATAGTTCAGGCCGGCCTCATCGAACATCTTCGGCACATAGTACACCGCTGCCGGGAAGACCGCGAACGGCAGACCCAGCTGACCCTCGGTGGTCACCTGCGCGGCAACCAGCGCCGGATCGAATTGGTTGATGTCGTAGCCGGTCTCCTTGATGAGCGGCTCCAGGTCAAGCCACTGACCGTAGAAGAAGTTGGTGCCGCCCCAACCCACCGGGCCAACGATATCGGGGCCGTTGCCAGCAGCAATCTGGGTGGAGAGGGTATCGCGGGCCGCGTCGTAGGGCACAACCTCCAACACCAGTTCGATCTTGTCCTGCGAGGCGTTGAAGTCAGCCACGACCTCTTCCTGGACAGCGATCTGATCCGCGTTGGTGCCGGTGCCAAGACCGACGAACCAGCGAATCTGCACCTTCTCCGCCGGAGCCTCGATGGCCGGAGCCTCGGTGGCCGTAGGCTCGGTGACCGGAGCCTCGGTGGCCGGAGCCTTCGGGGCACAGGCCGCAAGTAGCATGGAGGCTACAACCAACACACCAGCAAGGACGAACAGCGTCTTTTTCATAGTACTTTCTTCTCCTCTTGAACTCGAACTTCATCTCGATTTGGGTAAGAAACGAACAACGAACAGTGAGCGTATATCAGCAAGTGGCTTCTCCCAAACAATCACCTCCTTTCGGTTTATTATTATATCCAACACGTAAAAAAATTGCAAGCCCTTCGCGGCAAGAAATCGGGGAAAAGAATAGGCAACACCGGTTGTCTGCTCCTTATTGGCCTGATAACTCTTTACGCACGTTCCGCCCTGGGCAACCGCAGGAACGACGAATGACAAGGCCCGTAGGCAGAACGATTTCTCTCTCCACCTCTTCGCCTCGAATCAGGCGCAGCACCTGTCGCGCGGCCACACGCCCAACCATCTCCGTCGCGGCGCGGACGGTCGTCAGCGGCGGGACAAGCGAGGCCGCGAAACGTTGATCATCGAAGCCAACCACGGCCACTTGCCCTGGCACGGCCGCCCCTAGCTGATAGAGCGCGCCGAGTACCGTGAGCGCTAAGTCATCATCACTGGCAAAGATTGCGTCACAGGAAGGCAAGATACCGGCAAGAAAATCGCGAATCACCGGGTAGGCCTGTTCACGACGATACTTCCCTTCTAACACAAGCCGTGCATCGTAAGGCAAACCATGGCTTCGCAGCGCCTCGCGATACCCCGCCTCGCGCAGCAAACCATCCTGCCGGTAATCAGGAGCTTGAATGAAGGCAATACAACGTTTGCCATGCGCCTCAATCAAATGCTCCGTCAGCGCGCGCGCCGATCCTTGATTCTCTACCTTTACGCAAGGCATATGGAGATCGGCCGGCGGCGTACGGTAGATCAACACACAGGGGAAACCGGCCTTATCCCATTCCGCCAGATAGTCGTCGCAAAGCGTGTGGGCAAAGATCACGACGCCATCCGTATTCTGGGGCCCCAAGGGCACGTTTTCCCCATCCTTCTCCGCAGAATAAGTGGCCATTAACAAACGGTACTCCTGCTCGCGGAGTTCCTCCTCCATCCCCCATAGCAAGGGGCCAAAGAAGGCATAATTAATCGCATTGGAGATGATTCCAATAGTAAAGGTCTTGCGCGTGGCCAACGAACGCGCCGCCAGGCGAGGCGAATACTCCAGAATGCGCATAACCTGTTGGATGCGCTCGCCCGTCTCAGGAGCAACCACCGCCGAACGATTGAGATAACGGCTGACAGTCGCCGCGGAAACCCCTGCCTGACGAGCCACATCGCGAATCGTGATTGCTTGCGAACGCTTGACCATGAACGCTTGTGTTTATTGTAATCGGTTACAGAAACCGATTTCATTATGGCATACCCGACGGTTAAAGTCAAGTACCTCTTTAAATTCAAGCCTGCCGGTTGTGCCGCCGGCAGGCCCCAGATGTGTCTTACCCTCCGACGGTCGCCTCAGGGTATGGACGCCAGGATCGTCAGGTTGCCCGCGCCCATCTCAACGACGATGGTCAACGGCGATCCCTCTCCTGCTTGAGTATATACGTTGCCGCTCTGTATCCAGCCGCTCGGCACGCTGACATTTCCCACTCCCTCCACCGTGACCTGCGCAGCCAACTCCGGCGGGATGACCAGCATCACATTGCTCACACCGACCGCGATATGCACGCTGGCCGGACGCCGCAGTTCACCGCCAAACTCGAAGCTATAATTGCCGGCCCCACCGTTGAACTCCAGCAAGGAAAAGTTCGCGTTCGCCAGACCCGTCAACGTCACGTTCGAGGCGCCCGTTTCATAACGCAGGGCCCTCATCTCCGCTGCATTCGGTTGAGAGAACCGCGCCTTGACCGTGGAAGCCCCATCGCGAATCGTCAGATTCGTCAGGTTCAGCCCGCCGAACTCATACTCTGCCTGGTAGGCTCCGGCTTCAATCGTCACATCCAGCGGCATCTCCCCAAGCTGCAGATTCCATTCGTTATGAACATCTCCCCAACGCCAGAGGAAACGCCGAGTTTGACTCCCGTGTTTAAGAACCACGTCGCCGCCGCTGACCATGACTTCCGGCTTGAGCCAGTCCAGGTTGTACCTGGCCTCGCCATCCACCAGATTCTTCGCACCGGGGCGCAGGGAGAGACGGCCGGCGCCGAATTGCAAGGTGAGGCGAATCGATTCCGCCTGTGGCGCAGGGACGTGAATCTCTTCTGTCGTCGGCGGGCCAACCGTGGGAGCAACCGGGAAATTGACCTGCACACGACAGGCAAGCATCGTCACCAAGAGCACTGCACAAAGAATACCTATCCTACGAAACATCGCGACCTCCTCTACATTCGCTCACGAATCCACGCCTGATCGTTATTTCCTGCCAAAGAGCAGGCCCCAGAACATGGTTCCTCAGATATACGTTTCAGAAGGAACTATCGTTGCATCTTTCCCCCATAAACCTGCTTTCTCAGAGAAGGACGGACAACAATTGCGGCGTAGTTTCGAGAATCAAATCGGCACCGCAACGCTCTAGTTCGGCGCGTTCGCCAAAGCCGCATAAGACACCCACCGTCTGCGCACCGGCAGCCTTCCCCGCGCGAATGTCCACCGTCGTATCCCCGATCATCAGGCAAGCTGTTGGCGATACCCCCATCTGCGCGGCCGCCCACAGGATAGGATCCGGGTACGGTTTGGTATGTTGGCACGTGACAGCCGTCGCCACACAACGAAAGAAAGGAAGCAAATCGAACTGTTCGAGAAACAGTCTCGTCGTCCGTTCGTCGCGCGCGCTAACTACCGCCAGCGGGTAACGCCCTGCCAGCCCTGCCAGCATCTCTCTCACCCCGGCAATCAGGAAGAAGTGTCTGGTCTTTTGGGAGAAACGCGCCAGGCGGTCGACCAGAGCAATGATCTCATCATCGAGGCCTGCCCGATCGAGAAGGCCAATGAGGAGGTTGGCCGGCGCTTCGCTCGCCATGACTAGCCGGCGCGCCAAACGGACCGGATCCTGGCACGGGAAAAAGAAACGAAGAGGCTTCAGCCAGCGCGCCAAATGGCTTACCATCATATCGTCTGTATCACTCAGAGTGCCATCTACATCAAAACAGAGGGCCTGAACACGGGAGATATCAAGAGCCATACTCATACCCAGAACAGCAAGAAACTCAGAACAAGTATAGCAGAAAGGACGGTGCTGCCGGGCAGAAAGCAGTATAATCGCTTCCAACTTCCTCCCTTTCATCCCGTTCCCTTCGGAGTCAGCATGCACATCGCCGAGATTCTGGAACGCCCCGGGCCTCACGTTAGTTTCGAGTTTTTCCCGCCAAAAACCGAGGAAGCCGCGCAGACGCTGTTCGAGTCCATCCGCGAACTGACCCCGCTCTCGCCGTCTTTCGTCAGCGTGACCTACGGTGCGGGCGGTTCCACACGCGAGCTGACGCGTGAGCTGGTGATTCGGTTGCAAAGGGAAACGCGCTTGACGGTCGTCGCCCACCTGACCACCATCGGAGCAACGCGCGACGACATCTACCGCCTCCTCGAGGAATATGTCGCCGGCGGCATCGAGAACGTCATGGCATTGCGCGGCGATCCCCCGCGCGACCAAGCGGATTACACCCCTCCGGCCAACGGCTTTCGCTACGCCGCCGAACTAGTCGCCTTCATCAAAAAGCACTTCCCTCGGCTAGGAATCGGCGTGGCAGGCTTTCCGGAGGGCCATCCGGAGACGCGCAACCGCCTCAAAGAACTCGAATATCTGAAAGCAAAAGTCGAGGCTGGCGCGGATTATATCTGTACCCAGCTCTTCTTCGACAACCACGTATTCTACGATTTCTGCGAACGCTGTGAAATCATGGGCATTCGGGCGCCCATTCTGGCCGGCATTATGCCGATTACCAGTCGCAAGGGACTGATGCGCATGGCCGAATTGGCCGCCGGAGCCAACATTCCGGCCCCTCTCCTGCGCGCAGTTCTGCGCGCTGCCAGCGATGCGGAAGTAGAAAAGATAGGCATTCACTGGGCCACCCGTCAGGTCTTTGATCTGTACGACCGCAAGGCAATCGGCATCCACTTCTACACCTTGAATCGCTCGCGCCCCACCCTGAAGATTTGCGAGGCGATCGGTCTCTCCTCCCCCCGGCAAGGAAACGAGTAATGGTACAATTCTCATCCATGAACGCCAAATCTACCTACTTCGTCACTTTAGTCCGGCATGGCGAATCGGTTGGAAATGCAGAAGACATCCATCAGGGCCAAATGGATTTTCCTCTCACCGAACGCGGCGTAACGCAGGCGCGCGCCTTGGCGGAACGCTGGCAAGCAGAAGGCCGCGCCTTCGACCTTTGCATCGCCAGCCCTCTATTGCGCGCCCGTCAAACCGCAGAAATCCTGTGCGCGGCGCTGGGCCTCCCCCTAGAATTCGACCCGTCCTGGATGGAAATTCACGTCGGCATGATCGGCGGTTTGCACGAAACGCAAGCCACACAGGTTGCTCCCACACCTCCTTTCTCGACCCCTTATACGCGCGTCGGCGTCACCGGGGAAAGCCGTTGGGAAGTGTACCTGCGCGCCGGGAAAGGCATTCAAAATCTGCTTGACCGTCCGCCTGGCCGTTACCTGATTGTCGCGCACGGTGGCATCCTAAACATGGCGCTCTATGCCATGTTGGGAATCGCGCCGCAAGCCGATTCGCAGGGGCCGCGTTTCCAATTCAGCAACACCGCGTTTGCCTCGTTGCGCTACGAACCACATCGCCACACCTGGCGATTGCTTTCCTTCCAACAACCTGCCGAGGAGGGATAAGGAGAGCCGTTATGAATTTCTTGCTTTTCGGCGCCGGCGCAATTGGAACATACATTGGCGGATCGCTGACGCGTCAGAATCATCGCGTAGTCTTTCTAGAACAGGCGGACGTCGCTCATAGATTGCGCGAACGCGGCCTGCGTCTTCAATTCACGTCTGACGATTTGTCGGTTCTTCCACCTACATCCTTTACGGTTTGCTCCTCGCTCGCGGAGGCCTTAGGGCAAGCGCCATTCGATGCAGCCATTTTCGCTCTCAAATCGTTCGATACTGCCGCCGCACTGGAACAGATGAGGCCTTATGCGGCCTCTTTGCCGCCCGTGCTGAGCCTCTCCAATGGCGTGGATAATGAATCCGCGCTCGCATCTCTCCTTGGGCAAGAACGCGTCATTGCCGGCGTGGTCACTTCTGCTGTTGGCCGCCGCGCCCCCGGCGATGTGATCCTAGAACGGAGACGCGGCATCGGCATCGCGACAACGCACCCTGTCGCCCAACGCCTGCTCGCCGCGTTCCGCGCGGCCGGCCTGAACGCCCGGCCATATGCGAACGCCGCGGCGATGAAGTGGTCGAAGATGATCACCAACCTCCTGGCCAATGCGACCTCCGCGATTCTCGACATGACGCCGGCCGAGATCTTCGCTCACCCTGCGTTATATCGTCTGGAAATCGCCATGCTGCGCGAGGCGCTGGCCGTGATGCAAGCCTTGAAGTTGCCTGTGGTCAACTTGCCCAAAACGCCGGTCCGTTTGCTCGCGTGGGCAGTTCGTCTGCCGGAAGGCCTCGCACGTCCGCTTCTACGGCGCTCCGTTGGCAGTGGTCGCGGCGGCAAAATGCCGTCTTTCCATATTGACCTTCACTCCGGTCGCGGTCGCTTGGAGGTCGAATGGCTCAACGGCGCCGTCGCGCGCTACGGCGAAAAAGTCGGCGTGAATACACCGGTCAACCGCTTCCTGACCGACATCCTGCTGGCTCTGACGCGTGGAGAACTTCCGCGTCATACGTACGCTCGCCAGCCAGAAAAACTGCTTGCTCACCTATCTTCCACCCTATGAAACCATCCATCCGAATCGCCGCGCCGCGCCCGGATATCGAAGTTCATCTGCCCGATGGCCGCGTTTTGCGCGGTCCGCGCGGCGCCAGCGCAGGCGATTTTCTCAAGGCAATCGAACAAGACTTGCCGGCTCCCGTGATGGGGGCGATCGTCAACGGCGAGCTACGGGAATTGACCTTTCCATTGGAAATGGACGTTCATCTCGCGCCGGTGACAATGGCCGACGCGGACGGAGCACGGATTTACCGCCGCTCGTTGACCTTTCTTCTCGGCGCCGCGTTCGCCTACCTCTACCCCGACAGTCTGCTGACCATTGACTATTCCGTCTCATCCGGCGGGTATTTCTGTCAGGTACGCGGACGCCCGCCCCTGCAAAACGAGGAGTTGAAAGCGCTCTGCGCGCAGATGCACCGCTGGGTGAAGCAGGACATGCCCTTCCAACGTGAGGAAGTGCCCGTTGAACAAGCTATTGCTTACTTTGAGTCGCGTCAGGCCTGGGATAAGGTGCGCCTGTTGCGCTTTCGCCAGAAACCCTATCTCACCGTGTACCGCTTCGGCGACTATCTGGATTACCATCACGGGTACATGGTGCCCTCCAGCGGTTACCTGCGTTGGTTTGATTTACAGCCGGCCGGAGACGGCTTCATCCTACGTTTCCCGCGGCGCCGCGCGCCGACGCAACTGCTCGACATGCCAACCTATCCGAAACTGCTGACAGCGTTTCGCCAATATGGCGAATGGCTAGAGCGTTTGGGCATCGATTCGGTTGGCGCTCTAAACGAAGCCCTGCAAAGCCACCGTACCCGCGAAGTCATCCTGGTTTCCGAGGCGCTCCACGAGCAACATGTCGCGGCCATTGCTCGCCAGGTTGCAGAGCGCCGGGGAGACACGCGTCTCGTACTCATCGCCGGACCATCCTCTTCCGGCAAGACCACCTTCACGCGGCGGCTAGCAGTCCAACTGCTGGTGCTAGGGATTTCCCCCTATGCAATCGAATTGGACAACTATTTCGTAGACCGCGAACAAACGCCCCGCGACGAGTACGGTCAATATGACTTCGAGGCCTTGGAAGCTGTGGACTTGCCGCTGCTTGCCGAACAGTTGCAGGCCCTGCTCGATGGTAAAACGGTACGCGCGCCGCGCTACAACTTCAAAACCGGCAAACGCGAGACCGGCGAGCATGTCCGCCTGCATCCTGAACAACTGATCCTGCTGGAAGGAATCCACGGCCTCAATCCACGCTTGTTACCGCAACGCCTGGCAAGCCGCGCCATGCGCATCTACGTCTCCTGCCTGACTCAGCTGAACCTCGACCGTCATAACCGCGTCTCGACGACCGACACGCGTCTCCTGCGCCGCATCGTACGCGACGCGCGCGAACGAGGCTATACGGCCCAACAAACCATCGCACGTTGGGAAGCCGTGACGCGCGGCGAGAAACGGCACATTTTCCCCTATCAGGAAAACGCTGATGTCTTCTTTAACTCTGCCTTAGCCTACGAACTTTCGGCCCTCAAGCCGCTCGCCGAACCACTTTTACTCCAAGTCCCGCCCGACGCGCCGGAACACATCGAAGCCAAGCGCTTACTCGCCTTTCTCGAATGGTTTCTGCCTATCGAGACCGACCTTGTCCCCGACGATTCCATCCTGCGCGAGTTTCTCGGAAAGTCTATCTTGGAAGGATTCCACCTGTGGAAGGGGCAACTTCCACCCGGCGCTCAACGAGGAAAGAATGTCCTTTTTTGATATTTTTCTCATTGCCTTAAGCATGGCTATGGATGCCTTCGCCGTCTCTCTAGGAGCAGGCACCTCGCCCCACGCGAACGGCCATCGCCCTGTCTTCCGCCTGGCCTTCCATTTTGGTCTGTTTCAATGCCTCATGCCCATCCTCGGCTGGCTAGCCGGGCTGACCGTGGCGAATCTCATCACCGACTTCGATCACTGGCTCGCCTTCGGATTGCTGGCGTTCGTCGGCGCGCGCATGATCCGCGCCGGCCTGAATCCAAACGGCGAGGAGAAAGCGCAGGACATGTCGCGCGGTTGGACGCTCGTGATGCTCTCCGTAGCCGTTAGCATGGACGCCCTAGCCATCGGCCTGAGCCTTGCCTTGCTAGGGGTGAGCATCTGGATGCCGGCGCTCGTCATCGGCATCGTTACCGGCCTAATGTCCTGGGCCGGCGTACACATCGGGAACCGCTTGGGCAAGCAATTCGGCAAGCGCGCTGAGATTTTTGGCGGCATCGTCCTGATTCTCCTCGGAATCCGCATATTGCTGACCCACCTTACAGGATAAAATTACGCGAGTACTCGCTCGTCCCCGGTAATGTTCGATGATGTCACCCCTTTACTTCGGTGTCGCTTACTACCCTGAACATTGGCCAAAGGAACGCTGGCAAGAAGACATCCGCTTGATGAAGGCGGCCGGCGTGAACGTGGTCCGCCTAGGCGAATTCGCCTGGTCCACATTGGAACCGGCAGCCGGCAAGTTCCACTTCGAGTGGTTAGATGACATTATCGCCCGGCTGGGCGAGGCCGACATTCGAACGGTTTTGGGAACGCCTACGGCGGCACCGCCGGCCTGGTTGGTACAGGCTCATCCCGAAATCCTGGCGGTAGAGGAAGACGGGCAGCGAGTACAGTTCGGCAACCGTTGCCATTACTGCGTCAATTCGCCGGAGTTTCATGAGGCGGCGCGTCGCATCGTTCGCGCCCTGGCACAACGTTTCGGCAAATCGCCTCACGTCGTCGGCTGGCAGATCGACAACGAATACAATCGCGTTTGCTACTGCGATCGTTGCCGAGCGCAGTTCCAAGATTTCTTACGTCAGCGGTACGGCACGCTCGACGAACTGAACGCGCGTTGGTCAACCGCATACTGGAGCCAGACATATTCGGACTGGCGCCAAATCCCCATTCCTATTGGCCCACACAACCCGGCGCTGATGTTGGAATTCAGGCGCTTCGTCACACATTCCTACGCTCGCTTCCAACAGATCCAACTCGAAGAACTACGACCGAGTCTTTCCTCGAGCATCTGGACGACGCACAATTTTATGGGCTGGTTTGGCGCGTTCGATCACTATGTCCTCAGTCGCGCTCTTGATCTGGCCTCCTGGGATTGGTACATCGGGAGTGGGCATCACGATTACCTTTACAGCGGTGCGATGCACGACCTGACGCGCGGTTTCAAACGTAGGAACTTCTGGTTGATGGAGACGCAGCCGGGCCATGTTGACTGGTCAACGATCAACAACGAACTCCATCCTGGCGAGGCCTATGTGATGGCCTGGCACGCCGTCGCCCACGGCGCCGACGCCCTGCTTTATTGGCAATGGCGATCGGCAGCCGGCGGACAGGAGCAATACCATGGGGCACTGCTCGATCAGTCTGGGCAACCACGTCCGTTTTACGCCGAGGCGCAGCGTATAGGGAACGAATTTAGCCGTCTCGCGCCCGTGTTCGCCGACACCTCCGTGCAAGCGCAGGTAGCCCTGTTACACTGCTACGAAAGCCGTTGGTCTATCGAGGCCCAGCGACATCATCAAGGTTTCGACTATGTCACCTATTTGAACCACTGGTACCGCCCACTGGCAACGCGCAATCTGGATATCGACATCCTTTCTGCAGACGAACCCCTCGATGGCTATTCGCTCCTTGTTGCCCCGGCGCTGATTATCCTGGACGAAGTGCGCGTGAAGCGGCTAAAGGCCTTTGTGCAGAACGGCGGGCGCTTGGTGTTAACCCTCCGCACAGGGATGAAAGATCGCCACAATGCTCTCCTCCCCATGCGTCCTCCCGGCCCGCTGGCAGAACTGGCCGGTGTGGAAGTGGAAGACTTCTACGCGCTGGAACACCCTGTTCCTGTGCGCGGCGATTTCCTGCAGGGCGAGGCGCAGATCTGGGCGGAACGCCTGCGCATTCTTGGAACAGATTCTTCGTTACGGGTCCTGGCGCGCTACGAAGCGCCCGCAACTTGGTTGGACAATCAGGTTGCCATTACCGTCAAGTCCGCGGCAGCCGGTCTGGTGTACTTCGTCGGCGCGTACCTTGATCCGGCCGCCCAGCAACAACTGGTAGATTATATCCTGAGCGAGCGCCTGATTCGTACCTGGTCTACACCCTCGCCGGTCGAGATTCGCCGCCGCGTCCGAGCAAACGGGGAACGAATATATTGCATCATCAATCACAGCTTGGAAAGGCACGTTGTTCCCCTGCCTTTCCCGGCCTTCGACCATCTGCAGGGGCGCCAAGTCGAGAATCTTCTGGAGCTTGCTCCCTATCAAGTAGCCATTTTAGAAGAACGCTCGTGGTAGTCATCGCCCTTCAGGAGAAAGCTTGACGCCGCGCAACGCCATCATCCAACATTTTCGGGAGCGATTCGATCACGCGCCCCACTTTCTTGCCATCGCGCCCGGTCGTGTCAATCTTTTGGGGGAGCACGTGGATTACAACGAAGGTTTCGTTTTGCCCGCCGCCATAGACCGAGCAACCTATTTGGCGTTCGCTCCGGCCGAGGCCAAGTATTCCACCATCCTCGCCGCAGACTTCGGCGAAGAGACCTCATTTACGCTGTGCAGTATAGCCGATAAGGAAGATGCGCAGGGAGATCCGTTATCGGAATGGGCACGCTATCCGGCCGGCGTGGCCTGGACATTGGCATCGGCCGGGCTATCCACGCCGCCGATGCAGGGAGTGTTTTGTTCCACCGTGCCGCGCGGCGCCGGTCTGAGTTCCTCGGCATCGGTAGAAATGGCGTTCGCCGTAGCCTGGGCGACCCTGGGCGGTTGGACATTGCCTCCCATGCGCCTTGCTCTGCTGGCGCAAAAAGCGGAAAACGAATACGTGGGCGTCCATTGCGGAATCATGGATCAGTTTGCCTCCGCCTGCGGCATGGCAGGTCATCTACTGTGGCTCGATTGCCGTTCGCTCGCATGGCGCGCCCTTCCTCTTCCGCCGACGATCGCCATTGTCGTCGCGGATACGTCTGTCCGCCGTCGCCTCAGCGCCAGCGGTTACAATGAACGCCGTCGGGCGTGTGAACAGGCAGTAGAAATCCTGCGCGGCGATCTGCCGCACATACGTTCGCTGCGTGATGTCAGTACGGAGGAGTTCTATCGCCTGCGCCATCGCATGCCGCCCCTTATAGGAAAGCGCGCTCAACACGTGGTCGAGGAGATCGAACGTTGTCGTCGCGCGGTCCCTTTGCTGGAAAACGGCGACATCGCCGCCTTCGGCAACCTGATGAACGCGTGCCATCGTAGTCTACGGGATTTGTATGAGGTTTCCATTCCCGAATTGGACATCATGGTCGAAATTGCCCAGTCACTGCCAGGTTGCTACGGCGCACGACTGACAGGGGCCGGCTTCGGCGGTTGTACCGTGAATCTGGTTGAGCAAAGTGTCGTCCAATCGTCCACCCAGACGCTTGCCAGGCGCTACCAAGAGCAAACTGGCGTGAAAGCCGAAATCTATATTTGTCAGGCCTCCGCCGGCGCACAGATAGTCGCCTTGCCCACCTGAGAACCACGCTGCACCATTGCACTCCCCATCCGAACGACGATATCCACTGGCGAGATAGAACCAGCGGACTGTGACGACCGAAAAACGTCTTCCCACGTCCACACCAAAACTCCCCCTCACCCTTGATGGTTGACAATCCGGCGGAGGCAAGAAGGTAAAGCGCCTAGCCTCTCCAGGTAGGTCGCATGTTTGACCGTCTTTGGGCAACACTCCGAAAAACCGGCCCAGGAACGGCCTCTTGCTCTATACGAAGAGGAAAGGTGTTTCACCGGTTTTCCAACCCGCTTGTATGTCCACCGGAAACATTGTACAATGTTATAGTATAGCCCCACTTCGACTCGCCAGATTCAAGGGAGATCGCCATGAACGTGATTAAGGTGTCTGCCACCTCCCGCACATCCGCTGTGGCCGGGGCAATCGCAGGAGTCATCCGCGAACACAAGCGCGCCGAGGTGCAAGCCATCGGCGCGGGCGCCGTCAACCAGGCCATCAAGGCGCTTGTCCTGGCTATTGGTTACCTCAAGAACGATGGCATTGACGTTGTCTGCGTGCCACAGTTCGTGGATGTCGAGATTGACGGCAACACACGCACCGCGATCAAATTGATCATCGAACCTCGCTGAAAGCCGGTTTCTGGCGTACAATCAGGGGAAGATGGATGTGCTTCGGCAAAGGTGATGGACCCGATGCCAATCCGTAGTAAGCGTGCTTCTTTCCAAATAGGATGTACAATCCTTGCCCTCGGCTTCTGGTTGGTCAGTAGACCGGTCAGCAAGCATACACTGTCGCACGCCCTCGCCGCGCCGCCGAGGCAAACATATGCCCCTCTCTCCGTCATCATCAGCGAAATTGCCTGGAGTGGAACGGCAGCCAGCGCGAATGACGAGTGGATCGAATTGTACAATCCGAGCCCGATGGACATCGCCCTAACAGGCTGGCGGCTTGTGGCCGACGACGGGTCTCCCAGCATTGCTCTCACAGGTACCATTCGGGCAGGAGAATTCTATTTGCTCGAACGCACCGACGATGACACCATTTCGAACATCCCCGCCGATCAAATTTATTCAGGCGCCCTAAACAACGCCGGCGAAGTGTTGCGCCTAAAGGCGCCGGATAACGGAGATATTGACACCGCTAATGCAGATGACGGCTCCTGGCCGGCAGGATCGGCTGCTCCAGATTATTATAGCATGGAACGCCGCGACCTCGTTCCAGATGCCCCTTCGGCTTGGGCGTCTAACAACGGCATCATCCGTAATGGCGAGGATGCCAACGGCAATCCTATCAATGGTACACCGAAGCAATTCAATTCCCAGTGGCCAGCCACCCCTATTCCTACCGAAACCCTCATACCAACCGAGACTCCCACTCTAACCGAGACCCCTACGTTTACCCCCTCTCCCTCTTTCACCCCTACCCCAACCTCCACGCCAACCCGTACCGCGACGAACACTCCGCCGGCGCCCCTGCACTTGGTCATCAGCGAGTTCCGTACGCGCGGTCCTAACGGAGGCAACGACGAGTTCGTGGAAATCTTCAATCCCACCGGCGGCACAGTGGACGTCAGCGGCTGGAGCATCAAAAAATCAAGCGGCTGCGGTTCAACGGTTACCACCCTGCTGACCATCAGCAACGGCGTCCTTCTGAAACCCGGCCAGCATTTTCTGGCAGTTGCTTCTGGCATCAGCCTTGCCGTAAGCGCCGACCAAACGTTCTCCCCCGGAATCGCAGACGACGGCGGCCTTGCCCTAGTGAGCAATGCGGGAACCATCGTGGACCGCGTTGGGATGTGCAGCGAAACGTTGTACTACGAAGGCCTTCCTCTGCCGCCAATGACAGGGAACGTGGACCGGAGCTACGCCCGCCAACCGGCTGGCCAAGGCTGCTATGATGTCAACAACAATGCGCTCGATTTTGCCTTGCTTTCGCCTCCACAACCACAAAACAGAGCCAGTCCGCTCACCCTCTGCGCCGGAGTTGTCACTTTTACCCCTTCGCGCACCCCAACGACTACCCCCACACACACTCCTACCGCCTCCCCTACCCCGCTACCAGCCGCAATCGTCATCAACGAGTTTCTCCCTTTCCCACGCGCAGACTGGAACGGCGACGGAGTCTTGAACACCGGAGATGAATACATCGAACTCATGAACGTCAGTTCGGAGACCGTTTCTCTCAAAGGATGGAAACTTGACGATGAGGAAGACGGTTCATTACCCTATAGTTTGCCAGAGCAACTTCTCTTGCCAGGAGAAATTGTGCGTTTCTTCGGCTCGCAAACAAAAATCCTTCTGAGCAACGGAGGCGACTCGGTGAGGCTTTTCCACCCTATCGGTCGCATCGTAGACGCCTTCACGTATCCAGCGGTTGAGTCGGCAGACGTTACCTGGTGCCGCTTGCCTGACGGAAAAGGAACCTTCGATTTCAAATGTCGTCCCACGCCAGGGCGACCCAACGCGCCCATCGGGGGACAGGATCGACCGCCTCGCGGGTCGCAAGAATCGCCCAAAGTTTGTCCTGTTCCACAATCCGCGCCCGCCTCGATTGCCCTGGCCGAATGTGAACTCCCCGGCTTTAACATTTGGAACTGGACCATCGGACGTGAAGAAGTCATTTGGCTTGACGACCATTATCGTTGGCCAGTTTTCATCAAGTGAGATTCCATACTTCTCCTTGCTCTTCTCCTTCTTGGCAACGGTCGCCAACGCATTCCGAAAAAAACGCCTCCGCAGAGGATGCTCTGCGAAGGCGGTCACCAAAGGAGGAGACAATGATGAGCCAGGAGGAAGTGATGAATATCCGTCTCCTTTCCTAATCATAGCCTGATCGTCCCAGCGGAAACAGAGGTTTTAAATCACATTTTGGTCGTGACAATCTTCACAAGCCGTTGGTCTCGATACCCGCTTTCACCGTTCTGGAGATCATATCGTTAAGCCAACCGAACGGTGGCCATTCCGATCCGGATACTGCAAGACAGCCTTTCGAAGCTGTCAAAAAACCAAACCGAGAATTGCCGGAACAGCTATCATTGACAGGCTGTCCTTTCGCGCATAGAATAAACCTTACCATCATTTTTGCCGATGGCGCCAAATTGAATAGCGGCCAGGGTGCCTTTACCCCCGGATGGGCAGGCTGAAAGGCGAAGCCGGTGTAAGTCCGGCGCTGTCCCGCAACTGTAAGTCGGTCGCGTCTATGCCGTCGCGATTGACAAGTCAGGTCGCCCGCCCTGGTCGGTTCTCCCACACTCTCGCGGAAAGGAGGTGGAGGAACGGCCTGTTGGATTGCCTCTCCCGCCTCCCCTGTCGCGCAAGACAGGGGTTTTCGCTTTTCGGTTCTGGCGAACCGGTTATCTGCACGAGAAAAAAAAACCTGTGGAGGCATGGAAGATGATTCGCAAACTTTTGCTTATGTTGTCCCTGTCAGCGGCTTTGATTGGCTGCACACAGGCGCCAATGGCCATCGTAACGCCCACGATCACACCATCGGTCACGACGCCCCCCACCGCAACGAACGTTGCCATTACCTTGACCGATGGTCTGAATCGCACGGTCACGCTTAACGATCCGGCGCAACGCGTGGTTTCCCTGGCGCCTTCGAACACCGAGATTCTATTCGCCGTGGGTGCAGGCCCACAGGTGGTAGGACGCGACGAGGCCTCCGATTATCCGGAAGCAGTCTCCTCCCTACCAACGGTAGGCGGTTGGAGCGGGTTTAGTCTGGAGGCAATTATCGCCCTCCAACCGGATCTGGTGCTGGCCGCGGAAATCACGCCGCCCGAACTGGTCGCCGAATTGGAAGAATTAGGGCTGACCGTTTACCTTTTACCCAATCCACATACCCTAGAGGAAATGTACGCCAACCTTGTCACTGTAGCGCAACTGACCGGTCACGAGCCGGAAGCCCGCGCGCTTATCGAACAACTACAAACGCGTGTCGCGGCGGTGGACGCCAAAGTGGCCAAAGCGCAAACAAGACCGCGCGTGTACTATGAACTGGACGCCACCGATCCGGCCAAACCCTGGACGGCCGGCCCCGGCTCTTTCATAGACCTGCTCATCGCTCGCGCGGGCGGCGTTAACGTTGCCGGAAATCTCTCAAGTGAATGGGCGCAAATCAGCCTAGAAGAACTGCTCGTCCTCAACCCAGATATTATCCTGCTGGGCAGCGCGCTCTATGGCGAGACGCCGGAGAAAGTAGCCGCTCGCCCCGGATGGAATGCGCTGCGCGCGGTGCAAAACGGTCAGGTTTTCTCCTTCGATGATACGCTTGTCAGCCGTCCTGGCCCACGTCTGGTCGACGCGCTGGAAGCTTTGTTCCGAGTTTTGCATCCAGACGTTGCGCCGTAAGAAGCCGTAGCAAGATAGAGCCTTGGGAAAGGGTTGCCGAGATGCGCTTCTTTTCCCGGCGCCCTTTCCCAATACCACCTCCAACAATTTTACGATCCGGCATCGTTCCCTCCTCTTCCTTCTGCCTTCCCTTCCACCATATGCGTCGCTCTTCTCCGTTCCTCCTGCTCTGCGCGTCCGCCATGGCGGCCCTGATCCTATCCATGGCCTTCGGTTCCGTGGTTATTCCTCCAGCCGATTTATGGAGGGTCTTGAACCATTGGGCGACACGTCAACCTTTCCCGCAGGAATTGCAAACGTTTGCCGTTATTCTGTTTGCGATTCGTGCACCGCGCACAGTCCTGACGGCGCTGACCGGCGCGGCGTTAGGCGGCAGCGGAGCAGCCTATCAAGGATTATTCCGCAACCCGCTAGCAGATCCCTACTTGATCGGCGTCGCCTCCGGCGCAGGGTTGGGAGCAGTGCTGGCAATGAGTATGAAGTGGCCTTATACCATCTGGGGCCTGTTGGCTATACCGGCGGCGGCTTTTTTCGGCGCGCTCGTTGCCGTGTTGCTGGTTGGCCTACTCGCGCGAGTTGGACAGACAATCCCAACCACGAACCTGATTCTAGCCGGCGTGGCAGTTTCCTCCTTTGCCTCAGCATCGACCTCGTTCCTTATGTTGCGCTCGACGGGCGAGCTGCACCGGGCGATTGGCTGGTTGATGGGTGGTTCGGCGCAGGCTGGCTGGCAACCGGTCCTGACTCTCCTGCCCTATCTCACCGTCGGGTTGACCGTCTTGCTCCTGAGCGGTCACGCGCTGAATCTGTTACAGTTCGGCGACGAACAAGCGCAGCAAATGGGATTGGCAGTAACACGCGCCAGGATAATCATTCTCCTCGCTGCTTCGCTTTCCACAGCAGCAGCTGTAGCCTTCTCCGGCATTATCGGGTTTGTTGGTCTCATCGTACCGCATCTGATTAGATTATGGTTCGGCGCAGATTATCGTCGTTTGTTGCCGCTGGCCATGTTGGGCGGGACAACGCTGTTACTTCTGGCCGACGTGTTGGCGCGCTTGCTTATGGCGCCTCAGGAAGTACCGGTTGGTGTCATCACGGCTCTCTTCGGCGCGCCATTCTTCCTGTGGGTATTGCGTCGGGCAAAACATCAAGGATACTGGTAAGGAGGAACCGTGCTACAGGTGAAAACTCTAAGCGTATGGTATGGATTGCGGCATATCCTAGAAAACGTCTCGCTGGAGGTGCAAGCAGGGGAAGTTGTCAGCCTGATTGGGCCAAACGGCGCGGGCAAGTCCACTTTAATTCGTGCAGTCAGCGGGGTCATCCCTGCGAAAACGGGAAACGTGCATGTCAACGGCGTGAATCTTCTCGCCTTGCCTGCTTTGGCGCGCGCCCGCTTGCTGGCCGTGGTACCCCAGGCCAACGCGCTCCCGCCCGCCTTCACCGTCTGGGAGGTGGTCTTGATGGGTCGCACTCCTCACCTCAACTTCCTGGGACAAACCTCAGCCCACGATGAGGAAATCGCCTGTCAGGCGTTGGCAAGGGTAGATGCGCTCGATTTACTCGAACGGCGTGTCGGAGAACTTTCCGGGGGCGAGCAGCAACGCGTTCTCCTGGCGCGAGCGCTGGCGCAGGCCGCTCCCATTTTGCTGCTGGACGAACCGACCTCCCACCTGGACTTGCACTATCAGATTCGTTTCATGGAAACTGTACGTTCGCTGGCGAAGGAAGACAAGCTGGCAGTACTCATTGCCTTACATGACTTAAACCTGGCAGCGCGCTTTGCCGACCGAATCATCTTGCTCGTGGAAGGAAAAGTACAGGCCGCCGGCAGTCCAGCACAAGTCTTGCTCCCCTCCTTGCTTTCCCAAGCCTACCGCTGGCCCGTGCAGGTCGTCACTCACCCCGGGGACGGCACGCTGCTGGTTCTGCCCAGCAACATGAGACAGGTCGAACCCGCTCACCCGACCGGCGCGGGAGGCGCAGGCGGCTCAGAAGGGGCTGCCGAAGGCTTATCCGGCGCCGTCGGTCGCCAGCGCGAGCGTTCTCGCCACTGGATAAAGCACTCGATGGCAATCAACCCTGCCGCCAAGCCCAACACCACTCCTAACGAAGCCAAGCGCCCCAATTGAAGCCAGGCCAGAGTCGCGCCATAGACGCCCACCCAGACCGCCTCTCGAACAAGCGCTGCAGGACTAAGCGGCGGCGTGGACGGAAAACGCAGGTTCAGGAACCAGACAGCCGGCAAGGCCGTTCCACTCAATGCCAAGAAAAGCATAGCAAAAAACAGCCAGCGTGGCCAGACGGTCGGCTCCGTTTGCGTGATCACGACAGCCAGCCCACCCCATCCCAACAAACACAAAGTCAAGATGGTGGGAAGAAAAGCACGCAAAGGCGGATAGGATTGCAAGGTGCTCATTCTATCTTTCAGCCTTGTAGCAAAGTCAACGAATTAAGGACACAACGCGTTGCGTCTTTCTTTTGCAAGCACGTCGCATCACACTCTGTGCTCTCTGGACGCGATCCCTTCCACTCTGCAGAAAGCGCATCACAATTTCCGATTATACTCCGGCTTGCTGGCGAACGCGCAGACGGCCTCGAGCGCGCAAGACGCCAAGAACGCCAGGGATAATCTGTGTATAAAGCCGATACAGACAAGGAGAAGGGACATAATCCCAAGCGCCCAGCGTCCGGACCACTTGCCCGCCCAGTCCTTCCTTGAAACGAAAGACCCCCCACAGGCGATCGCCTTCGTGAAACGTATCCGGCGCGCCCCATAGGTCGTAGGTGTGGCAGCCAATTGCCTTGGCCAACCGGATAGCTTCCCATTGCAGGAGGTAGTTCGGCATTTTTTCGCGATGCGCCGCTCCGGACATTCCATAGAGATAATAGGCCCTCCCCGCGAACCAGAACAGGAACAGAGCAGCGACAGGTTGATTCTCCACTTCGGCAATCAACGGAATACAACCGGGGTCATCAGCGTTCGCCCCGATCGCTTCCTCGACCGGGCGTAAAAACGTTTCCCATACAGTGCGGTAATACGTTTCCTCGCGTATGACGAAACCATCCCGCCACGATGTTTCCGCGTAGAGACGATAGAGCGTTGGGAAATCGGTCTGTGAACCAAAACGCACGCGCACCCCTTTCCGCTCCGCCAGACGGATGTTGTAGCGAGTCTTTTGCTTCATGCGCGCCAGCAACTCCTCCTCGGTCGGCGAAAGGTCAAGCAAGAGCGTGTTTCGGAATTGAATTTGCTCGGTAGAAAAGAGCCAGCCGCGCTGCTTCAGATCGGCGCGCACCATTCCGCCAACGTCTTCTAGTGTCTCCTGCGGGCTGCCGGGTAGTCCGCTGGCAATAGGCACCTCGGGGTCTATCTTGAGGAAGATCGCGCCTTGCTGTCGGGCAATTTGTTGTAGGTCGTCCAGAACGCGCCGTCGTAGAGCGGAATCGCTCCAATCGAACAGCGGCCCTTTGGGCGCATACAAAAGGCACATCTTACGGCTGAATCCGCCAACCGGGATAGAACGTTTCAACACCATGGCCGCCGCCGTTATTTGGCCGTTCGTCTCCCAAACGAAGGGCAGGGGCTGCCAGCCGTACCGCGCTTTGACCTGCGCCCATTCCCGAGTTTGCAACAGGTGAGGGGCAGGCAGCGAACAAATGAGACGGTTCCAGGAAGCGAGGGAAAAGTCGGCTTGTTTCATTGGCTCTATTCTAACATTATTGTCCGGCCAAAATTGTCTCCTCAACACCTGCTCCAATTTAAACGTACCGACCCGGCTTGCGGCGCCGGGCCGGTACCTTCTTCATGCCCGCGTTGGGTGCGAATTCGATCGGAGAAGTACGGTTTACTGATAAACGCGTACGTAGTCCACGTACATTCTCTGCGGGAAGACGCTCGTAGCATCCGGATAGCCGGGCCAGGTGCCACCGACCGCCACGTTTAGAATGATGAAGAAGGGGTGATCGAAGACCCAGGGCCCATATTGTTGTACCTGCGCCCTTGTAACGCTGTAGAAGTTATTGTTATCCACGTACCAGCGGACCATGTCGGCAGTCCACTCAATGGCATAGACGTGATAGTTGACGTTGACCACCTCGCCCAGGTTGAACGTACCGCCAATCGGCGTAGCACCGGAGTAACCTGGACCGTGCATAGCGCCGTGTGTGAGGGTCGGTTCGAATCCAACGTGCTCCATGATGTCGATCTCGCCGCAGTTCGGCCAGCCAACCGTGCCGATATCGTTCCCCAGCAACCAAAATGCCGGCCAGATGCCTTGCGTTTGCGGCAGCTTGAGGCGAGCCTCGATGCGGCCGTAGGTGAACTCACGCTTGCCCCTGGTGGTCATGCGCGAGGAAGTATAACCGCATTGACCGCCGGTGGTCTGACGGGCCTCGATGACCAGCACGCTGTTCCCGGCGTCTGTAGTGATAAAGGAGTTTTCGCCAGCAGTGTAGTTCTGCCATTCGGCGTTGCCCCAGCCGGTGCAACCGGTCTCGTAGTTCCAGTTGCTCGTGTTAATGGGAGAACTATTGAATTCATCGCTCCAGGCCAGGACATAAGCACGCGGCGTCAGGGTCATGGTGGGGGTATAGGTTGGATTCGGTGAACCACCGGTACCGTAGACTTCAAACTCCCAGAGAGAGTAACCATACGAAGTGCCGCGCGCCGTGCCGTACATGCGGATATAGCGACCGCTGCCCGAAACCGTCAGGTCATCCATGCCGCCATCGCCGGTGGTCGTGCTGTAGATCGTCGTCCAGTTGGTCGCATCGTTCGAGACCTGAATCTGATAGCCCCTGCCATAGGCCGCCTCCCAGCGTAGGACAACGCGGGTGATATTAGCCGTCGCTTTCAGGTCAATGTAAATCCATTCGTTGTCGGTCCAATTGGCGCTGGCCCACCGCGTATTCATGTTGAGGTCCACCGCCTTATCTGGCGTGCAGTTGGGGCAGTACGAATCATTCTGAGAAGAAGAAGCGTAGGCCGGAGCATTGAAGGACAGCAGGACAGGGCTACCGGCCGGCGTGTTTGTCCGCGTCGGTGTGCGCGTGGGTGTAGGGGTCGCAGCAACAGGAGTATTCGTGCGCGTTGGAGTACGGGTAGGCGTAGCTGTTGCGCCAGCAGGTGTATTCGTACGGGTCGGAGTGCGCGTAGCAGTCGCCGCCGCAGGTGTGTTCGTGCGCGTTGGCGTGCGCGTCGGTGTATTGGTCACGCCGCTGCCGTAGACCTCAAACTCCCACAGCGAGTAGCCATACGGCGTGGCGCGCGCCGTGCCATACATGCGCACATACCGCCCGATGCCCGAAACCACCAGGTCGTCCACACCCCCATCCCCGCTCGTCGTACTATAAATGCTCGCCCAACTGCTGGCATCGTTCGAAACCTGAATCTGATAGGCAGTGGCATACGCCGCCTCCCAACGCAGAACAACCCGGCTGATCGTGTACGCCGCACCCAGGTCCACATAAATCCATTGCGGATCGCTGAACGCACTCGACCACCGCGTCCCCGTGTTCCCGTCCACCGCCGCACTCCCAGGAAAAGCGCTGCTCTCCGTCGAAGAGACGACCACCGGACGGTTGAGCGCCAGGTTTGTTGTCTGCGCAACGGTATGACGGCCTGGCGTCCCCACCACGGCAGCACTGAGCAGGAGAATAAGCGTACAAACGGCCAGAAGTTTGCCTTTTCGCATCAGCAGTTTCCTCTAATGAAATTTTGCTCCAGGGCAATGCTCCAGGTGTAAGCATTGCCCTGGGAAAAGCATGGATGGCAGGAAAGATTTCCTTATCGACGTTGGTAGACGCGCACGTAGTCCACGTACAGGCGCGCCGGGAACGGCGTGCTGCTGTTCGGCGAGCCAGGCCAGTTGCCGCCAACTGCCAGGTTTAAGATGATGAAAAACTCGCGGTGGAACTCATCCGTGCCGTTAATGCTGTTGGCGATGTTGGCCTCATGATACTTGACGCCGTCCACATACCAGCGAATGGCGGAAGCATCCCATTCGATAGAGTACACGTGGTACGAGGTAAAAGTTGAGAGACTCGTGCTGCCGCCATAAGAAACATAACCGTTGTTGTCCCAGTGAATGGTGCCATAGACTTTTGATTCGGTGTTGATGTGTTCCATGATGTCAATTTCGCCGCACTTAGGCCAACCGACAGTTGGGAAATTGACACCAAGCATCCAGAAAGCTGGCCAGAGGCCCTGCCCGCTTGGAAGCGCCATGCGCGCTTCGATCTTGCCATAGCGCCAGAAACGCTTGTTCTGCGTCGTCATTCGGCTTGACGTATACTGGCAGGTGCCATACCAACACGTATAACCACCGCTCTCCTTGCGCGCCTCAATGACAAGCGCTCCGTTGCTGATATAGGCGTTCTGGCCATTGGTGTAATATTGCAACTCATTGTTGCCCCAACCATGGCCGCCGACTTCGAAATTCCAGTTGGCTGTGTTGATAGTGGAGCCGTTGAATTCGTCACTCCAGACGAGCTGCCAAGTGCTGCTCGAAGGAGTGGCCGTGGGCAGCGTGCCACTGACTGCTCCCCAGGTGAACTTCTCCCATGTGCTGATGGCACTGCGGTCGGCCACGAGCGGCGCCTCGGTTTTGTTTAAGTCCGCGCAGACATACAAATTGTTGGCTCTGGCGCGCAGAGAAATGGTTCCATCGCTGTTGTTGACCCAGGTGAATTGCTCCCAGGCGCCAATGGACGTTCGATCGGCGACCAGGGCCGCGCCGCGATTTAGATCGGCGCTAACGTATTTGCCGGTAGCATTCGAGCGCAGGGCAACATAACCGCCGCCGGCGTCCACGACCACAAACTGTTCCCATGTGCTGGCCGACGTGCGGTTGGCGTAGAGCGGCGCATAGGACGCCTTGTTCAAGTCAGCACTGACATAAAGGCCATTTGCGCTCGCCCTGAGCCAGATGGTCGTCCCAAAGGACGGCATGGCCTGACTGGGCGCGGCAACAGCTTGCTGGTGCACCGGGCCAAACAGACCTCCGATTACCACCAAGGCTATCAGGATGGCACACCATTTGAGCATAGAACGCGATTCGCTTATCATAATGAACCTCCTTAAAATTTAGAAACCGTGGAACACGGCTGTTCCTAGCAATCACGAACGAAATAGGTAGCACACTCTCCACTCGTCTCGAACGTTTATCCTCTCCCAGTTGGAATAACAATCCACCGTGCGCCCTCTGTCTGTCGAGAACACATTTTCCCTTACAGTGTAGTTACAGCAAAGGAGCAAATCAAGGATTTTCCTGACCACTTTCTGCATTTTTTTGACTCATTCTCTCGGACGGAAGAAGAGAGGGATTACTGCCAGAGCGACCATAGCGTCGGCGATATTCACTGGGAGATAGTCCTGTCTCTTCTCGAAACACCCGGCTGAAATAACCGCTATCGGCAAAACCAACCCTGGAGGCAATCTCTGTGACTGTCTCGTCGCTTATCGTCAAAAGTGCTCGGGCCTGATTCACACGATAACGGTTCAGATAAGTCATCGGCGTAACACCGAGTTCCCGCTGGAAGCAACGCACCAGGTACCCTTCGCTGATTCCGATGTTCCGCCCTATGTGTTGCAACGAAAGAGGCTCCGCGTAATGTTCATGGATATAAGCCATGGCCTCGCGCACCAGACGTTGCATCGCGCTCCCCAGTTTTCGCTGTCTGGATAGAGCTTGTTCTATGTGCCTCAATGTTTCTTCCACGTTAAAGAGGCCTTTCCCCAGCACGGCTGTCACGCCTCGATTCAAGCGCGTCATATCCTCTTCGGTCAGCTCCTGGCCGGTCAGCACAATCACAGGGATCGTTCGAGTCGTTTCTCTCTGTTGCAAGGCCTCCAGAACTCCAAAGCCATCCAATTCGGGCATGATCAGGTCCAACAGAATCAGATCGGGTCGTTCCTGCTGGATGATTTCGAGAGCCTCCCGGCCGTTCCGCGCTTTACGCACGTGATACGAGGAGGATTGCGCCTGCACGATGCGCGCGTGCATCTCCAGGATTGCTGGCTCATCATCCACAAGGAGGACGGTCTTCTTTTCGCTTATCCCCTTCCCGATCAATCCATGACGCTCCAAGGCCTGCACTAATTCCACCGTTCCTATCGGTTTGGTCAGGTAATCTAGTTCCAGGGCAGAGCCTGCCTTTTCCTCCTCTGTAAGCGCGTAAAACACTACAGGAATATCTCTCGTAACCGGATTTTCCTTTAACGCTTTCAGCGTTTCCCATCCTTGCGCGGCGTTGCCGCCCGCATCCACGACGACCACGCCCGGAGGCCTGCTGAGCAAACGCGGCAGCCAGGCACTCTGCTCCTCCAGCCACATCAGTTCGACAGCAAAGCCCTGACAAATAAGATGTTCGCGCAAACGCAACCCCGCTGTCGAGAACTTCCTCGCCAACACCAGCACACTCTCCGAGGAGGGCCTTCGGTGTTTCTTTGCGCGGCTTTCCACGTCTTTCGCGACCGGCAACGTAACATAGAACGTAGAATCGGCTCCCTCCTTGCCCGAGGAACGCACCTCCAGACGTCCGCCGTGTAACTCGACGAGTCGTCTGCAAATCGCCAGCCCCAACCCAAGTCCGCCGTACCCTCGCGCCAGCGTGCGCCCGGATTGCCGAAATTCATCGAAGATGACCTGCTGTTCTTCTGGCGGGATGCCCAACCCCGTGTCGCTGACCGAGACAACGACTTCCCCATCTTCCACCTTAACCCGCAAAGCCACTTCACCCTGCTCGGTGAATTTAACCGCATTTCCTATCAGGTTGAGCGCCACCTGTCGCAGACGCAGCCGATCTCCCCAAACCAGCGGGAGATCGGCGGGGATCTCCGAACGCCAGACCAGGCCCTTCTCCCTTGCCATTTGCTCCCCCGCTATTACTAGAAGTCATCTCAAAAACACATTGAGCAAGAGAATGATACAGGCCAGATGAAGCCATCCGAGATAGTTCTCAGCGACCCGATCATAACGGACCAGTACTCTGCGATAGTTTTGCAACCAGGCGTTCAAGCGCTCGATCTTCCAACGTCGGCGATATCTTCTCAGTTTGCGTCCATCCTGTGTGGCAGGTCTTACTCGGTTCGATCTATGTGGAGCGATCAGTTCGATGCCTTTGGCTCTCAACAACTCATCCAGCGGATCACTATCGTAGGCTCTATCACCGATCAACCGTTGCGGAGTTTCCACGACAAATCGAGATGCGAGAGTTGCTTCCACAAGGGTGACTTCATGCGGCGCAGCAGGCGCAATGTGGATGGCGATAGGAAGACCATGGCGGTCTGCCAGCGCCATGACCTTCGTACCTTTGCCCCGCTTGGTCTTTCCAACTGCCCGCCCCCTTTTTTAGCGACGACAAAGAAGCCATCGATGAAACATTCGGACAGATCAAGATCACCACGCTCCTTCAAGTCCTTTGCCAGCGCCTGCAGAATCTTCTCCAGCACCCCTTCCTTGCGCCATTCCTGGAAGCGGCGGTGGCAAGTCGCCGGTGAAGGATATCGATCCGGCAGATCCTGCCAGGCAGCACCGGTTCGGAGCACCCACAAGATGCCAGCCAGCACTTCTCGATTGTTCACTCTTGGGCGTCCTTTCCCGTCGTCTCTTGGCAGTTTCTCTGGCAGTAAGGGTTCGAGGATCGCCCATTGTTCATCTGTCAGGTCCATCGGTCACGCTCCAGTTGGGAGTATGACTGATTCTAACCATTTTTGAGATGACTTCTACTGTCTCCAGAACTTCTCGCAGGTCCAGCGGCTCGCGCGTCAACCGCAACTGCCCTGCCTCGCTGCGCGCCAGGTCAAGTACGTCGCGAATCAAGCCGTCCAATTGCTGCGCGCTGGCCTGGATACGCTCAATATCCCGACGGTATGTCTCAGGCAACTTCCCCCTTTTTTTCGTTTGTAAAAGCATTTGACTCAGGCCGACAATCAAACTGAGGGGAGTGCGCAATTCGTGGCTGACCATGGAGAGGAAACGGCTTTTTAGCCGATTTGCCTCCTCCGCCAGCCGGCGGCCTTCCATCGCCTCTTGATACAAACGGGCGTTACGCAGCGCTTCCGCCAATTGCCAGACGATCGCGCCGCACAAATCCAGATTCTCCATGTCAAAGACGGCAAAACCTGCCCCTTCGGCTTCAACTTCCAATGGCAGTAGGACCAGGCTCAAAGGCGATGGATAGAGGTGAGGCAACGGGAACTCCAGGCTTGGGAAGCGGACGATCGTTTCCGGACCGGGAATGAGCCGCAGGTCACTCCAGGCCACCGCATCCGCGCCGGTCGACTCAAAGAAAGCAACGCCAAGACGCCGAATCCCTAGATGAGGCAAATGCTCCCCCAACACAGAAAAGATTTGCTCTTTATCGAGTGCCCGAAGCAGACGCGTGGTAAGCAGACTCAATTGGTCCGATTCCCACCGCCGCTCGGCGACAGTACGCCGGTACTGGCGTTGCGCGCTCTCGCTGACGATAATTCGAGCCTGATGAAGCAAGGTATCCGCATACTGTAGTTCTAACGCATCGGACCATTCCCCCAGGAACGCGGCAAGATTGCCGTTCAGCGCAGAAATGGCAGCTTGCCAGATGTGGACATCTTCTTCCAATTCTTCGGTAAATTGGAGCATCTCTTGCAATGCCAGGGCAAAAGGCGCCGAATCATGCATATCCAGGCTGCGCAGAAACGCCTCCACCAAAAGGCAGCAGCGCTCCTCTATGCTTTCCAGACTTTGCTGGGATTCGGCGTTTACAGCAGCCGCCATAGCTTTTCCAAGCCAGGAGTAGGTCACTACGCGATCCACACTTGCCGCTTCCGGAAAAGAGGTCGTTATGGCAGCCGGAATCACATTGTGAGGAGGACAACCACAAGACTGGCGTATCACCAATCGAGTTGGGACGCGAAGGATCTCTTCCTCCCCCTGCCGGCCTTCCAGACGCCCCAATAACAACTCAAAGGCACGGTAACCGCGCTCAAAGATGGAACAGTGAACAGTAGAGAGAGGCGGATCATGGAAAGCAGACTCGTATTGATCATCAAACCCAATGACGGCGACATCCTCCGGCACCCGCCGACCGACCTGTCGCAGCACCTGTATCGCGCCCAGCGCCGACTCATCATTGCTCGCCATCACCGCTGTAAGCTCCACGCCGGAGTCGAGAATCTGGCGCATGGCTTGCTGACCACCCTCAAAAATATGCAAGCCGTACGCAACTAGGTCGGGATTGGCAACCAAACCATATTCACGAACAGCCTCCCAGTAAGCTCGCAACCTATCCCCGCTATCACCCTGTGAGTCCATGGGTTGACCGGCAACGAAGGCAATGGCGCGATGACCATGCTCCACCAGATGGGCTATCGCCTGACGAATCCCCCCCTCATTATCCACCCCAACCGCAGGACCGCCATCCGCAGCGCCAACATAGACCACAGGATGCCCTGCATCCATCAACGAGCGAATATAGCGCGATCTCTCCTCAGAGTAGGAGAGGATGCACCACAATCAGCCCGTCGGTATTCCATGGGCCAACAGGCACAAAACTCGTATCCGGAGAGGGAACCGGCCAGGCAGGACGGGTAGCAGTAGGGCTAGTCGGCGCGCTGATGCCACAGGCCACTAATAGGTTGCATTGATAATCCCGGGCAGCGGCGTGAATCCCTCGCAACAGGGAATCGGGAAAATTGCGTCGGGCAACTCGCCCATAGAGCTGACCGCGTAATTGCCAGCCTGCTAATACTCCAATCGTTCGACGGTCACCATGGCCTTGTTGCATTCCGGTACTCCCGGGCACGTCGAATCCACTCCAGCGATTTCAGCAAGGCGCGACAGCGACAAACAAACGGCAAAACAATAAGGGAAGATGCTCCAGCTCGACAAAAGAAGTATGATGCCGGTACGGACCACACGGAACAACCACCGCGCGCGGATTGTCGTCCGGAAACCAATCAGACCGAGTGAAAATGAGATTGCGTTCTCTCCGCGATCGCCGCTGCGTTAGAAACATATCCTTCAGACAACCGCCTACTTTCCTGCTTCATGAGGCAGATAAACACGGCTCGCCTTTCCTAAAGAACAGGCTGTTGCCTCTCCAGCGGCCTCTAACAATATTATGTATGAGGACGCTCAGACCAGGACATGTAATTTTATGCTCAAAAGTAGGACGTTTGTGATTCCTAACGGGAAAATGCCATTTATGAAACGAGTCTGCCCCCCTCTCCCCTCAAGGCCATGCCTCTCCCAGACGCGAGTTTACCTCTAGACCTCCGGCACATCAATGGACTCCTCGCGTAGCAACGCGGACGCCCAGTCATGACTGCTGTTCGTAAGGAGATAGATCCCCTCTCGTTTCAGGAACTCTACATTGCTATAGCGAGGATCTCGATAGTCGCGAATTTTCCCACTACGGAACGCCTCAATGATTTGCACTACCCCTTGCTCCACCGTCCACTGAGGCACAAAGCTCAACATCCGCTGAATCTTGTTGAAGTTAACCCAATAATTACGGGGATCGGCAAGTTCATCTCTGTGGACAATCGTCGCTGTGGGCGCTTGCCGATGGATGATTTCACCGATTTGTTGAATCTGATAGTTTTGATCGTTTGCGCCAACGTTAAAAATCTGATTGCGTACCAGAGGGAGTGGAGCACGAAGCGCCAGCAGAATCGCCTGCGCCGCATCGGCCACGTGCAAAAATGGTCGCCACTGCCTGCCACCAAAAATCGTAATTTCCTGATCCACAACCGCTTTCGCCGTCAGCAGATTCACGACCAGATCGAACCGAGGTCTCCCCGACATACCGTAGATGGTGCTGAAGCGCAAGACAACCGGCGCAAAACGATCGTCGGCCATTTTGAGCAGGACTTTTTCCGAGGCGATTTTGCTGCGGGCGTACAGAGACACAGGGTGAAGTTCAGAACGCTCGTCAACCATTTGCTCATTTGCCCCATAGACCGAGCAAGTGCTGGCAAAAACGAAATGTCCGATGCCGCTGCCCTTCGCCACCTCTGCAATCATCCGCGTTGCCATCAGGTTAATATCCAGGGTTAAATCTTCGTTCAGGGCGCAAGCCGAATCCCCGACCAGACCGCCGAGGTGAACGACCGCATCTATCTCACGCATAGCCTGGACGACTTTCTCGATCTGACGAAAGTCTGCGCGGACAATTTCCAGGCGCGGATGATTAAGCCATTCCTGAATCGGCTCGGTCCCATACAGCAACAGGTCTAACAGACGAACGTGATAACCGGCCTCGAGAAGACGGGGTAAGAGCACCGAACCAATATATCCCGCGCCGCCAATGACCAACACATTTTCAATCCTCTCTTCTTCTAGCCGTCCAGGGCGTTTACTCTCTGCTTTGACAATGTTCTTCCAGATAGACGCCCAGGCTCGTGCGGCAACCAGCGCGGCTGTACTCAACGCCCAGGAAAGCACGAGCGCCCCGCGCGGGAAGTTGAGCATCGAACTGAGCGTTCCCAGAAACACGCTCTGCGCCAGATACGTCAACGCTCCAAAAACCAGATATGCCAGACTGACAGCCTGAATGACAACGAGAACCTTGTAGCGTCCCCGATAGAAACGGCCGTACGTATAGAAACCGTTCGCGGTAAACACAATCAAGCAGAGGAGCGTCAACACCCAAGAGTTGTTCAGAAAGACTCGCTCGTAGTACCAAATGGTGTACTGATCCACAACAACCCCTGGGTCGCCTACGGCAACGATCCAGAGAAGACGCGCAACCAAAGAGACCAGGAGTGCTATATTAATCAAGATCGCATCGGCGAGCATGCGCACAATGCTCTGCGCCGTAAAAACTTTCCTTAACCAGTTACGAAAAGGTTTCATGTTTTCAGCCTTTGACGCACTTGCAACGCGTGCTCATGGATGCGTTGGATGGCACAGCAAATGTTTCGCACAATGTCTACGCTCATATCCGACCAAATAGGCAGACTGAGCGCATTGGCAGCCAGCCAGTCTGTATGCGGCAATGGTTTGCCATCATAGTAGGAACGATAGGCAGTCTGACGGTGAACCGGCGGATGATAATACTTGCGGGTATCCACGTTCTCCTTGGCTAAGGCCAACGCCAGTTCATCGCGCGTCAATCCAAAGGCCTCGGCGTCCACAGTGATGGTGATCTCGCGGTAGGAGTGACGATCGCCGGGGCGCACCTGCTGAAAACCAATGCCAGGAATCCTCCCCAGCAGTTCCCGAAACAACGCTGCCATTTCATTGCGTTGACGCGCGGCCTGCTCCAGACGTTTTAGACTGTGTAGGCCGAGCAAAGCGTTGAACTCCGGCATACGCGCGTTCAAGCCGGCAAAGGCGCTGTCATAATGACCGTCATTGCCATACTCTCGACCCATGCGAATCTTTTCCGCAAGGTCGTCGTCGTTGGTGGCAACGATGCCACCCTCGCCGGCAATGAGCAACTTCGTTGGGCTGAGGCTGAAGATTTGCGCGTCTCCCTGCTTCCCCACCGGCTCGCCCTGATAACGCGCGCCAAAGCCGTGCGCCGCGTCGAAGATCAGTTTTAAACCGTGCCGACTGACAACATCTTGCAAGGCCGCGATGTCCGCCGGGTTGCCAAACTGGTGAACCGCCACGATTGCCGTCGTTCGCGGGGTAATCGCAGCCTCTGCCGCGCTGGGAGCGAGATTGTGGGTTGAGCGTTCCACATCGGCAAACACGGGCCGCAAACCGGCCCAGACCAGCGCACTGACCGTCGCCATGAACGTAAAACTAGGCACAACGACATCGCCGCTCAAGCCAAACGCTTTGTGCACCAGCATCATCCCCGAAGTACAACTGGACACCGCCACCGCATGTCTCACGCCGAGATGTTCCGCAATTTCTTGTTCCAACTGGCGCAGATAACGCCCTTTCGTAAGCATTCCTGAACCCAGAATGGTCTCCAGCCCCTTCTCCATCTCAGAAAGAGGAGGAACGACCGGTCGCACCATCGGCAGCAATTGGGAGAACATCGGGTCGCCCCCAAGAATCGCGGGTAAGGTCTTTGTCATAGATTTGAAGATTATACCATCGTGCGAACGGGAACTCATCCTCGACCTCGTAGAAAGACAAGACAGGCGTGATATAGAAGAGGGTGATAGACGCGATCCTGCGCGGCAGCTGCGCGCCGTACCACGCCGCCAAAGCCGCGTTTGAAACGGTATACTCCCCACAAACCGTCCTCCCGCGTCTCAAAGTGGGCTTCCAACACAGCCGGCTCTTCGTCAGGAACACCCCACAGGTCGTAGGATTCGGCGCCACGCGCACGCGCCCAGCGCATAGCTTCCCACTGTAATAGGTAGGTCGGCATGCGCTGGCGTTCCTCCGCGGTGGAAGCACCGTAGAGATACCAGGCGGACTTGCCGCGCGCGCAGACCATCAACGCCGCCAGCGGACGGCCTTCATACTCAGCAACCAGCAACTCTGCCAGACCAGCAGAATGAAGCAGATGGTAGGCCAGACGGTAATAACCCAAACGATGCACGCCAAATTCGTTGCGCGCCCCGGTCAATTGCATCATACGGTGGAAAGCCTCGACATCATCCCAGAGACGCACACGAACGCCTTTCCTTTGCGCCAAACGGATGTTATAGCGACATTTTTGCTTCATACGCGCCAAGAGCTCCTCCTCGCGGCCACGCAAATCTACCAGGATGGTGCGGCGTGGCTGGACGCTGCGCGGGCTGAGGCGAAAGCCGGGAAAGCTAGGTGGGGGTTTGGCAGATTCTTCCCACGCGTTCGGTTCGACTTTAAGGAACACCGCGCCGCGAGCGCGGCAGAGGCGATCCACCTCCTGCCAAAACGCTTCACCTGGCACGCCAACGGGGCCCTTCGGTAGATAGGCCAACGAACGCCCTAGAGGAAGACGGCGAAAGAGAATCTGCGCTCCGCATTCACCAACCGCGATTCGCGCCGCCTGCCAGCCAAAAGCCGTTTTCAGCTCGCCCCATTCGCCGGTCTGCAACAGGTGGGCATCGGGATAACGAGCGAGAAAGGCATTCCACTCGGAGAGAGAGAGTTCAGACATCGGACAGGAGGCCCATTTCCATCCAATCCAGTGTGCGCTTCAAGCCTTCCGCAAGCGAGACGCGCGCGCGGAAATTCAGCGCAACCGCTGCCTTTTGCGGATCGCCAACGGAGCGGTAAATATCGCCAGGGCGCGGCGGCTCATAACGAATTGTGGGCTGCCGGCCGGTAATCTGGCACAACGTCTTGACGATGCCCAGCAAACTGGTCTCTTGCCCGGTACAGACGTTGAACACCTCGCCGACCGCATCCGATTCCGCTGCCAGCAAATTGGCGCGTGCGACATCCTCCACAAAGATGAAATCGCGCGTTTGCTCCCCATCGCCGAAGAGGATCAGCGGTTCACCTTGGAGCAAGCGCTTCAAAAAAAGCGGGATAACCGCTGCGTAGGGGGAATCGGGCCGCTGACGCGGGCCATAGACGTTGAAATAGCGCAAAGCCACAACGGGCAGGTCAAAAAGACGGCTGTAGAGATTGCCGTAGAGTTCATTGACTTGTTTGGAAAGCGCATACGGCGAGAGAGGACGCGGCGGCGTATCCTCTGTGAGAGGAAAACTCCTGGCATCCCCATAAACGGCCGTGCTTGATGCTAACACGATCTTGCACACGCCCTGACGACGCGCCGCGTCCAACAAAGTTGCTGTGCCATCCACGTTCACCGCAAAGCAAGCTTGAGGATCCTGCAACGATTCGGGCACAGAGATCAAGGCGGCCTGATGAAAGATGAGATCTACGCCTCGCACGGCCGCCTCGACCTGTTCGGGATTCCGTAAATCTCCCTCCAGAATCTCCACTTTGCCATCCAGATGGGCCAGATTTTCGCGCCGACCTGTACTGAAGTTGTCCAACACACGCACGGCGTCGCCGCGTTGCACCAGCGCCTCTACCAAATGTGAGCCGATGAAACCGCCTCCACCAGTGACCAAAACGCGTCTCACCCTACCTCCCCCGCAAGCCGAAAACCTGGCCAATAGTGCGCAAAATCAAGAGGATATCCATCCAGAGATTGCGATGTTTGATATAGTACAGGTCGTATTCCAGTTTGGTCGCCATCTCCTCTACGGTGGCGTAGTAACTGTAGTTGACCTGCGCCCAACCGGTAATGCCCGGCTTGACCAGCAAGCGAGCGCGGTAGAAAGGGATTTGCTTCTGGAACTCGGCAATCCATTCTGGCCGCTCGGAACGCGGCCCTACGACACTCATCTCGCCACGCAACACGTTTAAGAATTGCGGTAGTTCGTCAATGTGCGTGCGGCGCAGAAATCGACCAACTGGGGTGATTCGGCGATCATTTTCTTGAGTCAGGCGCGCCCTGCCATCTTTCTCGGCGTCCTGATACATGGTGCGGAACTTGTACATGTAAAATGGCCGTCCGCCTTTTCCGGCGCGAACTTGCCTGTACAGGATGGGGCAGCCGCTATCCAGCAGGATGAGCAGAGAAACCCAGGGGAAAAGCAAAGCGCAAAGGAACAGACCGGCCAGGCCAAAGAGAAGATCGAGCAGTCGCTTGCCTATTTCGTAGAAACCGCTGACGCGGGCCTCATTCACAAAGGAGCGAATCAACCACTCCGACTCCAGATGGTAGATAGGGACGCGATTCATCATCTCCTCATACATAGTTGGCATAGGTACAACCTCAATGCCGCGCTCTTGCGCATCCAGCAGAGTCTGGAACGTATCGCCGCGCATTTCCCCGGTAATGGCTACAGCGATTTCGGAAACATCTTCCTCGGCAAGGATATCCAGCAAACGACGGCAATCGCCCAATACCGGGAATCCTTCCACTTGTACTCCTTGCTTGGCCGGGTCGTCATCCACAAAGCCGACGAGAAAGAACGGAGGCGGCTGCAGGCTGCGGTAGGCTCTAACCAGCGTCTGTCCGGCGCGTCCGGCGCCAACGACCAATACGCGCCGCATAAAGGCAGGAGAAGTAAAAATGCGAATGTAGAAATAACGCCAGACGAACGTGAGCAAGAAAGCAAAAACCAGAAAATACCCCACTCCCCAGCGCGTCAAGGAGCCCTTGGGTGAAAACAGGTATACGATGGCAAAGAAAACCAGGCCAATGCCAGCGGCAGAGATAATACCACGCCAGGTCTTTGCCCAACTAGCCGCGCGATGAGGGTCATGGATTTCTACCAGCAACAACAACCAGACCAGCGGCAGCAAATAGAACCAGAAGTCCACGCGCGTTCGGAGAAAATCGCGCGAGAGATTCAACCAAGGATCCTGCAACCCCCACAAATACAACGCAAGGCCCAGCGCCAGGATAGCAAACAACAAATCGCTGATTTGCAACAAAGCGCGTTGCTCGCGTGGACGCAACCGCCAGCGGCCATTTTGGGGTCTTGTTGTATCCGCTCCGCTCATACGCGCCCTTTAGGAGAAAGCGATCGAAGCATACTCCATAAAAATCCCGTCCCCCAGGCAAGATGCATCGTTGCCATGGCAAGCGGCAAGCCGAAAAGCAAGAACCCTCTTCGCCGGCGTAACGCAGTCTCCGCAGCAGCGATGAGCAACGCGAGGAGGTACAAGCCGATCTCGAGGGTCAGCAGGAAGCGCGCCCAAGGGGAAAAGAACGCCAACACGCTCCCGAGAATCACGCTCGCTGCCAGCAAGGGCGGTAACGCCTGTCGCCAGCGTAACGTTGTCGGATAACGACGTAGCATGTGCCATTTCCAGAAGCCATAACGCCAATACTGACGCGCCAGCTCGCACAAGGTCGCCCGAGCAAGATAACGCGAACGGATCGCCGGATTCAGCCAGATGCGCCCTCCGCGCCGACGCAGGCGCGCGTTGAATTCATAATCCTCATTGGCGTGAAGGTTTTCATCGAAGAATCCAACCAAAGCCAGCAACTCGCGCTTGAACGCGCCAAAAGGCACAGTATCCACGTACGCCGGACGGGTCGCGTGACGGTACGCTGCGTCGCCCACGCCCAGCGGATGGGCAGCAGCGACCGCAATCGAACGCGCCAGCCAGGTCTCATCACCCGGCAAAATTTCCCAAACGCCACCCACGTTGTCGCCCAAGCCGGCCTCCAGATCCGCAACGCACCGCTCCACATAGTCCGGGTAGGGCATCGAATGCGCGTCCAGCCGTATCAGAATATCGCCGCGCGCGCGCCGAATCGCCAGGTTCAACGCCACCGGGATAAGACGGCGCGGGTTGTCCACAAGAGTAATGGACAGATCGGGGTGAGTCGCCGCGAACAAGGCAATCTCATTACGCGTACCGTCGCCGGACAGGCCATCGGCAATAACGACTTCCAACGCGGCGCGTGGATAGCTTTGCGCATAGATTGCATCCAGCAATCGGCGAATGGAGGCCTGTTCGTTATAGCAAGGCACGATAATAGAGACAGAGGGAAACATAAGGCGAAGGAATGCGTCATTTGACGCGCAGTCTCGACGTCAGGATGGGCGTCGTGTCCTGACGTGGCCGACGTGGAAACGTCAAGACTGTATGGCAATCGCCTCAATTTCTACGCGAGCGCCTTTGGGCAGGGCGGCTACAGCAACGGTGGTGCGTGCCGGCGGGCGATGACCAAAGAACTCTGCATATACCGCGTTCATCTGCGCGAAATCAGCCATATCCTGAAGAAAGACTGTGGTCTTGACCACATCCGTCAGACTGCAACCGGCAGCTTCTACAATATGTTTAAGATTGGTCAAAGCCTGGCGCGTTTCCGCCTCGATGCCGCCCGGTGCCAGTTCGCCGGTGCTTGGATCCAGGCCAATCTGCCCTGCCGTGAAGACCTGATTCCCAGCCCGTATGGCAAGGGAATAAGGGCCTACAGGTTGGGGAACTCTATCACTGGTAACAGCTACTGCCATAGTCACCTCATGGATGCGTTTTGATTTTACTGCAAAACGGGTCGGAGTGGGGAATGGTGCGGGTACATTGGTTGCCGGCGGTCTGTCTAGTTTGCACAAGCAGGTAGAGATTCGCCTGCCCTTTCTGCAGGATGCTCTCTATTCCCTAACCCATCGCTTCCAGTAGTCGTTCGACAGCCTGCGGCGACGGCAAATGAAGGCGCAGGATGCGCCGCCCACGCTGGGCGAGTGCTTCGTAATCGCCCAATGCCTGCGCTCGTTCCAGCAGACCAAAGGTGAGGCCCTGAGCGGGGATTTCCAAGTCCTCTCGCGGTTCGGCCGTAATTTGTAAAAAGAGGCCGGAAGGCGGCCCGCCTTTATGCAACTGACCGGTCGAGTGCAGAAAACGCGGCCCAAAGCCCAACGTGGTCGCGCAACGACTTCGTTCACCCAAACGGCGGCGCAGTTCCGTCAGCAGGGCGTGCATCGCCGCGTTGCGCGGCAGGTAAGCATTGATCGCAAGATAATCGCCGCGTTGGGCCAGGTTGACAAAAGACGTCAGCAGATCGGCGAGGGCTACCGCGGAAAGTGGAAGCGGAGAAAAGGCACGGATGCCTTCCCCTTCCCAAAGAGGCCGACCTTCCTCCATTGTCCCATATTGCTGATAAGAGGCGATCTTTGCCTTTGTCCGATCTTTGCTATCCTGCACATCCGGTTGATCGAACGCATTCACGCCCAAAATTGCGCACAAGACCGCCGTAGCAAATTCCCAGCGATAGCACTCCGCGCCCAAGTCAAAGGGATCCGTTAAGTCATAGACCAGAGTCGGATGACCGAGTTCTCGCAAGGCCCGAAGATGCTCATCTAGTCGGCCCTCTGCGCGCAGGTACACAAAGAGACGGTCGGAGTCATATTGCGCTGGAGCGCGAAGTGGCTCGCCCTCCACCACAATGAGACCGCGTCCGTCCTTGCCGCTCGACTCGGCAAGAAGCTGTTCCACCCAGGCGCCGAAAGGAGCAAACGGCTCATCCGCCAGCAACGTCAGCTTGTCTCGCCGCTGCAAAACGGCTTGCCCCAGAACGGCGCCCAGCGTTAAGGCGGGGTTGCGCGCGGCCTCGACATCGGGCTGACACTGGCGCATCATCCACATCGCGCGTTCAAGCAAGCGATCGAGGTCAATCCCCATCAACGCAGCAGGGAACAAGCCAAACGGCGTCAGGGCAGAAAATCGCCCGCCTACCGTCGGATCGCTTAGCAGAACGCGACGGAAACCGCGTTCACACCCTAGGTGTTCCAGCGCAGTGCCAGGGTCGGTAATGGCGATGAAACGAGCGCCGTTGCCGCCGGCCAGCGCCCAAAAATAATCCAACATGGCGCTGACCTCCACCGTGCTGCCGGACTTGCTGGCGACCAAGTAGAGCGTTTCGAGAGGCGGGAATGCTCGCGCAGCCTCTTGCACCTGCGCCGGATCGGTCGAATCCAGGATGGCAAACCGGCATGCCAGATGAGGAAAGACCAGGCTGAACACCTCCGGAGCAAGCGAGGAACCGCCCATGCCGAGTAAGAGAACGTTGCGTATGCCTTCGCTTTGAATCTCCCGGGCCAGAGACTGCAATTCCTTCACGCGCTGGCCAGCAGCTTCGGGCAATGTTAACCAGCCCAATCGCCGGCGGATCTCTATCTGACCGGTCGAATCGGCTGCCCAAAGGCTGGCATCTCCTTTCCATAGCCGAATGGCCGACGAACCGGAAGCCAATCGCGCGATCTGTTCCCGAACAGCGCCGGCCAACGGGCCTAGCGACTCCACCGCCGCAACGCGGCGCGCCTCTATCGCAGCCAGTGTGTCTCGGAAAGCATCGGCAAAAGCCTGCACGCCCTCCTCTTCCAGTTGGCGCGCCACTTCCTCCAGGGAAATACCCGTCGCCTCCAGTTCGACAAAGAGACGGCGCGCTGTCTCCACATTGTCGACCAAGGTCGAGGCCACTACGCCATGGTCAAGGAAGGCAGAGAGAGTCTGCGGTGGCACAGTGTTGACCGTGTGTGGACCAATGAGGTTATCCACGTAGAGGGTATCGGGATAGGCAGGATTCTTGGTGCTGGTCGAAGCCCATAGAGGGCGCTGATACCGCGCGCCTGCAGCCGCTAGCCGCTCCCAGCGCGGACCGCGAAACGTTCCGCGAAAAGCCCCATAGGCTAACTTCGCGCTGGCGATTGCCGCCTTGCCACGCAGAAGCGAGTCCGGCGGCAGGAGAGCATCTACTTTTGTATCAATGCGAGAGATAAAGAACGAGGCCACCGATACCGGAAGCGGGCCCTCGTTTCCCCCCTGCGCCAGAAAATCCTCCAGACCGGCAAGATACGCCTCCATAACCTGGCGATACCGTTCCAGAGAGAAAATGAGCGTAACATTGACATTGAGACCGGCCGCAACCGCCGCGCGAACGGCGGCAAGGCCCTCCACCGTGGCCGGAACCTTAAGCATCAGATTCGGGCGGTCTACCCGCCGCCAGAGCACGCGCGCTTGTTCTAGCATAGCCTCGCTGTTATGCGCATAGAGCGGGCTGACCTCGAGCGAAACGTATCCGTCCTCGCCATCTGTCGCCTCGTAGAGCGGACGAAGCAAGTCACAGGCAGCGCGAATATCTTCAATCGCCAGTTGCCAGAAGATGGATTCGGCCTCCCAGCCAGCCCAAGCCAGCGAGGTCAACGCGGTATCGTAGTCATGGCTCTTGACCATTGCATTGTGGAAAATGGTCGGGTTCGAGGTCAGGCCGCGAATTTCCCCACGCGCGACCATGGCAGCCAGTTCCCCATTTTCCAACGAGCGACGCTGAATGTTGTCGTACCACAGAGATTGTCCCAGAGCAGCAAGCTGAACAGCGCGATTCGACATATAGACACCCCTTCAGGGATTATTCTCCAGCGCGCGAATCTTGGCAACACGTCGGGCATGGCGTTCCTGACCAACATCGCGGCCGAGAAAGCGGGCGGAAAGAAAAGTCGCGATGATCTCTCTCGCCAATTCCGCGCCGATGACGCGCGCGCCCAGGCAAAGGACATTCATGTCATCGTGTTCCACGCCTTGACGAGCAGTGTACGTGTCATGACAGACGCAGGCGTACACGCCGCGCAGTTTATTCGCGGCAATGCAGCCCCCCACTCCAGAACCACACAGAAAAACGCCGCGTTCCGCCTGACCGGCTTGAATGGCGCGTCCAACCTTTTCGGCGTAATCCGGGTAATCGGCAGGCGCGGCCTCGTGAATACCGAGGTCAAGCACATCATGACCCAGGGCGCGAATCTGCTGGATGGCCGTTTCCTTGAGCGAGAAACCGGCATGGTCGCAGGCAACTGCCACTTTCATACGCGCTTCTCCAATACAGGATAGAAATGAGCACGAAAAAACCTGACAGGGTTCTGTCAGGCCTCGGCATGGGACAGACAAAACGGCCGTCTTCCCTCAGGTGAAGCCGGACCCGCTTGGCGATAAGTACAATTATAACGCAACCTGTAGCGTCAAAACAACGGCCGCACGCTTCTCACACCGCCTCGCGTAGGATAGCTAGCCTTTTCTATAAGCCGACAAACCAGGGACTCGCCCCACACGTAGCCCAAATCCGTTGGGAAGATCGCGCAACAAAAAAAGCGAATCCCCGACAAACCTAGCACCGATTTCCTTTTCCTCTATCTGCGCCACGGAGCAGATAAAATGGTTTACTTCCTGAGACGGACATCCCGTCCATAACCGGCCGGGACAAGGATGCGCCCATCGCGATAAGCCTCGCGACCGCGCAGGATCACGCGGCGCACACGCCCCCGCACCTTCCAGCCATCGAAGGGAGTCCAGCCACATTTCGTGTGCATGTCTGCAGCGCGAATCTCGTAGCAGGCCTTTTCCTCCACCTCCACATAGGTTTCAGTCTGTTTGGGCAGACAAAAGATACGACGGGGAGCGATGACCATGCGCTGAAGAATATCCTCCACCGTCAATCGCCCTTCCGCAACGGCGGTCAACAAGAGCGGCAAAACCGTCTCCAGGCCGGGAAAGCCCGGAGGCGGCTCTTCCCCATCTTTCTCGGCAAGCATGTGAGGGGCATGATCGGTGGCAAAACAATCAATCACGGCCAGGTTGCTCCAGAGCGCTTCCACATCCTCCTTCGAGGCCAGTGTGGGGCGCACTTCCCCGCGTCCTGGGTGTCCCTGCCCAATGGTTGGAACGTCATCTTGGGTGAGAAAAAGATGGTGAGGACACACTTCACACGTGACGCGGACGCCGCGCTCCTTCGCCGCTTTGATGAGCAGAATCTCCTCTTTCCTCGACACGTGCGCAATATGGACGGGGCGACGATACAGAACCGCCAGCAACATCGCCGCGGCCATACTGCGGCTCTCCGCATGTACAACTATCGGCCACTTCTTTGGCCAGCATCGAAAGTGCTCTTGCCAGAACGTCATCTTGTCGAGACGCAACTCGCCATAAGTCTGATCAAGGTACATTTTCAGGCCGGCCGCGCGAGGAGCCAGCGAAGCGATCGCTGCGGCGTTCGTGGGTCCGGCACCAAGATACTGGGCGTAATCGCAGCGTGCCTTTTGCCTAGCGGCAGAAAGCGCCAGCCCAAGCGTGGTCGCGTCTGTGATCGGCGGACGGGTGTTTGGCATTGCCAGCACAAGAGTGACACCGCCAGCCAGGGCTGCCGAGGTGCCGCTGTCCCAATCCTCCTTATGGGTCGCGCCGGGTTCACGCAGGTGAACGTGAACATCAATCAGACCGGGCAAGGTAATCATCTCTTTTCCTCTCTACTGAGAATCTAGGCGAGATAGCGGTAGCCAGACGCAAAAGGTGGTGCCCCGGCCCTCCTGCGACTTAACCTCAATGCGACCGCCATGATGGAGAACAATCCAATGGGCAATCGAAAGGCCAAGGCCAAAACCGCCGCTCTGGGCGCGCGGACGTTCTTTCGCAGCGCGGTAGAAGCGTTCGAAGATGTGCGGCAAATCTTCCGCCGGGATGCCAGGGCCGGTATCACGAACAATGAGGCGCGCCTGTTCGCCCACTTTCCCCAACGAAAGATACACCTCGCCGCCTTCCGGGGTATAGTTGATGGCGTTCGAGATGATGTTGACCAGCACTTGTTTGAGACGGTCGCGGTCGCCGAGTACTTGCGCCTGGTCAATCTCGCTCAGTTTCAACGTTACCCGTCCGCGCGCCAGGACGTTCATCTCGTGATAGACATCCAGTAAAAGCGTATCCAGTTCCAAAGGAGCAAAGCGCAGCGGCAAGCGACCCGACTCGGCCTGCGCCTCCAGCAACAAATCGCTGACCAGGCGCGTGAGGCGGTCTGCCTCTTCCTCGATGCTGCGAAGCGATTCTTCGTCCACCTGTTTCATGCGGCGCATCAGGTCAGCGTTGCCTTTAATGACGGTGAGAGGCGTACGCAGTTCATGGCCGACGTCCGCCAGAAAGCGTTGTTGCGAGGTAAACAAGCGCTCCAGCCGTCCCAGCGTCTCATTGAAAGCAACAACAAGGCGACCGATTTCGTCAGGAGGACCCTTGTAGGCAATCCGGCGCGAAAGATCATCCGCGCGGCTGATCTGCAAAGCGGCTTCAGTCAGGTTCCGCAGAGGCGCCAGCGCCCTGCTAACGCCTGTCCACGCAATCATCGAAGTCAAAAGAACAGCAACGAGAATAGCGATCGTAAAGATACGACTTAGCGCCAGACACGCTTGATCGATCTCCATCAGGCTGGCAGCTACTTGCAGGACGCCCAGGCGGTAATTCCCCCTGGTTACCGGAATCGAGAGGACGCGCAGATGCGCGCCGCGCGTATAGATGCTGCGACGGATTGTCTGCGCGGTCTGCAACGCGGATGGATCGAGAGGAGAATCGAGTGTAGCGGCATTGGGCGAAGCGGAAACAAGCAAGCCATCCGCATCCCAAACTTGAATATATACGTGGGCACTCCAACGCAAATCGGGTAGAAAAAGGACTTGCAGTTTCCCCGTCGGACCGATGTAGGCGTTGCGCAGAATATCCTGAGCAATATCGGTGAGCATTTGATCCATCTGATGGAGTAATTGATTCCAGACCAGGCCATAGATGGAGAAACCGAGAAGAATCAGAATGCCAGCCGTGAGCAACGCATAGAGCAACGTCAAACGCAGGCGCAGGGACATGGTAAACCGAATTATAAAGCCCCAGAGGAAGGTTGTGAAGTTTTCCGCTTCTTTACGAAACTAAGCCGAGATCGCTCGAAAACGCCGTAGCGCAATCAAGTTTGATGCCTTTGACACTGGCAACGGGTATAGGGCGCGTAGAGAGTATAATAAGAACACGATGAAACGTTTCGATCTCCTGCTCCTTCTGTGCAGTAGTCTGATGCTGGTGCTTTCTTCGCAGCAAGCCAGCGCGGCCGCTTCGTGGACTCGAGACACCCAAGGCCAACCCTTGGTGCTCGTACTGACGATTGATGGCCCAATCACCGCCGCTGCACAAGAATACCTGACGCGCGGCTTGGAGATCGCCTCCCGACGCAATGCCGAAGTAGTCATCTTGCAACTCAACACACCGGGCGGCTTGCTCGACCCAATGGTTGAGATGGCCAGCGCGATTCGCGCCAGCCGCGCGCCGGTGGTCGTCTATGTCAGCCCGCGCGGGGCCATGGCCGCCTCGGCTGGAACGGTCATTACCTTGGCCGCACATGTCGCCTCCATGGCGCCGGAAACGGTGATCGGTGCGGCAAGCCCGGTCAGCGCGCAAGGAGAGGACTTATCCGGCGCCGAAGCGAAGAAAGCCGGCGAGGCCATTCGCGCGCTGCTGCGCGCCTACACCGAGCGACGCGGCCCAGAGGCCACTGCGCTCGCAGAAGCCACGGTCGAATCGGCAAAGGCGGTCTCGGCCACCGAAGCGCTCCAGGCCGGCCTGATTGATTTCATCGCCAGCGACCTCGATGATCTCCTTGCCAAACTAGACGGCTACTCCGTGCAAATGGCCGACGGTGAACGCATCCTGCACACCGCCGGCGCCACCGTGGAAACCCTGCCCATGTCCTTCATCGAGACGCTACTGCAAATCCTGGTCAACCCCAACGTCGTGCTTATCCTGCTTAGCATCGGCGTACAGGCGATTCTCATTGAGCTTTCCAGTCCAGGGGGCTGGGTGGCCGGGTTCACAGGAGCCATATGTCTGGCACTCGCCGCCTATGGTCTGGGCTTCCTGCCGGTCAATTGGTTTGGCATGATCTTCATTCTTACGGCGTTCGTCCTCTTCTTCCTGGACCTCAAAACGCCCACACACGGTGGATTGACGGCGGCCGGCATCGGTTCGTTCATCGTAGGGGCGCTGATCTTGTTCAACTCGCCTGGGACGCCGCAATTCCAGCGCGTCTCCACCCCGCTGGTCGTGCTGATCGGCTTGCTCCTGGGGCTGACCTTTGCCGTCATTGTCGGCTTTGCGATCCGCGCCCAAAAACGTCCCGTCCAGACCGGCCAAGAGAGATTGATCGGCATCCAAGGCATCGCCGTCACGCCGTTGAATCCACACGGACAAGTACAGGCCGCCGGCGAGTTATGGAGCGCCCAGGCAATAGAGGGGAAGATTCATCAAGGCGAACGCGTAGAAATCGTGCAAGTGGATGGCTTACGCCTGAAAGTCAGGCGAGTGAAGAAAGGGTGAGGCATGGCTTTCGCCCCCACGCGCGATCGCGTGAATCCCCAAACCGTAGATACCACACCCCGCAGGCGTCCGGATTGGATACGCGTCCGCCCGATTGACAATGAAACATACCAGCGCCTGCAAACGCTCATGCGCGCCAAATCGCTGCACACAGTCTGTGAAGAGGCGTTGTGTCCGAACATCGGCGCATGCTGGGGCACAGGAACAGCCACATTCCTGATGCTTGGCGACATCTGCACACGCGCCTGCGGTTTCTGCGACGTCAAGCATGGCCGTCCGCATCCGCTCGACCAAGACGAACCAGAACGTGTCGCCCAAGCCGTGCAAGCCATGCGCTTGCATCACGCCGTGATTACCTCCGTCAACCGCGACGATCTTCCCGACGGCGGCGCGACCATGTTCGCGCGCGTCATCCGCCGTATTCGTGAACTCGTCCCTGGTTGCTCGGTGGAAGTGCTCGTCCCGGATTTCAAAGGCTCCTTGGAAGCCTTGCGCATCGTCCTAGAAGCCCAGCCTGCTATTCTCGGCCATAATGTCGAAACCGTGCCGCGCTTGTTCAAGACCGTCCAGCCTCAGGATCGCTACGAATGGGCTGCCGCCACGCTGACCAACGCCAAGAAACTGGACCCGAGTATATTGACCAAGTCGGGGCTGATGGTCGGGTTAGGGGAAACAATGGATGAAATCAAGGCTACGTTGCGCGATCTACGCGCCTGGGGCGTGGACATCCTGACCGTTGGTCAATACCTGCAACCGAGCCGCCGCCATTTGCCCATCGTGCGCTACTACACCCCTCAGGAATTCGAGGAACTGCGCGTTTACGGGCTGGCACTGGGCTTCCGCTGGGTGGAAGCGGCGCCGCTCGTGCGCTCCTCCTACCGCGCTGCGGAACAGGCACGCCTGCTCTCCAGACACGCGCCGAGGGGATAATCCCCCCTAGAATCCCTCCAGTTTGCTCAAATCGGCGACGCCGACCGAGAGAGCCGCCACGCGGCCCACGAGGGCCAGGCGGTTGCGCCGTACGGCTTCCTCCTCCGCCATGACCAGCACACTATCAAAGAAAGCATTAATCATGGGCGTTAAGGCCTCCACCGCCTGCAGGAACCCGTCCACCGAGCGCAGCGGCGCCTGGACGCGCTGTAACGCCGCGTAAAGATCCCGCTCCGCCGGCTCGCGAAGCAAGCTGACCTCCACAGGCAATTGTCGGTCGTCTGTTCCTGCCGACCGGAGAATTCGAACACAGCGAGCATAGGCAGGCAAAATCGTGTTCCAATCGGGACGCCCTACCCAGGCCTGCAATTGACGAGCAGATTCCGCGCACAAAGCCGGGTCATGCCCCTGCTCTGCCAACACCGCCTCGACAACATCATAATGAAAGCCTCGTTCGCCAAGCAACACGCGCAGACGACCCTGCAAGAACGCAAGTACTTGTTCCTGCACCTCTTGCGAGACGACCAACGGTTGTAACCTGGCTGCCTGGGCAACGGCACGCCGTAGATCGAAAGCGATTCCATGTTCCACAAGCGGCAAAACAACCCCTATCGCTGCCCGACGCAAGGCAAAAGGGTCCTTGGTAGCCGTTGGCATCAGGCCGGCCGCGAAAAGTCCGACGAGGGAATCGAGACGATCGGCAAGGGCAATCGCCAGGCCGACCTTTGTACGCGGAACAAGCAGATATTGTTCGCCGATTGCCTCCGCGACCTCCGCCGGCTCGCCGCTGAGCAATGCATATTCGCGCCCGATGACGCCCTGTAAGGAGGTCATCTCCGTTACCATCTGGGTCGCCAAATCGGCCTTTGCCAGGAAGGCGGCTCGCCGAACCATGGGCAACTCCGCCAAAGGCACACCCAAAGACGGCGCAAGCGCAACCGCCAGTTCCAGCAGGCGCTCCGCTTTCTCCAGCATAGAGCCAAGACGCGTCTGAAAGACTAGCGTCGCCAGTTTCGGACGATAAGCCTCCAGGGGCTGTTTCAGGTCCTCGCGCACGAAGAAAGCCGCATCGGCAAAACGCGCCCCCAACACGTGTTCGTTTCCCTGGCGAACCAAGTCGTGGTCTCCCCCGCCGCCATTGCAAATTGCAATAAAACAAGGCAGGAGAGCAGCAGGTCGCCCATTCTTCTCGGACTTTGCCGCCTCCACGGGAAAATACCGCTGGTGCTTTTGCATAACTGCGATCAACACCTGGCGCGGCAGCGCAAGAAACTCGGGGGAAAACCGACCACGAATCGCCACCGGCTTCTCCACTAGATTGGCCACTTCATTCAGCACATCGTCATCCAGAACGACCTCCCCACCCAGCGCAGCCGCCTCCGCGCGCGCCTGCCGCACGATAGTATCCTTGCGCTCCACCTTATCAAGAATGACCCCTGCCTGACTCATCACCCGAAGATAGTCCGCTGCCGAATCGAGCGGTAGTTCCGGCGAACCGTCCGGGCGCAGGCCGCGCGTGCGGTTGCCAGCCACGACGCCTGCATATGCGAAGGGAATCTCCTGATCGCCAAGCATAGCCACAATCCAGCGAATCGGGCGCGGGAAAGCCACCCCACTGGCATTCCAGCGCATAGTCTTCTCGAAGCGAAGATCCGCAATCAGGTTCGGCAACGCCTCGTACAAGACTTCCCCCGCTGGGCGACCACCATGACGAATCAAAGCGACCACGTAACGGCCGCCATCCATTTCGCGCACCTGCAGGTGCGTCGCCTCCACACCCTTGCTACGAGCAAAGCCAAGCGCAGCCGGCGTTGGATTGCCCTGGGCATCGAAGGCGCGCTCCGCCGGCGGCCCCTTGACCACTTCCTGGCGCTCGGTTTGCATGGGCGACAGGGCATTCGCGAAGATCACGATGCGCCGCGGGGTAACATAGACCTTCACTTCGCCATGTTCCAGGCGAAGTTCTTCAAACCAAGATGGCAATCGCTCTTGTAATTGTGCCTGCGCCGCGTCCACATCAGCTGCCGGCAGTTCCTCAACGCCGATTTCCAACAAAAAGGGAGCCGGACCAGGTAAGGGAAGAAAAGACGGCGCGATGGGCTTCTTTGCCGCCGGCGCCGGCGCGCCCGCGCCGCGCAGGAGAGGGTAACCCCGTTCTTTCCGTTGCTCTAGATATAGCAGGGCCACGCGCCGTGCCAGGTCGCGCATCTGCCGGAAACAGGCCTGTCGCTCCGTCAGGCTGATCGCGCCACGTGTATCCAACGTATTGAAGGCATGAGACGCCTTCAGAACATAATCATGCGCGGGGAGAACCAGCCCGGCCGAAAGGCTGGCCTCGGCCTCCGCTAAGTACATCTCGTATAAACTCCGGGTCCTCCCCACATCGGCAGTCTCAAAATAATACTTGGAGTGCTCACATTCCTCATGACGACGTATCTCGCCATACGTGATCGCGCCATCCCATGGCTCATCCCAAATCGCGCTGGCGTTATTAAGCGCAATCAGGATGCGCTCCAGACCATAGGTCAACTCGACCGCCACAGGGTCAAGCGTCACGCCGCCGACCTGCTGAAAATAGGTAAACTGGGTGATTTCCTGCCCATCCAGCCAGACCTCCCAACCCAACCCCCAGGCCGCAATCGCCGGCTGCTCCCAATTATCCTCCACGAAGCGAATATCATGCCGCCGCGGGTCGATTCCCAACGCTTGAAGCGAGGCCAGGTAGAGTTCTTGTGGATTGCCCGGATCAGGCTTGATTATCACCTGATACTGGTAATGCAAATGCAGGCGATTGGGATTCTCTCCATAACGACCATCATCGGGACGGACCGAAGGCTCCACATAGGCCACCTTCCATGGTTCCGGCCCCAGAACACGCAGGAAAGTGGCTGGGTTCATCGTCCCAGCGCCCACCTGAGTGTAATAGGGCTGCCAGATGAGGCAACCCTGTTCCGCCCAAAATTGCTGGAGTTTGAGAACGATTTCCTGAAAGGATGTCTTTTTTTTCTTCATAAGCGCCGAGATTCCTGACGAAACCGATTCATAACATGCCTCAAGCGGCGAAGCAAGAAGGGCGCGTGCCCCAACCACCGACGTCCGCAAGATCGCCCCACCGCTCATCCTGCATGAACGCGGCGTAGGACGAATTATACACGAATATCCTACCGCCCAAAAACAGCAACCGAGCGATCAGGGAAGATCAAGGGCACCTCCAAGGAGGCGATTCGGCCTTCCCAAAGATAAGGAACTCACGCTATAATCTAGATATTTAGGATAAAAATTATACATTTCTATAAGGAGTTTATATGTTTGCATCCTTTCTCCTCGCTCTCCGCGAAGGCCTAGAGGTGGCCTTGATCCTCGGCCTTCTTTTGAGCGCCCTACGTCGGCTCGGACACGGCGCCATGGCAAAGTACGTCTGGCTTGGCGCGGGCAGTGCGTTGGCCGTCAGTGCAACCGGCGGGGGAACCTTGACCATCCTGGGAATCCGTTTGATGGGACAGGCCGAGGCCATCTTCGAGGGCTTGACCATGCTCATCGCGGCCGCAGTCCTGACATGGGCGATTCTCTGGATGCAGCAGCATGGGAAAAGGTTACAGGAATACCTTGCGGCGCAAATCCCACACGCCGCTAAAGCGGGGAAAACGGCGCTTTTCCTCCTGGCGTTCGTCGTCGCAGGGCGTGAAGGGTTGGAACTGGCGCTGTTCCTCACCGCGGCGATAGTTAGCACAGGGGACAGCGGAGGCGTGCTTGGTGGAGCAGTCACAGGGTTGGGAGCAGCGGCTTTGATTGGTTGGGGTCTATACACTTCCACCGTCCGCCTGAATCTACGGGCCTTCTTCCTGGCTACCAGCATTTTGCTTCTCCTCTTTGCTGCAGGCCTGACGGCGCATGGCGTTCATGAACTCATCGAGGCCGGTTGGATACCACCCTTACAGGAATCGGTGTGGAACGTGAATCACATCATAGACGAGAATTCGCCAGCCGGACAGCTACTCAAGACTCTTTTTGGCTACAATGGCAACCCTGCTCTCAGCGAGGTACTTGCCTACTGGCTTTACCTGACGGCTACAGGGCTTGGGATGTACAAGATTCGCAAGGGAGCCCAAGACCTTGGTTACCGTCAGGCATAATTATCCTGACCATCCTTGAGCAAAAGCCTTGCCCCTCCCCAAACCAAGCAAGCCGGCTCCCACACGGCAGCCGGCTTGTTTTCTCCATCTTGTCTGGCTTACTCTTCAGTCGGCTCGCGAGACGAGGAGCAGGAAGACAGGGGAAAGAACCAGGCGCTTCGACCGATAACGCCTTACTTGAGGGGCTTCGTGACCACCAGATTGTCGAAGAAGATTTCTACGCCACCTTCCTCGAAGGACCCTGCCATCAGGCCAACATCGCCTCCCTCGGTAAAGGTATCGTCTGTCACCCGGGCGACCGTGCGTCCATTGATAACCAACTTGAGGGTGTTCCCCACGCATTCTGACCGAATACGATTGACCTCGTTCAAGCCACCTTTGACGCCATCCGTAAACTGCATCTGGTCAGAAGACAGGAACGAGGACTCGCCGTTTTCGTATTTGCCAATGACCTGGTAACCGTCGCTGCTGATCCAAAAGAAATAGAAGTTGGCTAGGTCCTGCGCGCGACAAATGACGCCATAATTGTTATCTTCCGGCCCCGCGCGGCGAGATGCAGAAACCTCTACAATGACATCCGCAGGCAGAGATTGTTCGGCCAAAACCCACAAGTTCTTGTCGGCCTCCAAAACCTTCATGACATAGCCGCCATCGGCATAATAGGTCGTATCATCGTTTGGCCAGCCGCTGTTGACGTCCGAGAAATCGTCTTGAAACAGGGGTTTATTGCCATCCGTAGCCACGCCACAGGCCAACACAGCCAGCGCCAGAACAGCCACTGCAAATCCTATTTTCTTCATCGGTTCCTCCTGAATCACAATTTAGGTGGGTAAAGTATACCCGATTCCTCAAGAGAGGGCAATGAAACTGTTTCACCGGTGGGCACGCAAGAGGTATCGGGATGGTTCGATAGACCATCGAGTTGTCCACAAATTTTTGCGCGCACGCCCTTCATTTCGCCGTCGAGGAAGACGAACGCCTTCTTCCGGGAATCAGCAAAGAAAACATACTTCCCTTACCCACCTGACTTTCCACCCACACGCGCCCTCCGTGACGTTCGGCGATGGCGCGGACAATCGCCAAGCCCAAGCCGCTACCGCTCTGTTTGCGCGCCTCGCGGCTTGTGCCGCGAAAGAATCGTTCGAACAAACGTGGAAGGTCGGCAGGCGGGATGCCAATGCCGGTATCTTGCACCTCGAACAACACTCCCTCGTCTTTGGGTCGGGCGCGCAGGGTCACTTGTCCCCCTTCCGGCGTGTACTTGATGGCATTTTCTACCAGATTATAGAGCGCCTGCTGCAACAGAGCGCGATCCGCCTCCAGCGTTTCTGGCAAGTCACGCGCGACATCAAGGCCTAGCGTGATTCGCTTATGCGAAGCCTGCAGCTTCAACGCGCCGATGACGCCATCCAGCACCTCCACCAGCGGCGTTGCCTCGATCATCAAGCCAACGCCGGCGTCAATCCGTCCCAGGTCGAGAAGATTATGCACCAGACGCGCCATACTTTCCACCCCCTGCACAATTTTGGACAGATAACCCTTCTGCTGTTCGTTGAGCGCGCCGACCGTTTCCAGCATAGTCGCGTAACCGCGAATCAGGGTCAACGGCGAACGTAGATCATGACTCACGCTGGCGACGAAATCCGATTTAAGCGCATCGAGTTCTTTAAAGTGCGTAATGTCACGCAAGACGCATACCCGGCCAACCAGGCGTTGATTGGCTACCACCGAGGTCGCCGTAGCAAAATACACCTTCCCATCCGGCATAGGCACCTCTGCGGAACGCTCCTCTCCGCCGGCAGTTTGCAATAAATCCAGCAGCTCCTTACGATTCAACAAGCGTTCAGTAGGTTGGCCTTCGGCTTGGCCCAATCCCAACGCCTGACGCGCCGCCGGGTTAGCTAACAAAAGGCGATTTTGCTGATCGGTGACCAACACCGGCTCCGGAGTCGAGGCCAAGATCGCCGCCAGGCGCTGACGTCCCACCTCCGCCGAGCGGAAAAGGCGCGCGTTGGTCGCCGCCAGAGCCGCATAACCGGCCAAAGTGGAAAGGAAGCGCCCATCCTCCGCCGAAAACGCACGCGGCTGCTCATAGGCCACCCAGAGCGCACCATAGAAACGATTCTCTTGGCGGACCGCCACCGCCGCCAGCGCCGCCGGACGCGGCAAGGTAGCCGGCAAATCCAGGCCGGGCGTTCGTGTCAGGTTGGCCAACAGGATCGGCCGTTCCTGTTTCTGCACCCATTCGAGGATAGGAGCATCCAGATAAGCATACGATTCTCCGGCCGGACCAAATGAGAAGACCTGCGGCTTCTCCTCGTGAAAGCCCGGCACTGGCGCAAAAATCGCCCGCGCCATACTTGCCCCATGCGCGCACAAGGCCTCCAGGATCGGCCGAATCGCGTCTTCCAGTTCCAGGCTCGAAGCGACTTCCTGACTGACGCGCAGGAGTTGATTCAATTCCCCCAATCGGGCGCGCAAACTCACCCGCATCTGCTCGAACGCCTCGCTCAATTGGCCCACCTCGTCCACGCCGGCGGGAGGCAAGGGATGGTCGAGCTGCCCCTGGGCGATCCGTCCTGCCTCACGCGCCAGGTTGCGCAGCGAAGCAGTGACCGCGCGCAAACCAAATCGTAGCGCAAGGAACGCCAGTGCTCCTAAGGCCAGAGTCGTCCCCACCAACGGCGCGGCGATTTGCAACGCCAATTGCTGCGCTTGTTGCGCCGGCGCCGCCAGTACAATGCCCCATCCGGTACCGGCGACCGGCTGGTAATATACATAGCTACGCGTGCCATCCGGCGCCGGCGCGTCATAAAACAATGCCTGTCCGCCTCGTTGTCCAGCATAGACCGTCATGAGTTGCGCCGGATCTGGATGATACAGGATACGCCCTTGCTCGTCGAGGAGAATCCCATAGCCGCCGCTCTCCGCCATGCGTTCTAACGATTTAATCAGAGGAGCAGTGAGCGGATTCAACGCCAAATTACAGCGACCGATCAGCAGTCGTTGTGGCTGCCCGGCAGAGTCGCCGATTGTCGCCAGAAAGGTCACCCCTCCTGCCCGACCACCGACCGACGGGCCAATCGTATACACCTGGCGCGCCGCGCCGCCGAAGGCATACGGGACGCCCGCCGCCTCCTCGGCTGTCAACGTTAACCTGTCCGTCGGCGGATAGACGGCCAGAAGAGTGCTGTTCACATCCACAACGAGGAGTTGGTCGAAGAACGGCGCAAGGCGAATCTGTTCGCTCAGCGCGCGTTGCAATGCCTCCCCTTGCGCAGTCAGCAAGCGCGAATCGGTCAAGAGCTGGCCGACGAGATTCTGACCAGTTTCTAGAAAGAAAGGGACGTTTTCCGCGTTCGCTCGCGCCTCAGTCTCCAATCGTTGGCGCAGCATCTGACGCGCGGCGCCAACCGCCGCCAGCCAGTTCCCCACCAGCAAAGCCAGCAAGAGAAGGAACGTCAACGCTCCACTGCCGATCAAGAAGCGCGTTTGCAAACTTCTCTCCGCAGGCGACGGCTGTAACGGCAAAGCGACTCCCCACCCATGCGGCAACGCCAGAGCAATGACTTGGGCGCAGGCCGCGCCCAGAATCAACTCCACAGACTCGGCCAGCACAAAGGAGGGCAAATTGGTAAAGGCATAATCCAGACGCGCCGCCAGCGAACCGCCGACCGAAGCCAACGCGCCGACAAAGAAAAGCCCAAGATACACCGGGATCGCGCTCAGGCCGGCTACCAGCGGCTGGCGCAACAGACGATAGCATGCCGTGCGATAACGCTGACGAACCGCGACGCTGAAGCACACGGCAAGAAACGCCGGCTCGAACGCCGTGAATAGGTTGTGTGTATCCCAAAGCGCGCGCGTCAGACCGCCCACTACCGCAACGCTGAGCGCGCTCACCGGTCCCAGAAAGCCGCCGGCCAGCATCCAGGGCAAGGCAGCAAAAAACAGCAATGCCGCCCCTCGCGGCGCAATCGGCAGGCCCGGCACAGGCAACGCCGCGCCCGCCGGCAACCGCAAACCAAAAAAGAGATTCGCCAGGAACGCCCCTGCCAAGAAAAGGAAAAACCAGCTGCTGCGCTCACGCAAGGGTCGTTGATATCCCCGCCAGCGATACGTCACCAACCCCAGAATGCCGCCCATGATCAGCCAGACCACCCAGCCCGCTGCGGAGGGAGGCGGATCTAGATAAGGCGGGGCCGTAAGGAGCGTCAGAAGGACGGTCATGGAGCTTGATTCAATTTCAAAGCCATTCAATTGTCTCTTGCGTAGCCTTCGAGAGGTCAGCAAAGACGCCGCGGCGCTCGGGGGGGAGGAGAGCCGCCAACTGATACATGGCCTCCACCGTCATTTGCGTCAATTGCCGCCGATCGGCGCGCTCGCCTACCTTGAAACGAAACGGTCGGCCAAAGCGCACAGAGATTCCACCCTGACGCCAGCGCCGGCTGAACGGCAGCGCGGGATAGCCGGGCGTGCCGTCAATGGCAGTCGGCACGAGCGGCGCGCCGCTGCGAACAGCCAGGTACGCCATGCCGTCCTTGGGATGAAGCAGACTTGGCCGCCGCGTCCCTTCGGGCGCAATCCAGAGAATCTCGCCAGCCTGCAATACAGCCAAGCAGGCGCGCAACGCCTGGCGGTCCACTTCACCGCGTCGCACCGGAATCACGTTCCACAAGCGAGGAAACAGGCCGATCACCGGGTAATGAAACGCCTCGATCTTCGCTAACGGCACAATGTTGCGCGGGAGAACGTGAATCACGATCACCGGGTCGATCATGGCCAGATGGTTGCTATACAGAATCGCAGGCCCGCTGGAAGGAACGTATTCCTGTCCCTCGACGTGCTTGATGCGCACCATCAAACCGGCAGCAATGCGGATCGCGGCGCGCAGAATGCGGCGTATCGGCTCATAGCGCGCATGGACATAGGAAGAGACGCTCGTCGCCACTCTCCCCCTTATGGCCGCGATTCGCCCTGTGTGTTCTTGCTTCTCCTCGTCCGTCGTCATCGGCATAGCTCCAAGACCCGTTGAAACACTTCCTCCGCGTTCAGACCATCGGAGACGATAATCACTGCGTCTTCCGCCGGCCGAAGCGGAGCGACGGCGCGCGTGGAATCGATCCGGTCGCGCTCGCGAACGTTGGCCAAAATGTCCTCATACGCCGCTTGACCGCCCAATTCTAGGATTTCTTTATAGCGTCTGCGGGCGCGTTCTTCCGGCGAGGCATCCAGATAAATTTTCAGGTCGGCTTCCGGCAAGACGACCGTGCCCACATCGCGTCCGACCATGACAACCCGTCCACGCAGACCAATGCGGCGTTGTTGCGCGGTCAGCGCGCAGCGCACGCCGGGATAAGCCGAAACGGGCGAGACGTTAGCGTCCACCTCATGACGACGCGTGTCCCAGGTCACATCTACGCCATCGGCGAGCACATCGCAGGCGCGGCCATCCGCCTGCGACGGCGGACGAACATCGATGATCGTATGCTCGGCGATCGCCGTCACAGCAACCTCATCGTCAATCGGGACGCCGCGCGCCAGCGCCAGCCAGGTTACCGCGCGATACATCACGCCCGTATCGAAAAAGAGGTACCCCAGTGCTTCCGACAGGCGTTTGCCCAACGTTGTCTTGCCCGAAGCAGCCGGGCCATCAATCGCGATAATGCTCGGCGTTGCCATTCTCTTGCTCCATAAACGTTAAATCTGGACGCACCCACAAGATGATGGTTTCACTCTCTTGCGGCATCGTGCGAAACAATCCCCAGCGCAGCCAGTCGAGAACTGAGGCAACCTCCCAGCGAGGCGTCTGCCGCCAAAGGAAATCCTGGCCGCGATAGCCATCTTCCTGCGGCGCAAGGGACGCTTCCGGCGTAAGAATCGCGTCTATCCGATCGCCGACGTTGACCGCTTGGAGGACTTCTACTTCGTAATCGCGCAACAGCCATCGCAACGCGGCCGAATCCAGCTCGGCGATGCGTAGCGACAGTCTGGCAGCATGCCCCCTGCTCCAGTTCGAAACCTGAGCGATCGTGAGACGCAACAGATCAGCCTGCGCGATGGTCGGCGATGGCTGCCAGAGCGAGACGGTTGGCGGGTGACGCAGGCCGGTCGCACTTGTTCCCGCGCCAAGCGCAGCAAGGTACAGCGCCGCCAAAAGCCCCCACAGGCCACCGCGCTGCGCCGTCCGGCCATCCCAGCCAAACCCAACCATCACCAGAGTCACGATCAGGAAAACCAGGACGCCTATCGCCATTGGCAAAGCAGGCTGTTGGAACAAACCACCGTCCACCCAACCGCTCACGGTCATAGGGGCCAACAGGAACCAGGTTAACATCAAGAACATTAGGGTAACGACAGCCACAAGCAGCACAGCACGCCTGTCTACATCCTCCCAACGCAAATGGCGATCTATTTCCGGCGCCGCCAAAATCCAAAGCGGCACGATCGTCCAGAGCAGGTCGCCGACCTGCCGACCGGGGTAAAGCAAGGTCAGCGCGAAAGCAATGAGCGCCCAGAGAGCCAAAGAGATGGTCCCCTGGTCTTTCCTGACGAAACCGCGCACAGCCGCGATCAAGCCAAAGAGCAGCGGCAAGGCCTCGTCAGCGAGCAACGCCAGCACCGGCTGCCAGGCTGACACGTCGGAAGGCGTCCACCAGCCGCGCAAGAACTCCGGAAGCGCGCCTGCGGCAGCTCCCAACGCGTGCGGGAAGAAACCGAACGACGTTCCTAGAAACAAGAGCACTCCTAACGTCCAGGGCCAGGCCGCGCGCAAAGACAACCGAGGCGGAACGAAACGCCCGCGCGGCGCGTCCTCGGCTTCTGCCGCGCCCGACGCCGCCCGGAACCGCCAGACGTACACCAGGCCCGCCGCCATCAGAGTCAACGCGCCGAACCAGACCGATGGTCCAGCAAGAAGCGCCAACCCCGCGCAAGCCCCTCCCAAAGCATAACGCCGCTGACGCCAAAGCGCCACCGTCAACGTCAGGAACGTTACCGCCAGCATCGGCCCACCTGCCAAACGCGAAAGGGCCCATAGAGCAGGATCCATGGTCAAGCCGAGGGTCAGAATCAACGCCGCCCGATCCCCAATCTGGCCCCGTAACAACCAGGGGACGAGCAGGAGTAGCACGCCGACTAGAGCCGGCCAGAAACGAGCCGCGAAATTGCTCGCCCCAAAGACGAAGAACAACAAAGCTGCCGGCACATGGTAGGCTGTCTGCGAGCCGAGCAACGGACGCTCACCGCGCGCCAGCCCCAGTGCCTGCAACGCCCAGGTCGCCTCGTAATCCGAGAGTGGGACGTCCCCCAAGCGGAACAGGCGCAGGAAAAACGCCAGCACTAGAATGGAAACATAGAAAAGCACAAAACGACGCGAGAACATGATTTTCCGCTACCTCTAATATTCCCGAATTCGCCGGCGCGGAACGCGCTCGCGAATAAGCGCAGGCGTCTTGCCGGCTATCCACGCAGCTTCCTCCATTGTGACGAGTTTGGGGTTCGTCACCATTGCTACGACTATCAAACCCTATCCCCCATTATAACAAAGAGGTGCGGCGTCACGGCACCTCATAGATGACAGCCTCCCCCTGACGAAAAACAGGGGTAAGCCTGCGCTGGAACTTGCTCTCATTCACCTTGTACGCCGCACGCTCGACGGGGCCAATGCAAATATAGCGGATGTTGTACTTGCGGATGATCGCTAGCGCCTCCTCCCACAAACCGGTCTCGTACAGGGTGCGCACATCGTAGAAACGCTGGTCCTTATCCAAAAAAGTGTCGCCACGCCATTGCTCCTCATGTCCAACCCAACCTAAGGCGGTCGGGAGGCCCGTGTAAGCCGAGAGTCGGGCGTAAGAGTCTTGATATGAACCACCGACTGCCTCAACCAGTACGCCATCGGGGGCCGTACGCAGCCAGCGAATCATGGCGGCGACACCCGGATCCGCCCACTCCAGATAGAGTCCGCCATCCAACGTCCAAGTATATCGCAACGGTCGCCAGTCACCGCTCGAACGAGCCGTTCGCCACGCCTCGCGGAAATGACGCCACTGGAAATTAGCCGTTTTCGTCGGAAAAGCCAAGGCAGGATATACCAACGCCATGAGCATCAGAATAGCCCATGCTGTGCTGTACAACCCTTTCCAGAATCCGCGCAGAGAGGTCAGCACCTCCGCCGAGCCAAAGGCTGCCGCCATGCTCCAAAGCATCCAGGCCTGGAAATAAAATTTGAAAACGGTGTTCATGCGATTGCCGAATACATCGCGCAGATAGAAGAACTCCACCCCCAGCACCAGCAACCCGCCAATCAGCGCCAGGAGCAGGACAAACGGGCGAGGAGAGGATAACAAAGGCGGCACAGGAGCGCGTGTCTCTTCAGAAGACGCGCGCGAGAGAATACCAGTATCCTCTTTCTCCTCCCGCTCCTTCGCCCGGGGCGGCAAGAGCAGGGCAAACACAAAAAACAGGAAAAGGGTCAGCGTCAACCAGCCACCAAACGCCTCCAGCCGGCGAAAGGTAGCCGCCAGGAAGAGCTGCCTCACTGTAGCAAGCCCCTGCTCTTGCAGGAAAGCCTGCCCCATAGAAGGAAGCAGTCGAGCAATCACCAGACCCAGCAACCAGGAAAGGCCCCAAAGCAAGACAACCAGCATAAAGGCAAGCCCAAGCGCTTCTCCCCAGCGGACTGTGCGCTTCTCTCGCCGCCCCAGGTAAATGAAGTAAGCAAAGAGCGGTAAAAAGAGCGAGGCAAACATGAGCCAGAGTTGCGCGCCCCTCGTCGGGTAAATCAGGTTCGGTAAAAGGCCACCCAGTTGCGAGGAGAATCCCACATAGAAAGGCAAGTACAAGAGGATGGCCGCCAGGAGAAGAGGGAAGGCTAGAATCAGCGTTTCTTCCAGGCGTTTCCATGCCCATCCGGCCTCGTTCACACGTCGCAGCGCGAATGCCCCAAGCGTCAAGGCAGCATAAGGCAAGATATCCCACGTATTCAGGAAAGAAAGGCTGCCTAGAATGAGCGATAGAACGACCAAGCCTTCCCAGGCAAGCGGTATCGGTACGTCCAGGAGAGTCGTCCGCCCCCGCCAGCCACCCAAAAACAGGTTCAAGGCCAGGCCGATGGCCAACAGGGCAAATGGCATGGCGAGTACATGTGGGTGCAGGTCGGCGAGGACGAAGGAGAAAGCAGGGAATTCATTAATGACCTCTTTGAAGTTCCCGGCCAGGTCGTAGTCCGTCACGACGCGCGAGGCGCGCCACCACCACAGGTAGCGTTGGGGAATCCAGCCCAGGGGTCGAACAGGCGGTTCGCTCAACTCTTTGAGGCCCAACCAGGGCCAGAACCAGGAAGTCGCGCGGCCATCCGGCTCAAAACGCCAGAAGACGCCGCGCCGATGCAAGACCTCAAGAAAACCCTCTAGATTGGAGACAAAGAGCAGGAACAAGGGGCCAAGTAAGGAGAGCCAAAAGAGCGCATGCGGACGTCCTTGTATGCCTTGCGCGCGCGCTTTCTCTCCCACTCCGTCCCTTGCCACGGAGAGCAAGTTATAGACCACGCCGCTTGCGCCAAGTGCGCTCAAGGCAAAGACGAGAACGGTCATCAAGTTGTGTGCCACGGCGCCTGTAACGCCGCTCACCTTGGCGAACATCGCGGCCATGACATAACCAAAGTAATAGTATGAAATTGCATAGCCGGAAAGCCAAGGATCGCGCGGCGGGAAAGTCGGTGAGCGCAAGATGCCGTTGATAAACGCCAACTCCATCGGCTTTTCGGTGCCTACTAATGCCGGATCGGAGGCGCGCACTATTGCCATAAAAGCAAATGCGAGGAAAAAAAGCAATTCAAAAGCGAGCGCCAAGCGAGCATTCGTCCGCAACCAGGCAAACCACGATTGCTCCCTATTCGCGTGCGCCTCAGACGCGCCGAATCGCGCCCTGCCCTCGACTGTCCAGAACGCCCAGCCAGAAAGCGCCAGGACGATCAGCAACGCCAAAACAAGACCACCGGCGTCATTTTGCACGATTCCCAGCGATGCCAAGATCCAGAACAGGTAGGCCCACAGGAGCAGCCCCAATGTGCGCGCCAGGGTATAGCCACGATCGGGCAAAGCAGAGAAAAGGCGATACGCCAGCGGCAACACAAGCCAGCCGAGGAAGGTGATCGTGAGGTACCAGGAGAGGAAGGGGAGCATACTGAGAAACCAATCAGGGTATAACTTCGTAGATAACCGTCTCGCCGTCGCGATAGACCTCGCGCCAATAGACGCCATTGTACGCTTCAAACTTGGTCAGGCCCTCGCCGGCATGTTTGGCGCGCTCCAGTTGGCCAACAAGGATATACCGCGCGCGATACTTCTGCAGAAAATCAAGCGCCTGTTGGACATCGGTTGTGGCATAGAAATGATTGACCTCACCGCCGCGCGCGATAACCTCCTGCGAGTACATGCGCTGCTGCAACTGATGCCACTCCCAGCCTACCACATTCGGCAGACCCGTATAAATCGAAAAACGCGAGAACCAGGCGTACTGAATGCCGGCCGGCGCGGCCTCGATAATCACCGGCGAACCCTGGACATTGTCCTGCAACCAGCGGATGGCGCGATAGTCTTGGCTCAAGTCCATCCGAACGCCATACTCATCCCTCTCGACGTACTGCATGTAATGCATGGCGTCCAACGTACGCGGCGCTTCCGGGTTCCAGCGAAACCTGATGCGATCCACGCTGCCAACCGGCAGATAGAGAACGGCGCAGAGGAAAAGCACAGTGAAGACCGCCGCCCAGCCCACGCTCCACGAGAACCTCCAACGCGGGATTCCGTCCATCATCAGCCAGAGGAACGCCGCCGCCGCGCTCAGCGACAACATAACCCATGCCTGCAAGTAGAATTTGAAGAGCGTGTTCATGCGTCCGATATCACCCTGCAAAACAAACAATTCCACCGCAAGTGTGATGGCCAGCGCCGTCCCAATCAAGAACAAGACCGCGCGTTTTGTGCAGGGCACGCCAGGACGCACAAGCAACACGCCCGCCCAGACCATAAGAGGCAGCGCCATCCAAGCAATCCAGACCTTCATCACGAGCAGAGTCGCGATCGCTACGAGCAAGGCCAACACGGCCATCCGAATCAAAGAACGATAGGGGTACAATTTCCGCAGTGCAGAAAGCGGCGTCTGCGCCATCCACTGACGCGTCTCCCAGGCCAACCAGGAAACAACGACGAACAAGAAGAGGCCCCAATGTGTAAAGTATTCCGAAGTGCGAGTCGTGTACTCGCTCCACCGGTTGAGCGAGGTATAGGCCTGACCAAACCAGTGATGGAAAGGCTGATAGAAAAGAACGGCAAGAGCGGCCAGAGCCGCCGCGCCCAGAACGGCGATACCAAGGCGCGCCAGCCATACCGGCAAAGCAACAGGAAACGTTTGCTCCTTCAGCCCGCGCCAGAGACTCCAGCCCATCGCCAGGCATCCCAGGGCCAGATAAGGATAGAAATCCCAGGTGTTAGTGGGCTTCAGGACGCCGATCGTCAGCGCGCCAAACGGCAAGACCAGATACCAGGAACGTCGCAAGCAGTCTCGATCCTGAAACGCCAGCATGGTCGAAAGAGCCCAGGCCAGCGCCAAGACGGTCAGCGGCAACGACATCATATGAGCGTGCAAGTCACTATGAATAAACGTAAAGAGCGGGAATTCCGTAATGCCATGCGTCTCGGTGGTCGAAATGACGCGACTCGGCGTATAGTACCACTCGCCACCGCCAAAGCCGAGAGAAGCCCCACTCAGGGCTTTCACCAAACCTCTCGCCACCCAGAAAACTCGCTGGAACAGATCACCCTGCGGGGCATGCAAGGAGGGATTCAGCGCGCAGTTATGCTGGTCAGCCGCGCCTGCTCCCAAGCACATCACGCCGCGCAGGAACATCCGTCCCAGACCCAGATTACCGACCAACAGCAACGCGGTCATGGCGAGAAGGCCTCCATAGAGCGCGCGCCGACTCGGCAAGCTACCCCACGTCCATCTCTCCTCCGCCTGCTTGCCAGCCAGATTCCAGCCCACGGCGAACGCTCCCAACGCCAAGCAGGCGAACAAAGTAGGCAAGATGAAGTTGAAGGCAATCGAAGGGACAATCCCAAGAAATTTAACCGGCGTGCCGACAATAACGTAGCCGTAGTAGTAATAGTTGATATAACCACCAGCGTACCAGGGATCGTAAGGCGGAAACGTCGTGCTCCGCAAAATCGCATTGAAGTAAGCGAACTCCATAGGCCGTTCGCCGCCATGCGCCGGATCCCACAGGTCGGGATTGCCCAACCGAATCAGCAAATCCAGCAGGAAGAAGCCCAAGAACAGGGCCTCGACCAGCAAGAAGTAGCGCCAGCGTTCGCGCCACTCCCGCTTGAGCTCGGCGCGTTGAGTGTATCCCATGCCCAGACCCCAGGAAACCAGGAGAAGCAACATCAGACCGATCGTCAACCGGCTATAAGGGACGCCGAACGAGCCGGCCATCCAGGCCAACCAAGCCCAGAGGAGCAGACCGGCCGTGCGCGCCAGCGGGTACCCGCCATCGCGCAATCCCGGCAGGGCGCGGCGCAGGATGGGATAAGTCGCCAAACCAACCACGAAGATGAGCAGATACCAGAGCGCCAGCCCTAGAACAGGGTAACGATTCGGCAGCCAGGCGTAGTTAAACAGCTCCGACCAGGTCCCGCCCGCTTGCTGCACTTCTAACCTTTCCGGCGGCAGGAGCAGAGACTTCGGCGGACGGTAACGGTTGAACTCCTTGGGCAAAATACGCATCGCCCGGCTCAAATCCACCGAGGAGAGCGCCGCCTGCACCTGCGCTGGATCGTAATCGGGTCGCTTTTGGAAAATCAACACCTTCGGATGATCGTAGAACGTAAACGCCTCTTCAGCAGATTGGTCGTTGATGACCAACGAACCCAGACGCGGGTAGTTCTCGAAGGTTGCAACCAAATCGAAGCCGAGCCGGCCCTTGAACATCCCCACTTTGGCCACTCGATAACACCAGATGATATCTTTTTCCGGCGGGCAGCCGATGAGCTCACGATAGTACACTGTTGTGAGCGGGTAACGCTCTGGCAAACGGGTGATTTGCGCGTACTGATGGTTTGTCGGGATGAGAATGAAATCCGATTGATTGAGCGTTTCGAGGAAACGCGCCAATTTATCGGCGTTATCGTCCCAATAGACCTGCAAGTTCAGGTCGCCGTGATAAATACCGTCGAACGGCACATAGCCGGGGACAGGAAACGGCAGGCCATAGTCGTAATCCGTTTCGTTCGCAAAGGTAGCGCCGCTCAGCCCCAGCGCGCCGCCGCTTATCTCCAGGCGCAGGATATACATGCGCCCTTTGACCAAAGGCAAAGAAGGGGACAAAGAGACGGTAAATGCTTCTCCACGCGGGTCGCTTCGTGGGGCGAAGTTCGCACGTAAGGTTCCTTGCGCGCGAGGAGAATGGAGGGCAACCTCTGGTGTGGACACAAGGGCAACAGTAAGCGTCTGTTCGCCGGCGCCGCTGTAATCCACAGCGTGAGGCAGGAAAATTTCCGCAAGCGCCCCATCCGCCTGTGCGAGAAAGCCCACCTCATAGGGCGAGTCGGGGCGAATCAACGTCTCGCGTGGGAAGGGCAACGGTTGTTGATAGGTTTCACCATCGGCTGTACGAATGCGCACATTGATTGGCCCGGGAATGTTCTGGTACAACCAGTAGGAAGCGGCCATACGTGGCTCGGGGCGAGTGTATATATTGGCAAAGGCAAACGCCCAGGCCGCCGTCAGAACCAAAACCGATCCACCGACCGATACCGCCGCCAGGCGTCGCAACCAGGATGCGGGCGGCGCCCCCCACAAGCGGAAGACCGCCCAGGCCGCCATCATGCACAGGAAGGGGTAGATGGGCAACTGGTAACGCATCGTGGCATTGAATTGCATGGATTGCCAGGCAAAGTAAAGCGCCGTCCAGGCCCAGAGCAAAACGTGTTGCTGCCATTCGCCTTTGAGCATACGCCAACCCATCCACAGGAAGCCGGCCCAGGCAAGAATGCCGAGCGGCAATCCCAACCCCCAGACGGTCAGGTTTTGGAACGAGTACAGGCGTGAACGACGCGCCCATTGCAGATTCCACGGCATATCCGCTTCGCCGCTGGCCTGCGCGCGCAGTTCCTCTAGATTCTTCAACCAGGCCGGGTTGAGTTTCAGATCGAAGAAACTCGGGCCACTGAACGCGTATGGTTGAAAGACGCGAAACGAAAAGAACGCCGCCAACGCGCCGATAACTAGAAAGACGAAAGTTCGAGCGAGGAAATCCTCAAACGTTCGTGGGCGCAAAACTCCCTCTTCACCGCCGTCTGCCGTCCTTTCGCTTTTGCCATAGCGCAGGGCAAGCGCGGCCGGCAGCAAGATCGCCATCACGACGGCGTTGATTTTCGAGGCCGCCGCCATCCCCAGCGCCAGACCAAAGAACAGGCTATGCCAGGTCAGCGGACAGCGAATCAACCACTGCAGGTAGCGAAACGCTGGGAGGGAATGACCCGCGCCTTTTTCTTCCCCTGGCAGCAATGAAGAATCGCCGCTCCACGTCTCCTGCCATCTTCCCGCAGCAATCTGCACAGCAGCGTACATGGTCAAGGTCATGAAAAAGAGAACGAAACTATCGGTGGTGTAGAAATGCGCCTGCTGAATCTGCATGACAGCCAAGGCAGAAAACATCGCCGCCAGCAACGCGATCTTAGAGCCGTAGATACGGCGGACAATGAGATAGAGCAGCAACACCGTGCCGACATCGATCGCCGCCGCCACCTGCCGGCCGAATAATTTAACGTTCATGCCCTGGCCTATCCAATCGTAAAGGTAACGAACCAAAAAGAGCGGCAGCGTGCCGTACACGTAAAAGCCATGTCCGCGATTGTGGGGGTTCAGCGTGGAATTGGCCGTATCGAAGTATTCACGCATACTGTGCACCGGCGCGATATCGTACGTCACCGAGGTGAAGAAGAGTTCATCGGGATGTTGATGTTGCAGCTCGCCCCAATCCGCGCCCAGCAGACGAAGAAAAGCGGCCAACAGCAAGACGACTACCACGAGCGCATCATACATCCAGGAACGACGAGAGGAAGGATTCATCGTAGTTTTCATAGACGCTCCCTACTCAACAATGAAGAACATGAACTCACGCCCCTCGGTGGAGGAAGGATAGATATTCAATTTACCTTGCGGATAGAGCATTTGTAGAGTCTGCCAAGCCCCTACATCGTCGGGCTTGAAAATAAACAATTTTGGCGGCGGTGTTGTCAGCGTGCTTTCCAGTTGATCGGGCCAGAGAGCCAGATCACGATTGGGAATGCCAAGGAAGGTCATGGGTAAGCGCGTATCCACCCAATGGGGATAAGGAACAATCCATACCGGCTCCAAGGTGCCGTATCGCCGACCAAACCAGCGGATGACTTCGCTCATCTCCGATGTGTTCAGCGCGCTCAGTCGGTACTGACGATCATATTGACGGAAGATGAGGTTGAAGTTCTGCGAGGCCGAGCACAGGAACAGAAACAAAGCCAACGCCCAGGCCCAGAACGCGCCGCGCGCAACGGGCGCACCCGACACCTTTTCCGCTTTTTCGCGTCGCGCTCCCAGGGCACTTAATAGACCATCGAGCGCCAAAGCAACCAGTAAGAACACAGGGATGATCGCCGCCCCCGCTCGATTTGGCGCCGGATTCTCGTTTGGGAATGCCAGCGAGAGAATAGACGGCAAGCTCAACGCCGGGATAGAAAGCAATAGGAATAAGTCTAACCAGTGACGCTCGCGCAGGTAACGCAAAAGCACCAACGCTGCTCCCAACAAGAACAACGCGCCGGAAACGACATCCAGGGAGGGGCGGTAGGGAACGCAATTGACCCATATCTCGCCATTATCCCAATTGAACATCAGCAAGCCACGCCATAGATTAGAGAGGAAAATCTTCCAAGCCGGCCCCGGCAAGGGTTGCTCCCAGCTACCCATGCGCGTGAACATGCGTCCATAAAAGTCCTGTGGCGCGCCTAGCTGGTAGCGCAGCAGCGGCAAAAAGACAACGAACGCCACAAGCGCCAGCAAGCACAGGCCAATCAAGCTGCGCGCGCGCCGTTGGCGTGACTGGGCATGAAGCAGGTATAACCCCACGGCCAGGACAACGACAAGCGACACAATACGGAACGGGCTATACCCATGCAAACCAATGCCGAGAAACAGGCCGGCAAGCAGAAAGTCGTTGCGGTTCTGCGTCCGTAGGCCGCGCAGCAGGTAATAGAGGACAGGAGCGGCGAAGAGCGGATACAACGGGAACCGTAACCCCACGCGCGAGATGACATTCGGCCAGTAGGAAATGCCAGCAAAAAGCACCGCCAGCGCGCCCACGCGTTCGTTCGCGATATCTTTTCCCAACAGGTATAGGTACGGCAGGGTCAGGAGACCAAGCAAGACGGTACCTAGCTTCAGGCCGAAGAAGGTCAAGCCGGTCCCAAAGATCTTCGCCACCAAAACCGTCCAGTACATATGAAAAGCTTCTCTGCCGGTATTGCGTGGGAAGAAAACGCGATATTCTCCTTGGGTGACATCGTAGAGATCCAGAATCTTCTCGGCATGGTCGCTGAACGGCTCGGCCGGCACCTCGGCCAGACGATAGAGGCGAAAGAACAGCACAACGCCGGCAATGCCGATGGCTGCGAGAAGGACACGCAACGCTCGCGGATCATGGAACGCGGCGCGCAGGCGCGCTCCAAGCCCAGGCCGGCTCGTCTCTTGCCGCCGCAGAGCAGCAAAGATCAGCGTCAATGACAAACCCCAGAGTAGGAGATTGTGCCAGGTAAAATGATTGCCGCCGAAATCGAAGAAAGCCAGCAGCGCGGCAAACAACCCCAAGCCGAGCAGGCGCGCCGCCTCGCGGCTCAGGATCAACGAGTCATTCGGCTCCTCCGAGGCGCGCCAGGGTGGCGCTTGCCATTCCTTACGCCGCCAGGCCCAAACCAACCAACCCAAGGCAACCAAATAGAACACCACGCCCAGGGTTGCTCCTTGGGCGCGAGGCGGCTCGAAGGCACGCTGACCCAGAAGAGCAAAGAGTAGGGCCAACAAGGATCGCCAGGCAAAGGCGAATCGCCGTTTTTCGCCACAGGGAATTTCTGTCGCCTCCACCCTGCGGACGACCTCTACCGCTTCGCCGGCGCCCCAGCCCACCAGGGAGCGCAAGAAGGCTGTAAACGATTTCCAATTGTGAAACGCAGAGCGAACATAATCCAGCACACTAGGTTCTTGATCGTCCTGCCTCATAAGAAAACCTCATTTTCAAAAATCTTAACCGCCACGCCGGGCCACGTAAAACGTATACACGCCGTCGGCACAGGGCGTCGGCGCGGCGTAGGGACGCACAAGACGCTCGGTTAAGGCCAAATTCCAGCGCGCCCGAACGAGAATCCAGCGTCCAAAAAGTTTGCGGGCGATCAGCGCCGGCAAACCAGCGTAGTGACCCCACTCCAACACCGCCAACGCGCGCGGCGAGAAGTAATCCCACCACTTCTCCAAGGTGAAACCAGCTCGTTGCAGACGACTCTGCCACACTTCGGGACCATCCAAGTGGCAATGGCGCGAAACGCGCGTGAAGCATTGGCGATAGCCGTTCGCGAGGGCGATCAACCGCGCCCGTTCCAGCAACACAGCCAGCGAGAGCATCGCATTGAAACGCGGATTCGGCACACAGAAGACGAACGGCGCGCCAGGCCGCAACACGCGCCCCACCTCCTGCAAAACTTCTTCGACATGGGGGATATGCTCGAGCACCGAGTTCGAGAAGGCGCTGGAAAAATAGCCATCAGGGAACGGAATGCGCCCGCCATCCGCCTCGACCAGCCAACGATAGGCGCCGCGGCGGCGCGCCTCGTGAATGGGACCATGCCAGGGATCAAGGCCAGCCTCAATAGAGCGAGCAAACGTCAGCGAGGCGAAATGGCCATCGCCGCACCCCAAATCAAGCGTTGGCGCAGGCAAGGCAAGATTCTGGTAAAACGCTGCCTCCACACTGCGCAACAGGGCACGAAAATAGGGCAAGTCGCGCAAGTGCAAGGCAAGAAAATCCTTCTGTCCCGACGAGAGCGAGGTGTCCATACAAGGATGCATCGAATTATAAACGACTTGAAGCAACCGAAAAAGCCTTGTCGCGCTTGGCGTGCACGCGAAAGTTGGCATCTCTGTACGGCTTTGTAGACGACTCCCAGAGGAGTTGTCTTACAACATTTGCGTAGGTATCGCGATCATGCCAACCATGCCTCCACCGGCTCGCCGATGTCCACGCCCAACATGCCCGCTGCGCTGCCATTGACCCGAGCCACGACCAGATAGCCGCTACTCCCGATCAGCGCAACAAGTTCCCCTGCCGGGCGGTCGCCAAACGTGCGCGCCAGGCCCTGAATTCGGCGATTCTTCACCCGCACCGTCCAACCATCTGGCGGGGCAATGCCAAGTTGAACGGCATCTAGATTCGCAACCAAATTGCCGAAGGAGTCCACGTAGATGACCCGGCCTCGCCAGCCGCGCTCAGTTCGCTCCGCCTGCGGCAAAGGAAGACGCACCGGATCGAAGAGCGGTTCACCCAGGTCATGCAATGATACGCCGCGCGCCAAATGCGCGGCGCACGGCGCAAAAATATCCCGTCCGTGAAACACATGGCTAACCTTCGGCAACCAGTATGCGGGGCGCGTCAAGTGGATGAAAGCGCACTCCTGCCCTTCACGCTCGGCGCGTTCCAGGAGCAATGTCAGCGCGCCGTTATCCGGGCCGATATAGTAGGCATCACCAATGCGCGCTGCCAGCGGGCGGCGCGCCGTCCCGACGCCCGGATCCACCACAAACACATGCACGGTGCCCTGCGGAAAATACGGCGTCGCCCGCGCCAAGACAAACGCCGCCTCCAGAATGTTCTGCGGACGAATGAGGTGGCTAATATCGGCAACGCGCGCCTGTGGACAAATGCTCCAGATCACCCCTTTCAGGATGCCCACCGTGCCATCCTTCAGGCCGAAATCGGTAGTAAGCGTTAGCAGTGGCGTCAAATCGTGGTTTCCCTTCATACTCTCAGCGGTAAGCCTGCAAAGCCTGATAACTCTGGAAAGCGAGGACGCCAAAGAGTAGAAAGAGATAAGCGCTGCGCCACAGGAACAGGCCGGCTGCCGAAATCAAGGCGCCGGCAACCAGCGAGAGCCAAAGCGACCGGTACAGCCCGCGGTACGGGTCAGCATGACTCCAGGCATGGCGAGCAATTTGCCCTCCGTCTAGAGGATAAACCGGCGCGAGGTTAAGCATCGCCCAGAACAAATTGACCCAGAGCAACATATGAACGGCGCTGTTCACAAAAGCGCTCTGGCTTGGAAGAACGATATAAGGCCAGGGCGCCACAAAAAACCAGCGCGCCCAGATTGTGTGCCCTCCGGCAATCAGCGCGCCGAGGATAATCAGACCGGCAAAGAGGAAATTGCTCAGCGGGCCAGCCGCTACAATGAAGATTTCTTGCAAAGGATGGAGCGCCACACGCGCTCGCCCTGTTCCCCAGAGCAACGGTTCTGCCGCCGTTCCTCCGCCCAGCGCGTACAACACGATCGAGGGCGATAGCCCATACTTCCGCATGACCAGCGCATGACCTAATTCGTGCAACAAGACGGAAATGAAGACAATGGCCACCCACAACAAGATGTAAGCCGGATCCCCCAACGAAAAGCCGAATAAGAAGGCCATGAGCCAAAAGAGCGGATGCACGCGCACCGGGATTTGGGCAATCGTGAAATACAAATCATAGCGAGTGGGTGGAGGCAGTTGAAAAAGAGTCATGGCGTGGGAAAAGCTCGTTGAAATTTCGCCTTCCTCAGCGAGAGAAAAGATTGCTACTCTACGTCTTTCTGCGCGACGCCTCCCGTAGCGACTCGAACAGCGCCTCGTAGGCCTGGGCGATACGGTCAGGGTCATAGGCGCGAGCCAGCGCGACGCGGTCACAACGATAGCGCGCACGCTGATCGAGGACTTCCAACAACGCTTGGGCGAGAGCCTGCGAATCACCAATCGGGATAACCTGACCCATCCCATGCATCAACACCGGCTGACGCACTCCAGGCAGCGCCGAGGCAATACACGGCACCCCATGCAGCATGGCCTCAATTTGCACCAGGCCGAACGCTTCGGTCGAGTTGAGCGAGGGTACCACCAGCACATCCAGATTCGGATAAAACGCCGCCATCTCCTGCGGCGCCAGCACCCCGAGAAACGTCCACTGTCCCTTGGCCTGATACTCGCGAATGCGCGGCATCAGGCGGTTGTAATAGGCCTGTTCACCGAGCACGTTCTCGTATTGCCCCGCGAAGAGCACCTGCGCCTTGGGATATTGCTCTAGAACGCGCGGCAAAGCATCCAACAGGACCTCCACACCTTTTTCAGCCGCAAAGCGCGCGGCCATTCCAACCACAGGGCGTCGCTCCTGCGTGGCATATTGACGGGCAAACGCCTCGACCGCTCCCGGAGCCGCCTGCGGCAGGATAACCGGCGGCAAAATTGGCGTTAGTTTGTGACGATAGCGCGAGAGATAGGGGGAATGATCCGCGTAATCCTGCGTGTACGTGACCAGATGGTGAGCCAACAAACCAGCCAGATGATTCTGAAAATGCACAACCAGATTGACCAGGCGGTTGAACCAACCGGCCGGTAATTGCAAGTCACAATGATAGGTCAACACCGCCGGCTTGCCGAAAAGGCGCGCACGTAACGCCACCCCCGGCGCATCGAATTGGGGAAGGTGAAGGTGCACCACATCATGTTGCCAGACCAGTTTCGTCGCGACCAGCCCAAACGTCGGCGCAAGCACCCCCTTGCTGATGCGCACGGCGACCGGCACACGTACCACATGCACCCCATCCATCCATTCGTCGCGCGGCAGAGATTTATCGTATTGGCTGGTCATCACCGTGACCTGATGCCCGCGCGCGGCAAAGGCACGCGCCATCCGCTCGGCATAGATGGTTAGGCCGGAGGTGTGGGGGCGATAATATGTAAGAACGGTGAGAATCTTCATGAGTAAGATTATACCTTGCTCATTTGCTCATCTTTCGCTCGTCCTATAATCAACTCAGAAAGATAGTCACAAGGCTGATGGCAAGATGAAGCAGATAAATCTATCGCTATAAGTAGAGAATATCTTCTTGTCGTTTCGTACATACACAATTGTAATGCTCGCTACACGCGGCAAACAAACGGATTTCGGTATGGGTGACTCATTGCGCCCAAAACCAAAACTCCATGGCGTTCGCAAAATGGCCTTTTCCCCCTGTGGTCCCAACATGGCTCACATGCGGTGTGTATGTTTCCACGAGACTTGCGGGACAAGCGTCTTCTTCCCGCTTTGTTGCCGATGCTGGCGAATGGCCGCCCTGTGCGGAAAGCGAGGCGATCTCCCCAAGGAGTACCTTGATGGTCATGCGCCTTGCAACGACACAAGAACAAAAGATCCCGAGTTCCCCCGACCGGGATGCTCGTTAGATTCTTTCGCCTTATTGGCCGAGCCGGATGATCAGCCGTGTTCGCTCCGGCCAGGTGGTCACCTCGTGACGGGCAAAGACAACTTCGTTGCCCGGCGCGGCAAACGGCCATTCCCGTTCATTCACTGTGACCGCCACAAGGCGATACACTCCATACGACAACTGCTGCGGATTTTCGTAGCGAATCTCTAAGGTCTTTCCGGCAAAGACGGTATGCACCGATAACGCCTCGCCATGGGAAAACTGCGCGGCGACCAAGCGCGGCGCAAGCGCCAAATCGCCCAGGCGGCCTTGCACGCCGTATGCTTCTGTCAGCAGGGTGAGGAGGTACCAGGCCGCCGAGCCGGTCAGGTACGGATACATGCCCCTCCCGCGCGCGCTGAAGTACTCGGGGACGCCCGGATACATGCGGCTGCGCGCAAACTCCTGACTCTGGCGATAGATTCCCTCCAGGACTCGCCACCCTTCCTCCGCCATGCCGCGCCGGTAGAGGGCATAGGCATACATGACCGCCATGTGGCTGAACATGGCGCCGTTCTCCTTGTGGCCGAAGGCAAAGCCAAACGCCCGCCCCAGGTTGGTCTTTAGTTCGCCAAAGTCGGTGTTCAGACGGTATCCGCCAACATTCTCATCATAAAGATAATAATCCGCGGCGCGGACAATCTGGCGCGCCTGCTCCTCATCTGCCACACCGCCCATCAAGGCGAACACCTGGCCGGTCAACGTCATGCGCGTCCCACCCGGAAAATCCCCTTCCACGCGTTGACCATCGTCATCGTAGTAGCCATTGAACCAGCTGAAACCCTCGCGGTTGGTTATCCACTCCTGCCGGCGTAGGTGTCCGGTCAGCCACTCGGCCTTCTCGCGCAGACTCTCGGCCAGGGCAAGGAGCGGCACGGGGCGCTTCTTTCCACTCACCGCGCGCGCAACACAATCGAAGTATCCCTGTAATCGCTGGCGTTTAGCCGACGCAGAGGCATCATCCAGCGGTTCCAGCAGCGGAATCAGTTCCTCCGCCAGGAATGTTTCCGCCACACCCCGCTCCGCCAGCGCTCGGCACAAATCACCCAAGACACGCAGATTGGCCGCATACAGTGCGCTGAAGGCTACGCTCTCGCCCCGCCGGGGGGCCATATCCAAGGCGTCGTTCCAATCAGCGCCTTCGAGCAGGATGATGTTGTGTTCACCTACATTGTAGAAGGCAGTCAGATGCTGAACGAGCAAGTGCTCCAGCACCGATCCCTGCGCCGGCGTCCCTTTTTCCGTCTTGAGACAGGCGCCGTGTTCGGGCAACCAGCGCGAATCCACTTGCCGGCAGCGGTGCGTGAGGTGATCCTTGAAATAGGTCTGCTCCCGCAACAAGAACTCCAAATCGCCGGTCAGATCGAGATACAAGTGGACGGTCAGCAGCGGCCAGGCGCCATGGTCCATCCAGACGCGCGGGATGTTATTGCGGTCGGCTTTGAATTCGCCGGGGCGGTTGCCGATGATGGTGGCATTGCTGCCGTCCATGCGGACGCCGGCGAAGTTCTGCCAGAGCATTTCGGCCACGTCCTCGCCCTCGGTCAGCAGGAGGGCCAGGGCATCCTGCCAGAGATCGCGCCAGCCGCGCCCGCCGCGCCCGTAGTCATGGTAGGGCAAAAAGGAATTGCCCATCCAGCGGCGCAGAATCGGTTGCAGAGAGACCCATTTCAGCCAGCCATCGTAGCGATCGTCGCCGGTTTCAAAACACAGTGTGCCGAGTTTGGCCTGCCAGAACGAACGCGTTCGTTGCAACTGGTCAGCGCAACGCTCGGTGGAGGCATATCGTTCGAGGAGCGATTCGACTTCCTGCTCTTCCGGGATTGCCGCCAGAATCAGGAGATAGACCGCCGACTCGCCCGGCGGCAGGATGCGTTCGGCGAAGCGCAAGGCGCCGATGGTTTCGTACCCTTCCAGTGTGGCACCCTCGCGATGCGTCGGCGGCAAGTTCTGCACCACAGCCTGAGGCCAGTCAAACGTCCCACCCTCGCCGATGAAATCTTCCACTGCCGGGAAGAAGCCTAGCGGCGGGCGCCCATCGCCCTCCGTGCCAAGCACGGCGTAACGCAAGCGATTGACAAGATGCCCGCGCTCATCGAAGGAAAGGGTCGGACGAACGATAATGCCGTAGCGATGACAGAAGGTACGGTGCAGCAGCGAGGTGACGTGACGGTGATCGCGCAGGTTGTCGGCTGAGCGCCCGAAGATGGGAACGGCGGCCGTCGGGGTCAGCGCAAGCGGATGGCCACCTTCGTTCGTCAGCGTAACTTGCATGAGTTCCACCCAATCCTCGCCGGCGGGAACGAACGCGGTCACTTCGGCGCGCAGATTCAGGGTGGAATTCCGCCGCGTGACACTCTGCCAGAGGAAACCTGCCCGCAGGACAGCTTCCTCCTCGGAGTTCGAGAAGCGACGGCCGATCTGCGCGGCGCTGTTGCCCGTCGCCGACCAGGGCCGGCCATTCCCCCACACCCAGAAATTGCGCGCGGCGCGGCTATTGTGCAAATCTTCCACCGAGACCGGCAGCAGGAGAAAGGCATTCTGACCTATCTTGGCGTCGCCGTTGAAGGTCGGCGTCACGCAAGACATCATGCCGGCCTGATTGACCAAGGGGAAGTAAAGATAACTGGTTTCTTGTGGAGAAACCAGTTCAAACGTTCCTTCCCTATCGAGGAAATGCCAGCCAACGGGTTTTTGGCTCATAGGAATACCTCCATCGCCCGAATCCGTCCTTCTCGCACCTGCGCGGCATAGGGGGAGGGAACGAAATCGCCTTCGATGGTCAGCGGCTCGCCCTGGCGCGGGTAGAGCACGAAACGGCGCGGAAGGAGCGCAAAGGCATCTTTCCTATCCGGATTGTGATACGTCACCTCGCAACGGTTCAGGAAGTAGAAGGAGAACGTTCCATCTTCGCGGAACAGCCAGCCGGGCAGGGCCGGGCGCAGTTCGAGCGCGAGGGCGCCCTCACGCAGCGTGAACGGACGCGGCCCGGCAGTCATATACACCCACAGGCTCAGAAACTCGGCAGTCGAGCCGCTCAGCCGGGCAATGAAGCCCGTTCCGTGCAGACGCGGGTCGGGATGGGCGCTGCTGACGATAAAGGAGGAGTTCTCCAACGGGCTGCGCCCGTAGAGGTTGGGGTCAAGGAAAGCCGGCAGGCTGGTTTTTAAATCGGTGAAGAATTCCTCGTATAGACCGGCGCGGAGCAGCTCTAGGAGATATTTGAAGGCCATGTGCGACCAGATCGACTCGTTTTCGAGCCAGCCGGGGGTGAAAGCGCGCGCGCGTCCAATCTCATGGGGCCAGTCCTTCAAACTGGCGTTAAGGCGATACATGCCGAGTTTGCGATCGAAAAGATCACCGGCGCGCAGGCGCAGGTAGAGCGCGCGAGCATGTTCACGGTCGAGAGTCTTCATACGGCGCACCGGCCCCTCGAGAAAGAGCGGCAGAGGAACGGCTTCAAAAGCCGTGACGCGAATGCACGGGCGGCCCTGTTCATCGCGCTGTCCCGTTTCCTCGTAAGCGCGCGCGACGTGGATGAAATAAGTGGGCGGCAAGCCGTCCATCATGGCCTCGGCGCGTTCGATGCCTTCCCGCACACGCGCGCCCATGGCGGCGAGAAGCTCCCCCAGCGTATGCTGGCAAACCGCGCCATCAAATCCTAGGCGGGTGGCGGCGCGGTAAGCCTCCAAGGCGGTGGAAAGATGATCCCAAGTCTCGAAAGGTGGTACATTTTTCTCCAACGTCGTGCGAATGGCTTGCACCAGGCCCTCGGCTTCGCTCGGCAGGGTGACCGCGCGGGGAAACTCCGCCAGCGTCCGAAGGAGGAAATTCACCAAACGCAACAATTCATGCGTTTCCGCCATGGAGGCGCCAAAGAGCGCCGGCAGGCCGTTGAGCGCGTCGCACCAGCCGGGCCGGCCGGCCTCCATTTGGACGCCCATGCCGCTAGGATCGAGCGTCGCGAACTTCAGCAAGGCGAGGAGAACCAGTTTTGAGAACAAGGGCAGACGGAAGATTTCGCCCCGGCCATGCCGGGCGCGCGCCCAATGCGCGTCTTGTGGGCGCGCGGCGAGGAGTGCGGCTTTCTCCTCATCGCGGATAAGCGGATTCAACTGACGCGGCCGCCCGTCATCCAGCACGAAACGTTCGGCGCGCGGACGAACACGAACGATGTTATCGTAGAAAGGCAACGGTTCCGAATCGAACAACAACCACTCGCGCTTTTCCGGAAAGACCGCCAGGAACGATTCGATCAGGTCGAGATTGTAGGTCCAATGGTCAATCCAGTATCCCTCGCCGTGAACGGCGTTGCTATGCGCCTCGGCTTGCGCGAAGACTTGCGCGAGAAAATCCACAAAGGGAAGCATCAGTTGAGCATTTTGCGCGGCGGCAAGCACCTGTCCCGGCGTGAAAGGTCCCCGCAACAAAGGTTCGAGTGCTTCGGGTCTGCCAGCCAGCACCAGAAGGCGTTCTCCGGCTTCGGGCGGCAGGGTAAAGGTCACGCCTTGTACGACGAGGGGATTATAGCCATCGGCTTGCAACAGGCTTAGAAACAGGCGGATGTTGAACTCGCCGGCTTCGGGAACAAAGAAAACATCGTTGCGGCGGTTCTGGTTGACATCGCGGTAGTTGCCATCGCCCTGCGAATAGAACTCGGGGGGCAGGACAAAATGGTTGTAATCGCGCTCCAGGTCGCCGTGGCGACGCGAGTAGAGGTGATAGACGTGTTTCCCGTCTAAGAGGACAGGGTAACCGCCGCGCAGAAGATTATCGAGAAACGTCTGACGACAATAGGAGTCGAAGAGGGGCGAGGCGGAACAAGTACGGACGGCGTCCGTCAGGTCGAGGGCGAGGCGACACGCCTCTTCCCGTTTGGCGTTCATCGCGTCCGCGGTTAGGAGAGGGGGAACAAGCGAGCGCGCCATTGCCAAGTTAGGGACGTGACCGTAGAGCGAGGCGATTCTTCGACTCTCGCCAGGCGGGATCTCCAAGGCAGCGGCGAAGAAAGCGCAAGGTGTGCGTCCCTCGGTAACCTGAGGAGACGGCAAAAGGGCCGATAGGCCGGAAGTGCGCAGAGCCTGCGGAAAGGTCAAAACGGTATCCTCGCCAAACACGGCGTAAGGATCCACAAGTACGGGCAGCAGCACTCCCTCCAGCGCGGCGACGGCAAAATGGCCGGCCTCGAAGGTATGTACGTGGAGGCTATCCCATGGGCTGGCCTTGAGACGGTAGAAAGGCAAACGCTCTCCATGATTGACGACTTCCATCCAGGCCTCGAGGGTGCGCCCCATGTGCTTGAGGGCTCCGTCATCCACGCCAAAGGGGATCAGGGCCAGCAGTCCATCCAACACTTCTAACACTAGCGCGGATGCGCCGATGTTGGTAAAGGTAAGCAGTCGCGCCAGCGCGGCGAACGGTTCGCCCGGCAAAATGAAGTAGAGAACGTTGACCTGTAACCCCAGGGATTCGCACTGCTCTTCGATTTCCAGCTCGTTCATGCCGAGGAACATATCGCGTCGGGCGCCCTCTGGATGCCAGGGCGAGAACGGTTCGTGAACCCACGTCCGCCCATCCCGTTGGCCTCTCAAGAAGGTGCGAAAGCCGAGCAAAGGCGTCGTCTGGTAGGCGCGCTGGGCTGGCTGGAATTCCATCAGCGGGTGGTTTTTGTCCTTAACCCCGAATCCCGCGATGGCCTGGCCGCGATTGACGTAAAACGCCCACAGGGGAATCCCCATTGGGCCGGCGATTCCCGGCAGGAAACTGGCGAAAGGTCGCCTTTGGGGATAATCGGTCAGACGAAAGCGATTCAGGGCATCGAAGGAAGGCGGCATACGTTTCCCTTTGCGAAGGAATGATCCTTTATCAAGCATTGAGCGTGGCATTGATGCGCTGAGCCAGCGCGCGCATTTGCGCTTCGAGGTAGGAACGGAAATCGGTCTCCGAGGCGGTGAAAGCCTGTTCCCAGATAAACTGCAAGGATTCATAAAGTCGGTTTTCGAGCATTCCCCACAACCAGGTAATCGGGAAGGAATGACCCGACTGCATGGCCTTGGCGATGACGCGATAGACAGGATGACCGGCAAAGCGAATATGCTCCAGCGCATCGAGCCTGGCTGGAAGCGAGAAAGCAGGGAAGAGTTCCGGCGGCAGTCGTCTGCCAGCGAGGTACTCCACAAGTTCGAGGGCAGCGGATTCCTGAGGGGTATACCGCCAAACGATGAGGTGGAATCCACCCACGAAAGGAACGCCGGGCGGCGCGGCCACCGCAATTTGCTCTCTCAGGTCTGGCCCCATTTGAGGATGATCAAACAACCAGGGACCGCTAAAAGCCACGGCAGCGCGTCCCTGTAAGAAGAGCGCATCGGATTGCTCGTCGTTTAATCGGCGCGCTTCCGGGACAAGGAAACGAGCCAAGCGAAAGAATTTCGTCATGGCCTCCAGCGCGGCCGGGGAGTCAAAAACAGCCCTCTTGCCGTCAGGAGTGAGGAAATTGGTGTGATCAGCCCACAGCCAGCTGGCCAGGAAGTGGAGGTTGATGCGCGAATCCCGCGTCGGCAGAGTTAGAGGAATCTCCACTCCCTTATCCTGCAAGGCCTGCAAACAGGCTTCCAGTTCCTCATGACTGGCAAAGGTTTCACGCTCGGCCTGGCCTGTATGGGCGAAGATATCCTTGCGATAATATAGGACACGCGTGTCCGCAAGCCAGGGAATTGCCCAGGCGACAGCATCGGCGTTCTCGCCGTCTCCAAGGGCGCGCACGCTATGCCAGGAAGCAGGGAGATAACTTCCCTTGCCGCCCAGCCTTTCGACTTCCTGTTCGGTGAAGGGGCGTAGGGCGTTCATCATCACCATATCGCTGACCCAGGTGCTGCCGATTTCCGAAACAGCAGGGCCATCGTTGTACAGGGCAATTTGCACCATGCGCGCCCACGCCCCCGCCCAAGGAATGACCTCCAGATTCACGTGAATATGACGTTCCTGCTCGAAACGGGCAAGCAAGGAACGCATGGTTTCTACAGCCACAGGGCCATGATCGAAGATAGAAAACTCGATTGTTTCCATAGGATTACCTGCCTCTCGCAAAGCGGTTACCAACCCGACACCATCATTATATGTTTAATGGGTAACGCTTCCGCAGTTGCGAACGTTGGCAGATTTGTCATAGGTGTAGAGGCGGTGAGCCACATTAGACACGCAGAAGGTTTCCTCACCGGAACGAGAGATGGCCCAGGAAAGCAGACGCGCAACACCTTCAGCGTCGGTATACGCCTCTCGCTCGCCGCGCAGGATAACGCCCGCCCATCCCCCTGTGACTTTCGCTCCTTCTACCGGTCTTCCTTGTTCATCCACGACCGTGACCAGGGCAACCGCCTGCCAGGAACCATCGGCGTTTTTCTGAACTTGCAGCTGAATATCGCTTACGTGCAGAGTCTGCGCGCCCTGCACCGCCATTTCCGGTCGCTGATAGACTCGGACATAATCCACTCGTAAGAATTGAGGGAAAGTTGTCGTCTCATCCGGCGCGCCAGGCCAGTTGCCGCCGATGGCTAAATTCAAGATGATGAAAAAGGGATGGTCGTACACCCATTTACCGGGCAGGTCTTCTGGAGTGACAGCAAAGTACTGTGTTTCATCCACATACCAGCGAATTTCCTGCGGTTCCCATTCGATGGCGTATACATGGAAGTCGTCCGAGGGCGTCCCTGTGGGAAAGACGAACGAACTGCCAACGCCGGCGCCGCCGGAATATCCCGGCCCATGGACGGTACCATAGACGCGATCAGGCTGGCGTCCGATAAATTCCATGACGTCAATCTCCCCGCAGGCCGGCCAGCCAGAGCGGTTGATGTCCTCCCCCAGCAACCAGAACGCCGGCCAAACGCCCTGACCATAAGGCAGTTGCATGCGCGCCTCGAAGCGACCATACATCCAGGCATGCAATCCCTGGGTCTTCAGCCGCGCCGAGGTGTAGTTCCGATGGAGATAGCGCTCCGCTCGCGCCTCAATGATAAGAAAACCGTTTTCCAGGCGCGCATTTTCAGGGCGATTTGTATAGTATTCCAGTTCATTGTTGCCCCAACCGCCGCCGCCCAGGTCATACGTCCAGTTCGCCGGATCCAGGCCATCCCCTTCGAACTCATCATGCCAGACCAGAGTCCAACCTGGGCGTTCCCAGACCGGCGTCGAGGTGGGCGCAGGCACAGCAGTCTGGGTTGGCATTGGGGCAGCAAGGGGCAGGCAGGCCGTCAGTCCCAAAAGAAGGCCTCCCCATGCCAAAAGAAGGTTGAGGGAAGCAACACATGAGCCAGGCACAGGGAGACCTCCAAGAGGAGAAGAAAGTATTCCTGGTATTACTTTTCCACGCCGGTGATGACCACCCCTTGCATGAAAGCGCGTTGGGCAAAGAAGAAGACTAGGACAGGGATAACCGCCGAGATAAGCGTCCCGGCCTGAATCAGGTTCCCGAAGCGCCCATACAACGTATTGAACGTGTTCAAACCAACCGTGATTGGGAACTTTTCCGGATGGCCGGCCAGATAAATCAACGGGCCAAAGAAGTCATTCCACGCCCAGAAGAAGTGGAAGAGGGCGACTGCTGTAATCGCCGAAGTGGATTGAGGGATGATAACCGAAAGGAATACGCGGAACGGATTGGCGCCGTCAATCATGGCCGCCTCATCCAGGTCGCGCGGAATCGTCATAAAGAACTGGCGGAGCAAGAAGACGTTCGTGCCCCATGAGAAGTACGCCGGGATGATAAGCGGCCACCATGTGCCCACCAACCCTAGCCGCAGCCAGACGAAGTAGGTCGGGATCAGGGTCACAGCGCCCGGAAGAATCACGACAGAGAGCATCACCATGAAGAGCACATTCTTCTTCGGGATGCGGAAGCGGGCAAAGCCATAGGCCACGAGCGCAGCCGAGCCAACGGAGCCGATCATGGTCACGATGGCGTACATCAGCGTATTGATCAACAGCTTCGGGAACTGAATGCGCGTCCAGGCATCCTTGATATTGTTCCACTGGGGGTCAAACTCCCAGGCGCGCTCAAGCTGCCGCCACGAACCCTCCCATTCAATCAAGCCGGCCTCGGGATCGTGTGGGTCAATGAAATAGCTGACCGTGCGTCCTTTCTTCACCAGCGCCAGCGACTTGACATCATCGCCGATAGGTACGCGATAGACTTCGTATTCTTTCCCTTCATAGACGTAGGTCGCCGCCGTCGCCGGCCAGACAGGAGCGCCAATTTGCGCAATCTGCGCATCGCTCTTCAGCGCGGTAGAAATCCCGTAAAGCATGGGGAGCAGGAACAGGAACAGCACGACGGAGGCGAAAGCTGTAACCAGAATGGCGTTGATGATCTGGCGCGCCCGCCGCGAGAACCGTCTCCCTCGAAGCCAGATGTGTGTCGTCATGATGACTTCTCCTCTCCGGCATAATAGACCCAGTAACGGGAGGTCCCGAACAGGATGATCGTCAGGAGGAGGGCCACGATGAGCATCAGCCAGGCCAGTGTGGCCCCATAGCCCATGTTAAAGAACGTGAATGATTGCTTGTAGAAGTAAATCATGTAGAAGCGGGTCTTGCCTTCCGGAAAACCGGTCCCGGCGTTCAACACGAACGGCGCCAGGAAAGTTTGCAGCGAGCCAATAACTCCCAGGACAAGTTGGTAGAAAATGACAGGCGTGATCATGGGGAAGGTAATCCGTATCAACCGCTGGAACCAGCTAGCCCCGTCAATTTCGGCAGCTTCATAAAGTTCAGTAGGCACGCCTTGTAAGCCCGCCAGGAAGATGACCATAGCCGGTCCAACGCCCCACAAGCCGAACATAGTATACGCATAATAGACCAGCTTTGGATCGGCCAACCAGCGAAGCCCTTCCGGGCCAGTTGCCTTGATACCGGTAACGCGCTCGATGAGCATGTTGATCCAGCCGGTATGTTCGTTCAACACGCCGTTCCAAATAATCACGGTCGCCACGGTAGGAATCATGGCCGGCATATAGAACAGCGTGCGGAATAGACGTACGCCAATTAAGTGTTTAGAATTCAGGAGAATTGCCAGGAACAACGCCAGCGCCAGCGCAGCCGGCAGGGAGATTGCCGCAAAATGCAATGTACGAAGGAACGACAGGCGAACTTCCGCATCCACGAAAAGCGCCCGGTGCCAGTTGGCAAAACCGATGAAGCGCGCCTGTTCGGGAACAGCCGGATTGAAATCCATGAGCGAGAACACAAAGGAGGCCAACATGGGCAACAAATATAGGCCCAGGAAACCTATCATCCAGGGCGAAAGAAAGAGCAGACCCCAAAGCGCTTCTTTTTTTTGGAGGGGGGTCATCTTTTGACGGGGCGCTCTCTCCCTCCGCGACCTTGCCAGGCGCCAATCAGCAACGTAAGCCATTTCGTTACTCCGCACAAGAAGATTTTCCTGGCCCGGCCCGCATAGAAGCCGGGCCAGGAAGCCAAAACCAGAGGAGCAGGCGTTACTACTTGCTCAGCGCAGCGTCAAAGATCTTCTGCAGGTCGGCCACCAGAGCGGCGAACTCCGCATCCAGATCCAGACCGGGCGTGTTTGACCACTTATTATAATACTCATTGTATTTGTCGGTCGTCTCCTGGAAACTGGGCATCCAGCTCTCGTGGTTGGGATTATCCGCATACTTGAGGCCCTCTGCCGCCACAGCCCAGTTGATGTCGGTCTTGTTGGGGAAGTTCTTCTCGGTGTAGATCTGGAAGTATTCAGGCTGCAACGACTTGCGCGCCGGCATGCCACCATAGATGGTAAGTAGGTCGTTCGCCACCTCCGGGCTGAGCATGTAGCTCAAGACCTGGAAGGCCTCGTCCGGGGTCGGACATCCCTTGAGGATGCCGAAGGTATCGGCATGGAGTTTGGAGGTCACCTTGCCGTTATAGGACGGCGTGGCGGCCAGATTCCAGTCGAAGGTGACGTTGCCCAGCGCCCACGGAGCCGTATACCAGGTGTGGATATGAATCATCGCCATGTTGCCGGACGAGAACGGGCCGCCAGGACCCTGCAGGAACTCGGCAGACTGATAGGGACCGTTCGGGATGAACCAGTCTTCCCACATACCCTTGTAGACCCACTTCCAGCTTTCCTTCCAGGGCTCCGGGATTTGAGCAGTCTTGCCGTCGTCAGCGAGGAGTGAGCCAGCGCCGAAGAAGGTGCCCACGCCGCGCGGGTCGGTGTACTGGTTGAGGAAGCCGAACTGAACGATCTGGGTCTCGTCAAAGTCCGGGCTGGTGGCGTCGTTGCCGTTTGCGTCCACGGTCAGTTTCATCGCCACTTCGCGCAGCGTATCCATGTTCCATTCAGCAGTGGTGCCATCCGGCCATACATACGGATCGCCATACTTGGCGGGCGGGTAATTCAGGCCAGCCTCGTCGAACAGATCCTTGTTATACAGGATGAACGACGGGAAGACGCCGAAGGGGATACCCAGCTGTCCCTCTTCCTTCACATACAGGAACTTTACCAGTTCCGGATCGAAGTCGCTCAGGTCGTAATTGTACTTCTCGATGAACGGTTGCAGGTCAAGCCAGGCGCCCTTGAAGCTATCGCGCCCACGAATGCCCACCGGCCCGACGATGCAAGGGGCGTTGCCGGCCGCAATCTGGGTGGCCAGGGTATCATAGGCAACATTGTTCTGCACGATCTCGAGGACCAGTTCGATTTTATCCTGCGAGGCGTTGTATTTATCCACAACCGCCTGCTGAGGTTCGAACGTGCCCTCGTCGGAGCCGGCGCCCAAGCCGACGAACCAGCGCACCTTGACGCGCTCAGCAGCAGCCGGCGGCTGGGTAGGCGCCTCCGTCGCCACGGTTGGAGTGGCAGTAGGCTTCGGGCCACAGGCAGCAAGCGCCATGCTGAGTACGACCAGCATTGAAAGAGCATAGAACAATTTGTTACGCATAGGGCTTCTTCTCCTGAACAAAGGTTTGAAAATGGTCGAACGAGTTTATTGCCAGGGCGTACCACGTTGATTCTGTCGAGTCTTCTCACCTCCTTTACTATGCAAAAGGTGTCAGACACAAATGAACCTGTTCCTGTTGATACAGGCTCCGGCTACATGTGCTCACTCTATCATTCTATGGACGCCATAGGAGCAAAACATGCAAAATTGTGCTCAAAATTAGTACGTTTGTAACGCGCCTCTACTCCGCCTTAAACAGGAAGGTGCTGATGGAGCGCGCCGGGCTTTCTGCCGGAGCAGCGAGTCCTTTGTAGCAAAGGGCAAAGATACATGCTCGTTCGGTCCGATTCAAAACAATCACCGCGATTTGCCCATCCGAGTTGAGGAAGGCCGCTGTCTCCAGCTCATCTAGCGAAGAGGCGCTGACAATGCGCTGCGCGCCGGGACGAACGAAGCGCGCAAGATGGCCAATGTAATAATAGGAACTCTGATAATAGAGTTCTCCCTTATGCGTATCGGCTAGAATGGGGGCACTGCAATAATTGCCTTTATGATTTGGCCCGCCGCGCTGATCCAGCAGTAGGTTCCAATCAATCCATCCCACAGTCCAGTGATTCAAGTCCTGCAGCATCGAACGCGCGTAACGCTCGCCACTCTCCCAGCTCCCGTTGTGCGGGCCGCCCTCCACCGTGCCTTCTGAGAAGAGCAACTGTTTATCCGGATAGGCGTCGTGAGTCAGCTGAACATTCTCAAAGTGATCGCCCATATACCAGTGGAATGCCGCGCCCCAAACATAACGCGCGGCGGCCGGATCGTCGTAGACGGTGCTCGCGCGCTCATAAAGCAAATCCCGATTGTGATCCCAAATCAAAAGGCGGACGCGCCCCAACAAGCCCGCTTGCTCTAGCGCCGGCCCTAAATAGTCGCGCACAAAGTCTCGTTCTTCCTCCGCCGCATAAATACAAGATTCCCAGGTCTGCACAGCCAGGGGTTCGTTCTGGACCGTAATTCCCCAAATCGGGATTCCCTCTCGTTCATACTCTTGAATGTAGCGCACATAATAGCGCGCCCAGGCTTCGCGATACTCCGGCTTGAGTTTTCCGCCGTTGTTCATCTGACCGTTGGTCTTCATCCATGCTGGCGGGCTCCAGGGGCTTGCCAGCAGCTTGATGGGTTGTCCGGCCAGACGCATCGCCTCCTTTATCATCGGAATCAACTGACGGCGATCATGCTCGATAGAGAAGTGTTTGAGTTCCACATCCCCCGGCACCTCGGTATAGGCATAGTTTCCAAGTGAAAAATCGCAACTATTGATGTGCGTACGACAAAGGGTATACCCATGCCCTTCTTTGGGATCGAAGTAAGCCTTGAGCACTTCTTCGCGCCGCTCCGGACACAATTTAAAAAATGTATCTGCAGCTGCCTCAGTGAACGCGCCGCCGAAGCCCTCTATCGTCTGGAAACGCGGACAGGAGTCCACCCATATAGAGGGAGCATCCAATCTCTCTTGCTGAAAATGCAGCGGCGGTTTTTCTGTCAAACGCTCATTGGTGTGCTTGCAGGTGCGATACAGGCGAATGGGAACAGACATACGCACATCCTAGAAAAATTCTCTGTGCAAAGTATAGAGAAACCTACCTTCGCCTGCATGGAGAATTGTGTCCGTCATTAGCACGGTAGTGACAACCTCTCCCCTCATCGATCGCCGCAAAAGTGTGTCTGTGTAGCCCTCAAGTCATCTGAATGCAGGAGCATTCATCCTGTCTCTCCATTTGCCCCCCGAACTCTGAAAAGCCGGTGAACCGGCAGTAGGTCAGCGTCTCCTTCGATAGGTTAACGGCGCGACGCCCGTCTCGCGCCGGAAGACACGGCTGAAATAATTGCTATCCGAGAAACCTACTTCCAGGGCAATCTCGGTTACCGTCATCTCCGTAGTAGTCAACAATTGCTTGGCCCGTTGAATGCGATAGCGGGTCAAGTAGTGAACCAAAGAAAGACCCGTCTCCTGGGTAAAACACCGAGAAAGATATCCCTCACTCACACCAATGTGACGGGCAATATCCTCACGCCCCATCGGCTCGCTATAATGTTCATGGATATAGGCTATGGCCTGGCGGGTAAGGCGCTGGGCTTCGCCGCGCAAGCGCTGGCGGCGCGTCAGCGCGTCGCGGATGTGGGATAACGTCTCCGCCGCAGTAAACATGTCCTTATGCAGCACAGCGGCGACGCTGTGGTCCAGACGTGCCATCTCTTCCTCCGTCAGAGACTTGGCGCTGATGACCACAACCGGCACAGCGCGTGCCGCCTCTAGCCCGTGCATGGCCTCTAACACGGCAAAGCCATCCATCTCCGGCATCATCAGATCCAACAAAACCAGATCAGGACGAGTGGTCTGCATGATTTGCAAGGCTTCCCTGCCCTCCTTCGCCAGCAAGATTCGATAACGGGGAAATTGGGTTCGCACAAGACGGGCGTGCGCCTCCAACACGCCGGGGTCATCGTCCACAATTAAGATCGTCCCACTCTCCGCAGAGACATCTAGGCCTCCCTCCTGCCCCCAACCTAAACGCTGCAGCATTCTAGCCAATTCCGTAGCGCGAATAGGTTTCGTTAAGTAGTCCAGCTCCAACAAGGCACCGCTATCCTGCTCCGTCTGAAGCGCATAAAACAACACGGTCACCTCCGCGGTCGCCGGATGCGCCTTCAAAGCCCGCATTGCCTCTAGGCAACGTTGGTAGGCTTGATACACGTCCAGCACAATCGCGGTTGGCGGCGCCTGTACTACCCGCCTCAGCCATGCATCGTCCTCCCCCCATTCGACGATTTCCACCGCAAACCCTTGCTCCTCCAGATACTTCCGCAGGGACGACGCACGTCCAGGATGAGGAGTAACGATCCAAACCATGGCAATCGGTTCGCTGTGTAGAGAAATGGCCTGCAAGGTCGGCAACGTGAAAAAGAACGTTGCCCCTTCTCCCTCTATTCCCGACGAACGGACACCGATTTCGCCGCCGTGCATCTCAACCAAACGTTTACAGATAGCCAAGCCTAGCCCTAAGCCACCATAACCGCGCGCGGAAGCACGCTCAGACTGACGAAACTCCTCAAAGATAATTCGTTGTTCGTCTGGCGGAATCCCAAGGCCCGTATCGCTCACCGATACAACAAGAAAGTTCTCCCCCGCCTTCACCGTCAGAGTGACTCTGCCCTTTTCCGTAAACTTGACCGCATTGTTGATGAGGTTCAACACGACCTGCCGCAGACGAGTGGGATCTCCCCAGACAAGCGGCAAATCCGGTGGAATATGAGTGTACCATTCCAACCCCTTCTCGCGCGCCAACTTCTCGCCAACGACCACAACAGCATCGAGCGCTCGAGCCAGATCCAACGGCTCACAGACGAGACGCAACTCTCCTCGCTCATCGCGCGCCAGATCCAAGACATCGCGTATCAACCCTTCCAGATGCCGCGCCGTCGCATGGACGAGGCGCAAATTCTCGCAATCGAGGGACTTGCTTTCTGTCGCCTCTTTCAGCAAGACTTCGCTCAGCGTGGTAATTAGGCCCAACGGTGTGCGTAGCTCATGGCTGACCATGGAAAGAAAGCGGCTTTTCAGACGATTTGCCTCTTCGGCCAGTCTTTGGCTGGCCGCCGCCTGGCGGTACAAACGAGTCGCCTTCGTCAACAGGCGATCGCGTTCATCAAACAACAGCGCACCCTTGACCGAACTTCCCAACTGACTGCGTAACGCCTCGTAGATTGCGCCATCATGCGGACCCACCTCAAAGACAACAAAGCCGATCTCCTCGCCCTGGAATTCCAGCGCCTCCACCGCCAGGGTTTGTCGCCGTTCCCTCCACAAGTCTGGCGGCAGAATGCGCGCTGTCGGATAACGCCTCTTTCCTTCGCCGAGCCGTTGTCCTTTCTCACACGCCAGCACCACACGCGCCCACTCCGCCGGGCGATTGACGCCCTCGTACAGAACCAAATAGCAGTATTCGATTCCAAGGCGCTGCAAATCACGCGCCAGAATCTCTAGCAGGTTGTCCAAATGAAACGTGACTGCCATGGCTTGACTGATGGCGCGCAGGACAGCCATCTGCTCATTGAGCTGCACCCGTCGTTGAAGTTGCTGTTGCAGAATCAGTTCGTTCAGGAATACCCGCCCTCGATGCCAGAGGTTCTCCGCTTGCATCAGCAACCGCGGGTCACGGGCAAGAAACCGATAACTTTCCCGACGCATGGCAGAAAGCACATCCTGCAACTCTGCCACAGATAGACGATGTTCCATCAATTTGCGGGCTGTCAGATCGAGTGCCGTCAAGAACGCGGCCCCCTCATCGTCCTTGTCCAGACTCATCTGGAAGGCCTCCAACCACTCCTCGGCCGTATGGGCGAAGGCTGGGTCGCTGCGTGGCACCATCGCGCGTTGCATTTCGCTCAGCAGAACACTCCGTCGCTGCTCCAGAAGCGTTTTCGCCTCGACCAGCGTTGGCGCAGGCAGACGACCTCCTTCCAGCCGAGTAAGCGACATGCCATCGTCAACGCGCGAGACGCTCTCAAATAGACAACCGCACGAGCGACGGACAATCAGGCGGGTTGGGAGGATCAGCCTGGGCGGCACACTTTTCCCTTCATAGTGAGCCAGCAAAGCCTCCAACGCCAGGCTTCCCATCTTGCGCAACGGTTGACGAACCGTGGTGATCGAGGGCGTACTGGTCGCCGTTTCCACCGTATCGTCGAAACCGGCCACAGCCATATCATAGGGAACGCGCACGCCACGCGCTTCCAATTCCTCAATGGCGGCCAATGCCATATTGTCATTGGCCGCTATTAGGGCATCAAACTCAGCGTGCCGCTCTTCCAGCAGAACGCGCACCCCCTCCCGGCCACCGGCTGGCGACCAGTCTGCCGGTTGATAGAGCAAATCGTGCTCCACCGTCAACCCGTGCGCCCGGACCTCATCCAGATAGGCTTGAAAACGCTCCTCGGCCTCGGGATTACCAACCGGACCCTGCAGAAAAGCCAGTCTACGCCGCCCATGGACCTCTATCAGATGCCGGGCCAGGGCGCGCATGCCATCGTAATTGTCCACCAGGATCGAAGTAACGGCCTCGCCGAGAGGAATGCCAATGTTGACCATCGGTAGAGGAGCGAACACTTCATGATAGAGTTCAGATAACGTAGGATTGACAATGATCACCCCGTCTAAAGTCGCCGGTTGGATTTGACGATAAAGCGAACGATGACGCGAGGGGTCATAGATATTAATATCGCCAAAGCCGATCAGGTTTACATCCAGGACACCGGCTTCTTCGACAGCACCCCACCAGATCGGGCCGCTATAGGGATTGCTCAGCCCCCAGGTGACAATAAAGCCGAACGTTGGCCGCGCGCGCTTTCCCCTCCCCCTCGACGGGCGTTTTTCGGAATCCGACGAGACGGTTGGCATAGGCAGTCTCGGATTTGGTCGTTACAACCTACACATCCAGATTTCGCACAGTCTTTGCGTGGGTCTGAATAAACTTGCGGCGTGGGTCAACCGCGTCGCCCATCAACATATCGAAGGTCCGGTCGGCCTCTGCCGCGTCCTCAATCGTGACTTGAAGCAGCGTACGATTGGCCGGGTTCATCGTAGTATCCCATAACTGTTGTGGATTCATTTCACCCAGGCCTTTATATCGCTGCATGCTAACCTTATCGGCGCCGACGCCTAGCGACTTGAGCAGTTTCTCCTTCTCTGCCTCGCTGTAGGCATAGTGTACCTGATTCTTGTACAAAAGGCGATATAACGGCGGTTGCGCAATGTAGAGATGCCCCTGTTCAATGAGCTGAGGCATGTAGCGGAAGAAGAAGGTCAACAGCAAGGTGCGGATGTGACTGCCATCCACGTCGGCGTCGGTCATGATGATGACTCGTCCATATCGCAGACCGCCTAGGTCAAAGGTATCGCCAATACCGGTGCCGAGCGCCGAGATGAGCGCCCTGATTTCATTGCTGGAAAGAATTTTATCCAGACGAGCGCGTTCGGTGTTCATGATCTTGCCGCGCAAAGGCAGAATGGCCTGGAAATGACGGTCACGCCCTTGCTTGGCGCTGCCGCCGGCCGAATCGCCTTCCACGATGTACAGTTCGGTCTTCGATGCGTCGCGCTCGGAGCAATCTGCCAGTTTGCCTGGCAAGGTAAGCGATTCCAGCGCCGACTTGCGGATCACCAGGTCACGCGCCTTGCGCGCTGCATCGCGCGCCCGCGCCGAGGTCAGACATTTCTCCACGATCGCCTTTGCCTCGCGCGGATTCTCCTCCAGAAAAGCGCCAAAGGCCTCGCCAACCACTTGAGTCACATAGGTTTGCACCTCAGGGTTCATCAGCTTGACTTTGGTCTGACTCTCGAATTGAGGATCCGGATGCTTGACGGAAATAATCGCCGTCAGGCCCTCGCGCGTGTCATCGCCGGAGAAATTTGGCTCCGATTCCTTGAGCAGGCCGCTCTTGCGGGCGTAGTCGTTGATGACGCGCGTCAGCGCCGTCCGCAAGCCGGTCAAATGTGTACCGCCATCCACCGTGTTGATCGTATTGGCAAACGCATAGACCGACTCGGCGTAGGAATCGGTATACTGAATGGCAACCTCAATCCCTATTCCCTCGATCTCTTTTTCCACAAAGACAACCGGGTGAAGCGTGGCGCGATTACGATTCAAATACCGAACGAACGAGGCGATTCCGCCCTCGAAATAAAACGTCATTTGACGATCCGTGCGCTCGTCCACGAGGCGAATAGTCACGCCGCGCGTGACGAAAGCCATCTCACGGAAACGCTGGGCAAGCGTCTCGAAGCGGTAATCTACTTCACCGGTGAAAATAAGCGGGTCGAACTTGAAGGTGGTCCGGGTACCCGTGTCCTCAGGTCGAGCCTTGCCGATGGTCTTCACCGGTTCCTGCGGGATGCCGCGTTCGTAACGCTGGAAGTAGACCTTTCCCTCCCGACGAACCTCCACCTCGCACCATTCCGAGAGGGCATTGACTGCGCTCACGCCGACGCCGTGCAAACCGCCGGAGACTTTGTACCCGCCGCCGCCGAACTTACCGCCAGCATGGAGCTTGGTCATGACGACCTCCAAGGCCGAGCGTTTCTCGGTCGGATGGGTATCCACCGGGATGCCGCGCCCGTTATCGGTCACCGAGACGCTGGAATCGGGATGGATAACGACCTCGATACGCGTGCAGGCGCCGGCCAGCGCTTCATCAATCGAGTTGTCCACCACCTCATACACGAGATGGTGAAGCGCCTTGACGTCCGTGCCGCCCACGTACATACCGGGCCGGCGTCGGACAGCCTCTAACCCCTCCAGAACCTGGATACTCGCCGCGTTGTAGTTGCCGATGACCGCCATTCGCCATCACTCCAAAACTAGGGTTATACGTTCGCCGAACGCGCCTGCGCGCTCAACCGTTCCAGCACAGCCTGCAACCAGAGATTGGTGTCACGATAGTAGACAAAACTGGCCGCAAGCAAAGAGGTGGTAACGAAAGCATGACCGAAAATGCCGACCAAGATCCACCAGGAATTCTCGGCAGGAACGCGCCAGAGATACGCCGTCCCTTCGCTGATGATAAAAGCTACCGCCAAGAAGAGTCCACTGCTCGGCAACGTATAGCGTACCATGCGCCAGCCTCGAAAAATCGAGAGCAATGCATTTTGCCGTTCCGCGTAGATTCCATGCGGTGAAAAGAACACCGGCAAAGCAAGCCAGATAGCAAACACGCTGGCCAGGAACAAGACGCTCTGACCAAGCAACGGGCTTAGCGCCGTCAACAGGCTGGTCGCGAACAACGCCGGAAGACCTACGACGAGGAACAGCACCGACCAGATCATGGAAAGCACTACCGCCCAGCTGAGGGTCCGCACAATGGACCGCCCTCGGAGGTTAAGTGCTGCGCCGGAAACCCAATGAAAATAGAAACCGCCCAGACACCAGCCAAGAAACACGAGAACCAGCACAGAGCCTAAGACCGCCAGGATGGAAGGCAACTCCATAATAAGGGCTGGCCCAAACGGCGTCTCCAGAGGCATCTGTCCAAACATCAGGCTAGTCACGCCGACCGGAAACGTGCGCAACAGAGCAAACAAGTTGAATCGAGCCAGGGCATCCAACATCGCCTGACGCGCCGCTTCGATCTCCGCCTGGCTCGGGCCGGCAGGAAAACGAAAGAGAGGCGCGCGCGTCACCCAGGATGACAACAGCCCATACAGACGTAAATGAGGCCCGAGCCATAGCCACAAATCCAAGAGCAGAGGCGGCAGAATCAACACAATGCGGTTGGCAACGACGTCAAAACCGCTGGCCAAGGTGGCCATCAAACGAGGTGGAGAGGGAAGTTGAAGAGATTTCGCTTCCATGGCAAAATTGATTTTACCACATCATCAAAAATAGCACCTTTGTTCTAGTCTGTCAAGCGTCCGATACGTCCGCCTGTCAAGAAACCCGACACAACGTTGGCGGCAACGCGCGGCGCGAACACAAGGTAAACACCAACAGGCCAGGAGGATCGCCACAACAAATGATCAACCCACGCTCATCCTTGCGTGCAATCCAGTATAATGCCATCTATGAGAACAGACCGGCAACGAAGCAAAGGAGCTGGGAATACCAGGGTAAGAATCTTGACCGTACTGCTAGGATGTACACTGACTACCTGTTCTTCTTCTTTACCTTTACCTACCTCTACCGTAACCGCTACGGCATCCCCTCCAACTCCTTCGCCGTCGGTCATCTTGCCTTCTCCCTGCCCATCCCCCGCCGACCTACCGCCAACTCCATCCTGTGTAGAACAGAGCGGCGCGACAGAGATGCGCTCCCTTACGACGGAGTATCTATCCACCCCTTTACGATTTCTTGTTTATCTGCCTCCTTGTTACCGCTTCGAGGAGGAGAGGCGTTATCCGGTTCTTTACCTCTTCCATGGCCTGTTTTACAACGAAACGCAATGGGAGCAGATCGGAGCATTCACCACAGCCGATCGTCTCATCGCGACTGGCGAAATTCCCCCTTTCCTTATCATCCTTTCCTACGATCCATCGGGTAAAGAACCCGATCAATACCCTTTTGCCGAGGCCATCGGCAACGCGCTGATTCCCTACATTGACCTCCACTATCGCACCTGCGCCGAGGCCGCCTGCCGGGCCGTCGGCGGTTTATCGCGCGGTGGCGGCTGGGCACTCCATCTCGGCCTGACACGTCCTGACCTATTTTCGGCCATTGGGGCGCATTCTCCAGCGCCTTTCCGGGCCGATTGGCCTCACTACGATGACTGGCTTACCTCGATTCCACCGGAGAAGATGCCCCGTCTGTGGTTGGACATTGGCGAATCGGATCAACTTCGTCCTTCGGCGCAAAAACTTGAGGCCCTTTTGGAAAACCTAGACATTCCCCACGAATGGCACCTCTTTCAAGGAGAGCATAACGAAGCATATTGGCGCGCACATATTGAATTGTATTTGCGTTGGTATGCAATGGGCTGGCCGTAAGCGAAGCGATACTGTCGCTACGCTCAAGGGAGAGTTTTCGAGAGACCCCGCTCGTTCAGGATACCGTTCGTCTCTGAGTTATGATGGGTTTTACACAGAAAGCTTCTGTGAAATGCATTCTGGCACCCTGGATCCACAGCCCTGGGGCTGGCTGGGCGATTTTCTCTTCTGGGGACACACGCCCGGCATGAACTTTGTCCTGCGCCTCGTAACTTGTCTTCTTGCCGCTCTCCTAGTGTTAGGATGGCATGGGCGCCGGTCATCTTGAAAAACGGCCTTATGGATTGCCCCGTTGCTCCTGTTCGCCTCCACGCTTGCCTGCGCGACGAATCGATGAGCGTCTTTCTCACCGTACTGATGACTCTGTTTTCCGCCTTCTTGTTGACGATGACCTATTGCGGCGGTCGCCGGATGTGCTACAGTTTGCTCGACTGCTCGCGGAACTCCTTGCTATGGCCAAGAAGCCTGCTCGCTCGCCTTCTCCTCCTGCGATAGAACACTCCCGCGAGAAACGGGGCCCCGTCGTCGGCGGAAGGCGCCCTAGGTGCGCCTTATGGATGCCCCCGAATCAAACGCGTGAATCGAACATCCCGCCTTTGATGCTGCCCAGAGCAATCTATCGTTATCCGGAAGAGCAAATGGCCCGTTACACGCAGGAATCGTTCGGGCAAGAGAACGATACTTTAGAAGCAGAAGGCCACTTTTAGACGCCGGGAGAATTGGTTTCCGGAATGTGAACCGGCTTTTCCCTCCCCAGTTCCAGCGAACGCTGGTAGGCGGCCCAAATGGCGCGCGAGAGCGCGGTGCGGAAGCCTGCCTTTTCGAGGTAGTACAGCGCCTCCGCCGAGGTGCCGCCGGGTGAGGTCACCTGATTGCGCAGCGCGGCCACATGAACGCCGTTTTTCTCATGCACGCTTTGGTAGTACAGAACGGACCCCAGGATCGTCTGTAGCACCAACTTCTCGGCTATGTGACGCGGGAATCCTAAATGGACGCCAGCGTCAACGAGCGCCTCCATAAACATAAAGACGTAGGCCGGGCCGGTGCCGGAAAGGGCGGTCGCCATATCCAGATAATTCTCATCGTCCACCATAATCTCTTCGCCAAGAGCGCGCAGGATCGTGCGCGCCATGTCCTTCTGCGCCTCGCTGACGGTCGGCGCGGCCATCCAGACCGTGATTCCCTGGCTGATTTGAGCCGGCGTGTTCGGCATGGAGCGAACGACCGCCTCGTGCGCCAGGCCATTGCTAATTTTGGCAAGCGGCGCGCCGGCGACGATGGACAAGACTAGGGCTTGCGACGGAATCGCGCCCTTTAGACCACGCAGCACCTCGGTCAGACGCTGCGGTTTCACAGAAAGCACGACCACATCGGCCTGCGCCGCCGCTTGGTTATTGGCGGTAAACGGTGCGACGCCGTATTTCCGGCTCAACTCTTCCACGCGCTCGACGCGGATGTCGGCGGCAAGCAAGTTCGTCGCTTGCGCCGACCCCTGACGCAAGAGACCGGCAATCATGGCTTCGGCCATCGCGCCAGAACCAATGAAAGCGATTTTCTTATCCAACATGGGCGTCCTCCAGAAGCAGAAAGCTATTTCCCGCCGAAGTAGCGCAACGCCAGGCGCAGGCGTTCTTCCACATCAGAGGGGGCATCGGGCGGCAAGGATTGAAGGGCGGTCTGTGCTTCAACGACCGAATATCCCAGCGCGGTCAAGGCAGCCAGCACCTCGCCATCCGCATCGGACATGCCGGCCATGCTCTCGAGCGGCGAAACCGGCTTGAGACGATCATGGAGATACAGAACGATTTTCTGCGCCGTCCTCTTGCCCACGCCTGGCAGATGTCCTAATAAGTCGGCATCTTCGCTGAAAACCGCGCGCTGGATCATCTCCAGCGAGGCGCCCGAAAGCAACGCCAGTGCCGTGCGCGGCCCAACCCCATCCACTCCCAACAACAGAGTGAATAAATCGCGCTCGGCTCGGGTCTCAAAACCGTAGAGCGACCAAGAATCCTCGCGGACAACCAGATGGGTGTACAGAAGGACGATGGTCCCAACTTGCAAGCGAGTCCGCAGCGGCACCGGCGTCTGAACGCGCAATCCTAGTCCGCCGACCTCCACAACGACAGCGTTGTCCTCGATTTGCGTAACTTCTCCGCGCAGCGTGGCGATCATGAGGCCCTTTCCGGTTCAAGCGAAACGTCGGGTGTTCACATGACAGATGGCGACGGCCAAGGCGTCGGCCGCGTCGTCCGGTTTCGGAATTGCGTTTAAATTCAACAGGACGCGCACCATTTCCTGCACTTGCGGTTTGGCCGCGCTGCCATACCCAACCACGGCCTGTTTTACCTCGTTCGGGGTATATTCGCCAACGTCCAGGCCGGCTTCGGCCACAGCCAGCAACGCCACGCCGCGCGCTTGACCAACCGCGATGGCCGTGGAAACATTGCGCTGAAAAAACAACTTCTCCACCGCACAACTATCCGGGCGATGGAGAAGCAAGAGGTCGGAGAGGCGGCGATACAGCAAGAAGAGACGTTGATGAGCCGGCAGGCCAGCAGGAGTTTCAATGACTCCATACGCAGGCGCTTCCAGACGGCCATCGGCCAACGCGCGCACCAGACCATAACCGGTGGTCGCCGTTCCGGGGTCAATGCCCAAAACGAGCGTCATCTGGCCTCAGGCGGCCTCCAGCGCGGCCAGCGCCTCCTCCGTCAACTTTACGTTGTGATACACATTCTGCACATCGTCCAGGTCTTCGATCGCTTCGACCAGTTTTAGGACTTGCAGCGTAGCTTCCACCGGGAGTTCCAATTCCTGCTTGGCGATCAAACGCAAACCGGCCTCATCCGGCGTCACATGGCGGGCGTGGAGAGCATCACTGATAGTCTTGAAGGCCTCCACCGGCCCAATGATCTCAATGGTATCGCCGGAATCAACGACATCATCTGCTCCGGCTTCAATCGCCAGTTCGAAAGCCGCGTCGTAGTTGAGTTGCGAAGCCGGGAAGGAAAAGTAGGACTTGCGCTCGAACTGCCAGGCCACGGCACCGGCCTCCGCCATGTTGCCGCCGGCGCGGCTAAAGGCATGGCGCACTTCGGCAACCGTGCGATTGCGGTTGTCTGTCACGCAATCTACCATCAACGCCGCGCCATGCGGACCATATCCCTCAAAGGTAATGGCCTCCAGCGCGCCGCCTTCTTTATCCTCGCCGGTGCCGCGCCGGATCGCGCGCTCGATGTTTTCCTTGGGCATGTTGTTGGCGCGAGCTTTCTCGATAGCCAGAGCCAGGCGCACGTTGGTATCCGGATCTCCACCGCCTTCACGCGCCGCCATCGTAATCTCACGCGCCAGGCGAGTGAAAAGCGCACCTTTTTTGGCGTCTGCCGCGCTCTTCTTACGGCGAATCGTTGCCCAATGGCTATGTCCGGACATACGTTTTCTCCTGAAAGACTATTTCGGGGATTCCATGCTGCGCAAGTAAGGATAGCCGTGTTCGCGCCTTGCACTAACCAGGAGTATTTCTCTCTGCCGTTGTCTATTATACCATAGGCATCTCCCAACCGAATTCCAATCCTGCTCGCGCCCTTGTTTATAGAGAAGTGAAACCGCCAACAAGCTATCAGATAACCCGCGCGCCCCTTGACAAAAAAAAACGGCATGCTTACTTTGTACTTTGTACACCGTGCGCAAGGCGCAAGAGGAGAAAGCAAACCGCACAGGAGGGCAAACGATGGATACGCACAAGGAGGGCAAGAGAAGGACTCGGTTTTCTCTTTGGCAAGTCGGTCTGTTGGTTGCTGCCTTTCTAGCAGGGTTGAGCGTGAGCCGACTGATTCTCGCCACGCAGACGCAGGCCAACTGCCCGGCGCCAAATTCCTGCTCCGGCTAGGGTTGTCCTTGCGGCCGGACAGGGTTATACTGTACAAGGAGCGTACTGTGTTGCAAGCCGTGTCCGACCCCCAACGCCCCGGCCAACTGCTACGCGCACGCCCACGCCCAAGCCGCCAACCGCCACGCCGACACGCACGCCCAGCCGAACCCCCACGTGAACAGCCACCCCTAGCAGAACGCCGACGAATACCCCCACCGTCACGCCGGCCTGCATGCCGCCGAACTTTTGCTCTGGCATCTGCCCTTGCTGCTCGACCGGGACCTCCTGCGGCGGGAGTGTGCTCTGGCGCCTGCCTTGCCCAACGAACACACTCGTTCCGCCCACCCTAACGCCATCGCCCACCCCAACGCGCACGCCAACCCCCTTGCCGGCAGGGCATTACGTCTTCGCCCCCTTCGCCGGAGACGTTCGCGGCCAAGACTGCTGCTGCGCGAACTGCTCGGCCGGCAACCCTGGCAACGTTGGAGGCAGATGCACAGCTTGCGGCAACCGTCCAAAAGAAGGGTATCGCCATAGGGGGCGCGGAGTATCGCCGGTGGATGTGTTTGGGCGGGCGGGATGACGGTGAGGCTACATGTTAGCGCCAATATTATGAGCGTCAGGACAATCTATCCTCTCTGTGCCTTGTACCGCCTCCGTCGGGCTTCGCCTGGGTGAACCAGGGCGTCAAGGTGGAACTCTACACCGGCCAGACGCCGCAGGCAAAAAGGTCGGCGCAGTCTCCTACTGGCATCTGGCGACCCGCGCAAACCAGCTGCCCTGCGCAACGACCGTCGCCAAAAGGACGAACACGAGATCGCCAAAAGTCTTGACGGCATCCTGGCGGCAAAAGCACCTCCCTGTCCTCAAGCAATTCCCGGAAATGTTCGACTTCTATACCCGCCAGACCGAAGCCTGCGACGCCGAGAGCGAGCGGAACCTATTCCGCCTTCCGCCCTGATTGGCCCGCCCCCAACCCCAAGGACCAGGAGCCGCTCCCGCCCAAACAAGTACAGATCGCACCTATGAATAGCTGTCCCGCTTGACCCTCTCGCCTTTACCCACAACGGTTATTGTCGCTTGACAACGACAATCTTTCCCCCACCGGTTGCCTGCGTCTCCATACCTGCCCCTGGCCACAAAGTCCTATTCGAACAACTGCGCCGCGAATCGAAGAGGACGCGATATACCAGGCAATCGCGCCTCGTTCTTTCCCGTTGTTGCCTTGTTCCTCTTGGTGGGAAGGCTCGCGACGCACGGCATCGCCGTCGAGTATCCCGAAGCCGCCTCCCGTTGTCTGCCGCCACGGCTGCCTCCGTCTTCCACGTGAGCTCTAACCGATCACCTGCAACGAGCGCGGCCAGTCGCTCAGGCATTCTGCCCCTTCTTCCGTCACGACCAGGTTATCCTCGATGCGCACGCCGTTCCGCCCCGGCAAATACACGCCCGGTTCGATGGTAAAGGTCATGCCAACCTCCAACGCCTGGGAGTTCTCGGCGTGCAGGTAGGGCGGCTCATGCGCCTCCAGGCCAATGCCGTGACCGGTGCGATGGACGAAATAGCGGCCATAGCCGGCCTGTTCGATGACCTGGCGCGCGACCCGGTCCACCTGCGCGCATGTTACGCCGGGTTGGAGGACAGCGCGCGCGGCATCGCCGGCGGCGCGCACGGCCTCATACATGCACACTTCTTCCTTGCCCGGTGCGCCGATGGCGAACGTGCGCGTCAGGTCCGAGATGTAACCATCGGCGGATGCGCCCCAGTCTATCACGAGAAGATCGCCAGGCTGTAGGGGACGGTCAGATGGCGCAGCGTGCGGGTTGGCGGCGTTCGGTCCGGCGGAAACGATGGGAGCAAAAGGCAATGTAGGCTGCGAACCATGCCGCAAGAGTTGCGTCAGGAGTTCCGCCGCCAGGTCGCGTTCGCTCACACCCGGCCGGACGAGAGGCAAGGTAGACCACAAGGCAGCCTGGGCAATAGCGACCGCGCGGCGCATCGCGGCGATTTCTTCCGCCTCTTTGCAAAGCCGCAGCTCGGCAATAATGGCGGAAGCATCCGGAAAGGCAGCAGCAGAAGCCGCTTGCTCCAGATAACGGAATTCCAACAACCTCATCGCACGCGGCTCCACACCGACACACTTCCCCGACAGACCAAGCGATCGAACCGCCCGCCGAAACGCCTCGCTCCACTCCGCTGGAGTCTCTGAATACGAGAAAACCTCCAGCGGGATGTCGGTTAACGAACTCTTTTCCAGATCGGGCAATACGATCGCTGCGCGCCCTTCGGCAGTAAAGAGCGCAAGGATCGGCCTCTCCATAAGGTGAAAATGCAAGCCGGTCAGATATTTCAGGCTTGGGCCGGGCGTCAGCGCCAGCGCGTCCAGTCGCCCTGCCTGCAACAGGGTGCAAAGGCGGGTCAGGCGTTTCCCGTTCATGAGGTGAAGCGATGGAATCGGCGAACAAAGAACACAGCGAAGACCCAGTCCACAAGGGCCGGGAAATGCGCGTCCAGCCAGAGGATGGGAACCATCCACCAAGGGATAATGACGGCGCGGCGCGGACGTTTGGCAAGGGCCACGACCTTACGCGCCACGTATAGCGAAGGCATATGTACCCAGGACGGAAAGCGCATCCTTTGCCGAGCAATCGATTCGCCGGCGTGCAAGCCGAATTCTGTCGACGCGCCGCCGGGGTAGATGCCGGAAATGCGCACGCCAAAAGGCGCGACTTCGCGCCGCAGCGCGTCGGTGAAGGCGCGCAGGCCAAACTTGGTCGCGGCATAGACGGAATACAACGGTGCAGCAATGCGACCGGCCACCGAGACCATGTTGATGATATGTCCACTGCGCCGGCGAAGCATGTGCGGCAACACGGCCCGCGCCATTTGGATCGCGCCGCGCAAGTTGACCTCAATCTGGACGTCAATCTCCTCCGGCGAAAGCGCCTCCAGCCAATCCAGGCGACCCAGGCCGGCGTTGTTGAAGAGAATGTCAATACGGCCACATTGCGCGATGATCTCCTGCACCACACGCTCGATTTGCGTCTGATCGGTCACGTCGAGAGGAAAAACGGCCGCTCGCCCGCCGGCGGCGCGGATTTCCTCGGCCAACGCGTTCAGGCGATCCAAGCGGCGCGCGGTCAACGCCACCAGGCAACCCTCGCGAGCGAAAAGGCGCGCCGCATCGGCGCCGAAGCCCGAGGAGGCGCCGGCAATCAGCACAACGTTGTCCCTCAGGGAAATGCGCATGGAAGGCTCCAACGAGGAGATCGTTTGTTACTCTTCTTCTTGCTGTTCCTCGGCGCGGCGGCGCGGACGCGGCGGCTCTACCACCGCCTCCGGCGCGATCGCGAGTTCCACAACCTCGTCCATATGCCGGACAGGGATGATCTTGAGATCTTCGCGCGCGCGTTTGGGCAAATCTACTAAATCTTTGATGTTCTTATGCGGAATGATCGCCACTTTCAGGCCGGCGCGATGGGCGGCTGTGATCTTCTCCCGCAGACCGCCGACCGGTAACACGCGGCCGCGCAGCGTGATTTCGCCGGTCATGCCCACCTCATGGTAGACCGGACGCCCGGTCAGCGCCGAGATGAGCGCGGTCGCTATAGTAATGCCGGCCGAAGGCCCGTCTTTCGGAATCGCGCCTTCAGGAATGTGCACGTGAATATCCATACGCTCGAAGACTTCCATATCGATCCCGAGCAAGGCCGCGCGCGATTTGACGTAGGTCAGCGCGGCCTGTCCTGATTCCTGCATGACTTCGCCGATCTGACCGGTCATCTGGAGGCCGCCTTTGCCGTCGAACACAGCTACCTCGACCGGCATAATTTCGCCGCCGCTCTCGGTCCAGGCCAGGCTGGTTGCCACACCCACCTCGTCGCGGCGTTCAGCTTCCGATTGGAAGTATTGCGGCGGACCGAGGAATTTCTCCAGCATGGTCGGCGTGATGACGGCAGGGAACCGTTTGCCTTCCGCCTTCCAGCGCGCGACCTTGCGGCAGACACGTCCGATTTCACGTTCCAGGTTGCGCACGCCGGCCTCATCGGTATATTCGCGGATGATGCGCCGAATCGCCTGCGGTGTGAAGCGCAAATTGACGCCCTCCAAACCGTTCTCTTCAATCTGACGAGGGACGAGAAAGCGATTGGCGATGATGAGTTTCTCTTCTTCGATGTATCCCGGAAATTCGATGACCTCCAGACGGTCGAGCAAGGCGGGAGGAATGGTCGCCAATGTGTTGGCGGTAGTAATAAACATGACCTTCGAGAGGTCGAAATCCAGCTCGAGGTAGTGATCGGAGAAAGCATGATTTTGTTCGGGATCAAGCACTTCGAGCAGGGCCGAAGCCGGGTCGCCGCGAAAGTCGCTGCCGAGTTTGTCAATCTCATCCAGCATAAAGAGGGGGTTCGCGGTGCCGGCGCGCTTCATCGTCTGGATGATGCGACCGGGCAACGCGCCGATGTAGGTGCGGCGATGACCGCGAATTTCGGCCTCGTCGCGCACACCCCCCAGCGAGAGGCGGACGAACTTGCGCCCCAGCGCCTCAGCAATAGAACGCCCCAGCGAGGTCTTGCCCGTGCCAGGCGGGCCGACGAAGCAAAGAATCGGTTGGCGCTCCTTCTTCGGTTTGAGCGAGCGCACGGCGATATATTCCAGAATCCGCTCTTTTGCTTTCTTCAAACCATAATGGTCGCGCTCTAGAATCTTCGCGGCGTGTTTGACATCAAGATTGTCTTTGGTAACCGTTGTCCAGGGCAGGTCGAGAATCCAGTCAATGTACGTGCGAATGATGCCCACTTCGGGGGTCATGGGCGGCATTTGCGCCAGACGTTCCAGTTCCTTGAGGGCCGTTGCGCGCGCCTGTTCAGGCAGTTTCGTTTTTTCGATTCGCTCGCGCAGTTCGTTGATGTCGCGCGTGAAAACATCGGTCTCCCCCAGTTCGCTTTGAATCTGCTTCATCTGCTCACGCAGGTAGAACTCTCGCTGCGAACGATCCACTTCATTCTGGACGCGGCTGTGAATTTCGTCCTCTAGTTCCAGCACATCTACTTCTTGCGCCAGAAGTTTACTGAGGCGTTGTAACCGTTGCCGCGGGTCTTTCGTGATGAGCAATTGCTGACGTTCCGCCAGGTCGAGCGAGAGCGCCGAGGCGATCATATCGGCCAGCCAGCCCGGCTCGGCGATGTTCATCGCGAAGAGATGCGCCTCTTCAGGAACCGAGCGATCCAGTTCGACGCACCGCTCGAAGAGATCGAGTATAGTGCGCATCAGCGCGCGCGTGACACGGTCCGCCGTGGTTGGTTCGACCACCACACGCGCCCGTACGACGATCACCGGCTTCATCTGCTGAATCTCAAGAACCTCGACGCGGCGGCGTCCCTGCGCCAGAGCAGAGGACGTGCCATCGGGCATGGAAAGCAAACGACCGATGGCCACTTCCACCCCGATCGGCAGGAAATCGCGTGGGCTTGGTTCGTCTTGTTCCGGATCGCGTTGATTCAGAGCAATCAACGTCTGGTTGTTCTCTTGCGCTCTCTGAATGGCCAACAGCGAAGCCTCGCGCCCGATAAATACCGGTGTAATCATGCGCGGGAAGATGATCAGATCGCGCAAAGGGATAGACAACGCCTCGATAACGCCATTCTCATCGGGCTTGTGATTGGGAATGCGATAGATCTCTTCCGTGCGTTGCGTGAGCGATAGATTGTATGCCTCTTCCTCAAACGACCAGTCCATCATCTTTCCGTTTCTCCGGGGTTATACTTTACTTGCCGTCTTCTAGCGCGCCTTGGGGTCGAGTTCCCCTCTTGATTTCAGTCCGAGCACTTCATACACCTCTACCGGCTCACTCTTACCCTTGACAAGCAAGGCCTCGTGCGGCCGGCACAAAACCTGCTCTTTCACACGCTCATAGGCATCCCGGCTGATGAGAATCTGGTTCCGAGCGGCGTTTTCCTGAATACGCTTGGCCGTATTGACGCTATCGCCAATGGCCGTGTAATCCAGGCGTTTTTCGGCGCCAATCCAACCCAGCACTGCCTCGCCACAGTGAATGCCAACGCCAAAAGAAAGGTGCGCTTCTGGAGGCAATGCGGCGTACAGGCTTTCCACAGCAGCGCGTAGGCCGAGCGCGGCCCGCACAGCGCGCAGCGTGTGATCGGGCTGTGGGAGAGGCGCGTTGAACCAGGCCATCACCGCATCGCCCAGGAATTTGTCCACCGTGCCCTCTTGAGCCAACACAGCCTCGGCCCCGGCGGCAAGGTACCGATTCAAAACCGCCACCAGTTCTTCCGGCGATTGTTTCTCGCTGTAAGCAGTAAAGCCGCGAATATCGGCAAAGAGAATGGTGAGAATCACGCGTTGGCCGCCAATCTGAAGGCTATCCGGATCGAGGTGTTCGATGACGGCCGGGGAGACCATGCGTTCCAGCAAACGCCGTTGCGCCTCCAGTTTCTTGCGCTCGGTTAGGTCATCCACAACAATGGCTACGCCCTGCGTGGTCTGACCGGCATCCTTCAGGGGAGAAAGGCTTACCCGCCAATCTACCACGCCGCGATTCGGCAAGGCGTGCGTGACCTCCAAACCGACGACCGGTTTATCGGTAGCGCGCACCGCCTGGAGGTGACGGCGGAGTTCGCCAGCGCAGGACGTCATCACTTCGTCGAGACGACGACCGACGATGTCGGCAACACCGCGTCCTAGAATCGCTTCGGCGGCGCGATTACAAAGGGTAATTTGCTCTTCAACATCGGTGGTAATGACGCCGCTAACGATAGAGGCGAAGACATTATCCATCAGGTTCTTGAGTTCCGTCACTTCCGCCAGGGTACACCGTATGGAGGAAAACAGGCGAGCATTTTCGATGGCGATGGCAGCCTGGTCGGCAAAGACGGTCAACAGTTCACGGTCGGATTCACTGAAGATGCCGGTGCGGACGCGATTGTCAGTGTAAATTACGCCGATGAGTTCCGACTTGACCTTGAGCGGCACGCATAGGATAGAACGCAGGCTATAGGCAACGATCGATTCCTGGCCGCCGAAGCGCGGATCTTCCTGCGCGTTGGTAGTCAATACGGCCTCGCCGTTTTCCAGGACGCGGCGAATCACCGTACGGCTGATGGCAAACTCGCTCTCGTTGATTGATTCTTGCTCCCAATTGCGCGCCACACGCGTAACCATTTCACCATTTTGGTCGCGCAACATCAGGAATGCGCGCTCGGCGCCCGTTAGCTGAATGATGGTATCCATCACCAATCGCAACACTTCATCCAGTTCCAGAGAGGAGTTGACCGCCTGGCTCACCTCGGCCAACGCCAACAATTTCTGTCTCCCCTCTTCAAAGGCGGTGGCCTGCTGAGCGAGACGATGAAGCGTGCTCTCCAGCGCCGAGAGGCCTTCGAACGTCGCCGGAGACAGGCAAGCGCGCGCCGTGCCCAGTTGCGTCCGAATCTGGGCAGCGATTTTGCTCAGCGCCAGCAACTGCCCGTGCAAGGAGCTTGCGGGAAGGGTTGTACTCATGACATATTCCCGACGGCCACCTTGATTATAAACGCTCTTCAGCGTAAAGGAAGACGTTTTTGCCAGGCCGCGCGGCGAGATTTGCGGCGCAACGATGCAGCAGCCGCGCGAGCGGCGTGCTCGTCGCCCGGTCCAGGGCCATAGATGGCCGGCAGACAGGCGCCCAACAAGACGTCAATTTCCTGAGCAGCCTCTGGCAACAGAACGCGAAGTCGAGAGGCTATTTCCAGGGGCGTCTGGGCAGGAGAAAGCTGTGTTCCCAAACGGCGCGCGGCACGGTAAAGTTCAGCGCAAGCGTGCTGGAACGAGGTTTGCGCCGTGCAGCACGCCCACCGGCGCAACCACCGCGGCGGCATCCGGCCGTCCTGGGAAACCCCTGCGCGGAGACGGAGCAGCCAGAGCGCGGCATCCCTCCACCTGCGTCGCTCACGGAACAGAAAGCCGTTCCACAAGGCGACCATGCCAAACGCCATTGCCATTCCCGGCCAAAACCACCACTGTCGCGTCGGAGAGAAACCCATCTTGGGTGGCAATGTCCCTGACGATTCGTTCCTCACCGGCGTAACGGCTACCGGCAGAGCAAGAGTTGCCCGCGCGCGAGGAAAGCCATGGTTCCCGCTTTCTCCGGACGGACGGCGCAACGGACTCTGGGCAGCGGTCGGCTCGAACTCCACCCAGCCGATGCCTGGAAAGTACACCTCCGGCCAGGCATGGGCATGACTCTGACGTACCAGCCGCGTGCGCAGCGCGCCAGGCGGAATTTCCCCCTCTGCGTACCCAACTGCCAGTCGCGCCGGCACGCCAACCGCGCGCAGCAAGATGACCTCCGCCGTTGCCGCATAAGTGCAAAATCCCTGCTGAATATCGAATAAGAGCCATTCCAGCATCTCCCTGTCGGCCGGCGGCATAGGAAGGTGTTCGTTATAGCGAATGGTGGCGCGCAGCCAGTCGGTGATGGCCTGAGCCTTGTCGTAGGGAGTAGGAGCATCAGCGGTCAGTTCGCTAGCCAGCGCGCGCACACGAGGAGAAAGGGCTGGCGGCAATTGCAGGTAGCGTTCGCCGATCCAGGCAGGATAATCCAAGCCGGCAGCGCGCAACTGCGCCTCGGTAGGAGAGAAATCCAGCGCCTGCACCTGATACACTTGCCCGGCGTTGAGCGTGGTCTGAAAGAAAAGCGGTTCCATTCCCAGAGGCGCGGCCCGCGCCATTCCGACCCACAACGGTAGACTGATCCAACGTGTGCGCGGCGGGGTGAATAGCCAAGCGGCCGGCATCTGAAGGGTGAATGTGTACGTCTCCGGCGCTCCGTGTGCCTCTGGGAGCGAGAGAGGAGCCTCGGCCGGTGAGAAATGACGGATTACCACGCTGCGCGTTGTCCATTGTCCATCTTCATAGAAATCGTACACGCGCGCCCGCCAGTAGTAACGCGGCACAGGATCCACAGGCGGAAGTTCGACGGTGAAAACTACACCGGGATCATTCGCCGCGTCCTGCTCCAGCGTCAACATGTCACCGACATACGGCGCGGCACGATTCTCCGTCTGCAGACCAGCAATCAGGCGACCGAAGGCCGTCTCGCGATTCTCCCAGCGCGGCGTCAGGCGTTGCCAGGCCCGTCGGACAAAACCGACCGCCTGTGTCGGCGCCGGCATAATCCAGGCCAGGCCAAGTGTAAGGATCACTGTCAACAGAACGGCAAGGTTCCAATCATGCTTCGCTCCCACTGGCACATGGACGCGCGCCTGACACCAGTCCGCGCGCCGATTGAGAAAGTACAGGCGCGCTACCAGCAGCAAACCGGCGAACAGATAGAGGAAAAGATAGACTCCCCCGCCCGGATGACGGCGATCGAACACCTGGACCAGAAGCAGCGCCAGACCGGACGGGAACACCGCCACGACACAGTCGCCCCGCCGCGCCAGGAAAAAGCCGCCAGAGAGACCGATGAGCCAGTAGGCCAGAGAGACCAGGCCGAGAAACAAGAACGTATCCTCCAGCGGTTGACGGGCGGCAAGCGTGGCAAATGCCTCTTGCCATCGCTGCCACAGGGCAAGCAGCCGACCCGTCCAATCTAGGGCAGGATACTGACTGATGCCCAGCGCCCAGGGGAACACGAAGATCGTATAGCCGCCCGCTACCACGGCAGCAAGCCAGAAGCGGAAGTGACTAACGCCAAGCGCCAACCCCAACAACGCGCCCGGCAAAGCCAAGAGGGCAGCAAGTTCGAGAGCTTCGGCCCAACCTGTGGCCGAGAGACGGGCAGCTGAAATCAACAATGCCAACAGAAAAAAGGCAACAGCGAAGGCATCCCAACGGCGGGAATCCATAGTTGGAGTGTACGCCGAAGCAAGACGAGAGTCAATAGGAGCGAAGCGGTAATGTGGACGATGGACGGTAGATTATGGACACCGGAAACCAAAGACTTGCGCCGCGCGAGAGGAAAATCGCCGGCCAGGCGTCGACCGTCTGGTGCAACAACTCTCCATATCGCCCGTCCCCCAAAAGCAGCTTGCTTCCGAACAAAGCATCGTTGCGCTCTAGAACATTGGATAACGCCGTTCTATCCCCGCATTTCCAATACGAAATCGTAAGGATACTCTGTCAGAAGTTCTAGCTTCCCATCTGGGCGCATCCAGAAGGTATCCTCTATCCGCACGCCCATGCCTGCTTCGGGATAGTACAATCCTGGTTCGATCGTAATCACCACGCCAGGACGGAGCAAATTGTCGTCGGCGGCCGTCAGGCTCGACCAGGGGCGTTCGTGCACATTCAGTCCAAGCCCGTGTCCCAACGAATGGACGTATCCCTCTAACGGCGCTTCGGTGTGCAAAGGCGATGGGTGCCCCAATGCCTCGAAGCGTTCACAGACCAGGCGATGCAGGTCCTTAAAGGGCATATCCGGGCAAACTAGAGTCCGAATTTCCTCGAACACGGATCGCACTTCCTCATACAGCCTGCGCGCGGCCGGCGGCGCATAGCCCAGACACCAGGTGCGGGTAAAATCACAGAAGTAGCCGCCGCCCGCTTCACAAGGAAAGATATCGAAGACAATCGTGCTTCCCAGGCGAAGGACTTCTGTTTCGGCCCCTGCCAAATGTGGGACGCCGGCCTCGCGACCAATTGCGAAGATCGTCCCCTCCGGGTTCTCCGCACCCAATTCAGCCAGCCAAAGGTTGATCAGGGACTTCACATCGCCTACTGTCAGAGATTGTGCGCCGTCTTTGAGCAGAATCTCCTCGCGAGACACCGATCGTGTCGTCAGGTAGTCCGCGACACGGCGGACGACCTCGGTAGTAATGCATCCCATGCGACGGATGCGCGCGACCTCGGCTTCCTCCTTCGTTTCCATCGCATAGAGAAAAATGGAAGTCTCCGCCGGCTCCCCCACCGGTGTAATCTTAGGCATGAGATGTTGGAGATGGGTAAGCACTGCCAGCAGGGAGGAAACATCCGTCCGGCCATAGATGCCTAGCCGACCGGCGGAGATGCCCACGTCATTCAGCATCCGCTGTAGGCGCAACGCCCCTGCCAGAGCCGCATCGCCTTGCGCTTCCTCGAGCAGAAGGCGCCAGGGGTACGCGCTGTAGGAGAGGCAACGGAGGCCCGTCCTTGCCGCCTCTTCCCGCTCCATATCCTGATGAAACAACACGGCTGGCTCCCCGCGTTTTTTAAGCAACGTGGCGGACGAAAGATGGCCACCTCCGGTCAGGTAATACATGGGCGGATTGTGGTTCGCCGCGCCGCTGACCAGAATAGCATCAAGTGCGCGTCTCTCCATCCATCGGTCAAGATCTGCCTTCATTGCCAAATCTCCTAAGTATGAGACAACGACTATCGCTTTCTTAACAGGGGCGACTCTTTAAGAACTTAGCGCGCCAGCGATAGAAAAACATCCTCCAGGCTGGCCTCGCCCACTGCCGCGCGAATCCAGCGCAAGCCGGCGTTGCGCGCCGCTTCCTGCAAGACGTGTTGGCTTACGCCGGGGCGGACGAGAAGACGCAGGTGATCGCCGGACAGTCCTACGCGCGTCACGCCTTCTACGTGGGCGAAGACGGTCAATCCCCGTTCCAGCGGCTCTACGAGCACATCCCAAACCTTCTCCGCAACGACGCGCGCCTTCAGGTTGGCCGGCGTATCCATGGCCAGAAGACAACCCTCGCGCAGGATGCCGATTCGCTTGCAATACTCCGCTTCGTCCATGTAGTGAGTAGTGACGAACACCGTCACACCGCGTTCGGCCAACAGGTAAATCAAGTCCCAGAAGACGCGGCGGGCAGAAGGATCAACGCCGGAAGTGGGTTCATCGAGAAAGAGCAGGCGAGGTTGATGCACCAAAGCAATGGCCAGGGCCAGTCGTTGCCGCCAACCGGTGGAGAGCGCGCCGGTCAACGCGTCGCGTTGCGGCTGCAAGCCAACCAGTTCGAGAACCGCCTCGATCGGCTTGCGTTCGCGAATCCCGTACGCGCCGGCGTAAAAAACCAGATTTTCCCAAACGGTCAGGTCGTCGTAGAGCGCAAACTTCTGCGACATGTAACCGGCGCGCGAACGCACTTGTTCCGATTGACGAAAGGCATCAAAGCCGAGGACGGTGGCCCGGCCAGCGGATGGCGCCAGCAGTCCGAGCAACAGGCGAATCGTGGTTGTCTTGCCGGAGCCGTTCGGACCAAGAAGTCCCACGATTTCGCCCTCTTCCACAGAAAAGGAGACGCGGTCAACAGCCGTAAACGAGCCAAAACGACGGGTGAGGTTTTCCGCAAGGACAGCGATCATGGTCTCTTCAAGATGGCGATTCGGAAAGCGCGATAAAAACGTCTTCCAGTGTGGGGAGGATCGGACGGGTCATCAATTGGAGGTCGGGGCGCAATGCGGCCAGAGAGACCAGCGCGGTCAACACCCTGTTCGCCTGACCAGGGGCAAGTCGCAGGTGAAGCCGATCGCCAAAGGCGCGCACATCCTCCACATCTTTGATTTGCGCAACCAGAACGCGCGCTGCAGTCAGAGAGACGGCGCGTAATTCGAGCAGACGCCCGACTAGCGGCGCAAGCAATTCGGAAGGGGTTCCCTCCGCAACAATCTGGCCCGCGCGCATAAAGCCCACACGCGTACAGCGCGACGCTTCGTCCAGGTACGGCGTAGTCAGGAGCACGCTGCGCCGCGGACGATCGTCCTCCTCTCCAAGCGGTTCGGTTACCAGCCGTACAATCAATTGCCAGAAATCCTGGCGGGTCAGCGGGTCCACGCCGGTGGTCGGTTCGTCGAGCAACAACACCTGCGGCCGGGTGACCAAGGCGGTCGCCAAACCCAGTTTCTGCTTCATGCCGCCAGAAAGTTGCGCGGCGCGGCGGTCTTTAAATGCCGCCAGACCAACAAAGTCGAGAATCTCCAGGCAGCGCGGCAGCCACTCCTCACGCCTCAGGCCGCGCGCTTCGGCAAAGAAGCGGATGTTCTCCAACACACTCAAGTCCTCATACAGGGAAAAGCGTTGCGAGAGATAGCCAAGCCGCTGACGAGCGCGCTCGGGATGACGCAGTATCGAGATTCCACAGATCGCCGCCTCGCCGGAATCGGGACGGAGAGCGCCGACCAGCAAGCGCAGGGTAGTGGTCTTGCCGGCCCCATCGGCTCCAACCAAGCCGTAGATTTCCCCAGGCGCGATTGCCAGACTTACATCCTGCACGACGCGGGCGCTGCCAAAGGACTTGGTTAAATGCCGGGCTTCAATCATGGGACATATGCCAAGCGCTAGGATCTCGAACAGGGAAACTTCGACCGCTAAGGCATAAAGACGACGTCTGCTGGCATTCCGGGTTTCAATTTCCCTTGTGGCTCCTCCAGGCGAAGCCGAATCGCGTAGACCGTGCTGGAACGGCCCTCGACCGTTTGCACGTTGCGCGGGGTGAACTCGGCCTGATCCGCGATAGAGACAACGGTGGCTTTAAATATCTCGCCGGGGAACGAATCCACGCGCACACCGGCTTCCTGCCCAAGCGAGAGCTGGCCATAGCGGTCTTCCGGGATATAGACGGTGATGGTCAGTTCGTCCAAGCGCGCCAGAATCAGGGCGATACCGCCGGGAGAGAGAACTTCGCCGGGCTGGATAGAGAGAGTCAGGATGACGCCGTCGGCCGGAGCGGTCACAGTCAGTTTGGCGATTTGGGCGTCAATCAAGGCCAGGCTGGCGCGCGCCTGAGCGACGGTCTGGTTGGCCTGCTCTAGCGCGGCGCGCGCTTGCTCCAGCGTCGCCTTCGCTACGGCAAGTTTTGGAGAGTAAACGCCAATCTGGAGCGCCAGAAGACGATCCTGGGCTATCTCGCAGCGTTCCTGCGCGGCGGCAAGGTTAGCGCGGGCGGAGAGAATGTCTTGGGCAATAGCCCTGTCTGCGAACTCGTCATAAGCTTCCTTAGCATCCTGAAGCTCTTTTCGCGCGTCGTCATAGGCCGTTTGCGCCGAGTCGAGCAGTTCCCGATTGTCATAAGCTTTTTTGGCCTTTTCGAGCGCTTCTTGCGCGGCAAGGAAGGCAACACGGGCGCGCAGGAGACGCGTTTCCGCCGCCACGAACTCCGCGCCACGAGAATCGTTCAAGAGGCTATCCAGCTCCTGTCGCTTGGTCTCAAGGTCGGCGCGGGCGGCTTCGACTTCCTGTTGTGCGGCGGCCATTTCTTCCTCGCGCGAGAAATACCAGCCCGGAAGATTGTAGTCCGAGGGCATGGAGGCGCGCCAGATGGCCGTGCGCGTGGATGCGGCTTCGAGACGCGCCGAGTCCAGGGCAAGGTCGTAGTTCGCCTGCGCTGTGTTGAGCGCGGCCTGGGCGGTTGCCGCGGCGGCCTCGGCCAGGTTCAGGGTTGCAACGGCAACGCGCCGCTGCGCCTGGAGAAGCGTATCGTCCAGACGGAAGAGCACGTCGCCGGCATGGACGGAGTCGCCTTCGTCCACATACACCTCTGTTACTTTGCCGCTGAGTTCCGAGGAAATCGCAATCTCAATCGCTTCAATGGTGCCGGAAGCGGCAAGAGACTGCTGCGGCAAGGGCAACAGGAAACGAATGCCGAAATAAACAGCAATCGCCAGAGCAAGCAAAGCAATGATTATCAGTGGAATTGGTGGACGTTTGTGCTCCATGGTTCACTCCTCAATCTAATCGCTTGCGGAAGCGCAGCGCGGCGGCAGTCATGATGATCAGACCAAACAAGGCCAGCGCCAGCGACTCCGTCCAAATAGGCTGGATGCCGACTCCTTTCAGGAGAAGCGAACGGATGATGATGAGATAATAGCGGAGGGGAACGAGATACGAAATGAGTTGCAACCACTTGGGCATAGCCTCCAGCGGGAAAAAGAAGCCCGAGAGAAAGATACTCGGTAACAGAGTTAGCCAGACAGTCAACATGGCCTCTTGTTGCGTATTCGCCATCGTAGAGGCGAACAGGCCGATGCCCAAGCCTGAAAGCAAAAGTAAGCCCGAAAGTCCAATCAACAGGCCTAGGTCGCCGCGAATCGGCACATCGAACCACCAGCGACCCAGGAGGAGAACTTCGAAGGTGTCCAGAAAGGCCAGGAGGACGTAAGGTAACAGTTTTCCGACAACCAATTCCCAGGGGCGAATAGGCGTGACAATGAGTTGTTCGATGGTGCCGCGTTCCCGTTCGCGCACGACAGCCGTGGCCGTCAGGATGGACGTGACGGCGTAGAGAATCATGCCGATTACGCCGGGAATCATGAAATAGGCGCTCAACAGGTCAGGGTTATACCAGACTCGAGTGCGGACGTCGAGCGGCGGTTTAAGCATGGCCGAGTCCACGCCGCGCCGCGCCAGGCGTTCTGTGAGCAGAGCGGTGGCATGATTCTGCCCAATAAGCGTAGCCGCTGAAAGAGCGGTGGAGGCAGCCGTCGGATCGGAACCATCCAAGATGAAAGCGACCTGCGCCTTGCCCTTGACCAGTTGCAAGTCATAGTCGGGTGGGATAATCAGGCCGGCGCGTGCATCGGCGCTTTCCATCAAAGCGCGCAATTTCTCCTCCGAATCAACCATATAGGTCAGGCGGAAGTAAGCAGCAGCGCGGTAGGCATCCAGCAAGCGGCGTGAGGCCGAGCAACGGCACTGGTCAAAGACTGCTAAGGAAATGTTACGCACGTCGCTGGTCGCCGAGTAGCCCATCAGAATCAACTGCATGATGGGAATGATCAGGATGATGATCAGCGCGCGGCGATCGCGCGTAATCTGGATGAACTCCTTACGTATAATGGCTAGAAGACGCGTACCCATAGCAAACCTCTTCCCATTGACAGGCCAGAGAGTCTGCCTACAGACAAGCTAGAAGGCTTGTCCTACAAAACCAAGGGCAAGGAGATAGGGGCCATAGACAAACCCGGCCAGGAATCAAGTGGCAGGTTTCTCTGCCAGGATGCCGTGCAGGAAGATCTCCACAAAATCATCCAGCGCGTTTTGCTGTCGAGCGGCGAACGGGGTGTTGGCAAGCAACAAATCCGCGATGTAATAAGAGAAAAAGAAGCCCAGGAAAGCGCGAAATAAGACAGCAGCAGGCAGCGGACGCAACGCCGCCGATCGTTGTTCCAGGCACCGCAACAAGATGTCCACTTCAGGCAATACTTTCTGGAGAATGGTTGGGATATTTCTCCCTCTAAACTCGACAATTTCGATGAACATCAACTTAAGGAAATCCGGATGCTTGTGCAACACCTCTGTCATGGCTTTCGCAGCGCAGCGGACGAATTGCTCCGGAGTTTCAAAAGGGATATGGAGCAAGACCGGCAAGAGATGGCGGTATGGGTGATGCATCAGCAGGATTTCAGAGAAGATAACCTCTTTTCCGGAGAAATGATTGTAAATACTGCCCAGGGCCAGCCCAGCACGACGAGCAATCTGCCGCATAGAGGTAGCCGAGAACCCTTGCTCTAAGAAGAGCGCGTAGGCAGCTTTTAGAATGGCTTGACGGCTCGAGGTCGCTTTGGGAGAAGAAACCATAAAGGATCGTTATGAACGAACGTTCGTTTGTTATTGTAGATAATAACAAAGCAACTGTCAAGCGCATCGCGGCTTTTCCTCCCCCATCCACGAGCACCACGAACCAAGGTCGCGGCCCTAAAACGCCGCGCTGGAGGTGGAAGCACAACGGGGACTTTGATAAGCGAGATGGTCAGAACTTATCCAAAATGCGCGCGGCGCGCCGCGTCCAGGAGTATCTCTGCGCCGCTTGGCGCGCGCGCTGACCAAGGGCTTGTCTGCGCGATTCGTTCTCCAACAAAGATTGTAACGCCTGTTCCCATGACTCAATCTCCTCCGGCGGACAGAACACAGCCATCGTCTCATCCAACACCTCGTGGAAGACCGGTAAATCGCTGGCGAGGATGGGACGTCCGGCAGCAAGATACTCGAACATTTTCATCGGGCTAGAGACCTGCGCCGAGTGTCCGCCGCCACTGGAAATGCCGATTTGGCGTCCATAAGGCATCAGGAGCACCTCCGCGGCGGCATGATAGAGAGGAAGTTGGACATGTTGTACGAAACCGGTAAAGGAAACGTTTGTCAAAGCGCGGCAAGCGGCTTCGTTCTGCCAGCGAGCGGCTTCTTCCGCCGATCCGCCCACCCACAGAAATTGCGACCGAGGAAACCGCGCAGCCAGCTCCAGGAACAGGTCGGCACCGCGCCCGCTGTAGAGGTTGCCGGCGCATAGAATCGTTGCGCGTTGCGGCAATCCCAGCAGATGACGAGCCGCGGGTGGCTCAGGCGTTTCTGCAAAGCGTTCGTAGTCCACGCCGTTGGGAGCAAGGACTGTTTCCGGCAAACGACCATACCGCCGACGAAGCGCCGACTCGAGCGCCGCGGTGATGATGACGAGTCTGCGGCGAGTCTTGGCCAGCAAGAACAGACGGAACCAGAACGGGCCAAAACGACCAGCCGGCAAATCGTGCATCTCTAGCAACACCGGCCAACCTAGCCAGGCGCCTAGCACGGCCGCCTGCAGAGGCCAGACGTAGAGCACATCCGGGCGGAGGTCGCGCGCCAGGAGCAACGCCTGCCAGAAGAAGGCGCGGCGCGCCCGAGTCCCCAGCCAGCGAATTTCGAAGGGAGCCGTTAGACCATAAAGGGCGGCCAATTCCTCCCAGGTAGGCGGCGATTGACCCTCGCTCAGAGCCGGGCGGCGCGGCACAAGCAAGGTCACATCATGGCCAAGTTGCTTCAGGGCGTGTGTGGCTTTCATCGCCTGAATGCTATTTGCAGCGTGACCAGGCACTCGCGAGGCTGAAATAGCAAGGATTTTCATTGTCTTCCCAACACAACACCCCTACTTCTGGCCCGCAGCTCCCACCAGCCGCGCCCCGCCAACCAGCCAATAGAGGCAACAAAGTAAGTCGAGAGAATACCGCCCAGCATCAGGTAACCGTAACGCGGAACCAGTGTGAAAAGAAGCGTTAGTTCGATGAGGCCAATAAGCAAAGCGACCAAGAGCGGATAGGATGGTTTGCCCAGAGCCAGGAAAAGCGGCCGATTCCATTGGAAAACGCTGGCGAAGCCATAGCCCAGGAGAAGAATCAACAGGAGTGGATAGGCCGGCGCCGCATCTGCGCCATAAAGAAATGGAAGCAGCCGCCAACCAGCCAGGGTCAACCCGCCACCGACAAGCGCAACCAGGACGGCGGTCAACAGGCTGACTCGCCTCAGCAAACGACGGGTAGCCGACCAATCCTGTTGCGCTACGGTATGCGTGATTTCTGCATAGGTCGGCCAGAGAAACGGCTCCAGGGGCAAGAGAATCAGATTAATGAGGCTCAATGCCACTTTGAAGTATCCTACTTCCCTCACGCTGAGCAAGGCGGCCAGGTAGAGAGGAATGTTATCGCGCGTGATCAAGTTGACCGTGCCGTTTAAGTTGGTATTCAGCAAAAAGGCAAACCACGAACGTTCCCGCCGCCAGGCGCGCACCGGCACGGTGAACCAGCGAGGGCCGAACAGGAGGCGCGCCTGTTGCGCTGCCTGCCAGGCCAAGCCTGCGCCGTTGACCGTCTTGCCGAGGGCGTACGCCAGGACAATGGCTTCAACCCCGCCACGTAGCAGGAACGCCAAGGCAATGACCATCAGGGTAACGATGCTGCTCGCGACGTTCCATCGCGCCAGAATATCAAAGCGGCGCGCCGTTTGCAGGATGCCGGTCGAGGTCTCGGTGACCGCGTTCGTTAACAAAATAAGGCCGTAACAAAGAAACAAAGGAGCAACTTCGGGTTGTTTTGCCAGTGTGCGCGCCGCCCAGGGCGTGAGTACCGTCAGGACGAGGAAGGCAAGAAGCGAGGTCAGGGTTTCGATAAGCATGGCGGTTTTGGTCAACGCAGCCGCCTCGACGCGCGCGTCGCGCTCGAGGGCCTCGCCAGCATATTTCACCACTGCCTCGCTCATCCGAAAGGAAAGCAGGCGATTGATATTCGAGGCAAACATGATAATAGCCGTGACCAACCCCCAGGCAGGCACGCCAATCAGGCGAACTGCCAGAATGCCCTGAAGGAAACTCAACGCCGCGCTCAGCGCGTTGCCACTGAAAAGATGAACACTGTTCCGAACCACGCGTTGCAGAAGCGGGTCAGCACGCCACGTGGTCCGGAGCCGCGACCAGAGATTCGCGCGAGGCTCAGGGGAACGACTCAAGCAATCCCTCCGCGCTTGCGAAAATACCTACACATGGGGAAGCGTGCCCTCTCCGGTTTCTGTCTAGCCGCCGGTATGAATCTCCTTAACCCATGCTCGTTCAGTCTGATACCAATGCACCAGTTCGGCCACACCGCGCTCCAGGTCATGTTGCGGTGACCAGCCCAGAAGAGCATGCGCTTTCGCCGTATCAGCCCAATTGGTCTGCATGTCCGCTGGGTTAGGAGGGCCGTACTGTACCTTTGCTTTTTTGCCGATCAACCGTTCCAGCAAGGCGATTAAATCATTAACGGTGATCACCTCGTGCCCTCCGAGGTTGATAATTTCATACCCCAGCGGGCAAAGGGCGGCAATGGTTCCGTGCGCGATATCGTCCACATAGGTAAAACCTCGCGACTGGGAGCCATCGCCATAGACTTGCACCGGCCTCCCTTCGCAAATCCACTGCGTGAAGCGAAACATACTCATATCGGGTCTTCCGGCCGGGCCATAGACGGTGAAATAACGCACCACAGTCACATCCAGATTACAGAGGGCGTGGTAGGCATGGGCCAAAGTTTCCGCTGCTTTCTTGCTGGCCGCGTAGGGTTGCAGCGGATGGCTACTATCGGCGGTTTCCGGCGTTGGCAGAGGAGCATTCGCACCATAGACGCTCGAGGTGGAAGCCAGGACAAATTTCGGGATGCCCACTTGGCGGCAAAGCTCAAGCAGGTTGAGCGTGCCCATGACGTTTGTTTCGTAGAAAAGGTGGGGATTCGCAACGCTGGCGCGCACGCCAGCTCGCGCCGCCAGATGCAAGACAGCGTCAAAAGGGCGTTGCGAGGCGGCACGCCTCAGGTGTTCGATCAACACACAGTCGGCGATATCGGCCCGCAGAAACTCGAACCCGGGCCTAGTCTCCAGCCGCTGCAAGCGGTGCTCCTTCATGCGCACATCGTACGCGTCGTTCATGTTGTCCACGCCGAGCACAGTGTGCCCGGCCTCCAGGAGCAACTCGCTGACGCGATGCGCAATAAAACCGGCCGCGCCGGTGACAAGGTAATGAGCCACGGCACAATTTTGCCCGAATTCAGCGTTTCCTGCAAGAGGAGGACACCCCCACAAACAACCCATCTCCCAAAAGATAAACCGTGGGGCTGCTCCGCCGAGTCGCCCCACGCTACACTTCGATCACGCGTATCCCATCACGCGGGCGGAGCAAGCAAAGACGGCGCCGCGGTCTCCGCTTCCACTTGCCTGAGGACAATATCTGCCTCCTCGCCGGAATCGGCAGACAGAGTCGTGACATCCACCAGAATACTGTCGCCGGCATGGAAGCGGCCCGCGAGCATGGCATCTGCTAATGGATCTTCTATCTTTTGTTGGATCAGGCGTCGCAGCGGGCGAGCGCCCATTTCGGGATCATAGCCTCGCTCGGCCAACAGATCGAGCGCACCATCGGCGGCCTGCAAGGAAATCGCGTGCTCCTTCAAGCGCTCGGTGACCTTATCCAGTTCGAGGACAACGATTTTGCGGATGTCCTCCTTGTTGAGAGCGCGGAAGACAATCACAGCATCCACGCGATTGATAAACTCTGGACGGAACACGCGCTTGAGCGACTCGGTCAATTTCTTGCGCATCTCTTCGTAGGTCAACCGTTCTTCCATCTTTGCCTCGCGCTTGAGGGGGAAGCCCAATTGCGTATTCCGTCGTATCTCCTCTGCGCCGACGTTGGAGGTCATGACGATAATCGCATTACGGAAGTTCACCTGACGGCCCTTAGCGTCCGAAAGATGTCCTTCCTCCATAATTTGCAGAAGCAGGTTATGCACTTCAGAGTGCGCCTTTTCCACCTCATCGAAGACGACGATCGAATAGGGGCGGCGACGCAATGCCTCAGTCAACTGGCCAGCGTCTTCGTAACCAATATACCCGGGCGGCGCGCCGACCAGACGGCTGCCGGTGTGTCGCTCGGTGAACTCCGACATATCCAACTGGATGAGGGCATCTTCACTGCCAAACATAAAACGGGCGAGCGCCTTCGTCAGTTCTGTCTTGCCAACGCCGGTCGGGCCTAGGAAGATGAACGATCCGATCGGTCGGCGCGGGTCTTTGAGCCCGGCGCGCGCTCTCCGCACCGCTTTGGCAATGGCATAGATGGCCTCATCCTGCCCAACGATGTGTTTTTTGAGCTCCTCCTCCATGCGCAACAGGCGCTCGGATTCCTCCTCGGCCATTTGCATGACCGGCACGCCGGTCCACATGGAGACCACCTCAGCAATGTCGGCAGCCGTGACAACGGGGCTGGTAGCGCGCTCCCAGCCGCTCTTCAGTTGCCAGAGCTGCTCGTTCAGTTCCGCCTCCTGCGCGTCCCAGTAACGCACGTCTTCTATCTTTCCCTCTTCTTGCGCCAGGACGCGGTTGGCGCGGACTTGCTTCAGGCGTGTGTAAATCTCTTTCGCCGAAGTCGCCGAGCCCGATTTGTACATACGCACGCGCGAGGCGGCTTCGTCAATCAGGTCAATCGCTTTGTCGGGAAGGAAGCGGTCAGAAACGTATCGGGCCGAGAGACGAGCCGCTGCTTCCAGCGCCTCGTCCGAAATGACCAGGTGGTGATGCTCTTCGTACATGCGGCGAATGCCTTTAAGGATCTCTATCGTCTCCTCCACCGTTGGCTCGCTGACCAGGATAGGCTGGAATCGGCGCTCCAAGGCGGCATCGGTCTCAATGTGTTTTCGATACTCATCCAACGTGGTGGCGCCAATGCACTGGAGTTCGCCGCGCGAGAGTGCCGGTTTGAGGATGTTTGCCGCGTCCACTGCCGAGCCAGCGGCTCCGGCTCCGACCAGCATGTGGAATTCGTCAATGAACAGAATGGCGCGGGTTTGCTTGAGTTCGTCAATAACGCGCTTCAACCGCTCCTCGAATTGGCCGCGATACATGGTGCCGGCCACCAGGGAACCCACGTCCAGTTTAAGGACGCGTTTATTCAGAAGCGGCGCCGGAACATCGCCTTCCACAATCCGTTGCGCTAGCCCTTCGACGATAGCTGTCTTACCGACGCCCGGCTCGCCGATGAGCGCCGGGTTGTTCTTGGTGCGGCGCGCCAGAATTTGAATCACGCGCTCAATTTCCATCTGGCGGCCAATGACCGGATCGAGTTTTCCTTCCTCGGCCAGAGCTGTGAGGTCGGTCGCCAGTTGATCAACGAGTGGAGTCTTGGCCTCCTGCTTGGATGATCGTCCCCCCTCCGGGACAAGGGAGAATCCTGCGCCGCCTCCTTCCTGGAGGACGCGCCGCACCTGGCGACGAATTTGCTCCTCCGTCACGCCAAGCCGGCGCAGAACGATCGCGGCGTTGCCATTGGCGCGATTCAAAGCGAGCAACAAATGCTCGGTGCCGATGTAATGATGCCCCATTTTTTGCGCTTCCTCCAGCGCCATTTCCAACACCATTTGCGTATCGGGGCCCAGTTCGATGTGGCCGCCCGTATAGCGCCCTTCCCCGCTCACACGCAGAATCATTTCGCGCACCCGCTGGATTTCCAGCCCAAGTTCGCGCAGGACGCGACTAGCAACGCCGCCATCCTCGGTCATCAACGCCAGAAGCAAGTGCTCTGTACCAATCAACCCGACCCGAGCGCGCTCGGCTTCCATATGCGCTAAAGAAAGCACGCGCCGCGCCCGCTGGGTAAACCGCTCTAAACTCGCCATAAGGCTCTCCTGTTCCTAGTACAAGTCCAACTCTCTCTTACATCCTTCTTGTTTCTCCGGCTGGATTTTCGAATCTGCCTTGTCGCAGACATTCATTAGAAAAATCCATCGCAATTATCTGCAAGCCATCTTGCGCACTCCACGCAGTCTCCGCCAGCAACTCGGCTCCCGTCTCACCCGGCGCTCGCTCCGGCGGCCTCTCGAGTCTCCGCGCCGCGATGCCTTTTGTACCAACAACCGTATATCCTTGGCTTACAATGGATTCTACCAAAAAGTAAGCCCGTTATCGTATGAAAATGATTAGAGTTTTCGTAAGCAAAGGAATATTCCGATTTGTAGGTGACTCCTGCAAAAGGCTCGTTTTCCCCTGAGCACCGGGGCTCCGTATTCTCCGTAGCGGGCCTTCGTAGTGAATGCATGGATCTGCCACCCTTATGACAACCGTGTCGTTCCCTGCAGACAATACGCATCATCGTCGCTCGAGCGAGAAAGAGATTTCACGTTACGGAACCTACAGTATAATGAAATCGCAAAACAGTGAGGGTCCTATGGCCGAAGCCGAGATGACATACCGACGTCAGATGGAACGCCTTTTGGAAATCAGCCGATCGCTGAGCGCGGCATTGGATTTGGAGCCGTTTCTCCAGACCGTTATCTCTGCCGCGGCAGAGTTGACAGGAAGCGAGGTCGCCTCCATTCTGGAATTAGAAAGCGGAAGCGAATACTTGCGTTTTCTAGCAGCGCCTTGGTTCCATCGCGATTCCCTAAAGAACGTCCGCGTGCCGTTGCAAGCCAGCATTGCCGGCTGGGTCTATCAAAACGCAAAGGCTGTCGTAGTGCCCGACACCGGCGCAGAGAAGCGTCACTTTAAAGGCGCCGATGAAGCCGCCGACTTTCACACCCGTTCTCTCCTCGCGATGCCTATTATCTATAAAGGCGAAACGCTTGGGGTGCTGGAAGCAGTCAACAAGATGGAAGATGCCGCTTACACAACGGAGGACTTCAAAGTCATGGAAACCCTCGCCGCGCAGGCCGCAGTAGCGATTCAAAACGCGCGTTTGGTAGAACAAGCGCGTCGCGCGATTGACGAACTGCGAGAACTGGACCGCATGAAGAGCGATTTCATCTCTGTTGCCTCGCACGAACTGCGAACGCCTCTTGGTTTGATCCTCGGACACGCCACCTTCTTGCGCGAGGTGGTCGCGGAGGAGCAACGCCAGGAAGTGGATATTATTCTTCGCAGTGCAATGCGGCTGAAGGAAATTGTGGACAACCTCGCCAACATGGATAATGTCCAGCGCGGCGTGGCCAGCCTGCGCAAACGCACCGTATCCATTAAACGGATTGTCGAGGAGGTGGTAACCTCCTTCAGGGAAGAGGCGCGCCGCAAGCGGATTGTCTTGAGCGCGAAGACCGGCCCAGATGACCTGAAGATCGAGGGCGATGCATCCAAGATTGCCATCGCTCTTGGCAATCTCGTCAAGAATGCCATCACGTTCACCAACGCCGGAGGACACGTCTTTGTCACCGCCGAACAAATTCCCGGTTACGTCAAGGTCTCGGTCATTGACGATGGCATCGGCATTCCGGCCAAGGACTTGCCGCACATTTTTGAACGTTTCTACCAGGTAGAGTCACATCTCACGCGCAAGCACGGCGGCATGGGGCTCGGGCTTTCGGTAGCCAAAGTCATGGTGGAAATGCATCGCGGGAGAATCTGGGCGGAAAGCATGGAAGGCAAGGGGAGCAACTTTACATTCATCCTGCCGCTCGATTTGGACCAAGCCAGCGCAGCCAGTAAAGTATTCTTACCCTAGAGGAAATGTCCCCTTCCCTTGTCATCGCTGGTCATCTGAACCGCGAGTTTATTCTGCCACTGGCCGGTCGTCCACTCTTCGACGCGCCGGGCGGCAGTCTGCTCTATGCAGGGGTAGGCGCGGCCATCTGGACCAGAGATGTTGGTCTGCTGGGACGGGTAGGGGAAGACTACCCTCAAGCCTGGCTAGGGATGCTCGAACAGGCCGGCTTGGATACGTGCGGGATTCGCATTCTACCCCATCCTCTCGATGTGCGCGCTTTCTACGCCTGGCTGGATGCGCAAACCGTCGAAACAGACCATCCGACGGCACATTTTGCGCGCCTCCGCCTGTCGTTCCCAAGAGGATTATTGGGGTATCGTCCTGTTCAGGCGAATGAAAGCGGCTTCCCCTCTCCCGCCTCGCCGCGCCCGGAGGACATACCGGCCGAATACCGCACCACATCGGCCGCGCACATTTGTCCCATGGATGCGCCAAGCACAAGCCGATTGCTGGCCGCTTTCCAGGAAAACAACAGCCCGCTTTTGACTCTGGATGTTCCTCCCTCCATCTCTGGGGAAACATGGCATCCTCTTTTGTACAATCTGGCGGCTTTCCTCCCCTCGGAGCAAACGATACGCGCCCTTTGCGCAGGCAAGACGGAGGATCTTTGGGAAATGATGGAAGAAATTGCCTCGCACGGGTGCGCGAGCGTAGTCGTTCGTCGGAATACAGGCGGTCAGATGGTATACGATGCAGCAACACGCCGTCGTTGGGAGGTGCCCCCTTATCCTGCTCGCTTGGCCGACCCGACCGGCGCCGGAGATTCGTTCTGCGGTGGTTTCTTGGCCGGCCTCTTGAAGACCGGCGATGTACTCCAGGCAGTTCTCTACGGCAACATTTCCACGTCTCTGACCGTGGAGGGAAGCGGCGCGTTGTACGCGTTAGAGGCCTTGCCCGCTCTGGCTTCGGCCCGCCTAGAGGCCTTGCGTTCTCTCGCGCGTCTAGTATAGGCACGCGTCGCATCGTGCGCGCAAACGTTGCCAAAAGGCGAGCGGCAAACCAAAGGCAACCGGTAATCTTGACCGTCCTACGCACCTTTTGGTGGAAACACAGGGGAAAACTCTCTTGTCAAAGGCCTCAACCTAGACTATAATCTCTTTTATACCAGGGCGCGTAGCTCAGTTGGTCAGAGCGCATCACTCACATTGATGAGGTCGGGGGTTCGAGCCCCTCCGCGCCCACAGGATTAAAAGCGAATACGCCATTGCTGGCGTATTCGGCTGGCGTCTTGAACCCGGCTTCTGACCTGGAAATAGTGAGCGCTCATTTCTTTGTCTGGTGGCTTACCAGCCGACTGGAGATCTCCGGCAGGCTATCCGCCCGCCAGAGAGAGATCGTCGGGAGTCGGACTCAGGACGCCAAAATTGTACCACATAGCGGAGTCGCCAACATATGGCCAAGGATGAATTCGGAAAATCGGCAGGAGTAATTGCACTCATGTTGGTGTTGGTTGCGATTGCAGCCAGCAATCCCCATCAATGGGTCAAGGCCCTGTTGACTTGGCTTGGCGGCTTCTTGGGACACTGATTGCAACACAAGGGAGTCTGAGCATGGCTGCGCTTCCTACGTTCATATCGACGGCAGAAGCATCCAAGAAACTGGGGGTCAGCGAGGCTCGGTTGCGACGCATGATCGAGGCTGGTAGAATCAAGGCAGCATCTATCAGCGGAGAGACAGTCGTGAGTGAAGCCAGCGTCCGAAAGTATCACAAGAAACAACCCATCAGCTAGCCGAGCGGCAAGCGCAAGGAAGATCTGCCGGAGTACAGGCAACTCGACTTCCTAAAAGGGGTAGGAATTTGGGTGCGGAAAGCAGAGGAGAAATATGGCGTCCCATCTCCAACGATTTCTAGTTGGGTTAAGAAAGGATATATTACTCTACTAGGCAACGAGGGCAACAAGAAATTTCTCGATGAGCAGGATGTGGCTTACTGCGCCAAGGTATATCATGCCCGGCGCGGTCAAGGCAAATGGCTCTTCAATGCCGACGGCACTCCCTACGTGCCACGTTCCGAAAAATGAGTACCAATGAGTATCTGGGTGGATTTGATGAGACCCCTTGTAGCAGTAGATAAAGCGATCCAGCACATCATTCCCGTCGGTAACCGCTGGGAACGGCGTCTGATTCTGGTGTTCTTCATGGGCCTAGGGGTCAGTCTTACCTTTCCCGACTTCGTGCAAGCGTATGAAATTCTATGGTTGATACTCGTGGTCCCGCTACTTGGCATTGGAGTAATCCGTTCAGGCTCAATGAATGATACCGAGGTCAGAATATCAAGTCGGGTTCGACGCACAAAGGCTTCGAACCATCGTCGCATGGATGACACATAGAATATAGGGCCTGGAGGGAGGCGCCATGCACACTCGAAATAGGTGGGGAATACGGCGCGTCAGATTCTTGTTGCTGGTTGCCGTAGGATTGTTAGCAGTGTTCATCGCTCTGATAGATCGCTGTATCATTTTCCAGGCGATCAGGACAGTTGCCCGCGCCGGAGGCATGGAGGCAGTTGCCGGTGCGCCGGCACGCGCTGATTGCGTTTGTTCCTACTGGCGCCCCTGTCCCTGTTCCGGCTGGAGCAATTCCATGGGGAAATGGATCTTCTGCGACCCATGTGGCAATCCGCCGGATTGCATTGGCTGCTGCTTCGAGTACGTCTGTCCAACCGACACGCCTCGACCGCCTGCACCGACGAAAACCTGGACGCCAACACCCAGCCAGACAGCAACACAGACACCGACTGATACACCCACGCTCACTCCGACCATCACAGCGTCGCCTACGCCAACACTAACCGACACGCCCAGTCTGACGCCAACCGACACTCCGTCGAGCACGCCGCTACCCAAACCGCCATCTGCCCCGCGCAGTTCTACCTCTACTCTGGCTGTCGTCTTCGCCGTTCCCAGCCCCACAGCAACCATCGCCTCTCCGTCGCCAACGCCACGAGGAAGCCCTACGGCCACTCACACACCGGTCGCCTATGCATGGGCGATTGAAGCACCGACGCAGCCCTTGTGCGAGGCATCCGGAAACGCCTCAAGCAACGAAGGCGGGTTTCCCTGGTGGTTGATCCCAGGCAGCCTCGCGCTCGTCTCGGGGACAAGCACTACTGAATTCGCTTGCCAATAATCTCGGCGGACAATCCATCCCCACAGGCAACGCATCCGTTGGGTCAACCGGGATTACCATCCAAATTCCACATCCTGTTCAGAGAACAACGACTATCGGCGAATGGGTGACACGGCCGATTCGCACCCTGGCCCTGGTGACGCGGACGATTCTTAAAACCATCGTAGAAACCATACCGCGCATCATCACAGTCACCCGGCAAGTGGCAGAACAGATTGCCCGTTCTGAATGGGTCACCAGCACCCGCCAGGTTGCAAAAACCTTCTACGAGACAGTCTCCGAGAAAGTGCCTTTATTGGGCTTCCTGGGAAGGGTCATCGGGTTTATTTGGAAAACCATTGTCAAACCGATAATTCGCTGGATTACGGAGACTGTGCGCACGCTACGAACGTGGGTCGAAAAAGTGCTCCGTTGGGTCACGGAGAAAATCCAGAATGGGTGGCAGAAACTTACGCGCACATTATCCGAGACCGTTCGCGAATGGGTAGAGAAGACCGATTGGGTCAGGGAATTCTTGGAACGGAAAGTGACGGTGTGGGAGATCGATTGGGAGACCCGGACCATTCCTTTCCCTGCGCTTTCAGAAGGGAACATGGCCCGCATCCTGGGGCAGCTGGGGCTGACGATTGGCTTGAGTACGTTATCGCTTGCGATGTGCAATGGTCCTTATCAAGGAACTCCAACCACGACGCCAGATATACAAGCTACAATGGCTGCTTGCACAGAGATGTCGGCGACACAGACCGTCAAAGTAGCCACGATTACCAGTACCCCTACATCGCTTCAAATATAAGTCAAGCAGGGCTTGAGATGATTGCACAATTCGAAGGCTTTTCCCCAACTCTGTACAATGATCCCTTTAATTGCACGATCGGCTATGGACACCTCGTGCATCTTGGGCCTTGTAATGGAGATCCTTCAGAAGAGCCTTTTAAGAACGGGATTACTCCCGAGGCGGCATTACAGTTATTACGACAAAAGGTACTTGAGTATGAGCAAGCAGTCCGCGTCTTGGTCGGTGTCCCATTAAATCAATGCCAGTTTGACGCTTTAGTTAGTTTCACATACAATGTTGGTGTTGGTGATGCCAGACTCGAAACCGGCCTTGCTGGTTCTTCTCTACTGGAATTGCTTAATCAGGGCAACTACACTGCAGTACCCACCGAAATGGCGCGCTTTACCAAGGCGTATGATGAATTCGGTGAAATTGTTGAGCTGCCTGGCCTCGTTTCCCGCCGACAGGCGGAGGGAGCATTGTTCACAAATTGCCAGTACCCATGAAATGGAGTGAAAGCAGGATGAAAAAATTTTGGAGGTTGTTCTCAGGAGTATTAGTGGTACTTATAGTCATGATGTTAACTTTCATCAGCTACATGCATCTTCTTGAACAAAAACAACCTACACCACCTTCGCAAGGTAGCTTTTCACTGGTTGGCAATCCAATACCGCATGAGATGATATATTCCTGTTTCGACCTGGACATCGGCGAGTACTCAGACACAGGAAGCGCTGATTTATGCTTTACTGCAAGTGCAGGCTCAATGGTATTTTATACACTATCCCCTGTCAACGATGCTCGCGCCAGAGTCATGGGAAAAACTACAACAACGCTAGAAGACTGTTATGATCGCATAGAGACTTTCAGCAAAGGTAATATTCCTGAACTAGAAATATCAAATACTATATGCTTCTACACTAATCTTCAGAGATTGGCAGTCTTGACCATCCAACAATCCCGGAGATTATCACCTACAGAAATAGAAATCACCATTGATTATTCCATAAGGTGACCTTTCAACAGTAGGGGAGAATTATTGAAGCGGCGATTTCCTCGCCGCTTTTATTGTAACAAAATCGGGAGTGGTTTAATATTGACAAACATCTCGCATTTAATGATAGACTCCCGATAGTTCCTTACCATCCCCCATAAAAATAATGACGCCCTGGAGCGTGGTGCGCCCCAGGGCGCGGTGCTGGTGTGGTGACACCAGCGAGGGAATTTTAGCACAAACCCCCGCTGAAAACCAACACCAGCGGGTTTTTTTGTTACCTGAATCCTGCCTGCCTGATGGCAGGAGATTATCGGTAGCGGCAAGGGTCCCCTCCCGGCCCTTGCCCAGGCGAACGTGGTGCAGAGGTGCACGGCGCGCTGCCGGCGCGCAGGGGCAGGTTCGACTCCTGCCGTTCGCTCTGGGTGTTGGCTCACAGCCTGTTACCGCAGGCTGGAGGCGCGGCCACGAGCGTATGACGAGTTCTCGCCCCCCTGTGGCGCAAGGGCGAGAGGTTCACCAGACGGAGGTATTGCATGAGCGAGTTCAACGGTCACTACATCGGTTATGGCCGGCTCGAAAACTGGGCCGAGGTCGCTTCGGTCCAGGAGCCGGCCTACGTGTGCCTGGTCTCCGAATCTGAGACCGGGAACCCCGGTTTCCGCAACGAGCGGGCAATTATCCTGTGCGCCCAGCCGGCGGGTGCGCTGGTCCACTACTGCCGCATCCCGGTCGCTACGATCCAGTGGGTCGGCGACACGCCGTTCACCGAAAACCACGAGCAGCGGATCGAGCGGGCTGAGCAGGATGTGCGGATGGGGGGCCGCCAGGGCGCCTTCCAGCAGGGTCAGCATCTGGTGGCAGGTGAAGGCCCGGCGGACGAAGACCCGCCGCAGGGCCGTCTCCGGGTCGGGCGTCAGGCTGCAGATCAGGCGGACGAGGCGGTAGGCCGGGGCGCTGTTGGCGCCGTCCAGCAGGATGACGGGGCCGCGCACGGCCAGCCGGGCGGCCGCCTGTGCGACCGGCTCCCGCATCTCGCCATCGGAGAGGAAGACGGTCAGGCTGCGGTGCAGGGGGAGCAGGTGATTTTCCATAGTTACAGGATATGCCGGTCCCGGCAAAAAAGAAATCCCCCGGCGGGTGATTTTCGCGGGGGATTTTCGGTTGAGCCAGATATGGGGGCTGATGGTGTGCGCGGCCTAGCGCTGGCGGGAGTCCCACCAGCCGGCGAAGTCCCAATCTTTCAGCAGCAGGCGCAGCTCCTTCTTGGAGCGCAGGTTGAACTTCCGGAAGATGTGCTGCAGGTGGGTCTTGACCGTCTCGTCGGCGATCCCCAGGAGGCGGGCGATCTCGTAGTTGCGCTGGCCCAGGCAGGCCAGGGCCAGGACCTCCTGTTCGCGCTCGCCGAGGGCATCCCAGCGGGCTTCGACGTCGTCGTTCCTGAGGACCCGTTCCCGCCCGGCCTCGACCAGCCGGGCCAGGATCTCTTCCTCCGAGCATCCCTGCTCCCGGGCGGCGTCGCTGATGGCGGCGACCAGTTCGACGTCCAGGGAATAGGATACCTTACCCCTCTGGTTTTCCAGCGCACGGCGGATGAGAGGCGGCAAGAGGAACATCCCAAGTGATTATAGTAGAACAGATGTTCTGAGTCAATGGTATTGAAGTGTTTTTTAATCAGAGTGCTGGCGAGTCTTTATTGTCGAGATATTTTTAGAAGGAAAAAACTTCGCCCCCTGCTTCGAAAAGGCAACTCCCAAGACGCCAAACGGCCGCCCCACACCATCAATGAGTTTCTCTACCCACTGGTTCCGAGGCCTCCAAGGCTACCCGACCGCCACTTGACGGTTCTCCCCTCCGCCAGGAAGCAGTCAGCCTGCTCCATAAACGAGTAACCCCTAAGGCCGCCACACCTCCCGCCAACAATCCACCGATCAGGCCGGCTAGCATCCCGGTTATCCCCCCCACGCCCGGCCATAAGTTCTCAGCCGCCTCACCGGCCATGCGCCCGACCATTCCCCCGATGAGCGCCCCAGACAGTATAGCCGCCGTCACGGTCAGCAGCATTCCCAGCAAGTCCTGGAGAATAACGACCAGTAGAGGCGATCCACCTGTACCACCCTGTCTGAATGCATCTACGCTCTTCTGAATTGCAAACGCAAGGGTTGCCGTTAATCCTAAAATCATAATCCCTTGAGCGAGTGGTGTCCGGGCAGATGGAAGGAAAAACGAAGTCAGCAGAAGGACAACACTGAATAGGCAGGTAACGAAAGGCCAAGATTTTTGGATAGATTTGATCATTGTTCCGCTCTTCCAGAAAAACCTCTTGCGACCAGGCTTTAGGCGGGAATCATCACCGACCTGCTCAACAGCGGTGTTACTTCCGTCTTTTCAACCATCTATAAATCCAGATGCCAGCCAAAGCCCCAACAACTCCGTATACCCACATCAGATTAAAAGGGGTGTGGTCCATCATACATTCCTCTGGGTGTTATTTCAGGCTCTCTCCAAGTCCTTGGAGTGTCTTTTCAGTCCTCTCCCTTAAGGGTTCCGGCAACTGCTTTCTATTCTTCAACCCTCTTTTGAGATCATCAATGGCCGCATCACGTTTCCCCCCTGCCGCCAGCAATATGCCGCGCCTGCAATAAGCAATTGCATTCTTCGGATCTATCTCCACAATTCTTGTCCAATCAGAGATAGCGGACGAATGGTCACCCATCTTTTCGTATATGATAGCCCGGTTGTTATATCCCATCCTGTCGGCGCCTAACTCGATCGCACTGTTTACGTCCTGGAGAGCCAGGTCGTGTTCTTCTCTCAGCGAGCGAACGATGGAACGATGAAGGTAGTATCCGGCCTCCTCAGGCGCCAGTTCGATGGCTTGATCCATATCCGCCAAGGCCAGATCCTTCTCATCCAGCCCCATCCGGGCAATGCTCCGATTGTAATAATCGGCGTGATGGTCGGGCCTCTTTAGGATGGCATAGTCCAGATCGGCTACGGCGCGTACATTATCGTTGATATCAATGTAAGCACTCCCTCTGAGTGAATAGGCATCCATGTCTTCGGGATCTGCCTCGATCGCCCGTGAGAATTTCTCGATGGCCGCCTCGAAATCTCCCCTGGCCACTTTTTCCAAGCCTTCTTGGATGAATCGATTGGCTTTCACTTTCCCGAACAGATTCTTCATCAATGCCCTCATTCAGAACTGATTATCAAAATACTTGCGGAACAGGGAACTCAATCGACCTCTTTCTTCGAACGAGATTGCTTTTCCCATTCCTGCCTGATATAGTAGGAAAAATATTGTCCACCACCAACAGTCAGAAGCGCAGACATTACTCCAATAAAGAGCATTATAGGATGAAATAAGCCTACACGTCCCACATTATAAATACCGACAATCAAGGCTCCCAGAACGGCCAGGAAGAGAACAATGAGAACCTGGTTCCTGCCCAAACAGGTTTTCGGGCTGACCTGTTCCTCACTCAGGCGCCTTGCCAGGGTCGGATCTATCCATGGCAAGATCCAGGCCAACAAATATACACCTGCCAGCATTACGATCCAGAGCCAGCCGGTAAGGTAAGGACTCAAGGCGTGGATAGCGCCGGCCAAGAACAGTGTGGTTAGGCAGAAACAAATGACGGATTTTGCCAGCCAATGTGGATTGCGCGCATTCCAGAAACCTGCTACTCCAATAGCGAAAGCTAGACTCCAGGCTGTAATCAAAGCAAGTATAGGAGTTCCGCGAAAATCAGGCATGTAAGCGAATAGGGTACCAATGGCTCCTATTAAGATGGTAAGGAAGAGACTCCATCCCAGAGCACTTGTGCTTGATAATCTTCTTTGGTTAGTTAACCGATCCGAGGGTGGCATACCTTAATCCAATCCAGTCTTATTCTCATCCCACCAATGATTGAGCTTCCCCACCCTGGCCAGTACTCCTCGACAATCACGACAGTAGCTTGAAATGCGCCTCGACCCGCTAAGGCGCCTGCTGGTACCGCAAGCCCCATAATCATAAACAATCCTATTATGTCTAGTGCGATGATTCGCGAGAGTATCGAACGTTCCAACCTGCCTTCTCCAACCGTATCCACACTCTTTTGCACGGTAAATGCTAATGAGGCTGCTAATGCCAGACCCATAATGACGATTGAGAGGAATTTCCGAGTATCCGAGAAGAAGAACGTGGAACCAAGTAAAACAAATGTGAACAACATGGTTACAAACGGCCAGAATTTCTTCAGAGACTTCAACATTAGAGCCTCGCTTCTCAATCATCTTTCGGAGGCGTTTTCTGGCTGCGACGGTTTTTCGACCAACGAGAAAGGGGCATGCCAATCCATGCACCAACAACACCAGCTAATACCATGATGCCAAAAGTTGTTTTATCCATGCTGTTGAACTAGCCTTTCCGAGCTTGAGCCCCGAGCGAATGTTCCAGTTTACGGAGTAATTCCTCAGCGTCAGATTTCAGTGGATCGCTCAACACATCTCTACCCTTCAAACCTTTTTTCAGGTCCGAAATAGCTTCTTCTGGTTTACCCACTTTTTCGTAGAGCATGCCTCTTCGACAAAGTGCATCGGGCTTATTCCGATCTTGCCTCAACACTTCGGTCCATTCCTCAATCGCCTCTTGATATTTCCCCAACTTCTCATAGTTGATTGCTAGATTGATATGTCCATTTACTGCGTCCCCGAGCTCGATTGCCCGTTTTGCATCCGCGATTGCCAGTTCATACTCCTTCCGCAAAGAATGGATTATCGAACGGTTATTATAGCTGGTTGGGTCGAGTGGGAGTATACGGATGGCTTCACTAAGATCTGCAATAGCCGCATCATTATCGCCAAGTGCCATCTGAACTAGACTCCGATTGTAATAGGCCGTTGCATCGTCAGGTCGTCTCTGGATTACGAATGAAAAATCTGCCATAGCCTGCTCGAGGTTCCCTTTGTTCATGAAAGCCAAGCCTCTATTAACATAAGCATCGAGAAATTCGGGATCCAGATCGATGGCTTTCGAAAGCGTCTCAATCGCTTTCTCGTAGTAACCTTTCATGGATTGGATGGTACCATCCTTATAGTAACGATTGACCATTCTTCTTGTTTTCCAATTATTGACCATTATATTCCTCGTCTTCTCTTCTATCCACCGAACCACGATTGAACTATATCGATACCCATATTGATGTTGGTTTTTAGTGTATCAGTAACCCCTGTTTTATCAAGAATATGCCCAAGGATAATTGCGACCCCGGCAGTCACTGCCGCTGCGAGAATGACCGGTGCCGCTACTGTTGCGCCGAGGGCGATCGCTCCGGCTACAAGCCCTCCCACCACCAATGCCCCTGCCACACCAGTAACTACAGAAAGGGAAAAATCTACAGCAGTGGACACCCAAAATTCCTGGTTCTTGAATGTTTTATCTACGAAATCTTGCGGACTGGTAGCATCCTTGCCATAATTCCAACTGTTTACAGCTAAAGAAACACCACCGGCTGTAAAAATTGAAGTACGGCTCAGAGCGCCCGTGACCAGCCCTTGCTGTGTTGCAGTTGCAATAGTAGCCGGTTTGTAAGCTCCCGGATGAAGTGGGTAGCCCTGCACGTTTCGAAGATCATCGAAGAAATCAAGGCGTGTCCCAGGTGCAGAACTCGAACTTACACTCACCAGGCCAGAGGCAAGTGCGGTCTGTTGCAAATGCCTCGTTGCCAATGCTGCTTGTGTACCCCGAACAGCCGAAACGACACGATCACCATTTTCTGCTGCCAGATCGGCAAGGTATCTGCCCCAGTCAGATGTGTTATTAGAACCGACCGCTGGTGTACTCATGCTGGATCCCGTAGGGTAGACAGGGCACACAGCCCGCGCCAACTGAGCTTGATGTTCTGAAATCAATTGATCGGCATTCTTCACAACCCATTGCTGAGCAGATGCCCCTCCATACCTGAATGCCGCCTGAGCCTCCGGAGGAAGCCCGGCCGGCATGTTCGGCGGCGTTGGATCATCACCTGTCTCCCCGCGGGCCTGGGCAGCCTGGGCGGCCTGGATACGTGCCAGTACTTCAGGACTCAGCGGAAGCTGCTTGGTGTACTTCGTGACCGTCTGAGTGACGCGCGGCTGGTTCTCTTCGCGATCCTTCCCGGCCTGGACCAGCGCTGCCGCCAAGGCAGCCGCCGCCGCTGCACCCCAGATGATGCCGGAGGCATCGAAACCGGAGGGTGCGGCAGGTTCACTCTGTGCCACAGGCAACGGGCTGCTGAAAACGGCCGCAACAGGCGTCCTGGCCAGGAGCGGCGTTCGGGTTGGCATGGACGTCACCTCAACCATCACAATCGGATTCGAGTTGGGCAGCAATGGGCCAGACCACTCGTCCTGCTCGTCAGCGGGAGCAGGCGGCGATTGTATCTGGACCGGTATACTGGCCTCTGAGTAATTTCCAGCAGCGTCGAAAGCCATGAAGGTCAAGATGTGCATCCCGACGCCAAGAGGGCTGCCGTTCCATTCGTAGCCATCGTTTACGGCGCCGTTCCCCCAGGTCAAGAGCACACTGTCGGCGGTAAGTTCCCAAGAGGCGATCCCACTGGTGCCATCGGAAGCATTGTATTGCACCTGTAATTTCCCACCGCAACCGGGACAGAAGGAGGCCGCCGGGGCTTCCAGACTCACCACCGGAGCCTGCGTATCCACCCGCACCGGCTGCGAGAGGTTGGTCACGTTGCCAGCCGTATCGGAGACGCGCAGGCCGACGGTATGCTCCCCATCCTGGAGACTGATGGCAGTTGTGTAGACATCCCAGCCGCCGCCATTCAGGGCGTATTCGAAGACCAGCAGGCCGGAACCCGGCGTGGGGTCCACGGCCGAAGCGGAGAGGGTCACCTCGGAGATGTACCAGCCGCCGTCGCCGGGCGTCCCGTTCAAGGATCCGTTCACTTGCGGAGCCTGGCTGTCCCGCTTCCAGTCTGCTGAACCGGAGGCGGTCAACCCGCTGGTTGAAGCAATGGCAGTATACGTGACTGTGCCGCTGCCTTCCGGCAAGGGCAGGGGACAACTGGCAGATGAACAGAAGAAAGGTTCGCCGGCCAAGTCACCGCCGATGGTGAGGGCGTAGCCTTGGGGATCTGAAGCGGTAATCACCAACTCTGCCGTCCCGGCACATCACCCGGCATTCCCCGGCTGACTACACTGGAACGAGGATGACACTGTGGGCGGGTCATCCCAGCAGGTGGTGGTACAGATCCGCTCGCAGTCCTGCCCGTAACGCAGGCAGCAACCGATGTCCCATGGATTGGTCTGTGTGGGGCAGAGCGGGTCGCCCAGCGGCACCCACCAGGTACAATGCACCGGCCCACATACGTCGCGACACTCCGTCTTACAGGCGGCCAGGGCCCGCGGTACACCGCCACAACCGGGAGCCAATGCCTGCGGGAAGAGGTAGACCAGGGCAGCCGCCGTTAGCGCGATGGGGAAGATCCACAGGCGCGTTCTCCGTGACCGGCCGCGTAGCAGGATGATGGAGTAGACGATCACCCCCAGGATGCCAGTCCAAAACAAAGATGAGTAGAGCCATTAGGGCAGACGCAGCGGCGTCCACAACTGCAGCCAAGCCAGCAGGGTGACTGCGGACCCGAAGGAAACACCTAAGAATATAAGGAGAAGAAAGCGATAAACAGAATTGGCATTGGCTTTCATTCCCCATAATTTCCTGCCAGCCCCAACAGAAGAACTCCCCGGACAATCCACGATAGGCTTCATTAGCCCCTCCCTCGATGACACCGATACGGTATCACCTATTACAGATGACTATATGAGCAGTCTATAGTTTGACACATTATATAGACAATCTTTATTTTGTCAATGGTCGGAATCCGAGAAAGAAAGTGATACATATGTCAATATCCAGTTCTTATTTTGCATCCTGTCCATGCTTAAGAAAAGCCTCGTACACAAAGTCGATAAAGCGGAATTCGTAATCTCGTTCACCAAGATACTCCAATCCCGTCGACCCGCCATCCAGGAAATCCTGGATAACGCCGCGATCCACACCCGCCCATCCCGCTGCTGCGTTGGCCGCAATGATATTGCACATTGCATCCGCATTCGGGTTGTCCTGGACCGCATAGCCCAGACAGACCGCCTGCATCACAGCCCAAGTAATCGTGAAATCCCGCCCCAGAGTCTTTTCCGTCCCGGATAAATTGACCACCGACATGATTTGGCCCGGTTGCGATCCGATACTTGCCTCTGACAGCATCCCGATCGGCTCAGGCATACCTTCTGGGCGGTCGATGACGACTATCTGTTGCAGGACAGGCGGACGGAATGCGATCAGGATGTCCTCGTGCCGCAGACCGCCACTGACACCGAAGACCTGGGCGGTGACGGAGACCAGATCGAGGATCTCCTGACGCCGCTGCGCCGATACCTCACCGGTCGTCGGAGTAAGCAGGACGATGATCGGCTGGCCATCCAGGCTGACTTGGCCAAATGGTTCCACACCGGCGTCGGAGAGACCCTGGGCATAGTTGGCCAGGGTTTGAGCATACTCCTGGTTAACACTACCGCAGGCAGTCAGCAGACAAGCCAACACAACCACACACAGATACTTTCTCATCAATCGCTGTCTCCACGTGAGAAGACCCGATCCCAGGCGGATATTATCCATCTTTCCAGCAAATCGGCTCGCGAGCGCACTGAAGGCCAGTCCTTTCTTACCTCTTCGAGACGCAGACGGAACGTATCCATCACGTAGGGGGATACGCGCATATGATCGTGAACCGTCCTACCGCCTTTGAAAGGTCCCAAGCCAGCAGGTCGTTCAGGAAATTTCGTGACCACAATAGGCACAGGATTTAATACTAAGTGTTCAAGCAAATCTGCTTCCGACTGAATAAGCGCCCCTCTATCTCTCTCATATCGGAGCAAGTCACGCATCTTGGATTTCACTTCGGGCGTACAGCGGCAATCGAATTGCAAAGATCTACGCTGCGGCATCGAGCAATTGGCTGTTCGTGTGTCTATATTGGTCATCAGGTGGCCATCCCATCCAACGCCTCTGCCGCCCGCGCCTTTTCCCTGGTCTTCGGACGGCCATACTTCATGGCGGTCTCAATGGAGTGGCCAGACATCTCCGCCCGGACCTCCACGCTTACACCAGCCTGGCGGAGCATGTAGGCGTAGGTGTGCCGCAGAATGTGTGGCGTAACCCGGACAGGCCGATCCAGCCGGTCCAGCCCGGCTCTTTGTCCAGCGTCACCAACCATCGTCTGCATTGAACGCTTGGATAATGGTCGGAAACCGGAGCGGAGTTCGACGAACAGTGAGTTGTGAGGGATGTCCAGTTTCGCCCGCTCTCCCAGCCAGGTTTCGAGCGCATCCCGCGCTGGTTTCGGCAATGGGATCTCCCGTTCTTTAAAACCCTTACCCTGGCGAACGAAGACTGTTCCAGAGCGAGGGCGCAGGTCCACGTCCTGGATCGTCAGCCGCTCGACTTCCTCTACCCTGGGACCCGCATACAGCATCAGGAAAGCAATGGCTTTGTCCCGCGATAAACGAGATGCGGCCCGTGTTTCCTGGTTGCGCTTGCGCTTCGTCACCTTGTCCTGCCAGGGTGTCAGGAAGGCAGCCTCGAAACGAGCACGCTGGGCATCGTCCAGGCCGCGCGGCTCCTGAGCCTTTTTCGCCGGCAAGCGCAGTCCCAGCGCCGGATCGTGCTGCATGACCTGGCTGGCAGCCAGGAACTGGCAGAAGGCCCGCAGGCTGGCTGCGTAGCGCAGCACGGTGCTGGCGGCGTAACCTTGGGTGGTCTGAAGCCAGGAGAGGAAATCCTGGAGCGTCTTGCGATTCAGGCGGAAGGGATCGGCCTGGAGCGCCTCGATGGTCAGCGGCTCGCCGAAGGTCCCCTGCCACCAGCGTAGGAAGATGGTCACGTCCTGGACGTAACCCCGGACGGTCTTCTCGGCTGCCTTCCCGCCGCAGATCAACTGGGCGAGGGTCGAGTCGGCGGACGCTTCGATGCCGGCGCCATCCACCCCATCCTGACAGCGACCACCTGGAGGCCGGACACGATCCGGCCTCCCTTTGCAATCATCGAATCCAAATTCACAACCATACGGAGGTAAGCCAAGATGGCAACCACATTATCGCTCCCGGCGGTCGTCCCCGTGGCTGTCGTGCAGGCCGGCTTTGCCGGCTTCCTGTGCGAGGTCTCGGGCGATCCGGTCGCCCCCTCGGAATGTCTGGCCTGCGCCCAGAAAGGCGCGCCGGGCTGTCCGATGACCCCCGCATTGGTCGAGCGGATCATTTTGGGCATCCGGCCTCTGGACTTCTCCCAGAGGCGCGCCGCAGCGGCCGGCGCCGAGTACGGCATATCGGCCACTGAACTGATCGGCTGCCCGCGCCGCTACCGGCTGGTACGCGAACATGCCTACCACGAGCGGCCCACGTCGCTCGCAGCAGCCCAGCGCGGCGCAGCCAGGCATGCTGACCTGGCGCTCTACAACGGCCCCGGTCTCAAAGAGCACCGCCTGTCCTGGAAATTCCACTACACCCATCCGGGCGGCTCCAGAATCCCTGTGGTCCTGACCGGGCAACCTGACCTGCTCACCCTGCAGGACGACGGCTGGTTCATCACTGAATACAAGGACACCCACAACCCGCCCCGCACCACCTACACCTACACCTGCCGGGTCCACCCCGACCAGGTTGCAGGCCGCCCGAACTGGCGGGGGCGCGGCCCGTTCGCCTGCCCGGACTGCGGGGAACTCACCCACAGCCAGGTGGACGAGTATATCGCTCCTCCATCCGCCCGCTCCGGCCACGCCATGCAGGTGAACCTGCTGGCGCTGCTGGCCGGCAAGAACGCCGCTCATCTGGCCGAGACGTACAACCACGACCTGCAGCGGCACAAAAACTGGTCCACCCCGCCGGCAAAACCGGATACCCCGGTCTGCGGCGGCGAGGTCGCCTACCTGGGCCTGCTGCGCTGTCCCGTCGTCCCCGACGTCGACGCTGCGCTGACCCTGCTGAAGCGCCGCCTGGCGGCGCTGCTCTCCCCTGACCTGCCCCCGATTCTCTCCGACAAGGAGGCGATCTGGGAATGCGGGTACTGCCCGGTCCGGGACGTCTGCGAACGACTGCACGGCGGTCCGGTCGGGCGGGATCAATTCGGTGATGGCGAGGGGTAATCCCTCGTTGTCCTATCCCACATACGGAGGTATGACAGATGTCCCCCAAATCGAACGGCGATGCCAAGAAGCACCGCAAGAACTTCGTCAATATGACCTTGCAGGTCGGCAAGGAAGGCGAAGGCAAGTTCAGCCAGAACGGGAAGCCCTACGCTTCCGCCCGCGCCTTCTTCAGCCAAGGCAAGAACAAGTCCACCGACGAGTTCCTGCCCAGCATCTGGTTCAAGGTGGTGGCGTTCGGGAACGACGGCGATGACATCGCCGACGTCCCGGCAGTCGCCGCCCTGGCCGATGCCGCCAAGGGCGACAAGATCGAAGTCCGCGGCCGCCTCGGTCTGGAAGAGTGGACCACCGACGAGGGAGAAACCCGCTCCACGCTGGTGATCTACGCCAACGAGGTCAAGCCCGCCGAAATCAGCGACGTCGACGCCGAGGAAGAACCTCAGCCGTAGCGTTCGCTCTTCGACGAGCGCCTGACAGGCATCGCACCAACTGAAGGGGAGGCCACCCGCCTCCCCTTTCTGGTATCATGTTAAAATTCGTTATCTCTATCGAAGATCAAATCCAAGTGTTCCCCCGCCATCACCTGATCCTTGAACCATTCCGGTATTCCCCTATGGAACTCGGCTTTGTCATATTCCCCCACGTCTGACTTCAGGTATTTTTTGGCCGATAATTTGATGAACTCATCTATGACACGTTCTTCCTGGTCGGGGTCGTACTCCCAACCTTCATCCAGCTTCAGAATCCTGGTTGCGAACCAGTTAATCGCACCTTCAAGCCTGGCATCCCAGTAATTTTCTTCACGCTCATCCGCGTGTATCTGATCCCTTTCTCTGTGGGCTTCTCGATGGCACTTAAAGCAAAGAGCTTCCAGATCAGTCATCTTCTCTCTACCCCCAATCCTCTCGTAAGTGTTGTGATGAACCTGAAGTGGGCCTACAACATTGGTCGACCCCCTGCATCGCTCACACTGATCGTGAGCGCGCTTAAGCGCCTTCTCTCGCAGATCCTTCCAAATCTCCGAGTTCTCGTAATCCCTCTTGACATCTTGCCATTCCTCATCGTTGCCACTCGCTCTGGCAAAACGGTCAACGAATTCTTTGATCTGGGTCTCGATCCGCTTTCTTTTTTGTTGTTCGAGCCATTCTTCGTGCATCTCGCTCCTCTCACCTGTCGCTCATTCTAAATCGCGAACAGAAGAGAGTCAATAATTTTTAGGTGAAACCGCCATGCCCAAACTGACCCAAACCGAACGGATCGAACGAATTGATGAGATCCACCGCTTACGAGCCGAAGGTTACACTGATACTGAGATCGCCGAGTTGTTGAAGGTCTCGCGCGAGCGTATTGCTCAACTGGCCGGCAGACGGCGCGACGATCACCACGCTGCGCCGCTGGCCATCAGGGATAGCCTTCGCAAGTACAAAGGGGGACGGACCCGCGCTCTGGTCATGCGCTGCACTCCCGAGACCAAAAGAAAACTGGAGGAATTATCCAGGCACGCCAAAGCGGCCGGATCCCCGGCCCACACCCAGGCGGATCTGGTCGAGAAATACATCCTCGAAGCGTGGGAGCAAACCTTCGGGGCATGATCATCTCCCGCAACCTGCCCAGCAGGCGGGCGGCAGCCAGGTTCGAGTCCTGGCAGGATGTTTGTAGCAGGGGGATCGGTTTCGATAAGGCTCTGATCGTCGACGTGCTCTGCACCTCTCTCACCCTTTGGGAAAGGAGTTTCCTCCTCGCCTCCCGTTCTGGTCTGATGGACATCGGACCAGGGCGGGAGGCGGGCCTATCGGCCTACCCTCCAACAGGGCTACCCGCCCTACCCTTTTTTCGAGAGAGGTGCACCATGTTGATGATCGTGTCAGCAACCGCCATCCTCGCGGCCGTCACCGGCGGCGTTGTGGTGGCAGCCTGGCACAGGCGCAAACAGAAGCACGTCGATATCGACATGCGACTGCGCGCGTTCTGCGCCAGATAACTGAATAGGTAGCTGGTGGAGCCGAGTCACACCGATTCCCCCTGCTACCCCTTGGCAAAGGGTAGCAGAGTTATCCTGGAGGGTCACGATGGCTGATTTCTGTTCCGATTGCGCCGCCCGCCTGGGCCTGCCGGAAGCCGACATTCTCGCCGATCCCGGTGAAATCGTCTGGGACGTGTGCGAGGGTTGCGGCCTGGGCTGGTTCGACGAGCACGGCCGCCGCGTCCCGACCGGCAAAGCGGCCGCCACGGACGGTCCCCAGCCCTGCTGAGGATCGATCGGAGCGGCATCTGCCGCTCGACCCCAACCATACGGAGGCTTACACCACACGGAGGAATGCAGTATTGCCCTTCATCACAGATAGGCTACCCGCCTATCCAGAGAGAGGATGGCCACCACCATCCTCTCTTCCTCAATCACACGGAGGTATGCATGAGCAATATCTTGTTCGAGTACCTATATCGCGACGCAAACAACAACAAACAGTACGGACAGGCCGTCTTCGCCAACGAGGGCGGTCTCCCGCTGGCCGAGATCGAATCCCGCATCCGCGCCAGCCTGAGCGACGGGGAATGGTTCAAGACCGGAATGGTCGACCTCGAGTCTCATTTCTTCAACGGTCCCGAATCGTGGACCGAAGACGACCACCCCTGGCACGAGTTCGAGCGGATCTCCGAGACCGACCTGCCGCCCAGTGATCCGGCCTTCCCCGGCCCGCGTCGCGACATTGCCCAGTTCGTCGAAGCGATGGAGGCTGGCCGGATGCGAAAGTGGGATCCCGACGCCGACCCCAAAATCCCGATCGTGGTGATCGTGGCTCCAGCCGAAGCCTGGGATCTGCTCCGGGAGACGCTCGAAGTGGACTCCCGATCCAGCGCCTTCGACAAGGACCTGCGCGGTCAGATCTGCGAGGCCCTGGAGAGCCTGGTCGTATTGGGGCAGCGATGATCCCGCTCCTTGCGCCCCGGCGCCGCCCCCTGCAGGACGTCCTGACTGGACGCTTGCTAACCGGACTGTACCTCGAAGACAACTGCCTGCACCTGCGCCTCACCGATGCAGTGGTCGCCATCGACCTGGACACCCGCGCTTGCCGCCAGGAGCCGCATAAGATCTGACTGGTATTTCCCGGCTGGCTGCGCATTTTCCGGGTCTACCAGGACGTCCACCAGGTCGTCCTGGAAACATCCGGCGCCATCTACTCGACGCGCATCCGTATTTGCCATAAGCAGGGACGCTGGCAAGTCATCTTCCCGTCCCGCATAGCATGACCGGATCGAGCGTCGTCGCGAATTCTCAACCATACGGAGGCTGTATGCAATACACCATCCTGCCCGTTGCCCTGAGGCTCGCGGATGGGACGTACCTGCCCTCGACCAGCCAGGCCATCGGCCGCTGGGACGAGATCACCGTCATCCCCTGCAAGTCCGCAAACGATCCGCACTCGGCAGCCTGGGCCTTGTTCCAGACCACCCCTGCTGGAGAACCATCCCGCTTCAGGCTGGTCTGCGACGACCCAATGGTTGCTGCTTCTGCGCTGGATGTCCTCCAGGGCGCCAGCGAAGGAGGCTGCTCCCATGAGCAAAGGTAACGGCATCAGTTCGCCGGCGAAGGTACTGGCCATCATCCTGATCCTGGCCGCCATCGCCGTCAGCAATCCCAACCAGTGGCTGCGTTCCCTGATCGCCTGGCTCGAACAGATCCTGGGTCGTTGATCGGAAGCGCCACCCACACGAAGCACACCTGAAGGGAGAGCCACCCGCTCTCCCTTCGCTTTTTTTTTCCAAGAGACTCCCCCGGATGCCCCTTTCACCTGAAGAGGGCTGCCGGGGCAGCCTGTTGGCTGCTCACATTCCACCACACGGAGGTATGCCACTATGGCAATACGACTCACGAAGCGCGAGATGGCCGGCCGCGAACGCGTGCTGGCCTGGCTCGACGGCAAGCCTTACGCCGCCTCGTCGCGCTCCAAACCGGCTGTGCCGGAGCTGAACGCAACCGAGGTGCGGCAACTGTACTCCCCGTTGGATCCCCAGTCCACCGGGCAGTTTTTCACTCCGGACGAGATGGCCGGGCAGCTCTACGCCGCCATCGAAACAGCCGGGTTGATCCTGGACGGCTCGATCCTGGAGCCGTGCGCCGGCCTCGGGGCGCTGCTTGCCCCGCTCGAAGGCCGGCTCGAACTCACGATCCGGGCCTTCGAGCTGGACCAGACCTGCGCAAAGATCGGCGAACGCCTGGTCCCCTGGGCGACCTGGTTCCAGGATACGCCCTTCGACCACCTGGCCGACATCGAAGGCCGGTTCGACTGGGTGATCGCCAACCCACCCTTCGGCACGAAATGGGGCCTGTACTCAGCCGAGCAGGTCTGCACGAGCGGGGCAACCCGATCCGAGCACCTGTTCCTGGAACTGGCCCTGCGGGCGCTGAAGCCCGGCGGCTATGCCGCCTTCATCGCGCCTTCCACCTTCCTGGAGTCCGGTACGAAGAGATTCCGCCAGTGGTTCCAGGAGAACGGGACCGTCGTCAACGGCGACGGCTTCCCTCTCGATGGCGACTTCGCCTTAACCAAGATCAACGTCCGGCTGTTCCTGTTCGAGCGAATGGGTAGCGCACCCGCTCCCGTCCAGGAGACGGCTGCCGAACCGGCTGCGCAGATCCCTGTGCTGGCCATGCCCGATCTGCCGGCGGCCGAGGTGGACCGGAACGCGCTCAAAGGCATTCTCGCCCTTCTCCGGCCTGCCGTTGGGAAGGGAAGCAGCATCGCCCTTCGCCTGACCGCGGAGGGGATCGATCTGCTAGCCAGCGACAACCAGCGCATCGACGCCTACGTGAAATGCCCGGCTGCGGTTTCCAACCCTGCCGAGGCGCCCCTGTTCGCCCGGATCCCGGCGGCGATCTTCACCGATCTGGTGGCCGTCCTGGATCCCGGCCCGGTCTCGCTGACCCTTGCCGAAGGCACCCTGTGGGTGAGATCCGGAGCATGCACGAACCGGATCACCTTGGAAAGCGGGAGCATCCCCGAGGACACCCAGTCCCGGATCGTGAACGGCGAACACCCCATTCACCTGACAGGCGCGCAATTCGCCGCCCTGTCCTGCACCACCGAGGCTGCGGACGACGACGAAGCCCAACCGGGACTGACCTCCCTGATGATGACCATCGAAGGGACAGAATTGAAGGCTGCTGCAGCCGACGGATTCATGATGGCCCAGCGGCGGATCCCCATCCCCGACGCCAGGGCCAGGCGCAGAGCCTTTCCCAACGCCGAAATGCTGGCGAAGGCGGCGGCCCGCATCTCCAAGGCCGAAAGCATCGCCGTGTACGTCCAGGAGAACGGCCTGATGGTGCACGCCTTGGAATTGGGCCTGTATTACCACTTCTGGAACACGGCGATCGGCTTCCCCAACCTGGACGAGGTGCTGCTGAAGTACGCCTCGAACAGCCCGACCATCCCGATCGACGCGAAACGCTGGGCCAATTTCCTGCGGCGCACACGCACGCTGCAGGGCGCGGTCGTCCTGGCAAACCTGGGCGCTCAATTGTACGCCCAGGTTTCGTCGGGCAAAGTGGGCAGCACGGAAGATGTGCTGGCCGACTACCCGCCGGAGGCTGAGCGCGCCTGGGTGGCCGTTTCCTGGTCACTGCTCCGCAGCGTGATCGAGATCGTGCAAAAGGCGGAGAACGTGACGTTCCAATTCGGGAACGACCAGAGCACGCCGGTCTGGGTACAGGCGGACGGGTTGGATATCCTGCTCATGCCGCTGCACATCGGTGGGACTCCCGAACTGGTGGAACGCCAGCAAAGTGGAGCGATCCCGCTCTTTCTTCCCCAGCGGGAGGAAGTGTCTGTTTGACCCCAAGGGAGGGCCACAAGCCCTCCCTTCTCTTTTGCCGCTTGCCGCCTGGTCTGATCAGCAGACCGGGCGAGAGGCGGCAAAGCCGTCTCTACACTCAACCACACGGAGGTATGACCATGACTGCATCTGTTACAGCCCTGATCGACGCCCTGCGGCAACACGAGCGCGCCGCCGGTCAGGTCTACTCGATCAGCGCCGAGGAAATCGAATTCTTCCTGAACGACCGCCCGGCGCTGGCCAAAGCCCTCGAGGGCCTGGACCCGGAAGTGGTCGCCTGGGCAATCATAGACGCCATCGGCGAGATCGGCATACTGGAGATGGTGGAAGACGCCATCCGGGCGACGGTCTTGACCGCCGCCGGCTTCGGCGTGGAAACCGGACGCGATACGCCGGCCTACTGCAAGGCGACCTGAGATGGGCGCCATCGCCATCGCGCCTCGGCGCTTCGTCCCCGCCCTGCCGGGAGCCCCAAAGCCGGATTGGCCGCGCATCTGGCGCGGCGTGCTCGAAGACCCCCTGCTGCTGGCCCGTCTGCTGCGCAAGCGCGTCGTCCTGGGCCGAGGCTCCTACGGCGTGGTCTACCGCTTGGCCGGCGCAGCCGTGAAGATCGGCTGCGTCGATGAAGCCGAAGCGGAACGCCAGGAATGGGTCCACGAGCATTTCCGGCGCGCTCTGCCCGTCTGGGCCTTCAGGGAAGATGTCACCCTGCCCAGGGTCGTCACACGGGAGGTCTGCCCGATCCACGGCGATGGAGGGCTGGCCGAGCATTGGTCCTGCCACTGCGGCGAGCCGATGGGCGTCCTGGTGATGCCTTTGGCCCGGCCAGCCGATGAGGCCTGGAGCGACCCGCGTGTATGGGAAACGGTCGAGACCGTGAAGCAGGCCCTGCTCGATCAGTTCGATTTCCCCTGGGATGACGCCCTCCACAATTTGCTACGCTACCAGAGGCGCATCGTGCTGGCCGATTTCGGTGAGCGAAACGACGAATACTGGTAGGCGCTCCATGACTGCCCCAACGGTCCAACTCACCCTGGACGATCTGCTGGCCGGGAGCAGAGATCCGCTCCCCGGCCAGGTCCCTATTCCGCCCGAGGTCCTCGCCCGGCTCGAACACCTGCACGCCAACGAGCTGCGCTACCTGCAAGGGCCGATCGTCTACCACCCCGGCGGGTGGGATGCCGGGGAGATCCTGCCCAGGTACATCCCCCTGGCCCGCCTCGACCTGGTCCTGGCCGGCGAGAAAGACCTGGCCACGCTCGAAGAGGCCCTGGCCTACCTCGCCTCTGCCAGCCTGTGTTTCCCCCTTCACGGCGAACTCGCCGAGGTCCTGTTGTGGCTGACCCAGACTGTCTGGGAAAAACACAATCTGACCCAGGGAAATCAAACAGTCTGGGGAATGCTTGGCCGGGACGGCCCTTTCACCCTGACCCCCTACCTCGAACGCGAGGTGCTCGACCCGCTCCGGCGCAAGATCCGCACGGAGGTGATCCGCTCTGCGAAGAAGGCGCCCGGGTAATCCACCATACGGAGTATCCATGCCACCGGAATTCAAAGCCCTTCCGGCCGCCCTGCTGTACCTGCTCGCCGCAGCGATCGTCCTGATTGCCGGCGCTCTCCTGATCGACTACCTGATGCCCGCCATCGAAGTCGTCCCGGACGTCGAGGAGTTCATCGGGATGATGGTATAGCAAACGCTGATTTTCATCACCCGCACCCCTGGAGGGAGGCCACCCGCCTCCCTCCCCTTTTTGCCCCCTCCCGCCTGCTCTGGCGCCGGCCAGATCGGACGGGAGGCGGTAAACCGCCTCACATCAACCATACGGAGGTATGCTCATGCGCAAACTGGCAACCCTGGTGATCGTCATTCTGCTTGCGCTGGCCGCTTGCGCCCCGCGCAGCGAGGCTGCCATCCCGGCCTGGTCCGAAGAGGACTTCAGCCGGCTCACGAACGGACGTGCCCGTGTTCTCGACGACGAGGGATGGATGCTGGGTTTCCTGCCGTCCGCCCAACTGACGGTGGATGGCCAGCCGGCCGTTCTGGTCGTCGTGGCCTACCAGGCCATCGAAGAGGGACTCGAACCGCACCCGGCGCGTGTGTTTCAACCAGGCTACCAGCCAAAGTTGATCACGACTTACGGGAAACTGGTGGATCCCTGGTACATCCAGGCCATCGACTGCTGGCCAGCCAACGCCTGGCCGGAGACCTTCCTGTATGTCACCGAGTGCAGGGATCCGGTCCCCGGAGTCCGGGGCGTCCTGCTGCTGTTCTTCACGGATCAGCAGTCGGCAGGGTTGCACTACTGGCTGGAAAGCCTGACCCTGCATTTTTCGAGCGTCCCCTGATTGCAGAGGGAGGCTGACCGCCTCCCTCTACCATTGCCTTCTCCCCTCTGCCCAGGCTCCCGCCTGGCCGGAAGGGAGGCGGCAAACCGCCTCACATTCAACCATACGGAGGTATCCCCATGGAGAACCGCTATTTCGTCATCACCGTATGCTCCAGCGACGAGTACGATGATTTCGTCACCCACGTCGCCGTGGCGCTGCGGCCCAGCGCGATCGCCCGCCTGATCCTGGTGGATCGGGTCTCCCGGCTCGTGCGCGCCCTGATCGGCTGGCTGTGCTTTTACCAGCTGGAGGTCTCCTTCCAGGAAACCACCTGGCTGGACTTCAACCCGGTCGACGAGGATTTCCCCGAAGACTGGGACGAAGGCGCAGTGGAAGAGAGGATCGATCCCGATCTGATCAACGAACACGGGCTGATCGGCCGTTCCGTGAAGGTCACGGGCGACGGCTGGCTGATCTTCTCCTGCTGCCACAAACACAGCGGGACGGAGTTCGCCTCGAACGAGGTCGCATTACGCGATCTCGTCCGGGCAATTCGCCTGAGCGACGTCGCCGCCGAATTGCGCCAGCGGTTCGGCAAAAACCACCTGGCAGGAGGATCGCCATGTGTATCACAGTCCTGATCGAGGATCACGGCGGCTTCTACATCACGCCGCTCTTCTGGGACTGCGAATGCGAAGAGGGGTACATCCACCCCGCCTCGCAGGAGGCCTGCCCGGCCTGCAATACCCGCCGGGAGGACGGTCCGGACGCCCGTCTGGATGAGGTCTTCCGCAACGCCTACACCTTCGGTCTCCCACCCGCCTTGGTCGACACGGCGGCCGCGGCGGCCGAAGCCGTGGATCCTGCCCTGACCGAAGGGATGATCATCCCCTTCTAGTAGGTATGCACATGCAATCCACCATCACGTCCATCCTCGATTACCCGGAACGCGGCGAAGGCGGCCGCTGGAACTATCGCGGCAACTTCTCCCCCCGGCTGATCGAAGACCTGGCCGGCTTCTTCAAGCCGCGCCAGATCGCAGACCCGATGGGCGGCTCCTTCACCACCCAGGCAGTTGCGGACCGTCTCGGTCTGTCCTGCTGGTCGTCGGACCTTTCCAAGGGGTTCGATATCCGCTCGGATGAAATACCCGTCCTGGCCGACCTGGTGGTGATCCACCCACCCTACTGGGACATCGTGAAGTACAGCGGGGTCATGTGGGGCCAGGCCCCCGACCCGCCTGATCTGTCCCAGGCTCCCGATTACCCGACCTTACTCGCTCGCCTGAACGAAGCCATCTACGCTGCCTATCAGGCCGTCCGCCCCGGCGGGCGCCTGGTGGTGGTAGTCGGCGACGTCAAGCGCAAGGGGGTACTCCACCCGATCCAGCGTGACATGCGCTGGTATGGGACTGCCGAGTACCACCTGATCAAGACCCAGCACAACACCTGGTCGGGAAGCAGGCAGTATTCGGGGAAGTTCATCCCGATCCTGCACGAACACGTCATCGTCACCCGCCGGGAGCACGCCTGGTTCATGGGCGCTCGCACCGGCGAGATCACGACCTTCAACCTGCGGTCGTCAGTCAAGATGACCTGGATGGCCATCGTCCTGTCCGCCCTGGCGGACCTGGGCGGCTCGGCCGCCCTGACGGACATCTACGCCGAAGTTGGCCGGCACACCCGCGCCGTCAAGGCCGGGGCTGCCGGGATCGACTGGCAGGCCATCGTCCGCCAGAAGCTCCAGTTCGCCGCTCGCCAGGTGCGGCGCGGCGTCTGGTCGCTGCCCTGAGCCAACACCAGACCACCCGTCTGCCCTGAGGAGGAGGCCACCCGGCCTCCTCCTCGCTATTTCCCAACACCATACGGAGGAATGACATGGATATGTCCCTGTTCAAATGGCTCGCCGACAACAACTACGGCGGCTTCACGGTTGAAGTGAAACGCCTGGAGCGGGCCACAGACCTTGCTGCGCCATTGAAGGAGATGCGCATGGCCGGCGGGCCTCGCATCTGCAGTGTGGACCTGAGGATAAGCAATTACCAGGTCGTATGGATGGCCAGTATGGTCAAATCCCGCAACATCGCTCGCGTCACGCCGTCTTGCACCTGCGCCCGACTGGCTGCAGTCGGGCGGTTGGACGGAAAAGCGTCTGTGCAAGCACCAGCTGGCCCTGGCGCTGGTCACCGACATCCCGACTGCCATAAAGCCCCTGAAACCCGAAGCGCACGTTGATCGGGAGAAAACCGCGAGCGATGCCAACACGGAGCCTGACCCCCCGGCCTCGAAGGCCTCCCATAAGCCGTTCCACGTCAAGATCGCTGAGGCCATCGACCAGGCCATCGGCGGGATTGCCGCCCAGGTCCGCGAGATCCTGGACCAGGGCTACGTTCCCCTGCTGGTTGGCCCGACGGGCAGCGGCAAGACCTCAGCCGTCCGCCGGGTGGCGCAGTCCCTGAACTGCCGCCTGGTGGAACACGCCGGCGCCGACTCGTACACCGACTCAGACCTGGTGGGCGTGATGATGCCCTCCGGCCTGCGGATGCCGGGTCCGGTCGCCCAGGCGCTCGGCCATGCCCGTGAGATGTGCGAACCCGTCCTGCTCTTCCTGGATGAGTTCACCCGTTACCACATGCGGGCGCAGGAATCGCTCATGCGGTTGCTGCTGCCCATCGGCGCCGACGTCGCCAAGACGCTCGGCGTGGAACACGACGGCGCGATCCGCGCCACCTCCGCCCCCTTCTGGGGCGACGAATGGGCGCCGGCGGACCTGCTCCATACCGCCCTGGCCTGTAACCCCTGGGGTACGCCCCTCGACCCGGCCCTGGTGCGCCGCACCGTGCCGGTCATGGTCGGCTTTGCCGACGAGGTGGCTGCCCTGTTCGACGCCAACCTGGCTGCCGCAATCCGCATCTCTTGGACCGGGACGCAGGACGGGACCCTCCCCCTGCCCCTGGAATACGGAGAACTGGCGCGGGCAGCCGCTCCCGGCGACGTTCTAATCCTAGACCGCTACCGCTCGCGGCTGGCAGTCCTGGACCCGGCGGCAGCGACCGCCTTCGACGCCCTCCTGAAGGGCGCGTGGGTGACCTGATGGCCGCCAGCGTAATCGACGAAACCTGGGCCAGTCTGCAGAAGCAGCTGGATCTGGTCTCCCGTCTGCTTATGGGAGACCTCTTCCTGGCCTATCGCCCGCGCCTGATCCTGCAAGAGGCCGAAACGGCTTCCACGGACGGGCAGAGGGTCGTAATGATGCCGCGCCGCTTCCTCGACGTATCACTGGAGGACGGCCGGCCGGAGATCTTCCTGGGCCTGCTGGCCCACGAAGTCGGTCACTGGCTCCAGCCCATCAAGGAGATCCGGGCCGCCGAAAAAGAGACCGGCCTGGCGCACGGGTTCGTGAACATCATCCTCGACGTCCACTGCGAACACAACGCCGGCCAGATCTTCCCTTTGTTCAAAGGTCCCCTGCAGGCTTTACGGAACCTGGTAGGAAAACGGATGGTTCAAGAATATCGCCAGGGATTTCGCAAAGCAAATGACTTCGTTTCTGCGGCTTCGGCAGCCCTGCTGTTCAGCCGTTATTGCCTGGAGACCAAGGCCTCGTACTGTGCGGCCCTGATCGGGTCGGGCCAACTGCTTCCCAACCCCAAAGCCGCCTACGACGCCGATCGTCTTCAAAGACTGCTCTGGGCCGTCAGTGGATTCGTCGGCACGTTTTCCGGCGAACTCCCCGATCGCCTGCGCCTCCTGGCAGCGGAATACCCCGAACTGTGCTGCCAGGCCTCGGATCTCCGCTTCACGGACCCACTGGGATGGGGCGGCGACGACGATGTGATCCCCGGCGCCGTTCAGTTGAATGTCCCCGATCGGGACAAGGTAGAACCCTGTGGGATACGGCAGGTCTCGTCTTATGGTTCGCAACCGCCAACCCCCGAGGTTCTGGCGCTCAGCCGCCGGCTGAAGAGCCGCTGGATGGCTCCTTCCGGCGTCCATAGCTTCATGGCGCCCGGTCGTCTCGACCGGATGGCCGCCCTGCGGAACCAGCCCGTGCCGTACTCCATGAAAGCATATCGGCCCGCCCGGCTGAAGGAGGACGGCCTGCGCCGGATCCTGCTGGCGGTGGATTGGTCCGGCAGCATGTCGGCGGAGGACGGGAGGCCCTGGGAGGCAGCCCTGACCGCTGCTCGCGCCATCACCCTGGCCATCCAGGCAGATGGCGGCGACGTCCGCAGCCTGCTGTTTGCCGGGGAAGCCTGGCATACCGCAGGCTACGATGCCCAGTCTCTCCTCTTCGCCCGGTCGTTCGGTGGTCATTTGACCCTGGAGAAAGCCCAGGGATCAGAAACCCGCTTCGGCTGGCTGCCGGAAGTCTGGCAGCGATTCCCGGAGCACCAGGTGCTCGTCCTCACGGATGGCGCGGGCTGCCTGCCCGCCTGTATCCCAGTGACGTGCCGAACGAGGACGTCGGTTCTCCTGATCGGACTGGAACAGTACAAGTCCGACGGGCAAAAACAGATCCTGGAGATCGCTGACGCGATCGCCGGGAAGGTTGTCGAGGTGCAATCCCTCGATGACCTGGCCGGGGTCTGGGCTACCCTGATCCCGCGCCGGCAAGTCGCATGACTAAACGGGAGGCTGACCGCCTCCCGTTTTTTGTTTTAAACAACTCCCTGGATAATTGTCAAAATAGACACCAAGGAGGAATGAAATGCAATTCACGGATGCCTTTTCTCTCTACCTCAAGTCTCTCAAGAGAGGACAGCGATCAATATACACCATTGCGAATTATAGGCTCCGCCTGACCAACCTGGAAAATTTTCTGGGCAAGGAGACAAAAATCGGGGATATTTCTATTCACGATCTGCGCTCTTGGATAGATAACTGCCTGGAACGCTGCCCTAGCCCACACACGATCTGGTCGATGGTAGTGACTGTCCGAGCGTTCTTCAACTGGTGCGTAAGGGAGGAGTTGCTCGCCCATTCACCGGCAGATCGACTAGAAAGGCCGAAGCTTCCGGAGCGATTGCCAAAGTCCCTCAACGATCAGGAAATCCATGCTTTAGTGAAGGCAGCCGGGAGCAGCAATCATCCCGAACGTGACGTCGCCCTAACCTGCTTTTTTTTTTTGGAAACGGGAGCTCGTCGTGGGGCCGTTTCTTCCCTCACCGCACCGAATCTGTTCATCGAGGATGGGTATGCCACAGCAATAACAAAAGGCGATAAGGAGATTCTTTTGTTTTTCGGAGAGGTCACGAGATCCGCCCTGGAGCGGTGGCTGACCATTCGCGATCCAATACAATTCCATCCAACGGTCAACCCGGAAAGCGTCTTCGGCCTTCACGCAGATGGTATCCGCTTGTTGTTTCAGCGTTTGCGCGAACGAGCAAAGATTCAGCGCCCTGTCTCACCGCATATCCTCCGACACACAAGTGCAACGCTGAGAGTAGAGCAGGGGATAGACGCAAGCAGCCTCCAACAGATCATGGGGTGGTCCGATATTCGCATGGCCGAAGTGTACACTCGCTTGGCACGTAAACGGTTGAGACGACGAGCACTAAGTACTTCACCGCTTGACAAAGCCATATCGCTAGAATTGGAGAGAAGTGGCTCACATTGATGAGGTCGGGGGTTCGAGCCCCTCCGCGCCCACCAGACAAGGTCGCAACGGCCTTGTCTTTCTGTTTTAGGCTCACTCCCATCTTTGGTTGGGCGAGAGGGTTCTGCTCGGTTTGCAGACACGGCGATTGGGAAGAGAAAGCAGAACACTCGAGGAAAGCCATCCTCCGGCAGATCAGCAACGCGTCCGACGTTCTCGCTGGACGACGTTTTTAGTGTTGTTCCCCTACAACTTTGGCCACGGCAGCCGCGCGCGTATGTACGTTGAGTTTTTCAAAGATCGCCTTGATGTGCCTCTTGACCGTATTGGCGCTGACCAGCAAACGCGCGGCGATTTCCTTGTTTGTCATCCCTTGCGCAAGCAATTCCAGCACCTCGCGCTCACGCTCGGTTAAAGCGGCCAATTCTCCGCTAGGCCTGCGCTTTTGCGTCGCCTCCCGAGCCAGCCGGAAGAACGAAGCTCGGTCAAACGTTTGCTTCTCCAAGCAGGCAAATACGCCATACTCGTTGTAAGCGCGCTGGATGGCATCCCTCGAGGCCGCGCCGCTGACTAAAATAGAGGGAACATTGAGAGTGTGCGCCATCTTCAGGAGTTGATACCCCTCCATGTCGTTCCTCAGCCGCTGATTGGACCAGCTTTCGCCGGATAGGGAAAGGTCAACTACGGCGAGGATGAATTTCTCACGGCGCAGGTAGCCAAGCGCCTCCCCATAGCCACTGCAATCCCGAACCGTGAACCCTGCTTCCATCAACATCTCACGCAAGAGACTGCGCCAGCCAGCGTCATCCTCTACAACGAGAGCCTTTCCAAGCGAGGGTGGGCGAGACGATTCCGCGACGCGCGCAAGATAGGGTTGCTCCGCGCTCCATTCCAGCAAGGGCGGCGAGCTGACCAACGCTTTGGAGACCACGTCGCGGAACTGACTGCGCCGGAAGGCTTCCTTGCGCAGGAAAGTCAGCGCTCCATATTCCGTCAAGGCAGAAACAGCCAGTTCGACAGTGGCGAAGCCGGTTAGCATAATCGTCTTGCAGGCAGGATCCAGCTGCCGCGCCGCCGCCAGCACTTGCAGCCCATCTTGATTGTTGTGGTCATATTCATCCAGGGAAAGGTCTATCACCGCCAGCCGGTGTGGTCGTTCCTTCAGATATACGAGGGCCTGTTCAAGATTATACGCCACATCAACTTCCAAACCACAATCTGCCAACAGTTCGGCCAGAATCTGTTGCCAGGAGAAATTATCTTCCACAAGTAAAGCACGCATCGTCTGACTCATCAGGGTTTCTCTGCGCGAGGCAGTCGCAAATGGAACGTCGTGCCGCAGCGGCCGTCACTTTCCACATGTACGGAGCCGCCCAGACGATTCATCAAGGTTTTGACCCACCACAGCCCAAAACCAAGTTTGGCCGGGCGGCCTCCACCATGACCGGAATAACTCAACTCGAAAATACGGTCGTGTAGTTCGGGCGGAACCCCTGGCCCGCTGTCGCTGACCAAGATTTCTACCCACTTCTCGCTGACCATGCCGCGCACTTGGATTTCTCCTTCCCCATGCATTGCCTCAGCAGCATTTTCGAACAAGTTGGCAAACACGAAAGCCAAACTCTGCGCAGCGGCCATGACCATTGGCAGGTGTTCTAACCCTTCTGTATGCACGCGTATACTAGCAGGCAGACTCGCCGATTGCAAGGCCTCGGCCACGCGCGCAGCAATACAGACAGGCTCCAGGCGAATCGGACGCAAATGCGCCAGATTCTCGCGCACACTCTGCATAGCGTCCGAAGCGCACCGTTCAATCTCCATGAGATTGCTCGCCAGATACGAATCCGCTTCGAGCATCACGCGATACTTGTCTTGGATATTTTGCACACGCACCGGAATAGTGCCCACTTTATTGTTCAGTTGATGGAGCAGATTCGAGGCAATATCGCCGACGGCAGCAAACATTTCTGCAATGGAATGTTGCTCCTGAGCCGCGCGCAAGGCCTGTTGCCGTTGCTCATTTTGCACGGCGAGGGCAGCATAGTGCGCCAGACAGGTCAACACCTTTTTGTCCCAGTCTGACTCGGCAAAACGACCGGGATCATTACCCCGGCTATACACACTGAAGGCGCCGATTGGCGTGGGTTTCTCGCCAACAGCAAGGGGAACGATGAGAGCACGCACCCAACGGTGACGCCGCGCCAGGTCCTGACGGTGAAAGCGCGAATCGCAGCGCACATCCTGAGCAATCACAGACGTGCGTTCCAAAACCGCCTGGCCGGCCAGGCTGCCGCGCACAGGAATGCGATCGCCGTGTTGGTGACCACCGGAGGCTACGCATAATACCAACTCCTCTCCTTCCACCAGCCAAATAGCCGCGTCCGCTGCATTGAGCAAATCGCAGGCGGCGTTCGCAATGTGCATGAGCACTTCCTGGCATGATTGAACGAGCAACAAACGCGCAATTTCCAGCAACGCATCCAACAAGCGCACCTCTTGAATGGCAATCACTGCATACGTTGCGAGGGTTTGAAGCATGTAACGATCCTCTTCGCTGAAAGCGCCCACCTCGGGGCTTTCCAGATTCAGGACGCCCTCCAACCTTCCGCTGGCATTGATCAGCGGCACCGCCAGCTCGGAGCGCATTTCGAGGCTGGCGTCAAGGGGATAATACATGGCCGACCAGGGAGCCGTCCGTAAATCAGGAATCAGAACAGCCTGACGGGAGCGCGCAACCCAGGCCATGACGCTGTTGGAGTTCAGAGCCAAGTCCTCCACCGCAGGGCGCTGCAGACCTTCCCCGGCGACAGCACGTGTGATCAACATCTTACCATCTCGATCCAGCAAACGGAAAATGCCATAGCGGGCGTTTGTAACTTCCAAGGCGAGTTGGAGGATAGATTGCAATGTCTCTTCCAATCGCAATCGTGAGGAGATCAACATGCCGGCTCGCTCCAAGCGCCGAAAGTCGTTTTCCTTACGAGTCAGATCGCGGCGTATCGCGTTGAGGCGACGACTGTGATAGATCGCCATCGCCGCCTGATTGACGAAATTTTCCAACATGAGCAATTCAAGCCGCTGAAAAGTGCGATCTTGGTGGAGATACACATACAACGCTCCAACGGCCTGTCGCGCTACAATCAAGGGAAAACAGGCCGCTGCCTTGACGCCAATCGCCCGATAATAGGGGTGGACATCCAAATCGGGTTCTTCGTACGAGAGGACACACCGTTCTTGCGCAATGGCGCGCATCCCCGCTCCATTCGGGCGCGGCGCATCCTCCGGATAGGCTGCCTTAGCAGGGGTAAAGCGGTTGATCTCGCCAGCAGAGACGCGCGATTCCGGCTCGAAGACTTTCCGGGCTGTGTCGAACGTATAGATGACTGCGGACGCCCCCGGCACGACCCGAATGGCGCTCTCGACGATCAGGCGCAAGGTATCTTCACCGCTGGAGAGATCATCCGGAGCCAGGCGGTTGATCATAGCGCCAATCTGGTTGAGGCTGGCAAGCGCCTCCAGAAGACGAGCGTCGGCCTCAAGAGAGGTGCGTGCACTCATAGATGCAGATATTTTAACATAGCCACGCCGATTCGGATGGCAAAGAAAGGCCGAGGTTGCCTCGGCCTTTCCTCAAGGCGTGGAACGCTCCCCGGCTTAGACATCATAATACAACACGAACTCATGAGGCGTGGGGCGCAAACGTATCGGATCCAGTTCGTTTCTGCGTTTGTAGGCAATATAGGCCTCCAAGATGTCCTTGGTGAAAACATCGCCCTTAAGCAACCATTCATGATCCGCCTCGAGCATGTCTAATACCTCGCCCAGCGAACCAGGCACTTGCTTGATCAATCGCGCCTCTTCGGGAGGCAATTCGTACAGGTCCTTGTCAATCGGCTCGCCCGGATCAATGCGATTCTGAATGCCATCCAGGCCGGCCATGAGCAGCGCGGCGAAACACAGATAAGGATTGCAGGACGGATCCGGCGCTCGGAATTCGATACGCTTGGCTTTCGCGCTTTTGGTAACAGGGATACGGCAGATGGCCGAGCGGTTTCGTTGCGAATAGGCCAGATTGACCGGTGCTTCGAAGCCCGGCACCAGGCGACGGAACGAATTTGTAGTTGGCGAAGTCAACGCCAGCAAGGCAGGAGCGTGTTTGAGCAGACCACCAATGTAGTACTTCGCCGTGTCTGAAAGGCCCGCATACCCAGAAGGATCGTAGAACACGTTGGTCTCGCCTTTCCAGAGCGATTGGTGACAATGCATGCCTGAACCGTTATCGCCAAAGAGCGGCTTGGGCATAAAGGTAACCGTCTTGCCGTTCTTGCGAGCGACATTCTTGGCGATGTATTTGTAAATCAGGAGTTTATCGGCCATACGGGTCAATGTATCAAAGCGTATTCCCAATTCGGTCTGACCGGCGGTGGCAACCTCGTGATGGTGGAGTTCCATCGGTACGCCAGCCTCCTCCAGCGCCATGACGATTTGCGAACGTATATCCTGCAACGTGTCTGCCGGGGGAACGGGGAAATACCCTCGCTTCGGCTGAATCTGCCCCCCATAGTTGGGTTTGTCGGCACTTCCACTGTTCCACCAACCTTCAACGCTATCTATCGCGTAGAACGACTCATTGACCCCGCTGGCGTAACGGACATTATCGAAGATGAAGAACTCGGCTTCCGGGCCAATGAATACCGCATCGGCAATACCTGTTTGCTTAAGGTAAGCCTCTGCCTTACGCGCCACATAGCGGGGATCGCGGCTATAGGGCTGGAGCGTCACGGGGTCATAGACATCGCAGGAAATCACCAGCGTCGGAATGGTAGCCATGGGATCTAGGAAAGCCGTCACCGGGTCCGGTAGGAGGAGCATGTCCGACTCATGAATTTCCTGGAAGCCGCGAATGGAAGAACCATCGAAGGGGATCCCCGCTTCAAACAATTCTTCTGTCAGGCGGCGTGCTGGAATGGTAAAGTGCTGCCAGGTACCCGGTAGATCCACGAAGCGGAGATCTACCATTTTGACATGTTTACCCATTTCGAGGACATCCTTTACTGTAGTTGCCATCTCACATCTCCTTTCTCTGCAAAGGTTGATCGGTGTGCCATCGGCGATCTATCCTGCCTGTAGGATATGGTCACGACTATGGCTATCCTGGCCGGCCGACCTCTCATGTAAAAAGGTGAGTATGTCGGCCATCCGCTGATGCATGGCCTGATAGCACTCGTGACCTGCAGCAAGGATTTCTCTGGCCGATTGCACATACTTGGAGGGGGCCAAGGGAACCCCTATATTGGCCAGGAGCGCTTTCACCGTCTGAGGGGTTGCCTCCAGGTGACACTGAAGGCCGATCACCGAATCGCCCAGTTGAAAGACCTGATGTTCACACCCTTCGCTCTTTGCCAGCCGTACTGCCCCCGGCGGCAAGTCGAATGTTTCGCTGTGCCAGTGGAATGCCGTCTGCCGGGCCGGGAGAGAGAAAACCGAGCGATCGTCCGTTTCCACAGCATAGATAGGAAACCAGCCGATTTCTTTCTCGGCGTTGGGGAAAACCCTGGCTCCCATCGCGCTGGCAATCATCTGGGCGCCCAGACAAATACCCAAGACGGGAATGCCCGACTCAATCGCTGCACGTACGAATCGTTTTTCAGCAACGAGCCAGGGAAATTGATCTTCATCGTTTACACTCATGGTGCCGCCAAGGATGATCAGAAAATCTACCATTCCAAGCTCTGGCAAGTTCACGGATTCGAAGAAACGTGTGTAGGTCAACAGATAGCCATGCTCTTCAAACCAACGTTCCAAACTGCCAGGCTTCTCAAAGGGAAGATGTTGGAAACAATGGGCGCGCAGTCTCTTCTTCATCTTCACGAGTTCCCAGCCATTATAGGGTTATCCGGCAAGATAAGGCATTACCCAAAGGGGTACTTTCCAGGAGTGTTTCTACGTTGACGCGCCGGCGATTCCGCCTTCCCGGCGGGCGTCTATATCGCCCTCATACATCAACGCCTGGCGGCCACGTTCACCCGTGCGAATTCGGATCACATCCTCCACAGGGTAGATAAAGATAATACCGTCCCCTTTGTTCCCGGTACTGGCCGCTTCGCAAATGGTTTGCACCGTTTTCTCAACGTTGTGATCGCTGAGGACGATGTTCAATTGAATGCGGGGCAGCATATCTATCTGATAGGTTCCCGATCGCCCGACGAGCGTGATTCCTCCGCCTCGTCCGTGGCCGCGCACCTCAAACACATTCATCCCGACGATGCCAATCGCCTTGAGGGCATCTTTGACATCGTTAAGTTTCTCCTCGCGAATAAAAGCCTCGATTTTCTTAGTCATGGCAACCTCCTTATGCATAAGCTGTCTCACCGTGTTCACTGATGTCGAGTCCTACTTCTTCCTCATTGGCCGAGACGCGCAGACCGAGCGCGTTTTTGAGTAGGCGGGCCAAAACGTAGGTGGCTCCGAAACTGAAGGCAACGACGACCATTGCAGCAAGTAGTTGGACGACGAATTGCCCGGCGTTACCATAGAAGAGCCCGTCCGCCCCAGCAGCGTTGACGGCTTTTGATGCGAACAAGCCGGTCGCCAGCGCCCCCCAAAGCCCGCCCATTCCGTGACAGGACCATACATCGAGCGACTCGTCGAGGTTCCACTTTTGGCGTAAGCGAATCGCGTAGTAACTGATCGGCGCGGCCAGGGCGCCTACGGCTATGGCTGTCAGAGGAGTCACATACCCCGCTGCGGGGGTAATCGCGACCAGCCCAACGACTACACCGGTTACAATGCCTAATACGCCCGGCTTATTATCGCGCCAAGCCAGCAACATCCAGACCAGTCCACAGGCGGCTGCCGCGGTGTTCGTCGTCACAAGGGCATGAACAGCCAGTCCATTTGCCGCGAGCGCGCTGCCGCCGTTGAACCCAAACCAGCCTACCCATAGGAGACCTGCGCCCAACACGCTGTAGGGAATGTTGTGCGGTTCGAAGGCGCGCGCGCCAAAGCCTTTTCGCGCCCCGATGACGAGAGCGAACGCCAGAGCCGAGAAGCCCGCCGCAATATGCACCACAGTCCCACCGGCGAAATCCAGCGCGCCGAGCCGGCGCAAAAAGCCGCCATCTCCCCAGACCCAGTGCGCTACAGGGTCATAGACCAGCGTCGCCCAGAGAAGGGCAAACACCAGAAAGGCCTTGAATCGCACGCGCTCGACAAACGCGCCTGTAATCAGCGCAGGCGTAATGACGGCGAACATCATTTGAAAGGCGGCAAAGGCCAGGTGGGGAATGGTAGCCGCGTACGTCGGATTCGGCTCTGCGCCCACGCCAGCGAGGCCAAAGAAGTTCCAGCCTCCGATAACACCGCCTAGGTCGTCGCCAAAGGCCAGGGAGTAACCGAAGAGCACCCACTGGACGCCGATCAAGGCCATTAGGATGACGCTTAGGTTGAGGGTCGAAAGAACGTTCTTCTTTCGCACCATGCCGCCGTAGAAGAAAGCCAAGGCCGGCGTCATCATCAAGACCAGGGCCGAGGCCATCAATACCCAGGCGGTATCTCCAGCATTGATTTCCATAGTTCTGTTCCTCCTAATTTCAAGAGATTTTCCCCCATTCTAAGGAGCCCTTACCCCTTTGGCTATTACCCTTCCGGGCAATTCGCGTTCTCGTGTCGGAAGCTAGGATAGAGAAAACTTCCGAGAATCACCCAAAGGGGTCACTTCCTGTCACGGCAAACTCGTCTCCCCCATGAGATAGCGGTCGCACTCGCGCGCGGCGCCGCGCCCTTCGCGAATGGCCCAGACTACCAGACTCTGACCGCGGCGCATATCTCCTGCGGCAAAGATTCCCGGAACAGAAGTCCCATAGTGACCGAAGACGGTGCGGACATTGCCGCGTTCCTCGCGCTCCACGCCCAACTGCTCAAGCAGGGTATCTTCCGGCCCAAGAAAGCCCATGGCCAGCAAGACAAGTTGCGCCGGATAGATCCGTTCCGTGCCCGGAATCGGGCGCGGCGCGGGACGTCCTCTCTCGTCTTTGATCCACTCGACTCCAACGGTGTGCACGGCTTGCACATGACCTTGTTCACCGCCTTCGAAGCGCGTCGCCGTGCGCGCGTACTGACGCGGGTCTGCTCCATACAACGCCTGATACTCCTCATGCCCATAATCCAGGCGATAGACTCGCGGCCATTCCGGCCAGGGATTATCCGGTTGGCGCGTTTCGGGTGGGCGGTTGAGAATCTCCAGTTGAACTACGCTGCGGCAGCCCTGACGAAGCGCGGTCGCGACACAATCTGTGCCGGTATCACCGCCGCCAATGACAACCACATCCTTACCGTCAGCGGAGAGATAAGGATAGCCAAAGGCGCCCTCTATCTGCACATCACCATGTTCGCGGTCTAGGAGGTGCTTGGTGTTCCCATGCAAAAATTCTACAGCGAAGTGAATGCCTTCCAAGTCACGGCCGGGAATGGATAGGTCACGCGGCTTGGTCGCCCCGCCGCACAATACGATGGCATCGAACTCCCGTCGCAATTTTTCGATCGGGTAGTTCACCCCAACATTCACGTTGACGACGAATTGCACCCCCTCTGCCGCCATTAAATCCAGACGCCTTTTGACGATGCGCTTGTCAAGTTTCATGTTGGGAATGCCGTAGGTGAGCAAACCGCCCAGGCGATCGGCGCGCTCGAAGACAGTAACCGAGTGCCCCGCCTGGTTCAACTGGTCAGCGCAAGCTAGACCGGCCGGTCCCGAACCGATCACGGCTACTCGCTTCCCGGTGCGTTTCCTTGGTGGCCGCGGCGCGATCCACCCTTCCTCGAATCCTCGCTCGATAATTGCCAACTCAATCGCTTTAATGGCCACCGGTGGTTCGTGAATGCCCAAAGTACATGAACCCTCGCACGGCGCCGGGCAGACGCGGCCGGTGAACTCGGGGAAGTTATTGGTCATCAACAACCGATCCAACGCCTGGCGCCACGATCCACGATAGACCAGGTCATTCCATTCAGGAATCAAGTTGTTGGTCGGACATCCTGAAGTCATCCCTTGGAGTAGGATTCCCGTTTGACAGAACGGTGTGCCGCAATCCATGCAACGCGCCGCCTGTCGCCGCAGAGTTTCTTCGGGATACTCCAGATGGAATTCTTGCCAGTCCCGGATTCGTTCACGCGGCGGTCGTTCCAACGGCGATTCGCGCGTATACTCCATAAAACCGTTCGGCTTGCCCATTTCTTTCCTCCATCAATTGCCGCTAATCCGCATCGGGTCACTCTTATTCAACTCGAACGCTGCCATGACTGCCCGCTCGCCCTTCAGGCCATCCGCCTCGGCCTTCTGCATCGCCAACAACATACGACGGTAATCCCTGGGGAACACCTTGACAAATTTCGGCAAGGTTTCCTCCCAGCGCGCAAGAATCCGCTGCGCCAATGCGCTGTTTGTCGCTTCCCAATGGCGCCGGATCATCGTTTGTACCTGTTGAATCTCCATCGTATCTTCCAACGGTTCCAGGTCAACCATATCCTGGTTGCAACGGGAAGAGAAGTCGCCGCGTTCATCCAACACGTAGGCAATGCCGCCCGACATGCCGGCGGCAAAGTTGCGCCCGACGCGCCCTAACACAACCACAAGGCCGCCGGTCATATACTCGCAGCCATGGTCGCCGACACCTTCCACGACCGCGGTCGCACCGCTGTTACGCACACAGAATCGTTCCCCTGCCAAGCCGCGAATGTAAGCCTCGCCGGCGGTCGCGCCGTACAATGTTACGTTTCCGACGATAATGTTTTCTTCGGCAGCAAAATCGGAGCCCGCTGGAGGATAAACGATGATCGTACCTCCGCAAAGCCCTTTGCCCAGGTAGTCGTTCGCGTCTCCTTCCAGAATCAGCGTGATGCCCGGCGGCAGGAAGGCGCCAAAGCTCTGCCCTGCCGAACCCTGGAAATGCAGGCGAATGGTATCGTCCGGCAGACCTGCCGCGCCGTATCGTCGCGTCACCTCGCTGCCAAGCAACGTCCCGACCGCGCGGTGGATATTTCGAATGGGCAAAGAGGCCTCCACACGGTGAACATCTTCGAGCGCCGGCCGACAAAGCGATAACAACACCTGCGCATCCAGACTCTGCTCAATTCCATGTTCCTGCCGGACGCGACTACGCGCACCGCTTTCCTCCATTTCTGGTTGATAGAGGACTCGGGACAAATCCAAGCCTCTTGCCTTCCAGTGTGGGATGGGTTGGCGCGCCATCAGACGGTCCGAGCGACCAATCAATTCATCCAGCGCGCGGAAGCCCAGCCGGGCCATCAGCTCGCGCACTTCCTGAGCGATAAAACGCATCAGATTGACCACATAGGCCGGATCGCCTGTAAATTTCTTGCGTAATTCCGGATTCTGCGTCGCCACGCCAACCGGGCAAGTATCCTGATGGCAGGCGCGCATCATCACACAACCCAAGGCGACCAGCGGCGCAGTGGCAAAGCCAAACTCCTCCGCGCCCAATAAAGCCGCGATGATGACATCCCGCCCGGTCATCAACTTGCCGTCGGCCTCAAGGACTACCCGGTTGCGCAGATTGTTCAATACCAGAGTCTGGTGCGTCTCGGCCAGGCCCAACTCCCAGGGCAGACCGGCATGGCGAATACTGCTCAACGGTGAAGCGCCTGTGCCGCCATCATAGCCGCTGATGAGGATGACATCCGCGTGGGCTTTGGCCACGCCGGCCGCGATCGTCCCTACGCCTACTTCGGAGACTAGTTTGACGCTGATGCGCGCCGCCGGGTTGGCCATTTTTAGGTCATAGATGAGTTCCGCCAAATCCTCGATGGAGTAAATATCGTGGTGCGGCGGCGGCGAAATCAAACCTACGCCAGGCGTCGAATGGCGCACGCGAGCGATCCAGGGGTACACCTTCCAGCCCGGCAGCTGACCTCCTTCGCCTGGTTTTGCTCCCTGGGCGATCTTGATTTGAATCTCATCGGCGTTGACCAGATATTCGCTGGTTACGCCGAAGCGGCCCGAGGCGACTTGCTTTATCGCGCTGCGTTTGGAATCGCCATTCGGCAGGGGAAGGAAGCGCGCCGGGTCCTCGCCACCCTCGCCAGTATTACTCTTTCCGCCAATCCGGTTCATGGCAACGGCAAGCGCCTCGTGCGCCTCCTGGCTGATGGAACCGTAGCTCATCGCACCGGTCTTGAAACGCCGGCAAATCGACTCCACCGACTCGACCTCCTCCAGCGGCACAGGTTGCGGCGCAAAGCGAAAGTCCAGCAGGCCGCGCAGGGTAGCAATTTGGGTAAATTGCTCCTTGATCCGCCGCGAGTATTCCTTATAAACGGCGTAGTCATTCTCGCGACAGGCGCGTTGCAGAAAATAGATCGTTTCCGGATTGAATAAGTGATATTCCCCTTCCGAACGCCATTTATACTCGCCGCCACTCTCCAAGAGAGAAACACTACCGCCACCCTCTCGAAACGCCGCGTCATGACGCATCTGAGCCTCGCGGGCGATGACATCCAGGTCCACGCCTCCAATGCGAGAGGCCGTCCCAGCAAAGTAACGATCAATCACGCTCTGATGCAGGCCGACCGCCTCGAAAATCTGCGCGCCGCAGTAACTTTGCACCGAGGAAATTCCCATCTTGGCCATGGTCTTGACGATACCCTTTACGGCTGCTTTGAGGTAGTTCTTGATTGCATGTTCGGCGTCGGGAACACTCAGTAAACGCTGCCGAACCAGGTTCTCGACGGTCTCAAACGCCAGATAAGGGTTGATGGCCGTCGCGCCATAGCCGATCAGGGCGGCGAAGTGGTGAATCTCGCGCGGCTCGCCGCTCTCCAGAATCAGGCCGATTTGCGTGCGCGTCCCCATCTCAACCAGGTGGTGATGGAGGCCAGAAACCGCCAGCAAGGCCGGAATCGGCACGTTCTCTCTGTCCGCCTCCCGGTCGGAGAGAATCAGGATGTTGGCGCCTTGCTCGATGGCGTGATCGGCGGAGCGGTAGAGCGCTTCCATAGCCATCTCGAGACCTGCACCTCCTGAGTGCGCCGGAAACACAATGGGCAGGGTGGTCACGACGAAACCAGGAAGCTTGGTATGGCGAATCTGCGCCAGATCCTCATTTGTAAGGAGAGGGGAATCCAGGCGAATCTGCTGGCAGCTTTGCGGGGAGAGGGATAGGAGATCGCGTTCCGCGCCGACCATCACTTCCGTTGAGACTACCAGTTGCTCACGCTCCGAGTCAATGGGAGGATTGGTTACTTGGGCGAAGAGCTGTTTGAAGTAGTTATAGAGCAATTCCGACTTTTGCGAGAGGACGGCCAACGGGGCGTCGTAGCCCATGGAGCCAAGCGGTTCAACCGCCGCTTCGGCCATTGGCCCTATAATCATGCGCACATCTTCATTGGTGTAGCCGAAGAGACGTTGCCGCCGGGGCAAGGTAGCCATGTCGGAGGGAGGGTTGTAGGAAGGTTCTGGCCGAGGTAGGTGTTCGAGCCGCACCTGATATTTGTGCAACCAGGCGCGGTAAGGATGACGAGAAGCCAGTTCCTGCTTAAGTTCTTCGTCGCCGATGATACGCTTCTGACGGGTATCCACTAACAACATGCGTCCGGGCTCGAGTCGACCTTTATAGGCCACGTTTTCCGGCGGAATATCGAGGACGCCGACCTCGGAGCCCAGGACGAGCAGATCGTCCTTCGTGACGTAGTAGCGCGCCGGACGCAGGCCGTTGCGATCCAGCACCGCCCCGGCCACAACGCCATCGCTGAACGCCATCGCCGCCGGCCCGTCCCATGGTTCCATAAGGTTTGCGTGAAATTCATAGTAGGCGCGTTTCTCGTCGCTCATGTGAGGATTGTTCGACCAGGGTTCCGGAATCATCATGGTCATGGCATGGGGTAGGGAGCGTCCGGCGAGCACCAGGAACTCCAAAACGTTATCGAACATAGCCGAATCGCTGCCATCCGGCTGAATAATGGGGAGAACCTTCTTTAGGTCATCTCCGAAGAGATCCGAGCGCAAATGCCGCTCCTGCGCGCGCCACCAGTTGACGTTGCCGCGCAGAGTATTGATTTCTCCGTTATGGACCAGGTAGCGAAGTGGTTGGGCACGCTCCCAACTGGGGAAGGTGTTCGTGCTGAAGCGCGAATGCACCAGCGCGATGGCGCTTTCCATATCCGGCGCGGAAAGGTCCTCAAAGTATTCCCGCAACTGGTAGGTGATAAACATCCCTTTGTACACAATCGTCTTGTAGGAAAGGCTGGCGATGTAGAAATATTCTCCACCTTCCAGGCGGTTCCCATAACGAATCTCGTTCTCGGCGCGTCTGCGAATCACGTACAGTTTGCGCTCGAAGTCCATCTCATCCCGTATCGCCGGATTGCGCGCGATGAACACCTGCCGGATCTTCGGCTCGGCGCGGCGAGCCGAAGCGCCCAGGTCCACATTCGGATTGATCCGCACCGAACGCCAGCCGATCACCCGCTGCCCCTCAGAAGCCACAATATTCTCAAAGTGGATTTCACATGCCCGCCGGTGGTTGACATCAGGCGGCAGAAAGACCATTCCCACCCCGTATTGACCGGCCTCGGGAAGGCTGAACCCTTTACCATTGGCTTTGCGCTGCAAGAAGGCATGCGGAACTTGAAGCAGGATGCCAGCCCCGTCGCCCGTGTTTGGCTCCGCGCCGCGCGCGCCGCGATGAGTCAGGTTGTCAAGGATTGTCAGCGCTTGCTCCACCACGCGATGCGAGCGTTCCCCCTTGATGTTGACCACCATGCCAATCCCGCAGGCATCCCTTTCGAAGGCTGGATGATAGAGGCCCTGCCCCGGTTCCTGGCACATTTTCCATCTCCTGACAACAGGTTGTTTTTTATTATAGGGAAAAGGCCCCCACTGCTGCTATTACCTGTTTGGGTAATCTTTCCGCGCATCTCTTCCTGCGACTACAGTCGGGACGAGACGCCTTGCCGCAGGAGTGTGCGATCGATGAAGTGGAGAGGAAAGCCTCTTCGGTGTAGTGCGCTCCACGTCGAGCCCGGCGCATGCCGTTGCCTTGCGACGGTCATTTCATGCTACCTTACATTTGACTTTTGCAAGAATGGCTTAAACAACAAGCGATAATGATTGATCTTGAACGGTTATAAAACGATCCTGAGAGAGCGCCGTGTCTATTCCATTCATCACAAACGTTGATCGTCAGGAGCAAATTCTCCGAGCACTGGAAGAGCGCGGGCGGGTGAGTCTGGCAGACCTGACCGCTCTTTTCCAGATTAGCGAGGCCACGGCCCGTCGCGATTTGGATGCCCTGGCAGAACAGGGCAAAGTACAGCGCGTGCACGGCAGGGCGATTCTGTTACGCAAGTCGGCGCCAGAGCCGCCTATCCTGCGGCAACAAGAAGGGCAAGCCAAGGAAAGAGTGGCCAAAACGCGAGCAACCCTTTTTTATAGACGCCCTCCCAATCACGGTAGGATGTCAAGGGCATCTCCTCCCAGAGCGCTGTTCTTGAGGAGGGAGCCGGTCAATGCGTCCTGAGCGGGTTCCGAGGAACACGCCAGAGACGCAATTTTCTGGTATAATCCAATCCGCATGGACTAGTCCCATCAAGCGGCTCATCCCTGCTGATGTGGAGACCTGCAAAAAACCGACTGAAAGGATTGCACACGTCATGCCTCTTGAAAAAGAAGTTAAGACCCAGCTTATCCAGGAATTTCGTCGGCACGAGGCCGATACCGGTTCGCCGGAGGTGCAAATCGCCCTGCTGACGAAGCGCATCACACAGTTGACGGAACACCTGCGCGCACACGGACACGACAATTCCTGTCGACGCGGTTTGCTCAAACTGGTCGGTCAGCGTCGCCGTTTGCTTGCCTATCTACGACGCACGGATTATCCCCGTTATCTTTCGCTGACCGAACAATTGAAGTTGCGCCACAAGTAATCCTGTGAACCATGGGGAGATGGGGTGTCCCATCTGCCTTTTTTCTGCGCGGGGGTGAAGAAAACCCTTCTCCCCTAGCGTGTTTTTGCCCCGCCGTGTCAGGAATTGAGACAGGCTGCTAACTCCTTAGTTTGGCGAGTTAGTCGTTTCTCTCAGTCCCTGACGGGCGGGGGTAAAGGAGTTGAATCATGAAACCCGAAGGAAAGCGTTACTCCACCCTGGTCGGTGGGCGAGAGGTGATTCTGGAAACAGGCCTGCTTGCCCCTCAGGCTGGCGGAGCGGTTACTGTGCGCCTCGGCGATACTGTGATGTTCGCTGCGGCGACGATGGGCGAGCCGCGTCCGGACGTAGACTTTTTCCCGCTTAGCGTAGAATACGAGGAGCGTCTCTATGCAACCGGCAAGATTCCCGGCTCGTTTTTCCGCCGCGAGGGAAAGCCCTCCACGGAGGCCATCCTCACCGCTCGCCTGGCCGATCGCCCCCTTCGCCCTCTCTTTCCTGAAGGGATGCGCAACGAGGTGCAAGTCATCATGTACTCCCTCTCGGCCGATTCCAGCAATCCGATTGACATTTTGGGAATCAATGCCGCCTCCGCAGCGTTGACCATTTCTGACATCCCCTGGAACGGGCCTGTTGGCGCGGTGCGAATTGGCCGTGTGGACGGACAATTTATCATCAACCCGACCTTTGACGAGATGGAGCGCTCCGACCTTGACTTGCGAATCGCCGGCACGCGCCAGGCTATCCTCATGGTGGAGTGCGGCGCCAAAGAAGTCCCGGAAGAGGTCGTGATCGCGGCCCTGGAATTGGGCCATCGCGCTTTGCAACCTCTTGTTGACCTGCAGATGCGCATGAGGGCAGAGGTCGGCAAACCCAAACGAGAGGTTGTCATCCGTCTGCCTGAAGAATCCCTACAACAACAGATCTTCGAGCGCGTGCGCGAGCCATTAAAGGCGCTGCTCTCCAATCCGCTGACAAAGCAAGAGTTCTACACCGGCGTGGAAGCCTTGCAGGAACAGGTCATTGCCGAGTTCGCGCCGCCGACGGAAACAGGCGCGCCAGCCTTGCCAGAGGACGGCGCCTCGCTGCTCGAACTCGTGAAAGCGGCCTTCGTGGAGGCCGAGAAACGCATCGTGCGTGAGCGCATTCTGACAATGGGACAACGCATTGATGGCCGCGCGCCCGATGAGATTCGCCCGATTTGGTGCGAGGTGGATGTCTCCCCGCGCGCTCATGGCTCGGGCCTGTTCACACGCGGCGAAACGCAAGTGCTTACCCTGGCCACGTTGGGTACCTTGGCAGAGGCGCAGGAACTCGATACCCTTACCCCCATTGAAACCAAACGCTACATGCACCATTATAACTTTCCGCCTTTTTCCACCGGCGAGGTCAAGCCGCTGCGCGGACAAAGTCGCCGCGAGGTGGGGCACGGCGCCCTTGCCGAACGCGCTTTAGAGCCGGTCATCCCTCCGGAAGAAACCTTTCCGTATACCTTGCGCTTGGTTTCGGAAGTGCTTTCCTCCAATGGATCCACTTCGATGGCCTCCGTATGCGGTTCGACCCTAGCCCTCATGGATGCCGGCGCGCCGATCAAAGCGCCGGTCTCCGGCGTCGCCATGGGACTTATCAAGGAAGGCGAACGATACGTCATCTTGACCGACATTATAGGCGCGGAAGATCACCTGGGCGACATGGACTTCAAAGTGGCCGGCACCCGTCAGGGAATTACCGCCATGCAGATGGATATCAAGATTGGCGGCATCAGTCGGGAAATCATGGCAGAGGCGCTGGAGCAAGCGCGGCGAGCCCGTTTGGCGATCTTGGACGCGATGCTTGCTGTCTTGCCGACGCCGCGTCCTCAGCTGAAGCCTCATGCACCGCGCATTTCCACCCTCAAGATACCGGTTGATAAAATCGGCCTCCTGATTGGCCCGGGCGGCAAGACAATCCGCGCCTTGCAGGAGGAAACAGGCACCCGCATTGACATCGAAGACGACGGTACTGTGTACATTGCCGCGACGGAGGAAAACGGCGCGGCGCTAGCACGTGAACGGATCGAGGCCATGACCGAGACCCCCCAGCTTGGCCGTATCTATACCGGCAAGGTAACCCGAATCACCGATTTCGGCGCCTTTGTAGAAATTCTCCCTGGCGTGGACGGGATGGTACACGTCTCACAACTCGACAGCGAGCGTGTTGGCCGGGTGGAGGATGTCTGCAGACCAGGCGATGAACTGACGGTGATGGTCACCGGCATTGACGAGGCCGGCCGGGTGAGACTCTCGCGTCAGGCCGTACTGGAAGGATGGAGTGTGGAGCAGGCCCAGGCGCACGATCGACCAAGCGGCAAGCGAGCAGGCAATGCTCGCACCGCGCAAAGCAATCACAACCGCCGAACAGGCAGCGAGCGCAGCCCTGTCTCCCGTGAACAAGAACGTCGCGCCCCTCCTCCAAAGCGGAGATAAAGCACAGTCAAAGTAAAAAAGCGGGACCTGATTTTGTAGGTCCCGCTTTTCATAGATGTACCACCGGAATTGATTAATCGAGTTCTGTGTTAACCTTAGTAAAGACGTTGCCGATTAGCGGGCCGAGCACAGTCAAAACAGCAATAACCACGACAGCAACCAAAACAAGAATCAACGCGTACTCGACCAGGCCCTGGCCTTTTTCCTTTGCAGCGAGCAACATGGCGTTTCACCTCCTTTCTGTGTGAAATTCCTTCGAGGGGCCAATCTCAAAGGTACTTTTATTATAGCCAAATTCTCCGTGGTATGCAACTGCCTGCCGTTACAATTACCTTACAATGAGATTAAGGGGTTTTGCTGCCGGCCGGTACGGTCAAGGTGATACGCGCGCCTTGCCCAGGGGTGCTGTCCACTTCCAGCGCGCCTCCGATGAGTTCCGCACGCTCCTTAATCAACTTCAGTCCCAGATTGCTCTCGTCTTCGAACGCCTCCGCGTCTATTCCCTTGCCGTTGTCGTCAATGATCAACTTGACCAGGCGTTCTCCCATATCCAGTTGAATTTTGACCAACGAGGCCTGACTGTTGCGCGCCGCATTTCCCAACAACTCCTGCGCCGCGCGGAAGATCATGACTTCCAAATAAGGCTCTAATCGTCGTTCGTTGCCGCTGACAGTGACGCTTGCCTCGATTCCCAGTTGCTCCTTAATGGCCTCGGCATAACGACGCAGCGTGGGAATCAGGCCTAAATCGTCGAGCATCATCGGGCGCAGTTCGAAGATGAAATTCCGTATTTTTTGAAACGTGCTCATCGCAGCCGCTTTAAGGTCGCCCAGTTCCTTACGCGCCTGTTCCACATCTACATCGAGCAGACGCATGGCAATTTCGGTTTGCAAGATAAAGTTGGAAAGCGCCTGGGCCGGGCCATCGTGCATCTGGCGTGAGAGGCGTTGACGTTCGGCCTCTTGTGCATCCACCAACATTTCCACAGTTTCGAGCGCGCCGCCCCGCCCCGCCGGTGTTCCTGCCCTTGCGCCTCCCCCCAGCGCGTCGCGCAGGCTTTCGAGGAGCGTCTTCAAACGCTCCAAATGGGCCTGGTCGCTTTGTAGTTTCTCCAACTGCCCGCGCATGACGAAGAGCCGTTGTTGCACATCCAGGGCCGAGTCATACGCTATGCGGATTTCCTGAGGCGGCGTTTTTTCCAATTGACTTTGGAGTTGCTGGAGATGAGCAGTAATCGCCGCGTTGCGTTGAGTCAGTTTGGCTACTTCGCCGCGGCTCTGTTCCAGCATCAACGTAATTTCTCGCAGGGAACGAGCGACTTCCTCGAGTTCCGTTTGGATTCGTTGCAATGGATCTTCCACGATAGTAGATGATTCCGCTACGGCCATGGTTTACTCCTGGCACCGCTTGTTTTCCGGGTTTAACCGCACCCAGCCGTGCCGAAGAGCGTACACCACCGCTTGTGTGCGGTCCTCCACCCCGAATTTGCGCAAAATAGACGTGATGTGATTCTTGACAGTTTGCGGACTGATATCCAAGGAAACGGCGATTTCTTTATTACTTAACCCGCGTACGATATGTCCCAGCACTTCCATCTCCCGATTCGAGAGAGGATAGAACGGCACGCCAGGCTCGCTGTATAGACGTTGCGCTTTCATCGTCTCCCCGGCCAGCCAAACCTCGAACTCTTGGCGCGTCATGACGCGATCGCCCATCACATAGTTGCCTTTCATTATCTCCAGCACGGTCCGCTTCAACCAGGCTGGGTTGACATCTTTGGAGCAATACCCCCTAGCTCCTGACCAGGCGGCATGACGGACTTGGTCGCCGTCATCATAGGCAGTTAACAACAAGACGCGCGTCGGCAACGCGTCCCGGGTAAGGCAGTGAGTCAGTTGCTGACCGTTCATGCCCGGCAGGTTAATGTCCACAATGGCAACGTCGGGCTTTACACGGCGAATCAACTCCAATGCCTCCCTCCCGTTAGCCGCCTCGCCAATCACGCGAAAAGCCGCCTCCAGCGCCAGCGTGTTCATCACACCCTGGCGAAAGAGAGGGTGGTCATCTACAACAACAATCGCAATCTCATCCATGTCGAGAGAACAGACCAACCTGCACACGCTTGGACGCTCTGTCATGAGTATAGCACAGGAAGACAAAGTAAGCAATTTCGGACAGTAGTATAATCGTCATATGTCAAAAACATATGCTTTCCCTTTTTCCCTCCTATGGTTATTGCCCCTTGTGTTCCTGCTGGGGCTAGGAAGCGGCTACTTGCTCTGGGGACGGCAGGCCAGCCATTCCGAAAACCCCACGGCCTCCTCGCTCGTGGATGACGATGCTGTGTTGGGCCCGCCAGAGGCTTTGGTTACCATCGTTGAATTCGGCGACTACGAATGTCCCTACTGCCAGTACTGGCATGTTGCCATTCTCCCCCAATTGCTTGCCGCCTATCCCAAGGAAGTCCGTTACGTCTATCGTGATTTTCCCCTCGCCGGTCATTCTCAAGCGTTGCCGGCGGCAATTGCCGCCGCTTGCGCGGCGGAACAGGGTGCTTTCTGGAAATTCCATGACGCCTTGTTTAGCATGACCTATGGGTTGAATGAGGAAGCCTATCATCGGTACGCGGCCAACCTTGGCCTGGCGACCGATTCGTTCGCGGAGTGCCTGCGCAGCAACCGTGCGCGCCAGGAAGTGCTTGACGACTACCGTGCAGCGATCCACCTGGGGGTTCAATCCACGCCCACGTTTTTTATCAACGATGTCGTGCTCGTCGGAGCACAGCCGTTTGAGGCGTTTCAGCAGATCATTGAAGCCGAATTGACCGGTAAGGAGTAGTCGCCATGAAAAAATTCGTCGCTATCGCCGGTAATATTGGAGTAGGAAAATCTACCCTGGTGCAGATGCTCTGTGAAAAACTCGGCTGGACGCCTTTCCTCGAGCCCGTGGCCGAGAACCCTTACCTGGCCGATTTTTATCGCGATATGAAAACCTGGGCGTTTCACTCGCAAATCTTCTTTCTCACCCATCGCCTGCGCGCCCACCACCAGTTAGCGCAATACCCCACCTCGGTCATCCAGGACCGGTCGGTCTATGAGGACGCCGAAATCTTCGCCCACAACCTTTTCCTGCAAGGCCACATTCGCCCACGGGATTATCAGACCTATCGTGAGCTTTACTTGACTGTGATCGAGTTCCTGCCACCGCCCGATTTAGTGATCTACCTGCGCGCCTCGGTGCAGACGTTGCTGGAACGCCTCAGCCGACGCGGCCGCGAGTACGAGCGTACCATTCCGGCCGATTACCTCGCCAGTTTGAACAATCTCTACGAATCCTGGATCGCGAATTTTACCCTCTGTCCCGTATTGACCGTGCCGGCCGACGACCTAGATTACGTCGCTCACCCCGGCCACCTCGACTTGATCGTTGCCAAGGTGGAAGAAAAACTGACCGGCAAGGAAGAGGTCGTGTTCGAGGCCAGTGAGGTGGAGCAAGCGCGGCAAAAAGGAGCGCAGGCAAAGAGGTAATGCGGAATCCATCCCGTGTATGCTTGAGCAGCCGTGAGGAAAAGGAAGGACACTCTTCCAGCCAGAACGAAGTTTACCTATTCTTACCGTGCGGCTGTCGCCAACCATCGTCCTACCGTGGAGCGGCTCCTAAAGAGGAAAAAGCGGTTTCCATTCACTTTCCGGAACGCAGAGAGGGAGTACACCGCTTGGGCGAGCGGCGCCCCGTACGGCCAGTTGACCAAACCTGTCCCATCGTGAGCGCCTTGTGAAACTGGGTATCATCGGTTTGCCGCAAAGCGGCAAAACTACCATCTTCAATGCTCTGACGCGTGGCAACACGCCGACCACCGCAAGCGCAGGGCGTATCGAAGTTCACACCGCCGTGGTAGACGTTCCCGACCGGCGCGTGGATACGTTGGCGGCTCTTTTTAAGCCCAGAAAGACCAGCTACGCCAAAGTGACCTACGCCGATATTGCCGGCCTGGAAGGCAGCGCCGCAAAAAGTGGGATTTCAGGCTCTCTCCTGAATCAACTATCTCAGATGGACGGCTTCCTCCACGTCGTGCGTTGCTTTCCCGACTCCCTTATTCCCCACCCGTCCGGCAGCGTGGATCCGCAACGCGATATTGCCATCCTCGACTCGGAACTGCTCTTGAACGATCTCATCGCGGTCGAACGCAAACTCGATCGCCTGAACGAAGAACGCAAGAAAGGCGGCACGGACAAGGCGCTCAACGAACGACAAACGATTCTCTTTCGTCGCTTACAAGAGGTTCTCTCGGCCGAGAAGCCCTTACGCGATCTGACGCTTTCCGCCGAAGAGGAGCGCTTGCTGGCCGGCTTTGGGTTATTGACACGCAAACCGATGTTGCTCTTGCTCAACCTGGCCGAAGGGCAACCTGCGCCGCCGATTCAGCACCTTTGCCCCCAGGTGGCGTTGCAGGGAAAATTAGAAATGGAAATCGCGCAATTGCCGCCAGAGGAAGCGACTCTCTTCATGCAAGAATACGGCATCGAGGAACTTGGCCTGCATAAGATGATTCGCCTCTCCTACGAGCTACTCAACCTTCAATCTTTCTTCACCATTAGCGAGGACGAGGTGCGCGCCTGGACTGTGCGTCGCGGGGCAACAGCCCTGGAAGCCGCCGGCATTATCCACAGCGATATGCAGAAAGGATTCGTGCGCGCCGAAGTGGTCTCCTATCAAGATTTACTCGAAGCAGGCAGCATCGCCGAAGCGCGCGCCCGAGGGAAGCTGCGCCTGGAAGGAAAAGAGTATGTGCTTCGGGAAGGCGAAATCGTGCATATCCGGTTCAACGTGTGAGCCCTTGTCCCCTTGCGGTCTGGACAGGAGAGAGACTTTGCACTGTAAAGGAACTTCCGTTGTCCGTTTTTCGTCTGAAAGGCGCAGGATGGATTCATTCCGCCTGAGACGTTTCGCTCTGGGAAGGAGGAACGATGATGCGTACTAGAGTATTTGTTTCCCTTACCGTGCTGGCATTGGTCTTGCTGGCGCAATTTGCTCCCTTCGATTCTGGGTTCCATCACCGCGCGGCCGCCGCATTTTGCGATCAGGCGCAGTTCATCGCCGACATTACGATTCCGGATGGCACGACGCTGGCTCCTGGCACGACCTTTACCAAGACATGGCGTCTGAAGAATATCGGCACGTGCACCTGGACGACATCCTACGCGCTGGTCTTCGTCAGCGGCAACGCCATGGGTGCGCCGACGGTAGTCAACCTTCCCGCTAGCGTCGCTCCCGGCGCGTCCGTGGATCTTTCCGTCAACATGACCGCGCCATCCAGCGCCGGCCGTTACATCGGCTACTGGAAGTTGCGCAATGCATCCGGCGTTCTCTTTGGCGTCGGCGCCACGGCCAGCCAGTCGTTCTGGGTAGAAATCAATGTCTCAGCAACGGCCTCTGTCATCTATGACTTTGCAGCCAACTATTGCTCTGCCGCCTGGACGAACGATGCTGGCGCTGACCTTCCTTGCCCCGGCGCGGCCGGCAGCGCCGATGGGTACGTTCTGCGTAAAGACGCGCCGCAGCTGGAAAACGGGGTCACCAGCTCCATGCCCGGCCTGGTTACCTTCCCGCGCAACGTCAGCGACGGGTACATTCAAGGGGTCTTCCCGGCAGTATCTGTCCAAAGCGGGGATCGCTTCCAGGCTGTGGTCAACTGCGAATACGGGGCTACCTCCTGCTACGTCGCCTTCCGCCTGGACTACCAGATTGGCAGCGGCGCGGTGCAGAATCTTTGGACCTTCCAAGAACGCTATGATGGTCTCTACTACCAGGCGAACATCGATCTCTCTCCCCTCGCCGGACAGAACGTCAAGTTTATCTTGCGCGTTGGGGCATACGGTTCCCCCACCGCCGATAGCGCCCTCTGGGTCGCGCCGCGTATTGTGCGCGGCGTCGGCGCGCCGGTGACGCCCGTCCCCACCTCGATTCCCGGTCCATCGCCCACCCCCGGCCCAATCGGTTGCAACCGCGCGCAGTTCATCGCCGATGTGACGATTCCGGATGGCGCAATCGTTGCTCCCGGTTCCACCTTTACGAAAATCTGGCGACTCAAGAATATCGGTTCCTGCACTTGGACGACTGCCTATAGGGTGGTCTTCGCCAGCGGCGACGCTCTAGGCGCCACCACCGCCAGCCCTCTGCCGGTGAACGTACCCCCCGGCTCTACAATTGATATCTCGATTCCCATGACCGCCCCTACGAGCAATGGGCACTACCGCGGTTACTGGCTGCTGAAGAACGCGGCCGGCAGCACGTTCGGCGTGGGCCTGAGTGGAACAGTGCCCTTTTGGGTGGACATCAAGGTCTCGGGTAGCACGTACAGCGCCGTCTATGACTTCTACGCCAGAGCCTGCGAAGCCGTCTGGACGAATGGCGCCGGGACCATCCTGCCCTGTCCGGGAACCGATGGCAATGTCCAGGGGTTTGTGTTGCAATTGGCCTCGCCTCAACTGGAGGACGGCACAACCGGCGCGCCGGGGCTGCTAACTTTCCCGCAGAATGTGACAGATGGCATCATTCGCGGGAAGTATCCGGCGTTCGCCGTACAGGAGGGTGATCGCTTCCAGGCCATTGTCAACTGCGCCTACGGAGCAAGCGGTTGCTACGTCACCATGCGGCTGGACTACCAGATTGGCGCAGGACCGATACAGACGTTATGGTCCTTCCGTGAGAGAATTGAGGGGATGTACTATCGCGTCGACCGAAGTCTGGACGCCCTCGCCGGTCAAAATGTCCAGTTTATCCTGACAGTGCTGGCGACCGGCTCGCCGACAGGCGATCGCGCCCTGTGGGTTGCGCCGCGCATTGCTCGCCCTTCGCCGTGACGATGGGACAGCCGGCGCCCAACTCCATCGCGATTCGCCCCCTCTCGCCCCAACCTACAGCCTGGGTGCGACCGCGACCGGTCGAACGTCGGGCAAAGCGAGAGAATCGTCATCCACCATCCGATCTTCCGGCCCACAGCATTGCCCGGCTTCATTGCTCTCGAAGCCGGGCAACCCATAGGGCTGTTCACCTATTCCCTTGCCGACCGCGCCTGTGAAATCGAGACGCTGGACTCCCGGCAAAAGGGGAAAGGGGCAGGAACGGCTTTGCTGAACGCCATGGAACAAGCAGCAGAAGCGGCCGGATGTCAGCGCTTGTGGTTGATCACCACGAACGATAACATGGCTGCTTTGCGCTTCTAGCAAAAACGCAGTTTCGTCCTCGCCAAGCTATACGTCAACGCCGTGGCACGGGCGCGAGCGCGAGCAATCAAACCGGAAAGTCCTCTGCTGGGCATGGATGGTATTCCAATTCGCGACGAGATCGAACTGGAGATGACTCTATGAACAACTCTGTCCTGGCTGTGATTCATCAACACGCCTCTATCCGCCGCTACAAGCCGGAGCCTGTACCGCCTGCCTTGGTGGAGACGATCGTAGCCGCCGGGCAGCGCGCCTCGACCTCGTCCAACATGCAAGCATATAGCGTCGTGGCGGTCACTCAGGCAGAAACGCGGCGGCGCCTGGCGGAATTATGCGGCAATCAGGAACACGTGGCCGAGGCGCCGCTTTTCCTGGCCTGGTGCGCGGATCTGTCGCGTCTGGAGCGCGTCTGCCGGCAACGCGGCTATCAACAGGTCTCGGAGTATCTGGAGAACTTTTTGGTCGCCGTAGTAGATGCCGCGATTGCCGCCCAGAACGCGGCACTGGCTGCCGAATCGCTTGGACTGGGGATTTGTTACATCGGTAGCATTCGCAATCAACCGGAGGACGTCATCGCCTTACTTGGCCTCCCGAAACTGGTTTTCCCGGTTACCGGTATGACGGTCGGCTGGCCGGCCAGGCAGGCCAGGGTCAAACCGCGCTTGCCGTTGCGGGCCGTGTTGCATTGGGAACAGTACGATACCAGCCATGAGGAAGAAGACATACAGGTTTATGACCAGCAGATGATTGCCAGCGGTCTCTATCAAGGCCGTCAGATTCCCGCGCCGGGCCGCTCTGTACGCGACGAGGAATACGGCTGGAGCGAGCACATTGCCCGCCGCGCGGCGCAAGGCGCACGCACGCACCTGCGACGCGCAGTACAGGAGCAAGGATTTGCTCTGAAATGACATCTGCTCTTTCTGCCCTACAGAAGACAGCGCCAAGAGGCGATTCGCGCAACCAAACCGTTCCGTTTGAGCCACCTATCTGGCTTGGAAAGCATACCTGCTTGAAGTGAGGAGCCCTCGCACATGGAAACGATACTTGCCTTCGGTGTTCGCTTTATTACAGCGTTGCAACATCTTGGGGAATGGCAGGTGCCCCTGATGAAGTTTTTCACGTTCCTGGGTACGGAGGAGTTCTACATGTTCATCCTGCCGGTGCTATACTGGTGCGTCAGCGCTTCCTTGGGGATGCGCGTGGCCGTGATTCTGATGCTGAGCGGCGGAATCAACGATGCGCTCAAACTCGCGCTTCATGCGCCGCGTCCGTACTGGTACAGTCCGTCGGTAAAGCACTTTGCCAGCGAGACTTCGTTCGGCGCGCCGTCGGGCCATGCACAGAACGCGGTGGCCGTCTGGGGCATGATGGCCGCCTACCTCAAGAGGCGCTGGGGTTGGGCCGGGGCCATCCTGTTGATGCTCTTGATCGGCCTCTCGCGCCTTTCGCTTGGCGTTCACTTCCCCCATGATGTGTTGCTTGGCTGGTTGGTCGGCCTGTTGCTTCTCTGGCTAACGGTGCGCGCCTGGCATCCCCTAACGAACTGGAGCAAACGACAACCGGCAAGGATGCAGATTCTCCTGGCTTTCTTGGCCTCGCTGGCTTTGATGACTCCGTCGGCAGTTTTGCTCCTCCGGCTGAATGGGAACTGGCAACCCCCGCTAGAATGGGCTGCCTATGCCGGCGATGCGGTTTCGGCAAACAGCATGTTGACAACAGGGGGGACGCTCTTCGGCTTGCTGGCCGGAGTGGTCTGGCTGGAACAGGCCGGCAGATTTCGGACGCAAGGCCCATGGTGGCGACTCCTTCTACGTTACTTGCTGGGCATTGCGGGCGTGTTGGTGATTCGTTACGGTCTGAAGGCCATCTCTCCTGCCGAGGAAACATTTGTGGCGTACCTATTGCGTTTCCTGCGCTATGCCCTGATCGGCCTGTGGTTGGCCGGCGGCGCGCCCATACTCTTCGTGCGCTGCCGATTGGCAGAACGCGTCCGTTAATTTGCATGATCGACAGGAGCCCCGCTCCTGAATCACCGCTCGTAGTCGGGCAACAACGTTTCGACATGGAGAACAGCGGGGACAGCGTTACCCACCCAGAGCAGTCCACGCAATCCCGATTCCACAAAAGATAACCAGGAGCGCCATGCCCGACCCCGGCGACGCGCCAACCCAATAGCGGAAGAGAAGGGAGAGACCTGTCTCTGCGATCCTAGAAGGCTCCAACCAGCGATCTGCCAGCAGGCCGGCCAGTAAGGGAGCAACCGGCTGCGCGAACCAGGCAATTGTAAGAAGGGAAAAGCCGCCTGTAGCGATAACGGCGACGATGTCGCCGATCATCATGCTTAACTTGCGGCTGCGCCGATCCACCAGCGCCCCAGCGAGAGGAGAAAGCGCCAGGAATGGCAAGAGGGAGCATCCCTGTATCGCGCCCATGGCTGTTGCAGAACGAGTCTGCTGGAATAGCCAGATGGAAAGAGCAAAACGGCTCATGCCGGATGCCAGAATGGAGATGACTTGGCCTTTCCAGATGACGAGCAAGCCCGTCATTCCTGTTGGCCGAGAGGAGGCGCGCACGTTTATGGCGGGGAATCTATTCGACAAAAATTTCCACGCGCTCGCCGTCCACCTCATCGGTGACGTCAATGATTTTTCCGGTCATGCCGGAGCGCAAGGCTTCCATGAGCTGGTCCATGTTGACGCCCTCGACTTCGGGAGCAAAGCGGGCGCCGATTTTCAAACCGGCGTCAATCAGGCTAAGTGGAATCTGGACGGTGGCGCGCGAACGACCGCTCGCCAATTCAGTGACGCGGATGCGCAGCCAGCGCGCGCCGCCTCGCCCAAACTCGCCGCCCGCGGCCGGTCGATCGGTGCTGCGCAGCGCCGCGAGGAGCTTGGCCCCCTCCTCCGCAGTCAACTTCCCCTCCTCAATCATCTTCAAGATTTTCATCCGTTCTTCCGGAGTGGCCATCTGAGCCTCCTCTTTCAAGATTCGTTTCGGGCAATTTGAATTTTATCCAGACAGGGATAATGGAGAGCAAAATGACCAGAGAGGTAATCAGGAACGGGAAGCGCGGGCTAACGCGTTCCCACAACAACCCACCGAGCCACGGCGCAGGCAGTGAAATCAACCCAAGGCTGGTGCTAAACAGCCCAAACGCGGTGCCGCGCAGGTGGGAGGGAACGACTTTGCTGATGAGCGACATATACGCCGGCGACATCAGCCCCACCCCAACGCCCGCTATTGCCCAGCCGAGACAGGCCAGGGCGAACGCACCATGCGGCAGGAACACGAGAAGGCCCAGCGAGACGCCTGTTAACGCAAATCCCGTTGCAATTCCCACGCGTTCCCCTGCCTTGTCGGCTAGCCAACCGGCCGGCACGTGCGTCACCATCATGCTCAGGCCGAAGATGCTGTTCGTTATCCCAATTTGGCTAAGCGTCAGGCCAATTTTCTCCTGCACGTACACCGTCAGCAGGTTCATGGAGAGGGCAAAAGAGACGTCACGCACGCCATCGGTGATGAGAATCCAGATCAGGACGCCGCCGGCCATAAGGAGGCCAATCATTGCCGACAAATTGGCTTTCAGTCCATTCCAGGCCAGATTGGATGGTTTCGGATTGTTCCGCGCGGCCTCGCGCGCCATGCCCACACGCAGCACCGTTGCCAGCAGGTAGAGGCCGGCGGCAACCAGCAACATCAGTTTGAAGCCGTACACTTGCGCCATCCAACCGCCCAGAAGTGGGCCGATGACGCCAACAATGCTGAAAAGCATTTGGGAAACGCCAAACATGCGAGCGCGATTCGCTTCGCTCGAGTGCTCGGCTAGGAAGGCGTCGAAACTTGGCCCAACCAACGAGCGGGTAATCGCTCCCAGTCCCTCGGCCAACAATAACCATTCCCAACGATTGGCGAGAATAAGCGGCAGATACGCCATCACTCCCACAATGCTGCCAATGGCAATCGCCCGTAAGCGCCCTATGTTATCGGAAATCCAACCGCCGAGAATTTGCAAGGCAAGAGGGATAATAGAGGCCAGGGTGAAGAACAGACCGATTTGTTCGATAGACGCGCCCAGGTCCTTGACGTAGAGCGAGAGCAAGGGGCCGTACATGTTCCCGCCCAGGTTGGCAAGAATCATGGCCAAAAGGAAGAGCAGGATCAAACCATTCAATAGGGGTTGTTTTCGAGCCTCTGCGATAGGGTGAGCCATATTGGCCATGCACCTATCCCCAATATACCTGCACAGATGCGCCATCTTCGTCTTCGTCGGCATGGATGATCAAGGGTTCGTCGCCGGCAAGACCGCTTTCCAGCACTTCGACGGCCGCTCGCACATTGGCTTTTTCCGCGTCAGGAATGTTGTGACCGAACGTGCGCACTCCCCAGGCAAGAAACTTCAGCGGCAGAGGAAAACCCAAGAAGATACGGCCGGGCTTTGCACCTGCTTTCTGGTGAATGTCCACGAACAGCCAGCGCGCCGCGCGGCTGTTGGCAGCCAGAGCGATCAGCCCCACACCTAGGAGAAAAGGCGCAATGAGACAGTAGAACCAGAAATTGGGATGATGGGCGACGAGCAAGGCATACATTCCCCAGCCGCTCAGGATGACCATGCCCACCCCTACCCATAATAGGATGCGCCACAAGCGGCGCGCCGTACCGTGCAGGCGCGCCCGCAGGAATACGGCCTCCGGTTCGCTCGCTGTGCCTTCCGCGGTGGACGGCAGGGGTTGTTCGGTCGCGCTCTCCTCGTCTTGCCAGTTTTCCTCTAGGGCGCGCAACAGGTTCCATCCCTCCTCGGCGGTGATTTTACCGTGGCTATCATCTTTAAGACTTGACTGCGTTCCTCGTTCGTCATGGAAGCCTCCTCAAACCATGGGCGGAAGGCTACTTGCCTTCCAGTGCGTCCAGCAATTTCTCGGCCTCTTCGGGGGTGATTTTCTTTTCCTGCAACATACGCAGGATGACAAGACGTTCCTCGTCAGAAGGCGATGACTCTGGCGTTGTCGCGTCGCGCGGCGTCAGATTCCATTCCCGGCGACCGATGTGCACGCTGGCCTGCCCAGGGGAAAGGCGCAATCCCCTGCGACGCGCCCTGGCCTCGGCGCGACGGGAAGTGGCCTCAAGTTTGATTTCCATGCGTCGGTTGGCGGCCTCGACCTTGCGCCGCGCGCGTTCGGTGGCAGTGCGTACGCGCTCTCGTATCCGTTGCGGCATGTCAGGAGGAATAGGAATCGGTCCAATGCCATCACGCATCCCCATACTGAAATCGGCTATGGCATCCCAACAGTCGGAGCGACTGGTAACCACGAGATCGTCGCCGGCGCTCAAGCAAATCACAGGCATTGCCGGCGTTGCGCGGCCAAGCGTCAACTCGTGCGAGGCCTTACCTGGCTCCAGTGTTACCCCAGGGAAGTCAACGTGAATTGCTTCCGCGTTGGATGCCGTCAGATATAGTCGGACGTTGACATCCGCAGGCAGACGGAGCAAGAGATCGCCATCAGCAGCGACGCGGTATTCATTCCCTGACTGTGGTTGTAGTAGGTAGAGAGCAGCGTCGCCGTGAACGCCGGCGCGCAGCGAACCGCGCGCGTTGCGAGCGTACAGGTCACCCGCGATATGCTCCATACTCGCCTTCCCTTCCACGGAGCGCAGCGAGACGTCGCCGCCGATCGAAGCAACAGTCAAGTTTCCGCGCACGCCTTGCGCCACCATGTCGCCTGCAATCTTACCCAGCGCGAGTGTACCCGTCAGACGAGCGGAGAAATCTCCGTCTACCGATTCGACAGCCACCTCGCCGCCCACATCGCGCAACGACACATCGCCGCCGACCTGACCGATAGTCGCTTGCCCACTCAGGGCTTGCAGGCTGACATCGCCCCCAACCGCCTCGACGTGCAGACTGGAACGCCGCGGCAGGTAGAGCACAAGCGATTCGTCGCAGGCGATCTGGATGCGCCCCTCGCTGGCGTCCACCGTAAGCGTCTCGCCGCTAGTACGCGCTACGAGTTCTGGCCGCTCCCAACCGGCCACGCGCAAGTCCTCGGGCACGGTTGCCACATGAACGCTGGGCGTTTCGTGAACGACAATTGTTCGCTCCTGCATGGTTCACTCCTCTCCCTGCAAGAGGCGCATGGCCTCCTCTGCAGTAATCTTGCCGGCGTCCAGGTCTTCCAAAATGGCGCGCCGCTTCTCTTCCGAAAGTTCGACGCTTTCCTCCTTGCCGGGTTCATAACCCAGCGCACGGATGACCTCGTGCAGACGATTGCGCAACGTGGGATAGGAGAGGCCAAATTCCTCCTGTAAGCGCGTCAACTTTCCCTCGCAACGCACAAACGTTTCAACGAAATCCAGCTGCTCGGCGGTCAGACTGGCGAAGGCATTATGGGAAAAACGTCCTTCGATGGTCGTATCGCACGAGTCGCAACGATAGCGGACAACAGTCAGTTCTCCGCCACACACAGGACATCGGGTCAGAGATGGTTTCATGACTTCTCCTGGGGAGACGAAAGGAATGGAGAGGCAGTTAGGTCATAGCGTCGTTGTAAAGCGTTGCCGGCGCGCGCAAGCCGATCGGCAAGGCGCAACAGGAAGGAGGCGCACAGACAAAGGAGGTAAGCGCGACGCGACGCGCTCACGGCCAGCTCCCCTCGCATCCAACGCCTTTCATACGCTTGATAGGCTTGGTAGAATGACAGCATAGCACCTCCATTTTTGCAAATTATATTATATTTTTACAAAGAGTCAAGCGGTTTTACTTGATTTTATTGAATTTATGTATTAAATTATCTTAACTGAAGCATAAAACTATTCGATTCGAATTAAGGCGAGTTCAACGGCCATAGGCATCAAAAACACAGCCGATCCATGTGTGCAAAGGAGCAGAAAATAAGACCCCAGAGACAGTCACATTGCCACAGCACAGTCTCCTTTGGCGCCGGATGATCATGATTTTCCGATGCTCTATTTAGGGAATGAAATGCTCTTCTCCGGAGAGGCCGGCAAGCTCCCTTCGAGACATCGTCGGTTGTTCTTTATAGGATGGAAAAATTCGTTTAAATCGGCCACGCAACCAGCGGACCGGCGTTGCACCTTGTGCGGCGCGAACCGAACTGCTGAGAGCGCCTAATTTCCCCCAAATCAACGGGAGGCGAGGCGCTCCTTGGCGGGGCCAGACGCCTAAAGCGCACTCGCCTCCTCGCCGCTTTATGATGGGTTACAGACCTTTAACGAGAGTGGCCAGGGCGAGTAAAATCAATCCAATGACCACCAACCAAAACGCTAGAGGGGAAAGGATGGGAATGGCCACCACCTTGCCCAGGATGCCGAGGATGCCGAGGAGAACGGCGATCCACCAGGTGACGATCTTTGGCGCGCTCAGCTTCATAATTTTTCTACCTCCTTGAGAATGGTCTTAAACTTCTGGCCCTAAGATGTGGAAACCATAGAAAGGTTCCCTTGTTATTATATCACATAGCATCAAAGACGGTAATATGGGAACCCACTGCAGGGGAAAAACCCACAAAGCGCGGCGCCATTTTGAACTTCAACTACCAGAGCAACTTTTGTCTTCGCAACGCAACAACGTTGGTGTTTTGACAACCTTGAAGCGCCTATCGTTTGCATCTCTCTAACAGATGATAGATCGTCCGAACAGCGAGAGCAATCGGCCCATAATGAAAGCTGTTTCGGGCGTCGAGGCGGGAAAAACCCCTATAGGCTCCAAAACCATCGCCGGCGGGAAATCGGCGCCTCCCAGAGGACTGCGCGCCCAGGCTAGCAGGTAGGGAACAGCGCCACAGATGCGTCGGTTTGCCGTCGCGCCCGGCACGAGAGCGCTCCGGGTTGCGCCAGCCGACGCCGCGAGCAAAGAATCACTCACGAAACTGTGATGTTCCTATCCGCAGGGATGATGTAAAATCTTTATATAATACTCTATTCCTTATCGAAAAGGAGGTGAGAACCATGCTGCGCGATGACCGGCAAAAAGGGCAGGGCCTGGTCGAGTATGCTTTGATTCTTGTTCTGGTTGCTCTTGTTGTTATCGCCGTATTGACCGTGCTCGGCCCTACTATCGGCAACGCCTTCACCAGGGTGAACAGTTCCCTACCCTAGCCCCCAAACTCCTGTAACGGCGAAACAGGCGAAGTAGTATTCCATCATAAACGCCGAAAACAGCGTCTTCCCGGACGACTTGAGATTTAGCGTGCCAATGGAGTGCTTGGAGAACAGGTCTCGCTTATTCCGCGGGAACCATGCTGGCCGTTGGTCATGCCCTCATGCTGTGGCATGGCTTTATTTCTTTTTGCTACGTCTTGCCCTCGATTTTCAGTTTTCGGTCGGTAGAAACCCAGCTCAAAAAAGGGGAAAACGGCCAGAAAAGACGCCGGAAATGCTTGGACAAAACCGGGTTTTAATATACAATCTTGGAGAAGGAGGTAATTATGAATATGCGTCTCATCAGTATCGCTTCGGCGATGGCGCTCATCCTTGGCGGATGTGGTCTGTTAGGCGGGACCCAACCGACATCGGAAGCCACAGCCACATTGGGACCGCTTCCCGTTGATTTGCCCAGCCCAACCTTACCCCCCGCAAGCGGCGAGCAACCAGCAACTGCCGCACCTTGCGTCATGCTGATTATGCCAGCAGATGGAGCCTCTCTGGCGGCCAGCGGACAGGAGCAATTTGGCTGGACGGAATACGCCGGCGCTACAGCCTATCTCCTCCTCTTCACCCATCCTGATGGAACGCAGACCGCGACGGTTGCGCCGTTGAATCAGTTCGATCTCGCATTGGATAGCCTGCCTCAGCCTGGCGTGTACCAATGGCGCGTGACTGTACTCGGCGCGGACTCGCAGGTCATCTGCACAAGCGCACCAGCTTCGTTCACTCGCGCCGAGTCCGCAGCATCTGCCGAGACTCCGGCGGCAGCTCCCGGCGAGGCCGCCACCGCCACCAGCACAGCCGAGTCCGTTGCGCCAATCGCGCCATCGTCCAGCGGCTGTATGAGCCTCCTCACCCCGCCGCATACGGCCAAGGTACATCGAATCGGGGGGCGCGCTTTCACCTGGACCCCAGTCCAAGGCGCAACAAAATATATCGTCGCCATTACCCCGCCATCTACCCCAACGGTGCGGTTCATGTCCACCACAACCGCCCTGACTCGCTTTATGGAAGGATTCACGGAATACGGCGTCTATCGCTGGCAGGTAACCGCCTACGCGGGCACGAACGTCCTGTGCACCTCCGATACGTTTGAGTTTACGCTCGGATACTATCCAGTACCGCCTCCTGTGCCGGGTACCTGCGTGACCCTCCTGACCCCGAAGAATCAAACGGAATTTGCCGCCATAGCCGCCGCCGAGTTTAGCTGGACAGCCTACCCCGGAGCCTCCCAGTACTTACTGACGATCGTGACGCCAGGCGGCGCGCTGAACAATCTTCTCAGCCCAGGAACATCGAAGATACACGCCATTGAATCTTTCCCAGACGCGGGGCCATACCAATGGTTTGTCAGCCCGATGTTGAGCCATGGCGTCATCTTTTGCACGAGCGAGATCTTCACGTTTACCAAGCCAAAGACAAAGATTCCAACGCCGCAAGAATGATAACGCCAGGGATGGCTCCAAAAAGACCAGACGCGCCGTCCCCCTTCTCACTACAAGCAGAGCACCAGGCCTCCCTTTGCGATGGGGAGGCCTGTCCTTGCGCGGAAACTGCATCACGAACCTTCTCTATTCTTAGGAAAGAAGAGAGCGGAGGATTTTCAGCAATTCCGTTCGGGCAAGGGTTTCCTGCGCGCCCTGCCGCAAATCCTTGAGAGTAACCATGTCGTTGGCGACCTCATCAGGGCCAAGGACAAGGACATAATGTATCCCCATGCGGTCGGCGAATTTGAACTGGCGCGGCAGGCGCGCGGGTTCCGGATAGGCGATCACGTTCAGGCCGGCGCGCCGCAGTTCGCTGGCAAGCGAGAGCGAAGCCAGCCAGTGTTTCTCATCAAAGACCGTGACCAGAACCGATGCAGGTAAGGTAGGCAATGACGGCGCCAAGCCCAATTCCTGCAACAGGATCCCAATGACCACATCCCCCATAGCAAAGCCGACGCCGGCCAGCGGTTCACCGCCCACATCGGCCAGGAGGTTATCGTAGCGGCCACCACCTAGAATCGCGCGCCGCACGCCGCCTGTCAAATCAAACGCCTCGAACACCGTGCCTGTATAGTACAACAGCCCGCGCACAACGCCCGCGTCGAACTGGACGTATTCGCGAACGCCCAAGGCTTCCAGCGCGGCAAAAAGACGCCGCAGTTCATCTGAGTTTTTCCAGCGTTCGCCATCGGCCAGCAAAGCTAACAGATGCTCCAATTGTCTCTGGTTCAGGCCGAGTTCGCGAGCATAAGACTCCCAGGCCTTGGCTTCCATCTTATCGCGCTTGTCCACCAGCGCGGAGACCTCCCCGCGTCGTTCCACGGGTATTCCCAGAGCATCGAATTCCGCCTCCATCAAGCGACGATTGTTGACAAAGATGCGCGCCTGTTGCGGCGTCAGGCCTACCGTTCGCAGAAAGGCAGCAGCAACGGCAATCAGCTCTGCATCAGCTTCCGGTGAATTGACCCCCAGCATGTCCACGTTCCACTGAAAGAACTCGCGCGCGCGCCCTTTCTGCATCTTCTCGTAACGCCAGAAGGGGCCCCAAGACCACCAGCGCAAAGGAAAGACCAGTTCCCCTTGTTTCTGCACCACCATGCGCGCCAGCGAAGGGGTCAATTCGGGCCGCAACGTAACTTCGTCACCGCCGCGATCGACGAAAACATAGGATTGTTTCTTGACCAGCTCCTCGCCTGATTTCGCCGCGTACAATTCCAGGCTTTCCAGCATCGGCGCTTCCCACTCCTGATAACCGAACGACTCGGACACCCGCCGCACGGTGGCATATAACCAATTGCGGAAAGCCATCTGAGGCGGGTAGAAATCGCGTGTACCCTTGACTGGTGGAATCGGTCGTTTCATCGCAACACTCCAGGGCTAGGTTGCCCGATTGTATCGCCGCTCGCGAAAAAGCGCAACTCAGGGCACGATCTTAGGCCAGTTCAACAGCAACACCTCCGTCAACAGGCGCGCGTTGACGTTTTTCTCCAATCGTTTCAACGCATTCTCCAGTTCCTCCACCAGGCGACGCGCCTCCCCTAAAGACAAACGAGCAGCTAGGGCTTCGATTTCCTCGGCGTAATCCAGATTGGCAACCGGCAACGCGGCACCGCTGATCCGCAGAAACACATCGCGCCAGTAAGACAACCAAAGCAACAACACGGCGCGTAACGTTTCCTTATCTCTGGCGAGCAATTCTGCGGTGAAAAAGCGCCGACGGCAGTTCGCGGCGAGCAAGGCGCGTATGGTATCCAGATGCTGACGACGAAACTCCAGCAACGCGGCGTCGGAAAGCAATCGCAACGCATAACCCGGCCTTCCTCCGCTGAGATGCGCCAGCAAGCGGGGCAAGGTATCATCCTTTGCAGGAATGGTCTCCAGGCGCCCTTTCAGCCAGCTTTCCACTCGTTCCAACGGCAAAGGGCGCAGGTGCAACGTCTCACAACGGGAAACTATTGTTGGCAGGAGTTGCTCCGCGTAATCGGCAGTAAGCAACAGCAAAGCGTGCGTCGGCGCTTCCTCCAGCGTTTTGAGGAGGGCATTGGCCGCGCTCGGGTGCGCCTCTTGAAAACGCAGAAAGAGCACAATACGGTAACGGCCCTGATAAGGCTTGAGCGCGAGGCTCTGTCGCACCGCGCGCACTTGCTCCACGCGCAGCACTCCGCCCTCTTTCTCAGCCTGGACGACCGTCAAATCGGGATATTGCATGGTCTCGATCTGTCGACAGGTTCGACAAACCCCGCATGGCTCGCCCGGCTGCGTGGCCTCTGGACAGAGCAACGCCTGCGCAAAGCGCAAAGCCAGCGTCCGACGTCCCACGCCGGGCGGACCTGCGAAGAGATAAGCGTGGCTCACAGTACCGCGTCGGATCTGTCCACGCAGCATCTCTACAGCCCACTCGTGACCCAGAAGATTCCAATTCACCATGGAATGTTCGCAACCACTAGAGAGCAGGGAAAGGCAAATGTCCTCTCACGGTCGAGTCGGTAAAAGTATAGCCTGAGAATCGCTTGAAACGCCATTTACAGAAAACTTCCCGGATGCAGACCAATCTTCCCCTGTGCTTGCCACATTTCCGTCATTCCTTCTCTCCTGCGCGCAGCCGAAGGTAGGATTCGTAACGTTGAGGATGGACTTTTCCTGCCGCCACCGCGGCGCGCACCGCGCAGCCGGGTTCGTGCATGTGCGTACAATTGCTGAACTGACAATGCGCCACCAGCGGCGCAATTTCAGGGAAATAGCCGTCCAGTTCTTCTGGCGTCGTATCCCACAAGGCCAGAGCGCGCATGCCGGGCATATCGGCCACATAGCCGCCATCGAAGGGGAACATCTGACGAACCGTGGTGGTATGACGACCTTTGTGGGCGGCCCGGCTGACCTCGCGCACGGCCAAGCCTAGACCCGGTCGCAAGGTATTAAGCAGACTGGACTTGCCTACGCCGCTCGGCCCGGTCAGCGCCGAGATTTTCCCCTGCAATGCTTGTCGTAATTCATCCAGCCCCTGGCCCGTCTTGACCGAGGTGTACATGACCCGATATCCAATCGGTGGATAGAGTCCAAAAAGACGTTCGGCCTGCTCCCGCCCAACAAGGTCCATCTTATTGGCAACAACGATCGCCGGAATCCCCTGTTTTTCAGCAATGACCAGCAGCCGGTCGAGCATACGCAAGCGGGGTTCGGGCTGAGCACAAGCGAAAACGCAGACAACTTGATCAGGGTTAGCGATCAGGACTTGCCGATAGACTCCCTGGGGGCGTGGATCGAGACGAACGAGAGCGCGCACGCGCGGTTCCACGGCCTCGATCACGCCTCTGCCATCAGGCAGGAGCGAGACGCGAACGCGATCGCCAATCGCGACAAGATCGCCCAGACGAGGCCCTCGCTTGAGGCGACCACGCAGGCAACAGGTCAACGCACCGTCGGAGGTCTGGACCGTGAAGAAACCAGATTGCGTGCGGATAACCAGACCAGGCAAGCAATCAGACATCGTTGCTCTTACCCTGCATTCTGCTCCTCGCATGGTCAGGGTTGTGGTGTCCATCCCGGCGGAGTAGGCGTCTCCGTAATACCAATGTTGGATTCGAACCAGTAGAGACTCTGCGGGCGCCCATAGAAGTAAATTTCCACAATACGACGAAAGACAGGAGCAGCGTAATCCGATCCCTCGCCTTTGTTTTGCACGAAGACGACAACCGCGATATCCGGCTTGTTCGGAGCATTCTTCAAAGTAAAACCGGCGAACCAGGCATGGGGATATCCGGCAATCCCCGATTCGGCTGTGCCTGTCTTGCCGGCAACTGGAATGTTGAGGCCGCGGAAGCGATGATGCGCCGTGCCCTTTGGATTCTCCACAACTTCGCGCATGGCGTCGGTGATGATCTTCAGATTCTCCGGCGAGAGCGGAAGTTTACCGACCACCTCCGGCGCGAATTGATGCGTGGGCGCGCCGTTAATGGGTTGTACTTTTTCAACCAATTGCGGACGATAGAGCGTGCCCCCATTGCCAAGCGCTGCGGTAAACGCCGCTACCTGCAACGGCGTCACCAGAATCGGGTCTTGACCAATGGCGATATTGGTCGCGGCTAGTTCGCTATTCGGCGCGGCCAAATGTCCCACCGCTTCTTCGATCTCAATGCCGGTTGCCTGCCCGAGGCCAAAGCCGCGCGCCATCTCTGCAATCAGATTTCCCTTGCCCTGACGATACAAGGCAAGGCCAATGTGCCAGAACCAGGGGTTGCATGAGCGCATCAGACCCTGCGGCAAGGTCAATAGGCCGCTGGGTTTGGTCTTACACTCGCCCATCGTCCGCACTTCGTTTTGGCAGCGGTCCCACGTCCAGTCATAGAGTATGCGGTCGAAGAGTTCCTTGAACTCATATTGGCAATCGTACGTGGAATCGACGGAGTACAGACCACTTTCGAGCGCAGCCGCCATCGTAATAATTTTAAATACAGAGCCAAGGGGATACTGTCCCATCGTCGCGCGATTGAAGAGCGGTTGATTGGGATTCTGCTGCAAAAGTTCGTAGAGGGTGGCGGCATTCCGGTTCTTTGGCTCGAAGATATTCGGATCAAAGCCGGGGGAGGAGGCAATCGCCAACACACGCCCGGTATTCAATTCGATGACCACCGCCGCGCCAGACAGACCGCCGAAAGCCTCTTGCACCTGACGTTGAAAGTCACGGTCAATAGTCAAGTAGATGGATTGCGCCGGTTCTGGATCGGTGCGCGCCAGAACGGAAACAACGGCGCCAGCGGGATCCACTACATAGAGCGTCGCGCCACGTTTGCCCGCCAGGTACGATTCGCCCCAGCGTTCAATCCCATCGAACCCGACGCGCTCGCTCCCTTGATAGCCCAGCCGACGGTATTTATCTTGTTCCTCCCTAGAAATGTACAGCGTGTATCCGACGGCATGCGGCGCAATGCCTCCGCGCTGATAATAACGAGCCTCGTAAGGGCTGATGACCAGGCCGCGCAGCGAAGCCAGTACGCCTCGGTTGGCGCTGTATTCCTCCATGGAAATCTCACCCACCGGAATGTACCAGTCCGGCTGGGCATAGGCGTAACGCTCCCGAATCGTATCCGGTCGCAAACCTGTAAGTTGAAATAAGACATTCAACAGAAAGCTTTCCTGATCTGGATCAATCTCACCGGGTACCAGCCCCAAGGCCACCGCCTCGCTCTGCGTAGCGATGGCGTTGCCTGCGCGGTCGTAAATATCGCCGCGCGCGGGAATGCGATATTCGATTTGTAAGGTGTTGCCGCCTGCCAATTCGGGCAGGATGAGCGATTCAGACCATTGCAATCGCCAGGCGCCGTCTTCCAGATTGAAATGTGCCACGAGGTTCTCGCGTTTGATCTCACCCAAAATGGCGGTCTTATAGGTCAGGTTGAAAGCGGCCTGTGCTGTTTGTGGGTTGGTCAGGGTAGAGAGGAGAGCATACTCGATCTCGCGCACATTCATCGCAATCAGCGCATCTCTATACCGCTTCGAGAAGTCATCCGGGTTGATGGCCTCGAGGCTGGCCTTGTTTAACATGGCATACATGGCCGCGTAGTCTTCCGCCTTATAAGCCTCCAAGAAGGCACGCATAGCCGCCTCTACACTTGGGACGGGAGTGGTATCCACCGAGGGCGGCTTCAAAGTCGGGGGAGCAACGGCAGCGCCATTTCCTCCACGTCCACAAGCAACTAGCAACAAAATCAAGAGGACAAAGAGAGAGCAACGTTGTGCTTTCATGGAAAATCACCTTTGGTTACAACCGCGAGGCAAAACGAGATGTTGTCGTTATCCCCTCACGCAAGAGGAGAGGATAGATGGAGCAAGAATGGTCAAACGCCGACTGACACCGCGCCGGCGCGTTGGTGGATATATCCAAGCCGGCCCGGCACAATAGGCGAACGAGATGACAAAGCGGCAAGCCTACCACGCAGGCATAGCAACCTTGGACTGCCGCCGCAGGCCGGAAATCCGGATGTTGCACGGCATACGCGCCGGCTTTATCCATCGGATCGCCGCTGGCGATATACCTCTCCATTTCCTCCTCGCTGTATTCACGCATACGTACGTCCGTTCCACACCAATCGGTCAGAAGGCGCGCGCCCGTCCAAAGCGCCAAGGCAGTGTAGACTTGATGGACGCGCCCACGCAGACAACGCAACATTGCAGCAGCTTCAACGGCGTTGCGCGGTTTGCCCAGGATGTTCTCGCCGTCCACAACCGCGGTGTCGGCCGCCAGAGTCATGCTCCGGCCATCGGCGCAAGCCAGCGCCTTGGCGCGCGCCAGGCGCAAGACGTACGCCGACGGCGATTCACCAGGCCAGGGCGTTTCGTCCACCTCCACTGCTTGAATGATGAAATCCAAATCAAGCAGACTCAATAGAAAACGCCGGCGCGGCGAGTTCGAAGCAAGAATCAAGTGCATCTCGAATCCACTTGAACAAAAGCGTTGTTTTCATCATACCAGAGAATTGCTGTCCTGCAGAGACGACTATAGCAACACGAAGAACGATTATAATCGCGCCTGTGGATTCTGATCGATCGCATTCGCTCGCGCTTCCGCGCGAATTCTACAGCCGGCCCACGTTGGAGGTAGCACGTGGCCTGCTGGGAACGCGGCTTGTACGTATCCTCAACGGCATCAGGCTGGCAGGGCTGATTACCGAGACCGAAGCCTATATCGGCGAGGACGATCTCGGCTGCCATGCCCGTTCGGGAAAGACAAAACGCAACGCGGTCATGTACGGCCCGCCCGGGCACGCCTATGTTTACTTCACTTACGGAATGCACTGGTGTCTGAACGTGGTGACGGAAGCCATCGGCCTGCCGGCTGCGGTGTTGATTCGAGCCATCTTTCCCGTTGAAGGGATGGAAATCATCGCCCGGCGCCGGGGCGGCCGCGACACGAACGGCCCAGCCAAACTGACTCAGGCCCTGGGCATTGACGGCGCCCTAAACGGCGTCGACCTGTGTACGCCGGCTAGCGGCCTATGGATTGAGCCGGGGCGCACGGCGCCCGCCTCGTCCGTAGAGACGACGCCGCGCGTCGGCCTGAATTCAACCCCTGAACCATGGAAAAGCATCCCATGGCGATTTCTCTGGAAATTCGCAGATGATCTAGAAAGTTAAGTATAGAAGCCGTCCGAAATCGAGATGGATTCTTATCCCGTACCTATAGAACAGCCTGCGATTACTCGACTAAGCCCTTAGTCAACCAAAGTCGCCCAGGAAGCGTGAGGGTAGACATACTTTGGACTGTTCGGATTGACCTTGACGGCTACATCTTTGCCAACCGCCAAGTATGCCATGGCTTCCGGATTCACCATCCAGACCGTGCGAGCGGCGTATGGTGCTGTACCCGGCACATGGACTTCCAACTCCATTTCCACGCGCATCATATCCTTCCCTTGTGCAGGCGCGCTGGTTGCGGAAAGAACGGTAGCCCAGCCCCAAATGGCGCCTGCTAGTCGTGTTGCATGGCTGTCTATCTCTTTCCTTTTCCGTTGCCCCATGCGGCTGGAAATTACGATGACCACAACCATGATCAGCAAGGAAAGGATAATAAATGTCAAGTCCATGTGAGCTCCTCGCCAAGAATGCGTGTTTGGCTAACAGGATAGCAACAGAAAAGAGGGCCGCTCCCAACACTCCGAGAAACAATGAATGCTCGCGCGCATCCTATGAAATTATAGCAAGAAACTGGAGAGTACGCTGGTTTTTTTGCTTATAATTAGACGCCTCTTCTGTGCAAGACGGTAAACACAACCCTCTTAGGAGTGCACCATGGCAGGCAACAGGATTCGTCGCCCTAGCGGCGGTGAGAAAATCGAAATGCGCGATGGGCGCTTGCACGTCCCCGATCGCCCTCTTATCCCTTTCGTGGAAGGCGATGGCACAGGCAGGGACATCTGGCGCGCAGCCGTACGCGTCTTCGACGCGGCGGTCGCCAAGGCATACGGCGGTCAACGACAGGTTTGCTGGTTGGAAGTGTATGCCGGCGAAAAAGCCTTCAAACAATTCGGCGACTGGTTGCCAGAGGAGACGATCGCCGCGTTCACCGAGTATCTGGTCGGCATCAAGGGCCCGCTGACCACGCCGGTCGGCGGCGGCATTCGCTCGCTCAACGTGGCCTTGCGCCAGCAACTCGATTTGTACGTCTGTCAACGACCGGTTCGTTACTTTCCCGGCGTCCCTTCCCCGATGAAACACCCGGAATATGTGGACATGGTCATCTTTCGGGAGAACACGGAGGACATTTATGCCGGTATCGAGTTCCGCGCTGGCACCGAGGAGAACTACCGGTTTCAAGAGTGGTTGCGGGCAACGTTTCCTAAAGAGTACAGTCGGATTCGCTTCCCCGAAACTTCCGGCATTGGCGTTAAACCCATCTCTCAGCAAGGTACGGAACGACTCGTGCGCGCGGCCATCCGCTGGGCGCTGGCGAACGGTCGGCGCAGCGTCAACCTGGTGCACAAGGGCAACATCATGAAATTTACCGAGGGTGCTTTCCGTGATTGGGGTTATGCCCTAGCCAAACGCGAGTTCCGCGAGCAGATCGTCACCGAACGCGAGAGCTGGGTTCTGAGCAACAAGGAACAGGACCCTTCGCTGAGCGTGGAAGAGAACGCGCGGAAGATTGAACCAGGCTACGACATGATGAACGCCGAGCGGCAGGCCGAAGTCCGCGCTGAAGTCGAGTCGGCGTTGGCGCTCTGGCCCACGCATGGCGACGGCAAATGGCGATCCAAGTTGCTCATCAAGGATTCGATCGCCGATGTTACGCTCCAGTTCGTACTGGTTCGTCCGCGCGATTACGACGTCATCGCCACGCCGAACCTGAATGGCGATTACCTTTCCGACGCGCTGGCCGCGCAGGTTGGAGGAATCGGCATCGCGCCCGGGGCAAACATCAACTACGAAAGCGGTCATGCCATCTTCGAGGCGACTCACGGCACCGCGCCCAAATACGCCAACCTGGATAAGGTCAACCCCGGTTCGCTGATTCTCTCCGGTGAGATGATGTTCCGTTACCTAGGCTGGACGGAGGCAGCCGATCTCATCATCAAGGGAATAGAAGGCGCCATTGCCGCCCGCACGGTGACCTACGATTTCGCCCGCCTGATGGAAGACGCCACCGAGGTCCGCTGCTCCGAATTCGGCGATGCCGTCATTCGTCACATGGAAGATTGACCGGTCGGCGCCTTCCTCCGAAGAGCATCGAAGCACGTTGCCCATTTCTTGCGCTTTAAAGAAAAACTGGTATAATCCCTGCCGCTCGCGAGCCACCATAGCTCAGCTGGTAGAGCAGGCGTTTCGTAAACGTCAGGTCAAGGGTTCGAATCCCTTTGGTGGCTCTCCGAAGACGGACGCGGCCATGGTCCGCGACGTGGGAGGAGACAATGGCAACGACAAAGTTCCCTTCCTCCAGCAACCGAATCGACCGTTGGTTACGAGTGACGGGCATCGTGCTCGCGGCCTTAGGCGCGGCAGATGCTCTTTACTTATGGGTGCTCAAGATAACCAGCACCGAGGCGATGTGTGTTGGCAATTCCGGCTGTCTCACAGTCAACAACAGTCCCTACTCGGAAATTGCCGGCGTTCCGGTCTCGGCGCTTGGCCTGGTGGTTTATCTGATTATCTTAGGCGCCCTCGCGTTGGAACCGCGTTCCGCGTTGCTCGCTCAATATGGCCCGCTGGCAGTCTTCGGTCTCAGCCTGACAGGCGTGGCATTCTCTGCCTACCTGACCTATCTAGAGTTCTACGTTATCCAGGCCTTTTGCCCGTTCTGCATCATTTCTGCCGTGCTGATAACATTAATTCTCCTCCTCTCCACCGCACGGCTGATGCGACAAACTCTCTATAGCGACTAGGAGGTCGTATGCCCCGTGTGCGTTGTCACTATATAGATTGCGTCTTTCTCGATGAGGGGTATTGCTCTGCCGCAGCCATCGAGATTGATCCCGATTCCGGTTGTGCCACTTACGCTCCCAACGAGGAATTGAACGAGGATAACGACGTTTGGGAAGACGAGGAATTGGAAGAATGGGGAGATGAGGAGATGGAAGAAGAAGAGGAAGAGGAAATGTGGGATGAGGAGGAATTCTGACGAGGAGGAGTTCTCTAAGCAAAGCAACCCTCTCTCTTCAGCGACTGAGACAGGGGCATTCTTTTGAGAGAAGAATTTCCAACAGGAGCGTGCGCAACCGCTCTTGTTTTTCTTAAGGATCGATCATCTGATACAACAGAATGCCGACGGCAACAGCGAGATTCCGAGATTCAACGAACCAGCCCGGCCGCGCATGGGAATAGAGACCAACAACATCACACGCTTGCTTCTGGTCTGGCGTGAGGCCTTTTCGTTCGTTGTCGAGCGCCAGAATCGTTGGTTGACCGTCCCAACGCAAGGTACGGTAAGGGACATCCGCGTAGGCAGAAGAGCCGGCCAGACAACAGCCATGCTTGCGCGCCCAAGCCACGCAAGCCGACAAGGAGGGAAGGAGCCACTAGCGTTTTCCAGAAGAACGTTTTCTGTCGTTGGCGGACAACGGCCAAGACGTCCTGTGGGTTTTCCTTTTCGGTCAGCGAGGCAACAAACAAGTCCGCGCAACGCCCTCCGCTCTGCGCATGAGCCTTTACCGGTCTCCAACCGAATTCGCTCATCAACAACCGAGGCGCATACACCGGCGATTCTACCTGACAGCCGGCTTCCATGGCCTCCCCAACTGGATGCAGCCCCTCCACCAGGAAAGGGCCTCTTTCTTCCCGGCGCGCTTTGCGCTGACGCAGACAGCGAATTGGTTTCGCCCGGGGTTGCTGCGCGCCGAAACGAGCGAAGAAGTCTTCGCAGGCCTCATTCGTGGAATTCTTCCACCTCGTAAACCAACACGTCCAGATGTTTGCGCCGCCAAGTATCGGGAGGGACGCCCATCTTGTAGCACAAGTTATCGAGAAAATCGTTTTTTTTCGGAATCTTCTCCCATACCTGCGGCAGGAAGGTAGCACGGCGCCAGCCATCGCGCAGGATGACTCCATCCACGCCGGGGCGCAACTTCGCCAGTAAATCTTGTACATCGGTATATGGCAAGGGAACAGGCAACGTCAGGCGCGAAATCGCAATATGGATTTTCTGGAGTTCCGCCTCGCTGACCGGCGGAAAGCGGTAATCCTCCAGCGCAGCAGCTACCGCGTGCTCGCGCACATCCTCCGCCAGAGGTTGGCGCGGCTCCAGCGCGCCCACACAGCCGCGCAATTCGCCGTCCATGGTCAGTGTTACAAAGGAAGCGCCGTTTTCTCGCAGTGCCGGCGTCAGTCTAGATAGATCGAGGGGAGGCAGCGGCCGACCGCGCACAGCCAATTCAATCGCCTGACGCGCTAGTTTCAGCAGGAAACTCTTTTCCTCTTCCGTCAACTTTTCCATGCGTCCTCACTCGCTTTCATGATACAATCTCAGAAGGAAACCGTCAACCTTATCGTTCACACAGTCGGTCCCCATGGAAGACATCGCTTCCTCCTCCCCCACGGTAAGCAACGGGCGCATCTTACAGACCATGTTCAGCATCGCCATTTTACTGGCAACATTATTCACGGCTTTCTCGCCTGAGATTTTTTCGTTCGATTTACACTCCCGACTTCGCCTGTTGACCACACCCGATACCGCCAGGACGCCGCCGGCCCTTACTCCCGCGCGACCTAAGTTGAACATCGGTCTGGTAGCCGGCCACTGGGGGCACGATTCAGGAGCAGTCTGTCCAAACGGCACTACAGAGGCGCAGGTGAATCTGGCTATCGCCACGCTCGTGCAGCAAAAACTTGCAGCGCAGGGATATGAGGTCGAATTGCTCCAAGAATTTGACCCGCGCCTCCGAGGGTACAAGGCATCTGTGCTGCTTTCTATTCACAATGACTCATGCGAGTACGTCAATGATAAAGCAACAGGGTACAAAGTGGCCGCCGCGCTGGGCGCTCATGATCCTAACCTCGCCACGCGCTTGGTTGCCTGCCTGACCGATCGCTACGGGAAAGTCACCGGTCTGTCGTTCCATTCCGGCAGTATCACGCGCGATATGACCGAATACCATGCCTTTGACGAGGTGGATCCCGCTACGCCGGCTGCTATCATCGAAACCGGCTTCCTGAACCTGGATTATGATTTCCTGATCCGTCACACCGATCGCGTGGCGGACGGTGTGACGGCCGGGATTTTGTGCTTTCTCAACAACGAGAGTGTTGCGCCGATAGCAACTATGACGCCATGAACGCCAACTCTCCTGCGGCCCGTCAGGCCTTCCAGCAAGCGCAAGAAGCGCTGCAACGCGGCGAGCGGCACTCCGCTCAGCGCTGGGCGGAGAAGGCGGCTACCCTTGCGCCGCAGTGGGAAGAGCCTTGGCTGCTGCTGGCCGCCTTATCCTCGTCGCGCGCCAGCATCGCCTGCCTCGAACGCGCTCCGCAAATCAACCCTCAAAGCGAGCGCGCGCGTCAGGGCCTGCTCTGGGCGCAGGCGCGCTTGAACCAGGAGACGCGGGCAAACCTCCCCCTAGAGGACACTTCTCCCAGCCGGGCGTTACCCCGCCTTTCCTCTTCACCCGCTGCGCCGCGTCCTGCACTCACCGACCCAACCCCCACACAACCGCGCCGCGCGCCTGTTCCAAAGTCCGGCCGCAAACGTTCTCCTCTTTGGCTACTCCTGATTCCCCTGCTCTGCGCGGCAGGAGGATTGGCTCTAGGGAGCGGCGGCTTGACCCCAGCGCCGGCCTGGTTGGGAGAACAACTTCCCTCTCCAACGCAGGCTTCCTTCCACGGCGCCCCGGCCAGCTTCCCCAAACCCACCTACACACCAACCTCAACCCCAACCGCCACTCCGACCACCACGTTTACTCCTACCTTTACACCAACGGCCACCTACACCGCCTCCTTTACCCCCCCGCCCACCAATACATTGTGGCCCACCGATACCGCGCTCCCCTACTTTAGCCCCGTTCCTCCCGTCGCCGATGGCGAACGCTGGATTGATGTGGATCTGAGCAACCAGCGCCTATATGCTTACCAGGGCAACACCCTGGTCGCTTCCTTTATCGTCTCCACAGGGACGGCGCGGCACCCCACGGTCACAGGGCGCTATCGTATCTACCTAAAGCTGTTATACACCGACATGGCCGGGCCGGGCTACTATCTGCCGGACGTGCCATATACCATGTACTTTTACAAAGGATACGCCATCCACGGAACGTACTGGCATAACAACTTCGGCGTGCCCATGAGCCACGGATGCGTCAACATGCGGATTGACGACGCCGCTTGGCTGTATGCCTGGGCGCCGCTTGGCACCCTGGTCAATGTACATTACTAACCTAACTAAGAGACGAGATGCATCCTGCTTTTACCTACTCTTCCTTTTTGTTGAAACGCCAGGTTCTCGCGCTTACAGGCAAACTGCGCTTTTACGATCGGGTCGGCAACCCGGTCATGTTCGTAGAACAAAAGATGTTCCGCTTGCGCGAGGACATTCGTGTCTACACCGACGAGACGAAAACCCAGGAGATTCTGCTGATCAAAGCGCGCAACATTCTCGATTGGGCTGCCGCCTACGATGTCATAGATGCACCCAGTGGCGAAAAAGTGGGTGTATTGCGACGCAAAGGCTGGAAATCGATGCTACGCGACGAATGGCAAATCCTGAATGCCAACGATCAACCTCTGGGCATGGTATGCGAGGACAGCATCAGGCAAGCGATTCTACGCCGCCTGCTGCTAGGAAGCCTGCTGCCGCAACATTACGACATTGTGATTGGCAACCGACGCGTCGCCGACCTGCGGCAGAAGTTTCACCCATTTGCCTATCAGATGATCGTGGATTTCAGCATGGATAGCCAGGGCTTGCTCGATCGCCGTTTGGGTATTGCCGCAGCGGTCTTGCTGGCAATTATCGAAGGGAAGCAAAGCGATTGACATGGCGCGTCAACCTTTATTCGCCGGCCTGATCGTAGATGAGAACGATCGTTCCGTCGAGATCGCCTACGTAGGCGAGGAACCCTGTTACGTCGTGGACGACGCCGGCTTTCGTCGCCATATCCCCTCGGAGCAAGTCGACCGTCAGGTGTTGCGCATCATGCGCGCCCAAATTGCCGGCCACGAAGACATCCTAACGGAACAGGCCGCCAACATGCTCGGCGTGGAGGATATCTTTTCGAAAGCCATGCTCGCACAACAGTTCAAGAACATCGAGCAACAATTCGACAAACTGTTAGCAACAGGCATTCCGGAGGAAGGGCGCGCCTACCTTGGAATGATAGGCTTTCGCGTCGTCATCAACGTTCACGGCGAGGTTGTTCGGCTGGAACAGCCAGCCATTCCGGAAGAGGGAGACGACTAGTCGGGGCAACCGGGGAGTAAAACGATGTTGGTGATTCTCAGCGACTTGCACCTTACCGACGGCACATGCGGGCGTTCTATTTCACCCAACGCTTTCCTTCTCTTCGCTGACCGTCTTGAGGAACTGGCGTTCAACGCCTCTTGGCGCAACGGTCTGTACCGACCGGTGGATAGCGTGGATGTTCTCCTGCTCGGCGACATTCTCGACCCTCTCCACTCGATCCTCTGGCTCGACAAAGCAATCGGCGTCCCGGGCTATGTCCGCCCCTGGACCGAACCAACCGCGCCAGAATTCGCTGCCACCCTCGATAAAATCACGCGGGCGATCTTGAAGACCAACGCGGATGCCCTGGCCATTTTCCGACGATTACATCAGGAAGGGATTCGCCTGCCGGCCGCCACCCGGCACGGCTTGCCGGCCCGAGGGCTATGGTGCGAAAAGCGGGCTCTTGTACGCTTTCACTACATGGTCGGCAATCACGATTGGTACTATCGCCTGCCCGGCAACGCCTTCGACGCAATCCGCGCGCAAATCATCGCTGCTTTAGGATTGGAGAACGAACCATCGCCGTTTCCGTATGCGCTCGAGGAATCGCCATCCCTCCAACGCATCGTCGGCCGTTACGGTGTCTATGCACGACACGGCGATTGTTACGATCCTATTAACTATGATAAAACGCGCGGACGCAATTTCGCCTCCCTCGGCGACGCGTTCGCCGTGGAGGTGCTTAACCGATTTCCTCTCGAAGTCGCCAGGCAGTTGGGCAACGATATTCCTCCAGCCATCATTACCGCCCTGGGCGAACTGGTGAACGTCCGCCCCATCCTGGCCGCGCCTTTGTGGGTCTCTGGTCAGCTGCGACAGCATCGAGTCCCCCCAACGCTCCAGCGAAAGATCAAATCCATCTGGGACGATCTGGCAGCTCAATTCCTACAACTAGATATTGTCCGTCAGGCAGATCGGCGATTCAAAGTGGATTTCGTGGACGGTTTCCAGGCCGTCTTGGGTCTGACGCGCCGTATCTCCTTCAAAACACTGGACGAGATTGTCCTTTGGATCCAACGCAAAACCGGCACGAGCAACCTCTCGTTTACGCAAAATGCCTTACGAGAGAGTGCGTTCCTCGAACGCCAGGCGCAATTCATCGTGTATGGGCATACCCATCACCACGAAATCGTCCCTCTTGATACGATGCCGGCCATGGTTAACCCGACCAACCAGATTTACCTAAACTCGGGCACCTGGCACACTTACTACGACCTAGCAGTTCACAAGCCGAAAGAACAGAAATTCGTCCCTTATCAGGTGCTGACCTACCTGGCGTTCTTCCGAGGCGATGAACGCGGAGCGCGGCGCTTCGAGACCTGGTCGGGCGCGTTCTCCGATTGACCGGGACGATTGCCGGCAAGCGCTTAGCTCTTGCGCCAGCCGCTGTAGAACAACGCCTGTAGGCGTTGTTCTATAGCTTTTGCGTGCACACAGCGGCAACAACAGCCCTAGACGTAACACCCTGTTGGATGGTAAAATAAGTCCGCTTCGCTGGGGGCTCGTCCAATGGCAGGACAACTGACTCTGGATCAGTCGATAGGGGTTCGAATCCTCTGCCCCCAGCCTTGGATCCTCCTTCGGGAGGATCTTTTCTGCCGTGATCCCTTGCCGTTCTCACCGGACAGCCGGCCGGAGGGCAAGGGTTTGCCCTCTCAACTTGCTTTCCAAGAGCGCGGTAGACCGATTTCGATCATCCCCTCGCGCACGCGCACGGGGTAAGCAGGAATATCCGCCACAGCGGGCAGAGAGCGCGCGCGGCCGGTGCGCAAGTCGAAGCGCGCGCCGTGTCGCGGGCAGATAATTTGCTCGCCGTCTAGTTCCCCCTCGCCCAGGGGAGCATGGTCATGGGAGCATACATCGCCGATCGCGAACAGATGACCGGCTAGGTTGAAAAGTACAATTGGCCGACCATCTATCTCAAGAAACAGACGCTCGCCCGATGGCACCTGATCGAAAGGTACGACTGTAAAGAATTCGACCTGCGGTTCGTCCAACGCGGTGTAATCAAACATAGGCGCCTTCCTCCGGTCTTCTCCCCTTACTCGACCAACTCCTCGCCAGCCTCACCCAAGCCATAGACGCCCGCCTTGAGCGCCTTGAGCGGAAGCAACGCACATTTCAAGCGCACCGGCCCCAGTTCAATGCCAAGCGAATCCAGTACGTCCTGGCGGGTCAGTTGCTTGACCTCCTCCAGCGTCTTACCGATGACGGATTCTATCAACAAATCGGCCGAAGCCTGCGATATGGCGCAGCCATGACCATCGAAGCGCGCGTCGCAAATTCGCCCCTGCGCGTCGACGCGTAACGTCACCTCAATCTGATCGCCACACAGGGGATTTTCATCCACGAATCGAATATCGTGTGGCTCAAGACGACCGCGATAGAGAGGGGTTTTGTAGCGTTCGATAATCAACTCGCGGTAGAAATCATCCATCGTCACGTCCTGATCGGGACAGTCAACCGAAGATTTTCTTCACGGCGTAAATCCCCTCCACGAGTCTGTCCACGTCCTCTTCCAGATTATAGATGTAAAAACTAGCGCGCGTGGTAGCAGGGAGGCCGAATTTCTCGTGTAACGGTTGCGCGCAATGGTGACCGGCGCGTACGGCAATCCCATGGCGATCCAAAATTTGTGCCGCGTCGTGTGGGTGAACTCCTGCTAGCGAAAAGGCGACAACCCCGCCGCGCAGAGGCGCCGCTGGGCCAAGAACGCGCAGGCCGGGAATCTCCCCAAGGCGTTCCAACGCGTAGGAGACGATGCGCTGCTCGTGGGCAGCGATGACACCCATCCCGAGTCGCTCCAGATACGCTACCGCCGCGCCAAAGCCGACCGCCTCGGCGATGGCCGGCGTACCGGCCTCGAACTTATGCGGGATAGTGTTCGCCTGAAAGGAACGCAACTGCACACTCCGAATCATATCTCCGCCGCCGAGGAAAGGCGGCATGGCCTGCAATAAAGCAGGTTTCCCATACAGCGCGCCGATCCCGCTGGGGCCGAGCATCTTATGCGCCGAGAAGGCCAAGAAATCCACATCCAAAGCCTGCACGTCCACCGGCAAATGCGGCACCGACTGCGCCCCGTCCACAAGAACGACCGCACCCGCCGCATGCGCCAAGCGAATCATCTCTGTAACCGGATTAATCGTGCCCAGAACGTTCGACATGTGGGTAAATGCCACCAGTTTTGGCGCTCGCTGCAACAAGAGGCGATAGGCCTCCATGTCGAGCAAACCGTCGAGGGTGACCGGCGCGAAGTCCAGTTCCACGCCGCGTTCAGATGCCAGCATCTGCCAGGGAACTAGATTGGAGTGGTGCTCCATCTCGGTGAGCAAGATACGGTCGCCCGGCTTTAAATTGGCGCGTGCCCAGGTGTAGGCGACCAGGTTGATCGCCTCCGTTGTATTGCGCGTGAAAACCAGGCTGGATGCAGTCGGAGCGTTGATGAAGCGCGCAACGCGCGCCCGCGCCGTTTCGTAGCACTCCGTTGCCTCCTCGGCCAGCGTGTGAATACCGCGATGGATGTTAGCATAGCAACAGCGATAGAATTCATCCATCGCCTGCAACACCGATACCGGCTTCTGCGAGGTCGCCGTCGAGTCCAGGTACACGAGCGGCTTCCCATCACCTACTCGGCGAGCGAGAATGGGGAAATCGGCGCGCAGCGCGGCAAAATCTACCGACATGGTTAGTAATCCGGAACTTCCTGTTCTTCGTCTTCTTCTTCCTTCACCGGACGCAAATGCCCCGAGTGAATTGGGAACCAAAGAATGCGATCCGGCACCATCCAGCCATCAGTCAAGAAGACGTTTGTGCGGAATTGAACAGCGACCATTTTGTTGTCCACCTGGACAACAATGCCTTTGAGCCAGCCGCGCACGCGCGCCTTGTTTCGCTCGTGGTCGCAAAACGCCTCGACGACATCGCCGACCTCAAAGGCTTGCGAGGTGTTAGGAGGACGAATGTAGGAATACGAACTCATGGAGCCTCCCTCAGTTACAGGAATAGCGAGCAGGGAAACGCGAACTTGGAAGTGGTTTGACACACCATATGCGGGTCCGGACAGCCAGGCGTTAACGAACTTTCTGCACCCAATCGGCGAGGGCAATCAACAAATCGCGCAAGAATGCGCGCGCGGTTTCATCTACCAACCGTCTTTCAGAATCAAAGGCCTGATCTGCACGGGCAATGAGCACTTCCGGCTTTCCCAGCGGTAGGGCGCCAATGTGTGCGAGAATCTGGCGCAAATGCAATTGCGCGCGCAGCGTGCCGAAACTACCCGTACTCGCGCCCATGACGGCAACCGGTTTGCCATGCAAGGGCGGCCTGGGAGGACGCGAAGCCCAATCGAGAGCATTCTTCAACGTCCCGCTAATGGAAGCGTTGTACTCCGGCGTAGCAATCAGGACGGCGTCCGCCTGTTCTAACCGGGTGCGAAATTCTACTACGGTCTGCGGGAAAGGGTCCTCCATGTCCTGATTGTATAGAGGCAACGAAGAAACGTCCACGAAGATCAGGTGCATCCCCGGCGGCATCAGTTCCGCCGCCGCCCGCAAAAGTGCCGTGTTATAGGAAGCCTGACGCAGACTTCCGGACAGCCCCGCCACTCGCAACAAATCCATCTGCTTCCTCTCCAGGCGACGTCTCACGATGAATTATCGCGCAGAATGATCGGTCTGACGAGAGGCGATCTTCTCGGTAATGGTTCGCTGGAAGCGAAGGCGTACACTTTCCACAGGAACGCGCTGCATGATCGGCTCGAAGAAGCCCTCTACTAGAAGACGTTCTGCTTCCCAGGGAGGCATGCCGCGCGCTCGTAAATAGAACAGGGGCTCCTCTTCCAATTTGCCCACCGTCGCGCCATGCGTACAGCGGACATCATCGGCGCAGATTTCCAGGCCGGGGATCGAATCCGCCCGCGCTTGCGGGCTGAGCAACAGATTGCGATTGGCCTGATAGCCATCCGTCTTCTGCGCTCCCGGCGCGACGTAGATCATGCCATGCCAGACTGCTCGCGCCGCCTCGGTGAGCGCCCCTTTGAAGAGCAGATCGGATGTCGTATGCGGAGCGAGGTGATTCTGACGCGTGTCGTAATCCACATGCTGTGATCCATCTGCAAAATAAAAGCCGGACATCCGCCCATTGGCACCCTCGCCGACCAAGTCGAGCGTAGCAAAAGTCTTGCTCAGACGCGCACCGGTGGCGCCGAGAATCCAATCCAAGGCGCCCTGCGAGGCAACGCTCGCGCGCGCGTGCGAGATATTCCAAAAGTGTCGTCCCCAGGCCTGCACCTCGACGAACGTCAGGCGCGCCCTAGCGCCGATCACGACCTCCACCAGGCCGGCATGGAACGAGTCGACCGATTCGTCCGGCGAAGCCATTTCATGCACGTAGGTCGCCGCACCGCCGTCATCCACCCAGATAAGCAGATGGGAAAAATAGGCCAGTCCTGCGCCCGGCCCCCACAGGATGCTGTGTAGTGGACGCTCAACCTGCACGCCTTTCGGGATGTACAACAACACGCCATCCTGCGCCAGCGCGGCCGCCAACGCCGCGAACTTGTCCTCGCCGGCGCGGACCAGTCCGCCGGCTAGTCGGCGCAACAAATCGGGATGGTCGAGCTCTGCGGTGCGCCAATCGGTAAAAACGACACCTTGGCGAATCAAGCTCGCCTCCAGCGTTGCTCGCGTGCCGCGAGGGGATAAAAGCACCCGACCGGCAGGACGCCCCGCTGCAGAAGCGCGCGTGAGAGTCGCCGGCGCATCAGGCAGACGGCCGGCGCGAGCTCCCTGCGGCAAACGAAACATCGTGACCGGCAAGGCCTGCAAATCTGTTCGGCGCCAGGCCTCCTCATGTGCCGCCGGCCAGGGCAGACGGAGATACGTCTCCCACGCCGCGCGATGGTAATCGGCCAGGGCGCCAACAGGCAAATCGCCCTCGGTAACAGAGAACTCGCGACGCGTCATCTCCACGCGGCGATCGCGCCCAATCACAATGCGGGGTTTCTCTTCCATAAAAGAAATCTCCTGATTCTCTTTCCCTTATCCCACCGATCCTTCCATTTGGAGTTGAATCAGGCGGTTCATCTCGACCGCGTACTCCATCGGCAACTCCTTGACCAGCGGCTCGATAAAGCCAGAGACGATCATGGTCGTAGCCTCGTCCTCGCCCAGACCGCGACTCATCAGGTAGAACAATTGCTCCTCGCCTATTTTCGAGACCGAAGCCTCATGGCCGATGGAAACGTCGTCCTCGTCAATCTCAATAGACGGGTAAGTATCCGTACGCGATTGTGGATCGAGCAAGAGGGCGTCGCAAACGACCGTCGATTTGACGCCCTGAGCGCCCTTGTACACCTTGAGCAAGCCGCGATAGGAAGCGCGCCCACCACCCTTGCTGATGGATTTCGAGGTCACTTTGCTGGTAGTATAAGGCGCGAAATGCACCATCTTCGAACCGGCATCCTGAATCTGCCCAGGCCCAGCGAACGCCATGGAGAGCATTTCCCCGTGCGCGCCAGGCTCCATCAGGTAACAGGAGGGATACTTCATGGTAATCTTCGATCCCATATTCGCGTCCACCCACTCATGGACAGCCTCGCCATAAACTTTCGCGCGCTGGGTAACCAGATTATAGACATTGTGCGACCAGTTCTGGATGGTGGTATAGCGCGAACGCGCGCCGCGCTTGACGACGATCTCGATGACGCCGCTGTGGAACGAATCGGTGGTGTACTGCGGCGCGGTGCAGCCTTCAATGTAATGCGCCTCGGCGCCTTCGTCAAGGATGATGAGCGTGCGCTCGAACTGGCCGATATTGGCGGCGTTCAGGCGAAAGTACGCCTGCAAGGGCAACTCCACTTTCACGCCCGGCGGTACGTATACGAATGAACCGCCCGACCAGACCGCCGAGTTCAATGCCGCGAACTTGTTGTCCTCGATGGGCACGACCGTGCCAAAGTGCTCGCGAAAAAGGTCCGGGTGTTGACGCAAGCCGTCCTCGATGGAAAGGAAAATGACGCCTTGCCTCTCGAGGTTTTGCAGGATCGAATGGTAAACCATTTCGGAATCGTACTGCGCGCCCACACCGGCCAAGAATTTGCGCTCGGCTTCGGGAATCCCCAGTCGCTCGAACGTCTGCTTGATGGTCTCAGGAACCTCATCCCACGAGCGTCCTTGCCTCTCCGTCGGCCGGACGTAATAGTAGATGCTGTTCAGATCAAGACTGGAAAGGTCGGGACCCCAAGTGGGCATAGGGCGCTTCAGGAAGTGCTCCAGGGCCTTCAGGCGAAATTCCAACATCCAGCGTGGCTCGCCTTTCATGTACGAAATCTGTTCGACAATTTCGCGGTCTAATCCAGGGCGCGTTTTGAAGACGTAATGCTCTGGGTCAGAGAATCCGTAGCGATACTCGCCAAGTTCAGCTAAAATCTGGATTTCTTCGCTCATGGGGTTCTCCTTACGCGGCCAGCGCGCCGTTCTCGTACTTTTCGCGCACCCAATCGTAGCCGTATTCCTCCAGATGCAGCGCCAGCGCCTCACCACCCGATTCGACGATCCGTCCATCCAGCATGACATGGACGAACTGCGGTCGGATGTAGTTGAGCAGCCGCTGGTAGTGAGTGATAATCAGCACGCCCAGATTCGGGCCGGCCAAGGCGTTAACGCCCTCCGCAACGACGCGCAGGGCATCAATATCCAGGCCCGAATCCGTCTCGTCGAGGATAGCGATTTCGGGCTTGAGAATCGCCATCTGGAGAATCTCGGCGCGTTTCTTTTCGCCGCCAGAAAAGCCATCATTAAGATAACGACCGGCAAAGGAGGCGTCCATTTTGAGGAGAGCCATCTGTTCACGCAACATCTTACGGAACTCGGGAATCGGCACACCTTTGTCCTGCGGGTCCAGGGCGCGCCGACGCGCATTCAACGCCGTGCGCAAAAAATTCGCCACCGTCACGCCAGGGATCGCCACCGGGTACTGAAAAGCCAGAAACATGCCCAGCCGCGCGCGCTCATCGGGTGAGAGTTCCAGAACATTTTGGCCCTTGAACCAGATCTCCCCTTCGGTCACCGTGTAGGCAGGATGTCCCATCAAGGTATATGCCAGGGTGGACTTCCCTGTGCCATTCGGCCCCATGATAGCGTGAATCTCGCCGGAGCGTACGGTTAAATCCACTCCCTTGAGAATTTCCCTGCCGTCAATGCTCGCATGAAGATTGCGAATAACCAAATCAGACATAAAACACTCCTTGAAGAAGCCCCAACATGGTTCCTAACAAGCTGTGCGCGAGGCTGCCGCAAGTATAGCAAAAAAGAGAGAAAATGTCAATATTTATAATAATTTTCTACTATATTCGAAGGGTGGCCGGATAAGAGGTAAAAGGCCCGGGACAAGCCTAACCCTAGCAACACAGGAGCCGGGCGCTCCGCGCCCGGCTCCCGCGCAAGAGGAGAAGAAAACCCATCAACGCAACAGCCTTTTCGCCTGTGCGATGATTCCTTCGACGGTCAATCCAAGATGGCGGTAGACTTGTTTTTCCGGCGCCGAGACGCCAAAGCGATTGACGGCCAAAACAGCACCCTGCTCGCCAACCCAGCGTTCCCAACCGAGCGAAACGCCAGCCTCCACGGCAAGTCGCGCCTTAATGGAAGGCGGCAAAACGCTCTGACGATAGGCTTCATCCTGCGCGGCGAACAATTCCCACGACGGGAAGGAGACGAGACGCACCCCCATTTGGCCGGAGGCCAGTTCCAAGCCGGCCTGGAGAATGAGGTGTACTTCGGAGCCGGAGGCCATGAGAATCAGGCGCGGAGTTCCCTTTCCTAGGTCTGCCAACACGTAGGCGCCGCGTTCCAGACCATCCGCCGCCGCAAAGCGAGTGCGATCGAGAGTTGGCACATTCTGGCGAGTCAGCGCCAACACCGTCGGGCCAGAACGACGTGCTATGGCTACTTTCCAGGCTACGGCGGTCTCGTTCGCGTCCGCCGGGCGAATCACTACCAGATTGGGAATGGCGCGCAAGGAGGCCAAATGCTCGACCGGCTGGTGCGTTGGGCCATCTTCGCCAACGCCAATGCTATCATGGGTAAACACCCAGATGCTGGGGTAGTGTGACAGCGCAGAGAGTCGAATCGGCGGACGCATATAATCCGCAAAGGTCAGGAAGGTGGCACCAAAGGGGATCAAACCACCGTGCACCGCCATGCCGTTGACAACGGCGCCCATGGCATGTTCGCGCACGCCAAAGTGGAAATTTCGTCCCTCGCGCCTGTCAGCCTGAAAGGCTGCGCTGCCGTCAATCCATGTCTTTGTAGATGGAGTCAGGTCTGCCGAACCGCCGACCAACTCGGGGATGCGCGCTGCCAAAGCATTGATGACTTTCCCTGAAGAGACGCGCGTCGCCATGCCCTTTTCATCTGGTGGAAAGGTCGGCAGGGCTGCTTCCCACCCGGCCGGCAGTCGCCCGCTTAGCCGGCGCTCCAGTTCTGCGTACTCCTCGGGGAACGCCCGACGATACGCATCCAGTTTGTCCCTCCATTCCCGTTCCAGTCGCTCGCCGCGTTCGACGGCGAGACGGAAATGCGCCAACACATCCTCGGGGATGAAAAAGCGCGGTTCCTTCGGCCAACCGAGTTTCTCCTTGGCGCCCTCCAGTTCTTCGTCGCCGGGCGGTTCGCCATGCGCCTTGTTGGTATTCTCTCTGGTCGGCAGACCGTAGCCAATGGTCGTACGGCAGAGAATGAGCGACGGACGCGGGTCTATCTTGGCCGCGCGGATGGCCGAGTCAATCAACTCCACATCGTTGCCATCCGCAACGTGCAAAATCTGCCAGCCGTAGGCAACAAAGCGCGCCGCGCGGTCTTCGGTAAAGGTTAGGTCGGTAGAACCATCAATAGAAATGCGATTGTCGTCATAGAGGTAAATCAGCTTGCCCAGGCGCAAATGGCCGGCCAGCGAGGCAGCCTCGGCCGTGATACCTTCCATCAGGTCACCGTCGGTGACGATGGCATACACGTAGTGATTGATGATGTCGTGGCCGGGCCGGTTGAACTCCGCTGCCAGATGCGCTTCCGCGATGGCCATACCGACGCCGTTGGCAAAACCTTGCCCCAAAGGGCCGGTCGTCGCCTCCACGCCTGGGGTCAAACCATACTCAGGGTGACCGGGAGTACGACTGCCCAGTTGACGGAAGTTTTTCAGTTCGTCAAGCGAGATATCGTAACCGGTCAGATATAACAGGGCATAGAGAAGAGCACAGCCGTGTCCGCCGGAAAGGATAAAGCGGTCGCGGCCGGGCCAGGCGGGATTGCGCGGGTTGTGACGCAAATGGCAGGTCCAGATCGTGTAAGCCAGAGCGGCGCACCCCATCGGCAAGCCGGGATGTCCGGAGTTCGCCTGCTGCACCATGTCCGCGGAGAGAAAGCGCAGTGTGTTAATCGCTCGTGAGGAGAGAGATTTCGTGATCATGCTACTCACCGTTGGGGTAGGATGACGCGCCTTGCCCGTATTCTTCCAGATAGCGACGGTGGGCGCGCGCGACTTCTTCAGGTGGGATGTCCTGCGGTTGGCCCAATTGCACGGCATAAAAGACGGTACGGGCAACGTCCTCGACCATGACCGCCGCCTTAACCGCTTCTATCGGCGTACGACCAACCGTGAAGACGCCGTGATTTTGCATTAGGATTGCCGGGCTATTCCCTATCGAGCGAACAATCTCCCGCCCGATGTCGTCGCCGCCTATTTTAGCATACTTACCGACCGGAATGGGGCCGCCAAATTCATCACAAATGGCCGTCAATACGGCCGGAATCGGTCGCCCGACCACCGCCCAGGCCGTCGCGAACGGCGAGTGCGTGTGGACCACAGCATTAACATCCGGGCGATGACGGTATACATACAAATGCGCCCGTGTATCCGAGGAAGGTTTGAGAGCGCCCTCGATCACCCTGCCGTCCAGGTCAACGACCACCATCTTGTCGGGGGTCAACTCTTCGTAGCGGACGCCGCTGGGCTTGATGACCACCAGGCCACTCTCCACATCTCGCCCGGAGATGTTGCCGGAAGTCCAGACGACTAGATGGTTGCGCTGCAGTTCTTCATGCAAACGACAAATCTGCGCGCGCAAATTCTCAAGCAACATTTCTGACCTCTGCTTTGATTTTCTTGAGTGTCTTCATGACATTGTTCTCGGCGCGCCCGAAGTAATCGTGTAGCCGCAAGTACTCCGCGTAGAGCAGGTCGTATATTTTTTGATTCGCTGCGATGGGCCGGAAGACTTCATCTTTGAGATGTGCCATCGCGCGGGCCGCATCGTAAATGGAATCATAACCACCGGCAGACTCGCCAGCCGCCACAGCGCCGAACATTGCCGCACCCAGGGCGGGTGTCTGCTTGGAGGCGGCCACCCTGATTTCGCGACCGGTCACGTCAGCATAGATTTGCATGAGGAGTTTGTTTCTCTCCGGCAAGCCGCCGCAGGCGACCAGTTCATCGACCGGGATACCATGCTGTTGGAAAGTGTCAATAATGACGCGCGTGCCATAGGCAGTGGCCTCGATCAGCGCGCGATAGATTTCCTCCGGTTTGGTCAACAGCGTCGCGCCGAGCAAGAGGCCGGTCAGGTCGGCATCTACCAGGATGGAGCGGTTGCCGTTCCACCAATCGAGGGCGAGCAGTCCCGCCTCGCCGGCTTTGAGGCGAGACGCCTTCTCCTCCAGCAACTGGTGAATGCCCATGTTACGCGCGTCCGCCTCGCGTTCGTAGGCAGCCGGCACGCAGTTTTCCACAAACCAGGCAAAATGATCGCCCACGCAGGACTGACCGGCTTCATAGCCAAAGTAACCGGGGATAATGCCGTCCTCCACATAGCCGCATATGCCGGGCACGATCCGCTCTTCCGTACTGAGCACCATGTGACAAATGCTGGTTCCCATAATCATCACCATCCGCCCGGGCTGGGTAACGGTCGCCGCCGGCACAGCCACATGTGCATCCACATTGGCAATGGCCACCGCAGTGTCCGGGCGCAACCCCGTCCAGCGCGCGGCCTGTTCTGTCAACCCACCCGCACGCTCTCCCAAAGGACGAATCTGGCGCGACATTTTTTCGTCCACCACGTTCTCCAGACGCGGGTCCAATGCTTTAAAGTACGCCCTCTCCGGAAAGCCTTCGCGCTTCGACCAGATCGCCTTGTAGCCGGCTGTACAGGCATTACGCGTCTCCACGCCAGTCAATTGCCAGACAACCCAATCCGCCGCCTCGATCAAACGGTCCGCCGCGGCGTAGATCTCCGGCGCTTCATCCAGAATCTGCAATACCTTCGAGAAGAACCATTCCGAGGAAATTTTGCCGCCGTAGCGGTCGAGCCATTTCTGTCCCATCTGCCGCGCCGTTTCGTTGATACGGTCGGCTTCCGGTTGAGCAGCGTGATGCTTCCACAGTTTGACCCAGGCATGAGGATTTTCGCGATACTCCGGCAACACACAAAGCGGCGTGCCATCTGCCTTAACGGGCAGCATGGTGCAGGCAGTAAAGTCAATCCCTACACCGATTACATCCGCCGGGTCCACGCCGGATTCTTTCAGGATGGCCGGAATGGCAACCTGAAAGGTGCGAATATAGTCCTCCGGATCCTGGAGCGCCCAATCAGGAGGAAGACGGATGTCTTTCTCGGGGATGGGAAGTTTCTCGTCAATCACGCCGTGGGCATACAGGTACACCGCTGTTGCCACTTCCCGGCCATTGCTCACATCCACGAGCACCGCACGACTCGATTCCGTGCCGAAATCAACACCAATCGCATATTTCGCCATTAGAAATCTCCTTGTCCAAGTTCGATGATGACCTTCAGGCCCTCGCGCCAACGAGCAGCCTCAAAGGCCTTTTGTGCCTGTTGGAGGGGAAACGAGTGGGTAACAAGGAAACGCACATTGACCCGCCCGCTTTCGACCAGATGAATGGCGCGTGGATAAGTAAACTTCATACGGCGCACCAGTTGAATCGTGGCCTCCTTGCGCCTAGCCATCGCTGCCGGAAACGCGGTGCGGTCACTTGCCGGTATGCCGATCAGCACCACTTGACCGCCCGGCCGGATAGCGCTCACAGCCGCGCTTACGGCCTCCTCCTCGCCAGCCGCCTCGAAGGCCACATCCACTTCCTGACTGCTCTCCCAACATTTGGCGCCCAGGTCCTGTGCAGCCTGCATACGGTGAGGCAACGGATCGGCGGCAAAGACCTTATCCGCCCCGGCTAGTCGCGCCAGTTGAACCAGGAGCAGGCCGATTGGTCCGCAGCCGAAGACGCCCACGCGCGCGCCGATAGATAGGTGCGCCAGGTCAACCGCATGAATCGCCACGCCCAACGGTTCAAGCAGGGCACCCTCGGCGTCGGTAAGTGAGTCGGGCAGAGGAAACAAACATTCTTCAGGCCAGGCAATGTACTCTCTCAGCGCGCCATCCTCCTGTCCATGGCCGGCAAAGCGCAACCGAAGACACAAGTTGGGCCTTCCTTGCAAACAAGGAGTGCATCCATGGCAAGGAATAGCCGGGTCCACAGCAACGCGCGTGCCCCGGCGGGGCCCCTCAGCGATCACAGCCGAGAACTCGTGCCCTAACACGAGCGGCCGGGTCAGTTGCGCTTCGCCCATGCTTCCCTCATGAAACCAGAGCAGGTCTGATCCACAAACTCCTACCGCCGTCACGCGTAGCAACGTTTCGCCGTGTCCGGCCTGTGGCGGCGGTTCCTCATGAAGGTGCCATTCGCCAGGAGCGTGCAGACGGAGAACTTTCATCCCATCAATCCACAACAAGAATCTCCGGCCGCTCCAACGTCAGGCCGTTGACCTCCACCGTCCTGACCGGCCAGTTCGCAAGAGCTGTCAGCACTTCGTTGCTGTTCTGCCCAATGAGAATCGTGTCCTCCGACTTCGCGCCAGTGATCGAAGGATTCCAAGCAAAGGCCTGCCCCACCAATACGACGTCCCGCGAGTTGGGCACGGCGACATACTCGCGCGGCTCATAGCCGGCAGGTCCGCCTTGATGGTGTAATTTCCACTCATCGGCATAGCCGGCGGCAGCGTATTCTTGTTGCGCCAGAGCAAACAACTCGCCCAGGGTGCGCCCCGGGCGGGTAGCCGCAATCAGCGCCGCATCCACGCGCGCCACTGCCTCAACTTTCCGCCGAATCTCATCAGTAGGCCGGCCAAAGTGCACGAGACGGGTGAGGGAACATACCAAACCATGCTTTCGGCCGCACATGACCAGCATGGCGTAGCGTTCGAGTTTTTTTCTCGGTAGGCAAGGGATGGCGGTAACGGAAAATGCGCTCATCCGTGGCAATCAGGTTGACGATCACCTGTATCCCGCGTCTTTCCCCGCCTCACAGGTCAGCGTGGCTGCCATTTCCTGCTCGGTCTGACCAGGCCAGAGCGACCAAGCGGTGGTCTCCATCGCCTCGGCGCAAAGGCGTCCCAGCGTGCGAAACCATTCTCCCTCCTGCGGCGTCAGGTTGGCGCGCAAGCGCGCAATATCCTGAGAAAGATCAAGCGCACCTGTGCGCGGGCCGTCCGCGCCCAGTTTCAAGCCCTGGGTCAAGCGTTCCAAAACCAGGTTGTTTTCGTACCAGGGAGCAACGTGGAATTCCCAGCCCTGCGCTTCGAGTTGTTCTTCTTCTTGGAGACGCCTGGCCTCGATGTTGTTCGTGAACAAGTGCTGACCATCTCGCGTCACGAACAAGGAAATCACAGCCTCGCTGGCAGCCCTATTGACATACGACGCGGCGCCGCAGGTCGCCCAGGCTATGCTACTCACCCGTTGCAGCAGAATGCTATCCAGGCTGCGGGTTTCTGCCACTTGACGTAAACGATTTAATTTCAAGAGATGGTCGGTCATAGCCCTCTACTCACCAGATAATACATCTCATTCCAACCGAGCTCTTTCTGCCAGTCAGGCAAACGCGTGGTGCGGTCGATCACAAGGAATTCAATGCCGGCAATCCGGGCAAAATCTGCCAGGTGTTCTACCGTCAGCGCTTGGCTGAAGCCGGTGTGATGGGCGCCACCGCCCAGAATCCAGGCCTCGGCCGCGACTTTCAAATCGGGATGGGGCAGCCAGACCGCACGCGCCACCGGCAATCGCTGGAAAGGCCGCGCGGGCGGAATCACATCCACCGTGTTGACCAGCATGCGAAAACGATTGCCCATATCCAGGAGTGTGGCGTTGATGGCCGGGCCAGGGCGCACGTCAAATACCAAGCGCGGCGGGTCGGCTTTTCCACCAATCGAGAGCGGATGAATTTCGAGCGAGGGCTTTCCCTCGGCAATCGATTCACAAACCTCGAGCATGTGCGCGCCGAGTACTTTCGGCTGCTCAGAGTCCAGATCGTAGGTATAGTCCTCCATAAAGGAGGTGCCACCAGGTAACCCCAGCGCCATGACCTTCATCGCGCGCACCAGCGCGGCTGTCTTCCAATCGCCCTCCGCGCCAAAGCCATACCCATCAGCCATTAAGCGTTGCACTGCCAGACCTGGCAATTGCTTCAGGCCATGTAAATCCTCGAAGGTGGTGGTGAAGGCTTTAAAGCGGCCATCCTCGAGGAAGGCGCGCAGCCCCAATTCAATGCGGGCGGCCTCGCGCAACTCTGCGCGGCGCGCGCCATCGGCACGCAACGCCGGAGCGACCACATAGCGCGCCTCGTATTCGGCTATTAACCTGTCTATATCGGCTTCGGTCACAGCTTGAATGCGCGCGACCAAATCTCCAACGCCGTAACCGTACACAGCAAAGCCCAACTGTCTTTGCGCTTCGACTTTATCGCCTTCTGTCACCGCCACATCGCGCATGTTATCACCAAAGCGCACCACTTTGGCGCCCTGCCAGTCATGCCAGGCGCAGGCAGCACGCATCCAGATTGCCATCTTTTGCAGGACGTCTTCGTCCTGCCAGTATCCCACAACCACCTTACGACGCAGGCGCATGCGGCTGCCGATAAAACCAAACTCGCGGTCGCCGTGGGCTGATTGATTGAGATTCATAAAATCCATGTCTATGCTTTCCCAGGGCAGCTCGCGGTTGAACTGAGTATGCAGGTGCAAAAAAGGCTTTTGCAAAGCGTTCAAGCCAGCAATCCACATCTTGGCAGGCGAGAAGGTGTGCATCCAAGTCACCAAACCGATACAGGCAGGGGCCTGATTCGCTTCACGACACACCGCGGCGATGGCTTCGGGAGTGGTAACCGGCGGTTTGAAGACAAACCGCACAGGCAACTTCCCCGAATCGTTCCACCACTTCACCATTGCCTGGGAATGTTCCGCCACCTTCTGTAGCGCTGCTTCCCCGTATAGGTGCTGGCTACCGGTAACGAACCAAACTTCGAGTTGCGTAAAATCAATCATGATCGCCTCCAGAGGGAAGAGATGAACCTGCCGGTCTTAGGGAACAACGGAACTTTCCCGTACGATGAGGTCGGTCGGCAAGCTAATGTTGCGTGGGCCAATGGATTCACCGCGACGCCTGGCCTCAATTTGATTGACCAGTTCCTGCACAGCCTGATAACCCAATTCATGGTGATTGTGATTCACCGTAGTCAGGGAAGGCCAGAAATAGGCCGATTCGACGATGTTGTCAAAGCCGACGACGGCCAAGTCCTGCGGTATCCTCAGACCGCGGCGGTGCGCCACACGCAAGACCGAGAGCGCCATTTGGTCATTGGCGGAGAAGACGGCGTCCATCTGGGAGTAGGATTCCAGCAATTGCTCAAAAGCGGCCTCCCCGCTGCCAGAGGACCAGTTCCCTTCCACCCAGTGGGCGTCGCTGACAGGCAGTCCGGCTTTCCGCAAGGTCTCCTCCCAGGCGCGTTTCCGTTCACGCGCCTCCCACCAATCCAGTGGACCGGCAATGTGTCCAACATGCCGACGCCCCTGGTCCAGCAGATGTTGGGTAGCCAGAGCGGCCCCCATATAGTTATCAATCGCCACGATGGTCAACCCTTCACGCGGCGCCATGGTCAGGAACACGATCGGTACGGGTAGTTCCACCAGCATATCTTTCACCCACCAGCGATTTTCCCCCACCTCGGGTGCAGCCCAAAGGATGCCGTCCACGTGACGGGCAAGCAAATTCTGCAAACGAGGCTCGACATCCTCCGTGTCGAAGCAAGGCAGTTCCTGCAGCAGGAGCGCATACCCCAATTCCTCCGCCTTGCTGGTAATTCCGTTGAGCGTACGGGAAGGGCCAATAAACTTCAAACCCGCAGTGACCACGCCCAGGGTATAACTGCGTTGTTGAATAAGGCTACGCGCCAGCGCGCTTGGCCGGTATCCCACTTCTTCGATGATTTTTTGCACGCGCCGGCGCGTTTCTGGGGCAACATCCGGGCGGTTGTTAATCACTCGCGAGACCGTCTGGGTGGAAACTCCCGCCAACATGGCAACTTGCTTAATCGTGGGGCGTTGCTTTGATTTCATCATATTCCTCATTGCCCGGTCAAGTGTCGTTATCGTTATCGGGAACGTTAACATAATAACAAAAGTGAGAAAGTTTGTCAAGTAGAGGACGGAAAAAAAGAACACTTTTCCCTTAACCTACTTGCTGCTACACGATCTCGGATGAGCAATAGCCATCGTACCTCCCCTGGCCGTTGCCCTTGTAGCAAGAGCCAGAAGCACAAGACGCACGAGCAATCTAGAATACACGCAAAAATTCCCGGTTGATTTTTTGCTTAAAAAGGGTTAGAATGTGCATATACTTTTGCGTATAGAAATCAGCATGGGCGATCTGCACCGTCCTCTCCGCCTCAACGTGGGCTTTCTGATTAACGCGACTGTAGGCACCAGCCGTGATTTTGAGTTCGACTTCGACCAAATGCCACTTGGAGAGGATGTTTTGCTACACGCTTTTAGTGGGACAGCCCATTTCGACCGTACTCCACAAGGTCTTTTGCTCCAAGGGCGCTTCCACGGCGGCATAGACCTAGAATGCGTCCGTTGCCTGGAGACGTTTGTCTATCCTATCGTCTGGACACAGACAGATCTCTACGCATTCGATAGGCGTTCGTTGTCTGAATCCAATCTCCTCGTGCCGGAGGATGGATACATAGACCTGGAGCCCCTCCTGCGGGAATATGCTTTATTGGAGGTACCTATTAATCCCATCTGCCGGCCCGATTGCCGGGGCTTGTGTCCGACCTGTGGCCAGAACCTGAACCTTGCCGACTGCGGACACCGCCCCGAGACCGACTCGCCGCTCGCGGCGCTAAAAACCCTGCTGGAGTAGGCCGCGTCACAGGAAATGGAGGGAGACTGATGACACCGAAAATACGCCCACGCTCTCGGCAGATTCTCGGTTTACTACTGGATAAAGCGGCTGTTCAGGGCTATCTTACCCTGGAAGATGTGGCCGAGGTATCCCAATTCGTCCCCTACGATGCAGAGCACATGAGCGTCCTCATGCTGGCGCTGCGCCAGCAAGGCGTGGAGGTCCTTGAAAGCGAGGAGGAAATACCTCGCGCCTTCGAAGAGATGTTCCTGCCAGGAAGAAATGTGTGGGAGGAAGTCAGCGCCGAAAGCAACGATATCGTGGGCCTTTACCTGCAGGAAATGTCGCTTGTTCCTCTTCTGACTCCGGAAGAGGAAACCAATCTCGCTCTGCGCATTGAACAAGGCCGCGCCGCACGCGCCGAACTCCTGCGCGGCAACGTCCGCAAAGGCTCGGCTCAGTATCGTCGTCTGGAAGCCCAGGTGCAGGACGGTCTTCAGGCACGTGACCACCTTATCAAAGCCAATACCCGACTCGTCGTCTCCATCGCCAAACGGTATATGGGCTGCGGTATTCCTTTCCTGGATTTGATTCAAGAAGGGAATCTAGGCCTAATGCGAGCCGTAGAAAAATTCGACATCCATCGCGGGTTTCGCTTCTCGACCTACGCCACGTGGTGGATTCGGCAGGCCATTACGCGCGCCATTGCGGATCAGGGGCGAACGATTCGCCTGCCCGTCCACATGGTGGACCGCATCCGCCAGATTTACCGCGCCATGCACGAGCTGGAACAGACTCTGGGCAGGCCGCCCTCGGCGGAGGAACTGGCGCAAGAACTCGGTCTGGACATCCGCAAGGTTCAGTGGAGCATGAAAGTTGCCCTGCTTCCTCTCTCCCTCGAAAGTCCAGTGGGGGATGAGGAAGACACAGAACTTGGCGCCTTCATCGAGGACGAAATTTCGCCCTCGCCAATGCAAAGCGCCTACAACGCTATGTTGCGGGAAAAAATTGACGAAGTACTGAACACGCTCCCGCCACGCGAGGCGCGCGTCCTGCGTCTGCGGTTCGGCCTGGAAACAGGCACCCCCTATACGTTGGAAGAGGTGGGTGAAAAATTTGGCCTGACGCGCGAGCGAATCCGCCAGATTGAGGGGAAGGCGCTCCAGCGTTTGCGCCACCCTCGCCGCGCTCGCCTGCTGAAAGATTACCTCTAAAACGCTCTACGCCCGCCCGTGTGCATGCAAAAGTGACACAAGAGTCATAACACCCGCCACTCTTGAGTGTACCTCCCGTCCGCCAGGATTGACATTCCTCTGATTCTGCCTTATGCTTGACCTCGTCCGGGTGGGTCCGTCGCGACGAGACCCTGTGAACCCCGCCAGGTCCGAGAGGAAGCAACGGTAAGCAGGGCGTTTCGGGCGCCGCCGGTCTAGCCTGCCCGGACTTCCCTTTTCCTCCCCTTTCTCAATTTGCTATGTTGTGGCAAAATCAAGATATGCGGCGTTGGTTCTTCTTCCTGTTGACAATCGCGGCAGGCATTGGTCTCGGCTTATTGTATGGATGGGTTATCAACCCGGTGGAATACATTGATACATCACCCGATACCTTGCGGGCCGATTACCGCGCCGATTACGTGCTCATGGTAGCCGAAATCTACCATAGCGAACGAGACCCTGCGCTGGCCGCGCGTCGCCTAGCCATCCTCGGCAGCGAACACCCCTCGAAAATCGCCGCCGCGGGATTGGACTTCGCGTTGCAACACGCCTACGCACCGCAAGATGTAGCGCTTCTGCAGGAACTAGCCTGGGCGTTACTTACCTGGCAACCGGCTGCTGCAGGAGGCATCCCGTGAACGATTCTCTTGCTCCCCAACGCCGCAACCATTGGTATCCGATCACCGGCCTGCTGTTGGGCCTGGGATTCGGTCTGCTCTATGCATGGAAAATCTCGCCGGTACGCTATGTGGATACAGACCCCTCTGCTTTGCGCGCCGATTTCAAAGATCAATATCGTCTCACAATCGCTTCGGCATACCTGGCTACAGGCAACCTGGAACGCGCTCGGGCAAGGTTGGCTCTTCTCGGCGAGGAAAATCCAATCGAAGCCCTGGGGAATCAAGCGCAACGCCGGTTGGCGCAAGGAGACCCACAAGGGGAAAGTCGCGCCTTGCTTGCGCTGGCAACCGCGCTCCGCGAGGCGCAGACTATCAAGAACGTTTCTCCCACAACGACAACGGAGGCCGCCTCCGCCGGCGCGCCCGGCGCGATTGTCCCCTTCACCCCAACTTCTTCTGCAAGTGCTCTTCCCACGGTCACCCCGACGCTAATCCAAACACAAACACCAGCGCGCGTCGGGACCCTGCCCGCCTCGCCAACGCCGCGCCCGACACGAACGCCGACGCCCACGATCGGCCCTCCCTTTCGCCTGGTTGAGCATGCGACCGTTTGCGATCCCTCTCTGCCGGAGGGCCTCTTGCAAATTGAAGCGCGCGATAGCCGCGGCAAGCCCTTGGTCGGCGTAGAGATCGTCATCACCTGGCGAGGAGGCGAGGAGCACTTCTTCACCGGCTTGAAACCGGAGCTGGGTCATGGATACGCCGACTACCGCATGACTCCCGACATCCTGTACACCCTGCAACTCATGCCTACCAGCACACTCGTGACCGACCTAAGCGCGCCTCTCTGTCACAATCAAGGGGAGGAATATTGGGGTGGCCTGCGCTTGTTGTTCGCGCAACAATGAGAACCAAGAGCGAGTTTGTGGCAAAAAGTGCTTTTTCCACACACAACCGCCATGTGGTTAAACGACAACGCGGCCCCCTACCTGCGGCGGTTTAAAAAACCAGACAAGATCTTTGGCAGGGAGGGCATTTAGGCGCCACAGCCTCCGCGGGAATTTCACCTCCGGGCTACGCAAAAAATTGAAGCGCGGCCCCGAGAGTTTGCCGGAAAGCCATACCTGCCGCTAACGCTTACGCGCACGCTCAATCTCGCGGCCCCCAGGGGATAACCGGCGGCGGCGCGGCGGGACGCAACCAGCTTAGCGCCCGTCCCCGATACTCCGGTCGGATTCGCTCGAAACCAATCAACACCATACTGGTCGCTAACAGACCTGCTCCTATCCATTGCCAGACAACCAGCCTCTCCTGCAACCACACCATGCTGATACAAAGCGTTACAAGCAATTCGCTCAGTCCCAGGAGCGCCGTCTGCAAACCACCCAGGTGCTTGACTCCCAGGAAAAGAGTCAGACGCGAAAAAAAGGTCACCAACGTCAGACCCAGCACAGGTAACCAGGACGCGCTAGAGGCAGGAAGACGTCGGTCGAAAATAAGATAAGCCGGGAGAACTACCGCGCTCATCGCCAACAAGGTATAGAGGGTCACAGTTGGAGCAGGAATATCGAAAAGCACGCGTTGGTTGATAGGCAAATGCAGTGCATACATGGCCGATGCCCCCAGCATCAGAGCCACGCCCGTCCAATCCAGGTCGCTTGGGTGCGCACGCGTCACCAACGCCACGCCTACCACAGCAAGGGTGATGCGCAGATAAGTCAACCTGCCAGGCGGCTGATGGTCGAAGACCATCCACGTGGCCAGAAAGACCGGATAGAGCGAATACAGAAGTTGACCTATGCTGGCGCTCAACCGCCCAAGCGCCAGATAATACAAAACAGAGCCAAGACCGTTAATGGCTCCCGCCAGCGAACAGCCCAAGAGACCTGCGGGGTAAATGTAAAGAAACGGTCGGCTGAACAAGAGAACCATGATCAACAGTAACACAGCCGCCAGCGCCGTGCGTACAGCCACAACCAGCAGCGGTGAGAACCCCAAGACAATCGCCGCTTTGCCAAACACCGGAGCCAAGCCTAAAAACAGCGCCGATACCAATGCCGCACTGACGCCGATCGTTCGTTTACTCGCCGTCATGTTCCCGCCCCACCCGTCACCGCCTCTTCGCGTCCAGATTCTCTTCCGCGAGTTTTCCGGTGTGGTTTGTCCAAGACACTGGCGCAATGCTCATAGGCTGTTTTCCCCGCCTGACCTTATCTGATGAGCGAGCGAACCTCTTCGAGCAGATCGTCGCTCATGAAATCTCCCTTCTGTAGCAACGATTGGATTTGCCCTTTCAGGCGATCTCTCTCCTGGGCAGTAAGTTCCTTCGCCGTCGAGACAATGACCGGGATATTGGCCGTGGCCGGTTGTGCTTTGAGCACATCCAGAACGGCGAAGCCATCCATGTCAGGCATCATCAAATCCAGAATAATCAGCTCCGGCAATTGGTGTTGAATCAGTTCCAATCCCTCCTTGCCACTGCCGGCCTCATAGATCGTAAAGTTGCCCTGGGATTGTAAAATGCGGCGTATCAGACGACGCGCTTCCGGGCTGTCGTCAATGATCACGATATTGGGGAAGCGGTCAGGCGCAATTCGGTTAAGAGCCGCGAGCAAGCCCTCCTGTGGAGTTTCCGCCATCTGGCGCGAGGGGAGAACCACATTGCGCGCCCAATTATCGCCTAGTACAAAAGGCTCAGCCGGCATGGTATGGCCTGTGCAGTTGACCACCACCACGTCGGTCGGCTTGATGACCCCAGCCCGCGCCAGTTTGATCAGACCGGCAAACGCCACTGCCGCGGCCGGCTCCGAGGAGATACCTTCCATCTTTGCCAGAATGTGCATGGCGCGAAAAGCCTCCTCATCGCTCACACTTTCGAAGACGCCATGCGTATCATTCACCCACTTGCGCAACAAGGTATAGGCGCGTCCCGGATCGCCGGTTGCTAGCGTCTCAATATGGGTATGCGGCGAAGTAACAGGGATAGCTACCTCTCGCCCCTCCTTCCAGGCCCGTACCATCGGCGCGCATCCCTCGGACTGAACCGCCGCGATGGCCGGTATGCGGTCTATCATCTTCATCTTTTGCATTTCGGCAAAACCCTTCGCGACCCCCAACGGGCCAATGCCACCGCTGATGGATTGAATGTACCAGTCCGGAGCGCGATAGCGAGCGATCCGCCTTCCCGATGGTCTGACCGCAGGCCCTAACAGCGCAGTCAGCTGTTCGGCAATCTCAAAGGCGATCGTCTTCATTGCCTCCATCGTCGGGATCGATCTGGCGCCCAGATCCAAATACAACCCACGCTGACGAGCAAACTCTGCTGCAACTTGTTTGGTCTGGTCATAGGTGCCCGTCACCTTGACAATTTGCGTGCCGTAGAGAGCGATTTCGCGCATCTTCACAGCCGGCACCAGGCTGGTCACAAACGCCCATAGTTTAATGCCCACACGCGCAGCATAGGCTGAATAGGAAATCGCTACGTTCCCTGTCGATGCAACAACAACTTCCGTAATCCCTGCTTCCTTAAGCGCGGCAATGTTGACAACAGCCTGACGATCCTTGAACGAAGCTGTTGGCCCCTGACGCTCGTCCTTGATGAACACATTGGGGCACCCCAACATCATGCCCAGGTTGATTGCCTGGACGAGCGGCGTCCCTCCCTCGCCGAGGGAAAGCCCCGGAATCAAGTTGCGCACCGGCAACAATTCACGGTAGCGCCATAGATCAAAAGGGCGGTGCGCCCACTGCAATGGCAGTATTTTGGCCAGAGTCTCATAATCGTACTCCGCCTCTCGCCATTGACTGTTGCAACGCGGGCAACTGACCGCCGTAGGGAAATAGGGAGCAGTATGGTCACAATCAATACATCGAATCACAAAGGACATAGAAATACCCGATGGTGACAGAGTTTACTGAGTTGGACCGAGGCGCCGCAGCGTTCGATCGAGCATGGTTAACAACTGCTCCTCCTTTAGCATACTCTTGTTCAGCAATTGTTTGCCAAAATCGGCCAGTTGTTGGCGTTGTTCCGGTGTTAAATCAGCGCCGCTGACCACCAACACCGGAATATCACTCAGATCTGGCGTGGCGCGCAACTTTTCCAGAATGGTAAAGCCATCCATCTCCGGCATGAACAAATCAAGAATAACAGCGTGGGGCGATTCGCTCGAGAGAATCTCCCAACCCTGACGACCACCCTCCGCCAAAATGGCTTTATAACGTCCATCCCTAGAAAGCATTTTTTCAATGAGGCGCAAGTCAACCGGATCATCATCAATCACCAAGATATTGCGAATCGAGCCATCCGTATTCAATCGGTTGATGGCACGCAAAAGCTCATCCTCCATAATTGGCTTCACCAGATAGTCGGCTGCACCCAGGCTGAAGCCTTTCTCCTGTTCACTCAAAATACTGCAGATAATCACCGGCGTATCGCGCGTGTCCGAATCGGCCTTGATTTCCTCAAGGACGCTCCAACCATCCTTCCCGGGCATCATAATATCCAAGGTAACCGCATACGGTTTGAGTTCACGGATGCGCTCTCGAGCCTGCGACGGATCCATTAACCCGACAACCTGATAACCCTGTGGTTGCAGGTAACGTTCATACAGGCTGATAATTTGGGGATCGTCATCAATAGCAAGGATAACCTTCGGGGCAGTCCCCCCTCTGACGCCGGTTTCGGCAGGCAACGGCAGCGTGAAATAGAATTTACTCCCCTTTCCTAGTTCGCTCTCCACGCCGATTCGACCGCCGTGCAGTTCCACCAATTGGCGAGAAATCGCCAATCCAAGGCCGGTGCCGCCGGTCTTGCGCGTTGGGGAGGCATCCACCTGCGAGAAGGGCTTGAAGAGTTTCTCCTGGTCTTCAGGAGCAATACCAGGACCGGTATCCGCCACGCTGATATAGATCTCTCGCTCGCCCGATGGCGATGGTTGCACATACGCCTCGACGGTGATTCTCCCTTCCTCGGTAAACTTCGCGGCATTGGAGAGCAAGTTGATCAAAACCTGGCGAACACGGATGGGGTCTGCACGAAGAATAGGAATGTCTTCCTCAATATTGGTAATCAATTCTATGGACTTGTCTTCCAGAATACCACTGATTGTCGGTAAGACACCTTGAATGGTCTCGGCGATATTCACGTTGTCGTAAGCCAGTTCCATCTTGCCGGCTTCAATCTTGGCCAGGTCAAGCACATCGTTAATGAGGCGCAACAGGTGTTGACCAGCATTGTAGATAGCGTTCAGGTCCTGCTCCTGCAATTCCGTCAACGGGCCATCAATGCCCTTCAGGATCACGCGCGAGAAGCCAATAATCGAGTTCAATGGCGTGCGCAGTTCGTGTGACATATTGGCAAGGAATTGGCTCTTCAGCCGGTCGAGTTCACGCATCTCGCGGATAGCCTGCTGCGCGAGTTCGTACGAACGCGCATTGTCAATCGCCACGGCAATCTGGTCGGCCAGAGTCTGTAACACCGCGACTTCCTCTGGCAGGAAAGCGTCCACCCGGTCGGCCTGTAAGTCGAGTACACCGATGATGCGCTCGCCAACGCGCAAGGGTAACGCTGCTTCGGCGCGCGTGTCCGGCAGTAGTGGATTCGGTAGGTGAATCGGATTTTGCGATACATCGTTGACAATTAACGCCTGGCCTATCGCCGCCACCTGTCCAACAATGGAGTTCGAACCGACCTGCAACGCATATCCTTGTTCTCGCATGGCCACGCCAACCTTACCGCTGGCCTCGCGCAGGACAACTTGAGAGCCGGTCTCATCAAGCGTGAAAATGGCGACGTAGTAATATCCAAATCGTTCTTGAATCAGGGCTACGGTACGCGGGAAGATTGTCGCCAGGTCGAGGGTGGATGTGACCAGACGACCGATCTCCGATGCTGCTTCCAGATAGACCGTACGTCGTTTCAGCTCCGACAACAGCCGCTCGCGTTCCGCCTCCGCCTCTTTCTGGGCTGTCACATCCAGACCAATACCCACAATACCGACAACCTGACCACGCGCATCGCGCAAAGGCACTTTACTGGCAGAGAGCCAGATTCGCTGCCCGAACGGATCCACCGTCGGTTCCACGACGTTGATCATGGGTCGGCCGGTGCGGATGATCTCTTGCTCGTCTTGATAATACTTCGAGGCCAGTTCCTCGGGGAAATAATCGAAGTCGGTCTTCCCAATCAATTCCTCCGGAGAATCAGCCCCCAACAAGCGCGCTTGCGCCTGGTTGACGATCAACATACGGCCTTCGGTATCCTTGAAGTAAACCTGACCGGGAATATTGTCAATCAAGGTGCGCAATTGTTGCCGCTCTTGCTGAACGGTCTGGAAGAGGCGGGCATTTTCCAGCGCCAGCGAGAGTTGATCGGCTACGTCTTTGACCAGTTGTTGCTCGTCTTCCGTCCAGATGTAATTGCTGCTCGGCGGAATGATTTCTAGCGCGCCCCAGGTCTCTGCGTCCAGGCGAAAGGGAACCGTCATGGCCGCTTCGGTAACTGCCACGACTGCGCCGGGCGCTTCCGTCAGCGGAGGCAGGAACCCAGTCTTCATGCGGCCAAGCGGCGGCGGCTCGGCAATTGCAGAACGAGTTTTCCTCACCGGCGCCTCGATGACGGGCACTACTACGACATCGCTCGCCTCACCTCCTTGAAGCGTAGGAACCGCATTCTCCACCGAAGTGAGGTCAACAAACAGTTTCTCAAGCCGCTTCTTTATTCGCTTCGACATACTGAATCAACTCCTCCGCCAGACTGCGGTATTGCAGAGCACCGCGGCTGGTCGGTTTGTACTGGGTAATCGGCAAACCCAAAATAGGACTTTCACGCAACTTGGTATCAATCTCGATCACTGTCTTGAAGAGGCCAACGCCGAAGGTTCGTTCCAATTGTTCGCGAATATCGCGATGGGTGCGATTGCGCTGATCCAGCATGGTGATGAGAATGCGATACGCCAGGCCAGGATTTCCTCCAGCGCGAACTTGACGAATGGCGGTCATCATATCCCGCAAAGCGTAGGCCGAAAAGTATTCGGCCTGCGTGGGTATCACCAACAGATGAGAGGCCACCATAGCATTTAGAGTAAGCGCGCCCAAAGACGGCGGACAGTCAATCAGAACGTAGTGGTGGGGCAAGGGCTCGACCGCACGTAGCATGGTGCGCAAACGTTGCGTATAGTTGATATACACTGGCAGCGTTTGCTCCACGTGTTCCACGGTCGAATTCGACGGCACGATCTCCACGTTCACCATGTTGGTCGAACAGGCGATATTGAGCAGCGGTTCGGATTCCAGGAGCACATTGCTGACCGTGCGTTCCAGTTTGGCCGGCTCCAGGCCGACCGCCAGGGTCAGATTCGCCTGAGGATCCAGGTCGATCAACAGAACCCTCTTGCCGCTCTCCGATAGGGCTGCCCCGAGAGAAAGTGCTGTGGTGGTCTTTGCCACACCGCCTTTTTCATTCGAGATGGAGATGACGTATGCCATACTCTCTCCTCGCGCCTCAAACAGAAGGCTCCGGTTCATTTCCATCGGGTGGTAACAGCGGCTCTTCGCCCGGCAGTTCAAAGAAAGGAGCCGTTCGCTCTCTGGTTGCAGGCGCATAGGAACGTACGCGAATCTCCTGAGCGCCCAGGACTTGCCTGAGTTCCTCGACGGCGATCTGCAACATGAGTTGCGGGTCATTCGTGCTGCGAATCTTGGCCGTGATGTCGGCAACCGCTCGCTCGCGGTCCGCGCGACGAGCCGTTTGCTCAAACAGGCGAGCGTTCTCCATTGCCAACGCCAGGCGATCGGCCACCGCGTTGACCAGTTCCACCTCATCATCCGTCCAGACCACGCCGCCAGGCATCGTAATATACAATGCCCCAATCGTCTCGCCACGCAGCCGAAGCGGAATTGCCAGTTCAGCCGGCTCGTCCACCTGCTCCGATGACTTGCGATACATCTCGCCGGCTGTGATCTTCTCGCGAATCTCTCCCTCCAAGACAGGACGTTCAATCGGCGCTGCGCCGGTCAATCCGTAACGGAAACCGGCCAGCCGTTGCTCGCGCCGCAGGCGCCCCCATTCCCGCTCCAGGTATTGGCGGTAGAACGTCTCCACCTCCGCCAGCGAACGACGTGTCGACTCATACAAGCGGGTATTCTCAATCGCCAAGGTAATCTGATCGGCAACCGCGGAGAGAATCTCGATATCCTCCCGTCGGAATGCCTCCGGCTTTGTACTTTGCACATCCAGCGCGCCGATAATACGCTCGCCAATCTTCAAAGGCAAAGCCAGTTCAGAACGAGTCAGGGGCAAGTCGGGGTTCTGGAAATACACCGCATCGTCGCCCACGTCCAATGCCACACGCGGCTTCCCGGTAGCAGTAACATATCCCACAATGCCCACCTGGCCCACTTCCAGCTTATGTCCGCGCGCCAACATGCGTTTACCGCCCTCACTGCTCGCCGCGCGCAACACGGCAAACTTCCCCGTTTCATCCAGAAGGAAAATGCCCACGTGATAGAAGCCGAATGCTTCACTAGTCCGCACGGCGATTTCGGGCAAGAGTCGATCCAGAGATTGGACGCTGGCGGCCGCGCGAGCAATCTCGGCGAGAGCGCGCAACTGGTCTGCCTGATACAGGCTCCGCTCCGCCATTTGCTTTAACTGACTACGTTCGGCGATTCGTTGCTCTAGCTCGTAGATTACTTGTCGCAGGATTTCGGTCACCTGATCGTAGGCTTGTGAGATAGTGCCCAATTCATCAGAGCGCGCAAGGCGAGAAAGAGCGGAATAATCGCCGCTTTGGGCGCGTTGGGCCGCATCCAAGAGGCGCCGTATCGGAGCAACTATCACGCCAGCAAAGGCGAAACTCAATGCTACTACCACAACCGTTGCCGCCAGCAGAATGAACAACCCCAGGTTGCGCTGCTGATCTGGCCCTTGCGCGCCCGTAGCAAGGAAGAACACAAGAGGGACCGCCCAAAGAGGAATGAGCGAAAGCAACAAGAATGTTATCAAAAACCGCAGGCGCAGGCTAGAAAGAGGATAAGACCAAACCAGGTTTAACCCCCATACGAGAACCGGAACGCTCACGGCAGCCACAACCACCCCCTGAACCCATGGCAATGCTGGCAAGCGTTCAATTGTTGGTACGAACGCTTCAATAAATGAATCATTTAAAAAGGCTACCAAGCCGAAAATGATGGCCGAGAGCAAAGCGCGCCATCTCTGGCGACCCTCCAAGATCTGCAAAGCCAGGAGCAACACAACCGATATGAGCGAGAGAGCCAGAATAGCGCCCAGGTTCGCAATGAACACAGTAACAGCTAAAAACGCCAGGTTCGCGGGAAGAATGACCAACCAGGCAGCCAGCGATGTGTGTAAGGGACGCCCTTGTACAATCATCAGGCTGAGCAGGCAAAACAGGAACCAACCGCTCATCAGGTACGCGACGGCGCGGTATTGCCACTCTTCCTGCCAGGAAGCCAGAAAGAAGGAAAGCAGAGCCATAAGGAGCGCGACCAGCGCTCCCAAGCCCAGGACCGTCACCAAACGGCGGCGTTCCGTAGCGATCCTTCGAAGTTCAGGGGTGGATATTCCATTAGCATCCATCGCTTTCACTCTTTCCCGTGAATCTGCACGGTCACTTCCGCGCCCGGCATCACACGCGCGAGTTCTTCCACGGCAGTCTGCAGGATATTGCGCAGATTGACCGAAGCACTGATTCGGGAGGAAATGTCGCTAATTGTGCGCTCGCGCACCGCCCGCCGCTGCGCCTCTTGCAAGAGGCGGGCATTCTCCAGAGCCAGGCCGGCGCGCTCGACGATAGCTTGAGCCAGGGCCAGATCATCCTCGAGCCAGCGCCGCGAAGCGTTGGCCGCACGAAGGTGCAATACACCGACCACTTCCTCGCGCACTTTAAGGGGGATAGCCAGCGCCCGCTCGCCTTCCTCAACGACAACTGGCCGGCCGCTTTGCGCTGCCGACTTCACCTCAGGGTATTCTAACGGCTCGGTCAACAGTTCTACGCCACGCGGCGAATAGCGCATCCCACGCACCTGACGGGCCAGGCGTTCCCATTCCGTCCGCAGGTACTGACGATAGGTGGCCTGCATTTCTGTCAAAAGACGGCGGCTGCTGGCGTAGAGACGAGCATTCTCGACGGCAACCGCTACCTGGTTGGCCAGAACGCTCATCACCTCCACGTCTTCCTGAGTGAAGGCCAGCGGCTCGGTACTCTGCACGTCCAGCACACCAATGACCCGTTCGCCAAACACAATCGGCACCGCCATTTCCGAAGTCGTTTGCGGCAAATCGGGGTTGTTGAACCAGACTACATCCTCGCCGACCTTGTTCGCCATGCGCGGGCGACCCGTCGCCGCCACATAACCAACGATGCTGGTGGCGCCCAATGCCAGCCTATGGCCGCGCTGCAACATTCGTCGGCCGCCTTCGCTATTCGAGGCGCGGAGCACCGCATACTGGCGCTCTTCGTCCACCAGGAAAATCCCTGCATGATAGTGACCAAACCGTTCGCAAATCAAACGGGTAACCAACGACAAAAGTTCATTCGCATCCTGCGCTTGTGATACGGCGCGGGAAACCTCCGTCACAATGCGCAACTGCTCGGCGCGTCGCTGCAAGTCCTGCGAGGTTTTCTCCAAGTCGGCGGCGCGCTCCTTTACTTGGATTTCGAGCGTTTCACTCAGCCGACGGACCTCTTCGGTCATCGCTTCAGTATCCCGTAGCCTCTGGATTGCACTCTGACGAGCTAACCAACTGAGATAGGCCAGCAGGGAAATTATGACGAAGTACGAACCTACATGCAGAAACACCTGGGTCGATTCATAAGGAATAACAGGAGATACAATTCCTGTGGCTTGAGCAATGGCCAGGAACAGATAAAGAAGACCGCTTACAACCAGAACGATCATGCCACCCTGCAGTTCCAGCACACTCATGGCGCCCATAATCGGCCAGAGGTAGAACAAGGAGGAAACGCTCTGGTAACCTCGCATAAAAATTTGCACAGAAACACCAACGCTGGTACCTAGGAAGAACACATAGGCGGCGGCCAGGAAAAGGCCTCGTCGTAACAAAAAAGCGGCAGCAAGACCAATGATAAAACCGACAAGCACCATTGGCATTAGCAACCACAAGTCACGGTTAAGCAGGCCACCAACGCCAATCATCCCCCCCAACACCCCAAGAGCAATATTCTGGCTGCGCACCAATCTACGCAAGAACGTTTTGCCCAGGGAGGAAGAAGCAGCAAGTGTTTCGGTCATACCGACTCCTCTCCGCGCGCATGATCGCTGCCCAACTGCAACGCCACTTCTGAGTCCTCAAAGATACGGCCTAGCTCTTGCACCGTCAGCTCCAGGATGCTTTCCACTTGCCTGGTCGCCGTGAGGCGGGCAGCGATTTCGCTGACTGTTTGCTCGCGCATCGCGCGGCGGCTCAGGTCGAAATACAGACGGGCGCTCTCCAACGCGCCGCTCAACTGACCGGCCAGCTGGGTAGCCGTCGCCACTTCCTCTTCCGTCCACACGCCCTGTTGCTTAAACAGACGCAAGACGCCTATCGCCTCGCCACGCACAATGACGGGCAAGTACAGGCCATCCTCCTCAGGCGTGAGCACAGCCCGACCACGGTGCATGGCCTCGAGCGCCAGCGGCTCGATGGATCGCCGGTTCGACCGACTGACGCGCTGACCGGTAGCGACATATCCCAATTCGGGATAAAGTTCACCGATGAGACGCCACCCCGCACGGCTGATTTCGCCATAGGCACGACGAGCCGCTTCCAGGGCCTCGCGGTTCTCCTCAAACAAGCGCGCATTTTCGATGGCAATCGCAATCTGATCCGCCAAAACTTGCAACGTCGCTACATCTTCTTCTGTAAATGCGTTCGGCTCTTTGCTTTGCACATCCAGCGCGCCCAAGATACGTCCGCCAACAACGAGCGGCAACGCCAGCTCGGAACGCGTCTCCGGCAAGTCGGGATTCGCCAGAAAGACCGCATCCTCGCCCACGTCCAGGGCGATGCGTGGTCGTCCTTCCGCCGTCACAAATCCTACAATCCCGCGCTCGCCCACCGGCAGGCGATGCTGACGCGCCAACATACGCTGCCCGCCTTCGCTATTGGCCGCCCGCAAGACCGCGTACTCACCGCTATCATCTAGCAAGAAAATGCCCACGTGATAGAAACCGAAACGTTCGCTAATCAGGTGGGAGATCTGTGTCAGCAATTCATCGAGATCGCGCAGCGAAGCAGCCGCGCGTCCAACCTCTGCGGCCGCGCGCAACTGAAGCGCGCGCCGCTCCAGCGCGCGCGTGCGCTCGGCCACGCGCGCCTCCAGGGTAGCAATGAGGTCGCGCAAGCGCGCCGTCATCTCATTAAAGCCGGCCGCCAGCGTGCCTACTTCGTCTTGAGTCCGAACTTCCGCGACGAGATCGATTTCCCCGCCAGCAATGCGTTCCGAAGTGCGCGTCAGGTTGAGAATCGGGGCAACGAGCGGTTGAGTCACCAGAATCGCGATCAAGATGCTTGCCAGGCTAATCGCAATGTTGATTGCCACCAGACGACGAGTTTGTTCCTGCACCGGCGTTAACAAGGTGGTCTGCGGCACGAATGTCACAATGCGCCACCGCGCCGCAGTTAAAGCCGCCGCACCGGCTTGGTCATGATACACGCCAAGCTCATCATGGTCTTGTTCGCCTACGTGAAAGGAACCGGAGAAATAGGGAACTTGCGTAAGGTTTTGCAACCCCTCGCTCAGACCGTGCATTTGCAGGATAACCTCCTCGGTCGGCAGACGAGGCAGGCGATTGCGCGCCATCAAGACGTTGACCTGCCCCGCCTGCGGATTGATAATCCGGTAACGCAGCTCCGGCGCGCTGCTATGCGCCAAGATGATATTATTCTCATCCAGAAGCATAGCACTAACATCTGTTCCCAGGCCCTGGCTGTTGCGCGCCAGAAGATGTTGCAACACCGCCGCCGAATACACCTTGTCCAACACGCCTATCTTTTCACCCGAAGCGCTGCGAACAGGGGTGGAAAAGTGGATTACCCCCGACGAAGTCGGCGAGGGAAACTGTACGGAGGAAACATAGGGCAGATCCTGATCGCGCGGGATATAGAAATAATCGCGCGTCAACACCACGCTTCCTACCAGACTTGGATCAGTGCTGGCCTGCACCATACCCAACCAGTCAACCAACGTATAACCAATAATGTACACTGGATCTTTGCGCGCGAGAGCAATCAGAGTCTCTTCGGCATCGCGTCGTAATTCGTTCTCCTCGAACACGTAAACGCGCGCGCTGGGCCCTACCGGCCGCGTTTGTCCCAAGAAATTTTCAAAGACCGGCAATTGTCCTTCGATACGAATCGAATCCAGATTCCGCAACAGAAACTCATCCACAGCCATTGCCAATTGCCTTGCCGATAAAGTCAGGCTTCGATTCGCTTGCTCAATCAAGGAAGCCTGGAAACTGGCGCGGTTCACAGAAGCCAGCAAGGCTGTAGGGACAATCGTCAGGGAACCCAGGATCAGCACCATCTTGATGCGGAACGGACTGGCGCGCAGACTCCAAAAGACAAAGAAAGCGAAGAGGACGCCGCTTAACACGGTAAGCGACTGGACCAAGGTGGAAGCCAGACGCGGCGCTCCGGTGAGCAGCGTGACTGGTTTTGTCGTGGCAAGCAATTGGATAACGGCGTTGACAAGCAACGATAGAACAGCAGCAACGATGAAATCGTTCTGCGGCAAGACTTGCACAGCGATCACGACGGAAAGCACAATGGACAACGCCGCCGCCAGGGGGAGCAACAACGGCGAAGGGGCAAAGAAGGACGCCAGGAACATGCCGCCGGCAACCGCCAATATCGCCAGATGGCCCGCAAAATGCGGTCGGTTCAACCAGCATAATCCGCCTGCCAGCAACGTGACTCCGCCGCTTGCCAAAAACGCATAGCGAAAAGCATCCTCGGCAATTCCCCAACCTGCCGGCGCAAACCACACCGCCAGGCCAAGCAATAGCAACGCCAGAGCAACGAGGTGGATCGTCGCGATGCCTCTACGCGACGCCGGCGAAAGGGTCTGAACATAGTCTCGTATCCGCCTCATAAATCACTCCAACCCGCTGCTGCCTCTACTCTTCTTGAAGGAACAAAGGGACAAACAGCGTATTCAAATCTAAGGGGTAGGTAATGTCGCCTAAACTGGTCAAAAAGTACAAGTTGCGCTGTGCCACATAGTAGATCGAACTGGGATCAAGGCCTGGGTTCTCCGCGAAAAGACGACGGTTATCCTCCAGCGTATAGAACGTAACTGTGCCCGAAATACCCAGGTCATGTTCCGAGCGCTGCAACACTTGCTCGATCATCGCTGTGGATTCTTGAGGATGATCTCGCCGATACACAGCGGCTTCATTCCAGGCTCGAATGAAGGTGCGCACATCCTGCGGTCGATCTTCCACTACGCGACGCCGAAACACAATTAGGGAAGGCAAAAGCGAGCCGTATCGTTCGCTGGCATACAGCAATCGCAGGCCCTGCCGCACACTTTGCGTGGTGTACGGTTCCACAACAAAGCCGGCATCCACAACGCTTGGGATGTTCGCCGGTACATCCTTTGGGTTCATTTCCACCAGCGTCACATCGCGCGCGGTCAGCCCGGCGGTCTCCAGCATATATGTTATAAACATCTCGCTCGACGTATGAAGGTTGACACCAATGCGCTTTCCACGCAAATCCCGCACCCCGCCGATTTCTGGCGCAGCCACTACAGCCGCGATGCCGCCATTATCGCTCACAAAGACAGCCCTTAAATCTGTTTTGCTTGCCATGAGCAAGAAGTCACCAACCGGGAAGACGCCGCCATCAACCACCTCGGCCACGAGGTCAGCACGCGCTTGTGGGTACGAATCGTAGGCCACCAGCTCTACCTCCACGCCGTAGCGTTCGAAAAGGCCCATCTGCTTCGCCAACAGCAGTGTATAATCGCCCTCGCGATACGTCCAAGTAAAGCGCAAGGGAGAGGCCGGGGCAACACCATTCCGACCCGCGCAGGCAGTCAACACTCCCCCTAGAATCCCCACACACAACAGAAGAGCACACACCTCACGTCTCATGCACTCACCTCAGAGTTTTCCTCGAGCAGTTGAACCCGAATTTCGGCCTCTTTCAACCCAAACGCCTGTTGGAACTCGCGCGCTGCTGTCTGGAGCACGCTTTCCAAGTCGAGCGTTGCACGCAGGCGAGCACTCGTCTCGCCGATCAACTGCTCGCGCGCCGCGCGGCGCTGTGCCTCCTCCAGCAAGCGAGCGTTTTCCAGCGCCAATGCTAGGCGTTCCGCTGCCTCCTCGGCAAAGGGGACCATTTCAGATGGCACCTCACCCGCCGGGTAACGCAACGTCAATACACCTAGAGTTTGGCCGCGCAGTTTGATAGGCGTCGCCAGGGTACTGGCCTCTTCCCCCTGCACGATGACTGTTCGGCCACTACGCAAGGCCTCCAGATCTTCCGGCGCCGGCGCGTCGAGAGGACTGAAGGTCGCGCCGGCATAACGGCACCCCAGGAATTGTCGTCCACCAGAAGGAACCACCCGCCAAGCGCGACCAACCATTTGTTGGAACAGACGATCTATTTCCGCTCGGCTGGTCTGCAACTCTTCTTGCAAGCGTGCGCACTCTATGACCAGGGCCAAGTAATCCGCGATCGCCTGGAGTACGGTTAGGTCGTCCTCGCCAAACGCATTCGCTTGATCACTGTGCAAGTCCAGCACACCAATCACTCGTTGGCCCACCTTCAACGGCAAGGCCACCTCACACGCTGTATAGGGCAGCAAGGGACTATGTACATACGATGGCATTGTAGAGACGTCAGTTACCAGCCGTAATTCGCCCAGTTCTGCAACCAGACCAACCAGAGAATGACTGCCCCGAGCCAGGCGATAGCGATTGGCAGCCATCACCTCGCCTGCCTCATCGCCTGCCGCTTCCAACACAACGAATTCACCCTCTTCTTCCATCAGATAGATACCCGAATGGTACAAATCGAAGCCTTCGCGCAAGACATGAGCAGCATGTTTGAGAAAGTCCTTTCTTTCTGCCCCCCCAATTGCCCGGCGCGCAATCTCGGAGACCGCGCGCGCCTGTGAAGCGCGCTGTTCGAGTAGACGCGACTGCACGCTGATTTTTTCCTCCAACGTCTCTACATGCGTCTGCCAGCGCTGTATCGCCCCATTAAGGGAAGCGGTTAGTTCGCCAATTTCGTCATCGTAGAAGGTCGGCAAAGTCTCTCGTATCGCCTCGGGGGTGGAAGCAAGCAGAGCGGGTTGTAAAGCCAGCAGCGGCGAGAGAATCGTCCGCGTCAAGGCGCGCAGAGTCAAAAGAACCAATCCAACATTGAGAACGATCGTGGCCAGCCATAACCAGGTGATTGTGGTAGAGTCAAGCTCATCGCCCAGCCGAATTGCGAACCCCATCATCAGCGCCGGAACAGTCATTACCAGAAACAGGGCAAAGGCTAATCGTCGGCGAATCCTTCGAGGATAGCCGCTGGCAGGAAGGATAACCAGCGCGCCAACCAAGAGGATGGTAAAGGGGATCAGCCAGCGTACGGGAGAACCGATCTCCAATCGCTCCAGCGGCGAAGCGAACTCCAGCCACAGCACAGCAAGCGCTGTGGCCACGCCCTCCAACCCGAGGGCGAGACGTAGACGAATATTCGACGGACTGCCCAGGAAAATCAGGCCTACTGGAACAGCCAAAGCAAGTAGCGAAAGCACAAGGCCGGCCCCGGCGACGAACAAAGTGAAGCCGACGAGGAAAAAGGTGCTGACAAGACCAAGCCAGACGGTCGCCAATGCTGGTCGTCCTCGCTCAAGCCACAAACGCGCAAAGAGGGCGAGCCCCACTGTCGCTCCGCTGAGCAAGGCCAAAGCCAGCCACTGCCACTGCTGGACAATCAAAAAGCTCACCAGAAAGACAATGGCCGACAGGGTGCCGCTCAGAGGAGCAACCAGGCTGGCCCCGTAGAGGAACTCCTGGCGGCTTCGTTCAAAGGGAGAGAGCACAGATCGTTCCATCGTTATTCCCAAGAGGACTTACGGCGTCCAGAACCGTTCCCAGATTCAGACGGCTGAATAAAGACGGAAACCTCACGTACATTCGGCAAACGTTTCAACTCGCTTACTGCCGCCTGAAGCAACGCTCCCGGTTCCAGGGAGCGGCTGAGGCGCGTTGTCAGTTCGCCGATCATCTGCTCCTGCGCCGCGCGCTGCTGCGCATCGGCAAGCAGACGAGCATTTTCCAGCGCCAGAGCCACCTGTTCGGCGATTTCCGTTGCCAGCGTGCGCTCTGCCTCCGTCCAGGGCGCGTCTCCCTTACGCGCTAGAGAGATGACACCGATCCTCTGTCCGCGCAGGGTGATGGGAATCTCCATAAAATTGCCTTCCCGGTCGGTAGTTTGCTTTTGAGTCGGCCTCTCGGCCGGAACAAGCCCGGTCGGCGTGTAACGATAGCCGCGGCGATGACGACGCACACGACTCTCCCAGGCCCGACGAACGCTGTGGGCAGTCAAGGTAGCAACTTGGCGCAACGCGGCGCGATGTTCCTCCTCCAGACGTTGATTCTGCACCACCAGCGCCAGCTGCGCTGCAATTGCTTCCGCGGCTTCCAGATCCTCCTCGGTGAAGTCGCGCGCCCGTTCTGACTGCAAATCCAGCACAGCCGTCACGCGCCCGCCGGCTCGAATGGGAACGGCCAGTTCCGCGCCGCTTGTTGGCAAGGTGACTTTCGATTGGAAGGAACGTCCCTGGCGAATCTCGTTTTCCAGAAAGACCCGCCCCAAATAGGCTGCCATTCCCACCACACTCCGCCGATCCACGTCCACGACCTGCCCCGCCGAAAGGGGGGAAGGTTGATTCGCCATGGCAGCCACCCGCAGCGACAACGTTCGACCATCCTCTTCCATCCAAAACAAGGCAACATGATGATAGTAGTTTGCCAGGATGCGTACAACCTGCCCAAGAAGCGCCTCGCTATCCTGAGGCATCAACGCCAGCCGAGCAATGCGCGCAACCATGTGTAACCGCGCCTGATGACGTTCCACTTCCGCCATGTTCAGCTGCAAGTTGCGTTCCACACGCTGACGCGCCGCGCGCGCGCGTTCCAGCAAAGAACGAACGCCAAGCGCCAGCCCGCTTACCTCGCCGCTCCCGTAGCAGGACAACGAGAACTCATCGCGACCGGACAACAACGCCTGCTTCAGCGCGCGCAGAGGAGAAGAAAGCGACCCTGACAACAAACTACCGGTGGCAACAGAAAGCAAAAGGGCAAGCACGCCCAGACCAATCCATTGCCACAGAGACCAGCGAATCGAAGCGGCAACCTGCGCCCCTGCTCCACCCACATCCACCAGCCTCTGATAGCCCACGCCCAGGAAGGACAAGGCAATCACCAACGTCAACGCAAGGGGCGCCAGGTACAGGCGTGTTGGCCAGGAAAGTCCAAAGTCTGGCAAAGAGGAATCGCTTGGGGAAAGATTTTCTTGGAGTGGTATCAACGCCCGGTCAAGCACCAGGGCCGTCAGCATTGTCCAGCCCACCGTGCTCAAGAAACAGGCAACGGCCAAATGCCCTATGTGCGCCTCCAGCGCGCCGCCCATTAACCCACGCGCGCTGGCCAGGAGAGGCAAGTCCACAACGAGGAGATTGGCAAGCAGAAACATCGAAACGAAACGCCTTGCTAAGCTCGCCATCTCCTCCCATGCGCGAGCCGAGGCCTCCTGCTTGCCCGCCAGGACTGCTCGCGCAGTCCGCGTGGTCAACGCGGCATAACCCACCAGCAAAGCCATTGCAAACAGTATCAACGCCGCAAAAACGGCCACGATCCGTTCGATCTGGGTCGCCGTAAGAGAAACGGTCAACCACAGATACAGCGGGCCAAGCAAGTTCGCCGGGAACGCAAGGAGTTGCGCCAGCCCGACCACGCGCAAGGGGTATTTCCCCTGCCAGCGAAGGAAAAGACGCTCAAAGAACTCTGCCGGAGGTTGCTCACTGTTCATACGCTTCCTTCCAATGATTCCGACTCTTGCGCTTCGAGTTCTAAATGGATGCTGGCCTCTTCCGCGCGTAGAGCACGGCCCAGTTCACGCACGGCAGTTTGTAAAATCGTCTCGATGTTCTGTGAGGCCCAAACCTTGCGGGTGATTTCCGCCGTCAAGCGTTCATGCAATGCCATTTGCTGACTCTCTTCCAGAAGGCGGGCGTTTTCCAACGCCAGAGCCGCCTGCGCCGCCACCGTCTCAATCAAACTCCGCTCCTCAGGCGACCACTCACTTTCCCCCTCCAGTGTGATTTGACCAATGATCTGATCACGCAACGTGAGTGGAACATCCAGCACAGTCGCTTCCACCGGCGGGGTCGTACCAACGGTATACTCTGTCGCTTCAGCGGTCGGTAAACGGCGCGACCAGGCCTCCATCACGTATTGTCCTTGTAAGGCGCGAATCTCTTCAAGGGTCGCTTCCTGTTCCGCAAACAAGCGGGCGTTTTCCAGAGCAATTGCCAGCGTGTCCGCAATATTTTGCATAATCGTAATATCGTCCTCATCGAACGCCGCCGGCCGATCGGATTGAATCGTCAGCGCGCCAATCGCTCGTTCGCCCACGATGAGCGGCAGCGCGAGTTCCGATCGCGTGGCAGGCAAGTAAGGGTTCGCAAAGCGGACGGCATCCTGACCGACATCCAATGCAATGCGTGCCCGGCGATTCAGAATCGTCCAGCCAACCATGGAAGACTCGCTGAGCGAGAGACGGTAACGCGCTGCCAACATGGCTGCGCCGGCTTCGCCCGTTCCGGCGCGCAACACGGCGTAACGGCGACTCTCATCGAGCAAGAAAGCGCCCACATAGTAGAGGCCAAACCGTTCCTGTATCAGGCTCACCGCCTGTTGCAACAATGTCTCCATCTCATACAAGCCGCTAATGGCACGCAACAGCTCGGCAGTCGTCCGAATCTGAAGCGAACGACGCTCCACATCAGCCACCTGACGGCGCAAACGTTGCTGCTCCTCTTCCATTTGTGCCACGCTAGCAACCGCCCGGTTCAGAGCCATCTGTAAACCGCCTACCATAGTGGACAACGAAAGGCCAACCACCACACCAAGCAGCAACAACGACATCCCGCGATTCACCCATCCTGTCCAGGCATCCGAGGGCCATTCCCGAAGCGGCACAATCACGTGGCGGCTCATCAATGTCCCTATAAGTGCTACAGTGCCTATGCTTATCACGAGCGAGTACGCTGCGCCCCGCCGACCAAAGAACAAGGAGGAAAGCGCAAGGAAGGTCAGAAGAAAAATCGCGCCATCCGTAGTCATTCCCCCTTCCCGATACGTGGCCAGGCTGACCAAATATGTCATCACCAGCAGGCTACTCGCGCGTAGACGGTACGGAAGACGGCGGAAAACGGTGATGATCAGCAACCAGACGAGAGCCGTTGTATAAACAGCTAGAACAGGCCAGTCTCCCTCCTTAAAATAGCGCTCATAAGAACGATTGAGAATCACCACGTACTCAAGGATGCCGAAAAGCAAAGCGCCCCAGAGGATATTGTTGAGAATACGGAAGCGCAATTGTTGTAAGGCATCCGGAGAAAGAGACGCCGCCTCTTCCGTTGACTGTTTCTGGAAGAAGGGTAATTTCATAGTTGTTGACCTCCCGGCACATTTTCCCCTCCGCCGTTCTCGCCACTTGCTCCTTCCTCTTCTCCTACGCCAACCTTGATACGGGCGCGACGCGCACCAAGCACCTTGCTCAATTCTGCAACGGTTGTCGCCATGACGCCTTGCATGCTGGTCGCGCGACGAATACGCGTCGTCAATTCGTAAACGAGGCGCTCGCGCTCCACCTGACGGCGCACCTGATCGAGTAGGCGCGCATTGGCGATAATCGCAGCCAGACTGCCGGCCAATGTCCCGAGCATTTCCTCGTCGCTTTCGTCATAGGCGCCCAGTTGTTCACTCTCCACATTCAACACGCCCAGCAATTCGCCGCGATACAGGAGGGGAATCGCCAGCTCCGAACGCACATCCGAACTGATTTGCATATAACGCGGATCTTGGGCCACATCGTTGACTCGCAACAACTGCTGATGTTCGGCTACCCAGCCGGTGATGCCCTGCCCAAAGGGTATCTCTAGATGGGAAATCTCTTCCGAATAACCGGCATACGCGCGCACACGCAGCACCCGTTTTTCCGTATCGGCCAGGAGAATCGTCACGCGATCGCCGCCCAATGTGACCTGCAGACCCTGCGCGGCCCCAACCAGAGCTTCCTCCATTGTCGTGCCCGAAGCCGCCGCTGTTGTGACATGATGAAGCAGACGATGTTGCGATAGGTGCTCTTGAGTCTCCGCGAATAGTTCCGAGTTGAGCACGGCCACAGCCAACTGATCGGCCAGGATGCGCAGCACTCCCATTGCATCCTCCGTAAAGGAGTAGGGGCGCGTGCTTTGCACGTCCAGGGCACCTAGAATACGCGTACCTACCTTGAGCGGCAAAGCCGCCTCCGCACGTGTATCCGGCAGAAGCGGATTGGGATAGTAGGTGGCATCGCGCGAGGTGTCATTCACGATCAACGGCTCGCCACTGCCCGTAACATACCCCACGATCGAGGTCGAACCAATTTTCAGGCGGTGACCGGAGCGCTTCATTTGCTGCCCGGCCTCGCCGGTCGCCTCTCGAATTACAGCATACTCGTTGGCTGCGTCAAGCAAGAAAACAGCCGCATGATAGAAATCAAAGCGATCGCGAATCAGGTTCACCGCCTTGCTCAAGACCTCATTCACATCCAACGAAAGAGAAATTTCGCGCGCGATCTCGGCAGCGGTCTGCAACTGGATGGCGCGTCGGCGCGTCTCCTCAATCAGGCGCAGATTGTGGAGGGCATTGCCGGCCTGGGTCGCCAACGTCTGCAAGAACTTCAGGTCGCTTTCGTTGAAGGCGCGCTCACGTTCCACGTCCTGCACCACGACCGCCCCCAACACTGCCTCCCCGGCCACCAGCGGCACCCCTAACCACGACTTCGGCGCCCGACTCGCCATCTGCGCCACAAACGCCGGCGATACGTGACCCAACATCACCAACTCCCACGCCTCCACAGGCTTCTCGTTCACCAGTCGCACCCCTAACGCACCCGCACGCTCATTCACCCGATCCGCCAACAACAACGGCTGCTTCGTCCGCACCACCACCGAAGTCAACCCCTCCCCAAGCGGAAACGCTTCCACACTGCCAATTTCTCCCCCCTCACGATCCTTATCGAACAGGTACGGAATGCTTAACGTGCCGCTCTCCTCATGATAGAGCACAAGTTGAAAGTTCACCTGCCCCAGCGCCTCTCGCACATATTCATGCACCTTGCGATAGAGCAACTCCGAGTCGGCAAGGAGAGCAAACTCTTGCATCGCGCGCGCCAGAACTTCCACCTCCACCATACGCCGCCTGATCTGACGTTCCTCCTCCAGGCGAGTCAATGTCTCCGCGACGAGATCAGAGAGAGTAAGATATGGTTGCACACTGCTCTCGCTCAAAGGCCGCGTTTCCCGCGTGCCGACCAGCATAACCCCGGCAGTTTCCTCGCCCAGGCGAACCGGCACCATCGCCGCGCTAAAGATATCGAAACGCCGCAGCAATCGCACCAGTTCATAAGGCAAAGCCTGCAAGCGAGGACCATCGGCGATAAACGGGCCAGAGGCCAAGTAATCCTCTAGATCGCGAATAGGAATGCTAACCCGCCCCGGGAAAGCACCTTCCTCCCGGGAGAGCGGATCAAAGCCAGTTTCCAAACGCAAACCATCGCCATCCGCGAGCAAGTAGAGAGAAAGATAAGGACTGTGAGAAAAGACCTGTTTGACCGCAGCCACAACCTCGGCTTCCGACTGCGCCTGGGTGACTTGATAACTGCGACGGTAAAGTTCCGATACATCCTCAACGCCAAACTGCGCCGTCTGAAAACGACGTGCATTCTGCACAGCGACAGCAATCTGATTGGCCAGAATCTGTAATACCGCCACTACGCTCCAGTCATCGAATGTCCCGACTTGCTCGCCTTGAATATCGAGAACGCCAACGAGCGTATCGCGCACCAGCAGGGGAATAACTACCTGCGACTGAGCGCCCTCCACCAGCGCCTTCTCAATCTGGAGCGGATCCTCGCCAGTTTGCGAGGCCACGCGTAGCAATTTGTTCTGGGCCGCCCAACCGAGGATCGAAGAAGAACCGACAGCCACACGCAACCCTTTCTCGCTACCACCGCCCTCTTCCCGCGCGACTTGTTCGACCAGATAACGACCACTCTCATCCACGAGGAACAACCGGCTGGCCAAAAAGCCCAAACGCGAAGGAATCAACCTGCTGACCAGTCGTGTAATTTCCTCCAGGGAACCGGCCGCCGCAATAACCTGGCCAACCCCCACCGCCTCGCGAATTTCCGCCGTATGCTCCTCTACCCGCTTCTCGAAATTCTCACGCAGGTCAACCAGTTCTCCCGTTTGTTGTTCCTCTACCCTCCGTTGCAAGAGGGAGATGGTAGCGGAAACTGCGCTCATAAAGGCCATTCCTCCTCCAAGAGCTAGCACCGTCCTTTGCTCTAGCACAGGGGAAGGAGGAAGAAGCAAAACGTAGAACACAACCCCGGCGATCAACAACACCACCGTCCGCAACGTCAGCAAGGCACCCGCTAACACCAGCGCCGATCCTACCAGCAACAATAAGGAAACAGGCGCTAACCGAATATCGAACAGCGGATATATCAACCCCCAGATCAACAAACTCCCTATCATCCAGTTAATGCCCGCGCGATAGGCGATGGAACGGCTAAAAATATACGCAAAAATCAGCGCCAGCGTCAACAGGCTAAGCGAGGTTGGCAACCAGACCGGCGCCCCGCTCAAGGTGGCCATCAACACACCGAGCAAGGAACCCAGAATGCCCAGGCCCGAGAAAGCCGCCGCCAGTTGCGCCCGGCGAACGGCGACCGGATCACGCAAACTGTCGCTTGGCTCAATCAGCGATCTCAAAATCCTTCGGACTCGTTCTACAAATCTGGATGGCATGAACGCCTCCTGGCAACACGCCGTTAACTCATTTCCCAAACCGGCTCACCGGCCAGAATCCGTCGAATCTGATCGGGAAAGCGATCGGGATCGAGAGGCTTGCCCAAAAAACCATTGAAACCGGCCGCGCGCGCTTTATTCATCTGCTCCAGGCTGGCCTCGGCCGTCACCGCGACGACCGGAACATTCTTCAATCGTTCCGAACCCGAGGCGCGGATTTTACGCAAGGCGCCATAGCCGTCCTCGTAAGGCAAGCGAATGTCCATCAAAATCAAATCCAAGCGCGGTAAAGTATCGGCGTATTCGACCACTTCATAGCCAGAGGTCTTCCACTCGCAGTGAATGCCCAAATATCCCAGCATACGGGCTATCAGCACGAAATTCGAGACGTTGTCCTCCACCACTAGGACAGTGGCGTCTTTTGGAATCATCGTCCGCCGCATACCGGGTTGCGTATCGGTAACCGGGTTTGGTTGAGTGCTCTCGTCAGCCAACACGTTCACCTCTTCCTGAGGTATCTCTCTATCTGCAAAGGCAAAACATCAATATCCACCGGTTTTTGGATATAGCCATCACAACCAGCCTCCAGGGATTTCTCACGGTCGCCGCGCAATACATTCGCCGTCAGGGCAACAATCGGCACATTAGCCAAGCCTGGCATCGAACGTATAGTGCGGGTAAGCGTATACCCATCCACCTCCGGCATATTGATATCCACCAGAATAATGTCGGGGACTTGCCCCTGCAAGATTTGTAACGCCTCCTGCGCACTGCCGGCCTCAAGGACATCATATCCTTCCGCCATCAATACCCGCCTCACCAGGATACGATTTTCTCGGTTATCCTCGACATACATAACCGTCCCATTGCCCATAGACAATACGCCTCCACTTTATTCTACTGTCGAACCAGGATGCCCACATAACAGCATCCTTACAGTTAAGCGGGTGTTAACGCTTTACTATTATATTACAAATTTCCCGCCCCGTCTCTTATCCCCCTCGCCAACGCAAATCTACCACAAGTTCCCCCTCACTTCTACGAGATACCCTGCCGCTTTGAGTGTTGGTTGTTCCTCACTCGATACTACCGTCAGGACATAATCGCTCCATCTACGCCAATGCCCAAGCCAGGAGAGAGAGGCCTCGGCAAACGACAAGACGCACGGGCGCCAATCGCACGCAGGCAACAACGAATCCGGCAAGGCAACTTCCACCTGGCGCGTGTCCAGGCGCAAGCCCTTATGCAGCGCCTTGAGCGCCGACTCCTTTAGGCTCCAGAGCAACGTCACCGCCAGCGTGCGTAGATCGACGGGAGAACGGCTCAACGCCTCCCGCTCCACAGCCGTGAAGTAATCTTCTTCAAAGACTTGCCGCCGCTCCTCGATCCGTTCGATATCTACCCCAAGTTCCCTGCCGTCCGGTTTCCAGGCAACGAACGCCAGTCCCGCGCGATGGCTGATGGAGAGCGTCCCCTCGCGTGGCTGCCCGTTCACAAGTACAACGGGAGCGCCGCTCTCCTCGTTGAGAATTTCGATTGTGCTCCACGGCCGATCGGTCAGATCCGCCTCCACACGGCTCAACAGCGCTTTCGCAGCATAGCGTCCCAGTAACCATTCCCGCCGGCGACGCGGAAAATGCAAGCCCTCGAAGCGCTCCCATTCACGCGCCGAGAGAAAATCCGTGCGCCATGGGCAACTTTCCTCTCCTATGGCGCTTTCGAGCAGAAGCCAGAAGATCATCCCACAATTCCTGCAACCTGCAACGCCCTCTCTGCCGACTTTCCCGAAAAGGCAGACCCGTTTATGCCTCGCCGTTCCCGACCTTCACCAGTCTTTTGAGCGGCGACAGGAGTTCTTCGCGAACGGAATACGGCAAAGGACTGGTGCGGTAATTCTCCATCTCCAGGTAAACCCGCCCGCTTGCATCCACCACGCGGGCACAGAAGCGCCAGCCGTCCGTGTCCTGCTGTGGGCGCACCTCGGCGTAAATCGAGCCGCCATTGGATTGCACCTCATAGAAACAGACACGACCGATCGCGCGCGGTAGGGCCAGCACGCCCGTCTTGCCAGCCTCCCAGATTCCCGCCGTCTGCAGACAAAGTTCCAGCAACACCGGCGCAGTGACCAACGGCTGCTCGGCAGAGAGCATGGAGGGTCGATCCGCGCGCAGGAGGCCAATCACGTGACCATCCACAGCACAGACGCTCTCCAATACCTGGAAAGCCGGCCCATGGAAGTAGAGGCGATAGATGTCTTCCGCTTTCACAGCCTCCTGCCCATGCACCGGCAACGGCGGCAGCGATACCTGCGGCGGCCTGTTGGGAGATGGGGAGAGCCTTACCTTGCCGACAAAATGTCGCAGGCGTTCCATTGCCCCGCCCAAGCGCGCGAGCGTGGATTCCAGAGTGACATAAGCGATCAGACCGTCTGCTTCCTTCACCGTCTGCGCCTTCCAGATAAGACGGCGCGGCTGATTCCGATAGAACTTGAATGGGGTCAGAAATTCGATATCCTCCAGTTGTACCACGTGTAAGGCGCCCTTCTGCGCCGCCAGGGTCGTGGCAATATGTTGCGCCGCCACGGAGAATCCCTCGATGCCCATCACACCGGGCAGGAGCGGCGTGCCGTCCATAGCGTGATCGCGCAAAAAGGGTTCACTCGCCGGGTCGAGTCCAGTTTCCAGAATGACGCCCTCGTGCAGGTCGAGGCCAGTGACGCGACCGAGCATGACGTGCGGCGGATTGCCTTCGGTCAGGGTCGCGTTGGCCTTTTCGAGATCCAGTCCGCCATCGGCCGGCCAGGATTTCTCCAGTAGACCCAATGCCCCGCACAGCACCGCCTCGCCGGCCGGAGCATAGACGAGTTCACGGTAGACCATCGGCGCGGCCTCGTCCGGCGGAATCATTTCCACGCCGGCGCGCTTCATTAGCTCCGGTATCGAACCACGCGAGGCCATGCCGACTTCGCCCCATGGTCCCCAATCCAGAGCGATCGCCTTGAGTTGCGGATACTGCCGTCGCATAGCCGAAGCCAGGCGGGCCAGGAAATCATTCGCCGCCGCATAATCGGTCTGTCCTGTGTTGCCGAAACGCCCGGCAATCGAAGTGAAGAAGACTACGGCGCGCGGCAACTGCTGACGCGCCTCCAAAGCTTTGAAAAGGTGGAAGAAGCCATCCGCCTTGATGGAAACCGTCAAGCGAAATTCCTCAAACGGCTTATGTTCCAGTTTATGCGAACGCTCAATGCCCGCTGCATGCACGAGCACATCCACGCGCCCCTCGGCTTGCACCACAGCCTCCACGACTCGATCCACATCTTCTGCTCGCGTCACATCAGCGGTCATATACGTGACCTGCGCGCCGAGGGCGCGGATATTTTCCATCACATCCAGCAGTGCGGCCATGCGATCCAGAGCAACCAAACGGTTTTCCAGCTGCACCGGCGTCACTTTCTCGCCTTGCGCCACAAGGCGCGCCATCAGTTCACGGCGGAAGGCCTCACGGTCACACCGCAGGCTCCGCAAATCCGCGTCGTTCGGATCAGGGACCGGTTCGATACCGACCAGATAGAAGCGGGCTTTCGTCTGCCGCGCCAGGTCCAACACCACGCGACCGGTGATGCCGCCGCTTCCGCCGCTGACCAGGAACACGCTGGACGAATCCAGAGTCAGGTTAGCAATCGCGCCCAGCGGAGTCAGACGATTGACAATGGTGTAGCGCTGTTCGCCTACCCAACCAACCTCGGTCACCAGCGGGTCGAAGAGCGTCTCCTGAATCAGGCAAGTCGCCACTTGAGCCGCCGATGCTTCAGGCGCGAAATCCACCACTTTCACGAGAGCCTGCGGACGTTCCATAGCGATCGCTTTGGCAAAGCCGCCGACCAAACCGCCGAACGGAGCAGCAGCGCCCTCTGGCTGGTAGCCGAACACGCCGCCGCAACGCGTGGCGCAGAGCAGGAACACACGCTCTGGCAAAGCACGCAGCACGTGGTAGAGGCTGTACAAGCGACATTCCATTGCCTGCTGCCACTCCTCCGCCGTCATCTCTGCCAGCGGCGGCTCAATATCCAGCGCCGCTAGGTGATAGACGCCGTGAATTGGTCCATCCTGCAACCAAGCAGCGATTCGCTCGCCCGCCTTGTTCAGACCGGACGCCTCCAGAGCCAGGACCTCCACCTTCCGCGCTTTTAGCCGCCGCGTTAACGCAGCCATGACCTTACCACCATCGCCGATGACCAGCACCCGTTGGCCGGCCTCCAAGGTCACGCCCGTCGGATGGCACAAATCCAGGCGCGGCCGCAATACCGGCGTTGGCACCCGGCGTTTAATAACGCCTTCCTTTTTTGCGGTTGCTTCCGAAACAGGCACGGAGACCGTCTCAACCGCCGGCGCCGCCTGCTCCTGAGCCGCCCCCGCCGACACAGCCGCCTGCCCACCCACCGCCTCCGCAAAGAACCGTATCACCTTCTCCAACGTGTTGTAATCCGCCAGACGCAAGTCCTCCCGACGC
>DAOTWG010000010.1:0-237827 GCA_034436015.1 Anaerolineales bacterium
GTCGCGCCGCCGCCCGGCGTCGGCGTCCCAACCACTTGCCACAGCGCCGGCGTGTTCGGCGGCTCCCAACCTACCTGCGAGGTGTGCGCCTGAAGACACTTATACACCACGCCGTTGTAGGTCACTGTGTCTCCTACTGCATATGAGACGCCCGACGCCCATGCCCCGCGGTCGGCCTTCTTAGGTGCTGCGCCGGCCGTTGCCGCTAATGTTAGGCCAACGATGACGAGCACTACGACAGTAAGACTAAGCAAGCGTTTCATAATAGGCATCCTTTCCTAGTGTTTAACGTACTCTTTCCTCTACGCGCCTTACATGTTAGAATAAATTCATATGGCACCTCCTGGGTCCTGGGCAAGTAGTTATGAACACTCTTACTCTGCTTAAAGCATAGAGTGATTTCCCCTAACAAAGTCTTAACAACCCTTCGTTCAATGGTTGCAAATTCATGACATCGGGCTTGCTGTGACAGAAAAAAGGAGGACAGACGGTTTGGCATTTGGTAATGATGGGGAACCAATGCTCCGAGTATAGGGCTGGTTTTGCCGTGTCGGTGCGTTCTTCTGGCATAGGTTGCTGTTTTTAGAAGACTCGATAGGCTGTGATTCTGAGGTGTAATGCGGAAGTTCAGCGGTTTTCACTAAGGCGTGAGGGAAGGGGCGGAGTGTTTGTCCGATCAACGGCGTTGTGCTGGGTTTCTGGCTTGGTTCTCTTGGCCGTGTCTTGCGTGCGTTCAGTCTCGGAGAAGGCGGTGTGGAATCCGCCTGCTGATACGGGCCTCTTGGATTCTGCGCTGGAGGCACCGGCGCGCGTGACCGCTACCGCTTCCTTTCGCCTGCCGCCGACACGTCAACCGGGCGCGCCGATTTCCTCGCCGACCCCCGACGCGCCGCATTTTTTCGTCGCGGAGAGCGCAGGGACGCAGACATATGAAGTCCGGTCGGGCGATACGTTGAGCGCGATTGCGGAATCGTTCGGGGTCAGCGTGGAGACGTTGGTCGCTGCCAATCGCTTACCCGATCCCGACCGATTGGACGTGGGTCAGGTGCTGGTTATCCCTGCCGTCACTCCTGAGGCGCAGGGGCCGGCGTTCAAGATTATCCCTGACTCCGAATTGGTCTATGGCCCGATGAGTCTGACGTTGGATATCGGAGCGTTCGTGCGTCAGAAGGAAGGGTATCTGGCCTCCTATCGGGAGGAGGTGGGCGGACACATGTGGAGCGGCGCGCAAATCGTGGAGCGCGTGGCGCAAGATTATTCGGTCAACCCCCGTCTGTTGCTAGCTGTGTTGGAGCATCGCGCTGGTTGGGTCACACAAGCCAAGCCAAGAGAAGACACGCTGGATTGGCCGCTGGGTGTGCGCGATGGACGCCCGGCGGGCCTGTACCGTCAGTTGACCTGGGCGGCCAATGCGTTGAATCGCGGCTATTATCTCTGGCGCGCTGGCGGGGCGCAAAGGTGGGTGTTGGCCGATGGCCGTGTGGTGCCGACAAATCCTGTCATTAACGCCGGTACGGCCGGGATTCAATCTTTGTTTGCTCAACTTGACACATACCCACAATGGTTACAGGATGTTTCGCCGCAGGGCCTTTTTGCGACCTATCAACGTTTGTTTGGCTACCCTTTTGCCTTAGCCGTTGAACCGCTTGTTCCTCCCAATTTGCAACAACCACCCATGCAGTTGCCGTTTGAGCGCGGGGCGTTGTGGGCGTTTACGGCTGGCCCACACGGTGGCTGGGATAGCGGTTCGGCTTGGGCAGCGTTGGATTTCGCCCCCTGGGGAATGCGAGGTTGTATGCGGAGCGATTTGTGGGTGGTCGCTGTGGACGATGGTTGGATTGTGCGCGCGGCCGACGGCGCGGTCGTCCAGGATTTGGACGATGGTCATGAGCAGACCGGCTGGGCGGTGCTCTACATGCACATAGAAAGTCGGGATCGCGTTCATCCCGGTGTCTATCTACGCGCTGGGGAACGCATTGGGCATCCTTCTTGTGAAGGCGGCGTGTATAGCGGGACGCATCTCCACCTGGCGCGTAAATTCAACGGTGAGTGGATTGCGGCGGATGCTTCCGTCCCGTTCAATCTAGACGGGTGGGTCTCCTCAGGGACTGGGGTGGTCAACGAAGGTTTCCTGACGCGCGGCGGCGTTACCTTGCAGGCATATGATGGCAGCGAGAGCATTAACCAGATTCGGCGCTGAAGCTTGCCTCTCTCATCTGCTGTTAAGGTGGAGAGGGTAGAATCTTCCCCATGTGGTGGCCTTGCATGCGCTTCCTCCTACGAGTGTTGTTGCTTGGCCTGACCTTGGGGTTGGTGGCCTGTGGGCCTTTGTGGAGGAATTATGACTGGCTTACTTCTACACCATCGTTCCCCACGCTCCCGGATGCCGGAGTACTCGTTTCCCCTACGCTTGATTCTTCCGGTGTTGCCTCGCCTGTTCCGAGTTTAACACCTACGCCGACAGAAGCGCCGCCGATTCTTTACTATTCCCAATCGGGCGATTCGCTTCGGAGCGTGGCGGCCCGTTTCGGCGTAGCTCCTGAGGAGATACTTTCTCCCGTCTCCTTGCCGCCGGCGACTCATCTTCTCGACCCGGAGACGCCTTTGCTCGTTCCGAATCGCCTGACTCTGACGACGCCGGATATGCGTCTTATCCCCGATAGTGAAATCGTTTATTCACCTTCTACACTCGATTTTGATGTTGAGGTGTATGTGCGTTCGGCGGGCGGTAAGCTCAGTGGGGAAAGGTACTATGTCAACAGTGTGGGTTGGCTGAGCGGCGCCCAGGTAGTTCAAGAAGTTGCTCTGGCGAGTTCTACCAATCCACGCCTGTTGTTGGCCTTGCTTCAGTACGAAAGCGGTTGGGTGTACGGTCAGCCGTCCACGATTGTCCAAGAGGACTATCCCCTCGGCTATGTGAATTACCTATATCGGGGCTTATACCAGCAACTGATTTGGGGGGTGCAGCAACTCTCGATGGGGTATTATGGCTGGCGCGAGGGGTCATTGACGAACGTCACTTTTAAGGATGGGGTTACCTTACGTCTGGCGCCCACGTTGAATGCTGGCACTGCGGCGATTCACTACTATTTCTCCCGGCGTTACACGTATGCGGAATGGCTGAGCGCGATAGATGTCAATGTCGGATTCCCGGCGCTGTACCGTGAAATGTTTGGCGATCCGTGGTTGCGGGCGCAAAGCGTGGAGCCGCTCTTTCCTGCGCAGTTGGAACAACCGCCGTTGATTTTGCCTTTTCGCAAGGGGGAGTCCTGGGCGTTCACGAATGGGCCGCATTCTGCCTGGTACGGCCGTAGCAAGGAGGCCGAAGTTCCTCAACCGCGCGCGGCGTTGGATTTTGCTCCCTCCTCGATGGAGGCGGGTTGTGTAGAAAGCAACAAAGCAATCCTTGCCGCAGCGCCTGGGCTGGTGATTCGGACGGGACCTGGATTGATCGTGCTGGATTTGGATGGCGATGGTCATGAGCAGACCGGTTGGGTGCTTCTGTATTTGCACGTCAGCGCGAAGAGCCGTCCCCCGATCGGTGCTTGGGTGGATACCGGCGATGTCCTTGGCTATCCTTCCTGTGAGGGCGGTTTTGCTACCGGAACGCATGTGCATTTGGCGCGGAAGTACAACGGGGAATGGGTGCTCGCTGCTGGTCCTTTGCCGTTTACCCTGAGCGGTTGGGTATTGCAACAGGATGCGCTGACGACGAAGGCCCGCTTGGTGAAGGATGGTCAAGTCGTAACGGAAAATCGTCATGGCATGAAAGAAAGCGAAATTGTACGCTGGGCAGGTGAATGATGGAATGGCTTTCGGTGCGCGCGAGGAGGGAAACAATGGCTAGGTCTCGTCCTCGGTTTGAAGGAAGGGCTGTCTTGCCTCTGGCGGTCCTGTCGCTAGCAGCCTGCGCTACTACCCCATCCGCTCCTGATTTGCTGGCGGCGACCGAGGCGACGCCGAAATCGTCTCCTTCTGCCACGCCTTTGCCCACCCGCGCCATGTATGCCCCTGGTGAACTCGTCGTGTATATCGCCCAGACCGGCGATACCTTGCCTTCTCTGGCGGCGCGTTTCCACACGACGATAGAGGAGATTCGAGCGGCGAATCCGGAGATTCCGGATGACGCCACAACCATGCCGCCGGGAATGCCAATGAAAATCCCTATCTATTACGTGCCGCTCTGGGGGACACCGTTCAAAATCCTGCCCGATAGCGCCTATGTGAACGGCCCGGCAGTGGTCGGCTTTGATACCGTTCGTTTCGTCAACGGCCGTCCAGGTTGGCTGAAGGACTTTTCTTACTATGTTGGCGGCACGAACCGCAGCGGCGCGCAGATCGTGGACTACGTGGCGACTAACTTTAGCGTTAGTCCGCGCCTTCTTTTGGCCTTGCTGGAGTATGAAAGCGGGGCGCTTTCCCGCCCCGACCTGCCGGATACCGATTACTTGTTGGGCTATCACAACTCCTATTATCGCGGCGTCTATATGCAGTTAGTCTGGGCAGCCAACATGCTCAATCATGGGTACTACGGTTGGCGTAGCGGAAGGTTGATCGAGTTCGAACATCCGGATGGCCGCCTTGAGCGCCCAGATCCTTGGCAGAATGCGGCTACGGTGGCAGTACAGTACTATTTTTCCCGCGTCCATGATCGGGATGCATATGAGGCGGCTGTTGGCCCTGACGGATTGGCTAAAACCTATAAGGCTCTATTTGGCGATCCGTGGCAACAGGATGAGCCGCATATTCCGGTCAGTCTGGCGCAGCCCGTGCTGCGTTTGCCTTTTCCGGTTGGCAAGACGTGGGCTTATACCAGCGGCCCGCATAATCCCTGGGGGCAGGACGAGTTGAATCCACTGGCGGCGTTGGATTTCGCGCCATCGGCGCTTTCCTCGGGTTGTCGGCCAAGTCAGGAGCCGGTGGTTGCCGTGGCAGACGGCGTGATTGCACGCATCGGACCGGGCGTTTTGGTTCTGGACCTAGATGGCGATGGCGAGGAGCGTACCGGCTGGGTGATCTTCTATTTGCATGTCGCGCATCAGGGGAGGTTGTCGAAGGGCGCGTTCGTGCGCGCCGGCGACGTGCTTGGTTTCCCATCTTGCGAGGGCGGCTTTGCCACAGGGACGCATGTTCACATTGCCCGCAAGTATAACGGTGAATGGATTCCCGCGGATGGGGCGCTGGCGTTTGATCTGGAAGGTTGGGTTGCCCGTAATGGCGATGCGCCGCGTCGGGGCTTGCTTCAGCGCGGCATTCAGATCGTTGTGGCCAGTGAGAGCGCCATCACGACAAGTCAGTTGACTGCCGGTCGGTGAAGGAGAGGATCCTCTGTTAGGAGTTGTTCTTCCACAATGACCGTACGAACAGGAATCGATCTGATCGAAATTGCGCGTATCCGACAAGCCGTCGAGCGGTATGGGGAGCGTTTCCTACGACGGATTTTCACGGCGGCGGAACTTCAGAGTTGCGTCGGCAGAGCCGAGTCGCTGGCCGCGCGCTTTGCAGCCAAAGAGGCGGTTGCGAAGGCGTTAGGAACGGGGATCGGTCCGGTTGGTTGGCGGGAGATTGAAATTGCCGGCAGCAAGGTGGAGGCGACTCAGGTGCGCTTGCACGGTCGCGCAGCAGCAGCCGCGCGGCGGTTGGGTTTGACGAGCTGGTCCCTTAGCCTAACCCATAGCCGGGAGATGGCAGTGGCGGTTGCGGTGGCCTTGGGAAAGGACACTGCGTAATCGGGTAAAATACATACCATGCCCATCAATCAACCTACCATTGCCACGACGAATGGAATGCGCGCAACCTGGGCCGAGATCAATTTGTCGCGCCTACGCCAGAACCTAGAAGCCATTCGCCGGCAAGTCGCGCCCGCGAAGGTGATGATTGTTGTCAAGGCCAATGCTTACGGGCATGGTTTGGGAGAGGTGGCGAAGTATCTCGCGCCCCATGTGGATGCCCTTGGTGTGGCCGTTCTGGAAGAAGGCATTTTTTTGCGCGAATTGGGCATCACGGCTCCCATCGTCGTCCTGGGTGGCATTTGGGGCAATCAGATTCCGTCCTATCTCCAATACGATCTTGTCTTGACGGCCTCCTCTGTCGAACGACTGGAGCAGATGGACGCGGTAGCCGCCCGGCTGGGCAAGAAAGCCCGCGTGCACCTCAAGATTGATACGGGCATGGAACGCATCGGCGTGCACTACTATAATGCCCATACCTTGCAAGAGGCAGCCTTGCGTTGCAAGCATGTGGAGGTCGAGGGCATTTATTCTCATTTCGCCAACGCGGACGCAGCCGATTTGACCCATGCCCGTCTTCAACTGGAGCGTTTCAACGAGGTGCTGCGTTTCTACGAACGTCACAACCTTCCCATGCCTCTACGTCACATTGCCAACTCCGCCGCGGTTCTCCAATTACCGGAGAGCTACTTCGATATGGTGCGTGTTGGCATTTTACTCTATGGCGTTTATCCCTCACGAGAAGTAAAGCGAACCATTGCCGTGAAACCGGCATTGACCTGGAAATCGCGGGTCGTGTACTTCAAAGTTGTTTTACCGGGGCATCCTGTGAGTTATGGCTCCACTTGGCAATCGGATCATCCGGTGCGCGTTGTCACGATTCCTGTAGGGTACGGCGATGGGTATTTTCGTAGCATGTCCAATCGCGCCCAGGTCATTCTGCGCGGGAAACGTTACCCCCAGGTTGGCCGAATCTGCATGGATCAAATGATGGTAAACATCGAGCAAGACTCGGCCTATAACGGCGATGAGGTGATCTTGCTTGGCGAGGCCGATGGCGAACATATCACAGCAGAGGACCTGGCAGATTGGGCCGGCACGATTCCTTACGAGATTCTGACCAATATCAACACTCGCGTGCCCCGTCTCTATATCGAGGAGGATTCCGATAAGGAAAGCACATGAAACGGCCTTGGGTTTTTTGGTTGCGTGAGTATTTCGTTTTGTTGACGATGGCAGGCATCATTGTCCTCCTGGATCAGTGGACAAAGTGGTTGGTGCGTACCTTGCTGCCTCTCGGAGGCGTCTGGGTGCCATGGGAGGAGTTATTGCCGTATATTCGCATTGTGCACTGGTATAACAGCGGAGCGGCGTTCGGCATATTACAGGAATGGGGGAGGGTCTTCACTGTGTTGGCAATCGTCGTTTCTGGTTTGATTCTGTACTACTACCCTCGCCTGGCGGCAGGCGAGTGGGCCTGGCGCGTGGCCATGTGGATGCAATTGGGCGGCGCGGTTGGTAACCTGATTGACCGCCTAACCCTGGGGCAAGTTACCGACTTCATTGCCATAGGGTCGTTTCCTGTGTTCAATGTGGCCGACAGCAGCATCACCATCAGCGTTTTTGTCCTCCTCTTTTGGGATAGGGTAAAAAGATGGGTGGAACGAACACGCGCCGCTGCAGGCGCACGAGCAGGGGATGAACGAGCAGGTTGAGGTGTTCGTGTGTGAGAGGGCGGAGGAGGCCAGAGCCCGGCTGGACGTCTTTCTTGCTGGCCGCTTGCCAAAACTCTCGCGCAGCCGTCTTCAGGCGCTCATCCGTGATGGCTATGTGCGGGTGAACGGGGTTGTAATACATAAACCCGGTCTTGATCTTTCACCAGGCGCGCGTGTGGAAGTGCACATCCCGCCGCCGCGACCAAGTCGCCTCACGGCGGAGGCGATTCCTCTCGACGTTGTTTTTGAGAATGCGCATTTGCTTGTCGTCAACAAACCGGCTGGGATGGTCGTTCATCCTGCGTCGGGTCATGAGAGCGGCACGCTCGTGCACGCTGTTTTGGGGTATGCGGGGGATCTGGAGGGCATTGGCGGCGAGGAGAGGCCAGGTATTGTACATCGCCTGGATAAGGATACTTCGGGTTTATTATTGATCGCCAAGACCGAACAGGCGCAACGTTGGCTACAAGAGCAGTTCAAAAACCGCCAGGTGGAGAAGGTGTATTGGGCGCTTGTAGATGGCGCGCCGCCGACTCCGACTGGTCGCGTGGAGGCGGCTATCGGTCGCGATCCCGTTCATCGTCAGAGGATGACAATTGTGCCGACCGGCCGAGGACGACCGGCGGTAAGCGAGTATTGTGCGTTGGAACGATTCCCTCAACATACTTTACTGGAAGTCCGTCCGCTCACCGGGCGCACGCATCAGATTCGTCTGCACCTGGCTTTTCTTGGTTGTCCGGTTGCCGGAGACGTGGTGTATGGACGGCGAAAACCTACCGTTCCACTGGAGCGGCATTTTTTACATGCCCTGCGCCTGAAAATCACGTTGCCCGGAGAAGCGCAGCCGCGCCTCTTCGAGGCGCCTCTCCCTCTCGATTTGCAGGCGGTGCTTGACCAATTGCGCCGAACGAAAGTACAATTCTGAAAATCGCGATTTTGGAGAAAGGATATGGCTGCGTTGTCCATCGAGGAACAGGTGGATTTGCTCATGCAAGGCACGGATTACGGCGATGACGACTTGCGCGTCGCGATGCAGGAGGAACTACGGCAACGGCTCATCGAGGCGCAAAAGGAAAAGCGTCCTTTGCGCGTGTATTGCGGCTATGACCCAACCTCTACCGATCTGCATCTAGGGCATACGATCACCATGCGTAAACTGCGGCAATTCCAGGATTTGGGTCACGAGGTGACGTTCCTGATCGGCAACTACACTGCCTTGGTGGGCGATCCATCGGACAAGAACAAGGCGCGCCCGATCCTGACGGAGGAAGAGGTGGCAGCCAACGCGCGCACCTATGCCGAGCAGGCTTTTCGCGTTCTAGACCGTCACAAGACCCGGATTCGCTACAACGGCGAATGGCTCTCCAAGTTGACCCTTGTGGATTTGATTCGCTTGGGACAGAACTTCACCGTCCAGCAGTTCCTGGCGCGCGAGAATTTTGCCAAACGGCTCGAGGCTGGCGAACCGATCTTCTTGCACGAAACCTTCTACGCCCTGATGCAAGGGTATGATGCCGTGGCTTTGCAAACGGATGTACAGGTTGGCGGGCGCGATCAGTTATTCAACATCATGGTCGCGGGCCGCAAATTGCAAGAAGTCATGGGGCAAAAACCGCTTGTCGGGATTATTTGTGGCATTTTGCCGGGCACCGATGGTGTGCAGCGTATGTCGAAATCTACCGGCAACGTCATTCCCATCAACACCGGCGCTGAGGACATGTACGGCAAGGTGATGTCGGTTCCCGATTTTGCCATGGGGAAGTATTTTCGTCTGGTTACGCGCTGGACGCCGGCGGAGATCGCGGCAATCGAAAGCGATCTCGCGAGCGGCACCTTGCATCCGCGCGACGCCAAAATGAAACTGGCGCGCGAAATTGTCAGCATTTTCTACGGCAACGTGGAGGCGCAAAAAGCGGAGGAGAACTTTGTGCGCTTGTTCCAGCAGAAAGATGTGCCGGAAGCGATGCCGGAGTATACGCTGCGGCCGGGTCAAACCGTCCTGGATGTCTTGCTGGCGGCTGGCATGGTTTCGAGTAAATCGGAAGGGCGGAGGCTTATCGAGCAATGCGGCGTGCGTTTGGATGGCGAGACGCTGGAGCGGGCGGATGCTCCCTTCCCGCACCCAGGCGTGTTGCAGGTAGGCAAGCGTAGGTTTGTGCGCGTCAAGTAGTCCGAGAAAGAGGGCGGTCAAATCAACCATTGCCTAAGCTATCTCTTGGATTTTAGAGGAGGTGTTTGTGCGAGTCGCTTTTCAAGGTGAGCCGGGCGCATTTTCGGAGGAGGCCTGCTATGGCTATTTTGGGGAGGTGGATACCCTTCCCTGTGAGACATTCGATGACGTGTTTGCCGAAGTGGCTGCCGGCGAGTGTGAGATGGGGCTGATTCCCATCGAAAATTCCCTGGTCGGCAGTGTCCACCAAAACTATGATTTGCTCCTGCGCCATGACCTGCATATTGTCGGTGAGTATTTTCTGCGTGTGCGTCATTGTTTGATCGCTTTCCCGGGAGTGGAACAGTCGAGCATTCGGAAGGTTATCAGTCATCCCCAGGCGCTGGGACAATGCGCTGCCTTTTTGCGCGCGCTGGGAGTCCAGACAGAACCGGTATACGATACAGCGGGCAGTGTCAAGTTGCTAAAGGCTTCTGGTGAACGGACGACCGCTGCAATCGCGTCGCGCCGCGCGGCAGAAATTTATGGGATGCAGATTCTACAAGAGGGGATTGAAGACAACACCGAAAATTACACGCGCTTTCTGGTGATCACGCCTCGCCCTGTTGTTCCGGAGGGGGAGGCAAAGACGTCTATCGTTTTCACCCTGCGTAACCTACCGGGTGCTCTCTTCAAGGCGTTGAGCGTTTTTGCCTTGCGTGAGATAGACCTGACCAAGATCGAATCCCGTCCGCTTCCCGGAAAGCCGTGGGAGTATCTCTTCTACCTGGACTTCTGCGGCTCAGTCCAGGAGGACAAGGTAAAACGTGCTCTCGATAATCTGCAAGAGTACGCGTTGATGTTACGTGTCCTTGGTTCTTTTCCTAGGGCAAAGTTCTAGAAAGCGATCGCCGAGAACCAGCGTTTTGTTGTCTTGCGTACCTTCCCTATGTGGCATCTCTGTCCTGGCGCCTCAACTTGTTCTTTAGGTTTTGTCGGCTGATCCACTCGAAGAAGCGGTAGCAAAGGCGAACGTTCGCCAGGCTTCCCATGAGAGCGCCTTGCAGATTGGCGAGAGGCGAAGGGGCGGGTGGAAGGGCGATGTGGGGCGCAAAGTCTACCGGCTGCCCGTCCACCAACCATAGGTAACGTCCAATTCTCTCCACGGATGGTTGATGCTCGAGGAAATGGCGCAGCGCTTGGCGTTCCTCCTCGTTCAACCAAGCCGGTACGTCCGAGGTGGCTTTAAAGCCGCAAATGTGCGCCAGGTTCTGCAACAGTGATTTTTGCTCCTCGCTCAGGCCGTTGAGTTGGGAGCGGAAATAGACCACATCCGGATCGGTATGGACGAGCGGCCTTAGCCATAGGCGATGCAGCGTGGTGCGCAGGGCGTTGCGTCCGCCGGGAATCGTGAAGTTTCTCAACAACATATCGTCGCGGTTGGATATCCAATATTCGGCCACATCGGGTCCAATACGCATTCCATCGCACAGGCCAAGAGAGGGAAGGATAGGGGTGCCACAGGTCAACAGGTAGGCGTTGCCTAGGGCTTGGCGAATGACTTTTAACCCTTCGCGATAAGCTGCCTCGCGTGGCATAGGGGTATAGCGCTGGCCGGGCAAAGCGCCGGCGTAGAGAAAGTCCAATTTCAAGTAATCATATCCCCAGGCGCGCACCGTCTGCATGAGCGAGGCCAGCCAGGCGAGCGCCTCAGGGTGCGTGGTGTCGAGCGCGTATAAAGGCTCGCTCCAGTTGAAACCGGCTGAGACTAAACGTCCTCTTTTATCGCGTAGCAGCCAATCGCGATGACGGCGATAGAGCGAGGAGGAGGGGGCGACGAGCAAAGGGGCAAGCCAGAGCCCGGCTTTACGCCCGCTTTCTTTTATGCGTGTAGCCATGTAGGCCATGCCGCGAGGAAATTTACGATTGGCTTCCCAGTCGCCAATCTGGATTTGCCAGCCATCGTCTATTTGGAAGACGTCGAACGGCGAGTCCTGCAAATCGGTTAGGATTTTGAGCAACTGTCTCTCGTCAATTTCCGTGTAGAGGCTATACCAGGAACACCAGACCCGGGGCGGTGGACCGGCGCGCCCTTTTCCGAAGCGTTCTTCCAGCAAGGCTGCGTAGCGTTTTAGAATCTCGTTCTCCTCGCCGTAGGCAAGGAACCATTCGCCTTTTCCTGCCTCATACCAGCCGCGTAACGAGTTGCTATCCAGTAAGACATGGCTATCCAGGCCGAGCGCGCCAAGGAAGATGATTTGGCCGTTGGGCATTTCTACGGCGCCATACCACGAGCCATGAGGTCGCTTCTCGCGCGTGTAGCATGGATCTACCTGTTGTGGCCATAACATCGAGGGGCGCGTTGGTGGCGGGGGGCGATCGCTGTCCACCCAGGCGGTCAATGACCAAGATTGCCACCCCGAGTAAAGATAACGCACAGGTGTCGCCGGGAGGGCGATTTGCGCACGCTCTCCTTGCAGAATTTGACCACCTTCCACGTCTTGAAAGTTATCTGCGTAAGCGATTGACAAGGGTGCTTGCTTGAAGGGGGATGTTTCCATAGTCTCTTCGGCAGTAGATAGGAGATTTTGCGAAATTGTATCATGCATGGAGCGCAATGTGACAATGCGTTAGTGCCTGTCTGCGCCTGCCCGACGCTGCCGATGGAATGGATACGGCTCCTAGGGGTTCTGCAGATCCATGCTGCCGATGACTCTGGAGCGCATACCTGGGCGAGTGGACGGATGCCTGGTGCGAGGTCGTCTATCCGTTTGCGTTCCTGCCCGTCATGGGAAGCGCGATAGTTGTTGATTGCTGCCTGGGCATCTCGCTTGGATCGGTACTCTCTCTGTGGTAAAATCGAGGCGCGTGGACGTTTCTCTCTACAGGCGGCGTGAGGATTTCAGTTCCCGTTTGTTAGAAGGAGCACGCTATGACGGCTCAAATCATTGATGGGAAGGCGATTGCCCAGAAAATTCACGAGGAGGTGGCAGCCGCGGTTGCCAGACGCCGAGCGGCAGGGAAGGCGCCTCCTTGTCTGGCGACGGTGTTGGTCGGGGATCGAGTCGATTCGGCTACCTACGTGGCTGCCAAGCAAAAGGCTTGTCAGGAATTGGGAATGACTTCCATCAGTCATCGTTTGCCCCCCGATGTCAGCCAGAAAGAAGTCGAAAGGCTTATCAAGAAGTTGAACGCAAGTAAGAAGGTCAACGGAATTCTGGTACAACTGCCCCTACCTTCCCATCTCGATGAGGAACGCGTGCTCAGCCTGATTAGCGTGGAAAAGGATGTAGATGGTTTTTCGCCTATCAACATTGGACGATTGGCTCAAAAGGGACGAGAGCCGCTTTTCGTTCCCTGTACGCCGGCCGGATGCATATACCTGCTGGAGCAAGCCGGCGTGCCGATGGAGGGCGCTTATGCGGTGGTCTTGGGGCGTTCGAACATCGTCGGGATGCCGGTGGCCCTCTTGCTGATTGGCAAGAATGCCACGGTCACCGTGTGCCACTCACGCACGCGTGATCTACCGTCCCTGGTGCGTCGGGCAGACATTCTCATCGCGGCGATTGGCAAGGCTGAATTCGTGCGCGGCGACTGGCTCAAGCCTGGCGCGGCGGTGATAGACGTTGGCATTAACGAAAAGCCCGATTCTACGAAACAGAAGGGCTATCGTCTGGTCGGCGATGTAAACTTTGAAGAAGCAAAAGAAGTGGCGGGTTACCTTACTCCTGTGCCAGGAGGGGTTGGGCCAATGACTATTGCTATGCTTATGAGGAACACGCTGCGCGCGGCGGAAATTCAGGATGGAAAGGAAGCGCCTGCATTGTCTGTTCCTGGGCGGCGCTCGGCGAGTTTTTCGACTACCCAGAAATGAGAAAGCCCAAAGACTTGGAGCGGCGTGCGCTCGAGCGCGTGAAGCACCGCGCGCAACGCGCGGCCCAGGGGACCAAAACGCGCAATAAGGTTATCGTAGGCTCCGAAGATAATGCGTCTTTCGCGCACGTGAAGCGGTAGATTCGCGAGCAGTCTTTCTAGATCGCGGCGAGTGTACACGCGCACATGCGGCGCCAGTTGATTGCGCCAGTGGCGTGGCAAGTAGTTGACCAGGGGGATGTTGCCGAAGCGGTATTTCCCACGCCAGTACATGCCGTGTGTCTCGAAAGGGTAACCGCGATTGGGGACGAAGAGCAACATGCGTCCACCCGGTCTCAGGACGCGCGCCATTTCGCGCACGGCCAGCACATCATCCTGGACATGTTCCAATACCTCGTGGCTGAGAATCAGGTCAAAGGTCGAGGCCGGATAGGGCAAGTGCTCGCTGGCTGCACAGAGGATACGGGGGGAGCGGGCGCCGGCCAATCGTGCGCGCTCGAAATCGTATTCCAGGCCGAAGACTTGTCCTCCGAAGGGTTGCAGGTGCTCCACGTACATCCCGATTCCACAACCGTTTTCTAGGACTTTGCCGTGAATGCGTTCTTCTGCCGCGGCTAGAATCATCCGCAAGCGACGTTCCTGTCCGGCGCGCCAGACGTACGAGGGTTCGCCACAGAGAGCAGCTTTTGGCGCCTCGCGTTGATTCAAACTCATTTCCCTCTGCATCGTGATAGGGTGAATGTCTCGTCGCCGCCGAAGAGCCGACGCAGGCCTTCGGAATCTAGGCGCAGCACGCTGCCTGGAGCAAAGTAGGAGAAGGCGAACTCGACGCGTTCGCCGGCCTTCTTGCCGGGGATAGGCATGAGGCGAGCTGTGAGCGGTTTGTTCAAGCGCAACGCGAGCGCGGCGACGTCGAGCAAGAGCGCGGCGATTTGTTCGGCAGAGACATCGCCGGGCAAGGGGATCGTATCCAGCCCAGTTCCGCAAACGGCGGAGTATAGTAGCAAATCCTTCACGGTCAGGATGCCGTCGGCGGTGCGTTTTGCCAGGATAGCGTCTTCTAGTACGGGCATCATTAGACCGGAAAAGCCGGCGCGGGGAAAACGCGCGCGCTCGAGGGAATCGGTCAAGATAGCCGCGGCTGCCAGCGATCCGTGTTGACCGACGCGTGGCACGCCCAGTCTCTCGAATGCGGCGCCGAGGGAGCGATTCTCTTCCGGAAACGGCGCCAGTGAGAAGTCAATACCGCCGAAGCGCGCGTTCTCCTGCTGAGCCAATGTACGGGCAATGGTCTGAAGCCGTTCGGCATGGCTCTCGATTTCCCGAATCATGATTTGCCGGCCCTCCTGCACCGAGCGTGCCTGTGCAAACGCGTCAACCGCGAGGTCGGCGGCTTCGCAGGCAATTGCAAACGCGGTCTGCCCGCCGCGATGGTAAGCGGCGGGGAAGAAAGGCGCACCCGGTGGCACGTTCGCCAGTGCTGCGAAGCGCAGGTTGGCAAAGCCATGGGGCGAGAGTGAGGCGCATTGGAGAACAACCTGCGCGCAAGCTTGAATGGCCGGCAAAGACACGCGCCGGTTGGAGTCGGCGATGATGCCGGAGAAGAAGGTGTTTTCTGAAGTCGCGATAGCCTCTGGAATCACGAGATAACTTTGCGGCAGGGATGGCAGAGCCGGGCCAAGCGAGGCGTAATCAATACCGGCTTCGACGAGCAGCGCGCTTAACGCCTGCGCTAGGCGAGGCGCCGCGCTGATCGTTGCGGCGCTGAGCAAGGAGGCGAATGGCTTTGTCGCCAGGCGGAGCGTTTGCACTTCGTATCCGGCGGATTGGTACGCGGCTCTGGCCTGGGCCAAGAAGGCGCCGACCTGCCGTATCCTGTTCTCTGAGAGCGGCCAGCCGGGATTGCAAAAACAGGTGATGGAACGGATTTTCATGCCCAGCCTCGTTGTCGAACAACCTCAAACATCAGAATAGCGCCGGCGATTGCCGCGTTGAGCGATTCGGTTTTGCCGGGCATTGGGATGAAGACGGTTTCGTCGGCCAGATGACGCGCTTGCTGGCTTGGGCCTTCGGTTTCATTGCCGATGATGAGTGCCAGCGGCGCGCGAAAGTTTACCTGCCAGCACGCGCGCGCGCCGTTGGCTTCGGCTAAGTAGGTAGGCAAGCCCACTACGGCCTGATGGATTGCCTCCCAGGATAGGGAATGAACGAGCAGATGAAAGTGGGCGCCCATTCCGGCGCGCACCACTTTTGGAGCGAAGGCATCTGTGGTTTCCGGCGACAAGAAGACGACCTGTACTCCGGCAGCCGCGGCAGTGCGCAGCAACGTGCCCAGGTTGCCCGGATCGCGAATCCGATCTGCAATGATGACGAAATCCGGTTTCGACTCCGGTAATTTTTGCTCGGGCAGGGATAACACAGCCAGAATCCCTTGCGAGGTTTCGGTGTCGCTGATGGCGTCCAGCAAAGTCTCTGCAACTACGTCCGTATCTATGCCTTGCTCGACTAGCCTTTCTACCAGAGTCTGACAACGAGCGCTTGGTTGTGGTTTTACGAGCACATAGTGGAAAGGCCAACCGGCATGAAGGGCTTCCTCCACCAAGCGGATGCCTTCCGCGACGAAGGCCTTCTGTTCGCGCCGCGCTTTTGGCCGGTTCATCAGGGCTCGGAGGAGTTTAAGTTTCGGATTCTGCGGCGATGTAATCATGGATACTGTTTTCCGATGGGGATTCGCGAATTGTTCCGGCCTCGATAGTCCAAATCGTAGCCGATGTCGCCATAGTGGGGGGGAAGGCGCCGGGTTCGGCGGTCGTCAGGAAGGTCTGCTCAACCTGGTCGAGATAGGCGAGCAGATCGGCGCGGCGTTCGGCGTCTAGCTCGGCAAGCGCTTCGTCTAACATAAGCAATGGGCATTGCTCGTTCCTCGACCGAATCCATTCCAGTTCGGCCAGCTTCAGGGAGAGCAACGCTGTGCGAATCTGGCCGCGCGAACCGTAGCAGCCCAGGTCGACACCGTTGGCGAGGAAGCGTACTTCGTCACGATGGGGTCCGCGGGACGTGACACCGCGCGCAATGTCTTCGGCGCGACTCTGGCGCAGTTTTTGCAGGAAACCTTCCTGGATCTGCTCCATGTCCAACCCGTCGCGTCGCGCCAGGGTAGATAAGGGCATGGTCAGTTGGCCCGGCGGGAGAGGAAATGGGGCGTAGGATGGAAGATAGAGCAGGCGGATCACCTCTGCCCCGCGCGTTAAGCGGCGATGGATACGGGTCGCGAATGTTTCTAGCTCCTGGATGGCTTCCATGCGCCGCGCCAGGATTTCCGCGCCGCTTCGCGCGAGTATATCGTCCCAGAAGTCGAGTTGAGTCTCGTCGCCGCCGCGCTCGGCGAGCAGTTTGAGCAAGGCATTGCGTTGTTCCAGTGCTTTTCCATAGTCGAGGAGCGTATGGGCGTAGCGGGGGACAGCCTGCGCCAGTGCTAAGTTCAGGTAGCGGCGACGTTCTTCTGGCCCGCCTTCGAGAATCGCTGTCATCTGGGGAGCAAAAACAACCGCGCTGAAGTGGCCGATGACTTCGCTTGCCGAGCGTTTGACTCCGTCCAGTAAGATTTCCTTACGCAAACGCTGCCCGTTAGCGCCGTTCGATTCGAGAATCAAGCGAGCTTCCAGGCGATGGGCAGCATGATCTCGCTGGTAGTCTGCAATTAGTCGGCTGACAGCCGGTTCCTGCCGCGCGGCAAGGAAGTTGATCATCTGGCGGTCGGTGCGGGTTTGGAAGGAGGTAAATGTCGCCAGAAAGTAGATCGCCTCGAGCAAACTCGTCTTTCCCTGGGCGTTCTTGCCGGTGAGTAAAATGACGCGCCGAGGAATTTCCACGTCCAGGCGGGCGAAGTTGCGGAAGTTGGTCAGGGAGAGATGCGTTAGATACATGGAGTAAGGTCACACATTGTCCACCACCGGTTGTTCTTCGGGCTTGACTTGCCAGACGCGCGTCGCGCGGTCGGTATAGAGCACGCCGTTGAGGTGGTCCACCTCGTGTTGGAAGATGCGTGCCAGCCAGCCTTTGGCCTTGATCCGCACGGGCTGACCGTGCCGGTTAAGTCCGCGCACGACGATTTGCAAGGCGCGTTCGACCTCCCCTTGCACGCCGGGGATAGAAAGACAACCCTCGACGCCAACCTGCGTTTCCGGCGAGGTGACCTTGATTTCCGGATTGACAACAACATAGAGACGCTTAGGCGAGTTTTCGTTTTCATCGTCTTCGGGGTACTCGACCACGATGACTCGTTCCAGAACGCCCACCTGCGGAGCCGCCAGGCCGACTCCTGGCGCGGCGCGCATGGTTTCGATCATATCGTCTATTAACATCTGTATCTCGGAGTCGAAGCGGTGAACCGCCCGCGCTTTGCGGCGCAGGAGAGGATTGGGCAATGTGATAAGGGGGCGAATAGGCATAATGCTTTCCGGAAGTACTCTGGCGCTATCGGGGGATTGGAAGCATAGAAACAGCAGCGGAGACGGTAGGCGCGAAGCGCAAGAGACGCCGCTGTCGAGAGGGACAGTAGGCATCGAATTCGTCATGAAAGGTCTCCATGACTGTTTTCCAGCCCGATCCGACCAAGATAAAAGGCTTCTCGGCAATGGTCTGGACGATCATCAAATTCCAGAGCAAGACTACCTCGGCCAGGGTGCCTGGACCGCCGGGGAGAGCGATAGCCGCGTCGCATTCGGAGACAAGGGCTTGCATCCGTTCAAGCAGGGTTTTACAACGATATTCTTCTTTCACCCAACGGTTCGCGCCGACCGGCCGCCAGCGTTCGATTTCCTCACAAGTCACGCCAATGACGTGCCCGCCGACCTCGTGCGCTCCGCGCGATACGGCCTCCATGGCGCCCATGTAGCCGCCGGTGAGAACGGTACAGCCCGATTCTGCGAGCAGACGGCCAAGATACCGGGCAGCGTCGTAGTCGGCTTCGCCGGGGCGCGTCTGCGAACCGCCAAATACAGAGACGTTCATGGCGGCTTGAGTATACCTGTTTTGGGCTTCCTTTGTCAATTTGCAATAACCAGGGCGATTCATCACAATCCGGGGATCCTCCTTAGCCCTCTTTACCGGCAAGAGACTTGTTTAGGCGCAATGTAACAGTTGTGCCAGCCGCTGCGATTGAAAAATCGCCAAAATCGCTCACTTTTTGCTCATTCAAGGTACTGTAGAGTTCACGTGAAGCCGTCTCCTTGAGAACATAGATGGGGATTAGGTAAATGAGTATGCATAGATTGCGAAAAGCGGAATAGGAAGGGCGAGCATGGAGAAGCTCGATGGCAACGCGGTGCGCAGCAAAGCGCAAAAAGGAAGAGGGGTGTAGCAACGTATATTACAGCGAATGTAGTCAGGAAATTGCTTGACACGGAGATGTGGTCGGAAGGCATAGGCGATCTTGCAGCATCATATCCCCAGATCATGATTCCCTGTGCAGGCATGGCTGCATGTCCCTCGACGCTGACTGATTGCCCTAGGCCTGGGAGAAGAGGAACGAAAAGTAAAGGTAGGACGAGGACGGAAATCGTGTTGAGTGTAGTGGTCGGCGCCTGGGTCAAGAAGAGCCAGAAGAATAAGGCGACGGGGACGAAGAGCCACCCATGAGGGCGAAGGGAAATGCATAAGGCTCTGGGAACGTAGGCAAGAATGGCGCGAACGAATGAGGGCATCTCGCTTGGGAGTAGATGGCATGCGTTGCAAAGATGACCGAAGAAATGCGCAAAGAGTCGATCAGAACGTAGGTGTGCCACCGGATAAATTCGGGATTGAGGAGGAAGAGCGCCGCCCCTAGCAATCCGCTAGAGGGCGAGTCTAGGGAAGTCCCTAGGCGATAGAGGGAACGTGCGGCAAGTGTAGCGGTAAGGAGCTGAATGGCGATAAGAGCGTTAAGGCCGAAGGGCGTAAGTTGCGCGAGGGCGACCACGGCGATGTAGCCCGGGTAGGACCTCTGTTTACCAACAAGGGGTAGCCCCTGAATGAGACGTTGTGCGCCTTCTGTGTATCGAGGGGTATCGCTGCCGCTTCTGATTCCTCTGAGAAGATAGATACACAGGATGATGAAGGCGATCAAGAGCAAAATTGCTACTTTGCGAGGAGAATAAAGGTTGGTGGACGACAGGATACCTCCTCGTTATCGGCTCCTGAAAGATTATTGCCCCCCAAAATGGCTAGCACGCAACGGCAAGTGTGCGACAAGGCACCTCGCTCCCTCCACCTTTGCCCAGTGGAATCGTCACAGCCCTTGTCTTGTAATGAGGGCAACTACTGGGCATTCTCTGCGGTAAACTCGCCAACCGTTTCCCCATTGACTACTACGGTATAGCGTCCGGACGGATAGTCTCCGAACGGCATTTGAACATCGAACGGCGTTAGTACTTGGCGCATACTCTATTGACCTCATAGCATGAATAGACTTTAACCCGAATAACATTTTGTGCATCCGGCTGCTCTACCGCGACCTGCAAGGTATGACAGGGAGTAGGAAGATACCCCTGCAAAGCCAAGACAATCTGCGGCGGGTGACTTTCCTTGACGAGCACTTGCGCCGATTCTAAGTAGACAACGTCTCGTTGCCTGTCATCCTCTGGTTGGGTGCAAGTTTAGTGGGAGGCATCCATGGCGAGGCGCTTGGCGATAGATCCGTAGCCAGAACAGGAGGGGAAACAACAGCTGTATTTTCCGGTGTGCGAGATGGCGTCGGCGACGACGGTCTTGCAGCATGGAAACAGCCCGTTAAAGAAAGCGCCAGGGCGATTGTAGGTCCGAACCAATGGCGCACAGTTGCCTCTACCCTTTGATCACCGCTGCGGGTCGCAAGCGCGCAACCTTGCGGGCAATGCCGGCCTGACTAACGGTTTCGACCACCATGTCCACGTCTTTATAGGCCTGAGGCGCTTCCTCTGCTAGACCCGGCATGGAACCTGCACGGACTTTGATGCCGCTTCGTTCTAGTTCCTGACGGAGACTCTCGCCGCGTACTTCCTTCTTTGCTTTGGCGCGACTCATTACTCGTCCTGCGCCATGGCAAGTCGAGCCCCAGGAACGTTCCATGCTTCGCTCTGTTCCGATCAGCACCCAGGAAGCCGTGCCCATACTGCCTGGCACCAACACCGGCTGCCCGATCTTCTGATACTCTGGTGGAAGGCCGGGCGCGCCTGGTCCGAACGCGCGCGTGGCGCCTTTGCGATGTACGCAGACCCGCATCGAACGGCCCTCGACCGTGTGCGTCTCTATTTTGCCCATGTTGTGGGCAATGTCGTACACCTGAATCAACTGCCAGCCGCGTTGGAAGTGAGGGGAGAATGTCTCCTCGAACGCGCGCCGCGCCGAGTGCGCCAGCAATTGGCGATTGGCAAAGGCAAAATTCGCCGCCGCGCGCATGGCACCCAGGTACGCCTGTCCCTCCGGCGAGTCCAGTGGCGCGCAAACCAGTTCCCGATCCGGCAACTCAATGCCATAACGGCGCACGGCGCTCTGAAATTCCTGGACGTAATCGCTGCAAATCTGATGACCTAGCCCACGCGAACCGCAGTGAATCTGCACTGCTAGACATCCCTCATGGAGCCCCATGACTTCAGCCGCCTGCGAATCGAAGACATGCTCGATGACATCTACTTCAATGAAGTGATTTCCGGCTCCCAGGGAACCGATCTGTTCTCGGCCACGTTGTTTGGCGCGCTCGCTGACATGGGACGGTTCGGCGCCCTCCATCATGCCGAACTCTTCCGTTCGTTGCAGATCGGTCTCGCTGGCGAAGCCGTTTTTCAACGCCCAGTGCGCCCCTTGACGCAGGATGTGATCCAGCTCGGTCACATTGACCCGCACTACGCCCTCGCTGCCCACGCCGCTTGGACAGTAACGGTTCAGCAAGGTGGCTAATGTGTCCAAATGCGGCAACGCCGCCTCATACTCGATTTCTGAAGCCAGCAGGCGAATCCCACAATTGATGTCATAGCCGATAGCGCCCGGGGAAATCACCCCGTGAGGATATGCGGTCGCGGCCACGCCACCGATCGGAAAGCCGTAGCCCTGATGCATGTCCGGCATGACGACCACCGCGCCGACCAGTCCCGGCAAGGTTGCCGCGTTAATCGCCTGTTCCAACGACAAGTCATCGCTGACCTGTTCAAGAAGTTGGCGTGTGGCAAAGATGCGCACTGGCGCGCGCATATCCCGGCGATAAGAACGCGGAATTTCCCATTCGTAATCGCTAATCTTGACCAAATCTTGGAGCCTCATAGTCTGCCTCCAATTCTCTCAAAGAGCACAGCATTATACATCGAACACGATTTCGGTTTCGAATCCTTGCGGTGTGGAGCGGATCGCTAAATTGTGGAACGTGACCGCCTTGATTGCCTTGGACAAGGAACGCAGAGGCGCCCCGTGCAACTTGGCTTGCAGGGTATAACCTTGGGGTGTCTGGGTAATCTTCGGAACTACCTCCGGAAAGGCCCAATGTTCCTGTTCACCGAAGTACAACAATTCCGAGAGGAGCGCCACCAGCAATGTTTCGGCATCGGGAGCGGAAAGGACAATCTCGCGTTCCATCACGGCCTCGCCGGCGAGCATGACGCCAGCCAGCGCATACATGCCGGCTACTGCTTGTTGGAACAAGGAGGACAAATCAGGCGCCCAGACTTGTAGCGCCCAATCGGCTGTATGGGGAACTTCTTTGTAACCGGCTGGTGGGCGAGCACATCCCATGGGATTCCTGCACTAGCGACATCCACGTGTGCGTCTACAGATGGATGAACTGTTCGACCGGCACAACGAACACTGCGCCGCGCTTTTGCCCCTCTCCGGCCGGGGCGCAACGGGCGCGCAGGATTTGCAGGGTCTCCTCCACGCGCGATGGTTCGACGCCTATGAGCAAGGTAGCCATACCGCGTCGCAAAAGGCCGCCTGTAGAGGCCACGCGCGTCACGCGCAGATCGGCGGCAGTCAGAGCCTGAGTTACACCTTCGGAGTCGGAATCGCGTACAATGGCGATGACGAGTTTCATGTTTGCCCTCCTCCCGAATCAAAGTTCTTCGTAATGCTCTACCGGCAGAGCAAAGATGGTCGCGCCGCCCACAGTGACCGGCACCGGCGCCGGCATCGGCAACGGGGCGCCCTCCACCGGCACGGCAAGGTATTCAATGCGTTGACGACAGGTCTTGCATAGGGTCGCGACTACTTGTTCCTCCGTCCCCGTCGGCAAGCCGACCAACAGGGTGGCGTTGCGGCGTCCCAAGAAGCCGCCAGTGCTGGCCAGGTGGATAATCGGCAAGTCATATACGCCCAACGCGCGCGTAGCTACGTCCACATCTTGTTCTTGAACAACGATCACCATCAACCGTTGAATTGGTGGAGTTTTCATTAACAGTCTCCTTCTCGCTCAACGTTCCACCGAAACGACCATGTCGGTGGGGTCTTGTAGCGTCACGCTTTGACCGTTGACAAAAAGGATCGTCGTTTCATCCCGGCAGCGCGTCACGCGCGTGCCCTTATATTGTACAACAACCGGCCACGGAAATGGATTCTTTCCTCGCAGGACGACGCGAAGCGGATGGATAAATTGCACGCCCAGCGTTTCCAGGAACAGTCCTACAGGCGCCAGCCCGCCCAGATGACCGCGTTCGCCCAGGCCATCTCCCGATTCCGCGTGGTAGGCTTGAAAGAAGGAATGTCGCTTTTGGAGATTCCGGATGACGGCGGCCATTACCCGTTCCAGCAAAAGCGCCGTTTCCTCGCGCCAACCGTAGGAAAGCAATCCTTCGCCAATCAGGTGTATCCAGGGAAGATAACACCCGTAGTTGGCTATCTCCTCGAGCCAATCGGATGCTGTTTTTCTGGCGCGGCGCGACGTGGAGATCAGCACCGGAATCCCAAAGGGACGTCCGAATCGCCTTGGCGCGAGGAGAGTCCGGTTGACCAGCGCGCGCGCCCGGCTAGAGTCGGGAATTTCTGCCCAGAGTGGCAAAAGCAAAGTGCAGTCCTCGCGCGCGCAATCCATGACCGCTACACTCCAGGAATCTCGTTTCGTCAGTCCCCTAATCTCTACGTTATGCAAGGACGTGAATAAGTCGCGCGTTGTCGCGACGGCGCAACCGGGATTCCATTGAAAATCTGGTCGTCGGAGATATTCCCTTCGAATCCTGCGCCCCTCGCGACCGTATAGGATAATTTCCGGCTGACGTGCTCCTGTCCCATCCAATTGCAGCCTGACCAGCAGCCGAGCAGCGGTCTCGAACGTCCTTTGCCCCTCCCATATCCTGTCTCCTTTGCCATGGAGCAGACGTATCCCACCTGGCGAGAAGTGCGAAGCGAAATCGCGCCGGCGATAGCAAGCAGAGGCTGCATTCCAACAGGCTTCCACGTTTGCGCGCATGGCCTCGGCAAGCCGCTCTATGGTTTCTCGTTCCACAGGACGCTCTAACAAATCCGCAATCCGCGCCAGTATCCGTCCTTCGCGGTAAAGTAAGGCTCCGAGGGCCGGATCCTCTACAGCAGAGATAGGCACACTGCCATCCCGCCAAACGGAATACACCGGATGTTCCTCAGGGCCATGTTGCCCAGGATTCTGCCATTCCGGGAAACCGTCTGCATCGCGATCGTATGCTGAGGAAAACCATATCCGATAAAAGGCGGCCAATTTCGGAAAGGCGGATTCCAGAAATTCCTTGTCCTTACGCCGGCGATAGACGTTCCAGGCCAGCGAGGCAAGCAAAGGGGCTGCCAACCATTGTCCGCGCTGACCCGCCAGCCCAGGACGACAATCCACAAAACCATCTTCCCGCTGTACGGCGAGAAAGTTCTCAAGCAAGCCGTAGGCAATCTGCGGCGCTCCAGGGAGAAGGCTGGCCAGGTAATATGCCTCTAGCGGAGATTGGCCGCGCCAAGAGGATGGTTGGTCCTTCCCATCTGCGCGAAGTGAGTAGCCGTGTTCTGGCCTACGCGTCAAGACGAAAGACGGAAACGGCAAATGGGTCGTTGCGCTCAACAACAAACGCAAGGCTTCTTTCTGGCTCAATGCCAGGGCCGCGTCCCAGTCTGGGTCGCCGCTTTCGATCGCCACCGTTTGCGAGGCATGGAGCAATTCAATTTGCGCGCGCTCTGCCTCCCAGGGGCGGGCTGCCGTGCGCCGCGCCGATTCGAACGCGGCGTCGGCATTGTCCAGTGCCGCCAGCGACCAGGTAAGCGTACGCGGCGCGTTTGGATCCAGCAACAGATCCAGCGCAAGAGCAGGATATGGACCGACTCCGGGGCGTGGTCCGCCCGTCAGGAATAGCACAAGCGAGAGCCCGCCGCTGGAACCGATGAGGACGTCGACCAATTGCCGAGAAGTCGGCGCCATGATGCTGCCTTCCAGAGGAACAAGCAAAGCACATTGCTCCAACGTCACGGCTAACGGGGAATCCGCGCGGTTGACCAATGTCCACCGCCCTGCTACCACTTGAGGGGAAGGTTTCCAGTATTCTGCCGTTATTTCCAGAGTTTCCACCGGCGAGAACGTCAGATGCAGAAAGTTCGGATAGAATGCGCGCAAGCGCGGTGGCGTTGCGAAATCGGAGGGCGCGCACAGCGCTTGTTTACCAACCAAGAAGCGTGGAAACACGCGCATCGAGCGGGCGCGCAGGCCGAATGTCGTATACAACGCCAGCGCAGGGGGCTCGCCATCGCCCATTTCCAGTTCCCATGTCTGGTCATCTTGGATATTCGTCTCCTCCAGACGGAAATCGGCGGAAATCGCGAGCGCGAGCGGATCGGTAGGGCCAAGGTTCCAATCGCGCATGCCTTAGAGTATACGACCTTTCTCTGCGCAGGTCAAAAAGGACACCATCGTATGCACGCAAGATTGTCGGTGGGATGGCTCCTCGCACGACTCTTTAGGAGTTGTGCCGGGGCGTTGGGCATTCCATAATCCAACCTATCCTTCCGCAAAGTCGTTTATAATTACTCCGCCCTTATGCCCTCTACGATAGATTGTGCTTCTGCGTTTCTACTATGCCAATGTACTTTGATGACTTCCGCCCCGGTCTTTCCCTGGTTACTCCCGCCCGCACGATCACGGAGAGTGATGTGATGGCATTCGCCGGACTAAGCGGCGATTACAATCCGATTCACACCGACGCCGAATTTGCCAAGACTACGCCGTTTGGTCAGCGCGTGGCGCATGGTCTGCTTGGGCTATCCATTGCTCTTGGCTTGGCCACACGCGGCGGCGCGCTGGAAGGCAGCGTGTTGGCTTTTCGCGAGATTGTGGACTGGAAGTTTGTCAAGCCCGTGTTGTTCGGTGATACGATTCATGCAGAACTCGAGGTGAGCGAGAAGCGGGAAGTGCCGTCTATGAACGCCGGAATAGTCCATTGGAACGTCAGGGTTAAAAATCAGCGCAACGAAGTCGTCATGAAAGGTATCTGGAAAGCGCTCATCCTAAAAAAGGGACAACCGGCGCCATGAATCGCTTGTTTTTCGAGGACAAGGAGCACACACCGCCGGAGCGGCACGAGGAGGAAACCCGCCCCGATGTTTCTCCGGCTGCAAGCGAGCCGACCCCGCATGAGGCCACGCGCTTTCTCCGTCAGCCTGCCGTAGATGTCAACGGCATGCCCTTGCCCAGGCGTGTCGAGGAAATAGACCTCGAGGCTACGCAGGTGACGCCGCTCGCTTTCACGTCGACATTTCCCGGCGCGCGGGAGCGACAAGGATATTTCTTTGGACAAGGCAACTGGCGGGGCTGTCTGTTACGCGCCTTTATTGGAGGTCTTTTCGTCCTGGTTGGCTTGGCAATCCTGCTTACCTCCCTTGCGATCTACCAGTACTATGCTATTGCCTCCACGCTGCCCAGCGTAGGGGATTTACGCGCGCATGCCTCCCAATTCGAGACTACCCGAATCCTAGATCGCAATGGTCAATTGCTCTATGAGATTTTTGACCCTCGTGCTGGCCGGCGCACCTACGTCACCCTCGACCAGATTTCTCCCTACGTTCTCGCGGCCACGATCGCCGCCGAAGACAAGGAGTTTTACAACCATCCTGGCTTTGATCCTTTTGCTGTCCTGCGCGCCGTGCGCGACAACCTGTTGACCAAGGGGGAAAGCGGCGGAGGAGCCTCGACGATTACCCAGCAACTGGCGCGAACCTTGCTGCTTTCCCCGGAAGAGCGTTCCCAACGAACGGTTATGCGCAAGATACGCGAAATCATCCTGGCTGCTGAAATCACCCGCCGTTACTCGAAAGATGAGATTCTAGAACTATACTTGAACGAGATCTATTACGGAAACTTGGCCTACGGCATTGAAGCCGCTGCTACAACCTACTTTGGCAAACGCGCTGCAGAACTCTCGCTGGGTGAGGCGGCTTTCCTGGCCGGCTTACCGCAAGCCCCTGCTGTGTACGATATTTACACCAACCGTGAAGCGACCTTACAACGTATGCGCACCGTCGTGTTGCTTATGTATCAGTTGAGTCAAGAGAAAGGCTGCATTCCGGTCAGCACGAGCGCGCAACCGGTTTGTGTGGATCCCGTAATCGGTACATTGGCCATACAACAAATAGAACGGTATCCCTTCCCCCCGCCCGTAAGCGCTATGCGCTACCCGCACTGGGTACACTACGTGCGCTCTCAACTCGAAGCACGCTTTGACCCGCAAACGATCTATCGCTCCGGCTTTACGGTCTACACGACGCTAGACCCTCAACTGCAAGACCTGGCGCAAGAAATCGTCGCCCAGCAGGTTGCCATGTTGGCCGATAAACACGTTACTAACGGCGCGCTGGTGGCTATCCGCCCATCCACCGGCGAGATTTTGGTCATGGTCGGATCGGCAGATTTTTACAACGAGGCCATTTCCGGTCAGGTCAACATGGCAACCAGCCCCACGCGTCAGCCGGGTTCTTCCATTAAGCCTTTCACTTATCTAGCCGCTCTTGAGAAGGGCTGGACTCCATCTACCCTTCTTTGGGATGTGTACTCGGAATTCCCGCCGTCTGGCCGTCCCGACGACCCGCGCCCGCCCTACAAGCCGGTCAATTATGACGAACGTTATCATGGGCCGGTGACCGTCCGTTCCGCGCTGGCGAATTCCTACAACATCCCGGCTGTTAAGGCGTTGCAATTCGTCGGCATCTACGACGATCCGAACACGCCGCAAAAGGATGGTATGATTGAAATGGCGCGACGGTTAGGAGTCACCAGCCTGACCCGCGAGGACTATGGTCTGTCCCTGACATTAGGCGGCGGCGAGGTAAGCCTGCTGGAGATGACCGCCGCCTATGCCGTCATCGCCAATGGCGGACGCAGAATGCCGCCCGTCGCCATTCTCAAAATCACAGATCACGAGGGTAAGACCGTCTACGAATATCACCCGCCCGAAGGCGAACAGGTTCTCCGTCCCGAACATGCCTATCTCATTTCTTCCATCTTATCAGACAACGAGGCGCGTGCACCGATGTTTGGGCGCAATTCGGTGCTGAACTTGCCTTTCCGGGCCGCTGTCAAGACCGGTACGTCGCAGTATTTCACAGACAACTGGACCTTAGGATACACCCCCGATTTGGCTGTGGGCGTTTGGGTTGGCAATGCCGATTATACGCCGATGGTCAACACAACTGGCCTCACCGGCGCAGCGCCGATCTGGTCCCAATTTATGCAACTTGTTGTCCCCAAATTGACCAACAACAATCCGACACCTTTCTTACGCCCCGCTGGCGTGGTGGATTACGTCATTTGTGCAGCCTCCGGCGCCCAACCTTCGATCTGGTGTCCCAGCCAGCGTTCCGAGGTCTTCGCTGCCGATCAACCTCCGCGGCCGGCTAGCCAAGATCTCTGGCAAAAAGTAAACATTGACACCTGGACAGGATTGCGCGCTTCTGCTGTATGCGGCGAGGAGTTCACCGAAGAAAAGCTGGCTCTTGCCGTAGATGATGTTTGGGGGCGCAGATGGATTCGCGAGACGGCTGAGGGACAGGCCTGGGCCAGGCAAATGGGGTTCGATGAGGACATCTTTTTCGCGCCCGATCGCGAGTGCAGAAGCGATGACCCGCGTCCAACGCTCGCATTCATCGGCCTGCAAGATGAACAGCAAGTCACTACCTCCCCCTTAGATATCTATATCCTTGCCGGCGCCAGCAGCGGCTTTCAGTTCTACCGGCTGGAATACGGCCTGGGTCAACAACCATCTCACTGGGAAACGCTAGTCCCCGAAACACGCATCCCTGCTCCGGTCGTAACCAGAGCATATACCTGGGACCTGAGCCGGGTCCCCGCGGATGTTGTTACTCTGCGCCTCTACATGGTCGGAGACTATGGCTACGCGGAACGCCGCCTTCGCCTGCGCCTGAATTTACCAACCCCGACTGCGACGCCAACACCGACGCCGACGATCACTCCTTCTCCCTTCCCAACCGATACGTCCTTGCCTCCAATACCAACGGAGACGCCATCCTCAACACCGTCTTCCACGGGCTTATGGCGTTCGATAGTTTCTGCTAATGTCTCCCTCACCTTGGGGGAAACAAAAACAGGGCTGTGCGGTCTTGCAAGACATTGCCTTCGGTGGGAGTGTGTTTAAACCTTGCCGTCCGGGTATGGTTTTCATCGCACTGCCGCGCCTGCACTCGGAGATCTGGAAATTCGTGTAAAATCAAACCGTTGCCATCCACAAGAAGAGTTAAGGAAATGGAGAAAGGTTGAAAGAGATGCCAACCAAGATTCAGAGTTCTCTCGATGCCTATCGTAAAAAACGCAAACAAGCCGGCCCTATCCTTGTCGGCGCTCTATCCGTCTTGTTCATTCTGGCAGGTATCATCATCGTTGTCCTCGCCTTTCGTGGAAACGGGCAATTCGCTGCGCCGGATCAGACGCCAAAACCGCGCTGGAATCCTTTCGCCAGCGATACGCCGACGCCCACAGAAACTCCCCCCCCTACGGCCACCTATACCCCTACAGAGACGCCGACTATCACTCCTACACCCACGGAGACGCCGACTCCAACCCCCGATAAGCCGTATCTCTATCAAGTGCGAGAGGGGGATACACTCTACGGCCTCATTGAGGCAAGGGGATTGGGACCCGACGGACTGATTCTCATCTACATCCTCAATCCTTACTCGATGGATCCGCGAACCAAGAAAGAAACCGGCATCAACCCAATGACCGGGATCATCTACCCTGGCCAGGAAATCTGGTTGCCCTATCCCGGCATGCTCATACCGACGCCAACGCCCTGGCCCAGCGACGCGCCGCCGGGCACGCGCATTACCTACATGGTCTTGCCAGGCGATACACTCACCACTATTGCCAAGAAGTGTAACAGCACTGTCGAGGCTATTGTGCGTGCAAACCGCGATATCCTCAAGGAAGGCGAGAAGACGGTGATTTACCCAGGCTGGCTGCTTGTGGTGCCGGTCAATCTGGTTGCTCCCGCGGCTACCCCAATCCTTACGCCAACCGCAACATCAAGGCCCTAGATTGCGCTTTGCTCCTCCCGCCTACCTCCTTCTACGGCCAGCAGTGTTCCTATGATGGACACTGTGCTTCCCAGCCAGATCCAAGAGAGCAAGGGGGTGAAAGAAACCTGAAACGATGCGGCCTGCCCAGGCGTATTCTCCCACGAGACAAGCGCCACGTAGATTTCTGTCGCAAAGTGAGAGCGCAGAGCAGGGATAATCGCGACCTGGCCGTTTGGGTAAATAGCCACGCGTGGGCGTAGTTCGCTTAAAAAGCGACCTCGTTGGTAGATGCGCAGAGTCGCTTGCGTCACCCAGCGACCATCTGCTAGGGAATGACGCAACGTTTCATAGCGCAGGGTATAACCGGCAAGGGAATGTTCCTGCCCGATGTTCAAAGTTGGCTGTGCTTCGCGTTGGAGAATCTCAACACCCAGGATCCCGGCCGCTATGAGCGCCATGCCCAAATGGACAAGATGCCCTCCGCAGCGGCGGGAAACTGTGCGGGGTATCCTCTTGTTTTCTCGTCGAAGAGAAACCCACATTTCTCGTCCGCAGCCGTAGCAAGCACTGCCTGCGGCAAGGCCGACCAGCGTGAACCCCAAAAGAGCAAGCTCCTGGCGCATGCCACATAGCCATAGTGCAAACGACAGCAGACAAGCCGGCAAAAGCGACCTCCAAAGAAGGCGCGGGAGGGCTTTGCCAGAAAGACTTTGTTGGCTCAAGAAGGGGACCCATGCCATGAGGAACAACAGCGTTCCCAGAAATGGCGCAACTGCCTGCTCGTAGAACGGCGGGCCGATGACCGCCGTGCGGCCGGTGAACAGTTCGGAAAGAAGGGGAAAGAACATGCCCAGGAGTACAACCAGGAAAATCCCGCCGAAGAGCACGATCTGTACGAGAAGCAGCTGTTCCCGTGTTGGGAGAGGGGCATTGGTTAGGGAGACCTCGCTGCGGAGTGCAGGAGCGCGTTGCATCCACAGGGCTGCCGACGGCAGGGTAAGTGCGGAAAGAAAAACCAGGAGCCAGGGGCCCACGGCGCTCTGGGCGAACGCATGCACCGAAGAGAACATGCCGGAGCGAGTCAGGAACGTCGCGAAAAAGGTCAGCAAGCCGGTTAACAACATCAGCGCGAGGTTCAACCTGCCAAATGCGCCGTTGCGTTCCTGAACTGCCAGTGTGTGCAGCAACGGCGTGGCGACCAGCCAAGGCAGAAGCGCCGCCGTCTCTACCGGGTCCCACCCCCAATAGCCGCCCCATCCCAGCACCTCATGCGCCCAGCGCATTCCTGTCACTAGCCCGCAGAAAAGAAATAACCAAGCAAAGAAGACCCAGCGGCGCGCTCGAATCAGCCAGCGGTCGTCCACGCGTCCCGCCGCGAGCGCCGCAAGCGCCAACGCATAGGGGACGGCAAACCCAACAAACCCCAGATAGAGCAAAGGCGGATGAAACGCCATTGCCGGGTGGCGCAAGAGCGGATTCAACCCTTGCCCCCTTGCAGGCCAGAGAGGGAGTGCCTCCTTCGGCGGGAAAACGGCTGTCATAATCTGATTGCTCGCTGTCCGGAAAAAACGAAGGAACGGATTTTCGAAGAGGAGAAGGAGGAAAAGAAAGGAAGCTAGAATCACACCCAGAATCAGGATGAGCCAGGGCAGATAAGGTGTTCCCTCCCAGTCTTGTCGCAGCGCCAGCAGAACGCAAGCCGAAAGCAACCAGGTCCAGAAGAGCAACGATCCGGCTTGCCCGCCCCAGAGCGCAATCAAACGCCACCCAACGGACATATCGTGCGAGACAACGGTGTACACATACTGGACATCATAACGCCCGCGCGCCAATAGATAGAGCAGCGCCAGGAGCGCCAGAGTTAGAAAGGGGAATACCATGAGCAGCGCGCGGCGCGCGACTTCGAGCCAAGCGGTGGATCGTCGCGCCAACGCGTGGATCGCCGCCGCCATCCCCCCTACTGTCAGCAAGGTGGCCAAGAGGAGAGCGCCATAACCCAGATCTGTAACCATCCTCGCTACCGTCCTTCCGTTGGTTCCGCTAATGCCTCCTCGTAACGAGAAGGGCATTTGAACAAGAGTTCTTCCGCCTCGAGGATGCTGTCTTCTCCGAAATGGCCACTCGCTATGACTTGCGCTCCGTCCTGAAGCAGGGCGGGCCTGAGGCCATAATAACGCACGGACAATCGCGCCCATTGCGGATCCTGCGCCGCCATACGCAGTACGACCTCCAGGCCACCCTGGGCTTCTAGCTCGGCTTTCTCTACCGGCATATGGGCGATTTCGAAGGTCAGGATACCACTGCGCGCGTCGAACGAAATCGTCTCGCCAATCACAACGCCCAATACGCGTAGCGGACGCGAGACAAGCGTCTCTCTGGCCGATAGAGCTTCTTCTACTGTCATAAAAAATTGTACGTTCTGGCGTGTGGAGGAGTAAATAAGGAAGGCAAACACAACCAGCAAGGTAGCAAGGAGAAGCAGGAATTTTCCTCGCTGCACAATGGCCTCTCTTCAGATGGAAGTTGTTCTTTCACTGAGCGCTCGCACCAATCGCCACATGCTCGTATTGAACGGCGTCGGCACGCCGAGCGACTCGCCTTGCCGGGCAACTGCGCCGCAGATCGCGTCAATCTCCGTCGGCGCGCCGCGCAAGACGTCTTGAAGCATCGAAGAGTAGTTCTGGGCAGTGCGGCGAGCGACCTCCTCGGCCAGCTGCGCCGGTGCAGGAAGATCCAGAGGAACGCCCAGCGCGCGAGCGACCGAGGCGGTCTCCTCTGCCAATGCGTCCATCAGCCAGCGCGCCGATGCGCTTTCTAGCAAAGCCCCGTTCGGCACGCGTAAAATCGCCGTGAGGGGATTGACGGCCGCGTTGACTACCAATTTACGCCACACCAACGCCTGCGCATTGGCTACAACTTCCACTTTGAATCCGGCGCGGCGCAGCATCTCGACGAGAGGGGATATGCGGGGACGGTCTTCGAGGAAAATTTCTCCCTCGCCGCCTAGCCGCGCCAGGCCTGCTTCGAGCAGGGTGGCTCCTAACATGGCAACGCCGAACGCCGCACGAGGCTCGCCCAGCGCAGCAGCCAACGTCTCGCGATTACCGAGGCCGTTCTGCAAAGTAACCGCCAGGCCACTCCTCGTTAGGCAACCGGCCAGCGCGCGCGCGGCGCGCTCCGTCTGCCATGATTTGACCAGCACCAGGGCGTAGCGCGCGCCGCGACAGGCCGTAACATCGGAGACCGCGCGCACCGGGAACGCCCCCGTACCGGCAAGCCGCGCGCCGCGCGCATTCAGGGCTGTCAGGGCCTCCCGCCATGAACCCAACATGGTCACCCGACAACCACCGGCCGAAAGCCGCGCGGCGAACAAGGTCGCCATGGCTCCCGTGCCCACGATCAGAATCTCGTTCACGTTATTCAGCCTCCCATTTCTTCCCCCCTCCGAAGAGAACGTGTGCGCATCACCAGCCGCCGGAGAGACGTTCGGCATGGCGCAACGGCAAACCGGCTTCGATAATCCGTTTTTGCACGGCCCGAATATCGTACTCCACGCGGCGCGGCTCCCAGCGTTGCGTTTCCGGATAGTAGATAGCATAGGCGGCGCGCGAGTCGCGGTCGCGTGGCTGACCGACCGAGCCGGGATTCAGAATCGCGCGCCCGATCATGCCGTAGCGTTCGCCAGGAGGCGGGACTTCAATTGTCAAGTCATCGCTTTCTAGGTTGTATTGGAACACCGCCTGATAATGCGAATGACCGACGAAACACCAGTTTGTCTCGAAGAACTCGAGGTTAATGCGCGCTACGATAGTGTTCAAAATGTACTCCCAAATCGGATCGCGAGGGCTGCCGTGCGCCAGCGATACGGCCCCGCGCCTTTCCAGGCGTTGGGAACAGGAGCGCAAGAAGGCCTTGTTCTCCTCGGTCAGTTGCTTGCGCTGCCAGAGTAGAGAGCGTCGGGCTTCTGTGTTGAAGGTTTCTAACGCTAAATCGCCAATCGCGGCAAAATCGTGATTGCCCATCAGACAAGTCAGCGCCGGCAGTTCTCGCAAGCGCTGGATGCATTCGTTCGGATCGGGGCCATAGCCAACGATATCGCCCAGGCACCAGACCTCGTCCACCTGGCCGGCGTCGGACAAGACTGCCTCTAGCGCTGTTAGATTGGCGTGAATATCCGATAGTACCAGGATACGGCTCATGGGTTCCCCAGGAAAGCGGCCACATGGCGGACGATTGTTTCGGCGACTTCGGCTTTGCTCAGCAAAGGCAGGGCGATTTTGCGGCCATCGGCAAATAACAAGGTAACGCGATTGGTGTCTGCCTCGAAGCCGGAATCGGGCAGGGAGATGTCGTTGGCCGCGATGATGTCCAGCCGTTTGGCGTTGAGTTTTGCTTCGGCGTTTTCGAGCAAATCCTGGCTTTCGGCGGCGAAGCCCACCACGCAGCGCGGCCGTTTCTCCCCTAGTTCTGCGACAGCGGCCAGGATATCTGGCGCAGCCTCTAGTTCGAGGCGAGGAACCCCGTCGGTCTTTTTCAGTTTGCGGGCCGAGATTTCTTTGGGGCGGAAATCGGCTGCGGCGGCGGCCATGAGTAGCGCATCTGCGCCGGCGCTTTCGGTCAACACTGCTTCCAACATTTCCTGTACTGTTGTCGTCTTCACCACGCGTGCGCCAGTCGGAGGAAGCAGACCGGCCGTCGCGCTGATGAGCGTCACTTCGGCGCCGGCGTCGATGGCCGCCTGGGCAAGCGCGTACCCTTGCTTACCGGAGGAGCGGTTGGTCAAGATGCGCACCGGGTCGAGTGGTTCGCGCGTGCCGCCTGCCGTCACCACAACCCGTTGGCCTGCCAACGGGCCACCTTTCCCCAACAGCAGACGAATATGCCCTACCAGTTCCGCAGGTTCGAGCATACGTCCCGGCCCACTCAGACCGGAGGCCAAGCGTCCCTCCGCCGGACCGGCGAAGGTCACGCCGCGCTCGCGCAGGAGTCGGACGTTCTCCTGTGTGGCCGGATGCGCATACATGCCCACATCCATGGCGGGCGCCAGGAGCAAGGGACAGCGCGCCGCCAACGCCGTGATGGTCAGCAGGTTATCCGCAATGCCTTGCGCGATCTTGGCAATGGTGTTCGCTGTGCATGGAGCAATGACAAGCAGCTCTGTTGTATGCGCCAGACCAACGTGAAGAACGTGAGCTTCGCTGCCCCATAGGTCTGCATCGGTAAAGGCCTTCCGCCCCGTGAGCGAGGCAAAGGTCAGGGGGGTGATGAACTTCTCCGCTGCAGGCGTCAGGATGACGTCTACCCGCGCGCCGGCCTGGGTCAATTTCGAGGCGAGTTCGGCAGCCTTGTAGGCCGCTATGGATCCGCTCACACCCAAGAGAATGTGTTTGGAAGTAAAAACAGACATCGTTGTAGGCTATTTTACCACGTCCCCTGCCGGCGGATGAAACGCGACCTCGTAGCTCATTAGTTGCTCGCCGGCATAGACGAACTTCGCGGAAAAGAAGCGTTCCTGCCTTAGCCAGGGGAAGAAGATGTGGTCGCCGGCCCATAATGGCAGGGTTGCTAACTCCGTATCGGGAATCCAGCGCAAATCGCCCTCCGGCGATTCGGTCAATGAGCCGGTGAATTCCGTCGCGGTGAAAACGAACACGTACCAGTCATCTCCGCCGAACGCCAGGAAAATCAGCAAGCCTCGTAAGCGCGGCCGTTTGAGGCGCAGACCGCTCTCCTCGTACACTTCGCGGAGGACACACTCCTCTGGCGTCTCGCCCGGTTCCAATTTTCCTCCGAGTCCGTTCCACTTGCCGGCATGGATGTCGTCGCGCTTCTTGTTGCGATGCACCATTAACGTGTAACCGTTTTGTTGCACGTAGCATAAGGTTGCGAGAATCATATCATGTATCCTGATTGGCGCGCGCGTCGCGCGTGCGCTGTCTCTTTTGCCGCATGGATAGAATCGCCGACGCGATGACGGCTAGATACAGGCTGAGAGGAACGATCCACAGACGCGAAAGCGCGTCGAAGGTGTAGCGGAAGAACAGAAAGCCAAGATTGCCCAATAGCCAGGGCAGCCAGCCAATCGGCAGAACGTATAGGACGGGCAAATCGGCTTGCTGGAAGTATGGCGCCATCAGCGGAAACGCGGCTGCCCAGCCGAGCAAGCGTGGCAGCCGTGCGCGTGGCAGGAGCAACAGCGGCAAGCCCAACAGCAACGCCCACGCGCCTATCCAGCGCCAGAGACTGATGCTCCCCCAATCGTAGGGCGCGCAGGTTCGGATTCGCTCCCAAAGCGACAGCGGCCAGGCGGGGAAGACAACGAACGAGGCCAGGGTTAACGCCGCCGGTACGACCAACACCCGTAGCCGCGCGCGCCGGTCAATGGGCGCCATGAGAAGGAGCAAGAGGCCGTAGGGAAGGCCTATCTGGAATTTGGTGCTCGCTATCCAGAATCCCAGGCCGGCCAGATTCCAGCGACGATGCGCCAGCGCCCACCATCCCAGCGCCAGCGCCCCCACCAAAAGGCCAACGATCTGACCAAGAAACAAGCCGTAGAACATCTGGAATGTCAGCAATGCTAGGCTGGCGCGCCCACCGAACACGCGCGCTGCCCAGAAAACGCCGGCTATGTTGAACAACGACCAGAGCGCGAATCCCCAATAGAACGGGATCTTCGCCCACAGCCAAAAGAACGGCAGCGACCAGTCCGCATAGTAGAACTGCCGCAAATTTCCCTGCGCTGTCAGGACGTAGACGTGGTAATCGAAAGGACGGTAGTCCAGGCGAATATCCAGCCAGAGGAAGATCGCCAGAGCCGCCAGGTTCAAGGCAAGGGCGAACGCTTCCGCGCGCGTTGGGCGGCGGCGCAGCCGGGCGTCTATGGCGGAAGCATCGGCAAACGCATCCCAACAGAGGGAACGAAAAAACAACTCTCTCACCGTTTGGAATAGACGCCGACAAGTTCGGCGGAAGCAAGCACATGCCCTTCGATAGCTTGCAACAGCGCCGCTTTATCCTCTGGAATGTTATACGCTACCCAATGCACCCAGACTCCCGGCGGCGCCTCTGGATCATCCACGATGAGGGCGAACGCGCGTGCGCCTTGCAGCGGTTCGCCCCGGCTTAAGGAGGGAGAAACAGCATCTCCTTGACAGGCGTAGAGGGATGGAGGGAGGGGGCTGAGCGTCTGCAAACGCCTCGCTTGGCAGGGCGAACGTGGCGCTTCCGGCCGGGTTGTTTGCACATTCGAAAAGGATTCGCCGCGACGAGACCCCAGCGCGAAAAGCACCGCGGCGCCTAGGATCAGGCATACAAGAAGGATCGCGCCAATGCCCAAGAGCACTTTGTTTCTCATAGCTCGCCTCTGAAAAGGTCAAGGCGAAACGGATGCAATTCTGCCGCCATCAGATTTTCCTGCACTGCCGGATCGTAGAACATGAAGTCGGCGGCTTCCTGTTCGTTCTCCGCGCGCAGGAGCACCAGCGCGAACGTCCCATCTGGGCAGAGGCCAGCGAGGAGGACTTTGCCTGCTTGGCGCGCGTTCTTGAGGTAGGCCTCATGCCGCGCTAGGACGGCTTGCTCCGGCGGCGTAGGCTGCTCGAAGCAATTATGGCGAAAAGGATGGAGCAAGTACAAGTAGAAGGACATAAGGGGAAGGCCGGTTGTAGCAGGCGGTTTTACCTCTCGCGATAGGCGGCGCGCCGACAACGATGCCGCTTACTGCAAAACATGCGCGCTTCTGCCTGTGCATACACCGGATCAATTTGAGCTTGAAGCTCTATCGTGCGAGCAATCGCGGCGGCGATATGAATGTAGCGGATGGGATCGTCCATCGGACGGCCCTTGCGGTCTTTCAGGTATTTTTCCAGCACCTGGTAGCCGCCGATTTGATATTCCCACATTTCGGGGGTGACGCCCTCAAAATACTTATCCGGGTTGATGTGGACGCGCCCTTGAGCGGCGTCGTAGCGCACGGTCTGAATCCGATCATCGCCGGTTCCCCGGTATTTAACCAGCGGCGGGTGCAGGGCGGGGCCGCGCAGCAGGTGCAAGTCTATCAGTTGCCGGCCCAGCGCGGCCATCTGGCGGAAGAGGTCGGCGTCGGCGGTGAAGGGGACGCGGGGGAAGTCGGTGCGCAGTTCCTGGGTGTATTTGCGGCGGTAGGTGGGGCTGTAGAAGACGGCGTAGATGTAGGCCAGCACGTCTTCGGGTGCAGGAGAGAAACCGTAGGCGGCGGCCAGCTTGAGCAGGAGCCACTCGGCCAGGTTGGACTGCCTGGCGGCGTCGAACATGTTCGGCGTGGCGGCGGAGGGGTAGAGGTAGAGGGTGAAGAGTGTATCAATGCTCATGTTGTCTGAACGAATTACTCCATTGGAAATTACCTTGTTTGTGATGAGAAAATACGTAGGCTCCCTACTCGGAGGAATTCTTCGTACACTAATTATTGCCAGATTCTCCCCTGCCAGCATGTGGCGCATGACTTCAGGGCGAGGCCTACAGTGAAAGCCGCGCGAGCGCCCAGTGTAGTATGTGTAACGGATGTCGAAGGGACGATATAGAATCGGCGTTATCTTATCTCGGTGAGGGCCGCCCTCGCGCCTGAGGTCCTGTTGCGCCAGCGATACTTTCCAGTCGCGAGCATCGTTCCCTAACTGATAAGCCTGGCGGGCGAGGTCTTCATCCATACGGCTGAAGTTCAGCACGGTCGTCCGGGCTTCCTCAGGTGTCCAGTGAATGGTCAACCCATCCCGCGCCGTCACAATGCCGACGCTGTGGGTGGGGAAAATCTCGTGGATGGGCGGCCAGGAAAGGTAGGCCTGCACGTCTGGGGTGGCGCGGGGGATAAAGAAGTAGTAGGGGGATCGGGTCGTGATGGGCTGGTAGCCCGCCGTCTCCAGGGTATGGGTCTCCAGCCATATGTATCCCTGCGATTACGGGTTTGCCCATCGTCGCCTTGGGGTGGGGCGTCATCCATTGTTCTTGCCTCTACTTCTCTCCATCGTTTGTCACGTTGCGCTCAACCCATTATAGCAGGCCGGCCATCCAAGACGCACGCGCCTAGGGGTTCTGCCCGTCCTGGGGACCAGCATATATTTGCACTTGCGCCGTTGAACGCCGAAAGATCCTCGCCTCCTCACATCGCTTCCGGCGCGTCGATCGAGAGGAGGTGGAGGGCATTGGCGAGCGTCTGCTTGGTCGCCGCGACCAAACGCAAACGGGAGGCGCGGATGGTTTCATCTCCGGCTTGCAAAACGGGATTGGCGTGATAGAAGCTGTGAAAGGCGTTTGCCAGGTCAAAGGCGTAGTTGGCGATGACCAACGGCCGGTATTCGCGCGCGGCTTGTTCCACTGCGGCCGGGAAGCGCGCCATAAGTTCGATCAACCGAATCTCCTGAGGCGTCAGCTCATAGTCGAAGGAAGCAGGGGGTAGTTCGTAACCGCCGGCAGGCAAGCGGGGCAGGCCGGCCTTGCGCAGGATACTGTTTGCCCGCACATGGGCGTTTTGGATGTAGGGGCCGGTATGCCCCTCGAAGTTCAACGCTGCGTCCATGTCGAAAACGGTATCGCGGTTGTTGTCCACCGCTAGCAGGGCGTATTTCAGCGCGCCCAGGCCGATCTGCCGCGCTACCGCGTGACGCTCCTCCGGAGGCATTTCCGGAGTCCGCTCGCCCATGGCTGCCAGCGCGCGACGTTCGGCCTCGTCTGCCACCTCCTTGAACAAGACTACCCGCCCGCGGCGCGCCGACATTGCTCCTTCTGGCAGGCTGACGAATCCATACCCCAGATGGTAGCACTTTTCTGCCTGTGGGTATCCCATTAACCGCAGAATGGCAAAGGCCTGCTGCAAGTGCAGGCTCTGACGCACGTCCACCACGTAGATCGAGCGATCAATGCCGTAGTTCTCGAACTTGATTTTCGCCAGCGCCAGATCCTTCGTTAGATACAAAGTAGTGCCGTCGTTCCGCAGGATGACATTGGCGCGATAGGTTTCCTTTTGAAGGCCGAGTTTTTCGTCAATTTTGACGATGACCGCGCCGCCCTGTGGGCGTTCATCGTCCGCGATGCCGCGCGCGATGAGTTCTTCCACGATGGCCTTGGCCGGTTCATCCATCTCGCTCTCAAAGAACCAGATATCGATGTGAATATCCAACATCCGCAGGATGTCGCGCAATTCCTCCAGGCTCCACTCGCGCGTCATCCACCACAATTGACGCACCTCGGGATCGCCGGCATCCCAGCGGCGGTATAGGTCGCGGCGTTCGGCCTCCCAGGTTTCACGGCGAGTCCGCTCCTCCTCGGTTTCCTTGTCCTTTGGCTCCAGCAAGGCTGTGGCTTCCACGTACAATTTCAGCAGCCATTGGCCGCGCTCATGCACCCCTTGAGGTTCTTGGCCGCGATAAAACTTATTGTACATCCACAAAACGGTGATGACTCCTAGCCCGATGTCGCCGGGATAGGAGGCGCGAATCGTCTCAAAGCCGGCGAATTGAATGATGCGCGCCAGGGACTCGCCCAAAATGGCATTGCGCGCGTGGCCGATATGGAACGAATGATGGGTATTCGGCTGGGTGTACTCGATCATCACGCGCTCTGCCTTGCGTTCGCCGCGGCCGAAGTCGGCTTTCCGGGTCAGGACGGTATCCACCACGCGGCGGGCATAGGCGGCAGTCGAGAAGTAGATGTTGAGATAGCCGCGCACCGCCTCAACGCGATGGATGGCCGGCGCCTGGTCTGGCGACTCCTTCAACCAGGTCAATAGGGCGTCTCTGACTCCTTCCGCGATCTGTTGAGCGCGTTGCGGCACAGGGACCGCGTGCTCCGGCGCGGCGCGCACATCTGCCGCCGCGATGGCAAAGAAGGACGTGGACATCCCCCACTCGCCTTTGAAGGGAATCGGCTTCCATTCCAGCGAGGGACAAGGGATGCCGTATAACGTACAGTACGCCCGTATTTGCGCTTCGAGGCACTCTTGTTCGCGTTGGAACATACCATCACCTGGGAGGGATTATATCCTGTCTGATCCAAAAATGGGAGCGTCTCTGACAAGACGCTCCCATCACCAATACATCATCGCCAACGCGGTCAGACCGCATTGCCGGCGTCGCCTGGTTCCTCTAGGTCATGTCTCCAGAAAAAGAATAGCACTTACTGCATTCAGGCGTGCTGGGAGGAGGCGACTTTCAACGCGGCAAGGCGTTTCATGAGGCGACTTTTGCGTCGTGCAGCGTTGTTTCTGTGGATGACGCCTTTTTCGGCGGCCTTATCTAAGGCGCGCACGGCCTGAATCAACGCCTCCTCGGCGGACGGCAGGTTGTTGCTGGCCAGCGCGGCGCGTACGCGTTTGACCGCCGTGCGCGCTCGCCCGCGAAACACACGGTTGCGTAAACGGCGTTTCTCGTTCTGACGGTTCCGTTTGATTTGGGATTTGATGTTTGCCAACCTAACCTCCAAGCAAGCAGACTACACGGGCGGCTATTGTACTTGATAGGAGAGATTCTGTCTAGAGGCGCTAAGGGACGCTCTCAGCGCAGGAAGAACCAGAAAACGAGGTAATAGCCGATGGCCGCGGCCCACAACCAGCCGTCTATACGGTCGAAGAAGCCGCCATGACCGGGAATGAGGTTGCTCGAATCCTTTAGGCCGGCCTGACGTTTGAACATACTCTCTCCCAGATCGCCCAGAGTGACCAGGATAGAAAGAATCAGCCCGATTGCTCCTCCTTGCCACCAGGCAACGTTCAGCAGGGCGAAATGTCTCATAAACCAAGCGAGTCCTGCGCCGGCCAACGTCCCGGCCAAGACCCCTGCCCAATACCCCTCCCATGTTTTTCTGGGACTGAGGCGAGGAGCAAGCGGCGTTTTACCCCATCTTCTGCCCACAAAGTAGGCCACGCTATCCGAAATCCAGACCGATGGCAGGATAAGCAAAAACCACCACAGGCCGTCGGGTAGGAAACGCAGCTCAATCAGGTACGCGCCGATCCAACCAAAGTAGACAATGCCGCCAAGGGTAAGAGCAAAATCGGTGGCTGCCGATGGGTAGCCCCGCTCGTAGGTACAAAGATGCCAGGTCATGGCAACCAGCGCCAACGCCGTCAACGCCGGGGCGGCATACGAGGGGAAATAAACTCGTGTGCCGAGCAGGAGCCACGTGCCGCCGACAATTAGCGGCATTGCCGGCCTGAACGCCATGCCCCGGAACATGCCGCTGTATTCCCAAGCCGCCAGACTCACGCACACGGCGATGACAAAAAAATAAACATATCCGCCCAGCCAAACTGCCGGCGCGCCTAGAGCCGCCAGGAGAAATGCGGCGAGGATGCGTTCAGCGAGCATGATTGGCCGGCCTCTCTCCTGCTTCGGAAAGTCGCCCAAAGCGGCGGTCGCGCTGGGCATAGGCTTCCAAGGCCTTGCGGAATTCCTCTTTATCGAAATCCGGCCAGTATGTTGGCGTCACATACCACTCCGAGTAGGCGGCTTGCCAGATGAGGAAATTGGAAATGCGCAGTTCACCCGAAGTGCGGATGATCAGATCTGGATCGGGTACGCCGGCGGTGAACAGGTATTGACTGACCAGTTCGTCGTTCACGGCAGAAGCCGGGATTCCATCCTCGATCATGCGGCGAATTCCGCATACGATCTCATCCCGGCCGCCATAATTGAACGCCACATTCAGAATCAAACGGTCGTTGTTCTTCGTCAGCTCGATAGCTTGAAGCACTTTCTGTTGCAATTGGGGGGCAAGGCGCTCCAGTCGCCCAATATGACGGAGCTGCACCCCTTCTTTGTGGAGTTCGCCCAGTTCACGGTCAATGACGTCTTCCAAGATTTGTAATAGACCCTCCACCTCCTCGCGCGGGCGGCCCCAGTTCTCGGTCGAGAATGCATAAATGGTCAAATACTTGATCCCGAATTCAACGCAGGCCGTGATGATGCGCCGCAGGTTTTCGGTTCCGGCGCGATGCCCTGCCAGCCGGGGCAGGCCACGCTGAAGCGCCCAACGGCCGTTGCCGTCCATGATGATCGCCACATGGCGGGGGAGGTTGTTCGAAAGTGTCGGCTTTTTCTGCATACCAGGCCTACACTTCCATAATTTCCCGTTCTTTCTTTTGCCCAAGGCGATTAACTTCCTCAATATATTTATCGGTCAATTTCTGCAGTTCTTCCTCGCCGCGTTTCAAATCGTCCTCAGAAATCAACTTTTCTCTCTCGCTCTCGCGCATATCGTTGTGCGAATCGCGACGGATATTGCGGATCGCAACGCGACAGTCTTCCAGGCGCTTATGGAGGACTTTGACTAAGTCGCGACGGCGCTCTTCGGTAAGCGGCGGCAAGACCAAACGAATCTGCCGGCCGTCGTTGTTTGGGGTCAGCCCCAGTTCCGATGCCAAAATCGTCCGTTCGATGATTTTCAAAGCGGCGAGGTCAAAGGGTTTAATCAGCAGCGTGCGCGGGTCTGGGACGCTGATTGTTGCCAGCTGCATGAGGGGAGTGGGAGAGCCATAGTAATCGATCGGCAGTTTTTCAACCAGGGCTGGCGAGGCGCGCCCGGTGCGAAGAGTGGCCAGGTCTTCTTCCAAAGCCCGAATAGCCGCCCGCATACGATGTTCCGCATCTTTGAGAATGTCTTTGATCACAGCAACCTCCTGGAATACATCGAGAGTAGAAAACGAGGTTAATCCGGTTTGGAAGGAACGGTGAATGCCACTGTGATTTCAGGCCGTTACCAGGGTGCCGACTTGCTCGCCGCGCAGCGCCCTTTCCAGAGCAGTGGCATCCCACAGGTTGAGAACCAGAATAGGCAGGTTGTTGTCCATGCAGAGTGAGATGGCCGTGCTGTCCATAACTTCCAAGCGACGGTTGAGCAATTCGATGTATCTTAAGTGCTCGAACTTCTGCGCGCGGGCATTCTTTGCCGGATCCGAGTCGTAGATGCCGTCTACCTTGGTGGCCTTGATGAGCACATCCGCGCCGACCTCGACCGCGCGCAGGGCGGCGGCCGTATCCGTAGAGAAGAAGGGGTTACCGGTGCCCGCGCCAAAGATCACCACCCGGCCTTTTTCGAGATGACGGATGGCGCGGCGGCGGATGTAAGGTTCGGCGACCGCGCGCATCTCCACTGCGGATTGCACGCGGCAATATACGCCGGCGCGTTCGAGAGCATCCATCAGGGCCAGCGCATTCATGACTGTTGCCAACATCCCCATATAGTCTGCTGTGGTGCGGTCCATGCCGCGTTCCAGTCCTTGTCGCCCGCGCCAGAGATTGCCGGCGCCGATGACAATAGCGATTTCCACACCCATGGTATGGACTTGTTTGACGCGTTCTGCGATGGCTTCCGCTTGGAGAGGATCAATGCCAAAACCGTCTTCTCCTGCCAGCGATTCACCGCTCAGCTTAAGAAGAATTCGTTTGAATTTCAATTTGGCCATGATGTTCCTCGCTTGAATTATACTGGCAGCTTGTCCGACTGACAAAGCGATTCTTGGAAGCGGTCTGCTGGCCCTCCCCTTAATGGCCTATCCGGCTTACGTCCACGGGCATACCTTGTTGGCGCAGCGAGGCCAGGGCGGCGAATGTGGCGCGCGTCACGCCGAAGAGGTGATCGTAAGGAATTGGAGGCTTCAGGTCGGTGGTCAACGCGTGCAGGAAAGCGACCCACTCGGCGCGCCAGCCTTTATCCTGACGACAGCGCACCCGTTGCCGCCGACCGTCGCGAATCATCGTCAGGGCGCGAAAGTCGTCCAACACGGCCACCCGTCCCTCGCAGAAGACCTCCAAACGTTCTTTCGAGAACGACCGATCGCCGTTTGCCAGATAGTCCACCACGCCCAAGGAACCTTCCGCGAAGGTAAGGGCGATCGAGAAGTTATCTTGGTGGTATTTGCCATCATCAGGCAACGCGTGGGCGCAGACGCGCGCCGGCGGCGCGCCGACCAGAAAGGTGAGGAAATCAATGAAATGGCAGGCCTCGCCAATGAGGCGTCCTCCACCTTGCCGGCTATCGTGAAGCCAGTGCGAGCGAGGCAAATAGCCGGCGTTGACGCGGTAATGGGCGAACAGCGGTTCGTGGCGGGGAGTGAGGAATTCCGCCAGACGTTGTGCGAGCGGGGCGAAACGACGGTTGAACCCAACGACGAGAAGCAGATTGGGGTGATTGCGCAGGGTTTCCTCGACCTGTTGCAGTTGCTGCTCGTTCAGCGCCAGTGGTTTTTCCACGAAAACGTGTTTCCCGGCCTGCAAGGCGCGCACGACAAGCTCCGCGTGCGAATCGTGGCGCGTAAGGATAGCGACTGTGTTCACGCGCGGATCGCGCAGAATTTGCTCCGCTTCGGAGCAGGCGAAAGCGAAGCGAAACTTTCGCGCCGCGTGTTGTGCGTGCAATCCGCCTGCCGAGGCAATGCCTGCGCGTTCCAAGCCTTTTATGTCCGCGATTGCCGGCAGTAAGGTGGATTGTGCAAATAAGCCGGCGCCGATCACGCCAAGAGAAAGCCGAGAGGCGGGCTGGAGGCTAGAGGCAGGAACGCTGTTCTCGCTTTCGCGCGTCGGTATCTTTTCTCGCAGCTCGGCGGCGCTTTCCTGCGCTCCTGGATAGGTGAGCACAATGCCTAGAAATTCTTCCCCCGTCTTTCCGGCAAGGAGTTCATATGCCTGCGGCGCCTGGTCAATGGGGAAACGGTGCGTGATAAGCGGATGCACCCGCAAGCGGCCATCGGTCAGAAGCGTTACAACTGCCTGCAAATTGCGCCCTTCCGTCCAGCGCACATAGCCGATGGGATAGTCATGTCCTTGCTCCTCATAGGAGGGATCGTATCGGCCTGGGCCATAGGAGCGCGAGTTGAGGAAGATAAGTTCTTTTTCGTAGTAAAGTTTACGCGGCAGGGTTAAGCCAACGGCGCCGATTGCGATGACGCGCGCCCGGTCGCGGGCGATCCGACCGGCCAGTTCTACCGGATCGCCGGAAGGAGTGTCGGCGCAGATCAAAACAACGTCGCAGCCGCGCGAGGCGGTAAACGCTTGAGCGGCATCTTCCGCCTGATCGCGGGAGCAGGCGGAGATTCCAAGGGAAGACGCCAACGCGACCCGATGAGGGTTGACGTCCACGCCCAGGACGCGGCATCCCGCAGCCAGAGCAATTTGCGCTGTGAGGAGCCCCAGTAATCCCATGCCGATCACCGCGACATCCTCGCCAAGTTGCGCCTGGCCGAGACGGAAGCCGTGCATGGCAATCGCGCCCAGCGTGGTAAATGCTGCCGATTCGAAATCTACCGAGTCGGGCAGGGGGGTCAGCAGATTGCGAGGAACAACATTGTACTCCGCGTGCACAGCGTAGCCGCCGCCGGCGCAGGCCACGCGTTGCCCCACGCGAAACCCTTCCATTTTCTCTCCGAGCGCGACGATTACTCCCGCCGAGGAGTAACCGAGCGGCATTGGCTGGTTGAGACGCTGGAAGGCGGCCTGCACGGCGGTTAGGACGCCCTCGCGTTTCATCTTATCAACGACCTGACGAACGAGGTCGGGGCGAGAGCGTGCTTTGCCGAGGAGCGATTTTTCCGCGAACTCGACAACCATGCGCTCGGTGCCTGCCGAAACAAGCGAGGCGGCCACGCGCACGAGCGCCTGTCCGCAGCGAGGAGATGGGATCGGCACTTCCTCTATGGTTGTCTTGCCTGTTTTTATGTTTTGAACGAGTTGTTTCATGCGTTTTGCTCTTCTTGTACTGCTATAGTGTACACCTGGCGTCGTTCCCAACCCGCCTCACGCGCCAAGCGGGTCGCCAGGCGGGGCAAACTTTCCCCCACGCGCAAACCGGCGCGGATCGCCTCACGCAGGGCGTCCTCCGTCCAAGGTTGTACGACCTTTCCCGGACAACCTGCCACGACGAGCGTGAACTCGCCGCGCGGGGTGTTTTCCGCGAAGGACGTTGCTGCGCTGCTCAACACGCCGCGCCAGAGTTCCTCGTGGACTTTCGTCAGTTCACGCGCAACTGCTACGGGCCGGTCGCCGAGCGTCTTGAGCAAATCTTGTAGTGTGGCCAGCAGGCGATGCGGCGCTTCCAGAAAGATCAGTGTATAGGGCAGGTCCGCGATCTGCTGCAAACGGGCGCGCCGTGCTGCAGGCTGGCGGGGCAGATAGCCTAGATACAGGAAAGCCTCTGTTGGCAAGCCGGAAGCGACCAAGGCCGCAATTGGCGCACAGGGGCCGGGAATAGGGCTGACGCGATGACCAGCTTCCAGCGCCGCGCGCACAAGTTCATACCCCGGATCGTTGAGGGCCGGCGTGCCGGCGTCTGAGACGAGCGCCACATCTCCCTCGGCAAGCGCGGCCAGGATCGCCGCTTGCTTGGAACGTTTATTGTGTTCGTAGTAACTGGTCAGCGGTGTGTGGATAGCGAAATGCGCGAGCAATCGGCGGGTAACGCGCGTGTCTTCCGCCGCGATCAGACGCGCCTCGCGCAAGATGCGCACGGCGCGGGGACTCATGTCCTCCAGATTGCCAATCGGCGTAGCCACCAGATAGAGTGTGGCCACAGTCCTCCCAGCCTCTCATCCTCGATGGTGATCGGTGAGTAGTTGCCTCAGCGCGTCCAGCGCCGCCTGTGGTTGTACGAAGTGAACGACGTGCATTCCGATTGCGCGGGCCGCGTCGATGTTTTCCGCAAAATCATCCACGAAAACAGCCTCCTGTGGAGCGACGTGGAGGCGTTCCAGCGCGAGATGGTAGATGCGCGGGTCGGGCTTCATCACGCCGACCTCGGCGGAGATGACGATTTCGTCAAAGGCGTCGGCGATCTGCTGGCGCACAAGGAAATCGCGTAAATCAGACCAGGCGTTACTGATAAGCGCGGTGCGATAGACGGGGCGCAAGGAACGAAGGAAGTCCACCAATTCTCTGTCTAGGATATCGCCCTGAAAGAATTCGGCGGCAAAAGTTTCGGCATCCTGAAGGGATAGCTTGAGTTCTTGCATCGCCTGTATCCAATGTTGCTCTGCGCCGACTTGCCCCAGACTGGCCAGCCGCGCGCTCTCGGAATCGAAGATCGCATGGAAAAGGGTCTTGAGCGGCAGGCCAAGCCGTTCAGCCAGGCGCTGACGCGGCAGTGGGTCAACCGTGCGCATGATGACGCCGCCAAAGTCAAAACAAACTGCGCGGATGGCCGGTTCTGTCATGGTTTATTCTGTCCTCCCTCGCTCCCGGTAATTTCTTCGATTTCCTTGCGCCAGTTCGGATAAGCCCGCTCGAGGCGGAGACGATCCACTGCGTTCGCGCGGCGACATTTCGGACAATACGCGTCGTAGTGATGTAATCCCTCCGCCTCCATGCGCTGGAGAGTGGTCAGGTCCGCCAGACGCGAGGTGGTAAATGCCGTTTGACAATAGGAACAGCGCAGTTGCATAGAAACTCCTTTTCCCAAAACTACCGTGATTGTACCCGAAATTGAAGCGGTTGGCGAAATTCATCGGCGTGCCCGAGTTGTCCGCGGTACGGCTTCTGTTGCGCAATTTCCGGGAGTGACGCGACAATCGTTGCGTGGACGCGCGAACTCGCGTGACTACGGAAAGCGGATAGAAACTTCCACAGCAGGCGCGAGGCGCATGGTTGCGCTTCTCGTTACTTTTCTGTCATGTCTTCCAGGCGCTTAAATTGACCGGTATACAGCTCGGCGTAGAACCCGCCTCGCGCCAGCAATTCTTCATGCCGACCTTGCTCCACAATATCGCCATCCTTCATCACCAGGATCAGGTCGGCATCGCGGATCGTGGAGAGACGGTGGGCGATGATGAAAGCCGTGCGGTCTTTTAACAATGTCTTCATGGCTTGCTGGATGAGTATTTCTGTGTGGGTGTCCACCGAACTGGTGGCCTCGTCCAGGATGAGGATGTCGGGATCGGCTAACAAGGCGCGAGCGATGGTCAATAATTGCTTCTGGCCTTCGGAAATGTTCGTGGTCTCCTCGTTCAGCGTAAAGCGGTAACCGCCCGGCAGGGCGCGGATGAAATAGTCCACGTGCGCCGCGCGGGCCGCGGCGATTACCTCTTCTTCGCTGGCGTCGGCGCGGCCATAGCGAATATTTTCGAGAATCGTATCGTTGAAGAGCCAGGTATCCTGCAAAACCATGGCCAAGAAACGGCGCAAGTCTTTCCGCCGGAACCGACGGATATCGTTGCCGTCAATCAAAATGGCGCCGTCGTTGATGTCATAGAAACGCATCAACAGTTTGACCATGGTTGTCTTGCCGGCGCCGGTCGGCCCAACAATAGCCGCTTTTTGGCCGGGACGAATGTGTGCTGAAAAATCCCGAATGATGATTTTCTCTGGCGAATAGCCAAAGCGCACATGGCGGAATTCCACTTCGCCGCGCACCGTCGGGAGCGTGATGGGTTCCGCGGGATCAGGGGTTTCCTCCTCTTCATTCAAGAACTCAAAGACACGCTCGGCCGCGGCCGCCGTTTGTTGCAACACGTTGGCAATGTTCGCCACTTGCGTAATAGGCTGGGTAAACGAGCGTATGTATTGGATGAAGGCCTGAATATCGCCTACTGTAATTACCTTTTGAATGGTCAGATACGCGCCCAACACCACTGCAGCCATGTACCCCAAATTCCCGAGAAAGTTCACGAGAGGGAACATCAAGCCGGCTAGGAATTGCGCTTTCCAAGCCGAGCGATAGAGCACATCGTTTAGCCGGTCGAATTTCTCAATGCTCTTCGCCTCGCCATGGAATGCCTTGATGACAACATGACCGCCATACATCTCTTCCACGTGGCCATTAATATGTCCCAGGTATTCCTGCTGTTGCGCAAAATAGCGTTGTGAATAACGAATCGCCAGTCGCAGTACAAGGAGAGAGATAGGCACGATAAGCAAGGCCACCAGCGTCATCAACCAGCTGATGGAAAACATCATCACCAGAACGCCAAGCAACATGGCGATGGAGGTGATCAGTTGAGTCAACCCCTGGTGGAGGGTTTGGCTGATGGTATCCACGTCGTTGGTGGCGCGTGAGAGAATTTCGCCGTGATTCGTACTGTCGAAGTAACGCAGCGGCATACGGTTGATTTTCGCGGCGATATCGCGGCGGAAGCGATAGGTGATGTCCGTGGAGGTGCCCGCCATCACCCAACCTTGAACGTAACCGCAAAGGGCCGAAAACACGTACAGGCTCAGCGTGATGAGCAGGATACGTCCGATGTAGGCAAAGTCAACCCCGGCGCCGCTGCCGGCGATTTGCGCCATAAGGCCTTCAAAGAGTTTCGTGGTTGCCTTTCCAAGAAGCTTTGGCCCGATGATAGAGAAAAAGGTGGAGGCTACGGCCAAAATCATCGCCAGGACAATAGTGAGACGATACGCGCGCAGATACTGAATTAAACGGACCATCGTGCCCTTGAAATCGCGCGCGCGTTCCCCCGGCAGCAGGGCGCGCGGGCCGCCATGTCCGAACGGACCGCGCCCAGGGCCAAAGGGACGAGGACCACCTGTGGTATCGGAATGGGAGCGGGACGGCGTGGAAGATGGAGGTTGCACGTTCACGGTTGTTCCTCCTCGCCAAGTTGCGAAATCGCAATATCGCGATAGACCTCGCAGGTCTTCATCAGTTCTTGATGCTTGCCTTTTCCGACAATCCTTCCCTCATCGAGCACGAGAATCTGGTCGGCGTCTTTAACGGTCGCCGCACGCTGGCTGACGATAAAGACTGTGCTGGAGGCCAGTTTCTCCTTAAGGGCGCGGCGCAGAGCAGCGTCGGTCTTGAAATCCAGCGACGAGAAACTATCGTCGAAAATGTAAATGGGAGCACGTCGCACCAACGCGCGCGCGATGGAAAGTCGTTGTTTCTGCCCACCGGAGACGTTTGTTCCACCTTGAGCAATCTCCGCGCTTAATCCTGCCGGGCTGGCGGAGACAAAGTCGCCGGCTTGAGCGATGGCAATAGCCTCTTGCAGGGTGGATAGATCGGCGTGCTCATCTGCATAGCGCAGGTTCGTTTCGATCGTGCCGGAGAAAAGCACTCCCTTTTGGGGAACATAGCCGATTTTCCCACGCAGTTCGCGCTGACTGACTTCCCGGATGTCCACGCCATCAATCAAAATGGCGCCGGCTGTAACGTCGTGGAAGCGAGGAATCAGGTTCACAATCGTAGACTTGCCAGAGCCGGTAGAGCCGATGATCGCCGTCGTCTCGCCAGGGCGAGCGGTGAAATGAATGTCATGCAACACATCCTCCTCGGCGTTCGGATAACGGAAGTGGACGTGGCGAAATTCCACCACGCCGTGAAACGGCTCTGGGAACCGTTTTGGTTGTTGCGGATCACGAATGGTTGGCTCCGTTTCCAATACCTCCGCGATTCGCTCGCCGGAGACCGACGCGCGCGGCAGGATGAGGAACATCATCGAAAGCATCAGGAAAGAGAAGACGATTTGCATGGCATATTGCAAAAAGGCCATCATGTCACCAATTTGCATGGTCGCGTTGACCACCTGGTGTGCGCCCACCCACAGGATGAGCAAGGAAAGACCGTTCATGACCAGCATCATTGCCGGCATCATGACGGCCATCACGCGATTGACGAACAGCATCGTCGAAGTCAGGTCGCGATTGGCGCGGTCGAGGCGTTCTTCTTCGTGCGCTTGCTTGTTGAACGCGCGCACGACCATGATGCCGGTTAGGTTTTCGCGCAAGACTAGATTCAAACGGTCAATCAGGCTTTGAATCCGCTTAAAACGCGGCAGAGCGAGGGAAAACGCCAACAGGATTAGTCCGAGCAATACCAGAACGGCCAGGGCAATGATCCACCACATCGAGGCGCTCTTCCCCAACGCGCGGACGATGCCGCCAATGCCAAGGATAGGTGCATAGAAGACCATGCGCATCATCATCACTATGACCATTTGCAGCTGAGTTACGTCGTTCGTCGACCGGGTAATCAACGAGGCGGTCGAGAACCGATCGAGCTCTGCGCTGGAAAAACTCTCCACTTTTTTGAAGATTTCGCGCCGTAGATCGCGCGTGGCGCCGGCGGCTGTGCGAGCGGAAAGTAGACTCACAAGAATCGTGCAGGCAATGACCAGCAGCGTCAACCACAACATGGAAAAACCAACACGCAGCAGGTAGCGTATCTGCAGCCTGCCTACCTCCACGCCCAGAGCCTCGTATTCCCTCCTGACTGCTGGCGCCGCCATCTGGACGACCACTTTCTTGCCCAGGGCTTCCATCTTTTCCTCGAACATGGCGCGCAGGCGCGCCATGTGCTCCGGTGGCATGCGTTGGAGCAGGGCGAAAGGCTCCAGGCCGGTAGGGAGGTGGGAGAGGTCGAAACCGAGTTGCGCGCGAAGAAAGGCGGCCTTTTCCGGGTCGGTCAGCATCTGTTCCACGCCGCCGACCATCAGGAAGGCGCGGGCAAGGATAGGGTTGAGTTGTTCGATGGTGGCCTGGTCTGTCGTTTCCAATACGTAAACCGCTTTGCCCTCAAGCGCGGGATATTTTTGCAAATAGGTGGGATAAGCTGGCGACTCAGGGGCGATCAAGGTGTACTTTTCCAAAACCAGGTCTTGCTCCTCGCCGCGTACGAACAGGAGCACTTTCGTCATTGTGCTCTGACGCAAGGCCTCCGGAACGGCGCTCTCAATACCGCCCTGTTGAATGCCTATGTTGACCAGGCGCGACATATAATCTGGCAGAGCTAAATCGGCGTTCGCCTGCACAAACAGGAGAACAATCGTCAGCAAGATCCAAGATGTGTATGGTTTGATGTATCTGAAGAGGCGCCGCATACTGATTCCCACGGGTAGGAGATGGTTACTCGTCGTCGCGTCCGCGCGCGGCGTCGGTCAGTAGCGTCAGAGCAGAGACGATCAACGCGCGCTGTTCTGGCGTTAACTGCTCGGCCAGCGTTTCCAGCCAGCGACAACGGGCCTCGATGGCCCGCTCGACGAGAGCGCGGCCGGCCTCGGTTACCTCCAGACGTCGCGCACGACGGTCTGTCGCGTCCTCCTGACGCGCTACCAGGCCGAGTTGCACCAACCGGTCCACCGCTTGGCTGATGGCTGCTTTGGTAACCCCTAACTCATCGCTGATTTCGGAAATGCCGCTCGGTTCGCCATGGTATAAGCGCATAAGCATGTTGACGAGCGGGAACGACAGACCGGTCTCGCTCATGAAGCGCTTGAGGTCGCCCAGCGAGCGATGCATGAAGACCTCTGACCAAAGTCGAATCACACGCGTCAGTTCGTCGGGGGGGGCCATGGGACCTCCTGCAAAAGTCAAGTCAGTCCATGCGCGACGCCCAAGTCCGATCGCGGAAGCGCGTCGCACCGTTGCAAGTTGTGTATTACTTAATCCCATTAAACAGTTAAGCGTTCTTTATTATAGGAGCCTTTTGCCTCCTGTCAAGGTGAAATGGCCCCGGCTACGGAGGAAACGTTGTGACACAGCTTTGAGAAGTGGATGATAGAACCCATACTGCCGATACCTCTTGCGCTGTTCCGACAATCAAGAACTGCGCTTGACGGATTGGCAGAAGTGGTTACAATTCAGCCGCTGAATTTTTGTCCCTCGATTCCCCTCATGGAGGATCCATGCCCACTGCTTTGATTACCGGCATCACCGGTCAAGACGGTTCCTATCTGGCCGAATTCTTGCTTTCCAAAGGCTATGAGGTCATTGGCATGGTGCGTCGCTCTAGCACCGTGACGTTCGAACGCATCGCTCACCTGCAAAATGACATCACAATCGTGCAAGGCGACTTGCATGATCAAAGCTCTCTGGTAGCAATTCTGGAACAATACCGACCCGACGAGGTCTACAATCTGGCCGCGCAATCGTTCGTCGCTACCTCGTGGAGCCAGGCGGTGTTGACCGGCGAGGTAACCGCTTTGGGCGTCACGCGCTTGCTCGAGGCCATTCGCCTGGTGAATCCCAAAATCCGCTTCTATCAGGCTTCTTCCAGTGAGATGTTCGGCAAGGCGGTAGAAGTGCCGCAGCGCGAAACGACGCCGTTCTACCCGCGTAGTCCCTATGGGGTGGCCAAGGTCTATGGGCACTGGATTACCGTCAACTACCGCGAATCCTACGGTATGTTTGCTGTTTCCGGCATCCTGTTCAATCATGAAAGCCCACGTCGCGGCCTGGAATTTGTGACGCGTAAAATCTCAGACGGCGTCGCGCGCATCAAATTGGGCTTGGCTAAAGAGCTACGCTTGGGCAACTTAGAAGCGCGACGCGACTGGGGGTTTGCCGGCGAATACGTTCAGGCTATGTGGAAAATGCTCCAGCAGGAAGAGCCGGAAGATTTCGTCGTCGGTACCGGCGAGACGCATTCCGTGCGCGAGTTCTGCGAACTTGCCTTTCGGTATGTTGGACTGAACTACCAGGATTACGTTGTCCAGGATGAGCGCCTGATGCGCCCGGCAGAGGTGGATTTGCTCGTTTCGGATCCATCGAAAGCGCGCCGGAAATTGGGCTGGCAACCGAAAGTCAACTTCCGGCAACTGGTCGAGATGATGGTGGAGGCGGACTTGCAGCATCTGAGCGCATCCATGAGCAGCAACAAGGCCTCTGTCGCAACTTCTTCGTTGAGTGTATAATTCAGCCGTTGAATTTTAGAATGGCCCTTTCATCCGATCTCGCTCGTGAACTGGCCTTGCTGGAAACCATTGAACGCGACCCCGATGTGACTCAGGCGTCGCTGGCCATCCAATTAGGTGTGGCGGTTGGAACCGTCAATTGGCACCTGAAGCGGTTGATCGAGAAAGGGTACGTCAAAATCTCGCGTGCCCGGCGCAAGAAACTGCGTTATCTTCTTACTCCCGAAGGGTTGGCCTTGCGGGCGCGCCTGGCTATAGACTACATCGAGCAACAATTTTTGCTCTATAGGCGCACGCGCCAACGCGTGCAGGAGCATCTGGAACGCGTACGTGCTGCCGGCTTCCGCGTGGTCGCTCTGCGCGGCGAGGGCGATGTAGCAGATATTTGCCGTCTGACCTGCTTGGAGCAACAAATCGAAATTGTTCCCGAGGGCAATGCGCCGGTGCTGGTCGTTTCTGGCCTCGCTGTCCGGCTGGAGGGTTTGCATGGAGAGTGAACGACATGTGCTGATGACCGGTGGGGCCGGCTACATCGGCTCCCTTTTGACGGCGGAATTGTTGCGCGCGGGCTATCGCGTCACGGTTGTGGATGCGCTGCTTTACGGCGGCGAATCGTTACTGGGCTTCCTCGCGCACCCCAACTTTCATTTTGTCAAAGCCGATGTCACCGAACCTGGCGCGGTGCGTTCTGCCCTGCCGCGCGACTGGCCCAAGCCGCAAGCGGTGATTCACCTGGCTGCGATCGTGGGTTTTCCGGCCTGCCAGGCGGTAGGGAAACAGGTTGCCTGGCGGCATAATGTGGAGGCTGCCCGGCGTGTCTTTGAACAAGCAGAGACCTGGGGCGCTGGCCGTTTTCTCTTCGCCTCCACCTACAGCAACTACGGCCTGGCCGAAAACGGCTCGCCGGTCACCGAAGATTCTCCTTTGAACCCTCAGTCCCTCTATGCGGAAACAAAAATTGCCGCGGAAGAATACCTTTTGTCTCGGCGCGATTCTCCCTGCGCGCCGCTTATTTTCCGCCTGGCCACGTTATATGGCGTTTCGCCGCGCACTCGTTTCGATCTTATTGTCAACCAGTTTGTGCTCGATGCTTACTTGAAGCGCGAACTTATCATTTACCAGCGTGGCTATTCCCGATCATTTGTCCATGTACGCGATGTGGCGCGCGGCTTCCTGCTTGGTTTGGATGCGCCGCCGGAGAAAATTCGCGGCCAAATTTACAATCTGGGCAGCGAATCGGGCAATTACACAAAAGACGAGATCGTTGGCTTGGTCATCAAACGCCTGCCCGAGACAATCGTCACCTACAAGGACCTAACCTTCGGCGGCGACATGCGCGATATCCGCGTCTCCTTTGAAAAAATCCGCCGCGAGTTAGGGTTTGAGACGACCCTGACCGTGGATGATGGCGTGCGTGAAGTCGTCTATGCGCTGAGCGCCGGTCTGATTCGCGAACCGCTCCATGAGCGTTATCGGAACGCGCGGTTCATTGTGCAATAAAGGAACACATTACGAAAGCAGAGCGATTTCGACTATGTCCGTGCAGCCCTTACCTTCTTTCCCGAACCTCGACGCTGCCTGGTGGCAGAGCAAACGCGTCATCGTGACCGGCGGCGCCGGCTTTCTGGGATCGTTCTTGGTCGAAAAATTGGTGCAATGCGGCGTCGGAGACATCCTTGTACCGCGCATTGAACATTACAACCTTGTCGAGCGCGCCGATATTTGCCGTCTGCTGGACGAGGCGTTGTCGCCTCCTACAAAACGACCGGCGCATCTCCGGCCGGATCTCTCGCGGGCGGAGCCATCTCTGGCAGCGTGGCGTCCTTCCGTTACGGAATCCATCGAGCCGTCCGATCTCATCATCGTCCATCTTGCCGCGCGCGTGGGCGGAATCGGCGCCAATCGCGCGCATCCGGCGGAATTCTTCTATGACAATCTGATGATGGGCGTGGAACTGATGCACCAGGCCTGGAAGCGCGGCGTGGGAAAGTTTGTGGCCATTGGCACCGTCTGCGCCTATCCTAAATTTACGCCGGTGCCTTTTAAGGAAGAGGATTTGTGGAACGGCTACCCGGAGGAGACCAATGCTCCCTATGGCCTCGCCAAGAAAATGTTGCTGGTGCAGGCGCAGGCCTACCGGCAGCAGTATGGTTTCAACGCCATCTTTCTTCTCCCGGTCAACCTATACGGGCCACGCGATAATTTCGACCTGGAGTCATCCCACGTCATTCCGGCGCTGATTCGCAAGTGCATCGAGGCGCAAGAACGTGGCGAAGATGAGGTTGTTGTCTGGGGTGATGGCACGCCCACCCGCGAATTCCTCTATGTCGAAGACGCTGCAGAAGGCATCTTGTTGGCGACAGAGCACTACAACGGACCAGAACCGGTCAACCTAGGCTCCGGTCAGGAAATTTCTATCAAAGCCCTGGCAGAAATGATTGCGCGCCTGACAGGTTTTCAGGGATGCCTGGTTTGGGATACCAGCAAGCCGAACGGCCAACCGCGCCGCGCGCTAGACACTTCTCGCGCGGAACTGTATTTCGGCTTTCGCGCTCGCACTTCGTTCGAGGAAGGCTTGTGGCGTACTATCGAATGGTACAAGACGCATCGGCGGCAGGATACAAGGTAGCGCTTTATGTTGAAGTATTCTGTTTTTGCCAGGATGGGAAGGCTGTTTTGCAGCGTTATTGGCGCATCGTCGATTCGGAAATCTGCCACGCGCGCAGGACAGGTCTTGGACGTGCAACCGACCCAGAGTTGTTCTGGAAGAAAGGCAATAGGCGAGAGCAATGAGCCATAGTGATTATCTCATCTTGCGTCCTTCGCGAGGCTGGGCCAGCCTGAATCTGCGCGACTTGTGGCTATACCGCGAGTTGCTGTACTTCATGACCTGGCGCGACCTGAAAGTGCGCTATAAGCAAACCATGCTAGGCGTGTCTTGGGCAATCCTACAGCCGTTCCTGACGATGGTCGTCTTCAGTGTCTTCTTCGGGAATCTGGCGAAGGTCCCCTCGGATAACGTCCCTTACCCGGTTTTCGCCTTTGTTGGCCTGCTGCCCTGGGGATTGTTCGCCAAGGCGCTGAATGATGCCAGTCGGTCGCTGGTCAGCCATCAAAACATGGTGACAAAGATTTACTTTCCACGCCTGATCCTACCGCTGGCCTCGATCTTTGCCGGGATCGTTGATTTCCTGATTGCCTCGCTGGTGCTGGCCGGCCTCATTGCGTACTACAGTTGGTCGGGCCAGATGCAATTCACCTGGAGCCCGTCTCTGTTGACTCTGCCGCTTTTCCTGCTTCTAGCGTTAATTACTGCTCTCGGAACCGGCCTCTGGCTTTCCGCTCTCTACGTCCGCTACCGCGATGTGGGACACATCCTGCCGTTTCTCGCGGAATTCTGGCGCATTATCTCGCCGGTTGTGTATTCGACAACCTTGGTGCCGGAGCGATGGCGCATCGTGTATGCTCTCAACCCTCTGGCGGGCGTCCTGAACGGTTTTCGCTGGGCGATTCTGAACACTCCCACCGGCCCCGGCCCAGAGATGTTGGTCTCCGCCGGAATCGCCGTGCTGTTATTGGTTTCTGGTTTGTTCTATTTCCGACGCATGGAGCGCACCTTTGCCGATACCATTTAGGCACATATGTCAGGCTTTTCCAAACGGCGCGGCTGGCTATCGTTCGCCGGCACAGGAGAACGCATGAGCATTGCTGTTGGCGTGGATCGTTTAAGCAAGCGATATCGAATCGGATTGATGCCGAGCCGATTTCAATATGAGACACTGAGTGAACGTCTCTCGCAGACGATAAGTGTCCCTTTTCGCGCGCGGCGCGCTTCCGCTGATTCTCATTCGTCGCTGTATATCTGGGCCCTACGCGACATTTCCTTCGAGGTGCCGCAAGGACAGGTCTTGGGGATCATCGGGCGGAACGGCGCCGGCAAGAGCACGCTGCTCAAGATTCTTTCGCGTATTACCGAACCTACGGAGGGCGAGGTGAGAATTCGCGGGCGCGTTGGCTCGCTGCTTGAAGTGGGCACAGGCTTCCACCCCGAATTGACCGGTCGCGAAAACATCTACCTCAACGGGGCAATTCTCGGCATGAAACGCGCCGAGATTGACCGCAAATTCGACGAAATTGTCGCTTTTTCGGAAGTGGAACAATTCATTGATACGCCGGTCAAGCGTTACTCCTCCGGCATGTACCTGCGCCTGGCGTTCGCTGTGGCCGCCCATTTAGAACCGGAGATTCTTCTGGTGGACGAAGTCCTGGCCGTCGGCGATGCAGAATTCCAAAAGAAGTGCCTGGGAAAGATGGGAGACGTGGCTCAGCAAGGGCGCACCGTCTTGTTCGTCAGCCATAATATGTCGGCTGTCTTGCGCTTGACCCAAGAAAGCATTGTGCTGGACAAAGGCCGTCTGGTCCTGCGAGCGCCCTCCACCGAGGCCGTGGATTACTATCTGTCTGCAGGCAACGCGCGCGCCGGGGAACGCCGTTGGGAAGCCGAGGAAGTGCCCGCAAGCACTGCTCCCTTCCGTCCACTCGCGATTCGCGTGCGCGACGCCAGGGGCAACATCGCGGATACAGTGCGTTCTATCGAACCATGTACGATTGAGGTGGAATACAGTCTGAGCGCGCCGCTGAGCGGATTGCGCATTGGCATTTACCTCAGCACCGCGCGCGGCGAATCTGCGTTCACATCGTTCGACACGGACGACCCGCAACTCTTCGAGCGCTACGCCTCTCGCCCGGCCGGTCGCTACCTTAGCCGCTGCACATTGCCGGCCGATCTACTCAACGGCGGACGGTATACCGTTGGCGTCAACGCTAGTTCCTATGGCATACGGCGCTACTTCATGGACGAACAGGCACTGACTTTTCACGTGGATCCGGCCGGCGCGCCGGGAATGCAATGGTCTGAACCCCGGCCGGGGGTCGTCCGTCCACGTTTGCAGTGGAGCATCGAACAGCAATGAATCGTTTCGAATTCCTGCTAAGAGATCGTCTTGGACGAAACCGCCTGCTGAGTCGGGGGTATATCCGCTGGCGAGGCGGCCAACGCACCCGTTCCTCCTACCGCTGTCCTCTGCTGGAAGAAGTTTTGTCTGAAAGCGTTGCTGCCGCCGAAGAAGCAGCCGCGCGCGCGCCAAAAGGCAAGGACATCTTTCTCTTCAGCGTTTGGCATCATTGGGTGGAATATAGCACATTGCTCGGCTTGGTTCTTGCCGGGCAGGGTCACCGGGTAACGCTTGGCTTTTTACCTTACGAAAAGTGGGGACGACCGTTGGACTGGCTGACGTTGCGCCAGAACGACGCCTATACCAAAAACTTGCTCAAACCGGTTGCGCCCTTGCTTTCACCGGTCTCGGCCCTTGACCTCGCTATGCCCCAACTCCCCGAGGCGTTGCAGGATGCCGTGGAGCAAGTTGCCTTGTACGATACGCAATACCTTTTGCAGGTTGAGGAAGTAGACCGGCGGCATCCCCTCTATCGTATGCGGAAACAGCGCGATACCTTCGCCGCGCGCGCTGCGCTTTCCTGGTTTGAACGGTACCGGCCGGATGGAATCATCCTGCCTAATGGTTTGATTTTTGAGTTTGGAGCGGTATATCAGGTAGCGCGTTTTCTGCATATTCCTGTTGTGACCTACGAGTTCGGGGAACGCTGGGAGCATATCTGGCTTTCGCAGGACGCACCGATCATCCAACACGATCTCGATGCCCTGTGGCGCGCGCGTAAAGATCGCCCTCTTACAACGCAACAACGCCATTGGCTGGAGACCTTCCTCCGCGCGCGACAGACGACGCCGCAACAGGACGGTTTCCTTCGTACCTGGCAGGAAACCGAACGCCAGGGAAGTCAACAAGCGCGCGCTGCGCTTGGCCTGGATGGACGACCGGTCGTCCTCTATACAACCAACGTCCTCGGGGATAGCTTGACCTTAGGCCGGCAACTGCTTGGTCCTACCATGAGCGATTGGATTCGACGCTTAATGCGGTACTTCGCCACGCGTTCAGATGTGCAACTCATCATCCGCATCCATCCCGGAGAAAAGCTGACCAATGGGCCCTCGGTGGCGAACGTGATTCATCAAACATTGCCCAGATTGCCTGCTCACATTCACATTATCGGGCCAAAGGAAAAGGTCAACACCTACGACTTGATGGACATCGCGGATGTCGGCCTGGTATATACGACAACGAGCGGGTTGGAAATGGCGCTACGAGGTATCCCGGTTCTGGTCGCCGGAAAAACGCATTACCGCGGGCGGGGTTTCACCATCGACGCCGATTCCTATGAGGCTTTCTTCGATAACCTGGATAAAGTACTGGCGAATCCTGGCGCTCATCGTTTGAGCCGCGATCGGATTGAACTGGCTCAGAATTACGCTTATCGCTTCTTCGGCGAATTTCCGCGCCCCTTTCCCTGGCACATCTTGCACAAGGACGAGGATATGCGTCGGCGACCGGTGCGCCAGGTATTGAGCGAGGAAGGGATGAGCAAATACGGCGCAACCTTTCGCTATCTTGCTGGCGAACCGCTGGATTGGACAAAGATAGACTAAACGACGATGATTCGACATTTGTTGCTTTGTGGGTTGGGTTCTATCGGACGCAGGCATCTGCGTCACTTCCGCGCGCTGGGCGTGGAGCGAATCGACGCCTACCGCACCGGCAAGGCTACGTTGCCCGATGAAGGTCAACCGGCGCCAGACTACGTCTTCCTCTCTCTGGAAGACGCGCTTGCCCAACGTCCTGAAGCCGTGATCGTGACCAACCCAACTGCCTTGCACCTCGAGACGGCTCTCGCCGCCGTGCGCGCCGGCGCGCATGTTTTGGTCGAGAAACCCCTTTCACACACAACACAAGGGCTGGACGTGTTGGAGCAGGAGGCGGAAATGCAGGAGCGGCGCGTCTTCGTAGCCTACAACTTGCGCTTCCATCCTGCGTTGCAAGCCATACGCTCCCTTGTTCACTCCGGGGAATCGATCGGAACTCCCATTCTGGCGCGCGCGCACTTCGGCGCTTTCCTGCCCGACTGGCACCCCTGGGAAAATTATCGCCTTTCCTATGCTGCCCGACGCGACCTAGGCGGCGGCGCGCTCTTGACCAGTTCGCATGAGCTCGATTACCTGCTCTGGATGCTTGGACCGGCTGAGCGCGTTGCCGGTTTCGTTGCCGGCCGGCGACCGCTGGGAACAGACGTGGACGAGACCTCGGCGGTTCTTGTCCGCCACGCGAGCGGCGCGCTCTCGGCCATCACGCTCAGCCTGGCGCAAAAGCCCTCCAGCCGCGAGGTAGAAATTGTCTGCGAGCGCGGCGTCATTTCCTTTGACCTGTTGCAGGGGTCTTGGTCTGTGCGCCACGCGGACGGACAGGCGGAAGAGTACCATCTCCCCGAAGGATTCACGATAGACGATACCTACCGCGCGCAGGCGCAGGCTTTCTTGTGTGCTCTAGAAGGCGGCGTGGAAGACCTTGCCACGTTGTCGGAGGCTCGAGAATCCGTACGAATTACGGAGCAAATCCTGGAGGCAGAATATGGATCCCTTGTTTGACATTCAAGGTCGCGTGGTCGTGCTGACGGGCGCGTGCGGCTTGATTGGGCGGAAAATCGCCGCCGAATTCCTAGCGCGCGGCGCCAACCTGATGCTGGCAGACCTGGAATCGGCCAAGCCGGCCGAGTTCGCCGCCTCGTTGCTCGGCCATCCGGCCGGCGGAAGCGCCAGTGGTATGGCCTGCGACGTGGCCAGCGCGCAACAGGTCGCCGCGCTGGTTGAACGCACACTGGAAACTTATGGGCGCGTGGATGTCTTGATCAACGCCCACCAATACAAGCCTAAAGGGTTCCTCTCCGCCCAGGCCGAAGATTTCCCGGAAGAACTTTGGGATGCCGTCATCAACGCCAACCTGAAAGGCGCCTTCCTCACCTGCCGCGACTTTGGGCGAATCATGCTGCAACAGGGCAAAGGGTCCATCATCAACTTTGCTTCCACCTATGGCGTAGTCTCCTCGAACCCGGCACTCTACGAGGACAACAGCATGGGCAACCCGATTGCTTATTCCGCCAGCAAGGGCGGGGTCATCATGCTGACCAAATATCTCGGCGTCTATTGGGCAAAACGAGGCGTTCGAGTCAATTGCCTCACTCCCCACGGCGTGTGGAACAAGCACGAGCCGGCCTTTGTGGAGCGCTTCAGCAAGATGTCGCCCATGGGGCGCTTGATGCAGGTAGAGGAGGTTGTCGGTGCGACGTTGTTTCTGGCGTCCGACGCCTCCAGTTACGTTACGGGCAGCAATTTGCTCGTCGAGGGGGGGTGGACGGCCTGGTAAGCTTTGTGGAGTGAGCCATGAAAGTGAGTATTGTCATCACCTGTTACAATCGTGAGAAGTTCATTGGGCGGGCCATTCGCAGCGCGTTGGCGCAACGTTTTCCGCGTAACGAGTTCGAGGTCATCGTAGTAGATGATGGCTCGACCGACAACTCGCCACGCATTATCCGCGACTTCGGCAATGACATCGTCTCAATCTTTTTCCGCAAGAATCGCGGCCTGCCGGCCGCGCGCAACATGGGCATTCGCCGGGCGCGGGGTCGTTTTGTTGTCCATCTCGATTCCGATGATTATATGCACGAAGAACTCATCCACATTGAGTACTTGCATTTGGCGATGAATCTGGATTGGGGCGCGGTAGCCTGCGATTATTACGAGGTGGATGCCAACGAGCAACACATTTGCCGCCGTGATGCGGAAAAAGACCCCATCGCCTGTGGCATTATGTTCCGCAAGGAGAACCTCGTCGAAATCGGGCTATATAACGAAAGTATGCTCCTGTGTGAGGACGAGGAGCTGCGTCGCCGTTACGAGGCGCGGTATAAAATCGGCTATGTCCATCTCCCACTCTATCGTTACACGCGTCACGATGGCAATCTCACCAACGATAAAGAAGCGTTGGCTCGCTACCGCCAGCGGCTATGCGCTCTAGAAACCCGTAACGTCGAACAGGAGCCTGGCTCATGAACCAGAGCGAAATCGTTTTTGGCGCGTTTACCCTGCGCGCCGATCGTCCGTTCCTCATCGCCGAGGCTGGAGTCAATTACGAAAATGACATACCGACCGCGCTCCGCATGGTAGAGGAGGCCGCAAAGGCCGGCGCGGATGCCATCAAGTTTCAGAGCTACAAAGCCGAGACGTTAGCCTCTCGCTTCAGCCCTGCTTATTGGGACACGGCGAAAGAACCTACCCGTAGCCAATACGAATTATTCAAGAAGTACGATCACTTTGATATGCAGGAGTACCGGCGTCTCGCCGAACATGCTCGCGCCTGCGGCATTTATTTTCTCTCCACCCCGTTTGACGCGCGTTTCGTGGACGCTCTGGCGCCGCTTATGCCGGCGGTCAAGGTCGCCTCTGCCGATTTGACCAACCATCCCTTGCTTCGGCGCATCGCGCGTCACAGAAAGCCGGTCATCCTTTCCACCGGAGCGGCCACACTGGGCGAAATCGAGGAAGCCGTGACCCTCTTGCGCGCCGATGGCGTGGAGCACATCGCCCTATTGCATTGTGTCCTCAGCTATCCCTGCCGCGCCGAAGACGCCAACCTGGGCGTGATCGCCCATCTGCAAGCTGCTTTCCCCGATCTCGTCATCGGATACAGCGATCACGTACCTCCTGCCTATGGTTGTGCTGCTCTGACCACTGCTTGGTTGCTTGGCGCGCGGATTCTAGAAAAGCACTTCACCCTCGACAAAACAAGGCCCGGCAATGATCACTACCATGCCATGGACCCGGAGGACATTCGCCAATTTCGCGCGCAGTGCGACTATGTCACGTCCCTGCTAGGCGAGGGGCGGAAGCGCGTCTTTGCCTGCGAGGCAGAGGCGCGTCGTCAGGCGCGGCGCAGCTTAGTCGCCGCCCGCGCGATCCGTGCTGGCGAACGTGTGGCAGAAGACGATATCCTCATTAAGCGTCCTGGCAGTGGAATCGATCCTCGCTTCCTCGAGGTGGTTGTTGGCGCTATTGCCCTGCGCGATGTTCAGGAAGATGAACCCTTCCAGTGGGATATGTTCCTCCGGCGTTCATGACGCGAATGCTAAACGGAAATGGCCAACCATCCACGAACTGTAGCCATCATTCAGGCCCGCACCGGCTCCATCCGCTTGCCAAACAAAGTCCTGTGCGATTTAATCGGACAGCCGGTACTCGTGCGCGTTGTGGAGCGGACTCGCCGCGCCACATTGGTGGACGAAACCGTCGTTGCTACCACTTTAGAAGCCGCCGACGAGGCCATCGAAGCGCTGTGTCGTCAACGAGGCTATTCCTGTTTCCGCGGCTCGTTGTATGACGTGCTCGATCGGTACTACCGGGCCGCCAAACAATTTGCTGCCGATGTCGTTGTACGCATTACCGCGGATTGCCCGTTGATTGATCCGGACGTGATCGACGAGACGATCTTGAAATTCTGTCGTCGTCGGGTGGATTTTGCCGCCAACCGTTTACCGCCTCCTTGGCATCGCACCTACCCGATCGGACTGGACGTAGAGGTATGCACCTTTGCAGCATTGGAACGTGCCTGGCGCGAGGCAACGCAACCCTTCCAGCGCGAGCATGTTATGCCTTATCTGTATGAGGGCGCGCCCGAAACGAACACGGTGTCCACGAAAGACGTCCTTGTTCAATCTCCACGCGGCTTCCGTATTCTTGTTGTCCATCACGACCCTGATTACGGAGCGCTGCGCTGGGCTGTGGATACGCCGGAAGATTTAGAAGCCATGCGTCAGGTTTATGCCCATTTCGGCGGACGCGATGATTTCTCATGGAAGGATGTTCTACAACTTTACCAGCAAAGACCAGAGCTATCCCAAATCAACGCGGGCGTGAAGCATAAGTCGCTGTACGACGTGGATTTGCGGCCGTCGAACACAACAGTGGTGTAGGACCATGGCGCGTCTTCTGTACTTTTCTCTTGACTATACCCCTCACGATCACCGTTTTCTGGCAACTTTGGCGGAAACGGAGCATGAGGTCCTTTACGTGCGTTTGCAGCGTGGCCCACGCCAGACCGAAGATCGGCCGCTGCCGGCCGCGATTCGGCGGGTGCCATGGGAGGGTGGGCAGCGTCCTTTCCGATGGAGCGACGCGCCGCGCTTGACCCTGGCGTTCTGGTGTCTGTTGCGTCGGTTTTGCCCTGATTTGGTTCACGCCGGCCCCATCCAGACCTGCGCCTTCATCGCCGCCTTAGCCGGCGCGCGTCCGCTCTTGACTATGTCCTGGGGCTTCGACTTGATGCAAGACGCCGAAAGGAACGGATGGTGGAGAGCTGCCACGCGCTACACGCTGCGCGCCAGCGACTTCTTCGTCAGCGACGCAGAGGCCACTCGCCAGAAGGCCATTACCTTTGGCATGAACCCGGCGCGCACGCTTGTTTTCCCTTGGGGCGTTGATCTTGACCACTTCCGCCCTCCCTTATTCTCTCCTTATCGCGCTGTCTCGCAAACCTCGCCGTTCACCATCCTCTGCAATCGCGCTTGGGAACCGCGTTACGGGGTAGATGTGCTGGCAAGGGCGTTTGTGCAAGTCGCCCGACAACGTGAAAACGCGCGCCTCTTGCTCCTGAACGGCGGATCGCAGGCCGCGCTTCTGCGTCAGATTTTCGAACGCGGCAACGTGAGCGAGCGCGTGACGTTCGCTGGCCAGGTCGCTCAGCGTGCGTTGCCACGTTACTATCATATGGCCGATTTATTTATCAGCCCTTCCTATGTGGACGGGTCGTCTGTTTCCTTGCTAGAGGCCCTGGCTTGCGGTTTGCCTTGCCTTGTTTCGGATATTCCGACGAACCGTGAGTGGATAGAAGACGATGTCAATGGCTGGCTTTTCCCGGTTGGTGATGTAGAGGCTCTGGCGGCGAGAATCCTGCATGTGATGGACAACCGCGCTGCTCGGGAGCGCGTCCGCTTGGCCGCGCGCGCTACCGCCGAAGCCAAAGCCGATTGGAAAAAGAATTCGCAGGTTCTGCTTGAGGCTTATCGTCGCGTTCTTGGCCACGAACATTGCTAAGCTGTTCTTGCCGCGTAAAGGCAGGAATTATCTTTCTCTGGAGTATCTTTTTCCGCAGCCACCTTCGACTCGCGAATTTGCCAACACATCTGGCATAGGAGGCCAATATGTCTCGAACGAAAGTGCTTGTCACTGGCGCGGGCGGCTTTATCGGCCACCATCTGGTCGCCTATCTGAAACGCAAGGGATATTGGGTCCGTGGCGTTGACCTCAAATATCCAGAATTCAGCGAGGTGGACGCCGACGAGTTTGAGATTCTCGATTTACGTCGCTGGGACAACTGCCTGCAGGCCACGCGCGGCGTGGAGGAAGTCTATGGTCTGGCAGCCGATATGGGCGGCATGGGATTCATCTCCTCGCACCATGCTCAGATTTTGCACAACAACTCACTCATCAACATTCACACATTAGAAGCCGCGCGCCTCAACGGCGTCCGGCGCTATTTCTATACCTCTTCGGCTTGCGTCTATCCGGAATATCGTCAAACCGATGCTAATGTGACGCCGCTCAAGGAAGAAGACGCCTACCCTGCTCAGCCGCAGGATGCCTATGGGTGGGAAAAGCTAGTCATGGAACGTCTCTGCGCTCACTACCGTGAGGACTACGGTTTGGAGACGCGCGTTGTGCGTTTTCACAACATCTACGGACCGGAGGGCACGTGGGAAGGCGGGCGCGAGAAGGCACCGGCCGCGCTCTGTCGCAAGATCGCCATTGCGAAACTAACTGGCAACCATGAAATCGAAGTCTGGGGCGACGGCGAGCAAACGCGTTCGTTCTGTTATATCGATGACTGTGTGGAAGGAATCTATCGGTTGATGCGCTCCGATTACCCTCATCCGCTCAATCTTGGTTCTGACCGCTTGGTGACCATCAACCAACTCGCGCATCTCATTGCGGAGATCGCCGGTATCCAAATCACCATCAAACACGTTCCTGGCCCGCAAGGCGTGCGCGGGCGCAACTCCGACAACACTCGTCTCCGTCAGGTGCTCGGCTGGGAACCACAGATCTCGCTGGAAGAGGGCCTGGCGCGCACCTACGCTTGGATTGAGGGCCAGGTGGCGCGTAAACTCGGTCTTGTTGCCTCATGAAAAGGGAAGGAGCGATATGGCGTTTCTTACTATCTTCACTGCGCCAAAACCGTTTACAAACCCTCACATTTGCCTGATTCAACGGAACGCTATTCAATCCTGGCTACATCTGCCCGATGTGGAAGTGCTCTTGATTGGGGATGAGGAGGGCATTCCCGAAACTGCGACGGAGTTTGGCGTGCGGAATGTCAGGGAAGTCGGGCGCGATGAAAACGGCGTGCCTACTGTCCGCTCTGTCATGGAGATTGGTCACACCTACAGCGATAGTCCTCTGTTGTGCTATGCCAATGCAGATATGATTTTGATGTCGGATCTGGTCACGGCCGCGCGTCAGGTGGCTGCACAGGCCAAAGATTTCCTGCTGGTTGGCCAGCGCTGGAATCTAGACGTCACAGAGCCCATCTCCTTCGATGGGGATTGGGAAGAACGGTTACGGCGGGATGTCGAAGCGCGTGGCGAATTCTACAATCCGTGGGGTATTGATTTCTTTGTCTTCCCGCGCCACCTGTATACCGATGTGCCCGACTTCACGATTGGCCGTCCGGCCTGGGACAATTGGATGGTGTATCACGCGATGAAGACATGGGGGTTGGCTATTGATGTCACGCGCTCCGTGACCGTTATCCATCAAAATCATGATTACAGCCATCTACCTGGCAACAGACCGCCTTACGGATCGGAGGTAGCCAAACGCAACCTAGCCAAGGCTGGAGGGCGGCGGTGCGTCTACCACGTGCTGGATACAAACCGCGAATTGATTCGTGGGCAGATTCGCCGTCCGAAGTTTTATCTGGCGCGCGTCCTGCGTCGTCTGGAGCGTTGTTTCCTGACCGATGATTTGCACAGCCTCAAAGCCCGAATCGGCTTTCGCATCAAACGGTTGGAAAGCCGTTACTACGCTATCCCGAGAAGATAGTATGCGTTTTGGACAGAATCCCGCAAAATTCATCCATCGAGTCGACCGACCTGCCGAGGTAACGATCGCGGTCGTCTCGTGCATTCCTTTCTTGAGCGGATTCCACGAGCAGAGCTTAGAGGTGCTCAAGGCTTGTTTGACCAGCATTCACGAGCACACGCCGGAGGCTCACGATTTGCTGGTGTTTGACAATCATTCCTGTCGCGAGGTGCGCGATTACCTGCGTGAGGCATATGAGCAAGGAATCATCCAGTGTCTCGTGCTTTCCGACAAGAACGTTGGGAAGATCGGGGCGTGGAATTTCCTATTTGGCGCGGCGCAGGGTAAATACGTCGTGTTCGCGGATAGCGACATCTGCTTTCGTCCCGGCTGGCTTTCGGCCTCGCTAGCACTGTTCGAATCCTTCCCGAAGGTGGGTATGGTCACCGCGCGGCCACTGCGGACGCCTATGGAATTTTCCTCTGCCACGCTGGACTGGGCGCGCCGGCAATCCACTTCCGTTCTGGAGGAAGGGTGCTTCCTGGATTGGGAGACCTACTGGGAACATGTCCAAAGCCTTGGACATAGCGAAGCCAGGGCGCGACGGGAATATACACAGGGTAAGGATTATCGTCTTTCCTATCGGGGCACTAGGGCGTTCGTCGGCGCGGCGCATTTCCAATTCATGGCGCGCAGCGAGGTGTTGAAGAAAATTCTGCCTCTACCGGCGGGTGAACCCATGCGCGGCGAGCGCGCGCTGGATATCGCGGTTAACAGCATGGGCTTGTTGCGTCTCGCTACCCCCCGACCGTTGGTCTGGCACATGGGCAATTGCCTTGCTGCCGCTACTCCGGTTCGGCGACGCACGCGGGGCAGGTCTTTCTGGACACGCTTCTTGCATCGGAGCGTGATTCGTCGCCTACTCCTTGGCCTGCATAATCGCATTTTTCGATGGTACTTTTTCAATGTGGACTAACTCGTATGCCTGAAGATGTTCGTTTTTGTCCTCTTTGCGGCAGCGACCGCAGCCAGATGTTTGATCGTCGCGTCTTTCGTGGACAGACGGTGCAAAATCGCATCTGCCGCGCGTGCGGCTTGGTATATCAATCGCCGCGTCTGACCGGCGCCGAACGAGAAGCGTTCTACGCGCAGGAGTATCGTCTACTCTATGGGGGGAGTGCTGAGCCAACCGCGCGCGATTTAAGTGTCCAACGCGCTCGTGCGGAGGCATTGTTGGCCTTCGTCCGCCCTTTCGTCCGGGCGATTTCCTGGCATCTCGATATTGGCTGCTCGATGGGTGTCCTGCTGCAACGTTTTTCGGAAGTGTACTCGTGCCGGTCGGTCGGCATCGAGCCGGGCGAAGCCCACCGCCGTTACGCGCAGCAAAAGGGCCTGGAAGTCTTTGCCTCGCTTGATGAATTGACCCAAAAACCGCCAGGAAGGACCTTTGACTTAATCAGTATGGCGCATGTCCTGGAACACTTGCCCTCGCCGGTGGACTATTTGCAGCGCTTGCGCACCTCGGTGTTAAACCGCAATGGCTGGCTACTGCTGGAAGTCCCTAATCTCTACATCCATGATTGCTTTGAGATCGCTCATCTCGTTTCCTTTAGCGTACATACTCTGCGCGAGACCTTGCTTCAGGCCGGCTATAAGATTGTACGGTTGCAGCGGCAAGGTCGTCCCCGCTCCAGGCTTCTGCCGTACTACATCACGGTACTTGCCCGACCCGGCTCTTCTCTTGAGACGAATCGAGCGGTTCGTCCTGAACGTTTTGTCCGCCTTAAGCGGAGATTTGGCCTGTGGCGCCGTCGCATCCTTGCTCGCCTCTTTCCAAAACAAGCCTGGCAGAAAGTGGAATAGACGCCAATGCAAAGAAAGAGACGTATCTTCATCAGTGCCGATCATGGCCTTGCTCTGATCTACTTTCTCCAAAGCGATGTGATCACGACTCTGCTTGCAGGGGGGGTAGAAGTCGTCCTGTTGATCGAGGACAGCGCGCGTCCGGCCATTGTGCAACGTTTCCGTCAACCAGGTCTCCTCTTTGAAGGCCTGCGACTGGATCAATGTCAGCGTTACTATCGCACGGTGCATCCGGCGCGGCAACGCTGGCTCTACCTCCTGCGCTGGGCCGGTGGTTCGCGGCGTGTGAACACCACCGCGATCGAGGGAAATTATCGCCTTTCTGTCCATGGCGCGAAAGGCCGCACGCGCCTGATGGTTTCCGTCATCCGCGCTTTGATTCTCTTGATGCGTCATTCCCGACCTCTGCGCCAGGCGATTGTGAAGTATCAAACGCGCTTTACACCATTTCTCTATGGCGACTTATTCGAGAAGTACCAGCCGGATTTGGTCATTGCCAGCTCTCCAGGCTGGAGATTCGACCGCTACCTATTGCGGGAGGCTGCGGCGCGCCGGATTCCCACAGCCGCCGTAATCATCGGTTGGGACAACCCGTCCTCCTACCGTCTTTCCGGCGCGCCGGTAGATTGGGTTACTTGTTGGTCGGAAATTCAAAAAGAAGAACTTGTACTGGGAGCCGACTGGCAACCCGAGCGCGTGCACGTTGGTGGAATTCCTTCCTATGATGGGTATTTCCGGAAATCCTGGATAATTCCTCGCGAGGAGTACTTCCGTTTGCACAATCTGGATCCTCGACGCAAATTGCTTTCCTACGCGGCCAGCTTCGTCACCTTTGCCCCGAATTTCCCTAATATGGCTACCTTGGCTGAATTGGTGAGCAATAACGCCTTCGATGAACCGTGCCAGTTGCTCATCCGGTTGCATCCGAATCACTTCCGTCAGGGTTCTATCTATGCTGAAGAAGCCGAGCGCATACGTGCATTCGTGCGCGATATGCCTCATGTGCACATCGTAGAGCCGGTTTCGCTCAGCAGCGGGCTTGGACATTATTCGGGCGAGGATATGCCGGAAAAGTCTTCCATGATGGCCTATTCCGATGTATTTCTGACAGTCTATTCCACGATGGTCGTCGAGACGGCAATCCACGATCGTCCCATTGTCAGTGTGTGTATAGACGCTCCTCGAGGCTGGGGTTCGCCCACGATTTACTCCTTGCCTTTGACCGCTATTGGCGAGTGGCCGACACACAAACGATTTCGCCAATCTGGCGCCGGACGCGTCGCGACGAACCGGGAAGAGCTGCGCCAACACATCAACTTTTACCTAAAGTCCCCACATGCCGACTCAGAAGCTCGTCGTCGCTTCGTTGAGGAGGAATGCACCTTCACCGATGGCAGCGCCGGCCGACGAACGGGCGAGTATCTGCTCTCGCTCTTGGAGAGGATGCCGTGAAGTTCCTCATTGCCGGTCTTGGTTCCATTGGGCGTCGTCATTTGCGCAATCTGCGCGCCTTGGGTGAAAGCGATATTCTCCTCTATCGTACCCACCGCTCCACTCTGCCGGATGCGGAACTCGCCGGTTTGCCTGTGGAAACGGACTTGAGGGCCGCGCTGGCCCACCGGCCTGATGCCGTGATCGTTTCCAATCCAACCGCATTGCATTTGGAAGTTGCCATTCCTGCTGCAGAGGCGGGGTGTCCCGTGTTGCTCGAAAAGCCAATTTCCCATTCTCTCGAAGGTGTAGATAGATTGCAGGCTGTTGCCCGCCGGAGCGGCAGTCGCATTCTCGTCGGTTTTCAGTTCCGTTTTCATCCTACACTGAACAAGGCGGCGGAGATTCTCCGCGCCGGACGCATTGGGCGCGTCCTTTCGGTGCGCGCACATTGGGGCGAGTACCTGCCAAACTGGCACCCGTGGGAGGACTTTCGCCAAGGTTATGCTGCCCGACCTGATTTGGGCGGCGGCGTGGTCCTCACGCTTTGTCACCCCCTCGATTATCTGCATTGGCTGATCGGGCCGGTAGAGTCGCTCTGGGCAATGACCGCCTCGCTCAACTTGAACTTAGCGGTGGAGGACGCCGCGGAAATCGGCCTGCGTTTTGTCAACGGCGCTTTGGGCAGCGTCCATTTGGATTATAATCAGCGTCCGCCGGCCCATTATTTGGAGATTGTTGGCTCGGAAGGAATGTTGCGTTGGGATAACCAGGATGGCATCCTCCGCGAATATCGAGCTGGGGAAGATCGTTGGGAGACCTATTCGCCTCCCTTGGACTTCGAAAGGAACGTTATGTTTCTCAAGGAAATGCAACACTTCCTGGAAGTGGTACGCGGCGCACAGCCCATGTGCACGTTGGAAGACGGTGTGTACGCCCTGCGACTTGCCCTAGCTGCTCATCAATCCGACCGTCATGGCTGTCTGGTGAGGATAGCTGAATGAACTTCTTGCGACGTGGATTGCGCTGGCTGACGCGTTGGATTCTTGACGAATCCGACGACGTGCGCCGATCCATCCAGGGCAAAGGGAACGTGCTCCAGTCTCTGGGGGCCAGGTTGGTCAACGTAGAGCTAAGCATCGTCGGCGACAATAACCGTATTATTCTGGGGCAAGGCGGCGTTTTCCAAAATGTTTGCTTCCGCCTGCGCGGCGATGATCATTGCATCGAGTTTGGGCCTAATTGCCGCGTCACGCGCGGCGCGCTCATCTGGTTCGAGGACGAAGGCTGCTCGTTGCGAGTTGGAGCCGGCACAACGATGGTGGATGTGCACATCGCGGTCACGGAGCCGGGCTCAAAAGTCATCATTGGTGAAGATTGTATGTTTGCCAATGATATTGACATCCGCAGCGGCGATAGTCATTCCATTGTGGATGCCGTCAGCGGCGAGCGGCTGAATTTCGCGGCAGACGTTGTCATCGGCAACCACGTCTGGATCGCGCCGCACGTGGTTATCTTGAAGGGTGTCCATATTGGCGACCACTCGGTCGTCGCGACCGGTTCCATTGTTACCAAATCCTGCCCGCCGAACACGTTGATCGCCGGCAACCCGGCGCGTGTCGTGCGCAGCGGAATCTCATGGAAAAGGGAGCGTGTCTATCATGGCAAGCAAGGCAACGGCGAATAACAGCGGTTTCATTTCCCCCTATGGAGGCCAGTTGGTCAATCTGGTTGTGGAGGGGACGGAGCGCGAGGAGCTGTTAGCGCGCGCCGCGAAACTTCCCTCAATTAAAATTAGCATGCGCAATCTATGCGATTTGGAATTATTGGCCACAGGCGGTTTTTCCCCTTTGAGAACGTTTATGGACAAAGCCGACTACGTGCGCGTGCTGCACGAAATGCGCCTTACGAGCGGCTTGCTCTGGCCTCTGCCGATAACCCTAACTGCCGATCCCAAAGAACTTCCTACCGTAGGCGGCGAACTGGTGCTGCGCAGTGCTACAAACGACATCTTGGCGATCATGACTCTCGAAGAAATTTACCATTGGGACCCGAAGGTGGAAGCCGCTTTGGCATATGGCACAACCGACGCAAGACACCCTATGGTCTCGGAAATGGAACGCTGGGGCAGGGTGTGCATCTCCGGGCCGCTCAAGGTGCTTAACTTACCCAAGTACTATGACTTTGTGGACCTGCGGCTGACGCCGGCGCAAGTGCGTGCCCGGCTGGAGGCCATGGGGAACCACAATGTTGTTGCCTTTCAGACGCGTAACCCGCTCCATCGCATTCATGAAGAGCTGACAAAGCGCGCTGCAGAGGCTGTGGGCGGTTCCCTGCTTATCCACCCCGTTGTAGGCATGACCAAACCGGGCGATGTCGATCACTATACCCGCGTTCGAATTTACCGCATCCTTGTTGAAAAGTACTACGACAACAGCAAGACCTTGCTTGCTCTCCTGCCGCTGGCCATGCGGCTGGCCGGTCCAAAGGAAGCGTTGCTCCATGCGATCGTGCGCCGTAACTACGGCGCCAACTACTTTATCGTGGGCCGCGATCACGCCGGCCCCGGCAAGGACTCCGGTGGGCGACCGTTCTATGGCCCCTACGAGGCACAGGAGCTCATGAAGCAATACGAGGAGGAAGTGGGGGTACGGATGATTCCCTTCGAGGAGCTCGTGTATCTGCCCGATGAGGACCGTTATGTGGAAGCCGGCAAAGTGCCGCCGGGGGCCCGTGTCTGGAACATTTCCGGCACGCAGGTACGCGATGAATACCTGGCGAAAGGGAAACTCCTGCCGGCTTGGTTCACGCGCCCGGAAACCGCGGAAATCCTGCGACAGATGTACCCGCCGCGCCACAAGCAAGGCTTCTGTGTTTGGTTTACCGGCCTAAGCGGCGCAGGGAAATCGGCCACTGCCCAGATTCTGGCCGAACTCTTGCTCGAATACGGACGGCAAGCCACCGTTCTGGACGGCGATGTGGTGCGCACCCATCTATCGAAAGGTTTGGGCTTCAGCAAGGAAGATCGCGACACCAACATTTTGCGCATCGGATTTGTAGCCGGTGAAATTGTACGGCACGGCGGCGTGGTCATCTGTGCCGCAATCAGTCCTTACCGCGCCACGCGCGAGGAAGCGCGCAAGATGGTCGGCGAGCATTTCATCATGGTCTATATGGACACGCCCATCGAAATTTGCGAACAGCGCGATGTAAAAGGACTATACGCCAAGGCGCGACAAGCACTCGCCGAAGGCAAACCCATGGGGTTTACCGGCGTGGACGACCCCTACGAGCCGCCGATTGATCCCGAATTGACCCTGCACGGTTATGATGTGACGCCGGAGGAAAACGCTCGGAGCATTGTCGAATATCTCAAAGCACAGGGGTATCTTGAACCCCTGCCCTGATAATCCTTTGGAGTCTATCGAGACGTGAGCAGAATTCAGGACAAGTTTGACTTGAACGGACGCGTCGCGGTTGTCACCGGCGGAGCAGGCTTGCTTGGCGCGGAGTTCTGTCGCACGCTGGCCGAAGCCGGAGCTGCCGTCGCTGTGGTGGACGTAAACCGCTTGGCGGCGAACCGCGTTGCGGATGCACTTCTCCAGACGGGCTACCGCGCCTGTAGCATTCCCACGGATGTTACCCGGCCCGATTCGGTTGCCCAGATGGTCGCGACCGTGCTGGAATCCTTTGGACGCCTGGACATCCTGGTCAACAGCGCTGCGCTCGATCCCAAGTTCGATCCCCAGGCTCTTGCGCAAGGCCTTGCTCCTGGCGCGTTCGAGGATTACCCGCTCGAGCAGTGGAATCAAGCTCTGGCGGTTAACCTGACAGGCGCCTTTCTGGTGACCCAAGCCTGCGTGCACCCTATGCTCGAGCAGGGAAAACGCGGCAGTATCATCAATATCTGTTCGACCTATGGCCTGAACGGGCCCGACCAACGCATTTACATCAAGGACGGCAAGCGATTGGCCTACAAACCCGTCTACTACACGGTCACCAAGGCCGGTATTCTAGGACTGACGAAATATCTGGCTTCCTATTACGCAGGCACAGAAATTCGTGTCAACGCCCTCACCCCCGGCGGCGTGTACAACGATCACGATGAAACGTTCGTGGCTAACTATTCTGCCCGAACAATTCTGGGAAGAATGGCGCGAAAAGACGAAATGAATGGAGCCTTGCTCTTCCTTGCTTCCGACGCCTCGTCGTATGTGACCGGCGCCAACCTGATTGTAGATGGGGGGTGGACTGCATGGTAGGGCAAGAGCGCACTTTCATCCGAACGAGCGGCTATGTCCTCTAACAGTGTCGAAGTACTGGCCATTATCCCGGCGCGCGGAGGGTCGAAAGGTATCCCGCGTAAGAACATTCGCCCTTTTGTCGGCTATCCTCTCATTGCCTGGAGCATTGCCGCCGCCTCTCAGGCGCAGACGGTGACACGGACCATCGTCAGCACCGATGATGAGGAGATCGCGGCGGTAGCGCGTCAGTATGGCGCCGAGATACCTTTCCTCCGTCCAGCCGAGTTTGCTCAAGACAACACGACCGACTTGCCTGTCTTTGCGCACGCTTTACGCTGGTTGGAGGAGCACGAAAGATATCGGCCGGACGTTGTGGTGCAGTTGCGCCCCACCTCTCCCATTCGCCCGCCGGACTGTGTGGATCGGGCGGTGCGCTTGCTATTGGAACACCCCGAAGCAGATTGTGTGCGCGGCGTGGTGCCGGCCGGTCAGAATCCATACAAAATGTGGCGCATTGACCCGCAAAGCGGTCGCATGATTCCCCTGCTTAGTGTTCCAGGCGTTCCCGAACCGTATAATGCCCCACGTCAAAGTCTCCCCCAGGCGTACTGGCAAACCGGCCATATTGACGCGATACGTCCGGCAACGATTCTGGCGAAAAATTCGATGACGGGCGAGGCTATCTATCCGCTTATCCTCGACCCTCGTTATACGGTGGATATTGACACTCCTGCGGATTGGGCGCGATACGAGCAGGTGGTAGCGACCATGGCCTTGGACATGGTCTGGCCTGGCCGCCCCTGCCGTCCTTTCCCCTCGCGCGTGGAGGCGTTGATTCTCGATTTCGACGGCGTACTCACCGACAACCGCGTCTGGACCGACGAAACGGGAAGGGAGTCGGTTGCTTCTAATCGTAGCGACAGCGAGGGCCTTTCGCGGTTGCGCGAGGCAGGTGTGCAGGTTTGGGTGATTTCGAAGGAAACGAATCCAGTTGTGGCTGCGCGCTGCAATAAATTACGTATTCCTTTCCTGCAAGGGATTGACGATAAAGAGACTGCGCTCAAAAAATTGCTCGTGGATCAAAAGATGGCCCCTGCTTACACGGTTTATGTCGGCAACGACGTCAATGACCTTCCATGCTTTCCTGTTGTTGGCTGGGCGGTTGCCGTTGCCGATGCGCAGCCGGAGGTCATCCGGCAGGCCGATTATGTGCTGACGCGCGCGGGTGGGGATGGCGCCGTGCGCGAAATTTGTGATTTGATTCAACAGAGGTGCTATGAAACGAGAAGCTAAGATTGGTAATCGCCTGGTCGGCGATGGACATCCCGCTTACATCATTGCCGAAATCGGCATCAATCATAATGGCGATCTGGAATTGGCGAAGCGTATGATTGACGCGGCGGTCCACGCTGGCGTGGACGCGGTCAAGTTCCAGAAACGAACCCCGGAGGTTTGCACGCCGCCGGAACAACGAAACCAAATGCGCGAGACGCCATGGGGATACATTACCTACTTGGAGTACCGCAGGCGAGTCGAATTCGGGGGAAAAGAATACCGCGAGATTGATCGCTACTGCCGCAAGAAGAACGTTGCTTGGTTCGCTTCTGTGTGGGACGAACCTGCTGTGGACTTCTTGGAGCGATTCGATCCGCCCGCCTATAAAATTCCTTCCGCTGCCCTCACCGACCACGCCTTGTTGCGCTACGTGCGCAAGACCGGCAAGCTTGTCATCCTTTCAACAGGAATGTCCACTATGGAGCAGATCCATCAGGCCGTAGAGGTGCTAGGGCATACCAATCTTATCCTCACCCACTGTACCAGCACGTATCCCTGCGAGCCGGAGGAGCTCAATCTACGCATGATTGAAACCTTGCGGCGAGAATTTCCTGAAGTGCCTATTGGCTATTCGGGCCATGAAGTGGGGCTTGTTCCCTCTGCCGTGGCCGTGGCATTAGGCGCTTGTGTGGTAGAACGTCATCTCACGTTGGATCGCGCGATGTGGGGCAGCGATCAGGCCGCCTCTGTGGAGCCGGGTGGCTTTGAGCGCTTGGTCAAATATATTCGCGTTACCGAGGCTGCCCTGGGCGATGGCATCAAGCGCGTCTATGAGAGCGAATTGCCGTCCTTGAGGAGATTAAGGAGGGTCGAAAATCATGGAGGATGAAGGCTATCAGAATGTTTCTGAGCAGGTCTAACATGACGCTAGCTTGCATCGGACATGCCGGATGCACCCTCCTTCTGTTTCCTGATCGTACTCTGCAAGTTGGTCTCCGGCTTACCTTCCTTCTGTCTGTCCCAGCCGAACGATCCAATACCACAACGTAGTCCCTACAATTTCCAGGCTTTGCGGGGAGACTTTGTCGGGAGTGTCGGCAGCGGTATGCCAGTAAGGATAGTCGAAATCAATGATGACCGCGGCGGGGATGCCGGCTTCGAGGAAGGGGATGTGATCGTCAAAGATGCTGTATTTCGGTTCGGCGATGAATTGCTCCCCATAGCCTAGCCAAGCGGCCTGTTGCCAGATAGCATTGGCCAGGGCCTGGTCAGAGTTTCGTTCCAAGAAGATGTTCAGATCGGCGTCTCCGACCATGTCCACGATAATGACGGCCTGCGGACGGAAGGTCATCTCGGCGACGAATGCGCGTGCGCCCATACTCCATTCCCAGCCTGGGAAACCGCCGTTGTCTTCTGCGTCGAAGAAGACCAGCCAGAGGGGAACCGTATCCTTCGGTAACGTACGCGCCAGTTCGAGCAACACGGCGACGCCGGAAGCGCCATCGTTGGCGCCGGGCACGGGCGTGTTGGGATGGTCGGGATCGCGATCGGCATGGAGACGGCAGTCGTAGTGAGTACCCAGCAGGAGGGTGGGGGCTTCCTCGGAGCGATAGGCGATGACATTGTGGATGGGCTTTCCGTTTGACTCGGCGTACTGGGCGCGGACATGCCAACCGGCTTGGTCGAGTTCGCTTTGCAGCCAGACGAGGAAACGCGCGTGCGCAGCACTTTGCGGTGTACGTGGCCCGAGCTTTACCTGGGCGACGACGTCTTGATAGGCGCGTTGCCCGTCAAAGACTTTACGTTCACAGGCAGAAAGCGACCACAGTAGGAACAGGTTGGTGAGCACAGGGAGGACAAAGCGTATTATGCGTGTAGCCATGAAATCCCATCGCCCCTTCTTCAAGAGGTCAGGCCAAAGAGATGTCTTTCAAAAACGCTTCCAAATCCCGATGAGCGCGTTCGGCGTATGCTGTGGCGCGGGCGCGCTTACCGCGGATAAGCTTGCTCGGTAGCGGCGGAAGAATGCCAAAATTGGCCTTCATAGGCTGGAAGTCCTTCATGTCAGCGTGGGTGATGTAGTAACAGAGCGCGCCGAGCATGGTTGTAGGAGGTAGGGTGAGAGGAGATTGTCCCCGTTTCCAGCGCGTGGCATTCCAGCCGGCCAAGAGACCGGTGGCAATATTTCCCAGGTATCCCTCGACTCCGGTGATCTGACCGGCCAAGAACAAGTCGGGACGTTGACGCGTTTGCAACGTGGGCAAGAGCACTTTGGGCGAGGCGATGAACGTGTTGCGGTGCATTTGTCCGTAACGGACGAATTCTGCCTTTTCCAGCCCTGGAATCAGGCGGAACACGCGCGCTTGCGCAGAGTACGTTAGATTTGTTTGAAAGCCGACCATGTTATATAAGGTAGCAGCCAGGTTGTCTTGGCGCAATTGAACAACAGCATAGGGTTGTTTCCCACTGCGTGGATCTACCAAACCGACTGGGCGGAGTGGCCCGAAAGCGAGTGCCTCGCGCCCGCGCTGAGCCATAATCTCGATAGGTAAGCAACCTTCAAAGTAAGTAGGAGCGCCGGCATCCACGCTGTGTTCGATCTCCTGCTCAAACTCGCGTAGAGGCACTCGTTCGGCGGAAAGTAGGGCGTCCACGAACGTATTGTATTCCTGTTCGGTCATTGGGCAGTTGATATAGTCGCCTTTCTCTTGCTCGCTGCGCGCGTAGCGCGAGGCGCGAAAGGCGAGTTCCATATTGATTGATTCGGCGGCGATGGTAGGCGCAATCGCATCGAAGAAATATAAGTGCTCCTCGCCGGTGAAGGAGGCAATGGCTTGTGCCAGAGCCGGCGAGGTCAGCGGGCCGGAGGCAAGAATGCACAAGCCGGATGGAATTTCTCGCATCTCCTGGCGCAGGATTTCAATGTTAGGATGGGCCTGAAGCGTTCGCGTTACTCGTTCGGCGAACTTCTGGCGGTCAACGGCCAGGGCGCTACCGGCTGGTAGTGCTGTCGCCTCCGCACAGGTCAGCAGGAGCGATCCGAGCTGGTGGAGTTCCTTCTGCAAGACGCCGGCTGCTCTGTCGGGCAGACGTGAACCAAGCGAGTTGGAGCAAACGAGTTCGGCGAGAAAGCTCGTTGCGTGGACGCCGGTCGAAACAAGAGGGCGCATCTCGTACAGTCTTACACGTAAGCCGCGTTGCGCGGCCTGCCAGGCCGCCTCGCTTCCGGCCAGACCGCCGCCGATAATGATCAAATCGGGTGGGGGCGTCATAGGAACACTTCGGGTGGTACGGATTGCTTACCAATTGTAACAGAAAGACATTGCTTCCTTCGTCCTCCTTGTGGGCGAGTATAATCAAGATACTTTTCCATTGTTTTCAGGAGTATGCCATGTTCCCTCTTATTCGCATTGAGGAAATTGCTCACTATGTTGGTCGGGATGTGACCGTACGCGGTTGGGTGTATAACCGTACTGATAAAGGGAAATTGGTCTTCTTGCTCGTGCGCGATGGCAGCGGTTTTGTGCAGTGCGTTGCTTTTAAGGGAGATCTATCGGGGCCTTTGTTTGATGAGATCGCCCATCTGCCACAAGAATCATCTGTGGTTGTGAATGGCGTGGTACGTGCGGATTCGCGCGCGCCGGGCATTCCCGGCGGTTATGAGATCGGCGTGCGTGACCTGAAGGTTGTCCAAGCGGCTAGTGAAGACTATCCGATGGCGCTCAAGGAGCATGGGCCGGATTTTGCTCTCGATCATCGCCATCTCTGGATTCGTATGCCGAGTCAGTGGGCGATTCTGCGCGTGCGCGCCACGGTGATCGCTGCTGTACGCGAATGGCTCGATTCGCACGGATTTATCAACCTGGACACACCGATTCTCACACCGGCAGCTTGCGAAGGGACAACAACGCTCTTTGAAACGGAGTACTTTGATGAGGGCAAGGCCTACCTGACACAGTCTGGGCAGTTGTACAATGAAGCCAATATTATGGCATTCGGCAAGGTATATTGCTTCGGCCCAACGTTTCGCGCCGAGAAATCGAAGACTCGCCGTCATCTAACGGAATTCTGGATGGTGGAACCGGAGATCGCGTTTTGCGACTTGGATGGGTTGATGGAGATTGAGGAACAGTTCGTCGCGCATATTGTGAAGCGTGTGCTGCGTGAGCGCACGCCGGAATTGAGGTCGCTTGGCCGCGACATCGGCCGCCTGAAGAATATCGAGCCGCCTTTCCCGCGCCTTTCCTACGATGAGGCAGCTAGGATATTGCACGACATCTACGAAGAGGAAATCGACCCTCCGAAGAAGGACTTACTTAAGTTCGAATGGGGGATGGATCTTGGTTCGCCTCATGAAATCGCATTGACCTCGCGTTATGAGAAGCCTGTTTTCATCTATGGGTATCCTACCAAGGCTAAGGCCTTCTACATGGAACCATGGCCGGGGCGGCCAGAAATCTGCAAGTCGGTGGATTTGCTTGCTCCCGAAGGGTACGGTGAAATCATTGGCGGATCGGAACGTATTTCGAATCACAATCTTCTTCAGCAACGCATTCATGAGCAGGGCTTGCCGGAAGAAGCGTTTCGCTGGTACCTCGACTTGCGCAAATACGGCTCGGTGCCGCACTCAGGCTTTGGTATGGGCATCGAACGAACGGTAGCTTGGTTGTGCGGCATTGAGCATATTCGTGAAGCCATTCCGTTCCCTCGCACGATTAAGCGCGTGTATCCATAGGTGGCTTGCATGGACGATCTAGCTACCCCGACCTCGCCGCGCTGGGGCGGCATGACGAAGTTAATCGTTGCCCTGACAGGCATCGCCATCGTTGGGGCTTTGATCATCCGTTTCCATACGCTTATCGTTCCTCTCTTGATGGCGTTTATCCTTGCTTATCTCTTCCATCCCCTGGCCATGTTTTTGCATCAAAGGACTCCTCTGAGCTGGCGCGGCGCGGTCAATGTAATCTATCTGATTTTCCTGGCAATAGTGCTTACGCTGTTGATATGGGGCGGGGTTGGCCTGGTGCAACAGGCGCAGAGTCTCATTGTTGCTATTCAGAATAGCCTCTGGGCTTTACCTACCTTTCTGGAGAGTTTAGGAGGGCAGGTCTACCGGCTGGGCCCTTGGGAAGTGGATCTTTCCGCACTTAATTGGAGTGATTTGAGTCGGGAACTTATCAGGCTGGCGCAGCCTTTGCTGGGGAGAGCAGGCAATTTGATAGGAACGTTAGCGAGCGGTGCGGCCTCTACCCTGGGTTGGCTGGCTTTTATATACGTTGTTTCCTATTTTCTCTTGTTGGAGAGCGGCGGTTTGCAAATTCCTGTCTTTTCCCTCGACCTTCCTGGCTACCGCGAGGATTTTCGTTGTTTGGGCGAGGAATTGCGCCGCATCTGGAACGCTTTTTTGCGTGGTCAGATGTTGCTGTTCGTTCTGACGGTTATTGTCTATACGGTGTTGTTGAGCCTGCTAGGGGTGCGTTATACATTCTGGTTGGCGTTGCTGGCCGGTTTAGCAACCTTCGTGCCGTATGTTGGGCCTGCGGTAGCCTGGAGTACGTTAGGTCTAGTAGCGCTTTTCCAGCCGTTCCACCCCTGGGGTGCTTCGCCGTTGTTCCACGCTTCCTTGGTGGTGCTGGCGGCGATTCTGGTGGATCAGGTGTTCAACAGTATGATTACTCCGCGCATCATGGCGCAGGCACTGCGCGTGCATCCGGCAGCTGTGTTGGTTGCAGCGGTTTTAGCCGCGCGCTTGTTAGGAGTGGTTGGCCTTCTTTTGGCCGCGCCGCTTCTCTCTAGTTTGAAACTCGTCGGCACGTACATCTTACGGAAGATGCTCGATCAGAATCCCTGGCCTATCCAGAAAGAAGCCGCTCCTGCCGCGCCATCGCTTGGGGGCCGATTCTATCGCTGGTGGAAAAAACGCTTGCGACTCTGGTCCTCTTCTTTGCGGCGCCGTTCCAGACAAGCGAACGCGAACGAGAAAGGGGATGCTCCTGCGACCGGGAACGAGTAGGTGAATAAGTTGTGGGGCGCGCCGCAGGCTACTTGTGGAGCGTCAAGTTCATCCTTTGTGTCTGACTGCTTTTTGCGGGTTGCCTTTCAATGCTTTTATCTCTGACTCTGAGAGTTCCCGCCATTGCCCTGGCTTGAGGTTCCCCAGACACAGCGAGGTCATGCGGACGCGAATGATACGCACGACTGGGAGGCCGATTTGGCGTCCCGTTTCTCGAATTTGCCGTTTATGTCCCTCGCGTAAGATCACACGCAACCAAGCGCCTTTGCCAAATTTGCTTTCCACAGCGACTCTGGCAGGTTGTGTCCGATAGCCATCCGCCAAGACAACGCCCTTGCGCCAGGCTTCCAATTGTTCTTCATCAGGCTGACGCGCGACCAGGACGCGATATTCCTTTTCGTGTTCGTAGCGGGGGTGGGTTAGGCGATTTGCGAGCTCTCCATCGTTTGTGAGCAGCAACAACCCCTCGGAATCCAAGTCCAGCCTTCCAACTGGATAGAGCTGAGTGGACACAGGAATCAGTTCGCGCACGGTGCGACGGCGATCTGGCGAGTAAACGGCGGAGAGTACCCCGCGCGGTTTGTAGAGCAGAATATAGACAGGTTTCTCCGGAGCGGCGAGAGGAACGCCATCTACCGCAATTCGATCTGCGCCGGCATCGGCTTTCTCTCCTAGCGTCGCGATATGTTCGTTGACGCGCACCCTGCCGGCGGCAATCAATTTCTCACAACGCCTTCGTGAGCCGTAACCCGCGCGAGATAGAATCTTCTGCAAACGCTCTTTCACAGAGAACGATTATACCGCTATCTGCTCCAAGCCAAAACTGGTTTGTTGCGGGCGCACGAGCAACATAGGCGCTTTGATTGCGCCCATTTGGGGCAAGAAGGGGTTGGTGATCTCCGCTTCGTAGAGGGATATCCAGGTCAGCCGATTGATGGTAGCGAGCGAGGTGTTGAAATCCGCCTGTGTAGAGACGCGCATCTTGCATTTCAGGACGAAGGTGCCAAGCAAGGCAGTAACCGGCAACATGGTGCGATTAGCCTCGTTTGGATCATAATCGAGAGGGTCTTCCGCCGGTGGAGCAAGATGGAAGCCGTACACTAATCCGTTGTATAGGTAGAGTTCTGGCATAGAGAGCACTTTTGGCGCTCCACACAACAATACAACCTGAGCGCGTAACAGATGGATGTATTCTGGGGCGGCGTCGGTGCGTAGCCAGATACTGACTCGTACAGCCTGTTTCGTGATTACATCACCTCTTACCAGGCCATTCGCCGTGTAGGCAATAACAGGCGTTGTTTTTTCATCAGAGGCTGGAGTGTACATACTACCTCCTCTTACGAAATATTATAGAGGTTTTCCTGCCCCCTGACCGTTAATGACATTTCTGAAAAGGTCAGGGTGTGGGTACGTCGGAGGGCTTGGCACGATAGCCTCCGCTCCAGTCAGTGATGTCACAGGTTGCCGTCTGCCCGCCCTTGACCGTGATATGGAAAGGCAGCCGCCCGCATGACCGGCGGGATCATAGGCCACAATTTGGTATTTGCCCGGTGAGATGAATCCATCTATCGAATATCCTGTGCTGCCGGCGGGAATGAGAAGCCACCAGTGGTGGGGCTTCTCGTGGTTGAACGCCACGATGACCAGTCTGGGAATACTGCCGTATGGGTAGTCGTAGATTCCGCCGGAAATTGTGCCGGGGGAAGGAGTTTCTGTGGGGGTGCGAGTAGAGGGGACAGGTGGCATGAAGGTGGCTGTCTGTGAGCGCGGGCGTTGATGACGCCGGTGGAGTTAGCGCTTGCAGGGTGGCCGCCACTATGGTTGCAAGAAGTTCGTTGTCCCCTAATGTGGGCGCAAGGAGGGAGGGGAGCGTTTCGCTGAACGGCGTCTTTGCGACGTTCGGCAGGTTGCATGCGAACAGCAACGTCCCCAGAAGAGTCAGGAAGAGAGGGATGTTTGCTTTGTTCATAGTTCACTTGCCCGCAGGCGAGCCTTGAAGGTTTCTTGAAGTTGAGCCTGGAGAGAAGGTACACCGGCGCCTTGCAGAGCATCGTGTAATGCCGCCCATTCCTCGCCGTTTACCAAGCGCCAATCCAGAAACACATAGCATTGATAAGGGCCCAGTCGAATGAAAAAGCCTTTCTCGTGTAATTCGCGGCAGGAGCGAATGTACTCCAGACCGCTGGCGTAATCTTTGAACATCACATATCCATTGACAGGGAGTCGCAAACCCTCGGCGAGTGTTTTTTGCCTATATTGTCCGGCGACTTTATCTCGGAACATCACGGAAGAGCGAATCCAACCTTCCGTTTGCGCATACTTATTATGGTATATTACGAGCGCTCGTTGCAATTCACCGGCCGCGTTGAAGCCGTTCGTGTAGGCAAAGATGTCCTCGTTCACGAAACCCTGTGGAGTGAAAAAGTCATAGAGCACGAAGTGTTTGACGTCTGCGAAGAGATAGCGGCGATGTAGGAGCGGAAAAATACGGCTTTCATGGCCGCGCACAAGCGCTTCATCAGCCGCTTCGTCCCAATAGGCGTGCCGATACTCCATCCCATATTTTTCGCGGAACCCCTCGATTTGCCCGTGAGCGAACATGGGAAGGCCGGGCATGGTAACCATCATGGTACAAACGCCGAAGTATTTCTCGGTCGTTCCAAATTGTTGCGCGGCAGGTTCTTCGTCTGGGGTGCTCATAAAGTTAACGAAGCGCTTGAGCACTTCGGGATCGAATTCCAGCACATTTTTTATAACTTGGCGGTAGTTAGCGTTGTCCTCCTCGCGGAGCATGTGCATAAATGCTGAATTGTATACGCGATGCATGCCCAGCGTGCGAACGAAGTACCCTTCCATCAGCCAGAAGGCCTCGGCTAGCAGCAAAGTGTCTGGCGCTTCGGCGGCTACGCGATCTACTACCTCGCGCCAGAATTCCTTCGGCATCAGCGCGTCGAAAGCCTGTATGGACATACCATGTTCGGCGCGGGAGGGGATCGCGCCGCCCTGACCTGGCGCGGGGAACCAGAGCCGTTGGATATGTGTCTTGACCAGCGTCATGGCCGCGTCAAAGCGGATGATGGGAAAATGACGCGCAACGTGTAGTATCGTCCGGATTACCGCCTCGCGCACTTCGGCTTTCGAGTAATCCAATTGAGCCGTGTCGTTCCATGGCAGCGATGTGCCGTCGTTGCCATGGTAGATGTAACGCTCCTCCCCGCTGCGCCGATCGAGACGCTTGAATACGACCGCCGCGTCGCTACGGTCGTAGTAGTGATCTTCTAAAAAAATCCCCACGCGCTCATCGTGGGAAAGGTCGGGGCCACGAAAGGAGTACGATGGAAAGGGCGGATAGGGAAGCGAAAGGAACCACTCGGGATGCTCGATGACCCAGCGGGAGTCAATGGCCATGTGATTTGGCACCATGTCTGCGGCTAGGCGGATTCCGTAGCGCGCGGCGCGCTGACGCAGGTTTTCCAACGCCTTCCAACCACCCAGCTCTGCGGCGATTTCATAATCCATCAAGGCATACGCCGAAGCAGCCGCTTCTGGATTCCCCATCAAGTGTTTGATGCGCTGGCTGGCCTTGCTGCGTTCCCACAGACCAATCAACCAGAGGCCGTTAAGGCCATGTTGTTGCAAGCGTTCCAATTCTGCGTCTGGAATCTGGTCGAGAGTACAAATCGGGCGCTGGTATGCTTTAGACAGTTGATCTAGCCAGACATAAGTGTTACGGGCAAGGAGGACCAATCGCGTCATCCAGTCGGCGTCTTGGCTGAAATGTTCCACTTCATCTTCGGTGTGGAAAAACGGGACGGCAATCTCGTATCCGCCGGGGATGGCGCGGCGTAGCTGAGCTTCGCGCAAGTAATCGATTGCGCGACGGAGATGTTGAACGAAATCTTCGCCGAGCAAATCTCCCCATTTTTCAATCAAGGATGTTAGCTGGCCGGCGAGCGAGTCGGGCGACTCCTTGACCGGCGCGAGGAGCATAGTGAGTAAATTGCCGCTTTCTCCCTCTCCCTTTGCCCCTACAGGGGGTTGGTGCATAAAGAAATCGGTTACGAGCTCAATTAATGCTTGACAAGCGGTGTTGGTTTTCAGAGGAGTCAAATCGAAGAAGTCGCGGTACCTTTGCAAGGCTGGATTCTCGGCGGTCAAATGGGCCAGGAAAAGTTCCTCGAGCGCTATCCAGCGGTTCGGTAGCATTTCTTTTCGATCGTTCAGGTAGTCTTGTGCAGAGATTTCCCCCTTCCGAAGAGCGAGCGGTGGGAATTCTTCAACAAATTGCAAGAGCGTTCTTTCCAGGTTCTCTCCCAGATAGGTCTCCAGAAATGTCAGGGCTCGATGAATGGTCTGAGGGCTTCGTTCGAGGAAGCGGCGGATGATAAGATGCAGGGCTTCGTGGAGAAGCCCCATGGCGTAGATGTCGGCGGCCGGAAATGTCTCGCTTCGTGCTATGCTCACCGCGTTGGCAAATCGCTTGGCGATCTCGAAGCTGGCTGGAGTAATATGCCCGTCGAGGATGAACAGCGTCTCATCGAGGCGGTACATTTCTCGCGCCCGGCGAGAGATGAGAAATTCCAACGGCACGGCAGCCCTCCGTACAGGGGATGAAGTGATGCTCACTCTTTGAGGCGGACGTAGAATAGCGTGGAGCCGTCAATCTCCTGTGTGCGCATCTGGAAGTAGTCTTTGTAACTGGCGATCAAGCGTGAAAGTTGACGGTGACCGTATGTTCGGGGATCAAAGCCGGGGTCTAGTTGATGAAGGGCGTTGCCCATGTGGTCCAACCGCGCCCAGCCATCTTCTTGTGCGGCCATGTCGTAAGCCTGGCGCAAAATGGACATCGCCTCGTGCTCGACCTCCTGACTTGTCTCGGTTTTCGCTTTCTTGTGTGCGCCACGCGAAGCCGATACTTGCGCTTCGTGCTTTTCTTCCGCCTCCAAATTCTCTGTATAAACGAAGACATCGCAAGCATTTACAAACGGCTTGGGTGTTTTCTTTGCGCCGATGCCCATAACGAATACGCCGCTCTCGCGAATGCGTGTGGCCAGCCGGGTGTAATCGCTATCCGAGGAAACCAGGCAAAAACCATCTACGACGCTGGAGTGGAGTAGATCCATCGCATCAATAATCATTGCCGAGTCGGTGGCATTCTTGCCAACAGTGTAACGAAACTGTTGAATGGGTTGGATGGCATAATAGTTGAGCACATCCTTCCAGGAGTTCATGTTGGCGGTTGTCCAGTCTCCATAAATGCGACGGACGGTTACCAAGCCGTATTTGCTGGCTTCCATCAGCATCTGCGGCAGAAGGCCGGGTTGGGCATTGTCGCCGTCAATCAGAATGGCGATTTTCTTGCGCGGGAGAGAGGGAATCGATTCTTCAGACATACTCCCATTATAAGCTTTGCTGAGCAATCGTGGGCTTATCTCTTGGCGTGGTGTCAAGTTGGCCAATGGCAGCGAAACACCCCTAGAGACAAAATGCGGAAAACCATTGCGGCGGTTGGCATGACATCGCCGTAAGGGATGTTCGGTGTGTTCGAGGGGAAGTATCGAATTCATTTTCGGTACGGAGACTATGACATCAGGCAAAGGATGTGAGTGCAGCGTTGCTTGTTCGTCGTCCGAGTCGGCGTGTTCTTTTGCGATGGCGCCACGCCAACCAAGTTGCGCCGGCACCGAACGCGGTCGCGAGCAGGTCAATCAGGCTCCCTAGGTAGGGGATCGCTCGTAACAGGGTGTACACCAATGCGCCGGTCAAGAGAGACAGCGCCAGCCACCAGAAGCTCTTGCTTTCTTTATTTGCAAACAACCAGGGGAAAAGGGCGTAACAAGCAATGACTTTGGCCCCGTATAACACAAACAACCATAAAGCGACCGCGAGCGCGCTTAACGTACAGAGGAAAAGTATCCAGAGCGCTGCGGCAATTTGCCAGAGGCCCAGGTATACCAACCCCAAGCCGACGGCGAAAAGGAGCATGTAGAACGCAAGGAGCAAGAGGAAGACATTCATAATAGCGACGAGCACAGCGGCGCCTACACCCAGGTCCGCCATGGCTTTTGGCGTGCTTTCTCGCTGCTTGCTTCTAGGGATGGGCGCGCTAGCCAGAGCATGAGCAGAGAAAAGACGGCGAATGCTAGCCAAAGGCGGAGTCGGCCGAACAGCCACTCGCGCCACGGAGAAGATGTTGTGTTTGTCGCTCCAATAGGTGACAAGCCGGCGCCCAGGCCATGGCCGGATGCAGGCGGCCAGAAGACGTGTGGGGTCAGGGGCAATGGGGAGGACGACGATTCGATATGCAGGCGAATCGTGAGTTCGTCGAATCCGAGGAGTTGCATCAGGGCATTGTACAATTGAATTGGGCCGAGAATTGTGTGCAAGGAGCGACCGATGTGGCCGTTTAGGCCGGCATCCAAACCAAGTGCAAACAGATCGCGCCCGATGAACGATTCGGGTTCGCTAGTCAGGCTGATGGTTGCAACGTATAGGTCACGCTCCAGACGCGCCGAATTGCCCAAAGCAAGGGTCAGCGCCAGCTCGTATACCCCGCCGCTGATCGGGCCGTTGATGACGGCATTTTGCCCAATTAGGAGGAGACTGCCGTTGACTGTCCCGTTTACCTGAACTTGATTCCCGATAAGCAGCGCATTGCCGTTTACGGTTTCGTCCAGCGTCACCGCTTGCCCATAGAGGGAAGGCGTCCTGATCGAGAGTTGCTTGGGACAGGAGGGCCGTCTTATAGATTCTTGCCCGAGTTGGCGCGAGAACTGGCAGAAGAACGAGCGACAACAGGATAGCCGCCGTCGTTTTTGTTTTCATAGGTCGCTCTCCTTTCCGAGAAGATGGGGCAATTTTAGTGGGGTGAGCATGCCACTGGTGTGACAATCACGCGTTTGGCTCCGGCTTGTTGCAATGCGTGCTGGACTTCTTTGATTGCATCTGTTGGAGCCAGCGCAATCATGGCGCCTCCGCGCCCTCCGCCGGAGAGTTTGGCGCCCCAGGCGCCGGCAACGCGAGCAGCTTCTGTCAGACGGTCTAGCTCCGGACTGGAAACGGTTAAGTCCTGTAAAAGCGCGTGATTTTCATTCATCAGTAGGCCGAGAGTGGAAAGGTCGCCGTCCTCGAGAGCGCGACGCGCTGCCTGGACGAGCGAGGCGATAGTATCGAAGATGTGCTCGCAATGGGAACGAGAGGTCTCCCAAAGTTGACGCACGGCGGCCACAGAATCGCGCGTCAGGGCAGGAATGCCGCTATCGCCGATAAGCAAGGTGAAAGGTTCGCCGACACGCAGTCGTTCGACGGGTCGTCCCTTGACAAAGTACACGGGCTGCGCATAGGTGACAACGGTATTGTCTATCCCGGAAGGGGCGCCATGGTGTAACTTTTCGATTTCGTAGGCTAGAGCGTTTACCGTTTCGTGGTCGAGTGGTTGCCCTAAGAAGGCGGCCAGGGCGCGTATAACGGCTACCGAAACGGCCGCGCCGGAGCCGAGACCGGAGGCCGCCGGAATATCGGACTCAATGTGAATTTGTAGCGAGGGAGGATCGCTCATGTTTAGTGTGGAAAGAACGCTACGCACAATAGCCGCCAGAGGATGATTGGGCGCGAGTCGGGAGAGTTCTTCTTGCAGGTTGACCTGCGGGGCGTGAATCCAGACGCCGACCTCGGCCGACCGAATCGTCGCCGTTGCCTGCACTTGGGAAACCGGCACGGCGAGCGCAGGGCGCCCGTAGACGACAGCGTGTTCGCCAAGTAGGATAATTTTGCCAGGGGCGGAGGAAGAGATCATAGGAGGTAGAAGATCGCCAGCACGGTCAGCCCCCAGAGAAGAATGGCGATTTGCAGGGGTCGGTCAGAAAGTAGGATGTCCTCCGGCGCGCCGCCGGCGTGTTCTACTTGAACTAGGTACAGGTAGCGGAAGATACCGTAGACAACGAAAGGGATTGTCAACATCAGGGCGTGGTTGCCGGGCGCTTCCGGTCGAAAAAAGGTATAGAGGGAATAGGCTACAACGGTTGTGGCAGAAACGATGCTGAGGTATTGATCGAGCAGAGGGATGGTATAGCCATCCAGGACTTTACGGTGGAGGTTGGCATCCTTGGTCAGCAAGGTTAGTTCGGCGCGTCGTTTGCTGAAACCGAGGTACAGCGCCAGTAGGGTCATGATGACGTACAGCCATGGCGAGAAGCGTTCCACGACAATGAGGGTAACGCCGGCATGGACGCGCAAAACGAAACCGGCTGCGATGAGTAATACATCCAGGATAGGAATGTGCTTGAGAAATTTGGAGTAGGCCAGCATCAGCGCCAGGTAGAGAAAAAGCGTGGACGCGAAAGGCCACCCCAAAGGGAGCGCGAAAACGAACGCCAGGATTGTCAACGCGATGCCGCAGAGAAGCGCCACCGGAACGGGTAGGATGCCGGCGGCGATAGGACGATTGCGCTTAACCGGATGTTGGCGGTCGGCCTCGATGTCCATCAGATCGTTGAACATATAGATGGCGCTAGAGACAAGGCAGAAGAGCGCACAGCCGAGCAAGGTGCGCAGGAAGTCAACCCCATGGAATAGCTTTCCATCAAACACCAGAGCGGCGAAGAGGAAGGCATTCTTCGTCCACTGGCGCGGACGCATGGTTTTGAGAATGGCGCGCAAGGTAGTCATATCCCAATTATATATCATGGGGATGTCTGCAAGGCTGGTATAATGCTGGACGCGGCCCGTAAGCTCATGGAAAACCAAGCGGGCTGCAAGGAGTTCGTATGCTTTCTGCGGCAACATCCTGGAAGTCCCGTTCCTTTCAACGGCGAAGGGAACTCTACTTGACATCTTTTCGTCTCTCTTGTCTTTTGGCCTGGCTTGTTGTCCTTGGGGCTTGTAGACCTATACCGCCTACCCAGAGGGAGAATGCGCCAACAGTTGCCGAATCGACCACGGCGGAACGGCCCTTGCCTACGTTGGAAGGTGTGATTCCGAAACCTGTGCAGGCGATTCCTGGCGGCGATCGGTTTCTTCTGACGGAGAAGACCGACATCTGCCTTGTTCCCGGTAGTGAGGAGACGCGACGTGTGGCGCAATTCCTTGCTGAACGCTTGCGAAGATCCACTGGGTATCCTGTGCCGATTCTGACGGCCGATGGCGATTGCGCCGATGGGGATGTGTATTTGCTGTTGGATGCCGATGAAGTATCGCTGGGTAGCGAGGGCTATGAACTGAGTATCACGCCGCAGCGTGTCACGCTGCGCGCGGCGCGGGCTGCCGGCTTGTTCTATGGAGTGCAGACGATTCGCCAGTTGTTGCCGCCAGCAGTGGAAAGCTCAAGCTTGCAGCAGGAAGTATGGGAAATCGCAACGGGCGAGATTCGAGATTACCCTCGTTTTGCCTGGCGAGGCGCTATGCTGGATGTCGCACGTCATTTCTTCACCGTAGAGGAAGTTAAGCGCTATATTGACTATCTCGCTTACTATAAGATGAACCGCCTGCATCTACATCTGACCGATGATCAGGGCTGGCGTATTGAGATCAAGTCTTGGCCAAAACTGGCGACGTACGGCGGCAGCCTGGAAGTTGGAGGAACGCGCGGCGGCTATTACACGCAGGAACAGTATGCAGAAATCGTTTCCTACGCGGCAGACCGTTTCGTTACGGTTGTGCCAGAGATTGATATGCCGGGCCACGTAAATGCGGCTCTAGCCTCCTACGCGGAATTGAACTGCGATGGGGTGGCTCCTGATCTGTACACCGGCATCGAGGTCGGTTTTAGTTCGCTGTGTGTGGGCAAGGATATCACCTATACCTTTGTCGCCGACGTGATTCGGGAGGTGGCTGCGCTGACGCCGGGAGATTATCTTCACATTGGCGGCGACGAGGCGGGCGCTACGCGGGCAAAGGGATATCAATACTTTATTCGTCAGGCGCAGGCCATTGTCGCGGTCAATGGGAAAAAGGTTGTTGGTTGGGAGGAAATTGCGCAAACAACCCTGTTATCCGGCACGTTGGTTCAACATTGGCAGCCGGGCGAGGGGCATGTACGGGAGGCGGTTCGCCAGGGCGCGCAAATTATTCTATCGCCGGCAGATAGAGCCTATCTTGACATGAAGTACGATGCGAATACTCGTTTGGGCTTGGATTGGGCCGGTTATATTAACGTCCAGACGGCTTATTCCTGGGAACCGACGGCCTTCATCGATGGCATAGGGGAGGAACATATTGCCGGTGTGGAGGCTCCGCTTTGGACGGAAACAATAACGACCTTGGATGAGATTGAGTACATGGCCTTTCCTCGACTTCCTGGCTACGCGGAGATTGGCTGGTCGCCGGCGGAGGGAAGAGCATGGGGAGAATATCGTCGTCGTCTTGCCGGCCACGCGCCGCGCTGGATTTTGCAAGGCATAGATTTTTACCGTTCGTCGGAAATCCCTTGGCCGTAAAATTCGGGAAAGCCGGAGCCGCGAAAATCCCGGCCTGCTTTGGAACACCCAAAGCAGGCCGGAACGGATTCCGACGGCTTGCGAGCAGCCGTTACTTCAAGGTGTAGTTGATGGTAACGGTGACGATAATTTGAAATTCTCCGGTCAAGACCGGCACGCTGGAGGCCGCAGCTCGTTCTATACCATCGTCCCCGCCTTTCCCTGCCATGCCAGTATAGGGGGCACTGTCGTAGAAGCTGATGGACTGCACCTCACCAAGCGTGACGCCAGCGGCTTTCGCCAGTTCCTCGGCCTGTTTTCTGGCACTCTCTATAGCTAAAGCGCGAGCCTTGTTAATGGCCTCAGTCCGGTCTTCCACATCGAAGAAGATGCTATAGATGGAGTTGGCCCCGGCCTGAATCGCGGCGTCTAATAGGTCGCCTAAGACGTTTAAGTTGCGCACTTTAACCTGAACCGTGTTTTGCACTATGTAGGTTTGCTCAACGACATTCCCTTTGTCGTCATAGCGTTCGTTCAGCCAGACGCTGAAGTTGGTTGTGGTGATGTCTTTCTCTTCCACACCGAAGGATTTGATGGCATTGATGACGGCTTGCGTAGTGGCGTTATTGGCGCGGACGGCGCTGCCGACGCTCGGATCCTTCGTTTGAACGCCGATAGAGGCATAGGCGATATCGGGAGTTAGTGTAACCATGCCGGTGCCGTTGACGGTTAGAATGCGTTGTGGCGGTTCCGGATACACATTGGTCGTAACGCAGGCGGCCAGGAACAGGCTCAGCCCAACAATAGATACTAGGAAAATCAGTTTGTGACGCATAGGTACTCCATAGAGAAATTAAGGAATGTTTTCCTTACATGATGAACGTTGCCGAAAGAGGAAAAGTTCCCGACGTTTCTTCAATTAAACCTCGATACCTAACCATTGACGGATAAGGTAGCCGATGAGGAAGGAGATCGCGGCTACGCTCAGACTCAGGCCGGCCATCTCCAGAAAGCGTGCCCGGAAAGGCATGTCCTGCGCGACGGAGACATAGAAATTGAATGCAGCGATGATGAGGATGGCTGTGAACAGGGCAATACCCAGGTCAAGGTAATAATTCTGAATGAACAGATAAGGGAGCACCAACAGGGTAACGGTGATGAGATAGGCAATGCCGGTGTAAATCGCCGCGCGGACGGGGTGCTTTTCCGTCTTCTCGGATCGGGTGGAGAGATATTCGCTTGCTGCCATGGAGAGCGAGGCGGCGATGCCGGTAATGAGGCCGGAAAGGGCGATCAATTTCACGTTCTGCAAGGCGAGCGTCAGGCCTGCCAGCGCGCCCGTCAGTTCCACCAGGGCATCGTTGAGGCCCAAGACAACAGAGCCGGCATAGTGCAGTCGTTCTTCGTCCAGCATAGCAAGCAATCGCTCCTCGTGAGCGTCCTCTTCGGCTTCGAACTGCGCGGCTTCCGGAATAGCCGAGATCATCGAAGCATAGTTGCGCTGCGCGGCTCGTTCGCCGCGTTCCATGAGTTTGACGCCAAACGTGAAACCGAAGATGACACTGATTAAGTAGTACAGCCAAACGGATAACCAACGCGGAGCTACGTCCCGGCCGGTGTACTGTTTCCAAGTATGATAGTGCTGCAATTCGTCTTCGGCGATCTGGGCCAGAATCTTGGCGTTCTCGTCCGATTTCAGTCGCTTGGCCAGGCGTTTGTAGATGTGGTGCTCTGTGATTTCGGTTTGTTGATAGCGTAGCAGTTGGGCCCGGACGGATTCGGGAATAGCCGACATGATTCACCTCCGAAAGGAAAAGACGTCTCTATTCCGAATGATGGGACTTGGCATGTCCTTCGCCGCTTTGGGTGCTTTGTTTTTGCTGGTACTCTTTGGCTGCTTGAACCAGGCCAAGAAACAGCGGATGCGGTCGCGTAGGACGCGAAAGGAATTCGGGATGAAATTGGCTTCCTAGCATGTATGGGTGATCTTTCAACTCGACGATTTCTACAAGCTTCCCGTCTGGCGAAAGACCGGAGAAAATCATACCGCCGCGTGTTAGTCGTTCCCGGTAGGCGTTGTTTAATTCAAATCGGTGACGGTGACGTTCCTCGACCTGCGGCACGCCGTAGAGTTTGGCGGCCTTTGTACCCGTCTGCAAGACACATGGGTATAGGCCTAGGCGCATAGTGCCTCCCATATCCGTAATGGCGCGCTGCTCGAGCATTAAGTCGATGACGGGGTATGGGGTGGATCGGTCAAACTCGGTGGAATTGGCGTTCTCCAATCCCAAGACGTTGCGAGCAAATTCCACGACCATGAGTTGCATGCCTAGGCACAGACCAAGATAAGGGATTCGGTGCTCGCGAGCGTGGCGGATGGCTTGAATCTTGCCTTCGATGCCGCGTGAGCCAAAGCCGCCGGGTACCACAACTCCTGCGCAACCTCGTAGAACATCCCACCCTTTGCCTTTTTCCAAATCAGCAGAGTGAACCCATTCGATGTCAATTTGTACTCCCAACGCTAACCCGGCGTGTTTGAGCGCCTCTCGCACCGAAATGTACGCGTCGTGCAATTCTACATATTTGCCCACCAGAGCGATTTTTAAATGCGGTTTTTCTCGCCTCACCTCCGCAACTAGTTTTTTCCATTCTGACCAATCCGGTTCTTTGCGCGGTTTTAATCCCAGCCGGGCAAGCAGATAGTCTGCCACGCCAGCCTGTTCCAGAAGTAAAGGGACTTCGTAGAGCACCGGCGTAGTGACCATAGGCACAACGGCCTCTTTTTCCACGTCGCAGAAAAGAGCGATCTTATCGCGCAGGCTGTCGTCCAGGGGATAATCGGAGCGGGCGACGATCATGTCCGGTGTAATACCGATGGAACGTAACTCGGCTACAGAGTGCTGCGTTGGTTTGGTCTTGATTTCTCCTGTGGCGCCGATGTAGGGCAACCAGGTAACATGGATGAAGGCGCAATGTTCACGGCCGAGTTCATGACGCAACTGACGCAATGCCTCAAGAAATGGGAGCGATTCGATATCGCCTACTGTTCCGCCCACTTCGACGATGACAATCTCGGCGCCGGTCGTTTTGGCGACCAGGCCAATGCGACGTTTGATTTCGTTGGTGATGTGGGGAATGACCTGAATCGTTCCACCGAGATAGTCGCCGCGTCGCTCTTTGGCAATGACCTCGGCGTAGACCTGACCGGTCGTCACGTTGCAGACGCGGCTCAGCCGCTCGTCAATAAACCGTTCATAGTGTCCTAGATCCAGGTCGGTTTCGGCTCCGTCATCGAGGACGAAGACCTCGCCGTGTTGATAAGGACTCATGGTGCCCGGATCGACGTTGATATAGGGATCGAGTTTTTGCACGGCCACCTTGAAACCGCGTTCTTTCAAGGTGCGTCCCATGGCGGCCGCGGTTACGCCCTTCCCGACCGAGGAGACGACACCGCCGGTGAAGAAAAGATATTTCGCGCTCATGGTTATTCCCTTGCTTAGACAGGCGATAAAGAAGTTTGGGAGGGCCGTGGCCGGCAACCTCCCCAGCTAGTAGATCATGGAGCCGAGGGAATGTCTCATCCGAGTACTTTCAACAAATCTTCCGCCGCGCGCCGCATCTCGAGGAAGATGAGGCCTAGTTTGGCTTCCGGTCGCGCCAGGGCGGTGAGTACGGCTTCCTCGCCGACCGAAGTCAGCACGATGGCGCCTTCGTCGCCACGAATGTACACCTGTTCCAGGCCTCCGCGTCCAAGTTCGCTGGCAATTCGTTCCCCTAAGCTCAGCATGGCTGCCGACATGGCCGACACGCGGTCTTCCTCTACGTCGGACGGCAAGGCAGAGGCCATGATCAGCCCGTCCACCGAGACGATAGCGGATGCTTCGATATCCGGAGCGGCCGCCTGCATCGCTCTTAAACGATTGACCATTTGTTCATTGCGAGACTGGTTCACGCCGGCACCCTTGTCTTGCTTAGGATATTAAAGTTTACCACAAAAGGTTGGTTACTCGGGGCTGATTTGGTAATTTGGCGCTTCTTTGGTGATGATGACGTCGTGAGGATGACTCTCGATGAGACCGGCCTTGGTCATTCGTATCAGACGGGCTTTTGTACGGAGGTCTTCCAGCGTACGAGCGCCGGCATATCCCATCCCGGCCCGCAAACCGCCAACGAGTTGATAGACGTAATCGTGGAGCGGGCCGCGATAAGGAACACGGCCCTCGATACCCTCCGGGACAAGCTTGCCCGCGCTGCCTTGCGCGCTAGCATACCGGTCTCGGCCATATCCCTGCATCGCGCCCAGCGATCCCATACCGCGATATTCTTTGAAGCGCCTGCCTTCGAAGATGACCTCTTCGCCAGGCGCTTCTTCTAAGCCGGCCAGCAAGGAACCAAGCATGACGGTGTCTGCGCCGGCGACGATGGCTTTGACGATGTCGCCGCTGTACTTGATACCTCCGTCGGCGATGATCGGAATTCCAAGTCGACGCGCGACCCGGGAGCAATGGTAAATGGCGCTCAATTGTGGCATGCCTGCTCCGGCAACCACGCGTGTGGTGCATATGGATCCTGCGCCGACTCCCACCTTGACCGTTGCTGCTCCTGCCTCGACCAGCGCGATCACTCCTTCTGGCGTAACCACATTTCCGGCGATGATGGGCAATTTGGGGAACAATCGGCGCAATCGCTTGATCGTCTCCAGGACGTTTTTTGTGTGACCGTGCGCAGTGTCAATGGCCACGACATCTACGTCTGCCTCTACAAGCAAGCCGACGCGTTGCTCTGCTTCTACGCCAACGCCGACCGCTGCTCCTACCAACAGGCGACCATCCGCGTCGCGCGCGGCATTTGGATACTCAATCTCTTTTAGAATATCTTTGACGGTCAGCAAACCCTTGAGATGACCGCTCTCATCTACCAGCGGCAACTTTTCAATGCGATGCTTTTGAAGTAAGGCTTTAGCTTCTTCGCGCGAGATCCCTACCGGCGCCGTCACCAATGGCTGGGGAGTCATGAACTGGCTGACCGGCAAATGGTAGTCTTTTGGTTCCACGAAGCGTTTGTCGCGGTTGGTAAGAATACCGACCAGTTTCCCTTCTCCATCTACAATCGGGACGCCGCTGATGCGATAGGTGGACATGATCTCCTCGGCTTCTTGGAGCGTTGCGTCGGGTGGCAAGGTGATGGGGTCGCTGATCATGCCGGCCTGGGAACGTTTCACTTTGTCTACTTCGTTGGCCTGTTGCTGCGGCGACATATTGCGGTGAATAATTCCGATGCCGCCCTCGCGCGCTAAAGCAATCGCCAGCCGCGCTTCGGTGACAGTGTCCATTGCCGCCGAGACCAGAGGAATGTTCAACGTGATGTCTGCGGTGAGGCGGGTAGAAACGTCTGTTTCTGATGGTAGAACTTCGCTGTAACCGGGGAGAACGAGGACATCGTCAAAGGTGAGCGCTTCGTTTGCTTCGAATAGCTCGCGATTCACATCCATACCGCACTCCTTCCGAAGGGGACGAGAAAAAATTTCACCAATTTTACTGCAAAACGCGTCGGGGTGAAACATGCGCCAATGGTTGCGCTTGTACCATAAGCGGCGGGCGTGTTGCGATGCCCTATTGAGAGACGGCGCTTCGCGGCGTTTGAACTTTCCGGTTCGCGATGCTGTCACTGTGAAGCCGCTTTGGGGCATCGCATGAGACGATACTAGCCACCGTGGCGGAAAGGATACCGAATGTGCGCTTCTACGTCTTGTTGTCTTGTTCTACGATTGGCACACTCGGCCCACGAGCGCTTCTATCAGAAATCGCTTCGCTGTCTTGCGTGGGGCGGTTAAGGTGTTCTCTCCGAATCTCCCGCGTTAGGGACTCCTTGCGTGGCGAGAAAGGTGCGGATGGTTTCTTCGATGGCCTCGAGCGGTGTTGTATCCATACGAAACCAGTGGATAGTTGGATCGCCGGCTTTAAACCAATTGGCTTGACGGCGCACAAAAGCGCGCGTCAAACGGCGCATCTTGGTTTTTGCTTCTTCTATGCTGATTTGTCCCTGGAGCACGGCAAAGCACTCGCGATAACCTATGGCAGACATACTGGGCAAATTGGGCGAGTATCCTTGTGTAAGCAATTGTCGCGTCTCTTCAAGTAGGCCGTTGGCAAACATAGTCTCAATGCGGGCGTCAATGCGGGTATATAAGATGTGGCGGGGCCATGTCAATCCGATGGTAAGGAGGCGGTGCGGAGAGGTGGCCTGGCCACATTGAGTCGAAACGGGGCGGCCGGTGGAGAGGGTCACCTCCAGGGCGCGGATGACACGGCGGAGGTTACGGGGGTCAATGGATTTGGCAGCGCCTGGATCGAGCAGGGCGAGTTTTTCGTGTAGCCAATAAAGGCCATGTTCATAAGCCAACCGCTCCAACACAGAACGCAAACGCGGGTTTGGTGGAGTGGGAGGGAGCGTCCAGCCGTGAGTCACAGCCCTAATGTATTGGCCTGTGCCGCCGACCAGAAAAGGTATTCGGCCGCGCGCGTGAATATCGGCTATGGTCGCGACGGCTGCCCGCTGGAAGACTGCCAGGCTCCAGGTTTCATTAGGAGCGGCAACGTCGATCAGGTGATGTGGAACACGGGCGCGATCCTCAAGGCTTGGTTTTGCCGTGCCGATGTCCATGCCGCGATAGAAAAGACGTGAATCGGCAGAGATGATTTCTCCGTGCAATCGTTCGGCAAGGTGAATGGAAGTCTCTGTCTTTCCTGACGCGGTTGGGCCGACAATCACAATGAGAGGCAGCATGGAATCAACACGTTTCGTTTAGGATGTTCTCATAGGATGTTCTCAAAGTGGATAAGGCGCGCAGATCGCTTGCCGAACCGCTGAATGGCTATGACGTCGAATTGCCAGGTTTCACCGTTTTCCGGGTGTTGGGCAAGGTAGGCCTCGGCGGCGGCTAGCAAGTGTGCTTGCTTGCGCGACGTCACCGCATCTTCGGGGCAACCAAATTTTAGTGAGGTGCGCGTCTTGACCTCGACGAATACAATTACCTCATCTTTGCGGGCGATGAGGTCAATTTCTCCGTGAGGGGTGTGAACGTTGCGCGCCAGAATATGGTAGCCGCGCCGTTGTAAGTATGCGGCTGCCATGTCCTCACCCAAACGGCCAAGCGTGCGTCGGTGTTCGTTCAAGGTTGCCATCTGGCCGCCCAGCCTTTCAGTCGTGAACGTAGGCTGCGTCGGCGCAAGGCGCGCGCGGCGATCAGACGTTCGTAGTGGGAGAGCACAAGTTGTGTTGTGCGTTCGATAGCATATTGTTCGGCGGCCTGGCGAGCAGCGTTCCCCATCTTGCGTCTTAAATCGGAGTCCAGGCACAGACGCGTCAGTTGTGCTGCCAGGGCCGCCTCGGAATGTTCTGCAAGTAAGCCGGTCCGTCCATGTTGTACTGTATCGCTCACACCTACCGATTGCAACCCGACGACCGGTAAGCCGGCAGCCATGGCCTCGATGACGGAGAGAGGATGAACCTCTGTGATAGAGGCAGTCGTGAAAATGTCACACATGGCCAGATAGCGCGGCAGAGTCGTATAGGGTTGCAATCCCAGGAAGTGGACTCGATTCATCAGAGCGTAATGCCGTACCATCTCTCGTAACGATTCTGCCTCCAGCCCGCCGCCGACGAGAAGCAGATGGGCCTTTTCTACAGCGCCGGCGATGCCGGCGAAAGCCCGTAACAGGAACTGTAGATTCTTCTCCGGAGCCAACCGCCCAATGTAGATTAACAGTACGTCATCGGTGGCGAACCCGAAATCGGCGCGCGGAAACGGCTCTGGCTGGCGGTAGGGCTTTAAGTCAACGCCGTTTGGAATGACCTCGATCGATGATTTTACCCCTAGTTTGCGCAGGATGCCTGCCATGCCCTGGGAAGGGGAAACAACCAGGTCAACAGCGGCGCAGAAGAAGGGAAGATAGGTCTGCAAAAGAGCTGTGCTCAACTCAGGTGGCACAAGGGGGAGGTATGTCTGGGCGTACAGGTCGTAACGGGTGTGGTTAGTGAAGACAATCGGAATGTGCAAGGGCCGACAATACCGCAGTGCTAATTGGCCGCTGAGGAAAGGATGATGGACATGGACAATATCCATGTTCTGCAATAGGGCTTTTGCCGGACGACTGTAGCGCACGTTGAAGTAAAGGCCGTGTTTGCTGATCGGAAGGCCTGGGGTCCGAATCACGCGCGGTTCGTCATCGACATGTTCCCCAAACGTGAAGACGTATACTTCGTGTCCGGCCTGCTCCAGGTAACGTTTGTTCAGGTCAATGTAATTGGTTACGCCGCTGATGTGCGGCTTGTAGATATCTGCCATCATGCCGATACGCATCGCGCACCTCGAATATGGTAAGAAAGATGACAGTTTCGAGTGGCCATCTAAGGTCGAATGACTCCCAGTTTTTTCCCGACGCGGGCGAATGCTTCCAGCCCTTCCTCTAAATCCTTGCGGCTGTGTGCGGCGGAGAGCATCACGCGGATTCTGGCCTTGCCTTGCGGCACCGTTGGATAACCAATAGCCATGGCGAAAACACCGGCTTCGAACAAGGCGCGGCTGAACTGCTGCGCTAGCGGCGCTTCTCCTAACATCACCGGGGTAATGGGCGTCTGTGTCCGACCGATATCGAATCCGAGTCGTTTTAATGCACCTTGAAAATAACGGGTGTTTTCCCAAAGACAGTCTACGAGTTCGGTGGAGGTTTCGAGAATATCGAGAGCAGCCAGACAGGCTGCGGCGTCGGGCACGGTTACGGCGGAGGAAAATAAAAAGGGGCGACCGCGTTGCCGTAACCATTCGACGATTGTGGCGTCGCCGGCCACCACGCCGCCGACCACACCAAATGCTTTGGAGAGAGTGCCGACTTCAATGTTTACTTTGCCGTGTAGGTTGAAATGATCCACAATGCCGCGCCCGCCGCGTCCGAGAACGCCTTCGCCGTGGGCGTCATCTACCATCAAAAGCAGATTGTATTTCTGAGCGATGGCGTAAATATCAGGCAGCGGCGCGATGTCGCCGTCCATACTAAACACGCCGTCGGTCACGATCAAGCCGCGACGGTAGTTCGGCAGGTTGTCGCGTACAAGCTGTTCCAGCGTGTTGACGTCACAGTGCTCATAGGTGATAATTTTCGCGCCGGAAAGCCGACAACCGTCAATAATTGAGGCGTGATTGAGACGGTCTGAGAAGATGACGTCTTCTTTGCCGACCAATGCGGGGATCGTTGCCAGATTCGCATTGAACCCGCTCTGGAAAGTGATCGCGGCCTCCACGCCCTTGAACTCGGCCAGTCGTTTCTCCAATAGGACATGCAGGGTCATGGTGCCGGCGATGGTGCGGACGGCGGCCGGCCCAACGCCCATCTCATCCAAAGCGCGTTTCGCCGCCTCTACTAATTTTGGATGATTGGCCAAGCCGAGGTAGTTGTTGGAGCAGAAATTGAGCACGCGCCGGCCGTCTATGGTCAGCCGGGCACCCTGCGGCGACTCGATGGTGCGGATATGCACGTAGAGTCCTTGCTGGCGCAGTGTGTCTAATTCCTGTTGTATCCACGCAGTTTTTGTTGGCATAGCAACCTCTATGCTGGACACAGTGCGGCAGAAAATCGCTGCTGGGAGTGTACGCCAAATCTGTGTATCTGTACAGTCGCGACCGATATTCAGCCAGATGATCGTTTCACTACGTCTCGAATCTTACCATAGGCTTGAACATCGTGTGCAAAGGTAGTGCGTGCAGCAAAGTTGTGGGCAGTCCTAGGAGTTGTCTTGCAGAACCACACACCGACGCGCGAGGCGGCGTTTAATTGGACATGCACGATAAAATTCAGTAAAATTCAAGAGATAGCGCTGGATGCGTTTCTTCGTATTTGTTGTTTCCCATAGGGGCGCCGGCGTACAATCTTTAGGAGGTCAAAGATGGACGTTGTGGTCACGTTATCTCGTTGGCAGTTTGCTATCACTACGATTTACCATTTCTTTTTTGTTCCTGCGACTCTGGGGCTGTCGATATTGATCGCGCTGTTCGAGAGCGTTTATGTACTGCGCGGCGATGTGACATATAGGGATATGGCGAAATTTTGGGGCAATATTCTCGTGATTAATTTTGCGGCCGGCGTGGTAACGGGCATTGTTCAGGAATTTCATTTTGGTATGAACTGGTCAGAGTATGTGCGCTTCGTAGGAGATATTTTTGGCGCGCCCTTGGCAATCGAGTCGTTGTTGGCGTTTTATCTAGAGTCTACCTTTCTGGGTTTGTGGATCTTTGGCTGGGACCGGGTCTCCAAAACCGTTCACCTTGCAGCAGCGTGGCTGGTGGCCTTGGCTTCGAACATCTCCGCGCTATGGATCTTGATCGCCAATTCGTTCATGCAGCATCCGGTTGGTTATGTCATAGAGAACGGGCGAGCGGTGATGGTGGATTTCTGGGCCTTGGTGCTGAATCCGAATCTTCCCTACCAGTTCTTCCATGTGTTCTTTGTTGGCATGGCAACAGCTGGTTTTTTGCTTTTAGGATTCAGCGCGTGGCACTTCCTGCGTCAAGGCGATCATTCGATGGACATATTTACTCGTTCGTTCCGCTGGGCAGCCGTATATGCGTTGATAGGATCGGTCATGCTCGGGTTGGTTGGTCACCTACATGGTCAGTTTCTTGGCCGTGTGCAACCAATGAAAGCAGGCGCTGTGGAGGCGCATTGGGGAACCGCTCAACCGGCCGATTTTGTGGTAATTGCTTCCATTGACGAGCGTGCACGCACGAATACGTTTGAAATCAAAGTTCCTGGTTTGCTGTCCTTTTTAATTCACAACAACTTTACTGGTATGGTGCGCGGGATCAACGATTTGCAATCGGAATTAGAGGCGAGATATTTTGAGCAGTATGGACCGGCAAATTACATTCCCCCGGTTACGCTTGTTTTCTGGGCCTTTCGCTTGATGGTTGGCATCGGTTTGTTGCTGGTACTGCTTTCCTTGTTGGCCGTAATGCGACCGCGCTTTCGATGGTTGCGTCGCCCTTGGCTCTTGCGCGTTTTGTTGCCTGCTATGGCGCTACCCTACTTGGCGGCTACTGCGGGCTGGATCGTCACAGAAGGCGCGCGGCAGCCTTGGATCGTCTATGGGTTACAGAAAGTGGAGGAGGCTATTTCGCCTAATCTGACGGCCGGCAGCGTATTGTTTTCTTTGATTTTTTTTACACTTCTACTTGGCGCCTTGACTGGAGTGGCCGGCTGGTTGATGTATCGTTTTGGCACCGGGCAGGCAAAGGCTAAAGAAGACGTTGCTGTTTATTAGGAGGTGTTATGACGCTGAATACCCTTTGGTTCTGCTTCGTGGCAGTCTTGTTTGCAGGCTTCTTTTTCTTGGAAGGCTTTGATTACGGTGTGGGTATCCTGTTGCCTCGCTTAGGCAGGGACGAGGAGGAGCGACGAGCCATTTTGCGGACAATCGGTCCTCATTGGGATGGCAACGAAGTTTGGTTGGTTACGGCGGGAGCCGCCTTGTTTGCAGCATTTCCGCGAGTCTATGCGGCGCTTTTCAGCGCTTTCTATGTGTTGGTTGTTCTTCTTCTGGCGGCACTGATTCTGCGCGGTGTCGGCCTGGAATATCGTAACAAAGTAGACAATTCGCGCTGGAAGTTGTTTTGGGACCGGGCTGTTTTCCTTGGTAGTCTTCTGCCGGCATTTTTATGGGGTATAATTGTCGGCAATTGGGCGCGCGGCTTGGCTATTGCGGAAGACGGTTACTACTATGGTGGGCTATGGTCACTCTTAAACTCCTATGCTCTGTTGAGCGGTTTGCTCTTCGTTATGCTCTTTGCGTTCCATGGAGCCATTTTCCTGACTCGAAAAGTGCCTTTAGATGTTGCCGCAAGGGCGGAAAAGCAGGCGATGTGGATTGGGAAGGGGCTCGCGTTGGGGATCGGGCTTTTCCTATATTGGTCATGGCGAGCGACCGACATGTTCTCTCGATCGGGGCTTCATGGTGTGATGCCGGCCGTCTTGATGGTAGCGATGTTTTTGCTCACAAGCTTCTTCTTGTGGAAACGTAAGAGTGGCTGGGCTTTCATTTGCAGCTCGTTAACCATCGTGTCGCTGGTTGCCATCTTGTTTAGCGGTTTATATCCACGCTTATTGATATCTACCTTAAGCCCTGCTTACCATTTGACCGTTGAGAACGCGGCGTCTTCTGCATACACATTGCGCGTGATGACGAGCGTGACTTTAGTGTTTCTTCCCGTTGTACTTGCCTATCAGGGATGGACATACTGGATTTTCCGTAGGCGTGTGGAATAAACAGCAGAGTTCTTGGATAGACGATCCATGCCCGATAAAAAAGCATTGGAGACCTTCCGTAAACCATAAACCATGCGCCAAGTTTTGCGTTTGTTTGCTCTTGTACCACAAGCTTATCGTCTGCTGATCGTCGTGATTCTTTGTCAGGTAGCCGGGGGATCGTTGGTGATCCTTCAAGCGCTTCTAGTGAGCAGACTTGTTGGGGGGAGTTTTTTGCTGGGACTCCCGTTCGACGTCCTTCGAGGACTTGTCGTCCTGGTCGCGCTGACAATAACGTTGCGCGCCCTCGCGCTCTGGCTAGGAGGGAGAGCAGCCGCGTCGTTGGCTGCTCGCGTTAAGGATAATGTACGCTTGTGTTTGTTTGAAAGGATACTCACGCTTGGCCCGTTCTTCGCTCGGGGCAGGCAAACAGGGGAGCTGACCGCGGTTCTTATGGAGGGCGTCGAGAATCTCGACGCTTTCTTTGTGCAGTATCTTCCGCAGATGGTTGTAGCCGCCGTCGTCCCCGTAAGTATTTTGTTCGTGGTCTTTTCTTTTGATTGGATTTCCGGCCTGCTTTTCCTGTTAACCGCGCCGCTTTTGCCGGTGTTCATGATATTGATTGGAAAAACTGGCGAGACCTTGACGCGACGACAGTGGGATACATTAAGCCGCTTGAGCGCGCATTTTCTGGATAGTATCCAAGGCTTGACGACCTTGAAACTGTTTGGCCGCGCGCGTGCGCGTGCACAGGAGATCGACAACGTTAGTGAGCAATTTCGCGCGGCCACACTGCGCGTGTTGCGCGTGACGTTTCTTTCGGCTCTTGTTTTGGAGCTGTTTACCGCAATCGGTACGGCGTTAGTAGCCGCTGAGGTGAGTTTACGGGTGCTCTATCGTCTCATGGACTTCCAACCGGCCTTGCTTATCCTTCTTCTTGCGCCGGAATTCTACCTGCCACTGCGTATGCTAGCGTTGCGCTTTCACGCCGGCATGACCGGGCAGACGGCGGCGGCTCGGATTCTGGAGATTTTCGACTACAGAGCGCCGGAGGCGGCTTCTACGCCGGAGATTGCACGCGAGTCGTGTGCAGGCGTACAAGCTATTACCTTTAGCGATGTTTCTTTCTCGTACCCCGCAGAGGAACGACCTGCCGCAGATGGCGTGAGCTTTACGCTTGAGATGGGGCAGCGAGTAGCGTTGGTGGGTAGAAGCGGGGCCGGAAAGTCTACGTTGGTCGGTTTGCTCCTAGGATTTTTGCAACCAAAGACCGGACAGATAGGCACCCGTTATGCAGACGGATTGGCGGTCTCTTCTCCTCCACCATTATCTCTACTGAGCTGGGTGCCGCAGAACCCTTATCTCTTTCACGATACGATTGCTGCGAACATTCGCCTGGCGCGCCCATCTGCCAGCGATGAGGAGGTCGTTGCGGCAGCGCGCGCTGCTCACCTTGACGAATTCGTGCAGTCTTTGCCAGACGGATATCAGACAATCGTTGGCGAGGGTGGCGCGCGCTTGAGCGCCGGGCAAGCGCAGCGCTTGGCCATCGCGCGAGCGTTTCTCAAAGACGCGCCGATTCTGATTCTGGACGAGGCTACCGCCAATCTTGACCCGCGCGAAGAAGCCCTGATTATGGATGCCGTTCGCTGCTTGATGCGCGGCAGGATGGTTTTGATTATTGCTCATCGTCTGGCTACCGTCCGCGAGGCTGACTTTATCTTGGTGCTCGAAGATGGGCACATTGTGGAACGCGGAACCCATTCGGAATTGTTGGCCGCGGGTGGTTCCTATGCGCATCTTGTCTCTGGACGAGGAGAGGACCTTGGCGGCGAGATTTCTCTTTCTGCGCCTCGGTCTTCCTGGTCGCAGATACAGCGGGGCGAGAGTAGCTTGCCGGTTGAGTCGCTCTTCCCCATTCGCCGACGGTCACTTTTCCTGCGTTTGCTAGGATTTCTGCAGGGGAGTTGGGGTTGGGTTGCGCTTTCTGTATTGCTGGGAGTGTTAACTGTGGGGAGCAATGTTGGTCTAATGAGTCTTTCTGCTTGGCTGATTTCGGCAGCCGCGTTGCATCCGCCGTTATCCGAATTACAGATCGCGATCGTTGGCGTGCGTTTTTTTGGTTTGGCGCGGGCCCTTCTGCGCTATGCGGAACGGCTTACCTCGCACGAGGTGACGTTTCGTTTGTTAGCGCGCTTGCGGGGTTGGTGCTATCGCGCCTTGGAGCCGCTTGCGCCGGCGCGATTGATACGCCACCGTAGCGGGGACTTGCTCAACCGCCTTGTGGCCGATGTGGAGATGCTAGAGCATTTCTATGGACGTGCAATTGCCCCGTCTCTCGTTGCGTTGGCAACCGCGGTTGGGACGGTTTTTTTCTTTTCTTATTTTGCTACAGAACTCGCTTTGATTGCTTTGCTATCCTTTGGCGTTGCCGGGATCGTGTTACCGTTGTTGGCTTGGCAATTGGGACGGTTGCCGGGCGAGCGTTTGAGTGTGCAAGGCGCGGCGTTGCGGACTGCGCTTGTAGATGGTGTTCAGGGCATGGCCGATTTGCTTGTCTTTGAGCAAGATACTTCGTATAGCCGGAAAATCGCCCAACTTAGCCAAAAATTGAGCAACATTCAAAAGCATGTTGCCTGCTCTGCCGCCTTGCTCGACTCCTTGTTGTTCTTGGTAGTGCAGAGCGGAGGCATAGGAATATTAACAATGGGAGTAATTCTTCTGGAAAAAGGCGAAATTACCGGCGTTATGCTGGCGTCTTTGTTTCTGGCTGCCCTATCCAGTTTTGAGGCAGCTACGGCATTGACGCCAGCCGCGCAGACCTTGCGCGCGAATTTTCAGGCTGGAAGACGTCTCTTTGAAATTGTTGATGTGTCATGGGAGGAAAGGAGAATATCCTTGTGTCCAGCAATTTCAAGACCGTTCTCTCCTCCCCTTGTGGAATTCCGCAACCTAACGTTCACTTATGCGCCTGAGGATAAGCCGGTTCTCCACAATGTTTCGCTTATGCTCTCGCCAGGAAGTAGATTGGCAATGGTTGGTCCCAGCGGGGCGGGGAAAACGACGTTGCTTTTTTTGTTGCTTCGCTTCTGGCAACCACCGCCGGGAACAATCTTCTTGAACGGGCGCGATGTGTTGGAGTGCAATGAGGATGATGTGCGAGCGTTGTTTGGCGTGCTGCCACAGTCTCCATTTTTCTTTTACGCTACCATACGTGAGAATTTGCTCCTCGCCTGCCCGACTGCAAGCACGACCGATTTGTTCTGGGCCTTGGAGCAGGCTCAATTAAGCGATTTTGTTTCTTGCCTACCGAAGGGACTCGATACATTAATCGGTGAACGAGGCCTGCGTTTAAGCGGAGGTGAGCGTCAACGGCTTGCGCTGGCTCGCGCGCTGCTGACGCGGTCCCCAGTTCTTATCCTTGACGAGCCAACGGCTCATCTAGACACCCTGACCGAGCGTGCTATTCTGGAATCCTTAAACCGTTTGCCGCGTGCACAATCATTGTTGTTGATAACCCATCGTCTGGTCGCGTTGGAAAACATGGATGAGATTCTCGTCCTGGATGATGGGCGCATCGTGGAACGCGGCTCACATGCCGACCTTCTTCAACAACAAGGATTGTATGCGCAGATGTTTGCTATGCAGCAGCGCATCTTTGCGGACTAAAGACGGCGTGGTTGGAAGATGTAGCGATCAGAGGGAATTATTCTTCCTCGCCAATGAGCTTGAAAACGGAGTCGTTTGGGTGTACTTTTTGAATGACCTTGATCGCTACATCTTGACCAGGCCCGGCGTGGCTGACTGGCTGGTGCTCAATTTGCATGGAATCGACTTTCTGTTTGAAGTCAGTAGTGCGTCCTAGGAAGTGTATGGTATCGCCGATCTGGATTTTGTCATCAAGAGTGAGCACTGCGACGCTAATTCGATCAAAGAAATGGGTTACTTTGCCCACACGAATACCGGCCATGTTTCCTCCTCGCTTTACTAATAAAGGATTATTGGGAGAACAAAGCGTTTTGAAGTTTGTTTTGGCAGCTTCATATTGATTGTACAGCAAAATTTGTCCATAGCAACTTGTTGTGAGCAATTTGTTGTGTCGAGTCTCTTATCTCTTGGTTGCGTGTAGCCAACACAACACACAAAAAAAAACAAAACAAACTACCCCCCAACAAGCCAACCAAGCATCTGCAAAACCAGCCACCGATACATCCCATGCTCCCACACGGCAGGAAAATGACCAAGAGCAAGATACGCTACACGTCCCCGACCTACCTCTTTACTCCAGGCCATCGGGTAAGCCACATCTCCTTGGATGGCTATCAAGTGCACCGTCACATCTGCATCGTATGTCTGAATGTAGAATTCGTCATACACTGTGAACGCGGATAGCCCTTCGAGAATGGGATGAGAGTGGGCAAGGGGGTAAACGGTAAAAGAAAACGGCGGAGGGTGGGATTGGAACTCGCCGCCTAGGAGCGCGCGATAGGCTGGGCCTGAAGTCCCGATGACAGTTGCAGCGTGCAAGGCGAGGAGAGCGCCCCCGGCGTGCACCCAATGCGCCAACGCGGCGCATTGCTCTTCAGTCAGACCACTCGAACTGTCCTTCCTTTGTTCCCTTGTAAAACATGTATACATGAGGAGCGCGTCCCATCCCTCTTGAGACAAAGACAACAAGCGACCTGCATCCCAGGTGGGCTCAACCTGATAACCACTGACCTCAAGCGCCGAAATCATACTCTTCGCAAATCCCTGAAAGTCATGCCATTCCCCTCCCAAGAGCATTAGCAATCGCTTTCCATTTACGAGCATATTTTCACCAAGTCATTGGCTGGCCGCGATAATCCAAATAGATGACATCGTCGGCATTCCAGGAATGATTGACCAGCGTAAAAATACCTTCTGCTGCTTCTTCCGGCGCGATGTCCGCATTCGGTCCACCCATGTCGGTACGCATCCAGCCGGGATGAACGGCTAGAATCTTGTAACCGCGTGGACCGAGGTAGTTCTGCAGGATTTTTGATTGCATATTGAGAGCCGCTTTTGACATAGCATAAGCAAACTCGCTTGTGCGCCAACAATTCGAAATGCTCCCTGCCTCTGAAGAGATATTGACGATCAACTTCTTCCACCCTTGTTCGAGCAGAGGCAAAAACTGTTGTGTCACACGCAGGGGGCCGAAAGCATTGACATCCATGGTGCGTTGTAGATGACCATCTGCAAGGTCGGTTTCCTCCAATGACAGCACAGGGCGGTGGGGATAAATGGCGGCGTTGTTGATTAAAACATCCAGGCCGGTCAGAGAACGGGCGGTTTCTTGCGCTGCACGGCGAACCGAATCCATATCGCCAACATCCAGTGGAACGAGGATTGCCCGGCAAGCCGGGCGAGCGAAAAGTTCTTCGAGAGCATTTGCCGTGGTATGGACGCCAGCCACAACCGTTTGGCCGGCGCGCAGGAATCGCTCCACCAGCGCCAAGCCCAGGCCCTTATCGGCGCCGGTGATCAATATCGTCAGCGACTTGGAATCATTCATAACGCAAGGCCTCCACAGGCTCCAGATTGGCCGCGCGATTAGCCGGATAGATACCAAAGAATAAACCAACTGCAGCGGAGAACATGGTAGCCAGCAGAACGGCATTTGCGCCGACAACCGGTTCAAAAGGCGTTCCCGAAGAGGCCGCGATGCGGCCGACGGCAAAGGAAATCAACCAACCAAGGCCAATGCCAGCGATGCCGCCAAGCAAACTCAGCAAGGAGGATTCGGTCAGAAATTGAATAAGGATATCGCGCTTGCGCGCGCCCAGCGCTTTGCGCAGACCGATCTCGCGTGTCCGTTCGGTCACCGAAACCAGCATGATGTTCATAATGCCAATGCCGCCGACCAGCAAGGAAATCGCCGCGATGCCGCTGAGGAAGATGGTCAGTACGCCGGTGATTGTGCGCGCCAGGTTGAGAAAATCTTGTTGGGAAAATACGATGAAGTCATCGGCGCCAATATCGCAACGATGGCGCTGACGCAGGATTTGAGAGACCTCCTCGATTGCCTGTGGGACTGCCTGTGGACTGACCGCTTGAACCAGAATCATCCCTACCCGATCTGATTCGCGCCGCAGGATGCGCAACCGGGCGGTATCGAGTGGGACGACGATCACGTTGTCCTCACTGCCAAATGAGCTGCCCCCTTTGGGTGCCAGGACGCCCAGAATCCGAAACGGTTGTCCGTTGATGCGAATTGTTTCGCCGACCAGACCGTCGCGGCGACCGAAGAGCTTATCGGCTACTTCTGGACCGACGAGAGCGACAGAAGCGCGTCCGGCTAGTTGTTCTGGCGTAAAAAACTCCCCTTCCAACAGCGTATAGTTGCGCATGACGAGATATTCGGTCGTCGTTCCAACGATTGCTGTGCCGGCTTTCTCGCCACCAGCGGTGGCCTCTACGCTCCCTTGCACCACAGGGGCGACGGCCTGCACAGAAGGCGCGGCGAATGGGTCGGCAAGCGCACGCGCATCCGCCAGGGTAAGCGGCTGGGGATTGCGCACCTCCTGCGTCCCTCCGGAGAAGACGAAGAGCAGATTGGTGCCGATTCCGCTGATGGAACCGGTAATGGTCGCTTCCGCACCATGACCGACAGCCAACATGGCAATCACAGCGGCAACACCGATGATGATGCCCAGGATGGTCAATCCCGAACGCATTTTGTTGTTGTTTAGGCTTTCGAGAGCCTCAAGGACAGTTTGCAGGAAGTTCATAGGCTGTCCTCCTCAATGAGGCCATCGCGCAGGCGGATGATTCGCTGAGTTTGATCGGCAATGTTGGCGTCATGGGTGATGATGATGAGCGTTGCGCCGCGTTCCCGATTAAGGGAGAGGAGCAGATTCATGATCTCCTGGCCGACTTTTGAGTCTAGGTTGCCGGTGGGTTCGTCGGCCATAATCATTGCCGGGTTGTTAACCAGAGCGCGAGCAATGGCAACGCGCTGTTGCTGACCGCCGGAGAGCTCGGTCGGCCGGTGGTGGATTCGATCGCCCAACCCGACTGCCTCCAGTGCAGCAAGAGCGCGTTCGCGCCGGCCATTTCGTACGCCGGCATAGCGCAACGGTAGCTCTACGTTGGCCAATGCCGTCGCTCGTCCGAGGAGGTTGAACGACTGGAAGACAAAGCCTACCTTGCGGTTGCGAATCGCCGCCAATTGATCGTCGTTTAATTCGGAAACCCTCTCGCCGTCCAAGATGTATTCGCCCGAGGTAGGGCGGTCAAGGCATCCGAGCAGGTTCATCAGGGTGGACTTTCCTGAACCGGATGGTCCCATAATCGCAACCACCTCTCCCCTCCGAATGGTCAGGGAAACGCCGCGCAACGCCGGCACCTCGACGGAGCCCATCTTGTAAACCTTGGTCAGGTCATGGGTCTTGATGACAACGTCGTTCGAAGCGCTTGCCATGGCTAACGCACCTCCATGCGGAAGCCACCTTGATCATTGAATTGAGCCGGAGGGTTTAGGACGATCGTGTCGCCAGCCTTCACCTCGCCGCGGATAACTTCGCTGACTATGTCCGAAGTCGCGCCTAGGGTAATTTCCACGGGTGTCAGCGCGCCATTACGCAGCGCATATACGACGCGCTTTCCCTCTACCAAGCGCACTGCACGATTTGGCACAAGAAGGACATCTTCCAGCGTCTTCGTGATAATGGTCACCGAGGCGGTCATGCCAGGCTTTACCTGCGAGTCCGCATCTCCCATTTCTACTGTTACGGTGAAGTAGACCGACCCTTGCACACTTTCCCCGGCTTGCGCCACCTCAACGATTTTCCCGCGATACTCTTTGCTCAGGATAGCATCAAAGGTCAATATCACAGGTTGACCGATATTTACATTGTTGATATCTACTTCTAGCACCTGAACATCCACAAAAAGGCGAGACAGGTCGTCCAGGCGGAAGGCAAGCATGCCGGCGGACACCTGATCTCCCGGCAGAGGACGGGCAATCGTGACAATGCCGGAAAAAGGTGCAGTAATGCGCGCAAAGTTGATCGTTGCCTCTAACGCGGCAATACGCGCTTGGGCAGCGCGTATATCGGCCGCATCCGGGCCGTCTTTCAGGCGCTCCCATTCCCGTTGTGCGTCTTCAAGTTGGGCTTTTGCCAGGGCGAGTTGCGCCTCGGCCTTGGCAATGTCGATGTCGCTTGGCTTGCCCAAATACCAGTTGAGGATGGCAAGCGCGCGGTCGCGCGTTTGCCACGCGGCATAAAGATTGCTGTAGGCCTGTGCTTTGAGAGGATTGTCATCGGGAAGGTGGGCATACTGGTCGTAGAGTTTTTGAGCTTCGTCCACGCGCTTCATCGCCAGCATATATTGCGCCTCTGCATTCTCGATGGTCTCGGAGCTAGCGCGCTTGCCGGTAACATTGTAGTAGTTGCGCTCCGCATCCTTCAGCGCTTGCCGAGCGGCAACAAGGTTGACTTGCGCCTGGGCTGCAGGCGTTTTCGAGTGGAGCAAGGCATCCAGGTTGCGTTGCGCGGCGACCAAGTCGGCCTCGGCCAGAATGATGTTCTGCGGCAGAGAAGTCTTGCTAAGTGTGGCCAGCACCTGGCCGGTGGTCACATAATCGCCGACATGGGCGTTCACCGCTTCGACCGTGCCGCCGGTTTGCCAGGTTAGCATTGCCGATTGACGCGCGCGGACGGTGCCGGTGGCTCCAATCGTGGCCGTCAACGTGCCGCGCTCCAGGCGGGTAGTCTGCCAAAGATTGGCCGCGTTTCTTTCTGCCCGCACTCTTAGGAAGAAGTACCCTCCTACCAGTACTGCCAAAATAGCCAGTAGGATAGCAAGCGTTTTATAGGTTCTCACGGCAACCTCTATGGATTCGATGCGTTTATTCACCTGAAGTTACAAGAGTTTGTATTGTACCAGAGGGGCAGGATTCCATTGCCTTCATTTCACGATAGGCAAGCGTCCAGACGTTCGAAACATACAATTGATACCATCCCTCCAGAACGAGGAAGGGGGCAAACAAGATTGTGAAGAAAAAGGGTAAAGCAAGAATGATCCCAATAATCCAACGCAACGGACTGGTTGTAAAAACAGACTCGCGATGCCAAACGCAACCGCGCCAGGAATGGCGGCACCTAGAACAGCAATACCTTTTGTGATGATTGTCGCTAACAATCGTGACATTTACGCCTAGCATGCCCCTTTGGTTCGAGTATCATGGTAGCAAGAACAAGAAGCAGGTAGGTAGTTGTTGCAGGAGAGATAACTATGCAGAGGATACCCAGCGGTGAGTTGGCAATTGATCGCAAGAAACGTGTTCATCTAGCCAGCCAGGGGCTGCGGATACGCCCTCCTGCGGAACGTGTGCGTGATTTTGATGAAGTGATCATTCCCCTCGATGCTGAGCAAGCCCGCCTGGAGGCCGCGCGTTGTGTACATTGTCCTGATCCGGCCCCCTGCATGCTGGCTTGCCCTGCACATAACGATATTCCTTCCGCCATGTGGCTTATCGAACAAGGGCGTTTTCTGGAAGCGGCGCAGATATACCGTCAGACGAGCTCATTGCCGGAAATTTGCTCGCGCGTTTGTCCACAAGAGCAGATCTGTCAGGGATCGTGTTCCTCGAGCAAAGCAGCAGTGTCTGTATTATGCGGCGCGCTGGAGGCGTTCGTGACGGCATACGAACGTGAGGTACGAGGGGCAAGTATCCCGGTCGGGCAACCAACGGGGAAGCGCGTGGCGATTGTAGGCGCTGGGCCGGCCGGCTTAGGTTGTGCCGAGCAATTGATTCAGCGCGGCCACGAGGTGACAATTTTTGATTCTAAGCCCGCTCCCGGCGGTTTGCTCGTGTATGGGATTCCGAATTTCAAACTACCTCGTCCGATCTTCTTCAGCCGCTGGGCAGACTTCGAGAAAGCGGGAGTGCGCTTCGTGGGGAGCACCACAATTGGGAAAGATAAGACAATAGACGATTTGTTCCGCGAGGGCTTCGATGCTGTCTTCGTTGGGGTTGGGGCCGGCGTGAATGCTGCTTTGAACGTTCCGGGAGAGGACCTGCCCGGCGTGTATGACGCGACCGATTTCTTGATGCGCGCCAATGCGGATCCCAGCCTGTTGCCCGAGGATAAACGGGAACCTATCCGCGTAGGCAAGAAAGTGATCGTGATTGGCGGTGGCGATACTGCCTCTGACTGCCTGCGGACGGCAATACGGCTGGGTGCAGAGGAAGTCATCTGCTTGTATCGGCGCAGCGAGAAGGAAATGCCTGGCAATAAAAAGGATCGCCAGATGGCAAAGGAGGAGGGGGCGCAATTCCGTTTCTTGGTCCAACCGGTGCGTTTTATTGCAGGGGAGGACGGTCGTCTCGCAGCGGTTGAATGCATCGAGATGCAACTTGGCGATCCGGATGCCAGCGGCAGGCGCAAACCGATTCCCGTGGAGGGATCCAATTTTTCCATCGCGGCCGATATGGCCATCAAGGCAGTTGGATACTGGCCTGATCCCTTGATCGGCGAGACTACACCCGGCTTAGAAACACACGATTGGGGCCTGATAACCCTTGTAGACAAGGAGAGTGGGGCCACAACGCGTCCCGGCGTGTTTGCGGGCGGCGATGCGGTCACCGGGCCAGATTTGGTGGTGACGGCGATGGTTGCCGGTCGAAAAGCAGCCGCGGCAATAGATGCTTATCTGCGAACGAAAAAATAGACGGCTTTCTTAAACAGCAGCAGAGGCGCCCCGTTGTTACTTCCAGCCGTATTCACCACGCAGGGGAACAAAAGCCACGGAGATGCTTCTTTCCTGACGGAAGCGCTCGCCGCGGCGTTTCCAGAGTTGTAGTTCCTGAAAACCACGTCCACCGATGGGAATCACCAGACGGCCACCATCTGCTAATTGCTCTAGAAGAGGCCGTGGAACGTCCGGCGCCGCGGCAGCGACGAGAATCCCATCATAGGGCGCGGCAACAGGCCATCCCAGCGAACCATCCCCGATATGTACATGGACATTCGCTAGCCCCAATTCTGTTAGAATACACTGCGCCCCTTCTGCCAGTTCCGGAATGATTTCTACCGTATGGACTTCTGCAGCCAGCTTACCCAAGATGGCCGCTTGATATCCCGAACCGGTACCGATTTCCAGCACGCGTTCATCGCCTTGCAGAGCCAAAAGCTCCGTCATCAACGCTACAATATAGGGCTGAGAAATGGTTTGCCCATGTCCGATCGGCAAGGGACCGTCACTATAAGCCCAGGACTGTTCCTCGGGAGGCAGGAAACGGTGACGAGGGACTTCCTCCATGGCCCACAAGACACGCGCGTCGCGCACGCCTCGCGCGGCGATCTGTTCTGCCACCATCCGTTTGCGAGCGAGGAGGTATTCATCCATGTACATTACCGCCGGCAAAAGTGTGCATGTATAGTCTACTCCAAAATTTGTCTCTGTGCGTCGCGTTTCTAGGACTCGAGAATCATAACAATTTCATAACATTTCCTCTTTGCTCTTGCAATTTCAATGGAGTTGTGTAAAAATATAGTTGCCCGGCGTTGGGTGCCCCCCTCACCCAGCGCCGGGCGTTTTTATAAGGCGCTGGAGCGCCAGTATAATCAGAGCAGAGAAAGCGGAGAACAACGACCATGTCGTCTCAGCCCATGATGAATATTCGGTACCTGGAACAAGATCTGCGCGAGAGCGAACGAAAATTCCATGCGCTAGCAGAGGCCTCTAGTGCAGCCGTTTTTCTTTATGAGGGGACGCGCTTGTGTTATGTCAATCCAGCCGCGAGTGTTTTGACCGGCTATGCGGCGGCCGAATTGTTGCAGATGAATTTCTACGATCTCGCGCCGCAGGACGAGCGGAAGCGACTACGCTCCTGGGGAATGCGCATACAGCGCGGGGTAGATGAACCCCAGAAGCAGACGTTTACCCTTCTTACAAAGACAGGGGAGAAACGCCGGGTGAGTTGGACTGCCACGCGAATCGAACATAAAGGCAAGCCCGCTGGGCTCGGCATACTTGTAGATGTTACACCAATAGAATACGCTCGGCGTTTCGAAATGACCGTTCATCGCCTGCTTGAGTCAGTCTGGAAAGCGACAGACGAGAAGGAACTGTGCGCCGCGCTCCACGAAGTTTTGCGGAGCGCAATGCCGGTGGAAAATCTCTATGTGATTCTTGGCGACTCATCGCTTGACCAACTCAATTGCTTTTATCAAGCGGGAAGCGCAGATCTGGGGGCGGAGGCAAAGGATACCTTGCGCGATATGGTCAAGCAGGTCCTAAAGTCCGGAAGAACGCAGGACTACCTCCCTGGGTCCTGGCAGAAAGATCGGGAACAGGGGCAAATCAAAGACACGCCGCCGCAACACCTCCATTGGCTGATCGCTCCCATGACGAGCAAGGATGTGGTTATTGGCGTACTGGCAGTATGTGCGCTTGATCCTTATACGGAGCGGGACCACCGTTTCTTGGAATCGGTTGCATCGATTAGCGCAGCGGCTTTAAGCTTGTTCTCTCGCGCGCCTCGGTTGGCATCTGACCAACATGCCAACAATTTCACCGTTTTCTATGAGATCGCGCGTGATCTGACGTTGCAACGCAGTCGCGCTTGTCTGCTAAGTGTCATTGTTGACCATGTCATGAAGTTAACAAATCCAAGCGGTTGTGCGCTTTACTTATGTGATGAGATTCAAGGAGAACTGGAGGCTGTCGAAACCAAAGGCGCATGGAACCTGAGGGGAGAGCAAGTAAAGATAGGCGCTGACCTGGTTGGCAGAGCCGCGGAGGCTCGCCAGGTGGTCATGGCGGAGAATTACCGCCCCGCTTGCCTGCCCGAGACAGAACCATCCGCAGACTTCGCGGTAGCCGTGCCGCTCATTTTTAGCAATGTACTGGAAGGGGTTTTGCTCGTTTATGGTTGGGGAAAAGATGGTTATCATCATTGCAGTCAAGAGGGCATACAACTTTTGAAATTTTTCGCGGATATTTCCGCTATTGCTCTAAACAACGCCTCTCTGTTCGACGAAACACGGCAGCGGCTGGTTGAAATAGAAGTTCTCTATCAGGCCAGTCTGGCGGCCACGCAGATTCATAGCGTCAAGGCTGTGGCTCAACGTATCGCCGAGACGTTGGAGCGGCTCATGGGCTGGCAAGTCTCCCTATGGCTACTCGACTCGGAACGACAACGCCCCTCCTTGCTTGCTTATGGCAGCAGTCATCTGCCCCCCGAAAAACGCAAGGAACAACAGGAGCGTCTCGATATGGGCATCATAGGGTGGGTTTGTCGCACCGGGCAAACGGTGCGCGCCAATGACGTGCGTTCCGATCCGCGCTATGTAGAGGGAGATTCGACAACTCGTTCTGAGCTGTGTGTGCCCTTGAAGGTGGGAGGACGCGTGATCGGTTGCATTAACATGGAAAGCCCTCACGAGAACGCCTTTGGCGAGCATGATGAGCGGTTGCTGACTACGCTGGCGAATCAGGCTGCGATTGCCATAGAAAATGCGCGCCTTTTCGAGGAGACTCGCCGACGCGCGGCACGTCAGTCCGCGCTCAATGAAATCATTATGGCCGCCGCGCGTGTGGGCACAGATTTGGACGCTTTTCTCCATACCGCCCTTGATCGTATATTGCAGGCGTTGGGCCTGGACATGGGTGCGCTCTGGCTAATGCCTCATGAGCATCGGCCTCATCATGTAGCCATGAGAGGTATTCCCGCTTCTCTGGATACGAAAATGATCCATTTGCAGACGATCGGCGAGGCAGATTTGTCACATGTAACGGTGGTACAGGATTGGAGCAAGGAAACCGGGCCTCTGGCCGACTTGCTGACGTCGCTGGGCATTTTCTCTTCCCTGGCGATTCCTCTCTATCTCGAAGACCGTTGTGTTGGCGGCCTGGCCGTAGCTGCTCCTGCTCCTCGACGTTGGACCGAGGAAGACATTGAGCTGGCCAGGATTGTAGGGCAGGAGATCGGCGGAACAGCCGAACGAATGCGGCTTTTCGAGGAGACGCGCACTCGCTTGCAGGAGCTAGAGACGATCAATCGGGTATCCATGTCACTGCGCCTCGCGCATTCCTTGAACGAAATGTTATCTCACTTGCTGGAGGAAGCCACGCGGGCCTTGCGTGCGCAGGCCGGCGGAGTTTGGTTGTATGACGAACGTGAAGGCAGATTACGTTTGGCGATTGGCCACAATTGGGTGGCGCATCTGGCCCGCGCGGAGGTGAAACGGGAAGACGGAATCGCCCGTACGGTCTTTGCGAGCGGAGATATTTACTTTTCGCGCAATGTGGCTACAGATCCAATGCTTTCCTGGCCGGCGCGTGAAGTGGTTCCGCCGGATTGGGGTGCTCTTTATGTGCCTATTTGCACCGATCAGAAGACAATTGGCGTCTTGATGGTTGCTGACCGCTTGCCGCGAGAGTTCTCGGTAAACGATGCGCGTTTGACGGCGACTCTGGCGGAAATGGCAGGGAATGCCATTCAGCGCATGATCCTGTATGAGCAGACTCAACGCCACGCTGTGGAACTGGAGCAACGCGTTGCCGAGCGCACGGCTGCGCTACAACAAGCCTTGCAGCGAGCTCAGGAAGTAGATCGGTTGAAATCTGAGTTCATCGCCAATATCAATCATGAACTGCGAACGCCGCTTACCAATCTTGTTTTGTATTACCAGATGTTGCGCGCACAGCCAAATGTTCAGACAGAAGAACGTCTGGATGTAATTGGGCGTGAACTAGAACGTTTGCGCAGGCTGATTGAGGATTTGTTGAGTCTCTCGCGCCTGGAGGCCGGTCGGGTTCCCTTTTCCCTCTCGCTTCAAAATTTGAACGAAGTGTTGCGCGTCCTTGTGGAGGATCGCCGTTCTTTAGCCGAGGAACGCAACTTAGAACTCCGGGTCGAACTGGAGGAAGACCTACCTTTGGCCCTGTTCGATCGTCAGATGATCAGTCAAGCCTTTTCAAACTTGCTGACCAATGCGCTGAACTATACTCCCCCTCATGGGCAGGTACGGGTGCGTACTATGCTCGGTCAATTCAGCGGTGAGACATATGTGGGATTGAGCGTTCAGGATACTGGCCCCGGCGTTGACGCGGAGGACTTGCCACATATCTTTGAGCGGTTTTATCGCGGTCGTGTAGGGCGCGAGTCCAGTGCGTCGGGCACGGGCTTAGGTCTTGCGATTGTCAAACAAGTTGTCGAATACCACAAGGGGAAAATCGAGGTCGCGAACGGCTTGCTGGACGGTCGTGGCGCCTCTTTCACCATTTGGCTGCCTGTTGGTGATCACTCAACGGCCTCTCCAACGCAGGCACGCTCTTAGACGCGCGTGCCACAGCGGCGCGAGGAGAAGCCGAATTGCGTACTTTAAGGTCAATACAGAAAACCAATGACCGCCGTCGCGAAAATGGATTCGGACCATTTCCGGCCAACACCGGTCATTCGCGGCCATAGTTTTGGAACGACCGTGAAGACGAAAATTCGCCCAGGTTTGATCGGGCAAATAGGCGAGAGGGGTCAATCGCGCAATGCGCACCCATAAGTCGTAATCCATAGCAAAGAAGAAGGATGGGTCGAGAGGGCCGACTTGTCGCCAAAGGGAGGCGCGAAAGAAGGATGCTTGCTGAGGAATGTGCACATAGCCCTGTCGTAGGCGCCGATAATCCGTTCGGGCGGCGGGGAATCGTCCTATCACCCTTCCTTGCTCATCAATGAAATTGGCGTTCGCGTAGACCATGCCTATAGCGGGGTGCGCATTCAGGTATTGTACGGCTGCAGACACAGCGCCGGGCTGATAGGTATCGTCAGAGTTAAGCCACGCCAAAATTTCTCCCTTTGCCCGGGAAAACCCTTTGTTAATGGCATCGGTCTGCCCTCGATCGGGCTCTGAGACCCACCAGGCTAGGCGATCGGCATATGTCTTAATGATTTCTACTGAGCCATCGGTTGACCCACCATCTATGACGATATATTCTATATAGGGGTAGTCCTGCGCCAGGACAGACCGGATGGTCTCCTCCAGAAAGCGTGCTTGGTTGAAAGAAGGTGTAACAATGGTGACAAGGGGCAACCTTACCGTTGATTTGTCCATGTGATGCCTTGCTCAGAGATAGATAACCTGCGACGACAATGTTGTAGGCGGCGCCGTAGCGCGCGATACCAGAGGAAAGCGCTGCCAAGGCCAATCGCTCCGCCTAGTGCTTGAATCACTTTGAACCAATAACGCTGCACGGCGGCTGGCTGCAACCTCCAGGCTTGCCAAAAAAAGGTTAGCGCATGCCATGGGCGGCCAGCGTCAATATATCGTCGTCCGGCAAAGACATACAGGCCGGCATAGATTTCTCGGTGATGGAGCGCAATCGTCTCACGAAATAAAGGGTGTTGTTCTAGCGAGGGAACGAAGCGAAAGGCTTCCTCTACGAACATTGTTGCCTGCGCGATGGTCTTGGCCGTTTCATGAGTGCGTTCTACCGCCCAATATTCCGGTACGTGCAGGATAGGATAGCGCGCCGCAATACGAATCCACAGACTGTGATCCAGAATGCCGTGAAACTCCGGAATCAAATAACCAGCCTCTTCCAAAGCCTTGCGGCGCATGAAAACAGCCGGTTGCAGCAGAACATTGAAAGCAAGCAAGTCAACGAGGGTATATTGGCGATAAGGATGCCAATCCAGAATCTCTAATTCGGCATTGACCATGACGCCATCGCCGTAAACCATACCGACTTCAGGGTTTGCCTGAAGGACTTGGACAGCGCGCCGTACTACCTCCCTGTGATAATACAAGTCATCCGAGTTAATCCAGGCTACAATTTCACCGCGCGCGCGCCGCAGACCTTTGTTGATAGCATCGGCTTGCCCTTCGTCTTTCTCGGAGACCCACCACGTCAGGCGGTCGGCATATTTCTTGATAATCTCTACCGATCCATCGGTTGAGCCACCATCTACAAGGAGATATTCGATATGCGGATACTCTTGCATCAGAACAGAAAGGATGGTTTGTTCAAGAAAGCGAGCCTGGTTGAAGGAGGGGGTAACAATGGATACGAGAGGAAAAGCGTTCATGAACGAATCACCACAGAGAGTCGTAGGCTACCTTAGGGAAAACGGTTAGTTTTCCTCCGATTGTTGCGTCTACTACACGTCTTCCCGCCGCCTCGAAGGCTTCTTTAGCTAGCCGATACGCGCGCTCGGAACCTTCGGGATCTGGCAACTGCCAGCGGAATCCTTTGCCGAAGTAGTTAGGAGAAAAATGGTTTTGATCGTCACCTTCTGAGATCACAGTTTGGTTGGCAGGACCGCGCGTCGCGAAGTTATGATCCACGCCGATCAGCACTACCTCGTGAAAGCCCATATAAAAGGCAAGTTGCAAAGCCACATAGGTTACTGTATATCCTTCAAAAAGGCGATTCGTAGCATCTCCGCTGAAGTTTTCCGGACCTGTGTAGTCTGTATCCAGGAAATAGGTCAGCGGTGAAGGCGGGAACCAATCTCGTGCTCGCCAAGTCAAGAACTTTGGGATGTCGAGCGCAGCAATTTCATCGGCGCACTGTTCCAACACCAATTCATTGACCGAGACCAGACAGGACGTCGGGAAACCGAGCTCTGGGAAAAGCAAGTAAATTCGGTTCAACCCAAAGGTAAACTCGTGACGGAGTTTGCTTAAGTCCGTTTGGCGCAACGAGGGGCCGTTCCCAATGATGAAACATCGCTTACCCTTGTAGGCATCACGATATACCTCCAATCGCTTCCGGTTACGCGACCATCGCGGCGAAAGGGTTTTCGCAAGAACGTGGCGGCCGCGGTTGCGATACTGCCAATAGGTGTTCGAAAATACGCGCCAGACGGGGGCCGGAATCACTCGCTTGAAGGTCTGTTTCATAAGTTCAAGGGGACGCAAAGACCAAGATCTGGATGTTGCCGCCGTCAATGCTGACGAGACGATTCAGCGCGTGCCCAATGTGTGGCTCGATCAGCGACCAGACGCGGGGGTTGTCATTGTATAGAGTTGGGTCTACATAGATGGCCTGGATTCCTTGATAGCGCATCCAGGATAAGAACTGTTCGGGAGTCACATCGAGCGGGATGTCGGTGGATGATAGGTTGGCTAATCGCATTTTGGCTGCCGTGGGAAAGAGCGAACCCGCAGCGACAAAAGAGTCCTCGGGCAGATTCGCTGTCAACGCCAGTAATGCTTGTTCCTTTGGCTCTTTCCCGAGCGCGCGGATTTTTGGCGAGGGATAGGGCCCGCGCAGAATCAGGCCGGCGCACAAGGTTATCAACAAAATGCTTGCGGCTTTATCCCTAATCGGAGGATGTGAGGTCGCAAAATGACCGACCCATAGGCTTAGCAGGAACAGGCCGCAGGAGTAGGCGATTGCCAACTTGTTCGTCGCAATACTTACTGCTGCGATCGAAGCGAGCAAAACAAGCCACAGGAATCGCTCGCGTGTGGCCAGACGCGCCGCTACAGCATGCAAACCAATCGCTGCCAGCACCAGGATGACGTAGAAGGGGAACAACAAATGCCCGGCGCGAAACAGAGTAATGACAAAGCCCGAGGTCAAGTGTAAAGGCCAGGTCAATAGCAAGAGCAAGAGCGTAGAATGCCGACGACGAATCAACTCCACCCCGCCTCGTAAGCACAACAGGAACAACACAGGCGCGAAGCGAATACCATAAGCGCGGAGAATTTGCTCAGGCAGCGATTTTACGGTCAATGTTAGCCGCTTGAGGTACATAGCAGGATTGCGTTGAATGGCGCGAAAGATAGAGTGCTTGTTTTCCTCTGCTACGCCAAAATAGCGCTGCGCTTCTAATTTTGCAGCCGCAACCGGGTTGATTCCATCCTTGGCGCTAAGGATGATTTCCTGACCGGCTTCGAAGTTGTCGTAGGTTCGTTCCAGCGTTCCGAGACTGTAGTTTCCCGTAGACAAGCCATACATCAACACGTATCCGCCGACAATCAACGCAAACGGCGAAACGCTTGCTAAACTTGCCGGCAGGACGCGTTTGCAGCGCCAGCCGAGGAAAATGCCCCATAATGTAAAAATGGGGAAGAGAAGCAAGCCATCATTTCGCGCCAGAGCGGAAAGGCCGAGGAAGAGCGATCCTAACCACAAATGACGTAATGATTGTGATCGGTAGAAAGCCAGTAGTTGCCACAACGCGAAACCGGCAAAGGCGGCGAAAAGAGGGTCGGAGGGAAAAATCAAAAATTCCAGCACAAAGGGAGCAGTCAAGAACAATCCCAGGGCAATGGCAGGATGGGCAAGCTCCTTGAGTTGACGTGCAGTTAAGTAAACACTTAACCACAGAAGCACAAAGGAAAGCAGCTTGCCAAGAGTCCGGCTATGCACAAGCCAAAACGGCGAAGCGCGGAACGGTAAATAGGTCAAGGCATAAAAGACGCTCGTCACAGGGTTGTTGGCAAGTGACGGCCATTCGCCCTTGTCGGCCAACAAACGACCGCCAACAACGTATGCCATTTCATCCCAGGGGCCGATGTCGCCTAGAGTAGGAAAGAGCGAAGGGGCAACGAGAGCAAAGTTGACGATCAAAAAGACCAGGGCCAAACGGTCGAAGGAAGCGGGGCTTTTCCAGAAGGCAAGATGCCGTTTCATCGCTTCCCTGTTGTGGGAAAACCAGAGGAAGATCGAACAAGGTTTCCGTCGGGTCAGCATCTGTACTGACTACTACCCAAGCGCCGCAGAGTAACACCGCACATCGGACTACTCCGTGCTCAGGCGCGCTGTTGCTCCTCCGTCCACAACGAGCGCCTGACCGGTCATGAACGAGGATTGTTCCTCATCAGCCAGAAAGTAGATGGCATGGGCAATCTCTGTAGGACGACCAATGCGTCCATTAACCGTACGGCGCGCTAAATTTTCAAGACGTTCCAGGATATCCTGACCGGAGACGTGGCCTCGTCCCAGGCCAGCGCGTAGCATAGGAGTATCCACGGCGCCAGGCAGGATAGCGTTCACGCGAATATTGTCCGGCGCGAACTCGATCGCCATCGCGCGTGTCAGAGCAAGTAATCCGCCCTTGCTGGCTGCGTACGCTGCAATGTTGGCCGATGTTTGTATGGCGTGAACCGAAGAAACATTCACAATCGCCCCGCCACCGGCAGCCTTGAGCAAAGAATAGGCGAGCTTGACGCCAAGAAAGACCGAACGCAGATTGGATGCCATGACGGCATCCCATTCCTCTGTGGTGGTCTCTAAGAGAGGTTTTGCGACTTGCAGAGCCGCATTGTTGATAAGAGCATCCAAACGATCCGTAAGTTGCCGTATGCGTGTAAAAATAGCCTCTATTTCTTCGGGACGGGAAATATCGGCGCGAATGAAAAGGCCTTTCTCTGGAAAACCGTCGCCGAATTCGGCCCGGTCCACGCCGATGACCCGCCATCCTTTTTGTGTAAAGAGTGCGACGGTAGCACGTCCAATCCCGCCTGCCGCGCCGGTGATGAGCACGGTTTTCATGAATGCCTCCATCCTAAGGAACAATTTTTTTGCCAAAGTATAACATAGACTCTTATGGCGTCATTCGATTCTGGTACAATTGCCGCATGTTTAAACGGTGGCAATTCTGGTTGGGTATGGCAATCAGCGCCATCTTTCTGTGGTTCGCCCTGCGCGGCCTGCAGTTGGCTGATTTTTGGGCCGTGGTGCGTTCGGCCCGGTATTGGTGGATTCTCCCTGGTGTGATCGTCTACTTTGCGGGAGTCTGGGTGCGCGCATGGCGCTGGCATTACCTGCTACGCCCTATCCAGAAGATACCCACGCGCGAGATGTTCCCTCTAACGTGCATTGGATACATGGGGAACAACATTTATCCGGCGCGCGCCGGCGAGGTGCTACGGGCTGTTATCCTAAAGCGAAGGCGCGGCATATCCATATCTGCATCATTGGCAACGATTGTCGTGGAGCGCATCTTCGACGGCGTGGTCATGCTAGCCTTCGTCTTCGCCAATCTTCCTGAACTTGCCGCCCTTGCGACGGCCGACTCGGGCTTCGTGGGCAACTTGCGCGACCTGGCGCTTATTGGCGTCGGCGTGTTCACAAGCGCGCTGTTTCTTTTCTTGCTGGCTTCCATGTTCCCACAACGCGCCGTGGGCATCGGGCAATGGCTTATTCAGCGCGCTCTACCTGCACGTTGGCGTGCACAAGCTACCAACATCCCAGACAGATTCCTAGAGGGATTGGTCTTCCTGCGCTCGCCGTGGAACGTCCTGATGGTTTTTAGTACATCGGTGGTAATCTGGGCGCTAGAGACCGGCAAGTACTGGTTCGTTATGCATGCTTTCGATTTTCAGGTGGGTTTCTTCGCGTTGATGTTGATGAATGGGGTGGTCAACCTGGCAACCACGATTCCATCGGCTCCTGGGTATATTGGCACCTTCGATACGCCGGGGATCGCGGTCTTGCGAGCCTACGGTGTAAATCAAGCGATGGCAGCAGGGTATACCCTCGTGTTGCATGTAGCGCTGTGGTTGCCTATCACGGCAGTAGGGGCCTGGTACCTGGCGCGGGAGGGAATCCGTTGGAGCGAATCGCTACGCGCAGAGGCGCATAGCAAGGACGGTTAGTAGGATAGGCCCGCGGAGGGAGTAGGGGTAAATCCGATCTTCCCCCGTTTCCCTAACTGTAAACCGTTGTGGGGAGAATGGCATTCGCCACACCCCTGGTAAGAATCAAAACCTGATCGTCCATTCTTGGCGCAGGCTACAGTCGCGCGCGTGCGCCGTCGGAAGCCTGCGCGGAACGAACGATCAACGGTCAGTCGCAGGCGCATGTGATCGCAGTTGTTCGCGCGTTCGATAGCTGGCAAAGGGCGGGTGCGGCGCAAGGCGGGCGTCCAAGCAGCGCGCAATAAACGACGTTTCTCCCGGTTCCGGCCGCGATAGTACTTCCCGTAAAAAATTCGCACTCCATGCCCGCCGGGGTTTTCACGAAGATACAGCCTCACACACGCGTGACATACTCGCCTGTACGAGTATCTAGGCGAATCACATCGCCCTCCTTTACAAATTGTGGCACTTGCACCTCGAGGCCGGTTTCCAAGCGCACCTTCTTCATAACGTTCGTCGCCGTATCACCCCGCACGGCTATTTCCGCGTAGACGACTTTCAAGTCGACCGTCAAAGGTAACTCAACGTCCAGCGGCTCCCCTTTGTAAAATGTGAGTTTACATTCTGTGCCCTCTTTCAAAAAACCAGCTGCTTCACCGATTACCTCGGCCCTGACTGTCCACTGCTCGAAGGTTTCATTATCCATGAAGTAGTAGAACTCGCTGTCATTATACAGGTATTGGACGTTATGGAACTCAAGCCGCGCCTCCTGAACCTGATTGCCGGAAATGAAGGTCTTTTCCAGGGTGGCGCCGGTTCGTAGATTGCGCGCCTTGACGCGAATAGTCGCGTTTCCGCGCCCTGGTTTGTGGTGACTATATTCCAGCACGCGCCACAATTGCCCGTCCAGCTCAAAGGTTACTCCTTTGCGGAGATCGTTGACGTCAATCATAGTGTTCCATCCTCGTTTTGAAATTAGAAGCGGGCGGATTATACTGCTAAATTTCTAGAAGCAGCAAGTATCCACGCAAAAGTGGCAGCATAATTTCCGAGGAGTTATGCTCCAAAACCACACCGCCGATATCAACGACTCTTGTATGCGCAGTAAGAGAGGGTTGCCAAGTTATCCGTTCGCCTGTATAATCCTAAATAATCTCATATCCGGAGTTGTGGTCTGATGGAATCCACCTCTATCCCCCTCGGGCAGGGGGACGCACCCGAGCACAGTTCAAGCGAGAATGAACGCAATAATCAGGTGAATATGGAAGCCCTCTTGCAGGAAAAAGGAGAAATGCTCCTAGACTTTCCGCAAGCCGGCGAAATCCGCACCGGCGTGGTCGCCAGCAAGAGCGCCGGTCAGATTCTTGTCAGCGTGGGCGCCAAGTCGGAGGGCGTCATCACTGGCAAGGAACTGGAGGCCATTCCGCCAGAGGAGCGTGAGTCGCTCCAAATAGGACAGCAGATCTCCGTCTATGTTGTCTCTGCCGATGACACAAATGGGACGATTTTGCTTTCCTACACGCGCGCGCAAGAGCAGCGGAGCTGGGACGCTGTGGAAAGAATGCTCGAGGCCGGGGAAGTCTACGAAAGCAAGGTAGAGGGGTATAACAAAGGCGGATTGATTGTGCCGGTGCACGGTCTTCGGGGTTTTGTGCCGGCCTCGCAGATTGGCCTCAGCAGACGGATGCAAATGAGCGGTGAAAAGGCCGAGCAACGCTACGCCAGCATGATCGGCGAACCGGTAACTGTGCGCGTTATTGAGGTGGATCGTCATCGCCGTCGCTTGATTCTCTCGGAACGCGCGGCCAGCAGCGAAACGCGTCAATCGCTTAAGGAGCGTGTTATTGAGGAATTGCACGAAGGTGAGGTGCGTACAGGACGTGTGTCCAGTCTGGCCGATTTTGGCGCTTTCGTCAATATTGGTGGAGCGGACGGCCTGGTGCACCTCTCTGAAATCTCATGGGATCGAGTTCAACACCCGTCCGAGGTGCTCGAGGTAGGCCAGGAAGTGCGCGTCAAAGTCATCAGTATAGACCGCGAACGGAAGCGAATTGGCCTCTCCATACGCGCATTGCAAGAGGACCCCTGGCGTAAGAAGGTGGAGAAATTCAAGGTCGGTCAACTGGTAGAAGGCGTCATTACCCGCCTGACGAAGTTCGGTGCTTTCGCTAGACTGGAAGGAGATTTGGAAGGCCTCATTCATATTTCTGAAATCAGTGATACGCGCATCGAACATCCAAAAGAGAAATTGCACGAGGGCGATGTCGTCACGCTACGAATCATCCGCATTGACCCAGAACAGCGCCGTATTGGCCTGAGCCTGCGCAAAGTGGACTCGGGCGCGTATAAAGATCTCGATCTCAAACAAATTGATTTGGAAGGCGTTCAACTCGAATTAGCAAGCCACGCAACGAGCGAGGAAACCGTATCCTTGCGACCAGGATCGCCTTCGCAGGAATCGCCACAGAAGAGTGGTCAGGAAGCCGCAACGCAAGCATAGGTTGTCTCCCCCGGTTCCGGGTAACGATGGCTTGTCCTGCTAAGCTGGCCATTGTTTCATCATTCCTCCTGGCCCTTGAAGATGCGTCCCCCTCCATGGCTCTTGTGATTGATGCCCACGAAGATCTTGCCTGGAACATGTTGACCTTTGGGCGAGATTACACGCGCTCCGCCATAGAAACGCGCCGACTGGAAGAAGTAAATCGTTCCCTCGCGCCAATGAAAAACGGTCATACCTTGTTGGGTTGGCCTGATTATCAAAACGGACAGGTAGCAATTGTCTTCGCTTCCTTATTTGCAACTCCGACCCGCCTTAAGCGCGGCGACTGGGAGATTCTCTGCTATACTACGCCTGAGGAAGCCTGGCAGGTTTACCATCGTCAATTGGAAGCCTATCATGCTCTTGTGGAAACCCATCCCGAGCGTTTTGTTTTCATCACAACGCGACATCAACTTCAGACCCTGCTCTTAGACTGGCAGGATAAGTCTCGACAAGGTCACCCTGTTGGCTTCGTTGTCCTGATGGAAGGAGGCGAGGGCATTCGCACCCCTTCTGAGTTGGAACAATGGTGGGAGGAAGGTGTGCGCATCGTTGGGCCAGCCTGGGCTAGGACGCGCTACTGCGGCGGCACCAACGAGCCAGGGCCTCTCACCGCGGAAGGGCGCGAGTTACTGGAAGTCATGGCCGAGCTGCGCCTTACCCTGGATGTCAGCCACATGGATGAGGCGGCAGCGCGTCAGGCGATTGATCGTTACGAGGGTCCTATTATCGCCAGCCACGCAAACGCGGCTGCGTGTGTTCCGGGTTATGAAGGCAACCGTCTGCTCTCCGATGAACTGATTTGCCAATTGATCAACCGGGATGCAATCATCGGAATCGTCCCCTACTGTCGTTTTCTGCAAGCCGGCTGGAGGCCCTCCGATGGGCGGGACGGAATCACTCTCGATACGGTTGCTATACACATTGACCATATCTGTCAATTGGCTGGAGATGCGCAGCATGTCGGCCTAGGCAGCGATTTTGACGGCGGTTTTGGCGTGGAGTCTGCACCGGCAGACGTAGATACCGTTGCCGATTTACAGAAATTGTCCGTGGTCCTGGCAAAAAGAGGGTACTCCGAGCGCGATATCGCAGCCATTTTGGGAGACAATTGGTTGCGCCACTTACGGGAGAATTTACCATGACCATTCCAAAGTCTCGACAACTCTCTTCGGATACTAGCCCCCAAGCAACTCCTTTGCGCTGGCGGGTGTACGCCGGCGCTGTCTTTACCTTGCTGGGCTTTGTCGTCTTTCTGCTTGGCGCCAGGCCGGCACTTTTTGGCCTGGATCGGAGTCCTGTGGTGGGCTTCGTCCAGATTGCTGTTTTCTTGGTTGGGCTGGCCATGATGTGCCTGGGTGGCTATGTGGGTTTCATTGCCTTCTGGAAGAACGGCGAACGCACGCTTGCGGCAGACATCGGGCAGCGGCTGGTTGCTACCGGTTATGTTATTGCAGCAGTCTCCGGCATGGCCGATATTTTCGGTATGGGAACGCAACCCCCGCCGCGCGTACCGTTGTTCGGTCCCTGGCAGGCAGTTGGCGTTCAAATCGGCCAAGCAGTCATCGTGCTTGGCTTCCTGCTGCTCATCCCTTACCCTCGACGCGTTTCCTTTCACGCTTCTTGATGCGCAGCTTCCCTTCTAAGATTGCAAAACATCTTGCATCCTGCGGAGGCTTTCCATGGCTCGTCATTACTTTGTCACTGGCGGCGCCGGCTTTATTGGATCAAACTACGTCTATCGCCTGTTGGAACGCGGCGAGGAAGTTACAATTTACGATAATCTTTCGCGCGCAGGCGCGGTACATAATTTAACCTGGTTGAAGGAGAAATTTGGCGAAAAATCGTTTCGCCTTATCGTTGGCGATGTACGCGACGCCGCCTTGTTGACCGCATCTTGCCGCCGGGCGGATGTTATCCTCCATCTGGCAGCCCAAGTAGCCGTGACGACTTCCGTGGTCAGACCGCGCGAGGACTTCGAAGTCAATGCGCTGGGCACATTCAACGTGCTCGAAGCAGCGCGTCTCAGCGACCGGCGTCCGATTGTCCTATACGCTTCCACGAACAAAGTCTACGGGGAAATGGAAAACGTCGCGGTGGTGGAACGAGAAACGCGTTGGGAATATGCATCTTTGCCTTACGGCTGTCCAGAGACTCAACCGCTGGATTTCCATAGCCCCTATGGGGTTTCAAAAGGCTGCGGTGACCAATATGTGCGTGATTATCACCGTATCTACGGCCTCCCTACGGTAGTCTTTCGTCAATCGTGCATCTATGGCGAACGCCAGATGGGCATCGAGGATCAGGGTTGGGTCGCGTGGTTTGTCATTGCGGCGGTAACCGGTCGCCCGATTACGGTTTACGGCGATGGCAAGCAAGTGCGCGATCTTCTTTTCGTGGATGATCTACTGAATGCTTACGACGCGGCTATTGAACGCATAGACACCGTGCAAGGTCGGGTTTACAACATGGGCGGCGGACCGGAGAACGCTGTTTCTATCTGGCAAGAGTTTGGTCCCATTCTCGAAAAACTGATCGGCCATCCTATTCCGGTCAAGCGCGGCGACTGGCGCCCGGGCGATCAACGAGTATTTATCGCTGATATTCGCAAGGCCGAATGTGAGTTAGGGTGGAGACCCAAGATCGGCGTGGAGGAGGGTATTGAACGATTGTTTAAGTGGATTCGGGCGAATCGCGCTTTGTTTTGATCAGCGCGCGCGGCGCGCTAGGAATGCCGAAAGAAAGCCCAACAAAGTCAATGCGAGGACAAGAGGAACGACCGCTGTTCGCCCGGCCACTGTTGCTGACGGCGTCGGGTAAGTTGGTACAACAAGCGGTGGGGGAGGGGTGAAGGTAGGCAAGCGCGTGGGGGTGGGTAAGGGCGCCAAAGCCGTCATTATGTCAGCGGGTACGGTATCGGTAACCAGAGGCAAAGGGCGCAAGGGGGTGGGAACAATCGGCGGCACCCCGCCTCGCAACTCAACATAGTAGGCATATACCCAACCAACTCCACCGGGAGCATCAGGATAGGCGATTTGAATCCAATCGCTTTCTGGGGTGCGACCTAATGCTGGCGCAGTCTGGCCCGGCTTCAAGTGGCCTACCACAGGATAGAATGCCGTGTTTGGCCCGCCGCGGACGTTGACGCCATCCTCAAATGTGACCACAACATACACTTCCGATGCCATTTGCGTCGTTGGGGCCGCATGACCTGAGCGCGTCACGGCAAAGGCGATTCCAGTAGCAACGAGCAGGAATCTTCCTAGGGCACAGCAAAAATATCTGGACATAGTCAGCGTCTCCGCAAGAAGGAAATCAGTACGCCAAAAAGCCCGATGGCCAAGAGCAACGAAATCAGAACGCCCCTTGGGGTTTCTGAAGCGAGAGGGGAGAAAGCGGCAAACGTTGGAATAGAAAGGGGAGGAGGAGAAGTAAAGGTGGGTAGCGGCGTCGCGGCGCCGGCTACCAGCGTTGCCAGGCCAGCGCTCATGGTAGGTGTCTTATAGGGGGTGGGAGGAACGGGCGTGGCGACCACCGGAGGCAAATTCCCCTTGACAAGGGTCAAGTACAATGCATAAACCCAACCTTCATTGTCGGGTACACCGTAATAGACGATTTGGATCCAGGCGCTGTCTGCTGTACGACCCAGCGCCGGCACAACTTGATCTGGAACGAGGTAGCCAATAATCGGATATACGCCGGGGATTGGACCGGCATATACAGGCACATTGGAGGTCAGCGCCGCCTTAACCAGTGGACCGGTAGCCGTGCCGGTTACAGTTGGCACCGAGCCGGTAGGTTGCTGCGCGGCAACCAAACCTACCGACGGCGTAGCATACAGCGCCATCCAAGCGATCGCGCCGACCAACACCAGGACAAGCGACTTCTGAGGGCAAAAGGTGCGGCAGAGATTCATTGAGAAAAAACAAGTATAATATTTCGTTGAGGATTATACCCGACAAGCATGGAAAAGCGCATCTATCACGGCAACCTGACCCCAACAGACTTCGGTCACGCTTTGATGGCAGAGTTCGATCAAGGTGACTTACGTACCCAGCAGGTGGGCGAGGAAAACAACATGGTTGTACAGATCGCTACGGCGCCAACAAGGCGCTCTGGCGGCCATACCGCTCCGACTGTGTATCTTCAAAAAGTCGAGGATGGCGTTATGGTCGCCGTTGGACAACAAGAGTGATTGGGCGCGGCCGCCAGTCTAGGGACGACAGCGTTCTCTACCATCGTCAATCCGCTTATAATTCAGTCGCCTGGATGATCGGGCCCAGGACATCAATCATCTGCAGTTATCAGACCGTGTCTGGCGTGTAGTGGAGGCCGTCGCGCGAGCGACCGGCGCCGGCCATTAGCTCAGTGAGCGTTTAGCTCGTTTGACATGCGCATACGGTGGGGTGGCCAACCCGGTCGGTGAACCGACCTGTATCGCTTGTGGCGCGCCGTTGGGCAAGGTACAACCGCGCACCTGTTCGTACTGTGGTTATGTGCTTGCCGGCGGGGAAACGTTTTGCCCCAACTGTGGAAGCTCTATCATGGAAGGGCGCGGAAGAGTATGAGTATCAGGAACTCAATCCCATGGCGGCAAACATTTCCTCGTTTGTAGGGAATTTGAAGTCTTCCACGCTCAATTGAGCAGCCCGAGCGCGCTCTGCCTCCTCCAGGTTGGTTAGGTCGGTTTTTCGCACCAAAGGCCGTTGAATCTCTTCCAGCCTGCGATCGAATTGGCGAAGGAATACATCGGCCTGCGGTATGGGCCGTTGGGTCTGTAGATATCGGAGAATGGCCTCGACAGCCATTTCACTATCGAGCTTTGCATAGCCGACCTGACCGGTGCTTGGTTGGCGCGCCCACCCGGCCAGGAACACGCCCTCTGCGGGTTGATGCATGTCGGGATTGCAGGCTTCAAAGGAAATGCCGCGTATCGGGAAACGCGGTGCCGGCGTAGTAGCATACACATCGCCATAGACCGGCAGGCAGAACGCGCGCTCAACGGTATCTCCAACGGCAAAGATAACGGTGTCGACCTCGATGTGACGGGTTAGGCTCGTCCCACGCGCTTTGACCTGATCGCCTACGCGCACCAGCACGTTCTCCTCGACTTTGAGTGCGGAAACGCCATGGATCAAATCGCCCAGAACCCGCACTGGCGAGGCAAGAAATTCAAAACGGAAACGCGTATCCGAGACAGGTGGGAGAGCGTCTTTCCGGGTCATGAGGAAAGTCTGCCTAATGACCTCGCCGTCCTGCCCTACTGCTTTTAGGATTGGATCTAACCGAGCAAATTCGTTGTGTATTGCCTGCAAGTCCAAATTGGCCGCGATGGCTCCCAACTCTTTGCGGCTAAATTTGACCTCGGCCGGCCCGCGCCGAACAACGGCTACAACTTCATCTACCTTCCTTTCCCGAATCAAGTATCGAGCGACGTCTATCATCACATTCCCGCCCCCTACAATGGCCACACGACGCCCAATGAGAAAGTTGCGCTGACTGAACGGAGGCAGACGATTATAATGATAAACGAAATTCTTGGCATGATAGACGCCTGGCAATGTTTCTCCGGGAACGCGTAGCCACTTGGTTCCCTGCGCGCCCGTTGCGACCAGAACAGCGTGAAATGCGGAGAGCAATACCTCGAGTGTCACGCTGCCTTCGCTACAGACTGTCACGTTGCCATAGTAGTCAATAAGAGGAGAAGATAGGATTTGTCGGAATTGTTCGCGCAAGGCGCGCTTCATCTTCAACTTATCGGGATAAATGCCATATTCTGCCAGTCCTCCTGGTTTCACATCGCGGTTGAATAACACAACTCGTACGCCGTGTTCGGCCAATTTGCGCGCTGCAAACAGACCGGCCGGGCCGGCGCCAACAATTGCCACAAGGTAGGACAAAGCTGACATAGGCGAAACGATTATACTCTGAGAATGCTGGAATTTCCCTGTACAAAAACCCTCTTGACGCATTTTCGACACGCCGATTGTGCCAACATCCTGCGGATTCGGCTTTCTTAGACTATGGCGACGGTTCGCGTTCTTCAAATTACTCCCGAGGGAATCCGCCCCCTCTTCTTCTCCGAGACAGATTCGCTGGATACGATTACTCGACAATTGCCGCCAGGCCTGTACACCACATTTCGCACGTTTGACAATGGGCGGCGTGTCCTTGGGTTGCGTTTTCATCTTCGGCGGTTATATGCACCAGCACATCGCCAGGGCATTCAACCGGCCGTGGAGGAAAAGCATTTGCGTCAGGGAATAGCCGAGTTGTTGTCCGGTTTACCCTACGAAGCTCGGGTTCGCCCTATCCTCACCTATCAAGGAGAGATGTATCTTGCCATCGAGCCGTTTTTTCCATTACCGCAAGAAGTATATAGCCGGGGTGTATGTGTGATTACCGTGCCGTTGCGCCGCGTTCGGCCGGATCTCAAAGCCACCAGCTTTATCGAAACCAGTCAACAGGCCCGCCTAAGGGCACAGGAAAGCGGGGCGTTTGAGGCGTTGATGATCTCGCATGGCCGCATTCTAGAAGGATTAACCAGCAATTTTTTCTACGTGCGCGATGGGCAACTCGGTACAGCCAGGCAAGGCGTTTTGCCGGGCGTCACGCGTCGGATCGTGCTCCGGCTAGCGCGGGGGAGGGGGATACCAGTGCGGTATCGGTCTTTGGCAACAGCCGAATTGTCGCAGGTTACCGAATCTTTCCTGACCAGTAGTTCGCGCGGTATTGTTCCCATTGTACAGATTGACGATTGCAAAGTGGGGGAGGGTCGAGTGGGAGAAATAACCCGTCGCCTGATGGCCGCTTATGAGGATTACTGGCGGCGCTACGCAGAACCATGGATCAAGTAGGAATGTAGGAATAGACGAATCACTCTGGACGCCTGCTTTCAAAAATTTCGTAATATCCCCGGTCTAATTCATCATCCGAAAGATGCGCGTAGCGCTGGGTAACCTGGATATTGGCATGGCGCGCCAGGGCCTGTGCCAATTTGAGATTTCCGCTGGCGCGCAAAACAGTGGTGACAAAGTAATGACGGAATGAATGTGGCGTGATGCGCCCAACGGCCTCCTCGCCGAGAGCGCGACGCGTCCAGTTAGCAACAACATTTCGCCCGGTGGTTGTGGTGATCGGTTTGACTTTCTTGCCGGCTCCTTTATCATGACGGGCAAACAACGGAAGAGAGGCTAGCGGCTTTCCCGAGGCGCCGTCGAGCGCCGCGCGAGCAACGAGATACTCTTGTAAGGCGCGCAGGCTGCGGCTGGAAAAACGCACCACAGCTTGCTTGTTTCCTTTCCCGATGATCAGCGCGCGGCTTTCAGCCCAATCTATGTCGCCGCGTCGGAGCGCACAGGCCTCGTGGACACGCAAGCCAGTATCGGCCAGGAGAATCAAAAAGGCGCGATCGCGCAGCGCGCGCAGTCTTTTGTGTAGTGGAACTTTGTCGGACAAACTGGCAGGGAAGTCGTTTACATACCGGAGCAGAAGGTCAATCTCCTCGCGTGGGAATTGCGGCAACCGAATGCCTGCGCGGCGAGTGCGTTGACGGAGCAACAAGTTCAATCGAGAAAGGTTAACGTTGGCCAGTTGTTCCGAATCGAGGTAAATGTAAAAACCTTTGACTGCTTGCAGGTAGAGACGCTCGGTAGCAGCGGAAAAATTTTTCAAATAGGTTGCCAGGCCAACGATGACCTCCTCCGTCAAGTTTGTAGTGGGGGAGGTTTGAGGATCAATCCCGTATTCTTGCAAGACCGCACAAAAGAGACGCAAAGCATTTTGATACGTGCGCGCAGTGTTGACGCTGCGCGACTGTTCTACAGTCGTCAAATAATCGTTTATGGCCTGAGCAACACTTTTCTGGGACACTTTCTTTATGCTTGTGATAATAATACTTATCAAAAACAAAGAATATTGTATCGCCAAAGTCTCACGCTGTCAAGGCGAATTCCCCTGTCTCCAACGGAGAGTTTCTAACAGGTTCGGCAAACATGTAGCGACTAATAATAATAAGTGGAGATACTTTTCGAGAGAGGCATGACAAAGGAGAAGGTACTGCCGTGTCCTTCCCTGCTCTCTACTTCCAGCCTGCTCCCATGCGCTTCAACGAGGTGACGCGCAATCGAAAGCCCTAGTCCGCTTCCTTCCCCATGGCGAGAACGGTCCACGCGGTAGAAACGCTCAAAGATACGCGGCAATTCGTCCGCAGGAATGCCAATTCCTGTGTCACGCACGGCGAAGCGTATTCCATCCCCTACCCATTCCGCTTGTAAGATCACCTCGCCGCCGGCCGGTGTGAACTTAACCGCGTTGTGCAACAGGCTAACCAAAACGCGCTCCAATTTTGTATCATCGGCGCGCAAGGTCGGCAAATTGTCTGGATATTTAAGATAAAAATGCAAGCCGGCCCGCTCGGCATGCAAACGCATCCGCTCTCCCACACGCTCAATCAACTCAACAGGCGAGAAAGTGCGCATTACCAGAGTCTCTTTTCCTGCTTCTAAGAGTGCCAGTTCTAGCAATTCTGAGGCCATTCTGTTTAAAATCTCCACTTCGTGTTGTATGCGCTGCAAGAAGCGACGAGAAGTGTCCACGTCTTCTGGATCTATCTCCTGAAGCGTTTCGGCTAGCGCTGTCAACGCTGCCAATGGGGTGCGCAGCTCATGAGAGAAATTGCTGATGAAATCCCTCCGTATGGTTTCCAGATGACGGACTCGCGTCAAATCCTGCACCAGCAACAGAATTTCCTTGCTGCCCTGTTGGTCTGGAATAACAATGAGTTGCAGGAACAAGCGGCGTTGCGGCCATTCTACTGCCTCTATCTGGATTTCCTTGCTCGCGCGGGCATTCTTCCACGCTTCGATGAGGCGATGGTGACGTAAGATTTGCGGTATAGAGCGCCCCACAAGAGCATCGTTGGCGCCAAAAATGCGTTTGGCAGCCGGGTTGACAAAGCGGGCAATCCCCTCCTCGTCCGCGATCAAAATGCCGTCTGTGAGTTGCTCCATGATGTTTGCCAAGCGCGCGTGTTCGGCCTGGAACGTGGCAATTGTCTGTCGGAAAGATAGCAACACGGCATGCACGGCGCTGGCAAGGTCTTCTAACCCTGGTATATCGGCTGACAATTGTTCCGGCGGCAAAGCCCCCTCTTTCAAGGCGCGCAACCACTGTATAAAAGCCTTAAGTCTACGACGGAACAGCCAGTAACGCCAAGATACCCACAAGAGGGTCAGCGATAGGGCGCACAACAAAAGCCAGAGCAAGGTCATGCTGCAGGGGGAACAGGAATCAGCCCTCAAAACGGTAACCACCGCCGCGCACGGTAACGAGGCGAGTCGGCCGAGAAGGGTCAACCTCGATCTTCTGCCGCAGCCAACGAACGTGCACATCTACTGTGCGGCTATCGCCGAGGTATTCCCAGCCCCAAACTTCTTGCAAGATGCGCTCACGCGAGAGCACACGACGCGGATGCTCGGCGAAGTACAACAGCAATTCATATTCTCTTGGTTTGAGCGCAAGCAATTGTCCACCTAATGTGACTTCACGGCGAGAGCGGTGAACAATCAGGTCGTCAAAGATAAGAGAAGAGAGATCTTTCTCCTCCTTCTCCTCCTTTTCCTGGGCCATGGCCATTGCTAGAGAGGAGCGTCGCAAATGCGCCTTAACGCGCGCCATCAGTTCACGCATGGAGAAAGGTTTGGTTAGGTAATCGTCCCCGCCGACTTCTAGGCCGACAACTCTGTCCACCTCGTCGTCGCGAGCAGTAAGCATTAGTATAGGAACATTGGACTGTTGTCGCAGCCGTCGGGTGAGCTCGATACCATCCAGTCCAGGAAGCATGATATCGAGCAAGATGAGATCGGGCTTGCGTTGTAAGGCCAGTTGCAGCGCGGTCAGCCCATCGCCAGCGGTTTCCACAAGGTATCCCTCCTTGCGCAGGTTGTAGGCCAGCGTCTCCTGTAATGTATCATCATCCTCAACAACTAAAATTGTCGCCGTCATTGTCTTTTCGCATTTACAGGACTTTGCCCGTTCAACTCAACGACTTCTCCGGTGAGGTAAAACAGAGTACGCTCACAAATGTTGCTGACACGGTCGGCGAAACGTTCCAGATTATGTGCTGCCCACAGTAGCCAGTTAGCGCGTTCAATGTTCCCAGGGTCCTGAAGTACAAAGGTCATCAATTCGCGGTAGACCTGGTTATACAGGTCATCCACCTCATCGTCTTCTGCCGGAATGGAGCGCGCCAGAATAACGTCTTCGTTAACAAAAGCGGTAAGAGCGCGGTGGAGCATATCCACGCCCCGTTGCGCCATAAGCGGAATATCAATGAGCGGCTTCAGCAAGGGCTCATCGCCCATGCGCAGGTTTATCTTGGCGATTCCTTTCGCATAATCGCCCATCCGTTCCAGTTCCCCCGCAATTTCCAGGATGGCAGCCAACAGGCGCAGATCGCGCGCCATCGGCTGCTGGGTAGCGATTAAAACGACCACCTGATTCTCAATCGCGAATCGGCGTGCATTGATTTGCAAATCCATATCCAGAATACGCCGCGAAGCGTTGACATCGCGTTGTTTGAGTGCCTCCACCGCCTGTAATAAAGCCTGTTCGACCATGGAACCAAGTACAAGGATTTCATCCTTGATTTGTGCAATTTCACTTTGAAAGGTTTTCCGCATCTCGTGCTCTCCTTCTGATTATAAATCAAGGCCTACCCAAAACGACCGGTCACATAATCTTCTGTTCGCTTGTCCCTGGGATTGGTGAAGATCTTTTGTGTGCGGTCGAACTCGATAATGGCGCCAGAACGTTTTTCCACGTCCGTCAGCATCATCATCGCAGTATAGTCGGAGACCCGCGCTGCTTGCTGCATGTTATGAGTCACAATGACAATAGTGTACTCTTGTTTCAGTTCATGCATCAGCTCCTCGATCTTCAACGTTGCAATGGGATCAAGTGCGGAGGCAGGTTCATCCATAAGGATGACCTCCGGCTCCAGAGCGATGGCGCGAGCAATACATAAACGTTGCTGTTGTCCGCCAGAAAGCGACAAGCCGCTCTGGTGAAGCTTGTCTTTTACTTCGTCCCATAGCGCCGCTCGGCGTAAGGCATGTTCTACCAGGGCATCCATGTCGGCGCGCGAGCCACGGAAACCGTTAATGCGCACACCCCAAGCGACGTTTTCATAAATGTTTTTCGGAAAAGGATTGGGTTTCTGGAAGACCATTCCTACTCGTCGCCGTATGGATACAGCGTCTACACCAGGCGCGTAAATGTTTTGGCCGTTGAAAATCACCTCGCCTTCTGTACGGACACCAGGAATCAATTCGTTCATTCGGTTCAACGCGCGTAAGAACGTACTCTTTCCACAGCCGGAAGGGCCGATAATAGCGGTAATGCTATGCCGGTATACAGGCAAAGAAACATCCTCGATAGCCTTGAAACTTCCATACCAGACATGGAGAGATCGAACATCCATTGCCAGAGTATTATTGGTCGTTGTAACAGTCGCCGTGTTTTCCATAGGTCTTTACCTTTACCAGTTTTGTTGAAGTCGATTGCGCAACCAGATTGCCAAGCTGTTCATGCTGAGAAGCACCACGAGCAGGATAATCATACCGGCGGCAGCCAGATGATGGAATTCAGCCTTTGGCAAGGACACCCAGTTAAATATCTGAATGGGCAATACAGTGAACATGTCAAAAGGGCCGCGTAGATCGAAGGCGATATACGTCAACGCGCCAATCGTAATGAGAGGAGCAGTTTCTCCAATGGCTCGCGAAAGTGCTAGAATGACTCCTGTTAGAATGCCCGGCATCGCATATACAAGGGTATGATCGCGTACTACCTCCCACGGGGAAGCGCCGAGGGCAACGGCCGCTTCACGCAGGGAGTTAGGCACTGCCCGCAAGGCCTCGCGTGCTGAGACAATAATGACGGGCAAGATAACCAGCGACATGGTCAGCACGCCTGCCATGAGACTGCGTCCTAACCCCAACCCGCGGACGAATAATCCCAGCCCAAGTAGACCATAGATAATGGATGGGATACCGGCCAAATTCGCGATGTTGACTTCGATAAAGCGCGTCAGCCGGCTGCGCGGCGCATATTCCTCCAGATAGATTGCCGCTCCGACCCCTACGGGGACGGCTATCAGAGCAGTAAGTACCATCAGCCAAAGCGATCCTTGCAATGCCGATCGTAAGCCGGCTTTTTCTGGAAAGCGCGACGGGAATTCTGTAAACAATTTCGGGCTGAGCCAAGGGAGACCGTCCACGAAAATATCAATAAGCAATATAAGAAGAAGCGTCAGCGCCAGAAGAATCGCCAAGAAGGCTACGAAAGCAAATATCTTGTTCCTCTTTTGACGTCGCTGCAGAGCAACCTCAAACTCTCCGTTGGCAAGGATGGAGCGCCTCATTCATACACCTCCCGAACGCGGCGGGCAATGATGTGACTGGCAAGATTCATGGCAAATGTCATCAGGAAAAGCATCATCCCAACCGCAAAAATGGTCTTATAGGCAATGCTCTGGTGAGGGGTATCCCCAAGACTAACTTGGACAATGTAAGCTGTCATCGTCTCGATGGATTCAAGCAAATTTAAGGTTAGCTTCGGCTGCTGTCCAGCAGCGATAGCGACGATCATCGTCTCCCCAATGGCCCGCGACATTGCTAGAATGAAAGCTGCCGTGACGCCAGAGAATGCTGCCGGCAGCACCACCTGGGTTGATACTTCTAGTCGCGTGGCGCCAAGGCTATAAGCGGCTTCGCGAAGCGCCGCAGGTACAGCCGAAAAAGCATCCTCCGAGATGGATGCTACAAGGGGTAGAATCATGAACCCCATAGCCAGGCCAGCGCTGAGGGCATTGAAAACCTGGGTTTGAGGGAAAAGCTTTTGCAGGATAGGGGTGATAAACGTCAGCGCGAAATAACCGTATACCACGGTGGGTACCCCGGCCAATATCTCAAGGATAGGCTTGAGCCAACGACGCAACCGCTCACCGGCGTACTCGCTCATAAACAACGCAGAAAGCAACCCGAGAGGCAATGCCAGCGCTATGGCGACTACGGTCACCAGCAGCGTGCCGTTCACCAACGGCCAGATTCCAAAACGCTTTGACGCGAAGAGCGGCGTCCAACGGGTGTCCAGAAAGAACTGAGCGAAAGAAACCTCGCGGAAGAAGACAACGGTCTCCTGGAGAAGCACAATGATAATTCCTAGCGTTGTCAAAACAGAAATCATCGCCAGGAGAAACAAAAGCGCGCGGATGACTTGCTCGCCGCGGCGCGATCGAGACGTTGACATTCGATCAAGTTTATAGGATTCCATAGGATTGAGACTCCTATCGGGCAGTAGCAGCGATATGCTACTGCCCGATTGCAAACTCTCGATTTTTTTCTTTACCTTTCCTTGCTTAGTAGATCGCTCAATGAAACACCGACCACTGATCCCAAGCCTTCAAAGATGGATCCGGTGATTCGTTTATCATAGCGAGCCTGTGCCAGCCGGTAAAGCTCGTCCGTGAGAGGAATGTAACCGACATCTGCCACAAGCTGTTTGGCATGCGCCAGGTAGAAGGCCACAAACGCGCTGATTTCATCTTTCGTATCGATCCGCTGGCGATTTATGTAAATGAAGAGCGGACGCGAAAGCGGCTGGTACGTGCCATTAGCGATGGTCTCCGTATTCGGCAGAACACATCCGTTCCCGCTATCAACGGCGACTAATTTCAACTTGTCTTGATTCTCTTCATAATAAGCCAGGCCAAAGAAACCCAGAGCGTTTGGATCGCCGGCAATGCCTTGCACCAGCACGTTATCGTCTTCGCTGGGAAGAAAATCACCGCGGCTGGCTCCTTCCTTGCCTACAATGGCTTGGGTGAAGTAATCATAGGTGCCCGAGTCCACACCAGGTCCGTAGAGCGCCAGGGGCTGTTTGGGAAACTCGCTGCGAATCTGGCTCCAATTTGTAACTTGCCCTTCCGCCTCCGGCTGCCACATCTTTTTTAGCTCCTCAACGGTCAGGCAAGAAGCGAAGTTGTTGGACGGATTCACCACAATGGCAATGCCGTCAAAGGCGACCGGAAGCTCCACATACTCGACTCCATTCTGCTTACAGAGTTCCACTTCTGACGCCTTAATCGGACGCGATGCATTCGTAAGATCCGTTTCGCCGGCACAGAACTTCTTGAAGCCACCACCGGTGCCTGAAATTCCCACCGGCACGCGGACTTCCGGATTTTGCTTTTGGAACTCCTCGGCGATAGCTATCGTGATCGGCGCGACTGTGCTCGATCCATCCACAAGAATAGTCCCTTCTAGGGGACCGGGAGTTGGTGTGATAATCTTCTCCACCACTTGAGTCTGGATAACGACTTGCGGAGTTGGGGTGGACACGGCCGCCGACGGCCCGCAAGCTGTTAACACCAACACCGTGGCAACGCCTGCCAATAAAATAGAAGATGCAGTTTTAAACATACCTACCTACTCCTTTCTTGAGAGTTAATTTGCGCCTATAGGATACCCGCGCCGAATTAACAGCGCAGGAAGGAAAGGTTAACATTGCGTTAAATTCTGAATCTTCCTCCTGTTCCCTCGTTTGACCTTCTAATCGCGAATTAGGATATCTCTTGAGCACACATGGCTTCCCTAATTATGCTTGACGCTATGGGAAAAACTTTTATACTGAAAAGAGGAATTTTTTTGCTTATCCCAGGAGCACTTTGCTTTCTTCAAAGGAGCACATCTGTGACACAGAAATCATCTGCCTGGGACGCTCTCTGGATCTTCATTGGCTTTTGGGTTTTCCTTACCTTTGTCCTATTAATGGTGTTGGTAGTTTGGAATACACCGCCAGCGGTCACATTGGCCGCGCCTGCCGATCCTGCCCTCTTCAACACCTCCCTGGTCGACTTCGCGGCGACGCCCAGTCCTACGTCTACTTTTCTCAATCTTCCCGTTCTCGATCTGGTTCCTGGTCCTCTGGCCGAACTGCCCGCCACGCCTGTCTTCACGGCAACGGGCATTCTGAATCAGGAGGCGGCCGAAAGGCTGTATCAGGTCTCTCTCGGATATCTTGCTCCTACCGAGCGCGAGGCCAATGCTCTTGCCCAACAGATGGCCTTTGCAGGAACGAGTTCCCACGCCTCCAATATGTGCGGCCCCCTGGCAGTTGCGTTACTGCGCGATAGCGGTCTTCTTGATGTATATGTGGATGTACACGATTTCTGGCTGCTGCAGTTCAACGAGAAGATCGACGTAGTGACGGAGGCATTCCCCCCCACACACTTTGAGTACTATCACTTTGAAACCCCTATCAACGAATTTGATTTTTCTGCCTTTCCTTTGTTCCCTGGCGATTTCGTGTATCTTCACGCGGGCTCTCGCGGCACTTTCAACCATATGTTGACCATTACCCGCGTGGATGGCGCCGGTCGAGCTTATACTGTGACCAATATCAATGGACCTGATGGCTATACTGTTCAAGAAGCTCTACTCTATGACCCTTCCCAACCCAACGTTGGTCTTTTCTATGACTACACAAATAAGGAAAAGAGCCGTTTGTACGGTCTCACAGGCTATGGCGGTTTCGACGTCATTCGGAGGAAAGTCCCGCCCCGTCTCCTCTCTACAGAACAACACAACTTCATCGAGCAGGTCAATTCGCTCATTGACCAGACAGGCGGTGAGTGGCGGGTGCTGGTGCGGGATATTAGAAAAGACCATACTATCTACGATCGCCGCGCCGACAGACCTACCTATGCGCCTTCTATTATCAGGTTGCCAATTGCCGTGCTTTTCTTCAAATCTCTAGAAAGAACGGGACTTCGGCCAGCTGAGTATCGGGAATACATCGCTAGGTACGGAAATGGTGGAAGAACCTACAGGCAGCTCTTGCGCGCAATGTTGGTGTATTCCGAGGAGGCCGCCACGAGCGTACTCCTTGAAACGATAAAATTCAACGGATTGCACGCGCAGAAAACGTTGGCCGAATGGGGATTGAAAAATACGGTCCTGAAGACACATCGCTCGACAGCTCGCGACATCGCTCGTTTGTACGAAATGCTCTATGAGGAGCCAATCCTTCCACCCGAAGCCCAGGAGATTATTCTGGAATATCTGTCGGAATATGCTCCAGATACCAGGGGCAGATTAGCAACCTTAAGAGATCGGATGCCTGAAAGAGCGCAGTTCTTCAATGTGCGCGGTTCCATAACAAAAGATGCGCTCATCCTAGGCGATACAGCCCTAATTGCCTGGCAACAGAACGGCAATGAGCAGGCATACGTTCTGGTACTCCTCGCTTATGATACTCCCCTAGCGCCAACGACCTACGAACGATTGGATTGGGCATTTGCAGACTTCGCCCGTCTCTTTTGGGAATATGCCTATCACCTTGCTTCTTGAGAGACCAGCAAGCGATTCCATCGCCTGCCGAGGAGCAAGTAGGGTTTCGATAAGGCGTTTACCTTGCTCCCCGCCGGCCGAATTGTCGCTCTAATAACTCCACAGATAAATGAATCATGGTAGGCCGCCCATGGGGACAAGTACGCGGGGATTCGCAAGCCTCTAGGTCGGCGAGCAAAGCACGCTGCTCCTCGGGGGAGAGCACTTGCCCAGCACGCACAGCCAAACGTTTGCAGACACGTGCAGCGACTCGCGCCTCTAAATCCTGTTGCAGAAAGGTTTCATCCTCATCGACATCCTCTAGGAGCGCCTGCAAGATAGCCCTAGGATCGCTGCCGGCGAACAGGGCAGGCATGGCTTGAATCCGATAGGTAGCCGGACCGAACGACTCAATCTCGAATCCCAAGACGCGTACAGCGTCAAGAAGCGACTCGATCATCCTGGCGTCGGCCGGCGGCAAATGGACTATAGCTGGCTGCAAAAGAGCCTGTACAGCAACACTTTTGTTGCGATACTGTTTCATTAACTTCTCAAACAGGATGCGCTCATGGGCAGCGTGTTGATCGATTAAGTACAATCCATCCGGCCCCTCTGCTACCAGATAGGTGGCGCTTACCTGCCCCACTAGCCGTAAAAGGGGGGGGCGATCCAATGTATCTTCTCTGGCCAGCGACTTTTGGCCCGGTTCTTGAGTAAGCGTAGCCAACGAAGAAGGCAAAGAGTGCGCCAATTGCCAGGCCTCATCCGGGGTCGCCGACGAACGGGTCCCATCATGCCATAATGTTTGCGCCGGTAAAGACGGCACGGGAGAGGAAGCAAGTAATGCCCGCCGCGTAGCGCGCTGCACGAAACTGAACAGCCGCTCCGGCTCACGAAAACGCACCTCTGCCTTGGCAGGGTGAACATTCACGTCCACAGCCTCTGGCGGCAGCGAAAGAAATAGAATGATCAGAGGATACCGCCCCACCATAAGCAAGGTATGATAGGCTCGTAAAAGAGCCGTTGTAAGAGGAACATCCTGCACCCAGCGCCCGTTCACGAAAAATGTTATCTCACGTCGATTCGAACGTGTCAGCGAAGGAGGGCTGACAAAGCCCTCCAATCGCAGGTTGTCCTCTTCGGCCGTCACCTCCAGCATTTGCTCCGCCGCGTCCACGCCATAGAGCGCAGCCAGAATCGCGCGCCGATCGCCATCTCCCGTTGTTTGCAGAGAAATTTCCCCTTCAATTTCCAGACGAAAGCGAACTTGTGGATAGGCAAGCGCATAACGTGTCAACAGGGCGTCAATTGCCCGTCGCTCGGTCACATCTTGCTTGAGAAACTTCAAACGCGCCGGGACGTTGTAGAACAAATCCGCGACTTCTACGACCGTCCCAACTGGCATACCCACGCGCTCTAGCTTTTCCTGAATCACTCCTCCCTCGACCCGTAGCCGCGCTCCCATCGGCTCCTCCACCACACGCGAGGTGATGGTCAAGCGCGCTACCGAAGCAATCGACGCCAAGGCCTCGCCGCGGAAACCCAGCGTGGCAATGTGGAACAAGTCCTCGGCGGCGGAGAGTTTCGATGTGGCATGACGGCTGACAGCCAGTGTTAGCTCCTGCGCGGGGATGCCACAACCGTCATCTACCACGTGTATCTTCTTCTTTCCCGCGCCGTAGATAGCAACCGCAATAGACTGCGCGCCGGCATCCAGTGCGTTTTCCACCAACTCCTTGACCACGGAGGCGGGGCGTTCCACCACCTCGCCCGCGGCAATCTGCGAAGCAACCTCAGGCGACAAGATGCGAATAGGCATACTCCGATTATATGTTGCTCTGCGAAAACTATACAAGCCACGAAGACTCTGTGAAGACTCCGTATTGCACGACTCACGCGGCAACCGGTCTCTTGCTGTATAATTCGCCTGTTATGTTCGAGTTCACAGTCGAAGCCCAGGATGGGCGCGCACGCGCCGGGCGCTTCCTTACCCCTCATGGCGAACTCTTGACCCCTCTCTTCACGCCGGTCGGCACACAGGCGGCGGTCAAAACGCTCACGCCAGCCCAAGTCGAGGACACGGGGGCAACCCTTGTGCTCGCGAATACCTACCATCTCTACCTGCGACCGGGCGATGAGATCGTTCGAGACCTTGGCGGTTTGCATCCATTTATGCACTGGTCGCGCCCGCTTCTGACCGATTCGGGCGGCTTCCAGGTCTTCTCGCTGGCTGCTATCCGAAAGATTGATGACGAGGGGGTCACCTTCAAGAGTCATATTGACGGCTCACTGCACCGCTTTACCCCCGAAAAAGCGATTGCCGTCCAGGAAAACCTAGGAGCCGACATCGTCATGGTTCTGGATGAATGCGCTCCCCCTTATGACTACTCGTATGTGCAGCGAGCTGTCGAACGTACGCATCGCTGGGCTGAGCGCTGTCTAAAAGTCAGGACGCGCGCCGATCAAGCCCTCTTTGGTATTGTTCAAGGAGGCGTCTTCCCCGATTTGCGCACCGCATCAGCGCAATTTATCGCCTCCTTGCCCTTCGAGGGCTACGCAATCGGCGGCTTGTCGGTCGGCGAAACCAAGAGCGAAATGTATGCAATGGTTGAACTGGTCAACGATATTCTCCCGGTCAACCGACCACGCTACCTAATGGGTGTTGGCGCGCCGGAAGACCTTATCGAGGGCGTGCGGCGCGGCGTGGACATTTTCGATTGCGTCCTGCCAACGCGCTTGGCGCGTCATCATGCCGCGTTCAGCCCGGAAGGACGTTTGAACCTGCAAAACGCCTCGTTCGCTCGAGACGAACGACCTCTGGATTCCTCTTGCGATTGTTATACCTGCCGCACTTTCAGCCGGGCCTATTTGCGCCACCTGATCGTTGCTCGCGAAACATTGGCCGGAACGTTGCTCTCCATTCACAACTTACGTTCTCTTATCCGCCTTATGGAGGAAATACGCCTTGCAATTCAGAACCACACCTTTGAGGCGCTCTACAGTGAATGGCTCGCGCGCTGGCGCGGCAACGCGAAACGTGACTACACCGAGGAGATTTCTTCATGAACCTTCTTCACGCCTTCGTGCTCGGCGCGCTCCAGGGGTTGACGGAGTTTATTCCCATTTCCTCGACTGCCCATTTGCTGATCGCACAAGAAATCTTACGCCTTCCGACAGGGGAAACCACATTTGCCTTCCTGGTCATTGTCCAAATGGGAACCTTGCTCTCCCTCCTTGCGCATTACTGGCGTGATTTCGCGACTATCGTCGCGAACATGTTCTCCTGGAAAGCTATGAAGACCTCCACCGAAGCCCGGCTGGGATGGTACCTTATAGTTGCGACGTTGCCCGCTTTGCTCAGCGGTTATCTATTGCACGATGCCGTGGAATCGCTTTTTCGCATGCCTTTGCCGGAGGCAGCCATCCGCCTGTTCTCTGCGGCATTTCTGCTTGCATGGGCAGAATGGATGCCAAAGAAATCACGCCCCCTTAATTCGCTAAACTGGCTGGATGCTCTCCTGATAGGGTTGTTTCAGGTAGTTGCCGTGTTTCCGGGCGCCTCGCGCAGCGGGGCAACCATCAGTGGCGGTATGTTGCGCGGCTTGACTCGCCCCGCCGCGGCGCGCTTCGCCTTCTTGATGTCTGTTCCTGTCCTGGCTGCGGCTGGCGGCTATGAACTCGCGGGTATCCTACGAATGCCAGATGTGGACGCTATCCTCCCTGCCCTGCTGGTCGGTTTTCTGACAGCCTCTCTAACGGGATGGTGGGCGATTCGTTGGTTGCTTCGTTTTTTGGAACGTCATTCGCTCTATGGCTTTGCCAGTTATTGTGCTGGCGCTGGTTTGCTTTGTGCGTTGGCTTGGTTTATGCGTTGGCTGGTGTTGTGATGGCTTGGGATGTGATGGCTACACGAATTAAGCGCGGAAATCCTCAACTCCCCGACGACAACGGGCTTCTGCTACACCCGGCATCAGGAAAGGCCGATTACTCTTCCGCTCTCTGGATCAATATCCACATCGAAAAACGCCGGGCGCGTTGGCAGGCCGGGCATCGTACGCATTTCGCCGACCAAGGGATAGAGGAAGCCTGCACCTACCGAAGCGCGAATGTCCCGAATCGGAATGCGAAAACCGCTCGGCGCGCCTTTCAAAGCCGGGTCGTGACTGAACGACAAGTGCGTCTTCGCCATGCAAATAGGCAAGGCATCGTATCCCAAACGCGTGTACAAGGCAATCTTCCGCTCGGCCTCTGCAGAGTAGTCCACTCCATCTGCGCCATAGATTTCGCGGCAAACGATTTCGATCTTTTCCTTGATAGGAGCGTCTAACGGATAGAGATAGCGGAATTGGGATGGTTTTTCCGTTGCTCGAATAACTGCTTCCGCCAGCGCCAGAGCACCTTTGCCGCCATCGCGCCAATGGGTAGCAACCACTGCATCCAGCGCGCCGGCATCCCGCGCGGCCTGTTGGATGAGTGCATGTTCGGCCGGAGAGTCGGTTGGGAAAGCATTGATCGCCGTCACCACGTTCACGCCGAATTTGAGAGCATTTCGGATGTGACGTTCGAGATTAGGCAAACCGTTCCGTAAAAGGTCAAGGTTTTCCTTTGTGTACACTGGATCGAGCGGGCGGCCGGCTACGACCTTCGGCCCACCACCGTGCATTTTCAAGGCACGCACCGAGGCGACAAGCACAACCGCGTGGGGAATCAAACCGCTGTAACGACACTTGATATTGAAGAATTTTTCCATGCCCATATCCGCGCCAAAGCCCGATTCGGTCACAACATAGCCTTCTGACCCCACAAGTCTGAGAGCAACCTGATCGGCCAGAATCGACGATTGACCATGGGCAATGTTGGCAAACGGCCCAGTGTGGACAAAAACCGGCGTTCCTTCAAGCGTTTGCATCAACGTTGGCTTGATGGCATCCAGGAGTAGGACGGTTAATGCTCCGGCAACGCCTAAATCCTCAGCTGTGACCGGCTCGCCATCCCGATTGAACGCCACCACGATTCTCCCCAGCCGCTCGCGCATATCCTGCAAGCCGGTCGTTAGAGCCAGTATCGCCATAATCTCGCTGGCAACGGTAATATCGAAGCCAGTACGGCGCGTATAGCCTTTCTCCTCCGGCCCAAGCCCAATCTCGATCTCGCGCAGAAAGCGATCGTTCGTATCAAGCACACGTCGCCAACAAATCGTCGCCGGGTCAATATCCAGACGTATAAAACGGGCACGCTCTTGCGAGGTCAACGCCTCGGGATCCTCCTTGTTGATCCCCAATTTCGCCAAGCGACGCAACATGGAAGGAGTAAAACGCCGAAGCCCCTCGTTGTCGGGCGGGCAGAGGGCCTGAAAAAGTTTTTCGTCATCCTGTTGCATTTCGTGGAAGATACGCGTGTCAATGGCCGCGGCTAACAAGTTGTTCGCGGCCGTCACAGCGTGGATGTCGCCGGTCAAGTGAAGGTTGAAGTCCTCCATGGGAACAACTTGACTATAGCCGCCCCCTGCTGCCCCGCCCTTGATGCTAAAGGTTGGCCCCTGGGACGGCTGGCGCAGACAAGTGAACACAGGTCTGCGCAAATGCGCTCCTAGCGCCTGACTCAGCCCTATCGTTGTAGTAGTTTTCCCCTCCCCCAAGGGAGTCGGAGTAATTGCTGTTACATCAACATATTTCCCCTGCGGCGCGTCTTTCAGACGCTTGAGAACATCCAGCTTGACTTTAGCCTTGTATGGACCATACTGTTCAATTTCGGTGGGCAAAAGACCGATTTCTTCAGCCAGGAGGGAAATCGGTTTCAGCACAGCCGCCTGCGCGATCTCGATATCCGAAGGAACGGGAGATTCTGGAACGAGGGGGGTATAAGTAAGTTTCCAGATCATGCTTCCTCCAAGTGTATGCATTCAGAACGAACGGTGTGCACCTTTCAATTGCCCGACGAACACCCCCTTCTTGCCAAGAGACTTCCATCCCTTTCCGGCTGTCAGGCGTCACGTTTGTCAACAAAAAACGGCTACGCCGGCTCCTCCGCCGGTGTAGTCGCAAGAGTGTGGGGCGAGTGGGGGTCGAACCCACATGGAGTGTCACCTCCGGAGGATTTTAAGTCCCCTGCGTCTGCCGATTCCGCCATCGCCCCAGGATTGCCTAGAGATTGGCCTTAATTATACCCACATTTATACCACAAGGTATAGCAACTGTTCCTTGTAGCCTCTGATTCTGCTTTGCAGCGAGATAGGCCACGCACAGATGCCTCGCCTAATAGCATTGCTGTTCCTCTCATTTGTCCCCATCTTCCAGAATCGCCTGGGTTGCCACCGAATGATCCGCTTCAATCCGGCGCGCGAAGACAAGGTAACCGGTGTGGGCTACCATCCGATCCGTTGGGCGCAAACGATCCGGTTCGGCTTTGTAATAGCGCAACAGAATCTCACAAACCTCCACGAAAGCAAAACGCGTCTGTCGCAATGCCCGCAGCAGGTTCTCCACCTGATTGAACGTAGGAAGGAGACTACCAAAGAAACCGCCCGGCTTGAGGGTCGCTCGCGCCTGCGCCATGTACTCCCAGGGCGTTGGCAGATCGAGAAAGAAAGCGTCCGCATCGGTCTCATCACAACCTTCGCTCACATCGCGCACTTTGAACTCCACACGCCCGGCTAACCCCAGACGTTCCAGATTCCTGCGCGCCAGCGCGCTGAACTCAGGCCGCCTTTCGTAGGTAACGACACGTCCCTGCGGCCCAACCGCGTACGCCAGCGCGATCGTCATGGAACCCGAACCCGTTCCAGCCTCGACCACAGTTTGCCCCGGGCCAACGCTCATGCTGGTCAAAATGAACCCGATGTCCTTCGGGTAGAGGATTTGTGTGTTGCGCGGCAAATCGGTCAGGATGTCGGCCAGCGAAGGTTGTAATAAAAAGAAAGGACCGCCTTGATGGCTGAACACCTGACTGCCCCAGGGTTTGCCAATTAAATCATCGTGACGGAGAAGCCCCCGGTGGGTATGCAATTCCCCTCCAGGATTCAAGGTGATGATGAAATGCTTGTGGCGTAACCCCACCAACAACGCCAGATCGCCGGCTTGCGCGTAGGAAGAAGAAAGATTCCAAGGCATGTGGCAAAACCAAAGAGCAATTAAAACCTCGCCATAGACGACTTTGCCGAATCGCTCATGGGCGCAAATGCTTCACAAAGAATTCCGTGATAGCATTATAGCATTTCACGCGATTGGGATATTTCAACACATCATGCCCTTCGTCCTCGAAGATGAGCAACTCCACCTCTTTGCCTTTTCGTTTCAAATCAGCGAAGAGTTCTTCAGACTCCTTTGCCACCACGCGAGGGTCGTTGCGACCTTGGATGATCAGCAAAGGACAGGCCAAATTATCGAGGTACGTTTTAGGAGAACGCTCACGCAGGAATTCGCGACCGTCCGGAGTAGCAGGGTCTGCCAGAGCAATCTTGAAATAGGGTTTCCAGGTTTCCGGAATGCGTTCACAGAACGTCGTCAGGTCATAAGGACCGAACATATCACAGGCTGCCGACCAGAGTTCCGGATGACGGCCAACCAGGGTCAACGTCATGTATCCGCCGTACGAGCGTCCGATCACAGCTGCCCGTTTGACGTCGAGGCGACCGTCTTGCGGCAGAATCTGCGTCATGGCATGCACGTGGTCTAGGCGGTCTTGGCCTCCCCAATCACGGTCTACCCACTTCATATACGCCAGACCGTACCCTGTCGAGCCTCGCACATTGGGCACGAAAACCGCAAATCCATGGAGCGCCAAGAATTGGATAAGCGGCATCGAAAACCAGGAAAAGTCGGGGCGCTCCTGGCTCTGTGGGCCGCCATGAATGTAGTAGACCAGCGGACGCGGGCCGATGAAGCCCAGTTCGGACGACGGCAAGTAAAGCCGCGCGGAGATGCGCATTCCATCAAAGGAAGTAAAGGAAGCATCCTCTCCCTTAGAGAGAAGGCTTTCTGGAATGCCAAGAACACGCTCTTCCGTGTGCATGACAATCGTATCACGCTCTTTGCCCTCGATGGTATAAATCTGGGTCGGGCTGGTCGCCGTCGAGAACGAAAGGATAAAACGATCGCCGGCCTTGTCGTAATAAACGTGTTCGATAACACCATCCGAAAGATCGCCATCGCCGACCAAGACGTGTTTCAAGTTCATCGTGCGGTGTGCTTCGTCATAGACGCCTTCATAGAGCCAATCGCAACCGTCTATGTTAAACCCCAATGCATACCGTGCGCCCTTCAAATACACCAGGGCGTTTAATTCGCCTTGACCTCGATGGATAGCACCCTTCAAAGTTGCCGGCAGCATCTCGCCCGGGCTGGTCGGGTCAATCACGCCAAGGCTGTATGTGTCCTCGAAGACTGCACTAACAACGAGCACCTGTGCCTCGCTCGGTGTCCAGGCGGCAGCAATCAGCCCGTTAGGGAGCACGCCCTCGCCCTCAGCGCGTTCTTCCAGCGGCTTGCCGTATAACAAGATCTTTTTACCGTCCGCCTGGAGGTACAAGACGCTGTCGCCTGCGGTATAGCTATCGCTTAGGAAAAGTCTCGTGTGATCCTTAGTCGGGTTGGAAGGCCATGCGCCCCATTCCGATTCAGCGAGTTTTTCCAGGCGATTCGCATGTAGGTCGCCGCGATAAATTTCCTGGATTGCCCTGTCGCGACGCTCGGCGTTGAAATAGGCAATGTTTCTCTCTATATCACACGCCGCCAGGTGCACGCGGCGTTCAGCGAAGAAGTCGCCAAAGGCTGGTTCCGGAAAGCCGCCCTCTATAGGAATGAGCATAGGCTGATAATTTTCATCGCCATCCCGATCGATCATAACTAAAATACGACCGAGCCGTGGGAAGACGTAAAACGCATGTCCGCCCAGCAGATGGGGGTTGTGTAGCGCAATATCTGCCGGCAATAAGGGAATAGGAAGCGAACCCCCGTAGTACATGCTATAGAGACTCAAATGTCCGGTGAGATTGCTGATGAAATAAACTCGTTCCCCGGCAATTTGTGGAGCCAAATGCAAACGGGCCGAAAGAAAGGATTCAATGCGATATGTCATAAAACACCCTCGAAAACAGGAACAAAAAACGAATCAATTCGTTTGGATTATATCCTATTGTGCTCTCCTGCGCCCTTGTGCGATGGGCAATTCCGGTTATACTGGACTCGGGCTGCTCTTCTGTCAGCAACTTACCCAGGAGGTAAACCATGTTGGCTGCGACCATTCTCTTTCTCGTTCTCATCCTGGCCACCGGACTAGCCGATTTCATTCCCATTCATTGGCGCTGGCTAGCAATCATCTTGTGGTTTCTCGGCTTTCTGGCTCTCATTGGGAAAACGGTCACTCAGGATAAAGAAGGACGGCAACAGAAGCGGAGGGCGATAGGTGGCATCTTGATAGACAACCGGTTCAAGACAAGTCTTTCGCGTTTGCAAACCACGCTTTGGACTGTGTTGGCCCTCTCCCACCTTCACCGTCATCGCGCTCGATAGGACAATTCCTCTCCTGCGCGCACCTTATTCGATTCCACTGCAGCCAGACGCAGCGGAGGCTGTGCCCAATCCTCCCAATGTGCGTTTTCCCGAAGAACTGCTGCTCTCCATGGGCATCAGCGTCACTTCCCTGGCAGGCGCATCCTGGATAAAGAGCAAAAAACCGAGAAGCAAAGCAGCAGCACCATGCTTCTCGCCAGCGATCAGGAGAAGCTACTGACAGAGAAATTGAACCGCGCTAAAACTGTCCTCCTCCAGGCCAAAACAATGAGCTGGCCAACCTGGCCGCACGCAAGCAGGAATTTGCTTGCCGTGTCGGAGGCAAGATAGCCGTTATGCCATCGCTCAACTCGAATTGGAGCGCTTGACAAACGAGAAAGAGCCGGCTGCCAAGAGAGCCATGGAAAGCGCAGAGGCTACCCTCCATACCGTACAGAAAGAATGGGATGAATTCCAAAAGGGGCTGGAGAGTCGCAAAGGAGACGTACACGCCAACGACAGCATCGAACAAGCAGACTGGAGCGACTTGCTACGCGGCGAATTGGTCAGCAACTATCGTGTAATTGATCCGGCCAAGGTGCAAATGTTTTTCCTGACCATCATTCTGGTCTTCATCTACGGCGTAATGATTTGGGGATTGCTTGGCGCAGAACCGATCTGGCAATCTGTCCCCGCAGTGGATTTGCCGGCTCTCTAATAGCATGGTCGCTTTGCTGAGAATTTCCCACGCCGGCTACTTATACTTAATAGTCAAACATACCGGCGATTAGTTCTTGCTATTCCAGACCAGAACGGGTACACTAATAATAATGTAGTATAGAACCTAGAGGAACGAGGTGCAGTATGGATCAGGAACACACGATTCCCAAGAACGAGGGCGCGCTGGAAAACGCCACATCGGCCAGTGAACAACAGCCGCAGACCATCGAAATCAACTATGGGCGAATCACCTATCTTTCTGAGGAAAAAGGCGCTTTTGTAGAATTGATTACCGGCGCGGATCAGAATGCGCTCCGCGCCGAATCCCTCGAGAGCGTGCAAAAATTGGAAATTTTTGTACCAGGGAGTTGATTGCAGAGAAAAGGAAACTTGCCAAAGACCTGCTAGTGCAACTGAAGCGAGTTGGAGATACCATCGTAGATCGAGCCGTTCTAACCAACATGGGACGACTTTCCCTGTTTTTAGCTTTCTGTTACGCTTACCTAAGAAACGCGACGCTGGACGTACGTTCAGCGTCCTTGCTTTTAGTAAGCCGGCCTCTCACTGCCAGACCATCCTCATGAAACGTCTATCTTCTCTTACCCGCGCCTCGCTGCTCATCGCTCTCTTCTTCACACTGGATAAAGGCCTGGCATTTTTTAAGTCCCTCCTGTTCAATAAAATTGTTGGGCTGGAGGGAATGGGCATATTTGGCGCCGCCAATAACATCCCCGACTATCTCTCTGCGCTCATTTCCGGTGGCGCGCTGGGGATGGCTTTCATTCCCGTCTTGACCGAATACCTTGACCGTCAAGGACGTCTCGCTGCTTGGGATCTGTTTTCCAGAATCGTGAATCTGGCCTTCCTAGCAACCGGTGCGCTCTCCCTGATTGTCATTCTATTCGCCGAGCCCCTGGTTCAGTACGTTATCGCGCCGGGGTTCGCTCCCGAAAAACAAACCCTAACCGCTGAACTCATGCGCCTAGACTTAGTGGCCATTCTTATCTTCTCGATCAGCGGGCTGGCGATGGCCGGTCTACAAGCGAATAAACATTTCCTGTTGCCGGCCATGGCCCCCGTGCTCTACAACCTCGGCCAGATTTTCGGTGTTACTATCCTATGCCCCCAGCAAGGCCTATGGATCGGGACATGGCAACTGCCTGCTTTCGGGTTGGGACTACACGGCATGGTATACGGTGTGATTCTGGGCGCCGTGTTGCACCTCTCCATCCAGATTCCCGGCCTGATCCGCTACGGTTTTCGTTGGACGCCCGCCATTGGTCTACGGCACACCGGCGTACAGCGCGTGCTCGTCCTGCTCTGGCCGCGTGTGCTAACGATGGTATGCATCCAGGCCTACTATGTGTCGCGCGATAACCTAGCCTCGCATTTTGGCGAAGTGGCCGTTGGCGCCCTCAACCTTGCCTGGACAATCCAACAGGTTCCCGAAACCGTGATTGGTACGGCAATTGGAATTGCGCTCTTGCCTTCGCTTTCCGAGTTCGTTGCTCGTCAGCAAACACGGGAATTTATCGAAACTCTCAACCGCGCTCTACGCGCGATGGCCGCTGTTGGGTTGTCCTCCGCCGCATTACTGGCGGTTGTCGTACGGCCTCTTTCTGCACTTTTCTTTCGCTATCCTTCCGAGCAGCTAGACCTACTCACGGCTTGCACTTGGGGCTTTCTGCTAGGTCTGGTCGGCGACACCTGGCTGGAGACGGCAGTGCGCTCGTTCTATGCGAATCAGGATACACGCACGCCCTTGCTCGCGGCCTTTCTGCAAGCGGTTGCCTTTATCGCCCTGGCGGCTTTGTTTTCCTCGACGACGCTAGGAGCGGCCGGCATTCCTTTGGCCGCCGCGTTGACGTTTACCTGTCAGGCAATCAGCCTGCTCCTTTTGCTTCAGCGGCGCTATCCCGGCATTCTGCGCCTGGGCGCAAGTTTACCGCGTGCAGCACTAGCCGCTGTCATCGGGTTCTGCTTCTCCTATGTTGCCCTCTTCCGGTTGGGCGACTCGTTGCCTGCCGTCCTCTTGGCCCTTCTGGCAGGAGGCATTCCCTCCGTCTTCATCATCCGAAAAGAAATTCAACTCTTGCTTCACCTGTGAATGAAGTATAATAACCCCCATGTCCGAATCACGATCAACTCAACCGCGTTCTGGAACGCCTATGTCCCCCAAACTACCTCGCTGGATATATGCCGCTATCGTCGCTTTGCTCCTCATCCTTGGCGGCTTCAGCGGCTATCAAGCCGGCCTGAGCGATCGGCGCGCAGCCAAGGCCACAGCCGTTTCACGCCAGCTAATGGAACAGTTTCAACTAGGCTTGCAGGCCATGGAAAACCAACAGTACGAAATCGCCCTCACCCACCTGCAATACGTTCTACAGCACGATCCCGACTTTCCTGGCGCGAAGGACAAATACACTGAATTGTTGATTCTCGTGGCCATCACCCCAACGCCGACCCTGGCCCCTACTCCAACCATCTCGCCCACCCCCGATTTGCGCGCCGCGGAAGAAATCTTCCAGAACGCGCAACAATTGATCGCCGCCAAAAATTGGGATGAGGCATTGGCGACGCTGGACACGCTACGAAAGAGAGCGCCCGACTATCGTGCCGCGGAAGTGGACGGGATGTACTACATTGCGCTGCGTATGCGCGGCATGGACAAACTCATGCTCAACAGCGGCGAAACATGCCAGGATGTCAACCTGGAGGGCGGCATCTACGACTTAACGCTGGCCGAACGCTTTGGCCCCCTGGACCGCGACGCTGAAAGTTGGCGGAATTTTGCGCGCTTCTATATCACCGGCGCCAGTTTCTGGAATCTCGACTGGCGGCAGGCGCAAGCCTACTTCGCCGAAGTCTACCCCTACATGCCGAATCTGATGGACGCCTCCTGCATGACCGCGCAGGAACGTTTCCGTTTCGCCACACTGCGATACGCGGAACAGTTGCTTGCCTCCGGCGATTATTGTGGAGCTGAGGCGCAATTCAACCTAGCTTTCGCCATTCCAAGCAACGAAAATGCGGCTGCCTACCCGACCGCTACGGCAGTGTATTTCGGCTGCCATGGCCATCCTACTTCTCCTCCTCGGCACACTCCTACCCCCACGCCAAACAGCGAAGCGCCAACCGCCGAACCTACACCGTGAAACATGCCCGCTTATATAGGCAAGCCGGCGCTCGCATACACTAACGCTTTCAGATAGGGCGGAATCTGACACTTATGGCCAGGGGATTTCCGCCGGGCCGGCGTATCCGTGTTTTTCAGCCAAGAAAACTCTGCCACGGGAGGGCTTGGCACATCCTGGTTCGTCGGTTACAGTCACTATCGTGTCGTAAGCCGCAAGTGGCGTAAAGACAACCCGTCCATCTCGGCACACCCAGGTCTCGACGACGAAACGCGGGCTGTCAGGGTGTTCCTCGTCGCCGGCCTTCAACGGCTCGGCATTCCAGGTAATGGTGACTGTATTCCCATGGCGCGTAGCACGGACATTATAAGGCGGCGAGTAATACGGAGAAACCGGAAGCCGATACCCATCTGGGTACATCACAGGAAGAAGCATCACGTCGCCGTTCAAGGTCAGATACTTGGCATTCACCCAGCAAACCGTCCGGCTCCCTCTGGCGCGCGTTAAAACCCAGGCGCCGGTATCGGTCCGTCCGATGACTTCCTGTACAGCTCCCTCGCGCAGCGCATACAAATACAAATACATTGGGCCGGGACCATAGCGGCAACTTAACCGCTCTACATTCACCTCGCCACGGAGTATAACCGGCGTCGGCGTTAGCGATGGGGTAAACGTAGTTGAGGCGGTTGGTGTATGTGAGGGGGTCGCCGTAAGCGAGGCGGTCGGCGTAAGCGAAGGGGTCATGGTGAGCGAGGCGGTCGGGGAAGGAACCGTTGAAGTTATCATGGCGAAAAAGGTATGCGTGAGTGCCTTCGAGTCTGATGGAGTGGAACGAGCAGCAAACGGAGCACTCTCTACCGAAACGCCCCTACAGCCGCTCGACGCCAAGGCGACAAGAACGGCGACCGTTCCCAGGACAGAGGCACTCACCCGGCGCTTATATTGTCTCTCGCTCTTCATCTCGCGTAGTCCTTCGCGGCCTGCTCCATGCGAGCTATGCTATCAGCCAGACCGCCCGGCCGATTTCGCGCCAGCCATACTGCGCGGTACTCCTCTGTAATTTCATTCATATCCCTTGTCAGTTCGCAAGCGTCGCGAATCGGGGCGCCGCAGGCAAGCAGCGCGCGATGGCAGGCATGGAGAATCATTCGCGCGGCAAGATGATACTCACGACGAATTAAGTCCAAGTCTGCGCGGCGACTATTCGCCTGTTCGAGCGGTCGAATAGCCTGATCGACCGCGTCCAATACCGGATACCAAAGAGAGGTAGCATTGTGCTCTTGCCGGCAACGTCGGGCAATCTCCTCCAGCGGCATTTGCAGTACATAGAACAACGCCGAACCATTCGGCTGCGCCATACCGGGGAAACGATAGAGGTTACCCATATCATACGCGACGCGCCCCAGCTTACCAGACGGATCCTCAAAGGCATAGCGCGAGACCGCCTCGGCGACGGAGGTATTACGGTTGGCTTCATAGTTCCATGCGTAGGCCGCCCCCATCGCAAAGCCAAGATAACTCACCGGCAACGTCTGCCAGTGCCCATCGTCACCCCAATCTGTGATGAGGTACCCCACCGCGCCATGACGCAGACCGCTTTCCGCAGCGGCGCGCAGGTTGCCTAACGCATTTTCAGTACGCCCAGCCAGGGAACACCAAGAAGACGTTCCCGGGCAGACGTAAAAGGCTAAACCCACCGAGGCAAACTTCGCGCAACGTTCGTCAAACGGATGGTCCGCCTCGTACCCCCACTCCAGCGCAACGACATCCTTCGGCAGCTCGGAGATCAACTCGGGATGTTGCACGACAATATCGCCCCAAAATTGCACCCGAAAGCCGCGCGCAACGACTTCTTTGTGAACTTTTTTGAAAAAGTCCAGATAAACGCGTCCCAACCCGCGTTTCCGGTATTCTTCCTTGTGGCGACCCTGGCCTAAATCGAACGTTTCATCGAAACCAATATTGAATTGCCGACTAGTGAAATGGGGTAATAGTTCATCGTACAACGAGCAAAGTAAAGCCAGACTCTCGGGATCAGAGGGACAAAGACTGAAAGGTCGAGGGTTGTAACCACCCCACGGATACTCGAAACCATTTGGACTTTCGGCAAGATGACGATAACGCGGCAACTCCAGCCAACGATGCATGTGACCAAACGAATTCTGATTCGGCACCAGTTCCATATGCCGCGCGCGGCAGAACTCATCCAAAGCCAGAATCTCCTCCCCTGTAAACGGCGAAGCATTTTGCCAGACTTCAAGATGATTGCGGTAGGCGAACGTGTGTTCAGTATATAACTGGAATTGATTGATCTTCCAGCCTGCCAAGCGATCCACCAGATCGTATATCGTTTGCATGGTCGGGACCTTGTCGCGCGAAATATCCAACATGACCCCTCTTATTGAGAAATCCGGCCAGTCCTCTATCCGCAAACATGGCAGGGATGGAGAATCGAGAAAATACTCCACAATTTGGATAAGCGTACAGACACCGTAAAAAACGCCGGCCTCGTCATGACCGGAAACTGTAATCTTCTCCGGAGCGATATGGAGCACATAGCCCTGCGGCTGTTTTATCTCATCAGGAAGGACGCGCAACACCAGCCCAATGAAGTGTTCAGGTAGGGACGCGCTGGCCACAATTTCCCATTCCATTCCCCTCAAGCGACGCAATGCCTGCTGCAAGCGCAAAGCAGGGAAACGCAGGGATTGTGGGTAAGCGTGATGTAAGACTATCAACTTCTCGCCAGCGAGGTAATATTCTCCCTCCAGAGAGCGAATCGCACGAGGCATGGGAAGCAAAGTGATACGGTTCATAGCAACTACCTGAAGAAAATTTTCATATGCCGTGATAGTAGCATGATGGCAAGCAAAAGTCAATAGAAAGTGGAATCCCGTTGTCGCCTAAACAGAAAGCCTTGTGATTATATGCCAACTCTCGACGGCCGGTTTATACCTGTCGCTCGCAGAGGCCTCTGCCTGAACACATGTGTTGATAATTCGGCGATCATCCCCTTTTCTGACGAATAAATACCTCTGGGTTGACACAATAGGGTAACGGCTCACCTCGCAATCCTGCCAACAGATTCTCACAAGCTATTTGCGCCATTCTGCGGCGCGTGCCAACTGTTGCCGAGCCGATATGGGGCACGATAAGGCAATTTGGCAGGTGGTATAAAGGGTGATCGGGGGCCAACGGCTCTGGGTCTGTGACATCCAGCGCCGCCGCTGCAATCCAACCTTCTTGCAAAGCGCGAACCAAAGCCTCGGTAACAACCACAGGCCCTCGCGCCGCGTTGATCAGGATAGCCGTTGGTTTCATCTTGCGTATCGCATTCTCATCTACTAATCCCCGCGTCGTCTCCGTCAATGGGCAGTGCAGGCTCAGCACATCGCTACGCTGCAACAGCTCCTCGAAGGAAACCGCTTCCGCCTCCGGGGGTGGAGATTTCCGTCTGCTCGCCACGCCGGAATCGTAAAAAATCACTTGCATGCCAAAACCGCGCGCCCGCTCTGCTACAGCGCGGCCAATGCGCCCCATACCCAAGATGCCCAACGTTGCGCCACGTAAATCCATGCCCAGCCAGCCGCCAGGCAACCAAGTCGTCCAGCGGCCGGCACGGGCATCCGCCATAGCCTGAGGCAGGTTGCGCGCCGCCGCAAGCAGAAGCGCCATTGTCAAATCGGCTGTTGCATCTGTGAGCACATCGGGAGTATGACCTACTGGAATACCGCGCTTTGTACATGTATCTACGTCCACGTTATCCACGCCGGCGGCAAAATTGCTGACCACGCGCAAGCGCGGCGCCCGGTCGAGCAATTCCGCCCGCACAGGTATCGTCAACATGCAAAGCAATCCCTCCGCCTCGGCCAAATAGGGTTCCAAAGCCGGCGAAAGCGTAGTCGCATCCGCAGGACCGCTGATCAACCTAACGTTGCCCTCAAGCGAAGTCAGCCATTCGTCAGGCAAAGCATGGGTAAGGATGACAAAGGGAAGCATGGAACGTTCTCCTTTCAAAAGGCAAAAAGAAGCACCCAATCATTGACATTCGTGCCCGTTGAACCAATCCATATCGCGTCACCTAGGGCATTAAAAAACGCATAGGGTCATGCCTTCGAAGCATATCCTCCGGATCAAGGCCCAGGTTTCGAGCGCGCCGCGCCGTCTGTCAGTCCGTCTTCGCCATCGGTCGCCAGTGTAATGAGCAAGACATCGGGCAGGCCGGCCAGCTCATTGACAGCCTCTAGCGCGAGTTCTTGATTCCGTCCACCATGTCCTCTCGCATCGCCCAAGGTGACCGTTGTTTCGCCGCCCGCGACCAGACAGGCCGGCCGCGACACCAGATCACCTCGCTCATGCACGTCGCGCAACGCGCGACATAGGATACGCGCTGCCTCGCGCGCCTCGCCGCGCAAATCATCGCTCAACAAAACGGAATAGAATCCCTCTTGCTGAGCCTGGCGCAATGCCGCCTGAACCACATCCCGGTTGCTCCCAATCGCCACATTCGGGACACGCGTAAACACCTCCTCTCCCAGTTTTGACGTTTCAAGAAAGGCATCCAGGAAGGCACGCGGCATACCCTTGTGCAAGCCATATTTGGCCAGAACGGCCAGCGCCTCCTGTTTTGTCGTGGGATCGGGGGCCGCTGGGCCAGAAGCAACTGCTTCCAGCGGGTTGCCCAGAACATCGGAAAGAATCAACGTCAGCACACGAGCCGGAGAAGCCAACCGCGCCAGGCCGCCACCCTTCAGGAGATCAAGGTGGCGTCGTACAACTTTGATTTCCGTAATCGCTGCTCCACAACGAAGCAAAACGTCGGTCAAGACTTGCATATCCTGCAAAGTTACACTGGGAGAAGGCAACACGGCCAGCGCAGACCCTCCAGCGGAAATCAGGCAAACAACCAAAGCATCCGCACAAAGATCGGTTATGAGTTCCCGTATCTTCTGTCCGGCCTGCAAACTGCGTTCATCGGGGACCGGATGGCCACCCTCGATCACCGGGATCACCTCTGAACCTGTCGCGTCTGCTCTGTGCTTAACCACAACTATCCCCCTTTCCGGCGGGGGCATATTGGGCAGGCTAAAAGCCAGGCTTGTGTCATGCTCAGGCTTGCCTTGCCAATGGCAGGAGGATAATTTTTGCGGCATGAATGGAGAGGATATGTTGTATTGGCTACACGCAAATTCCCGTTGTCCAGCGAGACCCGCGAAAGCAGAAGAGACGCTGGGTGAGCAGCCCTTAGCGCGACGTTCAGAATTCGCTCTACCCTTGCCCCAGCTGGATGATGGGCTAGAATCGTCGTGCCCAGAAAACAACTCGCCTTCGCACGGTCATGATAAAATCGAGACAAATCGAATCTACAGAAACGGCATTATAACCCATTCCTCTCATGCTATGGCAGCTGATCCCATTGCCGTGTTTGCTACAGAACACGGCAAGCGAGTTTATATCCTCCACCGAGAGCTGTTTGCCCTGACAAAAAGAACCTCTGTAGCAGCACGTTTCTCCCACCATGCTGAAACCACGTCGGTTTTACTCATCTAAAGATGACAAACAAAATCGTCATCATCGGTCTAGGACAGACGCTGCGCGGCGATGACGCCGCAGGCCTGGAAGCAGTACGCCTATGGGAGCGTACCTATCCCACGACAGCCACACATCCCCAAGTGCGCGTTGAATACGCCGAGTCGCCCGGTCTGACATTGCTCTCCTTACTAGAAGGAGCAGATGAAGCCTTATTGGTAGATGCCGTGCAAAGCAACGCCCCCCCTGGCTCTATCCACCTCTTGCGCGAGGCAGACCTACCCGCCTTTTTACAAGGCGCAAGTTCCGCCCATGGTTGGAGCATAGCAGAAACGCTGGCCATTGGCCGTCGGGCCGTCATAGTCGATTTACCAGAGCAAGTCTCTCTTCTCGGAATCGAACTCGCGCAAACAGAAATGGGCGCCGGGCTTAGCCCAGCCGTGCAACAGGCTTTACCGGAAGTCGCACTTACCATTGAAAGACACATTCACGATTGGTTGGCAAAGGAGGCCAGGCGATGACCGATAAACTTTACGGAGCCATGGAGGGAGGAGGAACAAAGTTCGTTTGCGTGATCGGAAGAGGACCGCAAGACATTGTGGCAGAGATTCAGTTTCCAACCACCACGCCAAAAGAGACGCTGGAACGAGCGGTCGAATTCTTCTGCGACTACGATCTGGCTGCTATTGGTCTGGCGCCCTTCGGCCCATTGGACTTGCAACCCTCCTCCCCCTCGTTCGGAACGATTACCGCCACGCCGAAGGCAGGCTGGCAGGGGACAAACGTCCTCCAGTATTTTCGCCATACTCTCCACATTCCGGCGGCTATCGAGACCGACGTCAACGCAGCCGCGTTTGGTGAATATTACTGGGTCGCAGAGCATCGCGCCCTCGACTCACTGGTCTATTTCACAATTGGCACCGGAATTGGCGCCGGCGTTATCATTCACGGGAAGATTCTCCACGGTCTGACCCACCCTGAAGCCGGCCACATGCGTATCCCCCATGACCGGCAGCGCGATCGCTATGGGGGCAATTGCCCATTTCACGGGGATTGCTTCGAGGGACTGGCCTGTGGGCCCGCCATTTCCGCGCGCTGGGGGCAACCGGCCGACACGTTGCCGGAAGAACATCCGGCCTGGGAACTAGAAGCAGAATACATTGCCTCTGCGCTGGTAGGGGTGATTTGTCTTCTTTCGCCGCAACGCATCATTCTCGGCGGCGGAGTCATGGAACGCCATCGGTTGTTTTCCCTCATTCGGCAGGAAGTGAAGAAATTGCTCAATAATTACATTGCCTCACCGATATTCGTGGGAAGCTTGGACGAGTATATCGTCCCGCCCGCGCTCGGGAGGCGATCCGGCGTATTGGGAGCTCTGGCACTAGCTCAAATGCTCATAGAAAGCAACGCTCTGTGAACATCCTGTCCCATCGTTCTCGAATTGGATATTTCAGGTATAATTTCACCATGCTTTCGCCGGCCGAAATCGAGGCTCGTCTGGAGCGCATACTGCTGACCGTACAAAAACCCGGTCGTTATGTGGGCGGGGAATACAATGCCGCCACGAAGGACTGGTCATCCACACAAACGCGTATTGCGTTCGTGTTCCCCGATATTTATGAAATTGGTCTTTCCAATCTCGGCTTGCACATCCTGTATGATGCCGTCAACCGTCGAGCGGATGTCCTGGCAGAACGCGCATACGCGCCCTGGCCAGACATGGAGGCCGCCATGCGCGCGCACGGCATCCCTCTCTATTCTCTGGAAAGCAAGCATCCCCTTGCCGAGTTCGACATTCTTGGCTTCTCCCTTCCCTACGAAACGCTCTATACGAACGCTCTCAACCTACTGGACCTAGCCGGTCTGCCGCTCCGCACCGCGGAACGAGAGGATCATCATCCGTTGATCATTGCCGGCGGTCACGCCTGTTTCAACCCCGAACCAATGCACGCGTTCATCGACGCTTTTGCCATCGGAGAAGGAGAAGAAGTAATTCACGATATTCTTGACGTAGTGGGAGCATGGAAGCGAACGGGTGGAAAACGCGCCGAACTGCTTACCGCTCTAGCAAGAATTCCGGGGGTGTATGTGCCCTCTTTCTACGATGTCCGCTATTTTCCCGATGGGACAGTCCAGTCTATTGAGCCGTTAACGCCGGATGCCCCACGCCTCATTCTAAAGCGCATGGTGCCACGCCTTCCCCCTCCGGTCACAAACTTTGTGGTCCCCAATATGGATATCGTCCATAATCGAGTCGCGATTGAAATTATGCGCGGTTGCACACGGGGATGCCGTTTCTGCCAAGCCGGAATGGTCACGCGGCCCGTTCGCGAGCGGCGCGTCGAAGAAATTATAGAAGCGGCGGAGAAGGCCATTGCACAAAGTGGTTGCGAGGAACTAGCCTTGCTTTCCCTCTCCTCTTCAGACTATACGAATATCCTCGATTTGGTAGAGTCCATTGGGGAACGCTTTTCAGGGCGCCAGCTTGCCATCTCGCTCCCGTCGCTGCGTATTGAGACGGTCTCTGTGGACTTGATGGAAAAACTGAAAGAACGACGTTCCAGCGGGTTCACGTTAGCGCCCGAGGCAGCAACCGAACGGATGCGACGGGTCATCAATAAATTCATGTCCGACGAGCAGATTCTGGAGACCGCGCGGGAAATCTATCGGCGGGGTTGGACGACCATCAAGCTGTATTTTATGATTGGCCATCCGGCAGAGACGCTCGCGGATGTGCAAGCCATCGCCGATTTGTGCCGACGCGTGCTGGCGGAGGGCCGCCGCACGCTAGGGGGGCGTGCGCGCGTCCACGCTGGCGTAAGCACATTTATTCCAAAGCCGCATACCCCTTTCCAATGGGCAACCTGTGATACAACAGAGCAGATTCAAGCCAAGCAGGATTTGCTCAAGCGAACGCTGCGCGACCGTGCTATGAAACTCAGCTGGACTGAGCCAGAAGAGACTCTACTCGAAGCTTGGCTCTCGCGTGGGGATCGCCGCCTGGCTAAAGTTATTGAACGAGCTTGGCAGCAAGGGGCGCGCTTCGACGCCTGGCAGGGTCAGCGTCGCATGGATGCCTGGTACACGGCGTTCGCTGAATCCGGTCTTGATCCGGCTTTCTACGCCCACCGCCAGCGTCGCGCCGATGAAGTTTTCCCCTGGGATCACATTTCCGTTGGTGTGCGCAAAGAGTTGCTCTGGCAGGATTACTGTATGTCGCTGGAAGAGCAGACTCGCCCCGATTGTCGTTCAGGGTGCTATGCATGCGGCATTCTCTCCGCTTATCGCCAATGGCGGCGCGCTCATCCTGATGAAAATTGGAAGTGCCCAGGAGTGCCTGTTACCCCCAAACGACATCTTCGACTTCGAGAGAAAAACCCATGAGTGACTCACTTCAACCGGCCTATCGAATCACCGATCTGGCGGCCGAGGAACGCCCTCGCGAACGGCTAGCGCGTCTGGGAGCGCAATCGCTGAGCAACGCGGAATTGCTTGCGATTCTGCTCCGTGTAGGCGCTCCCGGAGAAAACGCCGTCCAAGTCGGGCAACGCCTTCTGCAACATTTCGGCGGCTTGAGCGGACTCCATCGCGTCCCCTTCGAAGAACTTTGTCATCAGCGCGGCATCGGCGCAGCCAAAGCAGCGCAACTCAAGGCAGCCATCGAGTTAGGACGACGGCTACTGCTCGAATCGCCAGGGGAACGTCCAGCAATCACTTCGCCCGCCGATGCCGCCGCGCTTGTCCTCTATGAAATGTCCCCTTTGGAGCAAGAGCATTTGCGCATTATCTTGCTCGATGCCCGTAACCGTGTATTGGATATCGTAGAAGTCTACAAGGGATAAACCACATCTTCCCAGGTGCACGTAGGAGAACTTTTCAAACATGCTGTGCGGCGAAATGCCCCTGGAATCCTCCTTGTTCACAATCACCCTTCCGGCGATCCAACACCCAGCCCAGAAGACATTGCCATCACGCGGCAGGTCGTTCAAGCAGGAAGATTGCTGAACATTGCCGTCCTCGACCACCTCATTATCGGCCAGGGGAAATGGGTATCACTAAAGGAAAGGGGATTGGGTTTTAGCGCCTGAGAAAGCTCCTCAGGAAAGGAAGCCATACATGCCGATATAGAAGAGACGCGCGGCAAAGAACAAAAGAATGATACCGCACACATAGAAGAGAACTTGTTGCGATTTCTTCCCAAAGAACTGCCCTCCGCGAAAAGCGAGTGCAGAGAGAAAATAAGACCAAAGGAAATCACAACACCAGTGAACAGTCACCATAGCAACGAAAGCGGCTACGCCGAGAGCCGCCGCGCGCAAAACGAGCGCCAGACCAATCGTTGCCCACCATACCAAGAAGTGGATGTTGCCTATCGTCAACAACATACCAGCCCAGAAGGGAGAGCGCATCCTTCGCTGGGCTACCATGCTCCCCTGTCGCGCTAGGCGCAACAAACCTATGGCCATGACGACCAAAACGATCGCGCCGGCAAGACTCATACTCTCGCGCACCAGCGGCACATTGAGCAGGCGACCAGCGCCAAATACTAAGGCAATCATTAGAGGAACTTCGACCACGCCATGCCCTATTGCAATCCAGGCGCCCGCGTGCGGCGATTCGCTCCCTTTGCCTACAATCACAGCGGTCAGGGGACCCGGTGACATCACGCCCGAAAGCGAGATCACCACCACTTCAAGGAGAAAGGTAACCATACGTGTTGTCTGGTCCCAGTGCATCAAGAGACAAATTCGCCGCCTACGATGTGCCGATCAACCACACCGCGATCCACATTGAACTTGAATACCACCTCAATTTGCTGGAAACAGCGCCCGCTGCCCATTAATACCTTCCGACAGAGATAATACGGACGCCCCCTCTCATCATACTCCAGGCTTGGTTCATTGTTAACGTTTACCCGCCCCTCAATCACTTCGCCGCATCGTTTGCACCGAACCGTAAAATAATGAAATGTTCCCCATGTCGCCGGCCGGGGAGAGAAAAGTTTTTTGAGAAAATCCATATCCGTTCTCCTGTCCTGGAAAAAGTATAGCACAGTTCAGGCAGTTCTTACCGCTCACAATCGGGCGAGATGTCCTTGCCCTGTTGCCCAAGCTTGCGAGAAGGCAGAGATCATCCTTCGCTCGCGTCATGATGCGAAGAACACCCTCAATGCATGCTTGACAGGTGCGTCGCTTGCTTATATAATGTCGCCTACTTTCCTGGCTAGCTCAACTGGCAGAGCGGGCGGCTGTTAACCGCTAGGTTCGAGGTTCGAGTCCTCGGCCAGGAGCCTCCCGTAATAGCAATTCCTTCTTCACCTCCAGCACCCAATCGATTCCTGGCGCCTTGTGTGTTCTAAGGGCACAGGTACACTCAACAAAGCCATCCACAAGTAAAGGCCGGATAAGTCTTCGCGCCAACTCGTCATAGAGTCTCGGGGCATCGATCTGGTTTTAGGATTGCCAAACAGGAACTTACTATGTTCGGGTCGAAGCGACCCCATTCCTCTAACAATTCTTGCCTTCTCTGTAACGCGATCTTGTAAGGATAGGCAACGCTCCTCCTCGTTCTTCCCACAAACGGATTCACAGTAAGCGGGGGTTGTGCTCACTTTCCTTAGGCGCGATTGACCTGCCATGAAAATTATACCCAAGTAAAATGAGAGTCGAGCGCCCGAAAAAGGAGCAACTCTCACATGAAGCAACGGAAACCAGAACAAACCGTGCAGCTCTTGCACCAGATAGACGAAGCCTTGGGGCAAGGAAAGAAGATCGAAGATCTCTGCCGGGAGCATCAGCTCTGCCCGGCCACTTACTACCGCTGGAAGCAGAAGTATGGCGGCTTGAACGTTCAAGACGCCAAAAGGCTCAAGGCATTAGAAGCCGAGAACGCCAAGCTCAAGCGCCTGTTGGCCGAGGCCATGCTGGCCAATGATGCGCTGCAGGAATTTGTCTCAAAAAAAGCCTGACGGCAGCCGAGCGGCATCAATTGGTTGATGAGATGGAGAACAAAGGCTTATCCAGGCGTTCGGTCTGCCGTTGGTCAGGGTATTCCCGATCCATTGGGCGGTATCAACTGCGCCGCCCAGAGCAAGAAGCCAGGTGGGTGGAGCAGATGCGTCAAGCAACGCGAGACAACCCACGTTATGGATACCGACGGATCGCTGTTGTCAGCGGTCTTGGTTTTGGACGCTGTTGGCGACTTTGGAGGCTACATGACTTCAAATTGGCTGCCCAACGCGCCCGGAAACGACGGAAACAAGAGATTCCTGTGTCGCGGCCGCATCAGGCCGAGTATCCAAACCATGTTTGGACGTATGACATTCTCTTTGATCGCCTGGCAAACGGCAGGCAGTTCAAAACCTTGAGCATCCTGGATGAGTTCACCCGGGAATGAATGTCTGGGTATCCTGGTGGCGCACTCCATCCTTGCGCAAGATGTAATCGCCTTTCTGAACATGGTCCTGAAAAATCGACCTGCTCCGACTTTCCTGCGCTCAGACAATGGCAGTGAGTTTACCGCTCAACCGGTGCAGACCTGGCTAGATCAGAACAACGTTGGCCCGGCCTTGATCCCACCAGGGCAGCCCTGGAAGAACGGGTATATCGAAAGTTTTCATGATAAGTTCCGCGACGAGTGTCTGCAGCGCGAGTGGTTTGAATCACTGCTGGAAGCCCAGGCTGTCATTGAAAACTGGAGATCGTTGTAGAATACGCATAGGCCACACAGTTCACTGGCCTACCAAACCCCGGCGGCATTCGCCGCCCAGTACCTTATCCAACCTGCTGAGACTCTCATTTCGTTTGGGTATAAAAAGTGAGGCAGGTCCGCTCTGCAACTGGGCTTTACCGTCAATCTTATTCACAAGACGATTATTTTAATCTCCGCGATGTTGTACGGCATGGAAATCTCCTGATAAAGTGGCTACCAGCCGTTGGCGGGCAATCTCGCAATATTCAGGCGAAATATCGATTCCAAGAAATCTTCGCCCTAGCTTTTTAGCAACAGCAGTGGTCGTTCCCGCTCCATTGAAAGGGTCTAGGACAACATCTCCCACATAGGAAAACAATTTGATCACTCGCATCACCAGTTCTTCAGGAAACATAGCCGGATGACCAAATCCATGCATGTTTCGCTCAGGAGCAATACTCCACTTCGCAACAACCCACCTCTTGAACTCATCCCCTGTTATGTCAGCATTTCTGCTATCGCCTGGTTTTTTTTAACGTACCTTTGCAGAAAATCTCCAAGAACTCCCATGTATATTTTAGATAGGGGTTGCTCGGACTCTTCCAAGAGCTCCAGGCAGTGTACTTACAATGTAGTTATTATGCTTCTCCCAGATGATTTCGCCCTTCCAAATCATCTTTCGACTCATAAAAAAGTAGTTACTGATGATATGATGCGATGGAATATAATCCGAAAACAAGGGCTGGATATTAACGCGTCCCCCCATATTTGAGAACTCGAATACACTCATCAAAAATCGCAAACAACTTATCGAAGCAGCTTTGCCAGTAATAAGCGTCATCTTGGCTCTCATATTCTAGGCCAAAGTTATATGGCGGCGAGGCGAGAATCAAATCAACCGAGTTAGGAGGAACGGCTTTCGGAATTTCAGAGCTGTCGCCGCATACAATCTTGCCATGAACTCGAGTTGAACCCAACATATTGCCTCTTGCCCGCTCTAACACCGTAGCTGCCTATCTTGCTCACTTCGTCAACCAATGATTTCAATATCTGCCCCGCCTGTCGAGATTCATTGGATCCCTCAAAGATGCTTGTTGAGTGTCAGCAAACCCAGGGAATCAACGCCAGGCCCTATAGCGGCATAGTAGGCAGACAGGGCAAGGGAACTGCCCAGCCCGGCCAAGGCACTGAAGACGACCAGCAGATAGAAGCGCGGCGCGGTCGAGCGCCAGGCTACGAGCCCAAGCACGAAGGTCAGCAACAGGCCGGTTACCAGCGGCATGATGTCGAGACCAGCAAACGGCCGCGCCACCAATAGGGCGATCGCGGCGGCAACGAGACCGGCGACGACCGCCAAGAGAAGAATCCGCCAAAAGCGCGGCAAGCCGGCGAGGCGGCGGTAGGCCACATAGCCGGCACTTGGATAGGTCACCCGTTCCTTTCCTGCGTGAACATGCTGAGCGCACCAACTTTTGAATAACCACAGTTTGGACTATAATTATCCTCCGTTGCTCTTTCCGCTATTCTATGAAAACGCCGGTCAAAGATGATCCAACAAGATAACGACACACAACCTTTTATCATTGAGCGCACTGCCGCCCACAAGCCTCGTCGCACCTGGCGTTCTTGGCTCATCGGTCGTCCCTTGCCAACAGCCGATGCGCCTCATCAAACCATTGGAAAACTAGTTGGGCTGGCCGTCTTTGCCTCCGATGCGCTTTCCTCTACAGCATATGCCACGCAGGAAATTTTACTCATTCTGGCTGTGGCCGGCACGATGGCCTTTGGCTACGTTTTTCCAATTTCTATAGTCATTGTGATTCTGTTGGCTATTGTGACTATCTCTTACGAACAGACCATTCACGCCTACCCAGACGGCGGTGGCGCCTATATCGTTGCGCGCGATAATCTGGGTGAACTTCCTGCTCTGGTGGCCGCAGCCTCGCTGTTGACCGATTACATCTTGACCGTTTCGGTTTCAATTGCCTCCGGGGTGGCCCAAATCACATCCGCCTATCCACCATTGTTTCCATTCCGCGTTCCCCTGGCCGTTGCTCTTATTATGTTTATCATGCTGATGAATCTGCGCGGAGTAAGAGAATCTGGAATAGCCTTTGCCATTCCCACGTATTTTTTCGTCACTATGATGTATTTGACAGTAGGGGTAGGATTGGTTAAGTGGATAACAGGCAGCTTGGGAATCATAGTCAACCCACCACCTTTGGAATTTCCTGAGACGCTGATGCCAATTACGCCTTTCTTGATTCTACATGCCTTCTCCAGCGGCACAACAGCCCTAACAGGCGTAGAGGCAATCTCCAACGGAATCACCGCTTTTAAAGAACCGCGCAGTCGCAACGCCGGTATCACGCTCATCTGGATGTCCTCCATTCTAGGATCGCTTTTCCTGGGAATTTCTTTTCTGTCTAGGGAAATCCATGCCATACCCTCAGAGCACGAAACCGTGATTTCGCAACTGGCGCGCACCGTTTTTGATGGCCGCGGCGCACTCTACCTGATGCTGATCACCGCGACAACCGTCATCCTGATTATGGCCGCCAATACAGCCTTCGCAGATTTTCCGCGCCTAAGCGCCCTGGCAGCGAAAGATGGCTTTTTGCCTCGCCAATTGACCTATCGTGGAAGCCGCCTGGTTTATTCACGAGGGATTGTTGCCCTGGCGCTAATCGCCTCGCTGTTGGTCGTGCTCTTTCACGCCAGCGTCACCCGTCTCATCCCTTTATATGCCATCGGAGTCTTCCTTTCCTTTACGCTCTCCCAAGCAGGAATGGCACATCGCTGGTGGAAAATAGGTCATCTAAAGCCCGGAGAAAGCCTGGTAGAGCGCGGTTCCACATTGCAATATCAGAGTGGCTGGCAATTGCGCATGATCATCAACGGCTTCGGCGCCATTTGCACAGCCGTTGTGATGATGATTTTCGCCATAACCAAATTCCACGACGGCGCCTACGTCGTGCTGATTTTGATTCCGCTCCTGGTGGTGATCTTCTCGGCTATTCATAGTCACTACAAAAACCTTGCTCGTCAACTCTCTTTGGAGAACGTGGGAGTTATTCCGCCGTACACATCGCGCCACCGTGTCCTTATGCCAATCAGCGGAGTGCATCAGGGAACCCTGGTGGCTTTGCGCTACGCCCGTATGCTTTCCGACGATATCACGGCGGTTCACGTTTCCCTTGATCCCGCCGAATCGGAGAAGGTCAAACAAAAGTGGGAAAGGTGGGGCGAGGGCATTCGCATCGTGATTCTGGATTCGCCTTATCGCCTCTTCCTGGAACCACTTTTGGAATACATTGCCTACATTTTAGAACAACGTCAGCCGGGCGAAACCATCACCATCATCGTTCCGGAGTTCGTCTCTGATAACCCGCTCAGCGCAGTGCTGCATACCAACACGGCCAATCTCTTACGCAGCCAATTGCGCAATCAGCCGGGGCTGGTGATTACCAGCGTGCCTTACCAAATTTTCGAGCGAAAAAAGAAAAATAAGGAGCAAAGATGAACTTCATCGTAGTCGGATGTGGACGAGTAGGCGCGGAACTGGCCTATCGTCTATATAAAAATGGACATCAGGTCGTTGTAGTAGATCACAACAGGGAGGCTTTCAACCGTCTCCATCCGGATTTCCGTGGACGCACTACCGAAGGAGAGGTGCTTGCCGCCGATACGCTGGAGCGCGCCGGCGTCGCAAAAGCCGACGGCGTAGCCGTCGTTACCAGTTCGGACACCTTGAATGCCGTGATCGGCCATGTGGCTCGCGTGCGCTATAATGTCCCTCTTGTCGTGGTACGAAACTACGATCCTTCCTTGCGGACGATGCTGGAGGCGTTTGGTCTGCAAACCGTCAGTTCAACGGCATGGGGAGCAGAGCGAATCCTGGAGCTGTTGCTCGACCCCACCTTCCGCGCGGTATATTCGGCGGGCAACGGCGAGGTAGAAATCTACGAGATAACGGTCTCGTCGTCCTGGGAAGGGTGTACAGTAAAAGAACTGACCGAAAATTGCTCGCAACAAATTTTGCTCATCGCTGTAACACGAGCCGGGCGCGCCCAATTCCCCTCGCCGGAAATGAAACTCCTGAGAGATGACATCCTGACAATCGGCGCAACGCTCGAAGGGATGCAGCGTTTGCATGCTCGCCTTCAACAAGGCAGGGAGGCGTGACTATGTTTGTATTCATCGTAGGTGGAGGCCGGACAGGCTCCCAACTGGCAAACCATCTATACCAACAAAACCATCAGGTTCGCCTGGTAGAACATCGGCGGGATTTGCTGGCCCGTCTGCATCACGAGCTACCTACCGAAATCATCTATGAAGGTAATGCAATCAACCCCCAAGTGTTGGAACAAGCCGGCTTACGCCAGGCTCATGTACTTGTCGCCTGCACCTCAGAGGATGCAACGAACCTGGTGATCTGCTACTTGGCACGCACGCTTTTCCATGTACGCCGCACCATCGCTCGGGTCAACAACCCACGAAACGCTTGGCTTTTCGACAAAGAATTCCACGTGGATGTCGCTCTCGAAGCAGCCAACGTCCTAGCGCATCTCATCCAAGAGGAGATGTCCCTCGGCGACATGATGACCCTGCTCAAATTGCGCCGTGGACTCTATTCGTTGGTGGAAGAGAAAGTCCCGGCTGGGGCGAAGGCAATTGGAGTTGCCCTTAAAGACCTGTGTCTGCCCGAACAATGCGTGATAGCAGGCATCATCCGAGATGGAAAACTTATCCTGCCGCGCGGGAGCACTACGTTGATGCAAGACGATGACGTCCTGGCCATAGCCGATCCCGAAAGCGCAAAACTGTTGGCAGAGTTACTAAGACCGCCGACACAGCCGTAATCCTTTCTCTCAAACAGGTAAAGCCGGCGAGACCCCAAGGGAGATCACGCGAAAACACAAAGACTCGACAAAGCGATGTCTCTCATCGGCCAGCAATGGCCGATGAGAGACCTTTTCTTTCATCGTTTAGAAAACAAGCTAGAGCAGAGGATTCAACACTTGACCAAAGAAGAGGATCTGTCCACTCGCGAGATCGCGGATAAGGAAAAGGAAGGGACGGTCAACGGTCATCACAACGCCTGCCGGCAAGGCAGCGGTAAGGCGCATCACCACGCCCGTCGCTGCAGCGGCTTCCGTACCCTGCTCGTCCACAGCAATAAAAGCCTTGTGCAGGACTTTTCCAATATACAGATCGCGCTCCCCATCCATGCCGGAAAAGTCGGCTAAAGCCGGTTCGAACGCGTCCTTCATTCCCAACGCGCCTAAAGAACTCCCCAGGTCAAAGTCACGCGTGTATCGAAATTTGGGAAGATACAATTGAACCGAGGTTGGCTGCAACGATTCAAGGATACGGTTTAGCTGTTCTACATCCAGACCGGCTACAAAAGCTTGGAACTGGCCTTGCTCAGGCAACAGGATGTCCATAACCACTGTCCCCCCTTGATAGGGCAATTCAATCGCCTCATAAGTTCCGCCGCGCCCATAACGGACGCCGATAAGCTCAGCCGACATCATAGGCACAGTAACCTGCGAGCCGTCCAGCAGGTAGAATGGCGCATCGCCGGTCTTATTTGGATCAAAAGGCGTTTCCCAATCCGCCTTAAAGTAGATAGCGTTGACCAGCACCAGGCGTGTCATTGCATCCAGCGCGCCGGCAGGAATCAGGTTCTGAATCTTATTTTCCGTCTGCCGGCTCACCCAGGCATTGATTTCGCGTCGCGTTGGCTCGCTCTGCGAAAAGTCGGCGAGATGAACGCCGGCGCCATAGTTAACGGCCAGCAACTCGAGGTATTCCCGGCGGAAAGGATGAGCCTTCTGCGCCCAAAGCGCATTGGCGATGTGCAAGCGGAACGAGGGATCATCTTGTTGGTTCAAGTTCAAATCCAGACGGTTAAAGGCAGCATGGAGCGACGCATCGGGTAAAGAGAAGTGCAAGGTTTGCGCCATTTGCGTAGCTGTTTCGCCGCGCGCGCCGGCGTAGGTCATCGCCAAGGCGAGTGAGATGCTATAGGGAGAGAAAATGAGGTTATCGCCTCCGGGAAGCGCATGATAGAGGTCCAAAGCAAAGGCATTATTCCCGTTCACCAGAGCCTGCACATCGTTGGGCGCAACCTGCGGGTCAAGAACACGCGGTAAATGAGACTGTGCCAGGCTCAAAGCCAGAGGCGGCGCGCAGGAACTCAACAAAGCCAACACAAGAGCAAGGGAGCAAAGCTTGGAAGGTAGGTAGTTCATGGTCATCCTCCTAGAAGATTTGTTTTTCAAGACGCTGGAGCACAGGAGAAAGTTTCCACAAGGAAAGCGTATCTTTTCGCTCCGTTGGTCTTGACCGAACAGCAAAGGTTTGTATAATTGCTGTACCTACCATTCCAAACCGGGAGGCCCATCATGGCAAAGAAGACAGGCAAAGTCATTGGTATTCTCACTGGCGGCGGCGACGTGCCGGGGTTGAATCCGGCGATTCGCGCCGTAACCATTCGAGCACTGCGAGAGGGTTATCAGGTCATCGGAATCCGTCGCGGTTGGGCCGGGCTGATTGACATCGTCCGCGACAAGGGCTATGACAATAGCAATTGTTTCCTTCAGCTGACGGAAGATATCGTCAATCGCGCCGGACGCACAGGCGGGACATTCCTTCACACCTCGCGCACCAATCCTTCCAATGTCAAGAAGGAAAGCGTCCCAGAGCATCTCAAAGATAAATACGCCGGCGAGCGCAACGATCTCACCGAAGAAGTATTGAAGAATCTCGACTTCTTGGGAATTGACTATCTGATACCCATTGGCGGCGACGATACGCTCTCCTATGCGGTGCGTCTCTTCCAGGAGGGAGTAAAAATCATTGCGATTCCCAAGACCATGGACAATGACGTGCCCGGCACAGATTACTGCATTGGCTTTAGCACCTGCGTCACGCGCACGATTGCCCTCACAAACAACCTGCGCACGATAGCCGGTTCGCACGAGCGATTCTTGGTGCTTGAAGTCTTCGGGCGCTATGCAGGCTTTACAGCACTCCTGCCAACCATGGCCGGCGCCGCCAATCGCTGCGTCATTCCAGAATTCAAGTTCAACATCGAACGGTTGACGGAGCTGCTCGTTTACGATCGCAACCGCAACCCAAGCCGCTACGCCGTAGTGCTGGTCTCGGAAGGCGCCATGTTCGAAGGCGGCGAAATGGTCTTCGAGGATCGCACTACCGACGCCTATGGGCATGCCAAACTGGGTGGCATTGGCGACCTGGTCTCCGCGCGTCTCAAGGAGCTCTCGCCACGATACAATAACGGCAAAACCATTGATGTCGTCAACCAAAAACTCGGCTACATGGTGCGCGGCGGCGATCCCGACGCGATTGATTCCATTGTCCCGATGGCCTTCGGGAATCTTGCCCTCGATTTGATCCTCAAAGGCGTGCATGGCCGCCTCGTCGTACTCAAGAACGGTCGCTATGACAACGTTCCCCTGGACGTCATCACCGGCACCAAGAAAGTGGTCAACGTAGATCTATTCTACAACACGGAGCGTTACCGCCCCAAGTATGAGTCCTTTGAGATGAAACCGCTCTTCATCATGACCAGCGAACTATAAGACAGGAAACTCCCCGGTTTCATCCCAACCGGGGAGTTTCTTTTATCCCTGATACCGACATTCCTACGCTCTGGCAGCGGCCAGTTCCACTTGCGTGTATTTCAACCGCTCCAACACAGCCGCTGCTGTATTGACCATCAACGCATAACCCAAGCGAGGATCCTTTTCCATCATCTCGCGCAACGGTTGGGCATTGAACTCTACTACCCGCACCGGAACATGATTGCGCGCGGAACAAATATAGCGGTAAGGCGGAATCAAAGACGAAACTCCCAGAACCTCGCCGGCTGCAATCGAGCCCACCAAGGTGTTGACAACCATCCCCTCACCGCCGCCGCTATAAATCAAATCCACATCCCCCTCCAGCAAAAGCATCAATTTCGTGGCAGGAGTCTCCTGTTGAACGAGAATGGCGTCCTGTCCGTAATGCTTCTCCTCGCCAAGCATGGCTATTGCTTGAATGTGCGCCTCATCCAGAGAAGCAAAAAATGGGTAACGCCTTAAAAGTTCTGGGGAAATCATTCTCTTCTCCTTTCTCTAGCGAGCTGGGTTGTTGTCACCCATCAGCCTCCAGGCAGCGGAGAACGAGATGTACCGCTTCCGGTACCGCCGCCGCTACCGCCGGCGACAGTTCCTCCGAAAAATCATACACCCTCTCCGCTTCAATAGCAACAATCGTAACATATTCCTCCTCAGGCAAAGCGATCCCCATGCTTCGCCCAACATTCAACGCATTACGCAACGAGGTATCATGCGCCGATGTGGTATGCCCGACGCTCCGGTCGGGCAATTCGGCCAGCGTGAAACAACGGATACTCCCTGGCGGCTGTTCGCCGGTATAGATTGCATCCACCAGAATCACGCGTTCATAGCCGCTCATCCGCTCCATCAGGCTCAAGCCGCCGAGAGAACAGCGGTCCACCTCTACCTGGGAGGGCAAGGCGCATGAGGCCACCGCCTCCACTACCCGCCAGCCGACGCCATCGTCTCCAAGAATAGGATTGCCGAGCCCTAAAACCAGAGTCCTCATGCCCAAGGTTCCGGAGATTCTAGGAGCGAACTCCCATGCTATCCATGCGACAAGGATCAATCTACGAACTGCTTTAACACTTCGATTATCTCGCCCTTCGCGTTACGAATGGTTACCTCGAGCGGCATCTGACCGGGCAAGGAGTGGGTCGCGCAACCAAAACAAGGATCGTAAGCACGGAATGCCATCTCGATGCGATTGAGCAAGCCCTCGGTCACAACAACCCCCTTTCGAATCAGGCTGCGCGCAGCCTTGTTGATAGACATACTGATTGGAGCGTAGTTGTTGGTCGTGCCAACAATGAGATTGACCTCGGTCACCACACCGCGCTCGTCGGTCCAGTAGTGATGGGTTAGCGTACCGCGCGGCGCCTCGACAATACCAACGCCTTCGGTCGGCCTCTCGGTAGGAATCGTGTGTACCCGGGGCGATGTAATCTCCGGATCGGTTGCCAGTTCCACCCATCGCTCTGCGGCGTAGAGGAGTTCAATTAAACGCGCCCAGTGAATCGCCAAGCGCTGATGGACGGGCTTGCCGCCCAGGGTAGAATAGAAGCGTTCATATTCCTCTTGCGCGCGCGGCGTTGCCATGCCATCGGCCACATTCAAGCGCGAGAGCGGCGTCGCCATGTAAACGCCGGAATCGGGACCATCCACAAACCCTTTCCAGCCAACACGTTTCAGGTAGGGGAACTTCAGATACGTCCAGGGCTCTACATGTTCGGCTATGTGCTCCACATACTCCGGAGGCGCGTATTGCACCAATTCTTTTCCATCTGGTCCGACGACGCGTACCTTGCCATCATAAAAATTTACCCGGTTCTTCTCATCCACCAGCCCCATCGAATAGGTGCGGTGCGTATACATATCGCCAAGAATGAGGTCGAGATACGCCTGGTTATTGAGGACGATGTCGTTGAAAAGTTTCAAGCTGAACTGAGCGAAGGTAATCGCCCAGCGCCCCATCGTCTCAATTTCCTTGCGCTGCTCCTCGGTAATGCCTTTGGTCAAGCCGCCGGGAATAGAGGTGCACGGATGCACCTTGCGCCCGCCAATCATCTCGACTACAGTATGCCCATACTTGCGCATCTGGATAACTTTGCTGCCAGCCTCCAGGCCAACCTTATGGATGACGCCCAGGATGTTCCGTTCTGCGACCGGTGCATCCGGCCCCATGACAAAATCCGGGCCGCCTAGGGCGTAAAAGTGGGTCGTGTGATCGGTGCAGTAGAAAGCCATGTAGAGCAATTCACGCAGTTTTTTCGCCGCCGGCGGCGGATCCACATGGTAGACCGCGTCCACAGCCTTGGCGGCTGCCATGTGATGTGCCTCCGGGCAAACGCCGCAAATACGGTTGGTCAACAAAGGCATCTCCTCCACAGGACGCCCTACACAGAAGCGCTCAAAACCGCGCAATTCAGGAATCTGAAAATAAGTATTGGCGACATTTCCCTCATCGTCTAGGAAAATCTCTATCTTCCCATGCCCTTCCAGGCGAGTTATCGGGTCAATCGTGATTCGTTGCATGCAAGCCTCCATACCTTCGTTTTACGCGTTGCTTTGCCGCCTATTCCGCCAAGCTACTCTGCAGGCTTTCAACAGCGAACCGGCCAGGTTAAAACGATAGAACTGACCAACTGGGTCCACCAAACCATCGAGGATGCGGTCAATTTCCTCTGGCTCGTTGCTATCAATGACCGAAGCGAACGCCGAAAGGAGACGCGCTCCATAATCCAGTACGCCATCTGCCAGACCATAGCAGCCAATGCACTGCGCCCCGGCCGAGGGGCATTTTGCTTCGCAACCGCTGCGAGTCGCAGGGCCGTTGCACGGAATCCCCTGCTCGAGCAGACATAGTTCGGGGTCGGCCTCCGATAATTGAATGCGCCCAAACTCCTTGATCTTCTTCACGTTGCGCTTGCGCGGACACTCGTCGCAAACGGTAGAATTCCCCGCCCCAATCACCGAGCCTTTGGGAGGAAGCTGAGCCTTTCCCTGCAGAGCGGCAATAACTAGATCGAGCACAGCCGCAATCTGATGCGATTCCGGCGGGCAGCCAGGCATATAATAATCTACATCCACAACCTGATCCAAGGTGCGCAGAATGGGGAACAGAGCGGGAATATGGATTTCCCCTTCAGGCATGGCATAGCGCGGCTGCGGGCGGATGCCCTGCGGGTTATCCGTCGAAACCGTAGAGAAGGCGGTCCCAACCACCTCCTCAACCGGAGAAAGATTGGCCAGGCCCGGAATGCACCCCTCACAAGCGCACGACCCAAAAGCGACCAGAATCTTTGCCTTGCGTCGTAGGAGATGCGCCAGATATTCGTTCTCATCATTGCGGATGCCTCCATTCCACAGGCAAAGGGTAATGTCACCATCAGCCATTTTCTCTACATCCGCATACTTCGCGTCCATGGCGACCGGCCAGAAGACAACATCGAAGTTGGCATCTACCTCCAAGATTTTCTCATGAATGTTTAGCACAGCGATCTCGCAACCGCCGCAGGAGGCCGCCCAGTACATAGCGAACTTCGGTTTACTCATGCCGCCACCTCCGCTTTAATGGGTGGATTCGGGACAGTCGAGGCAGAGAACTCCGATTCCGTTCCATAGCCTTCTTTCCCCCAATGCAAGGGGCCAAGAGCACGCACTTCCTCCGTAAACTTATTCACTTCTTCAGCAAACATTGCTCCCTCCGCGGCGCTGGCCCACAACAATTTGAGGCGCGCGGGTTCGATGCCCAACTGCGCCAAAACGCGACGCATCAGGTGATAACGGCGCAACATTTTGTAGTTCTGATTCAAATAATGGCAATCGCCTGGATGACAGCCAGAGACAAGAACGCCATCCGCGCCATTGGCAAACGCCTTGAATACGAAAGTTGGATCCAAACGGCCAGAACACATCAGGCGAATCAGGCGAACATTGGGCGCATATTTCATGCGCGCTGTACCAGCCATATCCGCCGCGCGATAACTGCACCAATTGCAGGTAAAGCCAATGATCACCGGCTCAAAGGGTTTGTTGTCCGTCGTATCTGCCATAACCGTACATCCTGGGGGCAAGATTCAAGCGCGTCTCATGCGCTTTCCTGCACCGCCGCCTCCTTTCTCGCGATGTTCAAGAGTAACAAGCCCTCAATCTGGGAAAGAATCTGCTCATTCGAGAACCCCGTGCCGCTGATGGCGCCCGCCGGACAGGCTGCTACACAGGTGCCACATCCCTGGCAAAGCGCCGGGTTGATCTCGCTGACCATACGATCCTCATGGAAGAGAATGGCGTTGAACGGGCATAGATCGTTGCAAATGCGGCAACCGGAACATTGCTCTTCGTTAACGCTCGCGCGCACCGGTTCCAGCGCGATTTCCTTTTGCTGAATCTTGCCGACAATGCGCGCCGCCGCGGCCGCGCCTTGTGCCACACTCGAAGGAATATCCTTCGGCCCCTGAATACAACCGGCTAGATAGATTCCCTCCGTCATCGTCGCGACCGGGTCAAGCTTCGGATGGCGTTCCAGATACCAACCGGCCGCCGAGCAGGAAATACCAAATTTTTTGGCAATTTCTTTCGCATCTGCCGGCGGCTCAAGACCAGCAGAAAGAATCACCATGTCCACCGGCATTCGACGTTGCTTTCCTATGAGCGTATCTTCCACCTGAACGATGAGTTTCCCTTCCTCGCCTGGATTGCGCGCTGCGTCTGTGACCTCGGCCACTTTGCCACGCACAAAGATCGTCCCTTCCTCAATCAGCCTCTGGTAGAATTCATCATATCCCTTGCCGGGTGTGCGAATGTCAATGTAAAAGTTATAGACCGTTGCGCCAGTCTTCTCGTGGACAAGGTGAGCAAATTTCAGGCTCTGCATACAGCAGATGGCCGAGCAATAATCGTTATAGTTCTTATCGCGCGAACCGACACAGTGAATGATCCCCACCGACTTGGGAACCGTCTTGCCATCGCGCAGGACGATGTTGCCCCCTGTCGGACCTGCCGCGTTGGAAAGTCGCTCAAATTCCAGACTGGTAAACACGTTCGCCAGACGACCGTAGCCATAGTTCGGGATGCGGCGCGGATCGAACAACTGCCAACCAGTCGCGAGAAGAATATTGCCTACTTCCAACGTTAGAATCTGGTCCTCTTGCGCAAAATCAATCGCGCCCGTCGGACAGAATTTTTCGCAGGCTTTACAGGTGCCTTTCTGATAGTAGGTGCAATTCGCGCGATCAATGACGGGATACTTGGGCACCGCTTGCGGGAAAGGCACATAAATTGCCTTGCGATACCCAAGACCCGCCTCGAACTTATCATCAATCACCTTCTTGGGACACTTTTCCCAACAGACGCCGCAGCCCGTGCACAATCCCTCGTCGACAGAGCGCGCGCGCTTGCGAATCGTAACCACGAAGTTGCCAACGTAGCCATCCACCTTTTCCACTTCCGAATAACTGAACACAGTGATGTTCGGGTGAGTGCCCGCTTCTACCATTCTCGGCGTCAGGATACAGGCCGAGCAATCCAGAGTAGGGAAGGTTTTATCGAATTGGGCCATGTGCCCGCCAATGGACGGCTCACGCTCCACCAGATAGACCGGATAGCCTGCCTCGGCGATTTCCAACGCTGCCTGAATCCCGGCAATGCCGCCGCCCACGATGAGCGTGGCAGGATGAATGGGCACGCGCAACGGCTCGAGCGGTTCATGATGGACCACGCGACGCACACCGCCAGCAACGAGGGCTTTCGCTTTCTCCGTGGCTGCTATCTTATCGGTGTGCACCCAAGAGTTCTGTTCGCGAATGGAAACGAGCTCGCACAGATAGGGATTCAGGCCGGCTCCAGCACACGCTGTGCGAAAAGTCTTCTCGTGTAGATGAGGCGAACAGGCGGCCACGACCACACGCGTAAGACCATGCTCTTGAATATCCTTCTGAATCAATTCCTGCCCCAGACTGGAACACATAAACTTGTAATCTCGCGAGATCACAACCCCTTCCTCTTTCAAGGCCTCGCCGGCCCAGGCGCTGACCTGGGCTACGTCCACCACGCCGGCGATATTCGTGCCACAATGACAAACATAAACGCCAACGCGTTGCTTAGGGTTATTCTCGGCGTTCATGATTGAACCTCCTCGGTGAAGCTAGAGTGGCGCCGCTTCGGCAACGGAGGCGGCATCGGCAACCCTTCCGGCTTTCGCGGCCGCGGCCGTTCCTCGACCGACTCCGGCGTTTCCACACCAATGCGCCCCATCGCCGGACGCGCGCTGACGAACTCGCGGCCAAATCCCAATGCCTCCGCCTTCTGCCCAAAGGCAATCCCCATGAGCTGGGTAAAGAACAGCACAGGAATGTGGTACCGGGTTTTGAAGTAACCGTTCACCTGCCCCTGAAACACGTCTAGATTCATCTGGCACATAGGACACAGGGTCACAATTACATCCGCGCGATATTGGTCCGCGCCGGCAATAATGCGACGAATGAGTTCAAAAGCCGTCTCCGGACCAATCTGACTCATATGACCACCACAACAGGAAGTCTTGAGCGGGAAATCAATTACCTCGGCGCCTAAAACCTTCATCAACTCGTCCAGCTCGGCAGGATGTTCCGGGTCAGAGAAGCGATGGCCATAGTCGGGACGCGGCAACATGCAACCCACATAAGGCGCCACGCGCAAACCTGTAAGCGGTTTGACAACCTTCGCCCGCACTGCATCCAGGCCGATATCGTTCAACACAACATCGAGCAAGTGACGGACCGCCAACGAGCCAGGCGTATAATGCAGACCTCCTGCCGCCAATGCTTGATTAATCTTTTCCCCAAACGATCCGCCTTCTTGCATGTAATGGTCGGCCTTCGAGAGATTGAGATAGCAGGCCGAACAGGCTGCGACGACCGTCCGCGTCCCGTTTGCCTGTCTTTCGGCCAAAGCCAGGTTGCGGGCAATCAGAGTATAGGCTGGAGTGCGCTGGATAGCGAGATACTCGGTTGCGCCGCAACAATTCCAATCATCCACCTCGCGCATGTGCACACCCAACACCTCGCACACCGCCCGCACAGACTGGTAGTAGGCTTTGGCGCTGCTTTCCATAGAACAGCCAGGGTAAAAAAGATACTCGTTCATGCCGCCTCCAGTTCCTTAGCGCGCCGCAAGATTTTCTTCAGGTCTGCCAGACCACGAATACGCTTCGGCGGCAAAGGCGAGACGCCGCGTTTAAACAACATGCCAACTGCAAGCGGCGCCATCGCCGGCAACCGCCGCGCGAGGCGCGGGTGGGTCAACGTCTGAATCCCGGCCAACCCGATCTCAAAACTACGCCCGTAGTTCTCTACGTACGTGATAAAGAGTTTCGAGAAGTCGGACGCAGTTCGGTCAGGTATAATTCCGGCCTCAAGAGCCATGTTCTTGAGCGTGTACATGACATCGGTGATGTGAATTTGTTGAGGGCAGCGAACGGTGCAATAGTAGCATGAGACACACATCCACGGCGTATTGCTTCGCAACACTTCCTCGCGCATTCCGGCGCGCAACATAGCAAAGATCGCCCGAGGAGTATGATCCATCGCATTGGCCGAAGGACAAGACCCTCCACAGGTGCCGCATTGAATGCACATCTCTAGGCGTGAGTCCCCAGGCGTGCGAGAGGCAACCTCTTGCATAAGCGTCAATGCCCCTCGGGGAGGATCGGCAACAGAGAGAGGTTGAGACATAGGCACATTCTCCGCTTGATACAAAGATTCGCGCAGGCAGACTCATCACGCCGCGCCTGCCTTCAAACACGATTATAAACCTTCCACCGTACCCTTTGAGGTGGGAGACGTCATCCCTTCTTGTGATGAAACTCACGAAGCAAATTTGCCTGATTGTACCACCATTCAGAGTATAATGTCGAAACCTTCCCGATTTCTTCACCCGCGAGGCTCTCCGATAAACCTCCTTATGTGGCGCAAAGCATTAACCGTCATTCCACAAGTCTCGAAAGAGGAATGGGAGAAATTGGATTTCGTCTCCCGCTGGCTCATCAGCACGCGAGCGGCAGTTCTGTTGATGACGTTACTCTCGGCAGCCTTGGCCGGCCTCTTCGCCTGGCACGATGGTTATTCCGTAAAGATTGGGGACTGGGTCTTATTGATTTTAGGACTCGTACTGGCGCATGCCACGAACAATCTATTCAACGATTTTACCGATTACGCGCGCGGCGTGGATCAGAACAACTACTACCGCACCCAATACGGCCCACAACCCTTGACCGATGGCCTGTTGACCCGCCGCCAGCATCTGACTTATTTTGCCGTTACCGGTCTCTTGGCGTTGGTTTGCGGTCTCGCCTTAATTGTCTCGCACGGCAACGACCCTGTCATCTGGGTTCTCTTAGGTCTTGGAGTCTTCTTTGTGTTGTGCTACACCTGGCCGCTCAAATATCTGGCTCTAGGCGAACTGGCAGTCTTGATCGTCTGGGGGCCCTTGATGATCGGCGGCGGTTACTATGTGTTGACCGGAGTATGGAATTGGAGCGTCACCTTGGCAAGTTTACCATACGCCCTCGGGGTAACGACCGTCATCTTTGGCAAACATATCGATAAACGAGACGCCGATCAGGCCAAGGGAATCCACACGCTGCCAGTGTTAACCGGCGAAAAGGCCGCTCGCTATACCGTACTTGTCATGATGATCCTTCCCTACCTGTTGGTGCTCGCCCTGATCCTTTCTGGCTATTTCACGCCTATCCTGTTCGTGGTCTACCTCTCGCTGCCGACGTTCCTGAAGCTCTACCCCGCTCTCCTCGCGCCAAAACCAAAAACCTGTCCCCCCGACTTTCCGCAAGGACAGGGCGGCTGGCCGCTCTACTTTGCCCCGATTTCCTTCGTGAACAACCGTGCGTTTGGAACCTACTTCTTGATCGGTTTGATTCTGGATACCCTTGCGCGCTTCCTGTGGACACGGGCAACGGGCTAACCGCTTCACGGAGCGGAATCTCTAGCCGATAGCGCGCGCACACGCTCGCTCAACAATTTCTCCGCCTCGGATACATGGCGCAACGTCTCCAGTAACGCCTCGCGTTCTAATGCCAATGCCAACACACTACAACTGATCTCGAAGATGTTGACCGTGTTATCCTCCAACCATGGATCCTCAGAGATAAGCGGGCCGGATACCGCCAGCAATCCCCAATCATGATCTACCGAGCGCACAGGCAATACCAAGCATGTGGTAATGCCTTTTTTTTGCGACGAAGAAGGCAACATATCCAGTGGCGGGAAACGCGCCGCGCTAAAGGTTGTTCCAATCCGCAGGAGCAGCCTCCCTTCGCGCATGTAGCAACCGGCGATGCTCAATACAGGTGATTGATCGCCGCCTGCTGGCGACCATAATCCCAGACAACCCGAGTACATTGTGGTTTCCCCTATCCACTCCACCTGTTGGGGGGGGCCTCCTACAAGCAATTGACTGATATTGTATTGGCTACGCAAAATCTCACTTTGGGTGCGCTGAGAGGTGTTCTGTCGTCGGCGATAGGACCGCATCAGTTCAATCAGCAACTGATCTCGTAACGTTTGCAAGCGATGATGAGCTGTGGCAGGATCGGCACACTGTTCTATCAACTTAAGGCCAGCCGCCTCGAGCACGCTTAACATCGCTACCAGCGCCTCAGGGCTGGCATTACGCATGGGCTGCGAAGAAAAGATCGCCTGTAACCAGTCCGGATCAATCTCCACTGCGCCAGAACTGCCCAGGCTTACCTCTAACAAATGCACCAATTTATCTACCTCGGGCCAGACCTGCGCCGGAGATGGTTCAGTATCCAAGGAAAGAGCAGGAAGCAAGACCTGTACTAATTCCTTCGCCAGCGAAGCGCGCCAAACCGGAGATACAGGAATGGCGCTCCCTCGGCGCGAAGCGGAACGCGCCAGCAAGCGTTTGCTACTCGATTCTCGCTCGACAAACGTGGTAGGAATGGTTTCGATTAACGGCGTGGGCGGCTGACCTCCAATTTGAGCCACTAACAGGCGCGCGGCGGTTTCGCCTAACTTGTCGCTATGCTGACGGACAGTCGAAAGCGGCGGATTGGTAATCTGAGCCTCGGGAATGTCGTCGAAACCGACAACAGCCACGTCATCCGGGATATGATACCCATGGTCTTGAAGTTCACGCATTAAACCGATAGCAGTCCAGTCATTCCCGGCGATAATAGCAGTGCACGGCAATCGCGCCGCCATCAGCTGGCGCGCCGCCAACGCTCCTTGCTCCGGCAAGGGATTGCTGGTCAAGACAACAAGCCGAGGGTCAAACGGAAGGTTGCTCCGGGCAAGAATTTCCTGGTATGCCCGATACCGTTCCTGAATATCGCCAATGGAGATATCGCCCACAAAAGCAATGCGCTCGCGCCCTTGGGCGAGCAAGTGTTGCATAATTGCCTCCATCCCCTGACGGTTATCGGGGAAAACCGCCGGAAAAGGCTGATCGGGCAAGCGGCAACTGATGGTAACAATTGGTTTACCGTCCTGAGCCAGCAAATCCAGACCTTGCGTATAGGTCAGCACCAGCCATCCATCCACACGCTGACGCGCCAGATGAGTAAGAGCCACTTGCTCCGGCGTCCCCTGGATAACTAGAATATCTACCTGATGCTGCCAGGCAACCCGCTGGATGCCGCTCATAACCTGCTCGAAGAAACGCCCTGAAACGAAAGTTGTAATCAACCCAACGGCGCGGCGATGAGACATAGCGTCTTCTCCTAAAAGGGAATTACCAGCCATCATTTCTATCCCCTTTGATCAGATGGAAGCGGGCTTTCGCAGTGTAGTCCAGCAAAGCGCCCTGACCAGCCCCCAGAACACGCACAGAGGAGAAGGATACTTCTCCCACAAGGTTAGAGTGTAAAAAAATTCCCCAGGTGCCGGCCTGGCGTATCTCGATCCTTTCCATCGTCGCCCGGACAGGATAACTACCCTCCAATTCCAAGCCGCTGAAGGTTGGGGTATCAATCAAAATATCCCGCACAATCAGACCGCTGATTTCCCCTTGCTCCGCCCAGATTTTCAACGCCCCATGTTGGAGCTTGAACATTGGTCCACCGGCGCGAATAAGTGAATTCCGTTGCACCACAGTCTTTCCCTCGAATGGATTCGAATTGAAGTGCTGCGCAATGAGAATACCAGGATACGTGACGACATCGTAACACAGATTATCCTCTATCCTGTTATCCTTGCCGCCATAGATCGCGAAGCAATTCGCGCGCCAAGGGATCTGCACTGTATTGAAGCGGAAGACATTGCCGGTGTTCACGCCGCTTCCTTTGGGCGACCAGGACGCCAGCGCATCATCGCCGGTATTGCGAAAATGTGAGTTCTCGACAAGGGAGTTGCTCGTGCCATTGCAAAAGTTGACGCCATCGGCGAAGAGATTGCGAAAACGACTATTGCGAATCACTAAGCCATTTGTAGGACCGCCAACCCAGTAACCTACTTTCGTGTGCTCTACCCAGATATTTTCGAGCAAGGAACCTGTCCCTGCGCCACCGTTAAAGCCGTTATCCGATGTTCTATCGTCGCGTGCAATCGTTTCTCCAAGAATAGCAAAGTCCCGATAACGACAGCGATCGCCGACGCAATTGAAGGTAGCAAACGGTCCACGAATGATCGAATACCACATCCCTGCCCCCTGCACCGTGACTTCCGCAACCTCAAAGGGACGGCTCAAACTCGCGAAGACTCCCTGTGGGATCCAGACGCCGGCGCGCTCTGCGCGCGCGCGGTCAATGCAGGTCTGTATTGCCGCGCTATCGTCCTGCCCATCGTCCGGTACCGCGCCGCAATCCTCTACAACCGAAAGATAACCGTCGGGCCGCGTCAAGGGAGGTGGTACTTGCTCTAGGTCTATCAAATCAATCACGTAGTAGTCGGCAGCGTCGTCTGAATCCACCTGCAACTTCACCCTCGCTCCGGCGGGAATCTCGCCAACCAATGCGCGCGCCTCATCGTAAAAGTGGTGCGCTCCACCAGCCTGAGGGACATTGTACGTATACTCCGCGCCGCCGTAGGACCAAGCGTAGCGCGAGGTCAGCAGTAATTTCTGACGAAAGACACCATCCACGTATAGGCTGAGTGTGGCTTCCAAGCCCTGACCATCCTCCGAATCGGGGATGACAAAGCGAACCACAATGGCATTGGCCACTTCTTTGGTTCGGAACTGAAGATATTCTCCGACCCTGTCAAGACGCACAGCTTGTCGCCCGGACGATTCGGCAGCAATTGTCCCAAAGGTACGGTCTGGGCCGAGAATCTCACCATTCGTGCTGCCGTCTTCTGCCTCGTACTCTACCCAAGGAACGTCCGCGCCGCGATCGCCGGCCGGACGGGCAGCAGTCGGCACGACCGCGACCTGTGTCGCCGTCGCCGTAGGCAACGGACCGCCCTCCACAGGCTCAAAAATCCAGCGCGCCGCGTCCTGTTGTGTCGAGACATCGCCATACCGAACCCGTCCTCCTTCCACATAGAGTACCTGCCAATTGTGCCAAACGTTGCGTAAGACAACCGCTCCGCTCGCAGGATCGGTTTCCAGTCTCCAGCGTGGACTCATCCACACGGCTTCGATAGGGATGACCTCTACGAAATCCTTGAGATGTTCAATGGAAAGATAATTCCCACTGGCGCGGTTCCAAATGCGTTTACTGCCTTGATAATCCTCCACAACCCAATGGGAGGCAAAATCGGAAAGCGGGACATCGCCAAGCATGGCCTGACCGCCGCCATCGTATAAGTAACCGCTAGCCAGATTCCGGATGCGAATGTAAATCGGCATTAACGTTGGCGTGGGAGTAGGAGGAGTAAACCCAACCGCGCCCGTTGCAACGACTGTCGCTAACGAAGGAACAGGGGAAGACTCTCGGTTCTCCGAAACAGATGATGGAACCGGCTCGCCAGCACAGGCCGGCAAAAAAGCGAGAAACCCCAGAAAGTAAACTAACAAGGAAATTCGAAGAAAGTTATGCTTCCTCATCGTTAAAAACAAGCGGATCGCCGTAACGAGGTAAGGGTGGAGTTGGGAACGAAAGCCAGCCTGGCCAGGGCTGCTTCGTTCCCAACTCGTCAAGAGGAGGAGCGCGTGCTGATTACGCTCACTTCAGCACCAGATCGCCAAAGGCCGAGGTGTTGTTGTAGTTGTTGATGTTGCCCCACCAGACGGCCTGGCCATCGCGAGCGCCGCCGTTATCGTCATCGTCGTAGCCGGCGTCGAAGCCGATCACCAAGTTGACCGACGGCGTAATGCCCAGATTGCTCCAAGGGATGGCGATCTCGACACTATAGCCGCCCGTGATTGACTGCACAGCATGGAGCACACCGGTTGCGCTGCCTTGTGCGAACAAAGAGGAGTCGTTGTAGCCTTTGATGTACTGGCGGTCATAGGAGTCATAGGTCGTGCCGTGGTTGTGGTTCGCATCAAGGAATATTTCGACAGCGTCGTCCTCCCACACATCTGCCGAATCGTTGTAGAGATTGCCATCCAGCACCCTCACCCCGATGTAGAGGTAAGCGCTATTCCAGCGCACCGCAAAGGTGACTGTATTGTTCGGGCTGCCGGTGGTTGTCTTGGCAACGCTGTTGCTCAACTGCCAGGTCGACTCATTCAGATTGCCATCTACTGTAATGCCGCTTGCCTGCAAAGCATATACAGCTCCCGCTGGCGGGGTAGCCGTAGGGGTATTGGTGCGCGCTGGCGTCGGCGTGCGCGTCGGTGTGGCGGTTGCGCCCGAAGGTGTGTTGGTGCGGGTGGGTGTGCGCGTCGGCGTGGGCGTTGAGATAAGCGAGAAGGTAAAGTAGTTGATGTTCGTCTCGTCGCCGAGGAAGTAGATGCGCATGACGCGCTGACCGGCTGTTAGGCTGACCGTCTGACTGATGTTGGTCCAGCTCTGCCAACCGCCAGTGTTTGGACAGGTAACCGTACCGGTTACATCCACCCCGTCGAACTCAATGCGGAACTGACCGGTAGAGGCGCCCGAGGCGACGCGTGCAGTCAGGGTGTACGCCCCAGTCGTTTGCACGTTGACGGTGTACTCAATCCATTCGCCGGTGCGCGTCCAGCCGACGTTATATCCACCGCCGATATCGCTCGTCGTCTCGATATCCACGCCCTCTGAGGGACGATATTGGCCACCGTTGTTCGCCGCGTCATTGTCGTGGTAGGCTACACCTTCGCCGCCGAGATCATAGTTCTCAGCCTGGATGGTGCCCGGAATTGCCCAGGCTGTGCCGCCATAGGGACTCTGGCCGGAGGGTGTATTCGTGCGCGTCGGCGTGCGCGTGGGCGTGGCAGTCGGGCCACCGGGCGTCGGTGTCGGCGCCTGCGAGATGATCTCAATGCCGCTGATGAACGGATTGTCCGCGCCGCCCTGCGTGAAGGAGATGATGATCTGTCCACTACTGTTGGCAGTTGCATTGAACCAGCGGCCCAGGGCGCGCTTGTAGCCGGCCATCGCGTAGACATCGAACCCGCTCAAAACGGTCGCGCCGTTGATGGCAACGTTGAATCGGCGCGCGCCGACAGTCTGGAACGTCAACTCGGCCCAGTGCAAGAGCACAATATAATTTGCGCCTGGCGTCAGGCCTGGAATCGTGTAGGTGAACGATGCGTTCCAGCGACAAGTCTGATAGACCGCTTGCGGGGCAATGTTCGGGTCGAGGTAACCGCTCGTGTCAATGGCCGTGGAGGTATCGGAGTAAGTATTGCCTTGGTTGTAGTAGGCATCGGCCAGCCAATTGCTTGTCGCCGCGCCGCCGGCATTGATCGCTACAACAACCGTCCCAGGAATCGGCGTTGGGGTTGGGGTATTCGTCGGGGTGCGGGTTGGCGTCTGCGTTGGCGTGTGTGTCGGGCAAACGCCGCCAGGACAAGGGGTATTCGTGCGGGTTGGCGTGGCAGTGGCCACAGGCTGATAGACCGGCGTAGGATAGGTGCCGACGCAAACTGGCGTAAAGCTCAGTCCCGTGTTCCCGCCACCATCGATAATCGTAAAGCCGCTCGCACAGGTCATATAACTGCCGGTACCCAAGTTGGAGGCCGTAGTATTTTTGAAAGTCACCGAACCGCTACTAATACGCGACTCAATGGCGTAGGTGCCTGTGCCATTAATAATGTTGCCATCAAAGGTAATGCCGCTGATGCTACTGCCGCCAATAAAGTGGATAGCCTCATAGTTGCTGTCAATGATTTGGTTGTTGACCACCTGGATCGTGGCGTTGATCGGTCCATCCAGAGCATAGAACCAAAGCGCGCCGGTGCCAAAGTTCCAACCGTTATAGTAGTCCATTGAGCCGCTGCGGACAATCACATTGTTCGCAATCGTGAACGTCCCGCTCGGTGCGGCCACTGGCCCAAAACGATTACCCACATGGATACCGCCGCCTTCTGCCTGCTGATCGGCTACATAGTTATTGGAGACCGTGATGTCCCGCCCGCCGTAGATGGCAATGCCATTGGCCAGCACCGGGATCTCCACACGGTTATAGGTAAATGAGTTGTTCGCGTTTGGGCTCGAAGTGGTATCGGTGTGGCTCCACATGGCCAAGGCGTCATCGCCAGTGTTACGGAAGATCGACTGGGTAACCGTAGAATTGGTAACCGCGCGGTGGAAGTTAATACCATCCGCCAACACATTGCGGATACGCACGTTAGTAATGGTCAGGCGGTCAAACGGTCCATCCAGCCACATGCCGCATTTCGTGTGTTCAATCCACAAGTTGCTGAAGGTAGAATTCGAAAACGCGCCTCCGATGCCGTTCGTCTGGTCGCTATCCACGCGATTGGTCACCTCGCCAAGAATGGCAAAATCCGACAAGTTAACGTTATTGCTCGGCGGCGAGAAATTGCCGAAGAAGCCCATGTTATTACCAACGCCGTTGGTGAAATGGAAAACCGTGTACCAAATACCGGCGCCCTTGATGGTCACATTGTTCCCAACACGGATCTGTGCGCTGATCTTATACCGTCCCGGCGGCGCCCAGAGTACCTTGCCTTGACTAGAGGCAGCGTTAACCGCATTTTGAACCGCTGTGGTGGAATCGTTGACGCCATTGGGATCGGCGCCATAGTCCAATAAGGAAATTGACCCGGAAGGTTGCGTGCCGGCGGGTGGTACCAGCTCGAAATCCATTAGGTCAATGACGTACCAAGGCGCTGTATCTCCACTATCCACTTGCACTCTCACTTTAGTGCCAGCAGAATATTGCGTACTCAGGAGGAGGCGTACATCATCATAGTAATGATGCGGCCTGACACCGCTAGGGTCGTTGGTAAAAGGATAGGTGCCATAGCGCCAGGCATACTTTGAGGTCAGTTGCAAGTCGGTATAGTGGCTACCGCTAATGTATAGACTCAGCGTAGCATTCAGACCATTCCCGTCCGCGCTATCTGGAATAGAATAGCGCATCACAATGGCATTGAATGCCTGTGGAGCAGTAAACTCTACATACTTGCCCTGCCCCTGCAACTGGATCGCTCGCCGCCCAATCGCCTCTACCGCCATACCAGGGTAAGTGCGGTTTTGCGTGGCATTCAGGAGCGTACCATTGGTCGCCGAGTCTTCGGCTTGCACCTCCACATACGGCATATTGGTCGGGCCGGCAGCCATGACCGTATAGGTCTGCCGCAGCACCGGCCATGTTGGTACAGTCAATCCAAGAACGCCCATGATCAACGTAACCGCCAGGATGACGGCCAATCTCCTCCGTAAAGAATTCTTTCTCATAACAGGCCTCCTTTCGCAAAAAGTGAACTACCAGTAGAATGACCAAGCGCTTTTTGGACAACGGCCGGCTTCCTCTCCTTTCAAATTAACCTAAACTTCCACAGGCTTACGAAAAAGCGATTGCTCAGCAGAGATCAAAACGTCAGACCACCTTTCATATGGCGTTGCAGGAAAAGCACAGCCAGAGCAGGCGGTATCATGCCCAGAAACGCGCCTGCCATTTGCAGGTTCATCGGGAACGCACGCGTCAGGTTGTATAAACGTACCGACACGGTTTGCAGCGCCGAATCGCGCAAAATAAGCAGGGGGAGAAGAAAATCGCCCCACATGCCAACGAACGCCAACAAGCCCAAAACAAGAAGGATAGAGGAGGAAAGCGGCAAGGTGAGCGAGAAGAACATCCGCGCCGGCGAAGCGCCGTCAATCGCGGCCGCATCGTAATAGTCTTGTGGAATTTGATCAAAAGAATTCTTCAACACCATGACGTAGAATGCGCTTACCGAATAGGGCAACCAGAGGCCCCAATACTTGTTCACCAAACTGATGTGAAGAATAGGCAAGTCCGTCAGTGTCAAATACAAGGGAATGATGTAAGCGATCATCGGCACGGTTAAAGTAACCAAAATCAAAGTCTGTATCAACGACTTGCCCGCCGGTTTTAGACGGGAAAGGCTATAGGCGGCCATGGAAGAGACTAACAATCGCCCAATCGTGCCTCCCAGCGCTACGTACAACGTGTTCAGGAACATACCTAACATGTTCAACCGCCGCCAGGCTTCCGCATAATTTTCCCAACGTGCGACGCGCGGAAAAAGGCGCAAGCCGGGGTCGAAGATCTCAGAACTGGTTTTGAGACCCGCGGTGAACGCAAAAACAAAGGGAAAGAGGTAGGCGATTCCAACAATCAGCAAAACAACAAGGAAGAACGCGCCGATGACGCGTCCGCCAAACGAACGCCATTCGATGTTCGACATGATGCCGCGAGTAGTGCTCATGGAAGTTCTCCTCCACAAAAATCAAGCCAGGCGGCTTTCCTCTCCTCGGCGAGACAGCCAGACATAAATCGCCGAGAAGACGCCCAGGACAACCAACAGGGAAACGCTCCAGGCCGAGGCCAGACCAAAATCGCTGCGCTCGAAAGCTGCGCGGTACATCTCCAGCACCGGAGTCAGCGTGCTGTTCCCTGGCCCACCCATCGTCAGAATAAAAGGCTCGGTGAACACTTGAGAAACAAAGATAATCTGCAAGACAAGCATGATCGCCATCCGCGTGCGAATCAAGGGTAGAGTGAGATGAATAATGCGTCGCCAGGGCGAAAAACCATCCAACTCGGCCGCCTCGTAAATCTCCACATTAATCTCTTTTAAAGCCGCAAGATAAATCAACACGGACCCTCCGGCCCCTAACCAAGTCATAATGACAATGAGGGAAAACTTTACCAATTTTGGGTTCTGTAGCCAAAGCTGAGGGGATAGACCTATGACCTCCAGAAAACTGTTCAAGATTCCATCCGGCGAGTAAATAAACCGCCAGACAAGTAAAGCAATAGCAACAGGGATAAGCGTTGGCAAATAGGTAATCACCTGAAAAACATACCCATACCGCCGCATCTCGTTAATCATCAACGCCAGAATAATAGGCACCACGAAACCAAAAATGACGCTTAGAATAACAAACTCCAGAACATTCTTCCAAGCGACGGCGAAGGCCGGGTTGCCAGATAGACGCACATAATTGAGAAAGCCTACCCAGCCTGCCGGCCCCCGCAAGCCCACTTTTTGGAAACTATAAAGAACGGTCTTAAGAATTGGATACCAGGAAAACAACGCAAATAGCACCAGGGCAGGAAAGAGAAAAAGATAAGCATAGATTTGCTCTTGTACCTTTCGACGGCTCAGCGTTCGTCCCAATCTTCGGGATAAGAGAGAAAAAACCATGACGCTATTCTCCTTTTGGTATAGTCCAAGAGGGAGGACGGACCTAAGCAAGGCCGTCCTCCCCACAGGAAACTACAGGTTACTGAAGAAGGTCAAGCACGTTGGTCTGGAACGTGTTCTGGGCATCTGCGAGTAGTTTCGCCACGTCCGCGTTCTTGTCGGTCACAATCGTGCTGACCACCGGCCCCAAGATGCCATAGTAGTCCTGACCTGCAATCAGCGGCTCGAGCATGAACTGAGTCTGGCCCGAGACAACACTCTGCTGGAACAGGTGATACTCGACCGGCAGGTTGCTGTATTGAGCCTCCAGCGCGGCTACCTGCGACTGGTAGGGATCCGTGTAGAGCGGAACGCTCGGTCCGCCAACGACCGTGGTCGGATCCTTCTTGCCAGCCTCGTAGCGCGCTAAGATCTCACGAGGATCGAGTTGCGTCCAGATGCGGAAGTAAAAGGCCGCCTCAACCTGGTCAGGAGTGGCGCTCGCGCTGATCATGGCGACATCGCCGCCGACCAGCGAAACGCTCTTCCCGCTCGGGCCGGCCGGCAGCGGCGCAAAGGCAAACTGGCTCATATCCACATCGGCGAACGTCTGGCGAATCCAGATGAATTGATCGCTTGCCATCAAAGCCATGGCAGCATGTCCGGTCGCAAGCGCTTCGCCGTTCTTGGCCCAGTCATTCGCCTCCAGCGGCAGGACATCATACTTCCAGCGCAAGTCGTAAATCATCTTGAGCGCATTCAACATGGCCTCATTGTTGAAGCCGGCCTTGTACTTATCGCCCTCTTTATAAGCGATTTCGGTGTTCTTCAGACCGAAATCGTAGGCGATAATGGTCGTATGCCAACCGGCCGCTTTCGGATCGCCGAAGATGAACGTGAAGCCAGCGATGCCTGCATCGCGATTGGTAAGCGCCTGCGCCATGGTAGCCAGTTCATCCCAGTTGCGCGGCGGATGATCGAAGCCAGCTGCTTCCAACATCTTTTTATTGTAGGCCAGGCCCATGGCATATGCCTTCATGGGGATACCATAGATTTTCCCGTCCACCGTGACAATGCTCATAACCTGGGGGTTGAAGAGCTTATCCAGACCATTTACCTGGAAGTAAGGCGTCAGGTCAGCTGCTACGCCCTGGCTTACCATCTTGGACGGATCGGTCATGTAGACTTGGAAGAGCGTGGGAACCTGATTCGCGGCCACCAGCGCGGCAAAGGAATCCGGGTCGTAACGATAATCAGATGGTATGATCTTGACATTCGGATAGAGCGCCATGAAGCGCGCGGCTTGCTCTTCCCAGGCAGCCCGTAACTCCGGTTGCGAGTCAGGCGGAGCACCGGCAACAACTATTTCCACTTGTCGTCCACCCGCAATTTGCACGGGCATCTGGATAACCGCTGGAATCGGCAACTCCTCGGTTGGCGCCGCCGGTGGCTCGGTCACCGCCTCCGTTGGGGCTTCGGTTGCCGTAGGCACGGGCGCGGGGGTTGGGGTGGCAGGAGCGCACGCGCTTAGCGCAAGAATGCCAAGCGCCAAGAGACTCATAAGCGAATATACACAATTTTTCTTCATAGCGTTGCTCTTCTCCTTTTCAACAAATAGAGGTCAAACTTCTTCACAAAAAGGTTGAGACTTGCAGTTGCGAACGACCGGGGGCGTTTTTGTTTCCGTTCACACACCTCCTTTCCTCGACACAGATTCCACGAAGAAGGCAAGAGACGACAAGCTGTTATCAGTATATAGAACAGACGGAGAGATAGAGTACAAATATAGTCCAGAATCCGTCTGAATACAGTTGAACGTTCAACAAAAACGTGGTAGAATAAGAACAAATTGGTCTGGCTATGGTTGCTCCGCATCGTCGTAAAACCGACATGGAGCCGTGGGACGAGGAGCATGTCAAAGCCTTGCTTCGCTTCCCGCGTTTTCCAATACGCCTCCTCCAGCAAGAACCCTGGCAAAGCTGGATAAGCCAACGCGGGGGATTGAAAGCCGTTTATGATTACCTAAAAGAATATCCTTTGCCCCCAAGCCATCGCCGAATTCTCGACGTAGTGCTCTCCAACCCGGAATCGGTATCCCATGTATACGCCGATCGTTTGCATATCAGTCGCGCCACCTATTTTTACCAGTTGCGTCAGTTGATTCCGGTGCTCGTTCAAGCGCTCAACGAATGGCAAAGCGAAAGTAAGTCCGCATCCCTGAACGCCAACGAGAGTATTTTTCCCCTTCGACCTGTCCTGCCTGTTCCTGTCACGTCGCTGGTTGGCGCAGAAAGATTGCTTCAAGCGCTCGAAGGGTGTTTACAACGAGAAGACGTACATCTACTTACTCTGCTAGGGCCCGGTGGAATTGGAAAAACCCGCCTGGCCATCGAGATAGCGCACCGTTTGCGCGAACACTTCAACGATCAGATTTGCTTTGTCGACCTATCGACGTTACGCGAGCCATCGGCGGTAGCCACGCTTATCGCGCAATCCCTGGGGTTGAAACAAACCAGCGTAGAAGCCCTCAAGCATTACCTGCGCCATCGCTCGTTCCTGTTAATCTTGGACAATTTTGAACATCTCTTGCCAGCGCGCACGTTGATCGCAGAATTGTTATCCACAGCGCCGCGGCTGAAGATTCTGGTCACCAGCCGCGCCTCTCTTCACCTTTACGGAGAGCATGAGCTTGTGGTTCCTCCCTTACCCTTGCCATCGGAAGGGCAAGATGCCGAATCGGCCGCCCGGTCGCCGGCAGTATTGCTCTTTGTTCAACGCGCGCAAGAGGTAAATCCCGCCTTTGCTCTCACGAAGGAGAATCTTTCCGCCATCATCGAGCTGTGCCGGCAAATGGAGGGGATCCCGCTGGCCATTGAATGGGTTGCTTTCCAAGCTAAGTACTTTTCGCCTCAGGCCTTGTTAGTGCGTCTGGCAAACACACCTCGCATCGAATTCCTGAGTCAAACTCCTAAACGTTTGCTGCCGTCGCACCAGCAAACGATGCGCCACCTTCTTGATTGGAGTTACAACCTGCTCAGCGATGAGTTGAAAACTCTCCTCAATCGGCTGGCCGTTTTTCCAGATAGCTTTACCCTGGAAGCGGCGGAGGCCGTTTGTAATCTGCCAGCGTCTTTTGACGTCGCAGGAGGATTGGTCACTCTAATCGATCAAAGCCTGCTCACCCAAGAGGCAACTGCCCCCTCGGAAGAAACCCGTTTCCACATGTCCGGTTTTTTACGAGAATACGCTCTCGAGAAATTGAGAAGCAAGAAAGAAGTGCGCTCATACTATCACGCTCATGCAAATTACTATCTCCATCTCGCCGAAATATTTGCTTCCTCTCCAGAGACAGGGGATCTCGAGGCAACGATAGCGCAATTAAATCGCGAGTATACGAATCTCAGGGCTGCCATTCAATGGGCAATTGAGGAGGAAAAAACCGAATTGGCATTGCGTTTTACAGTTGCCATCTGGGATTATTGGCGTAACTGGGGTAACCCCCAGGAGGGGCGTCTGTTCACCCAAAGGGCTTTGGAGCACAGCAACAATCTATCGTCCATCCGCGCACAAGCATTGCGCCAGATCGGTTGGCTGGCCTGCGATTGGGGAGACGCCACCACCATGCTCTGGGCTTTTCAAAACAGTCTGGAAATCGCAGAAGCCTTACAAGATCAGGCCGGAATCGGTTTGGCTTTGCAAGGACTAGGAGAATTGGCCCGCCTGCAGGGACATTGGAAGCTCGCTCGTGCTCATTTCCAGAAATGTCTTGCTATTTTCAATAAGTTAAAGGATCCAAGCCGGATGGCTCAATCCTTGACATTTCTTGGGCGGCTGGAGTTCAGCATGGGCAACTTAAGACAGGCAGAAGCCTATTTACAAGAAAGCCTGATGCTATCGCAGGACACCATGAACTGGCGCGAAACAACCTCTGCCCGTGTCTTCTTAGGACAGGTGTTGTTCCACCAAGAACGCCTCAAAGAGGCAACTGTGGTCCTAGAGCAAAGCTTGCGCTCGAATCGCGTGTGCAACATAGAACGAGATTTACATTGCGCGCTGGCGTTGCACTACCTTGGCGAGATTGCGCTCTTCCAAGATGACAACTATGTTCACGCGCGCGAGATGATTGAGCAAAGTCTGTATATCAGCAAATCCAATGGCTACAACAGTTGCCTGGAATTGAACTATGCCGCCCTGGCTTTGCTCGCTCTTCGGTGTAACGACCTAGAGAACGCGATATTATGGTTGCGTGAATGTTTACTCCTGCAGGAATCCCTCAAAGAGCCTTGGCGTTCCGCCGCCTTGTTAGAAATGACGGCCGCCTTACTGGCGCAGCGAAGCGAATCGCTGGGAGCAGCGCGTCTGTACGGCATTGCTGCATCCTTGCGCTCTTCGTGGAAACTCTCCCCTATGCCCGTGTACCGTTCCTTACACGCCGCCTGTATAAACAGACTCAAGGAAAGCCTCAGCGCCCAAACACTGGAGGATGTTTGGCATGCCGGACAAACATTATCACCGGATCAGGCCATTACCTACGCGTTGCGCTGCCTGGAATAATCGCTTGACAAACGACCTTTCGTGTGGGATAATTTAATTTGTTGAACGTTCAACAAAGGAAATCGTTTATGGGCGTCACGATCATTGATGTTGCAAAAGAAGCCGGCGTTTCGCGCACCACTGTTTCGAACGTTTTCAACAACCGCGCGAAATGCTCCGAGGAGACTCGTCTGGCTGTATTAGCGGCAGCCAGAAAACTGGGATATAAGCCCAATCTGGTAGCCAAGGCGCTCATCACCAATCGCACGCGGCTGATCGGTGTTATCCTTCCCTCCTACATAGATAAAAACACTCTGACCAGCAGCCCTTTCTATAACATCATCATCGACGGCATTTACGCCACCCTGCGTCAGGAAATCTATTACGACCTGATTATTTTCTCGGTTTCCGACCAGAGCGGCCTGGCGCAGGTCAGCGATTGGATTGACGCTCGCCGGGTGGATGGCCTTCTTGCCATTGGCGAATACGCGCCTGACTTCCTCAAAGACCTAGATTCAAAGGGAATCCCCGTTGTCTTTATTGATAATTACGCGCCCGCATCCTATGCTCATCTCTCCTACGTGAATTCGGATGATGGCACCGGAGGATACCTGGCCACACAGCGCCTGATCGCGGGAAATTACCGCAAGATCGCCTTGTGCTCCGTCGCCTTCCATAGTCCGCTCATGCAAAAACGTTATGATGGGTACAAGAAGGCAATTCGAGAGGCCGGCTACGAGGAATACCTCTTCGAGAAGAATGGCCTTCCGTTCGAAGTCGGCCTACAACTAGGAGAAACGCTACTGGCGCGCCGGTTGGATGCCGCCTTTTGTACCGAAGATATGTTAGCCATTGGTCTGTTGCACGCCCTGTTGCAACGAGGAATTCGGGTTGGCGCCGACTTTGGTTTGATCGGCTTCGACAATATTCTCTTCAGCCAACAAATCTACCCACCGTTGACCACAATAGATCAGAACATCTTCGAAAAAGGAGAGGCGGCAACCAGGATGCTGCTCGATATCCTCCATGAAAAAACATCGGCTGGTAGTCGCCTGATCTTGCCCGTGCACCTTATCGAGCGCGCAACTGTTCGCTAACTTTTTACGTCATCCCTGCCCAGTGTTTCTTCTTGTTTCTGGATTTATGTTGAACGTTCAACAAGACCTCGTGGGAGTGTTCATCATGGCCAAAACGGGTAGTCGTTACTTGTCTCCTCATCCCTGGAAAATCATCGAAGAAGGGTTTCACCCCGAAAAAAGCAAAACATCCGAATCGATTTTCTCTCTTGGAAACGAGTATCAAGGCGTGCGAGGGTTCTTCGAGGAGGGCTATTCTGGCGAAAGTTTGATCGGCTGCTACCTGAACGGCATTTACGAAGAACGCTATTTGCGGGAACCGAGCGCCTATAAGGGCATTTCCAACCGCCTTTGCTTCATGGTAAACACTGCCAATTGGCTCTACACGCGCTTAGAGGTGGATGGCGAACGCCTCGACCTAGCAAGTAGCAAGGTTTCCTCTTTTCGGCGGGAACTCGACCTTAAAACCGGCCAGTTGAGTCGCGAACTTATCTGGGAAACCGGTTCCGGCAAGCGGCTGCGAGTGGTGTTTTCTCGTTTGCTCAGCATGCAGGTCAAGGAATTGGCGCTACAGCGAATCAGCATCACCCCTTTGAACTTTTCCGGCCAGTTGACGCTTACACTCGGTGTGGATTTTTCAAAACTACATCGTTCCTTCCAAGAAAATTTCTGGATATGCCCACGTAAAAGCGAGAACGCGATTCTCGGAGTTAGTAGAAATCTCCGCCACAAATTGTTTGTCGGCTTCCACATTAGCCCACCCCTCCCTAAAGAAGCGCACTTGCTCGAAAACGAACAACTCGTAGGCTGGCAGTTCCCGCTCGCACTCCTTCAGGAACGCGAGGAAACCATCGAAAAACTAAATGTCCTTTACACGCCGCGCGCTTCCACCTCTTCGGAAGCCGCAACCTGGGAAGATGGGATGACTTTGCTCGAGACACATCAAGGTCTGAGGTATGCGACTGCCCTCCAGCAGAATACGGACGACTGGGAATATTTCTGGGAGCAGTTCGACATCATCATCAATGGCGACGCCGAAATTCAACAAGGGATTCGCTTTTGCATCTTTCAGTTGCGACAAACCTACCGCGGCCTGTCAAACGGTGCCAACATTGGCGCCAAAGGATTGACCGGGGAAGGATATAACGGCAATGTCTTCTGGGACACGGAAATCTATTGCCTGCCCTTCTATCTTTTTCACAACACAGCCGCCGCCAAATCGCTGCTGGATTTTCGCTACAACACCTTGCCCCAAGCCATCCAACGCGCCCAACAACTCGATTGCGAGGGCGCCTGCTACCCCGTAGCAACCATTGACGGTACAGAAAGCTGCACACTCTGGCAACATGCAAGTTTACAATTCCAACCCACAACCTCCGTCGCCTACGCTATCGGCCACTATGTTCGGGTCAGTGGCGATAACGAATACCTTTACTCCAAAGGCGCAGAAATTCTGATTCAGATTTGCCGTTTCCTGGCCAGCCGCGGTCAGTGGTCGCCGCGTCGAGGACAGTTCGGTTACTACGCCGTCATGGGACCGGACGAATTCCATATGATGGTCAACCATAATTGCTACACGAATTGGATGGCAAAGAAGACTTTTGAATACACCCTGACTGTTCTGGAGGAAATGAGCAGAGCCCACCCCGGACAGTACAACTCCCTGCTTCATGCATTGAACTGTTCCGCCGCCGAGCTGGAAAAATGGCGCGAGATGGCCGAAAAGATGATCTTGCCGCGCGACCCCGCCACCGGAATCTACGAGCAACACGAGGGCTTTTTCGACCTTCCCCATATTGATGTTGACTCCATCCCGCAAGAAGATTTTCCCCTCTATCATCACTGGTCCTACGATCGCATTTACCGCTACGACATGATCAAGCAACCCGACGTATTGATGTTTATGTTCCTGTACAGCCATTGTTTCTCCCTGGAGGAAAAGCGCGTCAATTACGAGTACTACGAACCACGTTGCATCCACGAATCCTCCCTATCCCCTGCTATACACTCTATTCTAGCCGCGGAATTGGGACGCATAGACGAGGCACTCGACTTGTTCCGCTTTGCCGCCCGCCTCGACCTGGATGACTATAACCACAATACCGACGAAGGTCTGCACACCACATCATTGGCCGCGGCCTGGATGAATATCGTCTACGGTTTCGGCGGGATGCGCTCCGACGGCGAAGTGCTCTCGTTCCGTCCTGTCATTCCGCCGACCTGGCAAAGCTATCGTTTCCAGGTGCTCTATCGTGGCTCGCTTATCCGAGTAGAAGTCTCCCAAAAATGGGCTCGCTTTCGCGTGGTAGAGGGCTCACCTGTGCTGCTAGATATCGCCGGCAGAATCGATACCGTCGGCAAGGATGGCGTGGAACGTCCCATGCCGCTCTAGCCCTGGGAGTCGCTATGGCAGATACACCAGGTTGGATCATTGCCGAAGCAGGTCAACCCGACGATCAAACAGCGATTCGTCTCGGGAACCAATTCCTCACCGGCAACGGCTATCTGGGGTATCGCGGAACGCTGGAGGAATACACCAAAGCACAGCAGACAGCCGTTATCGTCGCCGGTCTGTACGATCAGGTTGAAAAAAAATGGCGCGAGCCGGTTAACCTACCAAACGGCTGCTTCGTACAGGTGTACTATCAAGACGAACCACTCCACGCTCTTTATAGCAAAGTCCTCGAGCACACACAAACGCTCCATTTGCGCGAGGCCGTGCACGAGCGTCGCACGCGCTTCAAGACGAAAGACGGCGTACACATCCTCGTCCAGGCGCGACGTTTCGTCAGCCTGGCGCGCCTCCCTTTGATTTGTCTGGAATACACTGTGGTCGCGGATCGCGACTGCCTTCTCACCCTTTGCAGCGGCATTGACGGCGACGTTTGGGATTTGAATGGCCCACACCTGCGCCAGATTACAACCTCGGAAGACAAAGGAGTCCTGTCGCTTATTTCCTACACGCAAGAGAAGAATATCCCCATCGTCGTTTCGGAATGGCTGGGAATCAACACGGAGCAAAGCACAATCCAGCATTGCGAAAAGGCTATCTACCGCAAAGTGGAAATCGCCATTCACGCCCATAAACCACTTACCCTGTATAAATTCGTCTCCTGTTGCACCGGCCAGGATGACGACGATCCTCTGACCCGGAGCCGCCAGATCTGTTCACAAGCCGCCAAGACAGGATTCGACGGCCTGCTCCAAGAACATTGCGATCGCTGGGCCGAACGGTGGGCAAAGTGCGATATAAAGATCGAAGGCGATGCACAGGCGCAACTGGCGTTGCGTTTCAGTCTCTACCACCTGCTCTCTATCGCACCCGCCCACACCAACCGCATTTCCATCCCGGCGCGCGGACTTTCCGGTCAAATGTACAAGGGCGCGATCTTCTGGGATACGGAAATTTTCATGTTGCCCTTCTTTACCTACAATTTCCCAGCTATCGCCCGCAATCTGCTTCAATATCGCTACTACACCCTCGACGGCGCCCGCCGCAAGGCCCGCCAGTACGGTTACCGCGGCGCGTTCTACGCATGGGAAAGTCAGGAAAGCGGAGACGACGCATGTACTCTTTTCAACGTCAGCGACGTGCTCACCAATCGCCCCATCCGCACCTACTTCCGCGACAAACAAATCCACATCAGCGCGGATATTGTCTATGCCCTCTGGCAGTATTGGATGATTACCGGCGACGACTCGATTCTCCTCGACGGCGGAGCGGAAGTCGTCTTCGAATGCGCGCGCTTTTATCTCTCTGCCCTCTACTACCACCCGGAGAGGAACCGCTACGAGCTCCTCGATGTGACAGGGCCAGATGAATATCATGAACGCGTGCACAATAACGTGTACACAAACCGCATGGTTGCTCACACGTTCGCCGTCTGCCAGCATGTCGCCGACTACTTGAAAGCCTGCTATCCCGAGCGTTTCCGCGCTCTCATACGGACGTTAGATTTCGAGAGCGACCTGTCCTGCCTTCGGCGCTGCGCGCCGTCTATATATGTTGCCTCGCCCGATCCCCAAACGCGTCTCATCCAGCAATTCGACGGTTACTTCGCCCTGGAAGACGCTCCATTGACAGAAGTCCTGGCGCGCAAACTACACCCCAACGAGTACCTCGGCGGCGGCAACGGCATCGCTACCACCACCCAAATTATCAAACAGGCAGATGTGGTTCTGATGTTGTGCCTTTTTCCCAACGACTGTGCCATCGAAACCAAAGCCGCTAATTGGGAATACTACGAACCCCGCACGGAACACGGCTCCAGTCTGAGCGCCTGCGCCTATGCCCTGATAGCCGCCCAAATCGGTCGCACAGAACAGGCCTATCATTATTTCCTGCAAACAGCAACCGTAGACCTGAAAAGCGAAGGGAAACAATTCGTTGGCAACCTATATATTGGAGGAACACACCCGGCCGCAAATGGCGGAACGTGGTGGGCGTTGGTTGCCGGGTTCTGCGGTATCTCCTGCATAAACGAAACGATTACCATTGCGCCCCATCTGCCGGCGCACTGGGAAACAGTCCGCCTGCCCCTTGCCGCCCATGGATGGCGACTCCAGCTGACCATTACCCGGCAGGATATTTCCATTGAAATCCGCGAGGCATCCTCGCAAACGTTGCGTGTTTGTATCGCCGGCGCCGCATATTCTCTTCCCCCGCAAGGGCAATTGACCATCCCTCTTCCCCAGGAATGTCTGCGATGATTCGCGTTATGCGCGCTGCCATTTTCGACTTGGATGGGGTTATCGTCAACACGGCCCGATACCACTACCTAGCCTGGAAGCGCTTAGCCCATGAGCTTGGCTTTGATTTTACGGAACAAGACAACGAGCGGTTGAAGGGAGTAAGCCGCGCGCGCTCCCTTGAAATTCTCCTGGAAATCGGCGGGTTGTCTTTCGATGAGGCAAGCAAACAAGCCTTGGCAGCCAAAAAGAATGCCTGGTATGTAGAATACATTCGCCGCATGGATGCCTCGGAAATCTTGCCAGGCGCAGCAGAATATCTTTCCTTGCTCCATGAACGCCGCATCAAGATCGCCCTAGGTTCCGCCAGCCAGAACGCGTCGCTGATTCTAGAACGCCTGGGATTGACGCCGTTGTTCGACGCCGTCGTGGACGGTCGTCTTGTCCGGCGCGCCAAACCGGATCCCGAAGTATTCCTGCGTGCCGCCGAGGCATTGGGAATCCCACCTGTCGACTGCGTGGTCTTCGAGGATGCAGAGGCAGGGATTGAGGCAGCCCGCCGCGCCGGCATGGGGTGTGTGGGAGTCGGCGATCCGCTCGTGCTAAAAAACGCCGATGTTATCATCCGGGGGTTAGACCAACTTGTCGTGTTAGCCGGCGATAAAATGCCCTTGTCCTAAGAATACCCCGCGCCTCGTTCAAACACACCGGCCGCTTTTCTCGTCAGCAAGAATAACTATTCAGCCTGACGATCGTTTCCGGTCGTTCGCAACGCCTGATATAATTCCCTTGTTCTACCATCTCGAACCGTGGAGATTGGGCATGGCTTCTAAAATCGTCTTTGGCACCGATGGCTGGCGAGGAACGATCGCCGAAGATTATACCTTCGATAATGTACGCCGCTGCGCGCAAGGGTTCGCGAGGTACTTGCTCGAACAGGGTAAAAAAGGCGAGTGGGTGATCGTCGGTCATGACAAACGCTTCGCTTCGGAGCACTTTGCCGCCGCAGCGGCAGAAGTCCTGGCCGGCAACGGTTTTCACGTCTATCTAACCGACGGCGCCGCTCCGACGCCGGTCATTTCATTCTCGGTTACCGCCAAGAAGGCCTGCGGCGCGGTTAACATCACGGCCTCGCATAACCCGGCAAGCGACAACGGCTTCAAGGTACGCAACGAATTCGGCGGCGCCATTGACCCGCAAGGATTGAAACAAATTGAATCGCTCATCCCCGATGAACCGCAAGCGATCAAGCGCGTACCGTATGCCGAGGCAGAAGCTAGCGGTCGCATCGTGCGCTTCGACCCCGCGCCGGCTTACCTGCAACACATCGAAACCTTGCTTGACCTGCAACCTATCAAGGAGGCCGGGCTGACAGTGATCGTGGATTGTATGTGGGGCAACGGCGCCGGTTATTTTCCCCGCCTTTTGGCAGGAGGTCAGACGCGTGTCATCGAAATCCACAACGAACGCAATCCCATCTTCCCCGAAATGCTGCGTCCGGAACCGATCCCGCCCAATGTGGACGCAGGTCTGCGCGCCGTGCGCAAGGAAAACGCGGATATTCTCCTGATCACCGACGGCGACGCCGACCGCTGCGGTGTGGGCGATGAAAACGGCGAGTTCGTCAACCAATTGCGCGTCTATGGCCTGCTTGCCTACTACCTGCTCGAAGTGCGTGGCCTGCGCGGCCCCGTTGTTAAGACCATTTCCACCACGACCATGCTCAACAAACTTGGCAAAATCTACAATGTGCCAGTGTATGAGACCGGCGTAGGCTTCAAGTACGTTGCACCCAAGATGCTGGAAACCGACGCGCTCATCGGCGGTGAGGAAAGCGGCGGGTACGCCTTTCGCGGCCATGTACCTGAACGCGATGGAATCCTGGCTGGCCTGTACCTGCTCGATTTCATGGTACGCACCGGACGCACACCAACGCAGTTACTCGATCTCCTCTTCGAGAAAGTCGGCGGCCCTCACTACTACGGCCGCGTGGATCGCGCCTTTCGCGGCGATCGCGCCGAGCACGAAGCACACATCCTTTCCGCCCACCCCCAAACTATCGGCGGCCTAAAAGTGACCGAATTGGTGACCCTGGATGGCTACCTCTTCCGTCTAGAAGACGGCGGCTGGATGCTCATCCGCTTCTCCGGCACCGAGCCAATCCTGCGCATCTACTGCGAAACCATGCATAGGGAACGCATCCAGGCCATTTTGCAGGATGGCTTGCGAATTGCCGGCTTATCATGAATCCGGACACACAAGCGTTCACATTACCGTCTCTTTTCCTGCCGGCGGGGGAGAGGCTCTTGGCCCATGCTGATTGACAGTCACTGCCATCTAGATTCGGAAGAGTTTGACGCCGACCGCGCCGAAGTCCTCGCCCGCGCCCGCGCCGCCAGAGTGAGTCGAATCCTGATTCCCGGCGTAAACCTTGCTTCGAGTCGCCAAGCCGTGACGCTGGCCGCCGGCGAGGAAGCGATCTATGCAGCCGTCGGCATCCACCCGAACGAGGCCCTCGATGTGCAGAAAACAGACTGGGAGGCCCTCGAATCCCTGGCGCGCCGGCCAAAGGTGGTCGCCATCGGTGAAATCGGGCTGGATTACGCATGGAACGCTGTACCGCCGGCCATTCAGAAAGAGGCGCTGTGGCGACAGCTCCATCTCGCCGCCCAAGTTGGCCTGCCGGTGATTCTCCATATGCGCGAGGCGCGTTCGAGTCAACAGGCGTCATGCGCCAACGATTTGCTCGACATCGTGCGACGTTGGACGGACGAACTACAACAACGCGTGGCTCTGCATGCAAACGAGCGACTCGCTCACCTGGCGCAGTACCCAGGCGTGTTCCATGCTTTCTCTGGATCGCTGGAGGTCGCGCAGGCAGTTATCGAACTCGGCTTCTTCATCGGCGTCGGCGGCCCAGTAACGTTCAAGAACGCCCGTACACGTCAGGAGATCACCGCTGCCCTGCCGCTCGAACGTCTGCTTCTAGAAACAGACGCTCCCGTCCTCGCGCCGCAACCGCACCGCGGGCAGCGTAACGAGCCTGCCTATTTGCCCTATATTGCTGATAAAATTGCTCTACTTCATCGCCGTTCGATTGCAGAAATCGCCGCCATTACCACAGAAAACGCCCGGCGGCTGTTCGCTCTGGAGTGATATCTTTGGATAACCTTTCGTTTCTGGAACCCATCAAAGAGCAATTGGCGCATGTCGAGGAACGTATGTACGCCCAGGCGCAGAAAGCCCACTCCGGCGTACAGGCGGCCCTCCAGCACCTGATGTCTGCCGGCGGCAAGCGAATCCGGCCTGCACTGGGATTGCTGGTCGGCAACCTTCTCGGCGGCAAAACCAAAGATTTAATTACGCTCGGCGCAGCAGTGGAACTGTTGCACACCGCCACGCTCGTCCACGACGATTTAATTGACGGCGCCTTGCTGCGGCGCGGCATTCCCACCCTGAACGCTCGCTGGTCGCCAGCAGCCACCGTCCTGAGCGGCGACTTCCTCTTCGCACGCGCCGCCGAACTTGCCACCGAAAGCGGTCACATCCCGCTCATGCGCCTCTTCGCGGAAACATTGACCATTATCGTCAACGGCGAGCTAACCCAACTTTTCTCCGAACGCGGGGCGATTGACCGCCAAAACTACTACCGCCGCATCTACGCCAAAACCGCCGCATTGTTCGAGATGACCAGCCACGCTGCCGCGATGCTCAGCAACGCTGACAGCCGCGTAACCGAATCCATGCGCGCCTTCGGCCACGACCTAGGAATGGCCTTCCAGATCGTTGACGACATCCTCGATTTTAGCGGCGATCAACGCGCCCTAGGCAAACCGGTTGGCTCCGACCTGCTGCAAGGCATCGTCACCCTGCCGGCCATTTACTACGCAGAATCTCACCCCGACGATCCCAATGTGCTTTGTCTCACCGGCAACCATTTCTACAGCGAACACGAACGTATGGAACGGCTGGTAGAATCCATTCGTCGCAGCAACGCCATCCAGAACGCCTTTGGCGAAGCGCTCGCCTACACCGAGCAGGCTCTCTCCTACCTAGTACAATTGCCGCAAAGCCCCTATCGCGCCGCGCTCGAAAGCCTGGCGAAGTACATCATCCAAAGAAAACTCTAAGCGTCTGTCTGGAGCATAACGCACTCCACGCTTCCATCGAAGGGATGGTTTCCTCGCGCTCCACTGCCACTATAATATTTTCCAGCGAACGCTGTCATGCCTATTCGCCATTTGCTCGCTTCCCGGCACGCCAACCCTGAAACTGCCTCGAACTTTGTCGTTTGGCAGGAAAGACCGCCGCGCTCTCCCGAAACATGCGCGTAAAAGAGACGATAGCACTCCTGAAAGCACTAAGCGGCAATAACCTTGCCAATCCATGCTAAAATATCCCCTCGCATGAAAACCTCGGACTTCGATTACTACCTTCCGCCCGAATTCATTGCCCAGACGCCGTGTGAGCCGCGCGACGCCGCACGCTTGATGGTGCTGCACCGCGCGAGCGGACGAATTGAACACCGCATCTTTCGCGAGATTGGTGACTATTTGCAGCCTGGCGACCTGTTGGCGCTCAACCAAACACGCGTGTTGCCCGCGCGCCTGCTTGCGCGAAAGCCCAGCGGAGGGCGCGTAGAGATCCTGCTCCTGCGCCGGCGCGACGCCCTGACCTGGGAAACACTCGTCGGCGGAAAACATATCCGCCCAGGAGTTTCGCTGCGCTTGGAATTCAACGAGGAGAACCGCGATCGGGAAACGGCAATCCGCGCAGACGTGCTCGACACCCTCAACGGCGCGGAACGCTTAATCCGTTTCTCGCAACCTATCGAACCACACTTGCCGCGTCTGGGACATATTCCCCTGCCACCATACATCCACCAACCTCTGCATGACCCAGAACGCTACCAAACCGTATATGCCACCGACCCCGGCTCCGCTGCCGCGCCAACAGCCGGCTTACATTTCACGCCGCACCTGCTGGATGCATTGCAAGCCAAGGGCGTACGAATAGCCTACCTCACACTGCACATCGGGCTGGACACCTTTGCTCCGATCACCACCCAAAATCCGGCGGAGCACAAGATACACACCGAGTGGTGCTGCCTGCCCGAGGAGACTGCCCACGCCATCAATCAGGCGCGTTCAGAAGGTAAGCGTATCATTGCCGTTGGCACCACTTCCGTTCGCACATTAGAGAGCGCAGCCTTGCACGCGCAATCCAGTGGACAAGGTTTTCCCATCCTCCCATACACTGGCGATACCAACCTCTATATTCTTCCAGGGTATCGGTTCCAAATTGTGGATGCCATGATTACCAACTTCCACCTGCCACGTTCCACACTGCTTATGCTGGTCAGCGCGTTCGCCGGCCGCGAAACGATCCTAAATGCCTATCGCGTTGCTGTGCAAGAAGGATACCGCTTCTACTCCCTCGGCGACGCCATGTTCATTTGCTAACAAAATCTTGGATTTTTACGCGGACAACTTATGGAGTCGAAAACAATCTGTCTTCTCCCTGGCGATGGCATCGGTCAGGAAGTCATCCCGGCCGCGGTAGAGGCCTTGCAGGCCTTGCATCTCAATCTGATGTTCGTAGAAAGCGAGGCTGGCTTTGCCTGCTTCCAACGCCGCGGCGAAGCACTGCCAGAAGAGACCTTGGCCCTGGCGCGTCAGGCCGACGCCGTCCTCTTCGGCGCGACCTCCTCACCCTCCACGCCGACGCCAGGCTACCGAAGCCCTATCCTAGCACTACGCCACGAGCTCGACCTATACGCCAACCTGCGCCCCATCTTTTCTCTGCCAGGGGAATTCTCGCGAGCGGGCATTGACTTGCTCATTGTTCGCGAGAACACGGAGGACCTCTATAGCGGGCGCGAACGTCGCGAGAGAGATACGGCCATCGCCGAACGCGTCATTACCCGTCGCGGCAGCGAGCGCATCGTACGCGTGGCTTGCGAGCAGGCGCGCCGACGTGCAGCCGCGCGCGGCCGACCTGCAACCGTAACGATCGTGCACAAAGCCAACGTGCTGAAAGTCAGCGACGGCCTATTCCGCGAATGCGCCTTACAAGTTGCCGCCGAGTACCCTGACATTACTTTCAACGAACTCCTGGTAGACGCGGCGGCGATGAAATTGGTCAGATCGCCGCAATCGTTCGACGTGATCGTGACAACCAACCTATTCGGCGATATCCTCTCCGACGAGGCCAGCGCGCTAGTAGGCGGTCTGGGAGTCGCTCCAGCCGCGAACGTCGGCGTGGGCACGCCGGTTTTCGAGCCGGTGCATGGTTCTGCGCCGGATATCGCCGGTCGGGGTATTGCCAACCCCATCGGCGCGATGCTCTCCGCCGTCCTCATGTTGGAGATGCTAGGCGAACCCGAGGCCGGGAATCGCCTGCGGCAAGCAGTTCTCGCCACGCTCGAAGACGGTATCCGCACACCCGATCTGGGTGGTTCGGCTACAACAGCAGAATTCACACGGCAAGTCTGCGCGCGCTTGCAGTAACCCACGGCGCAACACGAACGTATTTCCCGTCCCCCTATGGGAGAAATAACCGTGGACGACTTAGAAACCCTGGTGAATTTGGTCAAAATCTACAGCCCATCCGGCCAAGAACAGCAAGCGGTGGAATACCTTGTTGCGCGGATGGCTTATCTCGGCTACACGCAAACCTTCGTGGACGAGGCCGGCAACGCCGTCGGCGTGATGGGAAACGGCTCACGTCAGGTGATTCTTCTCGGTCACATTGACACCGTGCCCGGCCTAATCCCCGTCCGCGTCGAAGGAGACACTCTCTACGGGCGTGGCGCGGTGGATGCGAAAGGACCTCTCGCGTGCTTCACGGATGCCGTCGCTCATCTCGGCACACGCGACGGTTGGCAATTCCTCGTCATCGGAGCGGTGGAAGAGGAGCGCGATTCCGACGGCGCGCGTTACCTTGCTACTCGTTACCATCCAGAGTACGTCATCATTGGCGAACCGAATCGCTGGGAGCGAATCGCCCTTGGTTATAAAGGCAGCGCCTGGGCCGAACTCACCTTCCGCCGCGCCCAAGCACATACAGCCGGCGGCGACGAGAACGCCTGCGAAGCTGCCGTCAACGCCTGGCAGGCCATTCGCGCCTGGGCTGAAACCTTCAACGCAGGGCGAAAACGCGCCTTCGACCGTCTCCTGATCAGCCTGCGCGGCATGGCTTCCGGCAATGAAGACTATCAACAATGGGCGCGATTGAACATCAACGCTCGCCTCCCGCTCGATCTTTCGCCAGAAGCCTTCTACGAAACACTACAGGCCCTTCTGACGGCTTTCCAGGAATCGAACGCCACCCTGACGCCGCAAGGATACGCCCTGCCGGCCTGGGAATGTGCAAAGAATTCCCCCCTGGTGCGCGCTTTCCTGAGCGCCATTCGCTCCGCCGGCGGTCAGCCGACCTTCGTCTATAAAACCGGCACTGCCGACTTGAATGTCGTCGCACCAGTCTGGAAGTGTCCGGCGCTTGTGTATGGGCCAGGCGATTCGACGCTCGACCACACCCCTGACGAGCATCTCTCGTTGACCGAATACCGCAAGGCCGTTGCTGTGTTGAAAGAGGCGTTGCAGCGGCTCTAAACACATCACCTCCAAAATCGTCGCCTGTCCAGGCGATGTAAACCGGCTTCGTGGGCCAATTGCACCGCTTGGCGGTATTCGTCCGCCGTAATCGAACGCGCTAATTCCGGGTAGAGATTGGCTCGATACGCCGGTCGGTACTGATCCATCAGATTGAGATAGGTGTTGGGAGAAATCTCCTGCGCGAGAAAGCGCACAATCTCCGCCGTTCCGGCCAACTTATTGGGTAAAACGAGATGGCGCACCAAAAGGCCGCGCAAGGCCACACCCCGATCATCCACTTGTAAATCGCCCACCTGACGGTGCATCTCCTTGACCGCCGCCTGATTGACCCGGGGATAATCCTTTGCCTTCGAATAATGCATAGCAATTGCCGCGTCCGCATATTTCATATCCGGCATGTAAATATCCACCACGCCATCCAGCAAACGCAGAGCGGTCAGCGAATCATAACCGCCAGTATTGTAAACAAGCGGAATCCTCAGCCCGGCCTGAGCCGCAATCGCTACCGCCGCCAAAATCGGCGCCACCACATGACTCGGTGAAACCAAGTTGATATTGTGACACCCCATGCTCTGTAATTGAAGCATCATGGTCGCCAGCTCTTCCGGCTCAACCTCTTCCCCCAGGTCTGTTTGGCTGATGTCATCATTTTGACAGTATTGACAATGCAAATTGCAACGCGTAAAGAAGATCGTCCCCGACCCGCGCCAGCCACGCAGAGGGTCTTCTTCACCGAAATGTGGACCGAAACTACGGACTCGGGCGCGTTCGCCCGTGCGGCAAACGCCCAATTCGCCGCGGCGTCGATTCTTACGACACTGCCAGGCGCACAAATCGCAGTCCATCAGGCGCGTGTAGGCTTCTGCCACGCGCCGCGCCAATTCGCCGGAGTGCAACAACACCAAATAAGCAGGTGCAAAGGCAGCCATACCCGCACCTCGCGCGTGGAAATTCACCCTTTTTCATTGTACCCGATTGTATCCGTTTTTTTTTGCCTCTTTCCCTCGGCTATAATTAGCTCATGTCTGTTCGCCAAACGCTTCAACAAGGTCTTATCCTCCTCATCCTTACTCTGTTCATTGGTTCTCCATCCTGGCTTGTTGGGAAAAGCGAGATTCGCCATGCCCAGCGCCTGGCAGAGGCAAGACAAGAACGCGCAGCCGCGTTAAGGTACGCGGCCGCCGCGCGACGAATCTTCTGGCAACCTGCATTGTGGGAACAGGCCGGTCTGCTGGCTCTGGCCGGCAATGATCCTGCACTGGCCTTCCAATACTTCGAGGTCGCGCAGACGCGCAACAGCCTATCGCCTACGGGCTGGATCGCCTGGGGCGATTCCTGTCATCGCCTGGGCAAGGTGGAACAAGCACAGTTCGCCTGGGAACAGGGGTTGCCCAGTCCGGAGGCCCACCGCCGTCTAGCACGACTAGCGCGTCACCAGAGAAATCTCCCGAAGGCAATTGCTCATTGGGAAAAGGTGCTGGAACAACAAGCAGACGATGTGGAGGCGAACTACACGCTGGGCTTGTTGCTCGCCGCCGTCTCCCCGCGCCAGGCGCTGCCATATCTGGTGCGCGCGGCGCAACTCGACTCGAATCTGAACGAGGCCGTCCACTCCATGCGCATCAGTCTAAATCGCGCCGCCAACGAACAAGCCTCCTGGTTCTTTCAGAGCGGTTTGGGGTTAACCGCCATGCAAGAATGGGACCTAGCCGAAGAGGCTTTCCGCCGAACAACAACCCTGCAGCCCAACTACGCCGAAGCCTGGGCCTGGTTAGGGGAAACCCTACAACAGCAAGGTCGAGAAGGCAAGGCGGAACTACAGGAAGCGCTGCGCCTCGAACCCGATTCGGCCGCTGTGCAAGCACTGTACGGCCTATACTTACAACGACAAGGCCAACTACAACAGGCTATTTCCGCATTCCAAAATGCCGTCGCCTTGCAACCCTCCGAAGCCGCCTGGTGGGCGGCGTTAGGCAGCGCCTATGAGCAGAGCGGCGATCTGGTAGCCGCCTTGTCCTGCTATCGCCAGGCCGTCCAACAATCATCCCAGGACGCCTTGTACTGGCGCGCGTTGATTACGTTCTGCGCGCGCAACCGAATCCACCTCGAAGACGTTGCTCTGCCCGCCCTGCGGACCCTTTTCGACCTCGCGCCGGAGGCATGGTATGCGCACGACCTGCTTGGCCAGGTCTTACTTGCTATGGGCGACTTACCGGGCGCGTATGCCGCCTTCCAAAAGGCCCTGACGATCGCTCCGCAACAAACCGAAATTTACCTTCACTTAGGAAAATTTTATTTCCAAAAAGGCGATACCCTCGCTGCTTGCAACGCGTTCCGGCAAGGACGCAAGAAGGGCCAGACGAATCTGTCTTGGCAAGCGCAACGTCTTTGGGAACAATACTGCCTGCCATGGTTCTTGCCATGAAATCCTTAAGCCTCTTCCTCGTGTCTTGTTTGCTGGTCATCGCTTGCAAAGTCACCGCTTTGCCAGATGTGCTCGCGCAACCAGGAGGAGTTCTGTTCTTTGAAGATTTTTCCAATCCGGCCAGCGGCTGGCCGCGCCAGACAAATGAAGCCGGAACGATGGAGTATTTTGCCGGCGCATACCGCATTGTAGTGCAGCGCGCAAACTACAACCTGTGGGCGTTGGCTTCCGGCCACGACTACGCGGACGTTCGCCTGGAAGTAAACGCCGGCCCCCTGAGCGGTCCCATGGAAAACCGCTTCGGTCTTCTCTGCCGCCATCGCGACGAACAACATTTCTACTTCTTCGTCATCAGCGCAGACGGTTACTACGCCCTGGGCAAAGTTCACGGGGGAGATATTTCCCTTCTGGGACAGGAAATGATGGCCTTGCACCCGGCGATTCGTAGCGGCTTTGCCTCCAACCACCTGCGCCTGGACTGCGTTGGAGATACCCTGACGGCCTATGTCAACGAACAGCCGGTCGCGTTTGCGCGCGACTCTGACCTGACCAGCGGCAATGTCGGCTTGCTGGCCGGAGCGTTCGACACAGCCAATGTGGACATTGTCTTCGATAACTTTCGGATTATCAAGCCATGAAAGTTTTTCTCGACACCGTTGGCTGTCGCTTAAACCAAGCCGAAATCGAACAGATGGCGCGTCAACTACGCGCCGTTGGTCATAAGATTGTCGGTTGCGCGGCGGATGCCGATCTGGTCATCGTCAATACGTGCACAGTAACAGCAGAAGCGGCATCGGATTCGCGCGCGGCCGTTCGCCGCGCAGCACGCGCCGGCGCAAAGACGATCGCCGTCACCGGCTGCTGGGCGACGTTAGAACCTGACGCCGCCGCTTCCTTGCCCGCTGTAACGCGCGTCATCCCCAATGCCCACAAGGAGCGCCTGGTCGCCAACCTTCTCGGCCTTCCCCAGAAAGCCTTTGACCTCGAACCATCGGCGCGCGAACCGTTACCGGGTCTGCGCGCCCGCACGCGCGCATTTCTCAAAGTCCAAGATGGTTGTGATAACGCTTGCACGTACTGCGTCACCCGCTTGGCGCGGGGAGCGGCGCGCTCTCGTCCTCTAGCCGACGTGCTCGCCGAAGCGCGCTTCGCCATCCAGGGCGGAACAAAGGAAATCGTCTTGACCGGCGTACATCTTGGGGCCTGGGGGAAGGATTTGCCTCCTCAACCCAACGGACGCAAGCCCAATCTCATGAATCTCATCCTCGCGCTGCTCCACGAATTACCCATCCCACGCCTTCGACTCTCTTCCCTAGAACCCTGGGATATTCCTCCGGATTTCTTCTCCCTCTGGTCTGATTCCCGCCTTTGCCGCCATCTGCACCTTCCTTTGCAATCCGGCAGCGCAAGCGTCCTGCAACGCATGGCGCGCCGGACAAACCCCGAAGCCTTCGCCTTACTGGTCGAGGCAGCGCGTCAGGCCATTCCCGATCTCGCTATCACCACCGATGTCATCGTCGGCTTTCCGGGCGAAAGCGAAGCGGAATTTGCCGAAACAGTCGAATTCGTGAAAAGCATAGACTTCGCCGGCGGTCACGTCTTTGCTTACTCACCGCGTCCGGGCACGATCGCTGCGAGCATGAGCAATCAAATCCAAGCCGATGTCAAAAAGGAGCGCAGTGCCTTGTTACGTCAGATCTTCGCCGAGTCCGCCGCGCGCTTCCGCTGTCAATTCCTTGGGCGGCGTATGTCCGTGCTCTGGGAATCGGTTTCGCGGCTGTCCGATTCGGGCTGGACGCTGGAGGGACTGACCGATAATTACCTGCGCGTCACGGCCAGCGCGTCGCAACCCCGCTGGAATCAAATAGACGAGGTGGAGATTACCGACAAGACGCCTTTCTCTCTCCTAGGCCGTCTGGTGGACAGGTAAACAAGCAAAGGCAGAGGCTACGGCTTCGATCCCCTTTGATGGAAGTCAAGCAACGTTCGGACGATTCGGGAGGCGGCATGGCCGTCGCCAAATGGGCTGACCGTCCGCGACATAGCCGCATAGGCTTGCGCGTCGTCCAGCAACCGACTCGCGGCGCGAACAATGGCTGTCTGCTCTGTCCCGACCAATTGCAGCACACCAGCCTCCACCCCCTCTGGCCGTTCGGTTACCGCGCGCAACACCAACACCGGCGTCCCGAAAGTCGGCGCTTCCTCCTGTAAGCCGCCGGAATCGGTCAGCACGAGCGTCGCGTGTGGCATGAGATGAACAAGGGGTAAGTAATCCAGAGGCGGCAATAAAGTAACATGGGGTGTATTCCCCAGGATGCGATAGACAGTATCCTGGACGTTCGGATTGAGATGAACCGGATAGACGATCTCTACGTCGCCGCGTGTTGCCAATTCCCGCAAAGCATAGCAGATATTCTCTAGCGGGCGGCCAAAATTCTCGCGTCGGTGGGCAGTGACCAGAATCAATTTACGGCGAGGGTCGCCGCCGCTAACTCTGCCTTCTATCCCCATTTGTTCCAGCAGGCGCCGCGTCTGCTCCGGCATCGGTTGACGCGCCACAATGTGTAAGGCGTCAATGACAGGGTTGCCCGTAACAATGACGGTCTCCGGCGGTACGCCCTCGCGCAATAGGTTTTGACGCGCACATTCGGTAGGCGCAAAGTGCAGATCGGCAACCACGCCGGCCACACGGCGGTTGATTTCCTCCGGGAACGGCTGCCACTTATCCTGCGTGCGTAGCCCAGCCTCCACATGGCCCACGCGAATCCGGCGATAATACGCCAGCAAGGCGGTAATGGCTACCGTCGTGGTATCCCCCTGAATTAGCACCCAATCCGGCTGCAAGCGGGTCAATATCGGGTCCAGTTCCTGAAAGATGCGCGCGCTGAGTTCCGCTAGCGGTTGGTCGGGGCGCATCAAGTCGAGATCTACCTCGGGCGTAATCTCGAATAGATTCAAGATCTGATCGAGCATTTCACGGTGTTGCGCTGTAACGCAGACAAGTGTTTCCACACCCTCGGTTTGTTTCAGCGCCTGTATAACCGGCGCCATCTTGACGGCTTCCGGCCGAGTACCGAACACGCACAGGACGCGCAAAGGCTTCGTTGTCATATCCATTCCAGCCCGGTAAGGGTTATCCAACGGCCGCTCATTTGTTCCATCCTAGCCGGCAACCAGCCAGACAACGATGCACCCAGCAAGGAATCGCAAGGGAACAGCCACCCTCGTGAACTCCTTACCGCAGAAACCTATCTTGCACCATCTCCCCTGCTTTCTGGACTGCCTACGCCAAGGCGATACAGGCGAAATCCGGCTGCCTGCCAGTCTTCGGCCTTCCAAGCGTTGACCATGTCCACAACAAGGCGCGCCGCTGTTATCGCCGCCACTTCTGCAGGCTGCAATGCCACAAACTGACCGTGCCGCACCAACAACACGATGCACTCGGTCTCGCGCAACGCATCTTCGAGCGCGGCGACGGTAGTCAAGCCCGGCAAGTCCGCCTGCGGTTTGAACGGCTCAAAAGCGCGAACCAGCGCGCCTTCTTGCTGCAACAAGCGCACCACTTCGACCGCCGGCGACTCGCGCAAGTCGTCCACATCGGGTTTGTAGGCCAGGCCTAGCGCGGCGATTCGCTTGCCGGCCAGCGAACCAAGCGCCCTCTTGATCAGAGCGACGGCGTAATGGGGTTGTCCATCATTGACACGTCGCGCCATCGCAATCAAGGGCGTCAAATCGGGAGCCGCTTCGACCAGGAACCAAGGGTCAACACTAATGCAGTGCCCACCCACGCCTGGACCTGGAGAAAGGATACGCACGCGCGGGTGCAGATTGGCAATTCGAATCGCCTCCCAAATATCCACCCCGAATCGTTCTGCCAAGCGCGCAAACTCGTTCGCGATCGCAATGTTGACATCGCGATAGGTGTTTTCCATCAATTTGACCATTTCGGCGGTCGTCGCATCGGTTTGCACAATCTCACCCTTGACGAAGATCGCATATAGGTCGCGCCCGGCTCGCGCCGATTCCGGGGTCACGCCGCCGATAACACGCGCGTTCTCGATCAACTCGCGCAAGATTTGCCCAGGTAAAACGCGTTCTGGCGAGTAGGCCAAATGGAAATCCACGCCGGCGCGGAGGCCGGATTTCTCCAGAATCGGAGCGACAAGATCAACGGTCGTGCGCGGAGGCGATGTAGATTCCAAGATCACCAGGTTGCCGCGTTGCAACACCGGCACAATGGATTCAGTAGCAGAGGCCACCGCGCGCATATCGGCCCGTTTGTACCACCGCTCATCGTGTTCGCCAAAGCAATCTTCATAAAAAGGTGTAGGAACCGCGATAATGAACGCGTCAGCTTCCTCCGGCTTTTCGCGAATCGTCAGGCGGCCCGACCTTAACGCCGCTTCTACCAGCGTGCGTAACCCCGGTTCATGGATATGGACGCCGCCGTTGCGCAACGTCTCCAGCACCGAGGGATTGACATCCACGCCGACCACTTGTAACCCCTGCGCGGCAAAGGTGGATGCCGTAGGCAGACCAATATACCCAAGCCCAATCACACATAGTTTCTGGAACTTCACCGGAAAACTCCTTTGCTCCTGGCAAGTGAATTGTACCCTACACCGCAAAGATACAAAAGAGTCAGCAACCGCTTTTCCCCTAACATGTTCGAAACCACTGCAACGAATGTATCCTGTATCGCAGGGAACGCGAGTATAATTTCAAGTGTAGCAGGTTGGTCGCCTTGGCGAAAAACACGATTCTCCATAACCAATACATCCTTGACCCAACGCATTCCCAACGAGGTCACGTATGAGTCAGGCCCATCAAATGAAGATTTACGGCGGCATTAAGCTTTATGCCGGCACTTCGCACCAAGCGCTGGCGCAGAAAGTAGCAGAATATTTGGGCGAATCGCTCTGCGAGCGAGACATCATTGAATTTCCAAACGAAAATTTGTTCGTCAAATTGCGCACCAGCGTGCGTGGACAAGACGTCTATGTCATTCAGCACACGGCTTCACCGGTACACCGTAATCTGATGGAACTGCTTATCCTGCTTCAGACCCTGCGTCTGGACTCTGCCGCGCGCATTACGGCGGTCATTCCTTACCTGTGCTATGGACGTTCGGACAAGAAAGATCAGCCGCGCGTCCCGATCACTTCGCGGCTAATCGCCGACATGATCGAGGTCGCCGGCGCGGACCGTTACATGACTATCGAGCCCCACGCCTATCAGGTACAGGGGTTTTTCTCCATTCCCGGCGACATGCTTAGCGCGCAATACCTGTTGGTAAATTACGTAAAAGAGAAAATCAAGCCGAACCTTAAGAAACCCGTCGTGGTAGCCGTTGACCTAGGACACGCCAAGAAGAGTCGCAATTTCGCCATGGGCATTGATGCTCCGGTCGCTTTTATCGAAAAACGACGCGTGGCGAACGATGCCAAGGCAAAAGCATGGACCATTATCGGATCGGTGAAAGGGCGAGATGTGATTCTCGTGGACGATGAAGTAGATACCGGTGGTTCGATTGTCCAGGCTGCTAATCTGGTATTGGAAGAGGGGGCGCATAGTATCTACGTTGCTTTCATTCATCCAGTTCTCTCCCCCGGCGCCGTGGAACGGCTTGCCGCCTTGCCGGTCGTGGAATTCATCACTACCGACACCATTCCCATTTCCCCGGCCAAAGCTGCGGTGCTCGGCAACCGCCTGACGGTGATTTCCGTTGCCCCTCTTCTGGGCGAGGTCATCCGCCGCGCCCACGAAGGCCGTAGTGTAGGCGAGTTGTTCAACGAGTAGAAGCCGTTCCCACTCACAGGAGGCACCGGTTGGTTTTATGGCCGGTTTTTGGCAACTTTTCTTGAGAAACGCCATCCTAATAAACTGGCAAATCTCTTAACATTTTCATAAATTAAGGAGCAAACCATGAAGAGCAATGAACAGATCCTCAAGACTCTCAACGACCTGTTGGCAGACGAGTTGACCGCCATCAACCAATACATGGTACATGCGGAAATGTGCGACGATTGGGGATATGCTACTCTTGCCGCGGCGGTCGAGAAACGCGCTATCCAGGAAATGAAACACGCCGAAACACTGATCGGTCGCATCCTTTTCTTGGAAGGCCGCCCTGTTGTGAGCAACCTCCACCCCATGCACCTCGGCGAGGATGTGATGGCTCAATTGAAGAACGACCACAAGGCGGAGCAGGATGCCATCCAGGCATACAACAATGCCATCCAGCAAATTATCTCGTTGGGCGATCACGGTACAGCAGAGGTCTTGAAGTCTATCTTGCAGGATGAAGAAGCGCATATCGATTGGCTCGAGACACAACTCGGACAAATCGAACAGTTGGGCATTCAGGCCTACCTGACCCAGCAATTGCGTTGACTCGTCGCCAAACTTATGGGCGTGCAGTCATGGCAGCTTGCTCTCACGCACGCTTTTCTTTCAGGCACGGAGTGCGTCGTAGGACATTACCTGCTATCTCCCTGGAACCATGCCGGAGCTCCCCGAAGTTGAGACGATTGTACGTGGGTTACAGATACTCCTGGTCGGCCAAACGATACTGTCAGCCGACGTGCTATGGGAACGTACCTTAGCCACGCCGTCGCCGCCGGTTTTCGCCCGTGCAATTCGCGGTCGTAGCATTGTGTCGATTTCCCGCCGTGCAAAGTTCATCCATGCTCTGCTCTCTCCACCCCCTGTCACCTCGCTGATCATTCACCTGCGTATGAGCGGCGATCTCCGTCTGGAAGCAGGAAACTACCAAACAGAAACCCACGATCGCCTGTTGTTTCGCCTTTCGGATGGAAAAGCGCTGGTTTTCCGCGACCCACGTAAGTTTGGGCGCGTTTGGTTGACCGACGATCCCACGGTTGTTTTTGGGCGTCTTGGAGTGGAGCCGTTTTCGGATGGATTTACCTGTTCGTGGCTACACGAAATGCTGCGGCGTTACCACCGCCCCTTAAAGTCCTTGCTCCTCGATCAAACCTTTCTGGCCGGCCTCGGTAATATCTACACGGATGAGGCCCTGCATCGCAGTCGCTTGCACCCTCTTCGCCTTTCGGATACAATTTCCCAAGAGGAGGCGCAACGCCTTTATTCCGCTATTCTGCAAGTCCTACAGGAAGGAATCGCGAACAACGGCGCCAGCATAGACTGGGTCTATCGCGGCGGCGGTTTTCAAAATCATTTTCGCGTCTACAGAAGGACCGGGCTGCCTTGTCCGAACTGCGGGACGCCTATCGAACGCTTGATCGTCCATCAACGCAGCGCCCATTTTTGTCCCTCTTGTCAGCCGAGGAATTGAGCATCATGCAATGGAATCTAACCTCCATACTCTTGACAATCGGTATCTTCTTGTTAGGCTACGGACTAGGAATGGGGGAAATGTACCTGCGTCAGACAAAAAAAGTCAAGCGACTAGAGGAGGAATGGCGACGCAAAGGAGCTGCCTCGTCAACGGACATTTCGCCCGTTCTACCGCAACCGACCAGCGCCTTGCGTCTCTGGTTCGATGACAGACACAACGCCATGCTAGAACTGGATGGCGTTTCCCTTTCCTCTCCACAACAGATCACGCCCGCGCAACGACGTCGCCTGATTGTGCTGGTAAACGCGCTACGCCCCTGGTTGGAACAACAGGCTGTTCGCGAAGCGCCATCCCCCATTCCATCATCGTCCCCTGCGTCCACCTCCCCCATGCCCAAACCTTCCACAATCCCAGCTGAGCGCCAAGCAGCGCGACCGCCATCGCCCCCGCCATCTTCGCCGGCGCCTCTTGAACCGAAAGTTGCGACCCTCAGCATCGTGGAACAAATCGATCAAATCCTGCAACGGCTGCTAGCCGGCACCTCGTTCGCAGGTCAGGTGCGTTTGCGCGAACGAATCGGCGGCGGCATTGAGATTTGGGTAGGCGCCAAACACTATACCGCGGTAGATGAGATCATAGAGGCCGAAGTGAAAACCGCTATTCGCGCGGCCATAGCCGAGTGGGAGCGCCGCGCCTGAGATTTCGTCAGACAGATTTTTCCATTTCAGATACAATTGCCCTTGTGGCTTCGCGCCTGCGTTACCTCTTCGTCGTGTTGCTATCGCTCCTCGCCGGTATTCTGTTCGCGTGGGGGCTATGGCCAGCCGGTCACAATGAACAGACGTTAATCCTAACGCCAGAAACGGTACGGACTATCCGTCTTTCTTCTCCCCTCCTCCTACGCCTGAGAACACCGCGCCTCGCCCGCGCCGGCGACACGCTCACCGTGCAGGTGCAATGTATTCCAAAGGGAGAACCAGGGATCGCCAACAATACTTTGCCACCTACCTTGGCGCGTGCACGCTTGGAAATAAGCGATATGGAAGTGCGACCGGCTTCTGCGGTAAGTCAACCTTTATTGGGCGACTCTCTCCTCTTTTACTGGCGCCTATCGAGCCGCCGAGCAGGAGAATACCATGGCCGCCTCTGGTTCCATCTAGAAATCATCCCGGCGAACGAGGAGGATCTCAACCAAGAACAAGCGCTAGCGGCGATGCCGGTGGAAGTACAAGTCCGTGCGCTCCTAGGATTGACCGGCGCGGCCGCGCGTGGAACGGCCACGATTGTAGCCCTTATCGCCATCTTGTTGGGTTCCCTTCCCAACCCATCCGCCAGACCTCAGCATCTCGTGAACAGCACACGTATAAAAAGCCCATAACTACTTACAAGCGTTGCGTTGATGTTCCTCGTAAGTTTCCGCGAAAAGATGGCGTCCTGAACCATCACAGCGCGCTCTGAAGTAAAAGTAAGAAGTAGTCGCCGGTGAAGCAACTGCCCGTAAAGCCGCCAGGGAAGGACTGCAAATAGGACCGGGGGGCAGACCATGGTGCTGATACGTATTATAGGAAGAGTCTATTTCTAAATCCAGCGCCGAGAGTGGATTCGTCCACCAGGCACCTCGGTTAGGATTGTAACCCAGAGCATACTGAACGCTGGCATCGCTTCCCAATGTCATACCAGCCTTCAAACGATTGTAGAACACGGAAGCCAGGAGCGGCATTTCCTCATCTACCATTGCCTCGCGTTCAATGAGAGAAGCCAGAGTAACCGCTTGATAGACATCCAGGCCTTGTTGGGCGAAACCCTGACGCAATTCAGGGGTCAGATGAAGTGCAAAGTTTTGAACCAGCAGAACGACCAACGACTCGGCATCGGTTTGACGCGGCAAGATATATCGGTCGGGGAAAAGAAAACCTTCCGCGCTCGCTCCGGCGGGCAATAGCCCACCAAAATTCGGAGGGACAGAGGCGGCCCTCACAAATTCCTGAGGACTAACCTCCAACCCAGAGGAAGGCAAGGCCAGGGCCACCTCTTCCATCCTCCAACCCGCAAGGACAACCAGTACGGCCTGGCCCGGTGTTGGATTTAGCAATGCCTGCGCAATCTCCTGCGCAGGCATCGCGGCACTCAAGCGATACGTTCCTGCTTGTACGTTTGTATCCTGGCCGGTCCAGAGTAAATAGACACGGAAGGCGTCGGCATCCCGCAAGATACCCGCTTCCTCCAGGCGGTTCGCGATAGAAACTACCGACTCGCCAATCTCGACGACAAATTCCTGTTCCGGTGCGCCTGCCATCCGGGGCGCGATCAAATCCTCGGAATCCCACAACAAATGCCAACCATAAAGGGTGCGCGCCCAGGCACTCAGCCTGGGCGTCGGTGGACCAAACGAGCGAGCCGCCACCCTGGGCGTATAGACCACAACCGCAATCAAGCCAAAGGCAAATAGCAACAAGAAGACCGGCCAAGAAAAGCAAGAAGAGAGAGAACGGCGAGGAGACATAGTCAGCGTAAAATCAAGAGCGAGAAGCAAGGTAGGATTGCAGAAGGACGGTTGCGGCTAGGTCATCGAGATGACCGGCCCGTTTGCGCCGTTTCACGCTTGATGCCCGGCGCGCCGCACAAGCATCTTGTGTAGTAAACGCCTCGTCCCACAGCACCACCGGAATCTCGGTCAAAGAGCGTATTGCCGATGCCAGGCGCGCCGCACGGCGACCTTCTAAGGTGGGGCGTCCTGTGTCATCTAGCGATTGACCGACTACGATCAACGCCACCTGCATCTCTACTGCTTTGCGAACAATGGCCGCCGCGTCCGCCGACCGGGCAACATGTTCGATTACCCCTAGCGGACTGGCGATCGTGCCCGTCGGATCGCTGATTGCCAGCCCAAGGCGTTTCGCGCCGGGATCCACAGCGAGGATTCTCAAAAAACGCCTCCGCTATGACGTGAGATGTACACCTGAACCAGCCGCGCAATCAACGTCGAAACATCCGCCGCATACAAAAGCGATAGAACCCACGCGTTGACTTCAAATAGATAGGGGAGCCAAGCTCTAGAGAATCGAGCACCAACATACTCTAGCCAGCGCAAGAACATGTAAGGAAAACTCAACATGGCCGGATAAATAAAAATCGATTTTATTACCGTAATGCTCCGATACTCTAGCGCGTAGAGCATTTCAAAAAGGACGTAACCCCAAAAGGCGAACGCAAACAAGCCAAACGCTTTTGCCCTCAGCAGAGAGCCATTGCGCTGCCATACCCCTTTCATGAACATCATCATCTCCAGAATGGCGCCAAAGAAGAGGGCAAGAGTCGGCAAGAGAGCCAAAACGAACATGGAACGAGTGAGAGCAAAAAGGGTCGTGTCAGAAGTTGACCAGGATGGTAAGGCATTATCGAAATTGACAGAATGCGCCCTCCCATAAAGAATCGTCCAAAAAGAAGTCTGATGTGGCAGATATTCTGGTGAATCTATATCTAAGCGAGGGTGGCGCAGCAGGGAAAGGAATTTGAACGTAAAAAAGCCATCCCCTATATACCAGATGCCGTTGGCTGGACCGGAGGGCTTACCCCAAAAAGGAGGCAAGGGCTCAGGCTCAATATTCAGTAGAACCGGCGAGCCGTACATCTGCCAATTCACCACATACTGGTTCAATGGGTTTACCACGCTCAGCAACGCCACAGCGATCAAAAAAATCACCGGCAACAGAATATTTCGCCTGCCCTCTTCCTTCATCTGCGCCCATTGCTGAATCGCAAGCGCTATCGCTATCGCGCAGACTGTAACCCAACCATTTGTCTTCGATGATACGCTCAAAAGCGAGAAAAGCCCGGCAAAAACAAGCTTTGAGGATCTTCGTTGTTGAAAAAACCGATACGTGTAGAATAACGCCAGGGTAGAAAACAAAATCACAAAGGTATCATTGGTCGCTTGAGAGTTAATTCCTATCAGGGCTGGGTTTAAGGCAAGTAATGCAAAAGCAGGAATCTTGAGGCGCATCGAACCAAAAGGCAATTCCTTAATGAAGATCCAGATAACAATGAGATGAACCCCCGCGAGAAGAAAATTAATTGTTTGACCTATGATGTTTTGTCGGTAAGCCGCTTGATGCTCCCAACCTATTGCCTTAATTCCGGCGGCAAAAACCACGTGAAACAATTTCGGCTGAAAACATTCCCAGCAATCTTCTCGAGTGGGGAGGCTTTGGGAATCCAAAATAATATTGGCTACCGCCTCATGGGGGTCATTTGCTTCGCGATTGACAGCCAGCAGCATCAGCCTTAGGACAACGGCTATAACGAATACGGCACGGAAAAGTACTTTCAGGGAGCGCTCTTGATGCATATCACCCTCGCCGGGACAAGGACGTGAGTTCCTCGCCCTTAGAAATTTACCAACCCACCTCGATGCGAAACTCAGTAAACGGCAGCCATGGCCACCAAGAGGGCTTTATCTGAATCTGCGGGGCAGCGTTCCGAGGAAAGTGGGTTGAGAGCAAAACCGACGCATCCGCAACATTCTTCCCACGCACCAAACGAGCCAAACGAACCTCGTCCACTTGTCGCGCAATGGTACGACTCACAAGAAAACGACAGGTCAGCGTGTTATCCTCTTCCAATGTCGATTCTATCGGAACAATCGATAGCGTCCCAGTCACCGGCGTAAAGCCAGCCGGCAATATCGCATCTAGCGCCGCTTTAACCCGCGGTCGCAAATCCTCAACCGTAAGATATCGAATCGAGAACTCGGCTTTCAGACTCAACATGAGCACATCGCCTGGCTGTCCCTCGGCCGGCAGGGACAATTCCTCAACTATCTTCGTAACGACCAACGTATCTGGGAGCAGGATGCTATTTGCTTTGGCTTCCTCCTGAAGTAATGTTAACGCCCGGTGATGCAACTCCGTCAACAGAGCATCTCGCGCCTGCCGACGGTCTTCCCTCGACGGAGCGCGTGTAAGTTGTTCGCTCCCGCCATAGGTTGGAGCAGGATTGGTCACTTTCAGACCGCCACCCAAGGGGCTAGCTATGACCTTCAAGGAATCTGCCGGCAAATTTCCCAATGTTCCTGGTGATTCCGCTCGCGCCGGCACGTCCACCCAGCGATCCACGCCGGCCTCCACAACCGCATCCTGCAAGGTGACGAAGCGCACAGGCGGCGAATCCACAGTCTGCACCACTGTACCTGCCGGGATACCTATCGCCGTATTTGTTAAATTCCAGAAGCGAACATTCCCTCGCGCATAAGAAACCGCCACGGGAACCTGCCCACCAGCAGGCCAGGTTCTGCTACCTTCCACGACCACCGAGGCCAGGTACAACGGCAAAGTGCCGCTAGAAGCCCCTTGTTCCCCTGCTGGCATCACACGCACAGAGAAAAGTAACGATTGGGTAAGCGGCGCAGGCGAAAGGCGAATTTCGGCGGCAGGCCAAAGAAACAAAAGCAATGCCAACAATGCCAGAACCGCCAGAGAAAAAAACGCCAAACGCGCGCCAGGCCGGGATAATCGCGTCTTCTCCACGCGATGCAATTCAGTACGCAAGGCCTCCAAATCCGGAGGAGCGCCGCGCCGTCGCACGCGACAACGCGGCACTGTAGGCCACTCTGCTTGCTGCGCTTCAAGGATGCCGGCAAAAACAAGGACGCCCGCCTCTTGCGCCAGGCGACGCGTCCGTTCCGTATGGGCAACCAGGCCTAGCAAAGCACCCATTGCCATTGCCTTGCGCCTTAAAAGCAACCAGGCTAGCCGAGTATCCACCATTGCGCCGCGGCGCGGGTACACAAACACAACGCGCCGCGCTTTCACCCAAGAAAGCTTATCGCACAACGAAACGACATCGTCGTGCATCTCCACCTGGATAATCTGCGTTTTCATTACGCCCCTTTATATCGAAGCGGCAGCGCAATCACAACCAGCGAAGAGAAACTCGATCCAAAACTCGATCTTTCCATGTTGCCGTACCCGTGACAGCTTGCACAAGCGAACGCGCGGCAATCAAAATGAAAACAGACAGAATTATAGGATAGAACAACACCAAATAAAGTGGAAATCGGAAACGACGGAAAGCCAACGTCCAGAGCGAGAGAGACAGCGCCACTGCCGCGTACGCATAAAGCAGTGGGAAAGGAGGCTGCGCCCAGCCTAGCCGCCGCGCCAGCAGCACAAACAGAGGTTCAAGAAAGGCCATCCCTACAATCAGGAATGTCAGCGCATAGGGAAGGATGCGATAGCCAAACACAGCAAACAAATTTTTACAGAAACCATCTACAGCATCCCAAAAGCCGCGATACATACGACAGGAAACCTGGCAGGTGCCATCCATCAAGCGCCATTCAAAACCCGCCCGAAGGATACGCTGACCTAGTCGTACATCATCCAACACCTCGCCTCGCACTGCTTCATAGCCGCCGACCGCTTCATAGGCCGAGCGCCGGAACAACATAAACTGCCCAATCGTAACCGCCAGCGTCGTCCAACGCAAGCGTTGGATCAGGCGAATGGGCAAAAAGGTGAAAATCCCGAAGCCGATAAAGGGAACGACTAGGCGTTCCCCCCATGTCACCACCTCCTCGCGGGGGAAAGCAGTCAACAGGTCAGCATCTTCGGCCATTAACGCCGACACGCTCGCTTGCAACATGGACGGCGCATGGCGCGTATCCGCGTCGGTGAAAAGGAGCAATTCACCGCCAGCCGCCTGTGCCAGTTGATGGCATGCCCAGTGTTTACCGAACCAACCCGACGGCAATGGTTTTCCGGTTAACACGCGCAATCTCGGAAATTGTTTTGCCAGACGCGCGAGTATCACTCCCGTCTCGTCCGTGGAATGATCGTTGAGAACAAGGACCTCAAAATCCGGGTATTCCTGAGCCAACAAAGACTGAACACACGGTTCAATATTTACCGCCTCATTACGCGCCGGGACCAAGATAGAAATACGCGGCCAGCGTGGAGCAGACGGGTAATCGCCTAGACGAGGCACAGTCAACGTGTTATAGATAACCGTGAATAAACCCAACGCAAGGAAGACAACAATGAACAACCAGTGTTGATGCCAAAGATTCATCATACGCCCCTCCCGGAAAACAACCGGACTACCCAGGGGCGGAAGTGAGAGGCGCGGAACAATTCGCGACGATGTGTATACGCAATAAGGATCGTATTCAGGATGGCAAGGACCTTCAGCCAGGGTTCTCCAAACAGTAGAGCATAAATCAGCAAGGCTACCATACCGGCGTTGGCAGACCAGGCATCCTCCTCCTGAATCAGCGTAAAAGGCAGAGCAAGGCTTGCATACGCGAAGAGCGCCCCGATTCCTTTTACGGCCAGCCAGGCGCCGCCCGTCGCGGCCAACGCCTTACCGCCGCGAAACTTCAGAAAGGGCGAGAATGCATGTCCCAAGGCCGGCGCCAAGCATACCGGCACCAGGCCCCACGCTTCAATGCCGGCCCGCCGCGCCAAGTAAACCGGCAAGTACCCCTTGGCGAGATCGAGCACGATTGCCGGCAACCCAGTCTTGATCCCGCCCACCCGCAACGCATTCATGCTGCCGGGGTTGCCGTCCGCCACCGAACGCACATCCCGTCCAGCGATCCATTTCCCCATAAGCACAGCAAACGGAACAGAACCGAGCACAAAACCAAATAAAGTCCAGAACAGAATGTCCATTCATCCTCCTCCGCGAAAAAACACTTTTCTACGTTAAAACACCTGACTTCGGCGCACGTGTCTTTATTTTACCCTAACCACGCCTCTTCTGCAGAACATCCTGGGAGCCGCGTTTGTAAGACACACGGTTGGCGAGTTTTGATTCCCACCGAGGGATGATGGGTTCGGTAGCATAGACGATGACGACAGTCGCGGAACCTGCTCCAAACGGTGTCGCAGGCTCGTCAAAGTGAGCGTTGAAGTACCACTACTCGAACGCGCCGCAACCGGTCTCGGCGCGCTGAGCATCCTCCCAGGGCTGAATAGTTTCGGTCGGGCCGTCGTGGGCCAGGAATTCGGGGCCGACAGCAAAGATAATCGGCTTCGCCATGTTTTCTCCGAAATCCCGATTATAGCGCCGCGCGGCGAGTCGGCCTAATTCGAAGGAGGATGTTTTTTGCGCCCATGCTCCTGTTGACCACCGTGATAACGGTCACCGCCAACCGAACGAGAGGAACGCTCACCCTTCATCACGTCGGTTTGCTGCCTCACAAGACCGGCGAGATTTCCGTTGCTGACATCTTTGTCTTTGAAATCGTAACCGTCGCGAAATGCAACAAAAAAAATTCCATGCCGCGCTTATTGAAGAATCGGCCCGTCTCGGCATGGAATTGGGCATAGCCCAGGCAGGAATGAGATAGAATAGGCATGGGGGATGTATCGATAGGCGACTTCCCGGCTCACCGGTCGTCGCTTCCCTGCTCTTCCCCTGCGAGCAAGCGAATCCGATCCCAAGGTTTGAGCGACTCGTCCTCGGCCAGCAAAGCCTTGAGTTCGAACAGTTCATCGCGCAAGGCGGCCGCGCGCTCGAATTCCAGTTTCTTTGCGGCCTCTTTCATCTCGCGCTCCAGTTCGACGACGACGCGGCGCAATTCGTCGCGCGAAGAGGCAGCAACGCGGCGGACAACTTGATAGTCCGAGCGCGCCTCGGCCACAGCGTGAACCGACAGGGAATCGGTGAGGTCCCGAATCGCCTTGCTGACGCTGACCGGGGTGATTCCGTGTTCTTCGTTATACTTAAGCTGCTTGGCCCGCCGACGATTCGTCTCGTCAATAGCACGCCGCATCGAATCCGTAATCGTATCTGCATACATGATTACCTGGCCGTTGACGTGCCGCGCGGCGCGCCCAATAGTCTGAATCAAAGCTGTCTCCGAGCGCAAGAAGCCTTCCTTGTCTGCATCCAGGATTGCCACCAACGATACTTCCGGCAGGTCAAGGCCTTCGCGCAACAGGTTGATGCCCACTACAACATCATATACGCCGAGTCGCAAATCGCGCAAAATGCTTACCCGTTCGATTGTCTCAATCTCCGAATGCAAGTAATGCACCTTAATCCCCAGTTCCTTCAGATACTCGGAGAGATCTTCGGCCATGCGTTTGGTCAGCGTGGTCACCAGCACTCGCTCACGACGTTCCACGCGCTGATGGATTTCCTTGATTAGGTCGTCTATCTGGCCTTGCGTCGGGCGAACCTCCACCTGAGGATCTACAAGACCGGTTGGGCGAATGATTTGCTCCACGATTTGGTCCGCGCGATGCAATTCATAGGGGCCAGGCGTAGCGGAGGTGTAAATCGTGTAGCCCATGACCTGCTCGAATTCCTCAAACTTGAGCGGGCGATTATCGAGCGCCGAGGGCAAGCGGAAACCATACTCCACCAGCGTTTCCTTGCGGGATCGGTCGCCGTGATACATGCCGCGAATCTGCGGCACGGTCATGTGGGACTCATCCAGAACAAGCAGGTACTCGTTGGGCATGAAATCGAGCAAAGTCCAGGGATGCGTGCCCGGCGCGCGTCGGTCGAGATGGCGAGAATAGTTCTCGATGCCCGAACAATACCCTGCTTCACGCAACATCTCGAGATCGTAACGCGTGCGTTGCTCAAGGCGTTGCGCCTCCAGCAGCTTGCCCTGCTGACGGAACCAGGCCAGTCGCTCCTCCAATTCCTGCTCGATGTCGGCGATGGCGGCTTTGAGTTTTTCCTCCTGCGTTAGGTAATGCTTGGCCGGGTAAATAACCACCCGCGATGGTTCATCCAAGATCTCACCGGTCAAGGAATCGAACTCCAGCAACCGTTCTACTTCATCGCCGAAGAAAACAACACGATACCCGCGCCGTTCCTCATAGGCCGGCAGGATTTCCAGCGTATCGCCACGCACACGGAACACGCCCGGTCGCAACTCGAAGTCATTGCGTTGATACTGACCGTCCACCAATTGACGAACCAGCGCATTGCGGCGATAGATTTCCCCAAGGCGCAATTCCACCATCCCCCGGCCATAGTCTTCCGGCGAGCCCAGGCCGTAAATGCACGAAACCGAAGCGACAATGATCACATCTCTGCGCGAGAGAAGCACCGTCGTCGCCGCCAGACGCAAACGCTCAATTTCCTCGTTAACTTCCGTCTCCTTCTCGATGTACAAATCATGACTGGGAACGTAGGCTTCCGGCTGGTAATAGTCGTAATAAGAAACAAAGTACTGCACTGCATTGTGAGGGAAAAACTCGCGGAACTCAGCGTATAGCTGCGCGGCCAGGGTCTTGTTATGCGCCATGACCAACGCCGGCATTTGTAATTCCTGAATCACTGAGGCAATCGTAAAGGTCTTACCGGCGCCGGTGGCGCCGAGCAAAATCTGGTGGCGATAGCCGCGCCGCACTCCTTCCACCAGTTGCCGGATCGCCGCCGGCTGGTCGCCGGTCGGTTGAAAGGGGGCTACCAGTTTGAACTCCATCCGACTCCACCAACAGAACAGCAGTTCTATTCTACCACAAGCCTGGGCGCACGCGCTTCTGTTCCGTATTTGCGCTCTCCTCGCTGTTTTGCGATATAATCGCGCCCATGTCCGATCGGTTGCATCACGCGCTAGAGACTTTGCTTGGCAGTCTATGGCTTCTCTGTCTGCTGAGCGCCGACACCTGGGCCCAAGGCGCGGATCCTATGGCGCGCGTTCGCGCCTACACGCGCACGGTGGAGTTCGATTACTTCGACTGGACAATGAACGCCTTTGGCGTCAAATGGACTCAAAGCGCGTTAGGAAGTCCTTTGTACTTCGCTGAACTCTCCTGCCGGCAAATCGTGCGCGATTACCTACAAGTCACGCAACAGATTCTGGAGGAAGAGACACAGCTGGAGAGAATCTACGCCGACCCTTCCATCTCCGACCCCACGAGCACTTCCGCCGCGCTGCGTGAGCGCCTGCAACACCTGTACCGCCGCCAAAGCCAATTGGCGCCGTTCGCCGAAGCGGTGTTAGAACAGCAAGTCAGCGCGGTTCTGGACGAACTCGAACTGACGAGCGGCGGCCAACCTATCCCGCCCATCTTCTTCCACATCAGCCCTATGCCTTGGCATCTGGTTATTTCCCCGCGCGATCGTATCGAACAAAAGGAGGCCATTTCCTTGCTGCCGACGCTGGGCGTCGATCAGCACGCCGCGCTCGAAGAACAGATTGACCGCGCATTCAACGTCTCCTCGCTGGTCGTCCCGGTTGGAGGCATAGGGAGTTATCCGACCATGGTCATGCGTTCCGCGTCTCTCGAGTGGTTATTGGAGACGGTCGCCCATGAGTGGGTTCACAACTGGTTGAGTCTGCGGCCGCTTGGCATTCACTATGCCGATTCCGCCGAGGTGCGCACAATGAACGAAACCGCAGCCTCCATTGCCGGCCGCGAGATCGCGCGCGAAATGTTGGCGCGCTACTATCCCGACCTGCTAGGCGAGACAAGCGCGCGGCCAATCGGCATGTCCCCCTCCACGGCCAGGCAGGAAGAATCCTTCGACTTCAATCGTGAGATGCATCGCACGCGCGTTCGTGTGGATGAGCTGCTGGCGCAAGGAAGAATCGAGGAAGCCGAATCTTACATGGAGGAGCGACGCAAGATCTTTTGGGAACACGGCTACCCGATTCGCAAACTGAATCAGGCGTATTTTGCTTTCTACGGCGCTTACGCCGATACGCCGGGCGGCGCCGCCGGCGAGGATCCGGTTGGGCCGGCCGTGCGCGCCCTGCGCGCAC
>DAOTWG010000011.1:0-106209 GCA_034436015.1 Anaerolineales bacterium
TGACGCCGGAGCAATTTGCGGAGTTGGTGAGGCAAGTGAAGGCGGTCGCCGAAGCCGTCGGACGCCGACTCGCATCCGTGCCGGAAAGGCAGGCCATCCTATGAGCGAGGAGGATGGCTTTTCGCTGCAGAACGCTCGTGTTGCCATCATCGGCCTGGGGCTGATGGGCGGCTCGCTGGCAATGGCACTCAAGGGCAAGTGTGCCGACTTGCTGGCGGTAGTGCGTAATCCGGCCGCGCGTGAACAGGCGTTAAGGCAGGGAGTCGTCTCTCAGGCCGATTCCGATCCTCGCCGCATTTTGCCCCAGGCCGATGTGATCGTCCTATCTACTCCGATACCGGCCATTCTCGATTGGTTGGAATGTTTGCCTCAATATGCGCCGCAATCGTGCGTGGTATTGGATATGGGATCGACCAAGCAAACGATTGTCGGAGCGATGGCGCGTTTGCCGGAACGTTTCCTCCCGCTTGGTGGTCATCCTATCTGTGGAAAGGAGAGACTCTCGCTGGAGAATGCCGAGCCCGATCTATACCGCGGTGCTCCCTTTGTGCTGACTCCTGTGCCGCATCGCCAGTCGGTGCGTGCGAGTCAAGCCGCCTTCCAAATGATCCGGGCAATTGGTGCTCGTCCGATTTGGATGGACGCCGCGGCGCATGATCGCATCCTGGCCGCGACCAGCCACTTGCCTTTCTTGCTCGCCTGCGCGCTGAGCCTCGCTACGCCCTCAGAGTGCGCGTCGCTGGTCGGGCCGGGCTTCCGTTCTACCTCGCGCCTGGCCTCCACACCGGCCTCGATGATGCTTGGCATCTTGCAGACCAATCGCCAGAATATCCTTGACGCGCTGGCTTGTTTCAAGGAAAATGTCAGTCAGTTGGAAGACGCGTTGCGTCGCGGCGACGAGGAGCGCATCCAGACGATTTTAGACGAGGCTCGCGCTCGCCGCGAGCGATTCCTTGGAGAGGAAGTTGGCTCTTTATAAAAAGCGCCCACGATAGCCTCGTGGGCGAAAAATAGCCTTTCTGCGGCACTGACCTGTGGATACGCTTGCGATCACCCCTATCTCTCATCCTTTGAACGCCAGGGTACGCGTGCCAGGCTCAAAATCCCTGACGAACCGCGCGTTGCTCATCGCCGCGCTCGCCGATGGAACGACTCGCCTGACCCATGCCCTCTTTTCGGACGATTCGCGCTACTTCGCCGCGGCTTTGCAGAAATTGGGCTTTCCATTGCACCTTGATCCTGAGCGCGCGGAGATGCGCGTCGAAGGCCAGGGCGGATGTATCCCGGCGCGTCAGGCGGAACTCTATATTGGTAACGCGGGGACGGCGGCGCGCTTCCTGACCGCCTTCCTGACCCTTGGCCAGGGCGAGTACGTCCTCGACGGCGACGAGCGCATGCGTCAACGTCCGATTGGCGATCTTCTCGTAGCTCTGGCTCAACTTGGGGCGACCGTCTTGCCTATGAGCGACGCCGCCTCAGGCAAAGCGCCATCTTCCGCGATTTGCCCGCCGGTCAAAGTGCTTGCTTCCGGTTTGCCCGGTGGGCGTGCCGAGATCGCTGGTAATATCTCCAGTCAATTTCTCTCCGCTTTGTTGATGGTTGCACCATACGCCAGGCAACCAGTGGAAATCCTGCTCACTACGGAGTTGAATTCCCGTCCCTATGTGGACATGACTCTGGCAGTGATGGCTGATTTTGGCGTAACGGTGGAGCGTCAGGGGGATTCTCGTTTCTTTATCCGTCCTGGGCGATACCGCGCGTTGCCTGTCTATGCGATCGAATCGGACGCTTCAGCTGCCTCGTACTTCTTCGCTGCGCCGGCCATCCTTGGCGGAACGGTGCGCGTGGAGCATATCACGCGTCGCTCAAAACAAGGCGATTTGGCGTTTCTCGATGTGCTGGAGGAAATGGGCTGCCGGGTGTGGGAAGGCGCGGATTATATCGAGGTGACGGGACCTGTCGCGGCCCTGCGCGGCGTGGATGTGGACCTGCGCGATATCCCCGACACGGCCCAGACTTTGGCTGCCATTGCTCCGTTTGCGTCGACTCCAACGCGCATCCGCGGGATCGCCTCGGCGCGCCTGAAGGAAACCGATCGCGTCGCAGCCATGTGCGCCGAGTTGACTCGCTTGGGCGTGGAGGTGGTCGAACATCCCGACGGCGTGACCGTTCATCCCTGTGCCGCGATTCGGCCGGCGATCGTTCGCACCTATAATGACCACCGTATGGCGATGGCCTTTGCCCTAATTGGGTTGCGCGCGCCGGGCGTTTCTATCGAGAATCCTGCCTGCGTCTCGAAAACGTTCCCCAACTACTTTGCAGTGTTGGAGAGCTTGCGATGCTTCGACTTGGCCTGATCGGTTACCCGCTCGGACACAGCCTTTCCCCACGCCTGCACCAGGCGGCGCTCGCCTCCTTTGGACTGGAGGGGGAATACCGCCTGTATCCGGTGGAACCAGATGACCGTGCCGGCCTGGAATCGCTGGCGAATCAAGCGCGGCGCGGCGAACTGGATGGTCTGAACGTGACCATTCCTCATAAACAAAACATCATTGCGTTTGTGGACGATCTCACCCCCGAGGCGCGCGCCATTGGCGCGGTCAATACGCTCTACCGACGGGGCGGCGCGCTGGTAGGACACAATACGGATGCTCCCGGTTTCCTTGCCGATCTAAAGCAATTCTGGCGACCTGCGCCTGAGACTTCCCGCCGCGCTTTGGTCATCGGCTCCGGCGGCGGCGCACGAGCAGTTGTCTATGCCCTCTTGCAGGACGGCTGGGATGTGACCATCGCCGCCGCGCTGATGGACCAGGCTGCCGCCTTGGTCGAGTCGTTCCAGACCTTCATTGCCAGCCGTTCCTTGGACGTTGTGCCCAACGAGCGCGAAGCCGTGCGCCGTATCCTGGCCGGGGTCACGCTTATTGTCAATACCAGCCCGGTCGGAATGTCGCCCAATATAAGCGAGTCGCCCTGGCCGGAAGGGTTGCCGTTCCCGCCCGGCGCGGCGGTGTACGATTTGGTGTACAATCCAAGCGAGACGCTTCTCGTCCGACGGGCGCGTCAGGCCGGCTTGCCGGCGACGACCGGTCTTGGCATGCTCATCGAGCAGGCGGCGCGTTCTTTTGCCTGTTGGACGGGGCGCCTGCCGGCGCGCGAAGTGATGCGCCAGGCGGTGGAGGAAGGATGCTGCGGTTTCTGACTGCCGGCGAGTCGCACGGGCCGGCGCTCGTGGGAATTCTGGAAGGGATGCCGGCCGGCTTGCCGCTTTCGCTAGAAGGAATAAACGCCGAGCTGGCGCGCCGCCGGCAGGGGTATGGCGCCGGCGGACGGATGAAAATCGAACAAGACCGCGCGCGCATTCTGAGCGGGGTGATGGGTGGTGAAACCATTGGTGCGCCGATTGCGCTCTATATCGAAAACGCTGACCATGTGCGCTGGCGTGGCCGCAAAATCGAACCGATGACGGCGCCGCGGCCGGGTCATGCAGATTTGAGCGGCGCGCTAAAATACGGCTATCGCGATCTGCGCCCTGCGCTGGAGCGAGCCTCGGCGCGCGAAACGGCGATGCGCGTGGCCATCGGAGCGGTTTGCAAACAATTCCTTTCCCAGTTCGATATTGTCGTGGGCGGTTACGTGCGCGCGATTGGGGACGTGGTCGCCGATCTGGAAGACATCCCCCTTGCGGAACGCTTTGTTCGCGCCGAGCAGAGCGAGGTGCGTTGCCCCGATCCACAGGCTGCTGCGCATATGAAGGAGCGTATCAAACAGATCACGCGCGCCGGGGATACGCTTGGCGGCGTTGTGGAGATCGTTGCGCTAGGTGTTCCGCCAGGGCTTGGTTCTTATGTGCAATGGGATCGCCGCTTGGATGCTCGCCTGGGCGCGGCCATTCTGAGCGTGCCGGCGATTAAGGGCGTGGAGATTGGCGAGGCCTGGGAGAATGCCCGCCGCCCCGGAACGCAGGCGCATGACGCGATCCGCCTGGGAGAGGACGGCGACCGATTGACGCGTTCGACCAATCGCGCCGGCGGAGTCGAGGGCGGCATCTCCAATAGCCAGCCTATTCTCCTGCGCGCGGCAATGAAACCGATTGCGACTACGCTCACGCCCCAACAGACGGTGGACCTGGCAAGCGGCGAAGAAGCGCCGATGCGTTACGAACGTTCGGATTTCTGCCCGGTGCCGCGCGCGGTGCCGGTGTTGGAGGCGGTGACTGCGTTTATCTTAGCCGATGCGTTGATAGAGAAACTAGGCGGCGATTCACTTGCCGAGATGAAGCCGCGTTTTGCCGCGTTGCATCGGGCGCGCTTGGAAGATTTACCAATGGACAACGATACCCATCTCTGGTGGCCCGAATGAAGCACATTTTTCTCTATGGCCCGCCCGGTTCGGGCAAATCTACCGTTGGGAAGATTCTTGCCCGGAATCTCGATCTACCGTTTCTGGATTTGGATGTGGTGATCGAACAGGAGGCCGGGCGTTCTATCCCACAAATCATGGCGGAGGATGGCGAGGCGATTTTTCGTGATCTGGAAACCGCCGCGCTGGAGAGGGTGGCCAACGGCGCGCCGGCGGTTGTTGCACTTGGGGGTGGAGCGCTCCTGCGTGAGCGGAATCGCGCCTGCGCGGAAGCGAACGGCAGTGTGGTCTTCCTGGAGGCCACGTTAGAGACATTGCTGGCGCGCCTGCGCGCGGATAAGAATCAACGACCTTTGCTGGCCGGCGATCTGGAGGCGAAGTTGGGCGGTCTTCTGGAGCGACGCGCCGATCATTACGCCTCTTTTGTTTTGCGTGTAGCCAACAACGCCCAGGATAATCCAGAAGCGGTGGTCCATCAAGTGCAACGGCTGCTTGGTCGCTTTCGTGTGCGGGGGATGGGACAGGCATACGATGTCTGGATTCACCCGCGTGGCCTTTCGCACGTGGCAACATGGTTGCCCATATTGAATGTACGCGGGTCGCTGGCGGTGGTCAGCGATTCGAATGTCGCGCCTCTCTACGCTGCTGCCCTCCTGGATGACCTCCGTCGAGAAGGCTATGAGGTGACTCTCTTGACCATACCGGCCGGCGAGGAGCACAAGACGCTTGAGACGGTGCGATCCCTCTGGCAGGGCTTTCTCGAGGCCGGCCTGGACCGGCGCAGCACGGTCGTTGCCCTGGGCGGCGGTGTGGTGGGCGATTTGGCTGGATTTGCTGCAGCAACCTTTATGCGCGGCGTGGCTTGGGTTTGCCTGCCGACCTCCCTATTGGCCATGGTCGACGCCTCGCTGGGAGGAAAAACCGGCTTCGATTTGCCTCAGGGAAAGAATTTGATTGGGGCCTTCCATCCGCCGCGCCTGGTGTTGGCTGATGCGACTACCCTCGATACGCTGCCTGAGGCCGAACTACGCGGCGGGCTGGCCGAGGTGGTCAAGCATGGAGTCATCGGCGACCCCGAACTATTCCGACTGTGCGCAGATGGTTACGAGGCGGTGCGCGCGAATCTGGCCGAGATCGTCCGGCGGGCTATGGCGGTCAAGATCAGGATCATCGAAGCCGATCCCTTCGAGCACGGCGAGCGAGCGGCGTTGAACCTGGGGCACACGGTTGGCCATGCGCTGGAAGCGGCCAGCGAGTATCGGCTGCGCCATGGCGAGGCGATAGCCATCGGTATGGTGGTGGAGGCGCGCTTGGCCGAGCGGTTGGGTTTGGCGCGACCCGGGCTGGCGACACAACTGGCACGCGTTCTGCAAGGCTTGGGCTTACCCGTAGAGATTCCCGAAGAACTCTCGTTACAGGCGATTCGCAACGCCATGCAATACGATAAAAAAAAGACAGCTGGCGTTGTCCGCTTTTCCCTTCCCCTGGAGATTGGCAAGGTGCAAGTCGGTGTAGAGGAAAGAGACTTGACGTTGGTGTGTTAAAGGGCCACCTTCCCTTTCTCGATTTTTTTTCGCTTGAGGGAGCAACTTGGTCATCTGTACGCGGGTCAGAGCGATCTTCGTTCTCGCTTGAAGGGATGTTATGGTGATTTTTGGAGAGGGGGCTAAGGCCAGGAAGTGCTGGCGCCCATGTTTACCGGGGAAGTGCGGTTGTGGTTATTGTCCAAACATGGGTGGTATGCCTTAAAATAGTGAGTAACGGTTTTCCACAACCAATATGACTCCTCGAATGCGCTCTGGATTATTCCTGTTCTCGGCAGCCGTGCTTGCCTTTGAGATTACTTTGACGCGTCTGTTCTCGGTTGCGCAGTTCTACCATTTTTCCTTTATGATTGTTAGCATTGCCCTGTTGGGTGGCGGCGCCAGTGGCACCGTATTAGCCGTCTTTCCGCAGATTGTGCGAAGCAATCCTCGGCGCAGCGTGAGTGTGTTGGCTTTGGCAGCAAGTGTCGGTCTGTTGGCATCTTACCTGTTGATCAACTGGTTGCCCTTTGATTCGTTCAGTATGGCTGTCGACCGCCGGCAGATCGTTATTCTCGTTTTGCATTACGTAGCTCTGGCCTTGCCATTCCTCTTCAACGGGATGGCGGTCGGGATTCTGCTAGCAGCCTTTGCCCGGTCTGCCGGGCAAACGTATGCGGTTAATCTGCTCGGCGCCGCGACGGGGTGTGCTCTCGCCCTGGTCGCGCCCTCCCTGTTCGGCGGGGAGGGGATGGTTGTGCTGTGTAGCGGTTTAGCGGCGCTGGCGGCGCTGGTCTGCGGCGACTTCGGCGATCACATGGCAAGGAAAGCCGCTGTTGCCGCAGTGGCGATCCTTCTCGTACTATTTGCGCTCGCCGATTTGACGCTCCGACTCGCAGGTGGTTCGGGCTTTCCGTTCCTGACGTTGCGCCTTTCCCCCTATAAAGGTCTTTCCTATGCTCTTCAATATCCTGGCGCGCAAATACTCTATCGGCGTTGGAATGCCTTCTCGCGCGTGGATGTGGTGCGCAGTGGGGGCATTCACTCCTTGCCGGGGTTGAGCTATCAGAACACGCAACCATTGCCAAGTCAGGACGGGTTGTTCGTAGATGGGGATGACTTGAGTGTAGTCCTTCCGGCAGACGCGGACACCAGGTTTACCGCCTACTTGCCGGCGGCGCTTGCCTTCCACCTGCGTCCTGGCGCGCGGACACTTGTCCTGGAACCGCGCGGAGGGTTGGATCTGCTGACTGCCTTGGCTCTCGGTGCCGATCAAGTGACGGCGGTGGAGGTCAATCCCCTGATCGTCGAGGCTGCTTTGAGGGCCTATCGCGATCCGCGCGTGCGCCTCATTGTTGAGTCGGACCGCAGTTACCTGCGCCGAACCAAGGAACGGTATGATGTCATCCTCTTTTCGTTGGTCTCCTCGTATCATCCTGTGCGATCAGGCGCGTACAGTTTGGTGGAGGATTACCGCTATACGTTGGAATCCTTTCGGGATGCAATGGCGCATCTAGCGCCCGATGGGCTGATGGTTGTCACTCGTTGGATTCAGAATCCGCCCAGCGAAGACCTGCGCGCGTTTGCCCTGGCTGTTACTGCTTTGGAGAGCATGGGGGCCGATCCGCGCGCGCAAATCGTCGCGTTTCGCGGCTACAATACGGCCACCCTTGTGTTGAAGAACGGGAGATTCTCCTCGAGCGAGTTGCCGCTTGTTCGCAATTTCACTGCTGCGCGCGCGTTTGATTTGACTTATGCCCCTGACATACAGCCTGAGGAGACCAACCGCTATAACATCCACCCCGAATCCATCTATTATGACGCCTACCTCGCTCTGCTCACTGCCTCACCACGCCAGAGTTTCTACGCGGCTTATCCTTATGACGTTACTCCGCCCACAGACGACCGTCCATTCTTCGGCCATTACTTCAAGTGGTCGCAGGCCGGTCAAATTTGGGCGGAATTGGGAAAAACATGGCAACCTTTCGGCGGGGCGGGTTACTTTGTCATCTTGGTGTTGCTAGTGTTGGCCGTGTTGTTGGCGGGGATGATCATCCTGCTCCCGGTGGTCTTTCGTCATCGGTCAGGCGCGCGATCGGAACGGCCGTCTGTTTACTTGTACCCTTTCGCCTATTTTGCTTTCATTGGTTTGGCGTTCTTACTGGTCGAAATTCCTCTCATTCAGCGCTTCATTTTATACGTCGGGCAGCCCTCCTACGCGATGACGGCGGTCATCTTCAGCCTGCTATCTTTTTCGGCGCTCGGCAGTAGGTTGAGTCACCGTCTGCCCCTCCGTCCAGCCTTGGCGGGGCTGACCTTGCTCTTGCTCGTGGCGCCGTTCTGGTTGTCGCCCTTGCTCTCCTGGACTCTCGGCTTGCCGTTGGCCGTGCGGCTGGGGTTGACACTCGTACTGCTTGCCCCGCTAGGTTTCTTGATGGGCATCCCGTTCCCGGCTGGCATTCGCTGGTTACGGTCGACCACCTCGACGAGCAAATTAATGGAGAGTATCCTTATCGCTTGGGCCTGGGCGATCAATGGGACAGTCTCCGTCGTTGCCGCGATGTTGGCGGCACTGTTGGCGTTGAGTTTTGGCTTCCATGGGGTGTTGCGCATCGGCGCGCTGTGTTACGCCGCGACCTGGCTCACGGCCGCGGCGTCGGCGTCGCGCCGGTGACGCCCGTACCGGTCAAGGGAACAAAAATACACTCACCCATGTTGTACGCTTTCTTTTCACCGTTCTCTTTGACGAATAACCATAGTGTCTGATACCAGCCTGGTGGGCCAATCGGGATGACCAGCCGTCCGCCTTCAGCCAGCTGTTCGAATAAAGGCTGGGGCAAGTGATCCGGCGCTGCGGTCACGATAATCGCGTCGAAGGGAGCGTGCTCGGGCCAGCCGTAATAGCCATCTCCCTGCATGATATGGATGTCGGTATATCCTAGCTCCTGCAATCGAGCCTCGGCGCTGGCAGCCAATTCTGGGATAATCTCGATGGTGTATACTTCGACAAAACCCAATTCCGCCAACACGGCTGCTTGGTAGCCCGAACCGGTGCCGACCTCTAGCACGCGGTCACCTTCTTGTAGGTTCAACAATTCAGTCATCAAGGCGACTATGTAAGGCTGTGAGATGGTTTGCCCATAGCCGATGGGGAGGGCGCGATCATCGTAAGCTTGGCCGACGTAGTCGGGAGGAACGAACCGGTGCCGTGGCACCGTTTGCATCGCGCGCAACACCTCGGAATTCGAAATGCCGCGCGCTGCAATCGTCCGCGCGACCATTTCTGCCCGTGCCTGCTGGAAAGCCACTTCTTTGTAAGGGGGAAAGCCTGTTTGTGTCGGAGTTGGCGCCCTCGGACGGTCACCGGCGTTCGACGTCAGCAGGATCGCGGCACTGCTGACGAGCAAGAAGGCTAAGATGAGAACCCAAAGGAATTTCTTGCGAAGGGGGAGGCCCATGTGCGTAACTCCACACGAATCTTCGTAGAGAATGGCCCCTATGGGGGACGATCTCGCCGATGATTCTGCCTCTGGTACACCGATTCTCGAGAAGGTTTATAGTCTAACACATTTCTAACAGGAAAGGTAGGTGGTGCGTCTCTCCTGCGCCTCAGATAAAGTTTCGGACAGTGTCCATATGCGAAGGTCGTCTGGTCGGGTGGTTACATAGGGTTGGCAAAGATTCTCTTGCGACTTAGTTGCGGCAGGATGCCACGCCATGATATAATCGGCGGCAATCAATATGGATGAGCCATATCTGCTTAACAACCGGTATCAGTTGCTCGAACAGATTGGCAAAGGGGGAATGGCAAGGGTCTATCGCGCGCGCGATCTGATGCTCGAACGTCAGGTGGCAGTCAAGGTGTTGCGTGAAGATTATTCGCGTTCAGTGACGTTTCAGGAGCGTTTCCGACAAGAGGCGCGCGCGGCCGCCAACCTTTCGCATCCGAACATCGTCACAGTCCATGACTTCGGCTTTGACCGTGGGCAACTTTTCCTGGTCATGGAATTCGTACCGGGTATGGACTTAAAAACCCTTCTTCGTCAGCGAGGCCGGCTTCCACTGAGTGAGGCCCTGCCGCTGATGATTCAGGCCTGCGCGGGCATAGGCTATGCCCATCGCGCTGGGCTTGTCCATTGTGATGTCAAACCGCATAATATGCTGGTGACCCACGATCAACGCCTTAAGGTGACTGATTTTGGTATTGCGCGCGCGTTGGCCTCCATCGAGCCAAAGGAGCAAAGCGTTCTGGTCTGGGGGTCGCCGCAGTACTTTGCTCCCGAACAAGCGACCGGTGAGGCGCCTTCACCTGCGTCCGATGTCTATTCGTTGGGCGTGGTTTTCTATGAAATGTTGACAGGTTCGCTGCCTTTTCAGGCGCCGACGGCTGCCGATCTGGCGCGCTTGCATGTGGAAGCGCCGCCCACGCCACCCAGTGAATATGTGCCGGATATGCCACCCACGATTGAACAGATCATTCTAAAGGTGCTCTCCAAGGAGCCGTCGGCGCGCTATCGGACCGCCGATCAACTCGGACGTGTGCTGGTGACCTTCGGCGATGTGCGCGCTGCCCCGGCGCTAAGCCTAACCCCAGAAGCCAGACCTCCTCTGTCGCTCGAAAGCAACACAGCCGTTGCGCCAGCGACGGCGCTGGTTCCCTCTCCGTCCTCAGGGTCGGGCGTTGATTGGATTTCCGTCGGTCTGGGGTTGTTGGCGCTTCTGGCGGTTGGCGGGTTAATTCCCCTTTGGCTCTGGGTCTATTTTCTCTATCATCCTCCACTTCGCTGATGACAACGTACCTCATTGCTCCCTCCATACTCTCCGCTGATTTCTTGCGCCTGGGCGAGCAGATCGCTGAAGTGGAGGCCGCAGGCGCCGATTGGATTCACATAGACGTCATGGATGGACACTTCGTCCCGAATTTGACGATGGGTCCGTTCATCGTAGAGCACTGTCGGCGCGCCACGCGTTTGCCGCTAGACGTGCACCTTATGGTCACGGAGCCGGCGCGTTTTGTGAACGCCTTCGCGTATGCTGGCGCGAACTCGTTAACCGTGCATGTGGAGACAAAGGATCATCTACTTTCGACCTTGCAGATGATCCGTCACCTTGGCTGTCGGGCAGGAATCTCCTTGAGTCCCTCCACACCTGCCGACGCTGTGTATCCCTACCTCTCACTGGTAGATTTGATTCTGGTCATGAGCGTCGAACCGGGCTATGCTGGTCAGGAGTTCAAGCCGGAGGCGTTGCCGAAGATTCGGGCCATTCGCCGCATGCTGGATGTGGCCGACTCCTCTACCTGGTTACAGGTGGACGGCGGACTGACAACCGAGACAGTACCTCTGGTGAAGGCTGCCGGAGCCAACGTCTTTGTCGCGGCTCACGCCATCTTCCAATATCCCGGCGGCATTGCCGCCGGTGTGCAAGCCTTGCGCCGATGTTTGCACGACAACGAATAAGCAAAGAATCGCGGCATGGCCGCGATTCTTCTAATGAATGAGTGTTTTTGATTATGGAGGTTACGAGGTCTTGACCAGAGTTCGAATGCACTTCGCGCAGAGCACTTTCTTGACCTTGCGACCGTTCTCGATAACTGTCACCTTTTGTAGGTTAGGCCGAAAGGCGCGATTCGTTGCCCGCATGGAAAACGATACATTATGACCAAAGGTTGTGATTTTGCCGCAGTGAGCGCATTTTGCCATCTTCAGATTCCTTTCTCCCGTACGTGCGGAGGGTGTAATTCACCTGTGAGTATAGTCAATGTATTTTACCACAGAAGATAGCCGTCAGCAAGACGGGCGCGGTGACGTGATCTTAATGGACAAATGCCGAACTCGTCTCAGACCAAGGAGATGTGGAGGATCATATGGGCAAAGAAACAACGGTTTTGGGCGTTATTCATATTTCGCCGACAGCAGTGGCGACGATTGCTCACCGCGCCACGCTGGAGACCTACGGTGTGGTCGGCCTTGCGCCGAAGAATCTGGCAGAGGGCTTGGTGGTAACGGTCACGCGCGAGCCGGCGAAGGGCATTTCGGTTCACTATGACGGCGACGAATTGGACATTGATGTGTACATCATTGTCGAGTATGGGATGCGTCTCACCTCGGTTGCGGAGAGCGTTGCCAACAGCGTCCGTTATCATGTCGAGAAGGCTCTCGGCATGCCCGTTCATGCTGTGAATGTACATATTCGCGGCTTACGCGTAAGCGACGGTGTTTGAAACATTCTTTAGGAGAGATCCTTAATGGATAACAGGAATTTGAGCCGGGCCGGCCATTGGCAGAACGCGCCTCTGGACGGTCAGGCGTGGAAACAACTGATTGAGGCTGGTCTGACCTGGTTGCGAACCAATCAACAAACAGTCAATGCGCTGAACGTGTTCCCGGTGCCGGATGGCGACACGGGGACAAACATGGTATTGACGATGCAGTCTGCCTACGCCGAGGTGGAAAATCTTGGCCAGCGTCATGTTGGCCAGATGGCCGCGGCGGTGGCGCAAGGCGCCTTGATGGGAGCGCGTGGCAACTCCGGCGTTATCCTTTCGCAAATTTGGCGCGGCTTTGCTCGTGCGCTGCACGACCAGGAGATCCTGGATGGCTCGGCCCTGGTGAAAGCCCTTGTGGAAGGGCGCGATACGGCCTATCGAGGGGTGGTGCGTCCTGTAGAAGGAACGATTCTGACGGTTATCAAGGACGTGGCCACCGCGGCCGAACAGGCGTTACGCGAGATCGACGATCCTTACGAGATACTAGCTCGTGTTGTTCCTGCCGCTGACGCCTCGGTCAAACGCACGCCGGAACTTCTCCCGATTCTGAAACAAGCCGGCGTGGTTGATTCCGGTGGTCTCGGCTTTTTCTTTATCCTGGAGGGGATGGTACGCCTGATCCGGGGCGAGCAACTGGATTCACCCCTGGCTACTGTGCAACCGCTCTCGGCGATGAAACTGGAGCACACCATGGAAACGATTGAACCCGGTCAAGATTACGAGGTAGTCGTGGATTTCATCCCCTCCGCGGCGTTTGACTTGCAGACGTTTTACCGTGAACTGGAGCGGATAGGGACCTCGATTCAGGTTGGGGAAGGGGAAGGTCTGTATCGAATGCACATTCATGTCCCGCTGGATAAACGTTATGCGCCGATCGATTATGTTATGGGAGTGGGAACGGTTACCAAGGTGGCCATGGAGAACCTGTTGGCGCAGATGGAGCAGACCGAGCGGGCAGACAAGGGTGAACACATCGAATTCACGGCAGTGGAACCGGGGCAAGTCGCTGTGGTTGCCGTGTCACCTGGTCGGGGAATCTCGCGCGTGTTTGCCAGCCTTGGCGTGGCCGCGATTGTCGAAGGCGGCCAGACGATGAATCCCTCTACACGTGATATTGTTTCCGCCTTTGAAAATCTACCTACAGATAAAATCATTATTCTGCCCAATAACAAAAACATTATCCTGGCCGCACAGCAGGCGCAAGAGGTCACGGTCAAGGACGTTCGTATTGTTCCCTCGCGCACCATTCCTCAGGGTCTGGCTGCGATGTTGCCTCTGAATCCCGAGGGCGATATAGAGAGCGTGGTAGAGAAAATGACGCGCGCGATGCAGGATGTCATCAGCGGCGAGGTGACCATCGCGACACGTTCCGTGGAAATTGACGGCGTAGCGGTAACTGAAGGGCAAGTCATCGCGCTTCTGGACGGCAAATTGGCGTTGGCTGCCTTGTCTGTGGAGGAGGCTTGCCTTGGTTTGTTGGAGAAAGCAGAAGCAGATAAGTACGAGTTAATCACCTTGTTCTATGGAAAGGACCTCTCGAGGGCTGAGGCCAATCGCATCGCCGATGTGATCCGTGCCCGGTACCCTGCCCAGGAGGTGGAGCTGCAAGAAGGTGGCCAACCTCACTATCCGTTCATCCTCTCGATTGAGTAAAACCTGACGACAGCGAGGCTCTCCAACATTGATCCGTTGTTAGGTATGGCTGAGATTTGTATCGTGACCGACAGTACAGCGCAGTTCACACGTCCAAAGTTTGTAGGGCATGAACGCGTCCATGTTGTTCCGTTTCGGATTCTACCGAGCGCCCAGGAGAAGGAACTGATTCCGCCTCGGGTGGAGGATTTTGTTGATCTCTATAGCCGTTTGGGCGAACGCTATGATGCGATCCTTGTCATCACCCTGACCTCGTTCTTTTATCCTCTTGCCTCTATCGCGCAACAAGCTGCTCGACAGTGTGGCGGCAATCACCTGACAGTTCAAGTGGTGGATTCGCAGAATGTCTCGCTTGGCTTGGGTATGTTGGTGCAGTTGGCCGCGGCGGCTATCAGTGCAGGCGAATCCCTAGCGGCGATAGAGCGGCTGGTGCGGCAATCCATTCATAGTGTGTACATGCTTTTCTGCATTCCAACATTGGAGCGCATTGTGCGGTATGGTTGTCTTACCCAGTCGCAAGCGGTCGTGGGAGAAATCCTGGGCTGGCTCCCCCTCTTCGCTTTGGAAGAGGGCCACCTCATTCCCTTGCAAAAAGTGCGCGTTGCGCGCTATTTGTTGGAGTCCTTGCAGGAGTATCTGGGCGAGTTCGAGGATCCGCAACGAATCGGTTTCCTATACAGTCAACGACATCAGAGCTGTTATACGCGACCGATACGCGAGTTCGTCCGGATGACGTTTCCGCGCTCCGCCTTCGACGAGCAGATGCTGGAGTCTGTAGTGACTGCTCTGTTGGGAGAGCAAACGCTAGCCCTGGCGGTCATGGAACGGGGAGGGAGCAAGGGAAAGCGCGGAGGCGAGAAGGCGCGCGCGTAAGGACCTGCGGACGAGAGATTCTGCGGCTGGATACCGCCCTATGAGAATCGCTTTTGTCACCGATAGCACTGCCGATCTGCCGGCAGCCCTGGCCAGCCGGTATAGTGTTGAAGTTGTCCCTGCGCTGGTTAATATCCAAGGGAAGAGCTATGCGGATGGAATTGATATTACTCGTGAGGAGTTTTATCGCATCTTGCCCCGCCTAAACCCTCCGCCGACTACCTCCGCGCCTTCTGTGGGTAGTTTTCAAAAGGTGTACGAAAAGCTTCTTGCAGCCGGCAGTGAATGGGTTCTTTCCATTCACGCGGCGTCTCGTTTGAGCGGCATCTTTAACGCCGCGCGCGTCGCGGCGCAGGAATTTCGTGAACGGGTGAAGGTGTTGGATAGTGAACAGCTGAGCCTGGGGCTGGGATTCCAGGTGCTGGCGGGCGCCGAAGTCGCTCAGCAAAGAGGGCTGTTGGAGGACGTGTTGGCGGCGATAGAGAGCGTGCGTCGGCGCGTGCGGCTGATTGCTTTGCTGGATTCGCTGGAGTACGTGCGCCGCAGCGGGCGTGTCTCGTGGGCGAAAGCTGCGATTGGTACCTTACTGCGCCTTCAGCCGCTGGTTGAATTGCGTTTTGGCCGAGTGCAACGCTTGGGACAGGCGCGGACGCGTTCGCAAGGGTTGGAACATCTGAAAGAGGCTTTGGTCTCGTGGGGGCCGCTGGAGCGATTAGCCGTTCTCCATACCAACGCGGAAACGGCTGCCCGGCAGCTGCTGGAAGAAGTACGGGCCCGAGTGCCTGTGCTGCCGCTTCTGGTGAACGTTACGACGGCTATAGGTACCCATGTGGGGCCAAACGCTTTGGGCCTGGCGGCAGTCCCTGTCGCCTGACCGCTTCCTTCATAAAGTTAAAGCGACATGTTCTCCCTCTGGCGAAAAGAAATCTTACGTCGTCTGCCGGCTCTTGCCTCGCGCGATTTTGTCATTTTCTGGGTCGGTCAATTTATCTCCCTCATCGGCACCTGGATACAGAACACCACGCAACCCTATTTGGCCTATCGCCTGACCGGTCGCCCTTTTGATTTGGGATTATTGGGGTTTGCAGCTACGGTGCCCACCTTGTTTTTGGCGTTGCCAGCCGGCGTCTTGGTCGAACGCTGGGACAAGCGCAAGACCGTGATGGCGATGCAAGCAATCCTGATGTTGCAGGCTTTCCTGCTGGCTTTTCTGACTTTGAGCGGTAGGATTCAACGTTGGCATCTGATAGTCCTGGCCCTGGCGGCAGGGATGACGAGCGCCGTGGAGAGGTCACCGCGCGCCAAGCCATGTTGATTGAATTGGTGGGCAGGGCAGCGCTGCCCAACGCTATCGCTTTGCAATCTACGATCTTCAATCTTGGACGGGTAGTGTGGCCATCGGTGGCCGGACTGATTCTCGTGCTGATCCAAGACCGGGGGGAAGGCTGGGCTTTTTTCGCGAACGGCGTGAGTTTCCTCTTCGTTCTGGTAGGATTGTTGTTCGTTCGTCGGCCGTATCGGGTTGCCTACGAAGAAACGCGCCGGGATTCTATCTCTGCCGCGTTTCGCGAAGGGTGGACGTATGTACGTCATAGTGCAATCGTATCGCTGATTGTGCTTCTGGCGACATTGGTCGGGTTCTTTGGCTTTCCATTCAGTCAACAGATACCGGCAATTGCGCGCGCCGTGTTGAGTCAGATAGGGGATACAGAAACGCTGGTCAAAGCGCGCACTAGCGCGCTCTATCTGGCGCAGGGAGTGGGGGCGCTGTTCGCCTCGCTTTTCCTGACCTTCTTCAGTAACCTGCGCCGTAAAGGGGTAGTATTGATAGTAGCCGAAAGCATCTATGCGCTGGCGTTGCTCGCTCTAATTCTGATTCGCACAGTGCCGGCGGCTCTGGCGTTGATGGTCGTGCTCGGGTGGGCGGTCATTACGCAGATGACCATGATGAATACCATTATTCAACTGGAGGTACCCGATCCTTTGCGCGGCCGGGTATTTAGCTTTTACTTTTGGGCGTTGCAGGGAGTGTCGCCGTTCGGTAGTCTCTTTGTGGGTTGGCTGGCGCAATGGCAAGGTGTGCCGCGCGCAGCGGTTTTCTGTGGCTTGCTTTGCCTGGTGGTCGTTCTTAGTGCCCACACCTGGCGACCGTCGCTATGGCAGGGAAGTTTCTGAACGAGGCGAGGAAGCGCTGCTTGTCGAAAGCCTGATATAATTTACCTCATGCCTCCTGACGCAAAATGCCTGCTTGACCCGGTGCGCAAACCGGATGACCGTTTGGATACCGCCTTGCGCCCTAAGACGTTAGCCGAACTCATTGGGCAGGAGCAGGTGAAAGAGAATCTGGCGATTCTCATTGCGGCGGCGCGTCAACGCGGCGAAGCCCTTGACCACATTCTCTTCTACGGGCCGCCTGGCCTGGGCAAGACAACGCTGGCGCATGTCGTCGCAAACGAAATGGGGGTGGACATCAAGGTTACGTCCGGACCGGCCATTGAACGGGCCGGCGACCTGGCGGCTATCTTAACCAATCTGCGCGCCGGCGATATCCTGTTCATTGATGAGGTGCATCGCCTGGGCAAGGCTGTGGAGGAGGTGCTCTACCCGGCTATGGAGGATTATTCGCTCGATATTGTCATTGGCAAGGGACCCTCCGCGCGCTCCATTCGTTTAAAGTTGCCGCGCTTTACCGTCATCGGCGCGACGACCCGCCTGGCGCTGATGGCCTCGCCGTTGCGGGCGCGCTTTGGGGCCGTGTACCGGCTGGATTACTACGAGCTGGCCGCGATGCGAACGATCGTCCGCCGGGCGGCGGATTTGCTGCATGTCCGGGCGGACGAGGGTGGCGTGGAGGAGGTTGCGCGTCGGGCGCGGGGCACACCGCGCGTGGCGTTGCGTTTGCTTCGCCGCGTGCGCGATTATGCCCAGGTGCGCGCCGACGGCGCGATTACCCGACAGGTTGCCTGTCAGGCCCTCGATTTGCTCCAAGTGGATCCGCTGGGGTTGGATGAGGTGGATCGTCGCGTTTTGAACACGATAATCCTCAAATACAATGGCGGCCCGGTGGGCCTGGCAACCATTGCCGCTGCCATCAGCGAGGAACCCGATACAATCATGGAAGTGGTGGAACCTTATCTGCTCCAATTGGGTTTCCTTGATCGCACGCCGCAGGGTCGTGTGGCAACCAGGGCTGCGTATGAGCACTTGGGTCTGGCATATGAAGAGGAAAAGCAAATGAAATTATTGTGAAGGCTATTTGCGCAAACCTATGGAAGCATTTGGACGTTTGTTGCTGCTCGTTGGTCTTCTTTTGCTGATCGTGGGTGGGAGCCTGATCGTTCTCGCACGCGTTGGCTGGCCGTTAGGAAGGCTGCCCGGTGATATCCGTCTGGAAGGCAAGCATTTCTCGTTCTATGTTCCCTTGGCGACCTCCTTGTTGCTCTCGCTTGTGTTGACGGCTTTGATAAACCTGATAGCTCGGCTTTGGAGAAAATAAACGATCACCGCCAGTCTTGAGGGGGAAAAACCCCTTTCTGGCGGTGAACTGACGGCGCTATGGCGGCATGGGTTATTTCTTGAGGGTGTTGATCTTTAGGAGGGTGTACAGGGGGCAGAAGCCAACCAGGCCTGTAATCAGCAGAAGCGCCCCCACGATGACGACGATCCATAACCAGATTCCGCTCACGGCTTGAATCAATCCGAGGGCAAGCAAGACGGCGCCTGCAATTGCCCGAATGGTGCGGTCCAGCGTGCCTTCGTTTACTTTCATGGGGAGCCTCCTTTTGCTCATTCGTTAGAGAATATAGTTATCCTTTTGATGCGGAACGGGGGAAAAGGTTGCATTGTGGAGGTTGATAGTCTGTGAGAGGGGAAGGGAATACAATAGGAGAAATTTGCTTTGTGGGAAGGTTTTCCTATGCGAGCGGTAGCGATTCTTGGAATTGGGCAGACGAAAGTTGATGAGCATTGGGATCGTTCCCTGCGTGATCTAGCGGTGGAAGCGATCCTCCAGGCTATGCGCGATGCTGGTCGTCTGGACGTGGACGGTCTCTTTCTCGGCAATATGATGGCAGGCATCCTTAGCGCTCAGAACAATCTCGGTCCATTGGTGGCGGATTGGGCGGGTTTAAAGAAGGTGAAGGACGCGGTACGCGTGGAGGCAGCCTGCGCCTCAGGCGCGGCGGCTCTACGCTCCGCGCTGATGGCCATCGCCTCCGGCGAACTGGATTCGGCGCTGGCGGTAGGAGTCGAAAAGATGACCGACCGCCCCATGCCGGAAGTGACTGCTGCCCTCGCGACGGCAGCCGACGCCGATTACGAGGTGGATATGGGGCTCTCATTTGTTGGCCTGAACGCGCTGATCATGCGACGGTACATGCATGAGTATGGTTGGAAACATGAGGATTTCGCTCCCTTTGCGGTTAACGCGCATGCGAACGCTGTTGAGAATCCATATGCCCGCCTGCAACATCCCATTACGGCGGAGGAATTCGAACGGTCGCCGATGGTTGCCACGCCGATTAATTTGCTTGATGCCTCGCCGGTGGGGGATGGCGCGGCAGCGGTCTACCTCGTTCCTGTGGATTCCTTGCGTGGTAACGGTTATGTACGTGTACTAGCCTCCGCGGCGGCGACCGATACGATGGCGGTGCATCACCGTCAGGATGCTCTCTTTCTCACAGCCGCCTATCGATCCGCGCGCGAGGCATATCGCCAGGCCGGCCTGGAGCCGCAAGATATTGATCTCTTCGAATTGCACGATGCGTTTACGATTATGTCGGCGCTTTCACTGGAGGCGTGCGGATTTGCGGAACGTGGACAGGGTGTGCGCCTGGCTTTGGATGGTGAGATCACGCCCCAGGGGCGTATTCCGATTTGCACGCGTGGCGGCTTGAAAGCGCGCGGCCATCCGGTCGGCGCGACAGGACTCTATCAGGTGGCGGAGGTGGTCCAACAACTGCGTGGCGAGGCCGGACGTACGCAGGTTGCCAATGCGCGAGTCGGCATGACGCAGAACATCGGTGGTTCCGGCGCGACCGTTATCACCCATATTTTTGGAAAAGCGTAACGCGAAATGCGCTTCGCGCCCCCAACGGCGTTCGGAATTCCGGTAGACGATGGGACGCCTATGGGAAAGAGATGGACAAGGAAAATTGTCATCCTGCGCGGACGCAATTGCGGCCAGCCGCTTTGGCGGCGTAAAGTGCATCGTCGGCTTGCTTGATGAGCAGGTCTAGCGAGGCAGGAGAGTGAGTGTCGGGATTATAGCCCGCAACCCCCAGGCTGATGGTCACGTACGCTTCCTCCGGCAAAAAATCGAGCGGCATGGCCGCAACGTTATGGCGCAATCTCTCCGCGGCTTGCAATGCAGCTTCGCGCGAAGTTTCCGGCATAAGAATCGCGAACTCTTCTCCCCCATAGCGGCCCAGACTATCCACCGCGCGCAACGAGGACTGACAGAGGTTTACCAGCGCGCACAGCAACTGATCGCCGGCTGGATGTCCATAGCGATCGTTGAATTTCTTAAAGTGGTCAATATCGAACATGAGAAGGGCCAGGGCGTGTTTATAGCGCACGGCGCGCTGGAATTCTTGTTCGGCGAGATTCATAAAGTAGCGGCGGTTGTAACACCCCGTTAAGGCGTCGTGATTGGCCAGTCGTTGCACTTCCTGATAGAGCTGAACACGTTTTGTAATCTCTGTAGCGACGAACACAACCTTGGCCGGCTCACGCTCGCCTTTTTCCATCAAAGCGACTCTACCCTCGAACCAGCGTTCGCCGCCTGCGAGCACCGGCGCTTTGTACTCGAAGACTTGCGTTTGTCCCGATTCGATCGCGCGGCGGATTGCGCCCATCATACGTTCCGCCTCGTTTTCCGGGAAAACTTCGCGAACAAGGCGGCCTTTCATCTGCTCGGCCTCGAGAGGCAGAAAATCCTCCTGATTGGTTAACACATCCAGAAAGCGGCCTTCTTCATTGCAGATAAACGGCAAATTGGGCAAGGCGTTGATGAAAGCGCTCAACTTGCTTTGTTCCTCGCGCAAACGTTGCTGAGAACGCGTCAGTTCTTCTACATGCCGCGCCAGTTTCTGATTCGTTTCTTCCAACGAACGACGCAGCGCCTGGATGGATAGGTGAGTCTCGACGCGCGCGATGACTTCCTCGAAATTGAAGGGTTTGGTGATATAGTCCACGCCGCCCAATTCGAACGCGCGCACTTTCCCCTCTACATCGTCGAGCGCGCTGATGAACATCACCGGAATCTGGCTTGTCTGTTCGCTGGATTTAAGGTGAGCGCATACGTCAAAGCCGTCTTTATCGGGGAGGTTGATGTCGAGCAGAATCAGATCCGGCAAGGCGCGACGCGCCATCTCCAACGCCCTGGTTCCGTTCTCGGCCGTTTGCACCGCATAGCCGCTGCTTTGTAACACGCGACTTAAGAGGACGATGTTCTCTGGAATGTCATCCACAATCAGGATCGTTGCTTTCGGCGCTTCTGGCATTGGATATTGCTGCCCGATTCTTCGTACATTCATACCGGATGCGATTTTGCAATGTAATCTTTCTGGCCTGCCTCTACTCGCGGAACAGCTCCTGTGTTATGGAACCAAGTTACTCTTCCTCTTGCGGCCGAATCTCAATGATCTCTGACTCTCTTTTGGCCTCGCGCCACAAGCCTGGGGTTGCTTTGCGGAGTTTGTCCAGATGTTCTTGGACAACGTTATCCGGGCACAACGCGACGAAGAGCGATGCTCCCATCCACAGCACGGCAGCGTCATCGAGCGCGCCGATGACCGGCAGCGTGAGTCCCGGCGCCAGGTCAACGGGTGAGAACAAATATACCAGCGCGGCGATGGGCAAGAACTTGAGAAAGAAATTTACCCGCCGATCTGCCATGAGGCGCAAGATTAACTTGATGCGCAGGACCAGTTCCTGGATCAAGCCTGCTTTCTCGGGAGAAATAAGGGCGAACTTCTCTTTGGGCATAGCGACTCCTAGGGAATGGTGTGGCCACCTCGCCGCCGGGACGGCGGTCATGGGAACATCTTATCCGGATTCAAAATGTTGTTTGGGTCAAGTGCTTGCTTGATTCTCCTCATGATCTCTACTGCCGGGCCGTGTTCCTCGAGCAGGAAGCGTTTTTTCGCAAGACCGATGCCGTGTTCCGCCGATGCCGTGCCGCCGACGGAGAGCGCAAAGCGAATGAGTTCCTCGGCGGCTTTCTCGCCTCTTGCCAATGCCTGTGCGTCGTTGGGAGGGACAAGAGTATGCCAGTGGATGTTGCCATCGCCGGCGTGGCCGAACAAACTGGTCAGCAAGCCGTACTTTTCGCCGAGACCTTCGGCGTACCGCACCGCGGGGACGAATTGGGAGAGGGGCACGGCAATATCCCCTTTAATCATGATATGCTCCGGGTACAGGGCTTTCTCCGCGTTGGTAACCTCTTTGCGACCTCGCTGGAACTGTTCGCGCAGTTCCGGGGTGTCCGCATATTGGTAACGCACGGCGCCGGCCTCTTTGCAAAGTTGCCGTGCCACTTCGACCTCTTCCTGAACGCCAGCTGGCGTTCCGTGAAACTCGAAGATCAGGGCCGGCTTCTCCGGCCAGGCCCATCCTTTGTAGCGGTTGACATGCGTGACGCTACGCGCGTCCATCATTTCTAGCGCGCCGGGAACGATGCCGGCATTGATAATGGCGTACGCTGCACGTGCTGCCGATTCTAGGCTGGGGAAGAGCGCCATGGCAAGGCGCCGCTCCGGCAAGGCATGTAGCCGTAGCACGATCTCTGTCACAATGCCGAGTGTGCCCTCGGATCCGACCATGAGTTGCACGAGATCGAAACCGGAGGAAGTTTTCATCGCGCGCGTGCCTAGCCAGATGGCAGAGCCATCGGCCAGGACGACTTGCAATCGTAGCACGTGGTTACGCGTCACGCCATACCGTACGGCGTTCACTCCACCGGCATTGTTGCCGATCATTCCGCCGATCGTCGCTACATCTCCCGAAGATGGAGCCGGAGCGAAGAAAAGGCTGTAGGGCGCAAGTTGGCGATTGAGATCGTCATAGACAACGCCCGGCTGGACACGCGCCTGAAAATCCTGCGGCAGGATTTCCAACACTTTATTCATCCTTTCCAGGGAAAGCACCACGCCGTCAGGAGAGGGAATAGCATTGCCCTCCAGACTGGAGCCGCCGCCGCGCGCGGTTACGGGCACTCGGTGACGGTTACAAAGCGTCATAATGGCCGAAACTTGCTCAGTGCTTTCGGGCCAGAGGACCGCCAGAGGGCGACGCGGGGGTTGCGATGATTCGTCTCGTGCGTAGCTTTCCAATACCCCCTCCTCGAGACTGAAAGACGAAGCGGGCAGAATAGATCGAAGTGCGGTGAGAAAGTCTGTAGAGAGCGTCATATGCTAATTGTACCAAATTCATAAAAAACGGGAGGCGTGCTGTTGCAAAAGCGAATACAATGGGGCAGAGAAAGGAGCAACATATAATGACAAAGCGATTGGTTGTCGTGGCCGGCAATATTGGCGCCGGGAAGACCTCCCTTACCGAGCAGTTAGGTGCACGACTTGGCTGGCGTACAGATTACGAGTCGGTTGCCGATAATCCCTATCTTCCCGACTTTTACGCAGACATGCGTGCCTGGGCTTTTCACCTGCAAATCTACTTCCTGGGGCATCGCGCCGAGCAATACCTCGCTGCTGCACGCGATCCTCGGCCGGCGATTCTCGATCGCAGCATTTACGAAGATGCTTACATCTTTGCTCGCGCCCTTCACCACATGGGCAATCTAGCAGAGCGCGATTATCTGGCTTACCGCCAACTCTTTGATCTCGTCGTTAACAACCTGCCGCCGCCCAATTTGCTGATTTACCTGAAATGCCCGGTTCCTGTGTTGATGGAACGCATTCGCCGTCGCGGGCGGCGTATGGAAAGTGGAATCTCGGAAGAATACTTGAATCTGCTGGATACTTTCTACGAGGAGTGGTTGCGTTCCTTTGACATTTGCCCGGTTCTAACCCTGCGCAGCGATAGTTTGGACTATGTCCACCACCCTATGGCGTTGGAGGTAGTCGTGCAACGCATGCAGGAGAAATTGGGCGGGAAGGAGGAAATCGATCTGCGTTCTATAGCCGAGGAACGATAGAGGCGCGCTTCCGGGCATGGGCATGTCTTCGAATTCTGGCGGGGGTAAAGCGTGGCAGGGCTCGCGTGCGTTAGGGTCTCGCTATCCCGTTGCTTACCATTTCTCTCAGGAATCATAGACGAGGCGACGTGCACGGGTTATCCCAACCTGACAACTTCTCCACGGTACTGGTCGTAGCAGCCGTTGACGATTCCGTGTAGAATTGTTATAATATCTGTAAATTCTACAGAAATGATAGAGAATTAATCTATGCGTCTCTCGAAACGCGGCGAATATGGCTTGCGAGCGGCCATTTATATCGCTCTTGCCCTGCAAGATTCTCCCAGGGGGGTGGTAGCGATTCGAGATATTGCACAGGGGGAGCGAATCCCCGTTAAATTTTTGGAGCAGATTTTGCTTACGTTGAAGAATGCAGGTATCCTACGCAGCAAAGTGGGTGTCGGCGGCGGCTATTATCTGGGTCGCCCTGCCGACAGGATTACCCTGGGGCAAATCTTTCGCACGTTGGATGGGCCGGTGGCCCCTCTTCGTTGTGTTAGCCAGATGGCGTATGAACCCTGCGGTTGTCCGGACGAGGCAACCTGCGGCCTGCGGATGGTGATGGGCGATGTGCGCGATGCCATTGCCGGCATTCTTGACAATACGACCCTTGCCGATGTAGCTGCACGCGTACAACAGGCGCGCGCGGCAGGGCGAAATCAGACCCGGACGTAATCACTCTCGCCTCCAGGGAAAGGTGTTTTTTAACCGACAAAAATCTATTATTCCAGTAGATATTATATACTTTTCGAGGAGTTGACAAATGAAGACCCGACATATGTTGATTGTCCTTCCGATGTTGGTGGTTCTCCTCGCGAGCGCTTGTAGGAAACCGTCGCCAACCGTTTCGGGGGAAGAGCTACGAGGCGTTATCACGGTTTCCGGCGCGTTTGCCCTGTACCCAATGATGCAGCGGTGGGCGGAGGAGTTTCACAGAGTGCATCCCGGCGTCGAATTCGATATTTCAGCCGGAGGCGCAGGAAAAGGAATGACCGATGTCCTGACCGGGGCGGTGGATATCGGCATGGTTTCCCGCGAGGTGACGCCAGAAGAGGAAGCGCGGGGCGCTTACTGGGTACCGGTCGTGATCGACGCCGTTTTCCCAACCATATCAGATAAGAACCTGGTTCTGGGCGACGTGCTGGCGAGAGGGATCACGCAGGACACGTTTATCAAGATTTTCATCACCGGCGAGATCAAGACATGGGGCGAGGTGGTCGGCAGGCCGGAGGTTACCGACGAGATTCATCCCTTTACGCGCGCCGATGCCTGCGGTGCGGCCGATGTTTGGGCGAAGTATCTCGGGGGCAAGAAACAGGAGGATTTGCTGGGCATCGCTGTTTCGGGCGATCCGGGCCTGCTAGACGCGGTCATCAAAGATCCGCTTGGCATCGGTTACAATAATTTAGGTTACGCTTATGATATGGAAAGCGGGAAGCCGGCGGCGGGCGTAGTCATTGTGCCGATTGACCGGGATGGGAACAATATTGCTGACGAGGGCGAGCGCCTGGAGACTCGGAGTGAGGCGCAAGAGGCTGTTGCCAGTGGCAAGTACCCCTCACCCCCGGCGCGCCCTCTCCACCTGGTCACAAAAGGAAAACCACGGGGATTGGTCCAGGCTTTTCTGGAGTGGATTCTGACGGACGGCCAGCAGTTCGTGAGCGAGGCCGGCTACATTCGATTGCCGGCCGACGTGTTGTCGGAAGCACTGGATAAGGTACGATGAACAAGGCGAGAGTGAGACCTGCGAGAGGTGCGATTCAAGCGGCGCGCCAGCGTTGGGAACGGGTAGCCCGCGACGGCTTGTTTGCTCTGACGGGGCTCCCTCCTTTGCTGGTGGTAATCATTGCCGTTGTGTTGGCAGTGCGCGCCTGGCCGATTCTGGCGCAGAGCTCACTCTGGGAATTGTTAGGCGGACGCGTTTGGAAGCCCATGGCGGGTCAGTTCGGGTTTTTACCGTTCCTGGCCGGCACACTATGGGTGACGGCGGCGGCGTTGGTGTTCGCCGTTCCTCCCAGTCTGTTGACAGCGATTTACCTCGCGGAATATGCCCGCCCGGTCACACGTGCTTTAATGAAACCTCTGCTGGATCTGCTGGCCGCGATTCCCTCCGTGGTCTATGGGGTGTGGGGCGTGGTCGCAATCGTGCCCTGGGTGCAGAACACGCTGGCTCCATTCTGCGAGAGGGTGTTGGGATTCTTTTCCCTCTTTCGTTCCGACAACCCGACCGGTTTCAGCATTATGGCCGGCGCGCTGGTACTGGCCGTTATGATTACCCCTTTCATGATCGCGGTGACTTACGAGGTCTTCCGTGCTGTTCCCGATGGGATGCGTCAAGCCTCGTTGGCGGTGGGCGCAACGCGGTGGCAGACGGTGCGCCATGTTGTGTTGCCCAAGGCGAGAGCGGGTGTTCTGGCCGGTATCGTACTCGGCCTCTCGCGCGCCTTAGGCGAGACAATGGCTGTTCTCATGGTGGTGGGAAATGTAGTTCGCGTGCCGCGTTCCCTGTTCGATCCCGCGTATCCGTTGCCAGCACTGATTGCCAACAATTACGGCGAGATGATGTCCATCCCGCTCTATGATTCGGCCTTGATGACCGCCGCGCTGATTCTTTTGGCGGTCGTCTTGACGTTTAATGTGGCCTCCAATCTTGTTTTGCGTCGCATCCAAGTGAGGGCGCTGTGAAGAAACGCTGGCATTGGCGTCATGTGGAAGAGACCTTGTTTCAAGGGTTGATGTTGGGTTCCTTTACCCTTGTGGTCGGGAGCCTAGGGTTGATTCTCTGGACAGTGCTCGTCAAAGGCTTGCCGGCTCTTAATTGGGCAATGCTGACACAGGTTCCTCAGGGCGGCTACTATCTGGGTAAAGAAGGCGGCATCTTGAACGCCATTCTCGGATCGTTGTACATGGCTGGCGGCGGGACATTGTTGGCTCTTCTTGTCAGTTTGCCGCTCTCGCTCTACCTGCAAACATACGTGCGCCGGTCGTCGTGGGGGCAATTTGTCCACCTGGGGCTGGATGTGCTCTGGGGCATTCCTTCCATTGTGTACGGTGCTTTCGGATTCATGGTTATGGTAGCAGTTGGTCTACGCGCTTCGCTGTTGGGAGGGATTCTCGTCTTGGCATTGCTCGAAATGCCTATCATGGCCCGCGCTATGGGCGAGGTGCTACAAATGATGCCGGAGGAACTGGAACAGGCTTCTTTCGCCTTGGGCGCAACCCGTTTCGAGACAGCCTTGCGTGTAACCACCCGTCAGATGCTTCCCGGTATTCTGACAGCCATCTTGCTGGCCTTCGGCCGCGGGATCGGTGATGCGGCCTCGGTGTTGTTCACTGCCGGTTATACGGATCGCCTGCCGACCTCCCTGCTACGTCCGGCGGCCTCGCTCCCACTGGCGGTTTTTTTTCAGTTGAGCACGCCGTTCCCGCAAGTTCAACAGCGAGCCTATGCGGCGGCTCTGATCCTCACACTTATCGTGCTGCTCATTAGCCTGGGTTCGCGCTGGATGGCCGGCAAATTGAGCAAATACATCATCCGCTAAAGGGTATTTGGCATGACGCCCCACATTCGCATTCGCAATTTAAGCGTCTGGTATGAGGGGAACCAGCCGGCGTTGCGCGAGGTAACGCTCGATATTCCGCGCAATCAGATTACCGTCATTATCGGTCCTTCTGGTTGCGGCAAGACCACCCTGCTCAAGAGTTTGAACCGTTTTCTGGAATTGAGCGATGGAACGCATATTTCTGGGCAGGTGCTGATTGACGGGGAGGATATTTACGCTCCCGGCGTAGATGTGACGGAAATCCGCAAGAAAGTCGGGCTTCTGGCGCAGCATCCCTATCCTCTGCCTATGTCCATTTACGAGAATGTGGCCTATGGATTGCGTATTCATCGCTTGAGGACAGGACGCGAGCTAGACAGGGCTGTTCGCCATTATCTGGAAGCAGCCGGCCTGTGGGAGGAAGTCAAAAACCGCCTGCATCAACCTGCCAGCCGTCTATCCATTGGCCAGCAACAACGGCTTTGCCTGGCACGTGGACTGGCGGTGGAGCCGGAAATTCTGCTGGGGGATGAAGTTACCTCTGCGCTGGATCCCATCTCTGCCCAGCACATCGAGAGACGCTTGCTGGAACTCAAGCAGAACTATACCATCGTGCTCGTGACGCACATTCTACGTCAAGCCAAACGCCTGGCCGATTACGTGATCTTTATGTATATGGGCGAGGTTGTGGAGGTTGGGCCTGCGGCAGAAGTCTTCACAAACCCTCGTCAGGAAAGGACGCGGGCATATTTGGAGGGGCAATTCTAAAGGCGCTCTTCATGCGTCTGCTGTCTGCCAATGACTTCAGTCCCTGCCGTTCCCCCTCAGGGGAACGGCAGGGACTCTTCCTAGAGATGCTGGTGCTTTGCTGTTTCTGCTGGCCCACAAGGGTGCAGGAAGGTGGGTTTTTTCCGATCCTTGCACAGGGCGCAGGGTAGGATATGTTTCTATATGGAAAAGTCTTCTTCGTGCCAAATACCCGCCTCGGGCGGGCGAATGCGTGGCACTGCCTCCAAGCGCGCGTTGAGGCGTTCTTCCAGGGCCTCCACACGTTTCAGGAGCGAACTCAGCGATACGCCGACGGGGTCAGGCAAGGCGGTATGGTTCAAGTCTGGCGCGTCGGTGGGGCGATGCGGTTGGCTGCGGGCGATGTTTTGTCCCGGTACTCCTACGACGACCGCATTTGGCGGCACGGGCTTGACCACGACAGCGTTTGCCCCAATGCGTGTATCGGCGCCGATGGTAATGGCGCCGAGCACCTTGGCGCCTGCGCCGATAACCACCCGGTCGCCGATGGTTGGGTGACGCTTGCCTTTGTTCAGGCTGGTTCCACCCAGCGTCACGCCGTGGTAGAGCGTCACGTTCTCGCCGATTTCGGTCGTTTCGCCAATGACGACGCCCATGCCATGGTCAATGAACAGGCCAGGGCCGATCGTTGCTCCGGGGTGAATCTCGATGCCGGTCAGAGCGCGCACAAGATGGGATACCCAACGTCCCAACAATTTCAGGTCGTGTGTCCAGAGCCAGTGTGCCGCTCGATAGCCCCAGAGAGCGTGCAGGCCTGGGTAGCATAATAGCACTTCCAGAGCGTTGCGGGCAGCCGGGTCGCGTTCGAGCGCGGCGCGAATATCGCGTCGTAGCGTGTAAAATAACCCTTTCCTCGCTCTGGTTTTTGTCGTTTCGCCCAGAAGTGCATCGGTTGTCATAGTAGGAAACTCCTTTTCTCAGTCTGCCAAGTCCTGGTACAGGGCAGTGCTCAGGTAGCGCTCGCCGAAGGATGGGATGATGACCACGATCAACTTGCCGGCGTTTTCCGGCCGGGCGGCTACTTGCAGCGCGGCCCAGGTCGCCGCGCCGGACGAGATGCCGGCCAGCAGCCCTTCCTCGCGCGCCAGGCGGCGGGCGATTTCCATGGCGTCCTCGTCGGTCACGCGAATCACCTCATCGTAGATGCTCGTATTGAGAATGTCTGGGACAAAGCCGGCGCCAATGCCTTGAATTTTGTGTGTTCCCTTCTGACCGCCGGAGAGCACAGGCGAGGCATCCGGTTCCACCGCAATGGCGCGGAAGGATGGCTTGCGCGCTTTGATCACTTCCCCAACACCGGTGATCGTGCCGCCTGTTCCCACGCCAGCGACCAAAATATCCACTTTGCCGTCGGTATCGCGCCAGATCTCCTCGGCGGTCGTGCGGCGATGGATTTCTGGATTGGCAGGATTCTTGAATTGCTGGGGCATAAAGTAGCGCGGGTCTGAGGCGGCTAACTCTTCAGCCTTGCGGATTGCGCCGGACATGCCTTCGCTACCCGGCGTGAGTATTAATTCTGCGCCATAGGCGCGCAGAAGCATCCGTCGCTCGCGGCTCATGGTATCGGGCATGGTCAATACGCAGCGATAGCCGCGCGCCGCGCAGACCATCGCCAGGGCAATGCCTGTGTTACCGCTGGTTGGCTCTAGGATAATTGTATCTGGGCCAATGAGACCAGCCTCCTCCGCGGCCTTGATCATGGAAAACCCAATGCGATCCTTTACACTATGGGCTGGGTTGAAAAATTCCAGTTTGGCAACGACTTCTGCTTGGAGTCCGGCTGTCAACCGGTTGAGGCGGACAAGAGGGGTATTGCCGATCAGTTCCGTTATATCAGAGGCGATTTTCATTACAGCAGCTCCTCGACTTGTAAGTGTAGTTTTTTGGCGCTAGTCAAGCCGTGATTGACCCGACGGGGACGTCCGGTTGAATCAAGCACGAAAATAGTGGGCAGGCTCAAAACTCCCCAGGCTTTGGCAATGGCCGGGTGGTGATTGACATCGATCTCTAGCACTTGTATCTTTTCCATCAAGGTTGCTTTCAGTTGCTCAATGGCTGGCCTTTGGAAGGAATGACACGGCTTACAGCCGGGAGCTGTGAAGTAGACCAAGGCAACTTGGCCTTTCTGATAACCCGGTAGATTTCCGGTTTGCCGGCCAGCGCGCTTGATGAGCAAGCGGCTGGTTAACAAGTATGCCAGCCAACTCAGGCTAAACACGACGAAGCCAACGGTAAGACGCAAAAGAACCATCTCTGGGTCAATCATCCTTCATTCCCTCCGTGGACGGAAGCCGGGCGAGACGCCTGGCGGCGGCTGGCGATGAAAGCCAGGCACGTTCCAGCGCGCCAACCAGTAATAGACGAAACAACCGGCGCAAAAGCCAACGGCGAGATTCAACAAGGCCAACAGAATGACCAACCAGACCAATATCCAACCCGCCGTTGGCGCAAACCGGGAGGATAGTATGCCTCCAATCAACAACATCGTTCCACCGAGTCCTTGGGCAAAGCGATGCGGCTCCGCGTGATCTGCGATGACTTGTGGCCTGATAACCTTATGCAACAAGGAATGGTAGAGGAAGCCAAAAGCAGGTTTGCCAAAAAGTGTGCCGATTAGCATGAAAACGGCTGTTGCGATCACTAGCCATGGCTGATTGAAGACAAAAGCCAACACGCTCAATGACACGATCATGGCTTGATTGACTTTGAGGGCTGCATGGTCAACGGGTCGTAGGTCTCCCATATTGTTCCTCCGGAATTACGACAACGATCCAGCCGATAGGAAAACAAAAGGACGGCGCGCAACACGCCATGCGAACAGAGAATGGGTTCGCGGGGTTGAGCCTGCCGTCCTGCGGTTATCGGCTGAATTCTACTTGACCGAGGCGGAGGCTACGAACCCCGCCTCAGACATGTGCAAAGAGACATACTTGCTCCAAGATATTTATGATTATTTTCATGTTTATTATATAATACTTTTTCCAATTGTCAAGAGAGAGAGGCTCCCGTGTTTGTGACACAAACGCTAGGCGAGTTCGGTTAACTTTCCCTGACCGTACTCTCGGCTTGCCGACAGGCAAAAGGGAGCGCCGCCCCTATCAAGACTTCACCAAGTTCTGGCCGATCGCGCTTTCAGCCGTACTCGTTATGATATACTTTCGCTGGGCTAGAAATTCGCCGACCGGGAACGTGTGATGACTGCTAACATACGCAACTTCTGTATCATTGCTCATGTGGATCACGGGAAATCCACACTTGCCGACCGTCTGCTTCAGTTGACCGGCACGCTTTCCGAGCGCGAGATGACCGATCAGGTGCTCGATAGCATGGATTTAGAACGCGAGAAAGGCGTGACGATTAAGGCTTCGGCGGTTCGTATGCATTACACGGCCAGAGATGGACAGACGTATGAGTTGAATTTGATTGATACACCCGGTCATGTAGACTTCAGTTACGAGGTCTCGCGTGCGCTTCAGGCCTGTGAAGGGGCGTTGCTGGTGGTGGATGCTAGTCAGGGCATTGAAGCCCAAACCCTGGCTAATCTATATGCTGCGCTGGAGGCCGACTTGGTCATTGTCCCGGTCATTAACAAGATTGACTTGGTCTCTGCGCGTCCAGATGAGGTAGCGGAAGATATTGGCAGTTTACTCGGTGTTCCGCCGCAGGAGGTGATTCGCATTTCGGCGAAGGAGGGAGTGAACATCCAGGCTGTGCTGGAGGCGATTGTCGCGAACGTCCCGTCGCCGCGCGGCAATCGTGAGGCGCCGTTGCGCGCTCTGGTCTTCGACTCGCATTACGATTCCTACAAGGGCGTTATCGCCTATGTGCGCGTGGTAGACGGCGAGTTGCGCGTGAGCGATAGCTTGCACTTGATGTCAAGCGGCGTGGACGTGAAACCGGTGGAAGTGGGTATTTTTGCTCCAGCCTTGCAACCGACCGGTTCACTTTCTGCAGGAGAAGTGGGGTATATTGCCACTGGCCTGAAGACGGTGCGTGAGGCGCGCGTAGGGGATACCATTACGAATACCTTGTGTCCTGCCACAGAGCCCTTGCCCGGCTTCCGCCATCCCAAGCCTATGGTTTTTGCCGGAATCTATCCTTCCGAAGCCGATGATTATCAAGACCTGCGCGAGGCGTTGGAGAAATTGCAGTTGAACGATGCCTCGCTTGTCTATCAACCGGAGACATCACAGGCGCTAGGCTATGGGTTCCGCGCCGGCTTTTTAGGTCTCTTTCACATGGAGATTATCCAGGAGCGGTTGGAACGCGAATATGATCTGGATGTGGTCTTCACCGCGCCGACTGTGGCCTACGAAGTCTTATGGCGCGATGGAACGGCGCAGATGGTCAGTTCGCCGGCGGAGTTGCCTGAGGAAAGTGACATCGTGGAGATTCGCGAACCCTGGGTAAACATTGAAATCATCACCCCCCTCGAATATTATGGCGCCATCATGGACCTGGTCACCAAACGACGTGGTGAGTTCAAGGGCCAGGATTATCCGGCGCCGCACCGTGTGCAACTGCATTACCAAATTCCTCTTTCTGAAATCATGGTTGATTTCTTCGATGAACTGAAGTCGCGCACGCGCGGCTACGCCTCGCTGGATTATCAGTTCGCGGAATACCGACCGGACGATTTGCAAAAACTGGAGATTCTTGTCAACGGCGAACCGGTTGATGCGCTGGCAACCATTGTGCATCGGAAAGACGCTTACCATAAGGGGCAACGCATGATCACCAAACTCAAGGAACTGATTCCGCGCCAGCTGTTTGAGGTGGCCATTCAGGCGTCGGCCGGTGGGCGCGTCATCAGTCGTGCCAATGTCAAGCCGCTGCGCAAGGATGTCCTCGCGAAATGTTACGGCGGGGATATTACCCGCAAAAAGAAACTGCTCGAGAAACAGAAGCGAGGGAAAAAGCGTATGAAAAGGATAGGCAATGTGGAAGTGCCGCAGGAAGCATTTATGGCCGTATTACGCCTCGAAGAGGAATAGGAGGCGCGTGTGAACCGATCTCACGTTTCCTTTCCCCGCTGGTTGCCGGGCGTCTTCATCAGCCTGCTCGTCGTCGTCGCTCTTGTTTTGACGGTGGATTGGCTTGTGGTTGGACGAGCGTTTCTGAGCGTGGATGGGCGTTTTCTCCTACTTCACGCGCTCTTCTACTTTGCTTCGGTGACCGCCCGGTCCGCTGCCTCGCGCGTTCTTCTGGCCGGTCGCCCCACCCTAGGCGATTCGTTCCTGGCTTTGATGGAAGGCTATCTTATCAACAACATCTTCCCCTTTCGGCTTGGGGAGCTGGGACGCGCCTACTTGCTTGGCAAAAGAATCCGGTCGAGCATGTTCTATACGCTGCCTGCGATTGTCATTGAGAGAGCCTATGACCTGGCTTTTGCCGCGATTCTGGTCATGGGCACGTTGCCTTTTGTCCTGGCCGATGTCTCCTGGGCGCGGCTGACAGCGTTCTGGACTCTGGGCCTGGTGATTGTTGGTCTGCTCTCGCTCTATCTATTGGCGCGCGCGCGGAATTCGCTGCGCGCCCGGCTCGAACGCCTTCTGGCGCGTTTCCCTCGTGTTTCCAGGCTGTTCGTACCGCGCCTAGACTCCTTGCTTACCGGTCTCGCCGTCCTGACCGATTTCCGCCGTTTTTCTCTCAGCCTGCTCTGGATGACACTTTCCTGGTTGGCGATTGCCGCCTGTCAATTCTTTCTCTTGCGAGGATTCTTCTCGCGGGCGTTGCCGTTGCATTCCACCTTCGCGCTTGGAATTTCCTCTTTCGGCGGCGCGATTCCCTCGGCTCCTTCCGGCTTAGGCGTTTACGAGGGAGCGATCGTCGTCGCGTTGGCGGTCTTCGGTATCCCGGATGGTCTGGCACTGGCCTATGCCATCACCCATCACGTTGCGCATCTGCTCTATTCGGGCATCCCTGGCCTCATAGGGCTGAATCGGGAAGGAGAAAGCTTGGCAGGTATCTATGGTAAACTCACGAGAGAAAAGCCCGGAGTGGAAAGTGCTCCTACTCCCTGAAGCGATTTCATCTTCCGTCTTTTGAATTTTGCGACTCCCAATGCCGGCCTCTCGAACGTTTTTCCTGCCGCGTCGGAAGGAGAATGAGTTTTCTCCTACGCGGGTGCATCACTATTTGCGTCAGAATGGTCAGGAGCAGACACGCGTTCACCTGCGTCTTGATGCCGATGGTCATGGGGCGCTCGTCGTCAATGCTGGCCGCATCATGCATCTCAACCCGACCGCGGCCCTCATGGCCTATCTTATTCTTGAAAACGTAGACGAGGCCGCGGCGGTGCGTCTCATCTGCAAAAAGTACCGCGTCGCTGCTGGACAAGCGCTGGCCGACCTGCGGGCATTCAAGTTACAACTCGAAGAGCTCCTTCGTCCCGGTGGCGCTTGTCCCGTTCACGATCTCGAATTGGAAACAGTAGCCCCTTTTTCTGTGCGTCCTATGGCGCCTTATCGCCTCGATCTGGCCCTGACCTATCGCTGTAATAACGACTGCGCGCACTGTTACAACGTCCAACATCCGGCATTGGGCGCGAAGCCCGTCGAATTGGACGCAGAAGGTTGGAAACGCGTCCTCGACCGCGCCTGGGAACTGGGCATCCCTCACATCGTTTTCACCGGTGGCGAGCCGACTCTGCGCGACGATCTTCCTGAACTTATCGCCCATGCCGAGCGCAAAGGGCAGATTACCGGCCTCAACACGAATGCGCGCCGCCTTGCTGACCCTGCCTACGTGGACTGCTTGGTACAAGCGGGTCTCGATCACGTCCAGATAACTCTCGAATCCTGCGACCCTGAAGTCCATAACCACATGGTCGGCGCGCGCGCCTTTGAGCAGACAGTGCATGGCCTGAAGAATGCCCTAGCCACGCGGCTGTTCGTCATGACGAATACCACTCTATTACAGACGAACGCCCATACTCTCCCGGCCACGCTTGACTTTCTGGCTGACCTCGGCGTCCCGACTGTCGGCCTGAACGCGCTCATCTACTCCGGGCGCGGCGCGACGGTCGGGACGGGTCTCTTGGAGGCCGAACTCGCTCCCCTGCTCGAAACCGCCCGCGCCAAAACCGAAGCCCGCGGCCAGCGTCTTATCTGGTACACGCCGACGCAATACTGCGATTTCGATCCCGTGCGGATGGATTTGGGCGTCAAGGGTTGCACCGCTGCCCTGTACACGATGTGCGTAGAACCCGACGGCGGCGTTTTGCCTTGCCAATCGTACTATCATCCACTTGGTAACTTCCTGACCGATGCCTGGGAGACGATCTGGAATCATCCTCTCGCGATTCGCTTGCGTGAGCGTCGGGATTTACCGGAAAAATGTCGCGATTGCCTTTTGCTGGTGGAATGCGGCGGCGGGTGTCCGCTCCGGTTTGATAACGTTTTAACACGCGAGCATACAAACATAGAAAACGTGCTGATGGATCCACGCGCCAACGTGCAAACCTCTTAAAATTCTGGAGATCGATGACGGAAACTCCCTGGTTCCAAGAACTTCCCTTTGCCATTACCATTTGTGATACAGAGGGCGTCATCCTGGCGATGAATCGCGCCGCCGAAGAGCTCTTCCGCGCCGATGGTGGCCGCGCTCTCCTTGGCCGCAATGTATTCGATTGCCACCCCGAACCGGCGCGTCGCAAACTCAGAGAATTGATGGCGCGCGAGAAAAGGAACGTTTACACCGTGGAGAAAGAGGGCAAGAAGCATCTTGTATATCAGTCTTCCTGGTATCGCGATGGTCAGTATGCCGGCTTTCTTGAACTGATGGTGGAAATTCCTTTCGATATGCCACATGTCGTTCGCTCCTGACCTGCGGCTTTCGACTTCCGACCTTTGACTTTCAAGGAGTTCCCGATGAGCGCACCCGTTTCCTGGATTCGTGAATGCTTCACCAAAGTTCAGCCGTTTCCGCCAACCACCTTACACTGCCAGTCCCCGCCCGGCGACGAACCTGCCTACCGCCTGCATCTGCGTCTCAACAAGGATGGCTCCGGCCTGCTCATCGTCAACGCGGCGACCGTTCTGCATCTCAATCCTACCGCCGCCGAATACGCCTATCACCTGATGAAAGGCACGCCACCTGAGGAAGTGGCAAAGGAAATTTCCCGCCGCTACCGCGTTGGCCGCGAGATCGCCCTGCGCGATTACTCGGACTTCCGCGACCGCATTCAAACTCTCGTCCGTACCCTAGACCTGGATCCGGTCGCTTTCCTCAACTTCGAACGCGTCGCGCCCCATTCGGCAGAATTGACCGCTCCGCTGCGCCTCGACTGCGCCTTGACTTATCGGCTGCCGCCTGGTACGAAAGCCGACTACGCTCCCACGAAGCGAGTCGCTCGTGAACTCTCCACCGATGAATGGAAAACCATCCTGGATAAAGCCTGGATGCATGGCATTCCGCATGTCACTTTCACTGGCGGCGAGCCTACCTTGCGCGACGATCTGCCTGCGCTCATTGCCCACGCCGAGAAGAACGGCCAGGTCAGCGGCTTGCTCACCGATGGCCTCAAACTGGCCGACAAGGACTACCTCCACACCTTGCTCCTGACTGGTCTTGACCACATCCTCTTCTTGCTCCAGCCGGAGAACAAAGCCTCTTGGAAAGCCCTCGAGACGGTCATGCCCGAAGATATCTTCGTCACCGTGCATCTCACCGTGACGCCGCAGAATGTCCGCAAGGCAGGCGAAGTACTGGAGCGGGTGGCCGGACTTGATGTCAAAAGCCTCTCGCTTAGCGCCTCCGATGCCTCGCTCAAAAATGACCTGCTTGCCTTGCGCAACCGCGCCGCCGAACTCGGCCTGACCTTGCGCTGGAACCTGCCTGTGCCCTACTCGGCACAAAATCCCGCCACCCTCGAAATAGTGGACGAGGAACTACCCGAAGGCGCAAGCAAAGTCTGGCTCTATGTTGAACCTGATGGCGATGTCCTCCCTGCTCAAGGCGAATCCGATAAAATTCTGGGCAACTTCCTGCGCGATTCGTGGGAGAAGATTTACCCGCGCGCTCGCGACAAAGTCTCGTGAGAGGCCGGGATGTGTTCCGCTCCCTGTGGGAACAAGCAGGAGCCGTAACGCGAATCCCTTTGCTTCCTGATGTAGCAAGGCAGCCTCACATCGTCGCGTCGTCTCCCCCGGGTCGTTGAGCGAAAGTTGTAGAGATTCTGTTTTGCCTTGGTTTAAAGTACTCGGGTAAACTGAAATCGTTTATTGCTTAAACCACTTCTCTGGTAAGGAGGTCGCTTTATGTTCCGATACTTTGTTCCGCTTGCTCGCACTCGCTTCCCCTTTCTCCTGACCGTTTTGCTACCCTTGTTGCTTGCTGCTTGCAGCGCAGCATGGCCGGCGGAGGATAGTCCACGCGACCAGTGTGGGCCGATTCAGCCATCCCAGAGCGATGTCCGTTTTGCCGTAGGATTCGCCGCAAAACTCTTTGACCCGAATCAATGGGAGCGAAGTTACACGGTTGAACCCTATAAGACGGTCGTCCTTCGCGAGGACCAAAGCATTGGGGCGATTGCGCATACCGAATACCTCCTGTGGAATTGTGGGTATACCGAGAGCGATCTGGATAACTATTTCAGTCAGGGATATTTCGACGTTGTGTTTTCCAACTATGATGGGTACACGATGAACAAATCTTGCCAGGAGAAAAAACTTTCCTTGTATGAATTCGATGCGGTCTTCCAGGGAGCACCGTACGTGGTTCGGTATTGGGTCAATCAACAGTCGAGGACCCGTGTGCTGATCTTCATGCTGGTCTATCCGCGTGAAAGGCAGGCCGAGCTGGAAACCATGGCCAGGCAAGTGTTCCCCAATCTGGTCTCATGTCCGTAGAGGCAGGAGGTGGGATAAGGGATTTCGAAGAAACTCTTGCCGCAATGTGCTCCCCTAACCGGCCTGTCAGGACTGACAACCCATGCTTCAGGTGGAGGAGTTTGCGCGGGGTGGCGTGTGACTCGGTTTCCGTCCGGTTTTCAGATGCTGAGGCGGGAGGTTTCCCTCCCTGTCGGAGAGGAGCGATTACGTGGTTGTTTGTGTTCACAGTGGCGATCAGAGGAGAATTCTGTGTGAAAAATTATTCTTTCATCTTGCCGACAGGACTCCGCTGGTGTCTCGCGCCGCTTCGGCCTAACCTACATATCGTGGATGCCGTCATGCTGGCGCTCGCCGCGTTGATGGTCTTCTCCCTCGTCCGTCTGCCGCGCCGAAAGGACAAACTGCGCGCTGAGCGGCCGCGCGGCTTCAGAGGTTGGACCGGCAAGGTCATGCTTACCCGTCCTGAGCGAATTTATCCTGCCCTACGTGGCCTGGGTGTTCCTGCCTCAAGGAGTGGGCTTCCCGATGTGGAAGGTTTTCTATATCTTCCAGCCCGACCTGCTCGCCTGGCTTTTTCTGCTGGCCGGGCTGTTCGTCCTGCTCGGACTGCTGCACGCCGCGCCTGGCTTTCGCCGCGCTGAACCCGTAGAATGGGCTTTTAGCCTGTCGAACAGTCGAATAGGCTTTTCGTCTATCATCCACAACCAGGAGTACTTCTGATGGACAGCAATACCATCGTTGTCCTGATCACCGCCCCAAACCCAGAAAGCGCCCAGCAGATTGCCCGCGCCCTGGTCGAAAAACGGCTGGCGGCCTGCGTCAACTTGCTGTCGGGTGTGACCTCGATTTACCGCTGGGAAGGCCAGGTGCAAGAAGACGCTGAGACGTTGCTCATTTGTAAGACCCGCCGCGCCTGCCTGGCGGCGCTCCAGCGAGAAATCCAGGACGTTCACCCTTATCAGGTGCCGGAAATCATCGCCTTGCCGGTTGTCGCCGGGCTGGAGACCTACTTGAATTGGGTCGGAGAAAGTGTCCTTCCGCCCGACTCTGCCCAATCGTGAGTGGATGGCGAAAACAACCATCACGTTCACGTTCTCTTTTCTTTCGGATAATCGCCCATGGATAATCCCGTCGAACATGCCGCCTGTTTCGCCGCAGGCTTCAACTGCGCCCTAGCGGTCTTTTCGGCCTTTCCCCCCGTCCTCGGCCTGGACGAAACGGTTGCCCTGCGCATCGCCTCGCCCCTAGGCGGCAGCATGGGACGCAGCGGAAACGTCTGCGGGGCAGCGACCGGCGCCTTGATGGCCCTCGGGCTGGGGCGCGACGACTCTACGCCCGAAGGCAAGGAGCCGGCCTATTGGACAGCCGAAGCATTCATCCGCCGCTTTCAGGAAGAGCACGGGACGATTCTATGCAACGTCCTGACCGGCTGCGACATCAGCGCGCAAGAAGGCCGTGCTGCCGCGCGCGGGCGCTTCAAGGAAGTCTGCCCGTTTGTTGTGCGCGACGCTGCCCAAATTGCCGCCGACCTGCTGACAGAGAAAGAGTGATGACCAACAAGATGGAACGAGAACACGCCTCCAAATTTGTCCCCACTCCCCTGCCCGAAAGTTACTGGGTGATTCCCGACCGATTCCTGGCGGGCGAATATCCGGGATGGCTTTTGCCGCGAGAAACGCTCCGCCGGCTGCAAGGCTTCCTGCGGCAGGGGGTTAATGCTTTCCTGGATCTGACGCAGCCGGATGAATTGCCGCCCTATGACGAACTGTTGCATCGAGAGGCAGCGGAATATGCTGTGCAGGTTCGCTACAGGCGTTTCTCGATAGGAGATGCCGGCGTTCCGACTCGGGAAGAAATGAAGGCTATTCTGGATTACATAGACGAATCGCTCGAGGCCGGTTATAAAATATACGTGCACTGCCGCGCTGGCGTTGGGCGCACTGGAACGGTGGTTGGTTGTTATCTCATTCGTCATGATGGATGGAGCAACTTACGAGCCCTGAGCCGCTTACAGACGTTGTATCAAGGGGCAGCCCAAAGCCGACTGTATCCCTTCTCTCCGGAGACGAATGACCAGAGACAGTTTATTCTGACCTGGCGACCGGAATGGTAGTTCTGTCTGCGATGGGGGGAATAGAAAATCTCCCGCAAAGGGAGATCCTAGTCGGGGCGCCGGGAGTTGAACCCGGGACCTCTTGCACCCCATGCAAGCGCGCTAGCCGGACTGCGCCACGCCCCGTCGCGATGTCGGGCGATATTATAGTCGTTGTCGGAGATTCTGGCAATACCGCATTAAAGGCCGAATTTCTGCTTGCTACTGCCCTGTTATTTCTTGAAGCGGCCTGCATTCTTGTTGGGGTATCACGGAAAGGTTGTAGTCCAACTCCTAGGAGTTAGACTACAGATCGTACAGCCGACAACTCTTGCACGTCCACTTGTGGCGAAATTGGGTTGACATCTTCCTCTAACCCTGATAAGATAGCTAAAACCTATCCTGGAGAACGATTGTGGCTGTTGAAACAACATCCATTGCTGCGGTTGCGCTGACGCCGGCCGCTGCGCGTATAGTGCGCGCATTGCTGACCGAGCGCAATCTCGATTCTACCTATGCCCTGCGCGTCTATGTCGCAGGGCGCACCTGTTCTGGCCTGCAATATGGTCTGGCGCTGGATAACACCGCTTCGGAAAACGATAGAATTTGCGAAAGCGAGGGGTTGAAAGTAGTGATTGACGACATCTCGCTTTCCTATCTGCGCGGCGCCGTGGTTGACTTCGTGGACGATGAGCGCGGGCAGGGCTTCGTGGTGAACAATCCGAATGCCCTCCCTGCCTGCCATTGTGGAAGCGGCAGCTGTCACTGAAGGCTAGAACAATCGCATTGGTCGCTCCACTTCTGGAGATAATTTGCCACCGCTTGCCAGGTGATGCGCCCAACGTGTTGGCTCGGGCAGGCGATGGCCGCGCAGGCAAGCCATCACGAACGCAAGCGCGTGTGCTAAGTCTGTGAGGTGGCCGGGGGAAATATAGAGAGGCTTTGTTCCCTCCCGTGTGCGCAGAACGGCTCCGATGATGTTTCCCCGTTCGTCCAGCAAATCCAGGGAATCGCCGCATCGCGGACCTACCTCGCCGTGATACCCATATAGTCGCGATTTTGCCACTCCTATTGTAGGGCACGCTAGCCATAAGCCCATGTGCGCGGCAATTCCCATGCGGCGCGGATGCGCGATGCCCTGTCCGTCGAACATGACCACATCCGGGGCGCGGGCAAGCTTTTCCCAGGCCGCTAGAACGGCCGGTCCCTCACGAAAAGCAAGCAGCCCGGGGATGTATGGGAACACCAGATGGGTTTCTGCGACGACCCCCTCTAGGGGCGTGAGCGATGGGTATTCCAGCACGACGATCGCGCAACGCGCCTTGGGTTCGCGCGCGCTGACATCCACGCCGGCGACGGTAGTCACCGGTCGCCCGTCCCATTGTAGGCAGAGCCGCGTGGCAAGAGTCTCTTGCAGACGGGTTGCTTCTTCCGGGGGTAGATTCCAGTCGTGAAGGACTTCCAAGACCTTCCTCCACTTCTTTCGCTGCCGCGATGTTGCGTTGCGGGCTGGCATGGTTATTGTAGCATGGAGCGCGGCAATAGCATCTGCCTCGTTTGTCGGATTGGCTTCTTTTTCGCTTGTAGGGTAGAATTTCCCTGATGTTTTCCTCCACGCGTGCTCGTTTTGAAGTCTTGCTGTTGATTTCACTGGTCTGCCTAGCCTTGGCAATTGTGGGCGGCTTGTTGTGGGCAAACGCGATGTACCTTCGTCATGCTCCCATCGCGCGGGAATTTCTTGTTCCCTGGCTTGGGCTGCAGGCATTCCTGCGCGACGGCCATTCTCCCTATAGCGATGCAACTGCGCAGCACATCCAACGCTGGTATTATGGCCGCCTGGCCCGGACGGGGGAAGACCCACTGCGCGTCGCCACGCCTTTCTTTGTTCTTCTCCTGTATTCTCCATATGCTCTACTTTCAGATTATGCGCTTGCTTTCAACCTATGGATGCTCTTGAACGAAATAGCACTTGGCATTCTGGCTTGTCTCTTGCTACGCCTGCCGGCTTGGCGACCGGCGCGTTGGTTCCTCCCTGTGTTCTTTCTGTGTGTACTATGCTGGCCCCATGCCTTGCTTGCTCTGTTAAGCGGTGGAACAGCCGTTCTTGCCGTTCTTGGCGCCGTCGGCGCGCTGTTTGTTTTGAAAGCTGGTGGGAAGGACGAGTGGGCGGGCGTGTTGGCGGCGCTGGCTTTACTCCAGCCATCGGTGACCGGTCTCCTGGTGTTGTACCTTTTTATCTGGGCATCGGCTCATCGCCGATGGGGGATGGTAGGGGGATTCTCGATGCTGTTGTGCCTTTGGATCCTACTGGCCTTTTTCCTCTTGCCGGACTGGTTCTGGCCCTGGGCGCGCAATGTTCTGGCCGAACGACCGTATAACCCTGCTTGGAGCCCGGCAGATTTCTTTCAGACCTGGCTTCCTGGCCCTGGACAACGACTTGGCTGGTTGTTAACAGGCGGCCTGGGTCTTCTCTTGATCATCGAATGGCTTCTCTCGCGTCGGCAAGACGCGCGTCATTTCCTCTGGACGGCTGGCCTGACTTTGGCGCTTACTCCTTTGCTTGGGGCGCGAACTGTATTGGCCGGTCAGGTTGCCTTACTCTTCCCTCTGACGCTGGTTCTCTTTCTGGCCGGTCGGCGCTGGGGACGTTCGCGCCAGCGATGGCTTCCTTACTCGTTGCTAATGCTCGTGTTTCTTAGTTTCTGGATATGGAGCGTTTGGCTGGTGGATGCAGGTCGGTGGAACGCGCTGCAAACTTTGCTTTTCTGGTTCCTGCCGGTTGTCCTGTCGATCGGTCTGTACTGGCTGCGCTGGTATGCGTTTTGTCTGCCGCCAACTTGGCTGGAGGAAGAACTATGACGCTTGGGCGCTATCTTCTCTTAGGCCTCTTAGGGCTGGGCATGGCTGTGTTGGTGTCTGTTCTGGAGCCAACGCCCGGTTACCTGGATGCCTCCTACTATTGTGCAACCGGCTTGCAACTTGCCTCCGGCCGGGGATTTACCGAGCCGTTCTTGTGGAACTATCTAGACGATCCGCAAGGCTTGCCCCATCCCTCCCATGCTTACTGGATGCCGTTGGCCTCGCTGCTCGCCGCGGCGGGCGCGGCATTATTTGGAAAAGAATCTTGCTTGGCGGCCCGAGTCGTGTTTGTGGGATTGGCGGCATGCATCCCGCCGCTGACGGCGGCGTTGAGCTGGTCGCTTTCATCGCGTCGTGAACATGCTGTGATAGCTGCTTTGCTGGCGGTCTTCCCCGCTTTCTATGTTCTCTATTTGCCTGCTACAGACACCTTTGTCCCCTATTTGCTTTTCGGCGGTTTGTTCTTTCTCTGTGTTGCCGAATCGGCGGGGCGTGTTCTGAAAGGCTCTTTGCGTTTTCTTGCGCTCGGTTTACTGGCCGGTCTGATGCACCTGGCGCGCGCCGATGGTTTGCTCTGGCTGGCTGTGGCGTGGGCGGCGGTTTGGCTTCTGGCAAAGGAGCGTGCTGCACGCTGGCGCGGCATCGTGGCGACATGGGCGGGCTATTTCCTAGTGATGACTCCTTGGTTTGTGCGCAATTGGTTCGTCTTTGGCGCACCGTTGGGAACAGGCAACAGCCGCATGTTGTGGTTGACCTCCTACAATCAGTTGTTCTCTTACCCCGCTAACGATTTAACCTTGGCTTCCTGGTGGGCATCTGGCATAAAGAGTATAGCAGCGGCGCGCCTTTGGGCCTTGCGTCTCAATCTCCAATCCGCATTCGGAGTGCAGGGAGAAGTCTTCTTATTCCCTTGCATTCTGGCGGGAATCTGGCATTTTCGACGTGACGCGCGGGTGCGACTGGCCCTGTTTGCCTGGCTGCTGACCTTGCTGACAATGACGTTCGTCTTTCCTTTTGCCGGGGCGCGAGGCGGTTTCTTGCACTCGGGCGCCGCGTTTCAGGCGCTGTGGTGGTCGTTGGCGCTGATAGGTCTAGAGAAGATCGTGCGTTCCCTTGCCCGTTGGAGAAAATGGAGACGAGAACAGGAAGCGCAGGTGATCTTTCGCGCTGGAGTGGTGAGCCTCGCTTTTCTCCTGACCGCTCTTTTGATTTGGGAGCGTGTGCTTGGGGGGCTTGACCCTCAACGCGCCTGGGGCAGGGATGAGGCGCGATATGCGCAAATCGGCGACCTGCTGAAGACAGCCGGCGCGCAAGCGGAGGATGTCGTCATCGTGGCGGACCCGCCTGCTTTCTATCTGACGACCGGTCACCCCTCTATTGCCTTGCCCGAAGGGGATATGACGACTCTGCGAAAGTTGGCGGAACGTTATCATGCCCGCTACCTTATCCTTGAAGCAGGAGCCATTACGGCTGGTTTCCGGCCGCTTTACGAAGCACCAACCGCTTTTCAGGAAGTGTGTTATCTTGGCGAGATGGAGGGCGCTCGTGTCTTTGCTATCCAACCCTGAACGGTCTCCCCTGTTGAGTATTCGCGATCGCTTCGTCTTGGCTATTCTTGTCCTATGTGCTGTAGGCGGTTACCTGTTGATGAGCCGGGAATATTGCTGTATTGGTTTTCCCCTGGACGATGCATGGATTCATCAAACCTACGCGCGCAATCTGGCGGAACGCGGCGAATGGGCGTTCCGTCCTGGGCAACCTTCTGCTGGCTCGACCTCGCCGTTGTGGTCGGCTGTGCTGGCAATTGGGTTTTGGCTGGACATGGCGCCTTATCCCTGGGCGTATCTGCTGGGAACTGTCCTCCTGTGGGGGGTAGTGCTGGCAGTGGAGGCAGGGATCCGGCAGGCAATCCCCTCTTATCGCCCCCGTTTCCCCTGGGCCGGCGCGTTGATTGCGCTGGAATGGCATTTCGTCTGGGCGGCGGCTTCGGGCATGGAAACGATCTTTTATGGCGCTCTGGTTACCTGGACTCTGTTGAGTCTGATGAAGGATAAGCGCAGTTATGTTACTACTGGTCTTTTGATTGGCATCGGCATCTGGGTTCGGCCGGATGGGATCACCCTGCTCGGTCCGGCAGCGCTTACCGCCCTGCTTGCGGAGCATGTGTGGCGCAAACGATTCCGTGCTCTGCTTGACTTGTTTATCGGTAGCGGGACTCCGTTTCTCTTCTATCTCCTCTTCAATGTGAGATTGAACGGCGCACCGTGGCCTAACACCTTTTACGCCAAACAGGCGGAATATGCTATCTTGCGACAGGCTCCTCTGCTCGAGCGGTATGCGGAACAGTGGTTGCAGCCGTTGGTGGGGGTCGGCGCGTTCCTGTTGCCGGGCGCGGTGCTCTGGCTGGTTGTTGTCTGGCGTAGACGTGACTGGCATACTCTAGCGGCTATGGTATGGTTCGCGGCTTACCTGGGACTGTACGCCTGGCTTTTGCCGGTTACCTACCAGCATGGGCGTTATGTCATGCCGGCCATGGGAATCTTCTTCGTATGGGGGTTGCTTGGCCTATGGCGGCTGGCTACCACGCCTGCCTCGCCTCGTTTGGTGCGCTCGCTGCTGGTAGGCTGGCGGGCAGGCATATATCTGCTTGCCTTGCTGTTTTGGATTCAGGGAGGCATGGCCTATGCGCGGGATGTGGCTTTCATCGAGAGCGAAATGGTTGCGACCGCGCGCTGGGTGAACGAAAAACTTCCTGACGACGTTTTGATCGCCGCGCACGATATTGGGGCCTTGGGTTACTTTGATTCGCATCCCTTGCTCGATTTAGCAGGCCTGGTCTCCCCGCAAGTGATTCCTTTCCTGCGCGATGAAACACGCCTGGCGGCCTACCTGGATGCGCAGGGCGCGGACTATCTCGTTGTCTTTCCAGATTGGTATCCTTCTCTGGTTGCAAACCGCGAACCTGTTTTTGTCACGAATGCTCCCTACGCGCCGGCTCAAGGCGGCACGAACATGGCGGTCTATCGCTGGGGACCGTAGGGCCGTTTGTGTTCTTTGGCCCCCTCGCAATAGCCCCGTGATGGTAAAATAACTACTCTGTGTTCACAATGCCTCGTTTGCCGTGTTCTGTGAGTAAGCCTCTTCGGTTAGCGACTTCTGGCCGTCGCCTTTGCCTGGATGGTGGATCTGGACAAGTCTCCGAGCTGGCTTTGCGCCTCGGAGTTCGCATCGCAGGAAGGTTGCTTTCGATAAGTCTGGATAACAGACGTTTGCAAGAGTTCACGCCGCAAATTTGTTTACTATGGAGAGGATATGACACTGCCTTTTCCCGAGAATTTCGTCTGGGGTGCTGCCACTGCCTCCTACCAGATTGAAGGCGCGGCCTATGAGGGCGGTAAAGGTCCCTCGATTTGGGATGTGTTCTGCCGCCGGCCGGGAGCGATCCACGAGGGGCATACTGGGGAAATTGCCTGCGATCATTACCATCGTTTTCGTGAGGATGTAGCCCTGATGAAGGTGATAGGTTTGAGGGGATACCGTTTCTCGATCTCCTGGCCGCGTATTCTACCGGAAGGTATAGGCGCAATCAATCCGGAGGGCCTCGCCTTCTATGATGCACTGGTGGATGAATTGTTAGCCGCTGGCGTGCAACCCTGGGTGACGTTGTATCATTGGGATTTACCCTATGCTCTCTACCTGCGCGGAGGCTGGCTCAATCCAGAGATGCCAAATTGGTTTGCCGATTACGCGCGCGTAGTGGTCGAGAAACTTTCGGATCGTGTGACGCATTGGATGACGTTGAACGAGGTCCAGGTTTTCATCGGCATGGGACTAAAAGAGGGTCGTCACGCGCCCGGCCTGCAGCTCGACTGGCCGGAGGTGCTCCTGGCGGCGCATCATGCCTTGTTGGCGCATGGACGCGCGGTACAGAGCATTCGCGCTTTCAGCAGGCAGCCGGCGCAGATAGGCTGGGCGCCGGTCGGCTTGACGTGCATCCCTGCCAGCGAACTGGAGGTGGATGTTCAGGCCGCGCGACAGGCTATGTTCTCGATCACACAGCCCGGAACATGGAATAACACTTGGTGGGCAGACCCGATTATCTTTGGCCGTTATCCCGAGGATGGTCTCCGCGTGTTCGGCGCGGCCGCGCCGGATTTCCCGGCCTCCGACATGGATATCATCGCGACGCCGATTGACTTCTACGGCGCGAATTGCTACTTTGGTTTCCCGACACGCGCTGGTCAGGATGGCAGCCCCGAGCTTGCGCCCTGGCCGCCGGGTTCACCGGTCAATCTCTACTACTGGCACATCCACTTTGACGCACTGTATTGGGCGGCGCGTTTCCTGTATGAACGCTATCGGAAGCCGATCGTCATTACCGAGAATGGCCTTGGCGGTATGGATTGGATTCATCGTGATGGACAAGTGCACGACCCCCAACGTGTGGATTATACGGCTCGCCATCTAGCCGGCCTGAAGCGGGCGATCGGAGAAGGCGTATCGGTGCAGGGATACTTCCACTGGTCGCTCATGGATAATTTCGAGTGGCAAGAGGGATACCGTCAACGCTTCGGTCTGATTTATGTGGATTTCACCACCCAAAGGCGTATTCTCAAGGATTCGGCGTATTGGTATCGTGAGGTCATCCAGACGAATGGAGCCGATCTGTAGTCTTGCCTTGCCTTAAGCCATCAAATCCTTGCGCGGAAGGAGAGCTTCATGTCCACAGGTCATCGTATCCAGAACGCTTATGGTTACTTTGATGAGGAAAGCGGCGAATTTGTGATTACCCGGCCTGATACCCCAACGCCATGGATGAATTATATTGGCGAGGGGCAATACGGAGGCATCGTCTCGAACACGGGCGGCGGTTATTCCTTCGATCGCGATCCCAAGAATCGTCGTGTCACCCGCTATCGCTACAATGCGATCCCGGTGGACCAGCCGGGGCGCTACATTTACCTGCGAGATATGGAAACAGGCGAGTACTGGAGTCCTACCTGGCAACCTATTCCTCAGCGCAGGCTGGACCGCTATGAGTGCCGCCATGGCACCGGTTACACGCGTATTTCCGGCGAATACCGGGAGATTGGCGCCGAAATACTGTACTTTGTGCCGCCGGCGGCGTTTTCCCCCTTTCCCGGTGAGCTTTGGGTATTGAAGGTAACGAATCGAGGCGAGCGACCGCGTCGTTTGCGTTCGTTCTCGTATGTGGAATTTTCGTACTGGAGCGCGGAGATAGACCTGCACAATCTGGATTGGGGACAGCATATTGTGCGCAGCCAGGTGGAAGATGGCGTAATTCGCGTCTCAACCTGGTTCCGTCCGACGACCACGTTCTTCGCCAGTAACCTCAAGCCGCTTGGTTTCGATACCGAACGGGAGGTCTTCGTCGGTCCGTATCGCGATCTTGCCAATCCCATCGTGGTAGAGGAGGGGAAACCGCGCAATTCCCAGGCGCCGCGCGGCAACATTATCGGTTCACTCTGCCACGAGTTTACCCTCCAGCCGGGTGAAGAGCAAACGATCCTCTATATGCTTGGCGTCACCGATGAGCCAGCCACGATCGCCTCGCTGGTGGAAACATACCGGCGTCCGGCGAATGTCCTCGCGGCATTCGACGCGTTGCAAGCAGACTGGCGCGATTACCTCAATCGGTTCCAGGTCGAAACGCCGGACCACGAAATGAACGCCATGCTCAACGTCTGGAATCAGATTCAGTGCCGCGCGACCCTGTTCTGGTCACGCTTTGTTTCCGCGTACGAGACCGGCCTCGGGCGCGGTATGGGCACGCGCGATTCAGCGCAGGACACCCTGGCGACCGTTCACAACGCGCCGCAGCGCGCGCGCGCGACACTCTCTATGCTCTGGAAATTGCAATTCCAGGATGGTCATACCTGGCATCAGGTCTATCCGCTAACGGGAGAGGGCGGCCCCGGCCTGGCGGCAGAGTTCCCGGAGTGGCCGCAATGGTTCTGCGACGACCATCTCTGGCTTGTCCTGGCTACCGTTGCCTACTTGCGTGAGACGGGTGATATGGCGTATCTCGATACGCGCTTGCCTTATCAGGACGGCGGCGAGGATACGGTCTGGGGGCATATGTTGCGCGCCGTGGACTTTACCCTGAATCATCGCGGCCCCCATGGCTTGCCGCGCCTGGGCTTCTCGGATTGGGATGACACCATGAATCTCGATCATGGCTCCGGCAAAGCAGAATCGGTGATGGCTGCACAGCAATTTTGTCGTGTGATGCTTGATTTAGCCGATTTGTGCGAGGCGTTGGGCAAGGAGGAAGAGGCGCAACACTTCTTGGCTCTCAAGCGAGAGATGACGGACATTATCGAGCAAGTGGCCTGGGATGGGAAATGGTATGCCCGCGCCTTCGACGATGAAGGCAGGCCGGTGGGAGTGCAAAGGGAACAGTACCACAAGATTAATCTAAACACGCAGACCTGGGCGGTGATTGGCGAGTGCGCCGCGCGCGAACGCGCGGAGCAGGCCATGCGCAGCGTGCACGAAAAACTGAATACACCCTTTGGCATTGCGCTTTTGTGGCCCCCCTATGAGGGGAGCGATCCGCGTGTGCGCGGCACTTCTACCTATCCGCCCGGCGCTAAGGAGAACGGCGGCATTTTCAGCCATGCCAATACGTGGGCGGTGATAGCGGCGGCAAAGTTGGGTTGGAACGACCGCGCCTATGAGTACTATCGCCAGATGCTTCCCTTGACGCGCAAGGATAACGACCATTTCAAAGTGGAGCCGTATGTGTACTGTGGGAACATTGCCGGCCCGGCTCATCCCCAGTTCGGCCTTGGAAGAAATGCCTGGCTTTCCGGCACGGCCTCCTGGATGTTCGTAGCCGCGACGCAGTGGATTCTCGGCATTCGCCCTACTTTCCGGGGGCTACAGATCGCGCCGATGATTCCGTCACACTGGCGCGGCTACCGCGCACGTCGCGAGTTTCGCGGCGTGATGTATCATATTCGCGTGGAACGGGAAGGGAAAGGCAATACGGTGGAACTCGAAGCGGACGGAAAACGAATAGAGGGGAACCTTGTGCCTTTCCCACCCTCAGGGAAGCGGGAGATGGATGTGCGCGTGATCTTGCGATAGTGCACGCAGCCGCTTGTGGTCGCGCGAGCCGTCGGTTCAGGATCGATCTGCAGGGCGTTCCGACCAGATGCCGGCGATGGGTGTGTTACAGTAGGGGCAAGTTCCTCGGGGCGTGATGCGATACTCGGAGATGACATATGCCCATCGGCGGATCAGGGGACGCGCACAACCAGGGCAAAAGGTCGTTTCATATTCTTCCACCTGACCGGGCAGATTGCCGGCGTACACATAGCGTAAGCCGGCTTCGCGCCCGATTTCCGCCGCGCGTAGAAGCGTCCGCGCCGGTGTGTTCTCCACATCCGTCATTTTGTAGTCGCTGTGGAAGGCAGTGACGTGCCAGGGAATATCTACCGAAACCGAGGCCAGGAAACGCGCCGCCTCCCAGAGTTCCTCATTGCTGTCGTTGAAGCCAGGCACGACCAGGGTTACTACTTCTACCCATATCCCCATGCTTTTTGCCCGTTGAATCGTATCCAGAACGTTTTTCAATACCCCGCCCAAGACGCGGTAGTTCTGCTGACGCATGGACTTCAAGTCAATCTTCAGCCCGCTCAGCCAGGGGCGCAGGTATTCTAGCGCTTCGGGGGTAGCGTTGCCGTTAGAGACATATACGCACTTCATGCCCTCGGCGACGGCGAGTTGGAAGATGGCCGCTGCCCATTCGCTGGTGATGAGCGGCTCGTTGTAGGAAGAAGCAATAATCGCTGCGCCGGTGCTTTTCGCATGACCAACCACTTGCTCCGGCGATATGCGTCGGATGTAGTACCCCGATTCATCTGCCGCCGGATCGCGTAGCGTTTGGGAGGAAAACCAGTTCTGGCAATAAGGGCAATGAAAATTGCAACCTAACATCCCGAATGTCAGGGCCACCGCGCCGGGCAGAAAGTGATAGAACGGCTTTTTCTCGATTGGATCGGGATATAACCCGGCTACGTATCCCCAGGGGACGCGCAAGGCACCCGCGTCGTTGAATCGCACCTGACAGATGCCGCGCCGTCCCGGACGAATCAGGCAACGATGCCCGCAGGCGGTGCAGCGGACCGCGCCATCCTCCTGTGCGACGAACAGTTCGCCGGGAGCAGTGAGAGTGTCTAGCAGGTTCTGCAAACCAACCATCTTTCCTATTCTACCGCTTTATGCGCCGCTTCGTACACGATTCGCAGAGGGACACCATGCATCTCGGCGGCGCGCTTGCAATCTTCGTACTCCGGGGCGTGTTTGAGGTTGCCATCGGGAAGACGCGCTGCTTTCACCCGAATCGCGCCGTAGGGTGTTTCGACAGTCTGCTCGTATCGCTCTAGGGCGCGGCGTTCGATCATCTGACGGCGAATCCCCAGCGTGCTCGTCTCGCGAAAGAGAATCGTCTCGAGGAGCTGGGCGTTCTGTGGTGGACCCAGCACAGAGAGCATAACCGCCGGGCGATTCTTCTTCATCTGAATTGGAGTGAAAAAGACATCCAGCGCGCCGGCCGCCAGCAATTTCTCCATAGTGTAACCGAGAAGTTCTGGGCTGGCGTCGTCCACGTTAGTTTCCAGCAGAAGGAGGTGTTCGATGCCTTCTTCTTGCTCACCGATCAGAAGCCGCAACAGGTTGGGTATGGGCAAGTCGCGTCCACCCGCGCCGTAGCCAATTGCCTGTAGCCTCATGGGCGGAATCGGGCCAAACGCACGGCACAAAGTCGTCAGGAGCAGGGCGCCGGTCGGCGTCACCAGTTCGGCTTCCACATCGAGGCCGTAGATCGGCGCGCCCCGGAGTAGTGCCAGCGTAGCCGGCGCAGGCAGTGGGATCGGCCCGTGCGCGCCTTGCACGAATCCTCGTCCGAGCGGCAACGGCGAGGCCCGCACTTCTTGAATGCCGAGCAAGTCCAGGCAAAGCAAGGCGCCGACAATATCTACAATGGCGTCAACGCCGCCCACTTCGTGGAAGTGCACCGCTTGCGGCGAAACATTGTGGATTTCCGCCTCCACCTCTGCCAATCGCTGGAACATGCGGTTAGCCTGTTCTCGGATTGCGCCGGGCAGCGCGCTTTGCGCAAGAAGTGCCTGCATGTCGGCCAGGCGGCGGCCATGCGCTGGAGGGACTTGTTGCGTCTGGGGGGAGAGAATCACATCTACTTTTGTGGCCTGGAAGCCATTTTTTGTGACACGGCGGGCCTGTATCTCGAATTCCTGCTCCAGTTTTAGGGCGATAAGGTGTGGACGCAAGGTCTCCAGCGGTAATCCGCTGTCAATCAGCGCGCCCAGAATCATATCGCCGGAGGCGCCGGCGATGCAATCGAAATAGGCGATTTTCACGGCGATTTCTCTCCTGTTCGAGGCCCGGCGCGAACTTGCAAGATGCGATGGGCGAGGATCGCTGCGCCGAAACCGTTGTCAATGTTGACCACGGCGACGCCGCTGGTGCAGGAGTTGAGCATGGTAAGCAAAGCCGCCAACCCCTGGAAACTGGCGCCATAGCCTACACTGGTAGGCACGCCGATCACTGGGCCGCGCACCAGGCCGGCGATAACGCTTGTCAGCGCGCCTTCCATGCCGGCCACGCTGATGACAACAGCGGCCTCGCTCAGGCTGGGCAATCGGTCGAACAGACGGTGGATGCCGGCTACGCCCACATCGTACGCGCGCTCCGCGCGCCGGCCGAGGAATTCGAGCGTCTGTGCCGCCTCTTCGGCGATGGGCAGATCGGCGGTCCCGGCGGCAGCGATTACGACGTAGCGCGCGTCGTCGAGGCGGGGCGGTTCGCCGCGCGTCAGGGTAATCAGACGGGAGACCGGATCGTAATGCGCTTCCGGAATCGCCTTTTGCACGATCTTGGCTGGTTCGGGCGCAAGACGGGTACCCAAGACGCGTTCGTGATGTTCCCAGAGCCGCTTGAGAATGGTAATGATTTGCGCGGCTGTTTTTCCCTGGCAAAAGACTACCTCTGGCAATCCACTGCGCAGGGCGCGATGCAAGTCGAGGCTGGCGTAGCCAAGATTTTCGTAGGGTAGGAGACGCAACCGTTCGAGAGCCGCGTCGGGCGTCAGTTCGCCTTTGGCTACCGCTTCGAGCAGTTGCTGGAGGAGGTGGGTGTCCATGATGGTCAAGAGGAGAGAGTGGAGAGAACTTCGTTCATGCTGCCGCTGCGGAAACCGTTCAGGTCGAGGGTGACGTAGGTGTAGCCGAGAGCATTGAAGAGAGGAATGATCTCCTGGCGTCGTTCTACCAGGAGATGGAAGTCCGACGGATCGACCTCGATCCGCGCCAGCGCGCCGTGGTGTCGAACGCGCAATTGGCGCAACCCTAGGTCGCGCAGGATGGATTCTGCCTGTTCGATGCGCTTCAGCGTTTCGATGGTGATGGGAGTTCCATAGGGGATGCGTGAGGCCAGGCAGGCGGCGGACGGTTTATCCCAGTTCGGCAGGCCCAGATCGCGCGCGAGTTGGCGCACTTCCGCTTTTGTCAGACCGACCTCTTGCAAGGGGCTGCGGATGCCGTAGCGCTTCGCAGCCTGACGGCCGGGTCGGTGATCGCGCCGATCGTCCGCGTTGCTGCCATCCACCACGGCATGGTAATCATGTTCCCTGGCGTAGGCGACGAACTTGCCATATACCTCCTCTTTGCAGAAAAAGCAACGATTGGGAGTGTTTGCCAGATAGTTTGGGTTGGCAAACTCTGCGCTCTCGATGAGGATATGCCTGACGCCGATTTGCCGGGCGAGAGCCTCTGCTTCCTGCCGCTCGGCTTCCGGCAGGCTAGGGGAGACGGCAGTCAGGGCGACGACGTTTTCCTCCCCCAGCACATCATGCGCTACTTGGAGGACAAGGGTGCTATCGGTTCCGCCGGAAAAAGCAATGACGACGCGGCCAAGTTCAGATAGGATGGCTTGTAGATGCCTTAAGGCGTTGTTGGGCATAGGTCAGTGTTCCTGTTCTGTCTGCCGTTGTTCCGCGCGATTCTCGCCAACGTTGAAATAACGCGCCTCGCGGTGGTGCACGATAATCGCTGCGGTGGATTGTTCTGGTACCAGTTGATAGGCCGGCGTCAGGGACATGCCCAGTTCTTGTTCGGCCGGCAAAAGGTCAAAGACCTTACGATGGTCGCCCAAATCGGGGATGGCAGGGTAACCCCAGGAGTACCGCTTCCCTTGGTTCTCGGCCAGACCGAGTTCACGACGGATGTGGCGATGTAGGTATTCCGCTGCTGCTTCGGCGGTCTGGACTGCCAGTCCGTGGACGAAATACATTTCGCTGTATGCACCGGCGGCCTGCAATTGCTCGCATTTCTCCGTTGCCTCGGCGCCGACGGTAACGACCTGCAGAGCCACCACATCCATTTGTCCCGAATCCACAGAGGCGAAATAATCGGCTAGGCACAGGAAATCGCCCTCGGCTTGGCGAGGAAACGTGAAACGTAGCAGCGCTCGTGGCGAGGCGGATTCTAGTGTCTCGGGGTCGTAGAGGATGAGGTCATTCCCTTCTGCTTGGCAGGGCCAGAAGCCATAGATTCCCTGGGGTTTGAGCCAGCCGTTGCGTAGGGCATCTTTGCTCATGTGTTCCAAGCGCGCCTCGAACTCGGCGCGCAAACGTTCCCAGGCTTCGCCGTGGGCGTTTTTCGCGCCCCAAGAGAGACGGAACAGGTCGTTCTTGGGTAAGTGTTGGAGGACGAGTTCGAGCGGCATCCGGCGCACAACACGCACACCCCAGCGTTGGGGGAAGGAGATAGGCTGAGGCTGGATATTGGATCGGCGCACGGGGCCGGCGCGCGCGCCGGCAGGAAGACGTCCGAGTTCCATTTCGGCTTCGCGGCGGATGCGTTCCAGGATGAGCGGCCGGGCTTGCGGGTCGGTGAGTGAATCCATAACGGTCAGACCTTCGAATGCGTCTTTGCAGTAGAACACACCGGCCGCGTACGGCGCGCCGTCTTCGGTGAACAGAATACGACGCCCAAAGCGCCGATTGATGGCTGCGCCGCCGATAAGAACCGGGAAGTGCAATCCCCGCCGGTGCAATTCGTTGACAATGAGCGGCATTTGGCGGGAGGTGCTTACCAATAGCGCGCTCAGGCCGATCGCGGTGGAATTCACCTCCACAGCCTTCGCGATAATGGTCTCCACCGGGACCTGTTTGCCTAGGTCAATCACGGTATAGCCGTTGTTGGCCAGAATCGTCTTGACTAGATTCTTGCCGATATCGTGCACATCGCCATAGACAGTAGCCAGCACGACCGTTCCCTTGCTGACGCCTTCCTGTTTTTCGAGATAGTTTTCGAGATGGGCGACGGCTTGTTTCATTGCTTCGGCAGATTGCAAGACAAAGGGCAAAATAAGTTCGCCGGTTGCGAATTTGTCTCCCACTTCTTTCATTGCCGGCAGGAGGATTTCATTCAGGATGCGAACGGCGGCAGTGTGCTGTGAGGTGTTCCTGCCCTGTGCAGAGAAGAGAGCGATCAATTCATCAATGTCGGCTTCGATGCCTTCCTTGCGGCGATGGACGATGCGCCAGTGCAAGCGTTCGGCAGCGGTCATGCCGGCAGTTGGGTCGGCGACGGTTGCTCTGTCGGCAGCGCCTGGTTGCATAGACTCGAAGTGGGCAATGTAACGTTGCAAAGCGTCGGCGCGGCGGTTGAAGAGCAGGTCTTCGGCCAGGTCGCGGGCTTCCGGCGGAATATCGGCATAGGGGATGATGTGCTGTGGATTGACGATAGCCGCGTCCAGACCGGCGCGCACGGCATGGTAGAGCATGACGGAATTCAGGGTTGGACGCGCGTGTGGGGCCAAGCCGAACGAAACATTGCTCACGCCCAGCGAACAAAGCGCGCCCGGCAACTCCTGCTTGATGAGGCGAATGCCTTCGAGGGTTTCGATGGCCGAGTCGGCGTATTCGGCATCTCCGGTGGCGAGGGTGAAGGTGAGCGTATCGAAGAGCAGGGCTTGGGGCGGCAGGCCGAATTCGTGGACTGCCATATCGTACAAACGGCGGGCGATTTCCAGTTTTCGTTGGCGCGTTTTTGCCATACCCTGCTTGTCAATGGTTAAGCAGATGACGGCGGCGTTAAACTCCTTGGCCAGTTGGAAGACACGCTCGGCTTTGGCGCGTCCGCCCTCCAGGTGGGTGGAATTGATGAGGCAACGTCCGGGGGCTGTTTTTAAGGCCGCCTCCAGCACGTGTGGCTCGGTCGTGTCAATGACCAGCGGCGCCTCCACGCCGGCAGAAAGTTTCTTAACCACTTTGCGCATTAACGCGTCTTCATCGGGTCGTTCGGTGACCGCGGTCGAAATATCCAGGGCGTGCGCGCCGAAGGAGACCTGTTGGCGGGCGATTTCCAGGATGGCATCATAACTTTCTGCGAGCAGGAGTTCTTTGAACTTGCGGCTGCCCTGGGCGTTGCAGCGTTCGCCGATGAGGAACGGGGGCGGATCCTGAAGGAGAGACACTGCTTGTGTTGCCGATGCCAAATGTGGGACGCGGCCGCTCGGTCGTGGCGGATGGGGATGACCGCGCAGCCGGTCTACCAGCACTTTTAGGTGCGCGGGGGTCGTGCCGCAGCATCCACCTACCACGCTGATATTGTGGCGGGTGACGAATTCGACTAACGTCTCCGCGAACGGCTCCGGTTCGAGCGGATAGACGGCTATGCCATCCACATTGAGCGGCAAGCCGGCGTTGGGAATGCAGGAGACGGGCAGCGTGGCGTTCTCGCCGAGGTAGCGGATCGGGTCGCGCATGAGATCGGGGCCGGTCGAGCAGTTGAGGCCGATCACGTCAATGGGCAACCCTTCCAGGATGGCCAAAGCCGCGGCAATATCTGTCCCCAACAACATACGGCCGTTTGTATCGAGCGTGACCTGTACTTGTAAGGGGACGCGAATGCCTGTTTCTGTGAACGCGCGCTGCACGCCGGCGATGGTAGCTTTGACTTCGAGGATATCCTGTGAGGTTTCGATGAGAATCACATCCACGCCGCCGCGCAGGAGACCACTTGCTTGTTCGCGAAAGACATCGGCAAGGTCGTCGAAGGTAATATTCGAAAGTTCCGGGTCATCGGCGGAGGGGAGTTTGCCGGAGGGGCCGATCGAGCCGGCTACGAATCGCTCCTGCCCTGTATGCTGCGTGTATTCATCGGCGAGGCGGCGCGCTAGCCTCGCGGCAACCTGGTTGATTTCTACCACGCGCGTGGCAAGCCCGTATTCGGCCAGTGTGATACGATTGGAGCGAAAAGTATCGGTTTCGATGACGTCCACGCCCACATCGAGGAAGGAGCGATGGACTTGCTCCACGGCCTGCGGATAGGAAACGACGAGATAGTCGTTGCAACCGATGTATTGCTCGCCGCCGAAATGCTCGGCGGTGAGATTCATTTTCTGTAAATTGGTGCCCATGGCGCCGTCGAAGATCAGCACACGTTGCCGAAGAGCGTCGAGATAGCGGCGGTTGGTGTAAGGCCATTCGTTCATGGAGCATCCTCTCGGCGGCTGAAGTGAACAAAAAGCCTCTCTGGAAAGAGAGAGGCGTCCTTGCTGTTTCCTCATCTTCCAGAGCGAGGGCAGTTTCCTGCCCTTATCTCTGCCGGATTTGGCACCTTGCTTACCTTGTCAAGCGGTTGCCGAGGTTTCACAGGGCCGGTCCCTCCACCTCTCGCGATGAGCGGCTTGCGCTGCTGAATTGTTGATGGAGTATACCATCGTGGAGTTAAATTGTCAAATTTGAGCCGACAATCGCTTTTTGTCTCAATCCTGCAGCAATCGGCTCAGCAAGGCTTCGAGTTCTTCCTCAGAATAGTAGTATATGGTTACCGTGCCGCCCTTGCGCCCGGCGCGCAATATCACTTTTGTCCCCAGATTGGCGCGCAGGCGTTCTTCCAGTTCCGTGATTTCGGGAGGCGGGGCCGGCGATGGTTTACGCGGCGGCTTTTCGCCGCTCATCTTACGAACCAGTTCCTCGGTCTGGCGAACGTTCAAGTCTTGCGCCAGAATCGTGCGCAGGGCGGCGCTTTGTGCTTCCGTCGTAGGCAGGGCAAGCATGGCGCGCGCGTGGCCTTCGCTGATTTTCCCCTCGATCAGGGCGTTTTTGACTGCGTCGGGTAGTTTCATCAGGCGCAGGGTGTTGGTAATCGTCACGCGGCTCTTTCCCACGCGCGCTGCAATTTCTTCATGGGAAAGATGGAAGTCCTCTGCCAGTTGGCGATAGGCTTCCGCCTCTTCCAGTGGATTCAGGTCCGCGCGCTGGACGTTTTCGATAATAGCCAATTCGAGACGTTGTTGGTCGGTCGCCTCGCGGACGATGACCGGCACGCTGTTCAGGCCGGCCAGCCGGGCAGCCTCCAGACGACGTTCACCGGCGATGAGTGTGTAGCGTCCTTCTCCTTCTCCTGGCGTCACAATGAGAGGCTGTAGAACGCCGTGCTCCCGGATGGAGGCGGTCAATTCGGCAAGTTCTTCGGGAACCAGATGGCTGCGCGGCTGACGCGGGTTGGGGGAAATCGAGTCAACCGCGACCATGAGAACGCCGCTGCCTGCGGTGGGTTGTTCTTCCTCGCCGCCGGGGATGAGCGCCCCCAATCCACGACCCAGACCCGCTTTTGACGGCATATGGTCACCTCCTAGGCAGTAGTCGGAACAGCGACGCCATCGCTGGCCAGCACTTCGCGCGCCAGCGATTCATAGGCCTTTGCCGCGCTGCACGAGGGCGCGTATGCCGAGATAGGCAAGCCGTAGGAAGGGGCCTCGGCCAGGCGCACGCTGCGCGGGATGATTGCCTGGAAGACTTGGTGAGGGAAGTATTTGCGCACTTCGTTCACGACATCGGCGGAGAGGTGCGTGCGTCCATCATACATCGTCAGCAGGACGCCGCGAATCTGCAGCGAAGGATAGAGCGAGGCTCGTATCCGCTGTAGCGTGCGCGTCAGTTCGCCCAATCCTTCGAGCGCGAGATACTCGCATTGTACGGGAATCAGAAGGCCGTCTTTGGCAGCCATCAGACCGTTGACGGTTAAGAGGCCAAGGGATGGCGGGCAGTCTACCAGAAGGTAATCATAGCGGTCAATTAATGGCGCCAGCGCATTGCGAAGGCGGGATTCGCGTCCATGGGCGTTGACCAATTCCACCTCCGCCCCTGCTAGCGCCGGGCTGGACGGCAAGAGGGATAGTTTCAGGCGCGGGTTATGCAGGATAAGGGCAGCGGCAGGTGCGTTGCCAAGAACGACCTCGTAGGCGCCCCCTTTGACGCTGTGTTTATCTATCCCCAAGCAGGAAGTTGCATTGGCCTGAGGGTCTATGTCCACAATTAAGACACGCTGACCGAACTGCGCCAGGTAAGCGCCCAGGTTGATGGCGGTGGTTGTCTTTCCCACGCCGCCTTTTTGGTTGACAAGCGTGTACACGCGTCCCACTTTAGGATACCTCCAGACAAGCTTCGATTTCCTGAGGCGTGGGGATACCGGCCAGTCCCGGCCGGGTCACCGAAAAGGAAGCCAGATGTGTGGCAAAAGATGCCGCCTTGCGCGGGTCATGGGTTTGCGCGAGGCGATAGAAGAAGGCGGCGGCGAAAATGTCGCCTGCGCCGGTCGCGTCCACCTCGTGTTGCCGCGGGGCGTCGAAGTGGTATTCGCGGCCGTTCCAATAGAGCCGCGCGCCGTTGGCTCCTTCTGTAACGACCAGCAAGCGACAGTAAGAGGCGAACTCTCGGATGCGTGTTTCGTCTCCGTTCACGTCCTCGCCACTGAGAATGGCGGCATCGGCGCGAGGGAGCATGGCCGCGGCGTCCGACCAGGCGCATGGGTAGACGCGACCGCTTTCGTCCCAGGCTCTGAGCCATCCTTGCAGCGTCATCCCTAACCACCCCGGCTTTATGGTCTCGTGAAGCATCCGCGGGACTTCCTGTGCAATGGGGCCAAGATGGAGGATAGGCGCTTTATGCCAGTGGACCGGGATGTCTTGGTAAGTAAGCGTAGGAGCGGTATGATGGATGCGCTGGACACGGCCTTTTGGGGTGTAAATGTTCTCGAACGTAGTGCTGTGGGGCGCCGGTTTGCTCTGAATCGAAATGCCCTGCAGGGCATCGAGAGGAAACTCGTCACCCCAAGCGGTGACAATGCCCACGCGCAGCCCCAGCGCTTTGGCCGTCAGCGCTGCGTAGGCGGCAGTGCCGCCCAGTTGCGCTCCTTGCGACGTGCGGTCGCAGGCCAGGTGACCCATGACTACGTAATCCACCGGTCCGGCCAGGGGACGTACAGGCATGGCGAATTATACTTGAAGACTGTTCGACGAAGAGGAACGGTTCATTTTGGGAATGATCGTTACCTTGCGGCTAGGTTCCTCGCCGATCGATTGGGTGGTCACGTCGGGGTGATCGCGCAACTCCAGATGAATGATACGTCGTTCGGCGGCGGACATGGGTTCGAGCACCTGACGGCGGCCGGTCCTGACTGCCTGGTCAGCCATACGGCGCGCCAGTTGACGCAGCTGACGTTCGCGGCGCGAGCGGTAACCTTCCACGTCCACAATGATCTGGACCCAGCGTTCGGCCTCCCTGCCCACGATAAGGTTGACGATATACTGAAAGGCGTTCAGAATTTCCGCGCGGCGACCGATGAGAATTCCCAGATCGTTGCCGCGGAGATTGACGTAGATGGCTTGTTCGCCGTTTTCCCCTATCGCTTTCCATTCTACCTGCGGGGAGGCGGCAATGTGCATTTTTTGTAGCAATTCGGCGACAACGTGCTGGGTCCGCGCGAGCAGGTCCGATTCGCTATGGGTAGGGGGCGGCGCGACTTCTGAGGAGGCGCCAGCCTGGATCATCGTGAGACGCACGCGCGCCTGGCGCCCGCCGATTCCCAACAATCCTTTGCTGCCTACATCCAGCACTTCCACCTCAACGGCTTGGCGCGGTAGATTCAAGTCTGCCAAGCCGCGCTCGATGGCCTCGTCAACGGTGGGGGCAATGATTTCAAGAGTCGCGCGGGTTTTGCTGCTCATTTTTCCCTCCCTGTTTTCTCGGGAAGAGATTGCTCCAATACACCTGTCCCATCAATGCCTGTTGTACCACGCCTAGGATGTTGCTCACGATGAAGTACACAGCCAAGCCGGAAGCCAGACTGTAGGTAATCCAACCCATCATCAAAGGCATCATGTAGGACATGGTTCGCCCCATCTGGGCGCTTGGATCGGCCGGATTATCTGTGGACGGTGGCGGTATGGTCAGTTTCGATTGGATGTACGTGGTCAGGGCGACAAGGATCGCCAACAAGGGAACTGCTACGCCGAAAACGTATATCCGCTCCGGTTGTCCCAAGTTCATCCATAAGAATTTGCTGTTGAGGGGGATGAGTTCCTCTGCGCCGAAAATAGGGAAGACCCCGCGCGCCAGGTAAATTAACTGAAGCGGCGAGGAGGCCAAAGCGCGCACAATGCTTTGGTAGAGGGCGAAGAGAATGGGCAACTGAATGAGCATCGGCAGGCACGAGTCGAATGGGCTAATGCCTTTCTCGCGGTAAAGGCGCATCTGTTCCTGTGCCAGTTTTTCCTTGTCGTCCTTATATTTTTTGAGCATGGCCTGCCATTCTTTGGATTGTTGCAATTGTTGCATGGCTCTGGCGGAGCGAATTTGTTTGGCCTGTAGAGGGTGAGTGGCTACTTTGACGAGCACGGTGAAGAGAATGATTGCTATGCCAAAGTTTTCGCCGACCAGTTTGTAAATCCAGATCAGCAGGTTTGCCAGAATGTTCACGATAAATTCCCACATGATGAAAGCTCCTGGAGGGTTATTCGTTCATAGGTTAGCGTGCAATGGGTGTCACCCGAAGGCGAGGTGTGTTTCATAATTGGTTCTATCATTTGCGGCAGCGAAGGGCCGAGTATCGTAGGTTGTGTGGCAAACGGTAGCTCAGAGAGTGGTTTTTGCCTGTGGCGCAAGACTTCGGGTTGTGAAAGGAAGTGCTTCCATGGCCTGAAAGGTTCTCAAGCACAGTGTTTCAACAGGCAACTGCTATCACTGGTTGGGCTTGAAGGCCCACTTTTGCGCGCCGGAAGAGGTCAGCGCGATGAGCACAGAATCGCCTTCCACTGGCGCGACCAAAATCAGATCACCGGCTTTGGCTGGCGCGCCGTACAGTTTGCCGCGAATGGTTTGCTGCCACTCCGGGGCGCCATCCAGTGTGATTACTTGGAGACGGCCATCCTCGCTTCCGAAGGCAAGTAGCGAATCGGAGAGCAGGATAGGAGCGTGCAAGATGGCGCTGCCGGCATCCGCCTGCCAGAGTTCGTCTGCCGTAGCGATATCCAGCGCGTGGAGCCGGCCGGCCTCGTCGCCTATATATAGGCGGTCGTTGACGATGAGCGGTGTAGACCACAAGCGGGCGTCAAGGGACTTTTGCCAGAGAACCTCGCCGTTGTTTTTCTCCAGAGCGTAGAGGATGCCGTCGAAGGTAGAGACGAAAAGCGGCCGACCTTCCGCGGTAGCAGGCGCGCTGAGAATGGCCGCGCTCAAACTGCGTTCCCAGAGTTTCTTGCCATCCGAGGCGCGCAGGGCATAGACTTTTCGGTCTAGCGAACCAATGTAGAGAGTCTCGCCTTCCAGCAGAGGCGACCCCCAGAACGATTGACCGCTCTCGAACGCCCATTGTAGGTTACCTTCCGTGTCGAGGGCGTACAGGCGGTAGTCAGCGTTGGGGGCGTAGATTCTGTCCTTTGTCACGAGAGGGGCGGCGATGTAGCGGTCACGCGCGCCCTTGAACATCCACTTCGTTTTGCCGTTAGCAGGGTCAATGCTATACAGAACGTGGTCGTAGCCGGCGACGATGAGCTGACCGTCCTCTGTGAGCGCGGGAGCGGCGTAAAAGAATTGAGTGGCTTTCGCTCGTTCGGGGAAGCGCCATTTTGCCGCGCCGTTGGCCAAGTTGACGGCGAAGATCTGAGGCCCGGCAGCCACATACGCAACGTTCCCGCTAACGGTGATGCCCGGCCAAGAGGCCGGCATCAATCCTTGAGCGCAACCGCTCATGAACAAGCCAATCACGGTAAGGGAGAGGACAAATAAGGACGATTTTGGTTTCATCATCATGCAGGCTGACTCCTAGTGAACGGGATCGTACCCGCCCGGATGGAACGGATTACAGCGCAGGATGCGCCAGAGAGCCATGGTCCCACCTTTGAGAATACCGTATTTGTAGATCGCCTGATAACTATAGTGGGAGCACGAGGGATAGAAACGGCAGGTATTGGGTGGAAGCGCTTTGGAGAGGGTCGCCTGATAGAGGCGAATGAGAGCGAGGATGAACCAGCGCGGCCAGTACTCGAGCCGACGCGGTAGATCGCTCAGGCGTGGTTCTTTGGGATAGTCAGTGGGCAAGTACGTCATGATTTTCCGGCAGAAGAAGCCCAGCGCGGCGCACGAGAGCCTGCAAAGCTGCCTGTGTCTCGGTGAACGTGGCTTCGAGCAAACCAGCGCGAGCAATCAGAATTAAGTCGTGCCCCGGCGCGATGCTGGGGAGCAAAGGGCGCAGCGCCGCGCGCAGACGGCGTTTAGCCCGATTCCGTCGCACGGCTCTCCCTAACGAGCGCCCGACGACGAAACCGACTCGCGGATGCGGTTGATCAGAACCCGCCACGAGCAACACAACGAGCGGGTGGACATATGACTTTCCGGCGCGCCGTACCCGCTGAAAATCCGTTGAGCGCGTCAGGCGAAAACGACGCTGCACGCAAACCTCGCCTGCCGGGTTGCCGGCGTTGCATCGAGGAACTCTGGCCGCTATCTTTGTTCACCACCGTATGCGTTTAACGTGAGCATTACTCCGCACGGTCAGTCTATGACGGCCTGCTAACCGACGACGTTTGAGAACCTGACGACCATCGGCGCTAGCCATGCGCGCGCGAAAACCATGGACACGCACACGACGGCGGATTTTGGGTTGATACGTACGCTTTGGAGACATGAAAGCACCTCGTTATTTCCAACGACCACAGGCCGGGGGATATTTCGTCGAACGACAGGGTATTATACCGTATTTTGCCATGAGTCCGGCCAAGTCCTCTGCCGCGCAGAGCGCGCCGCGAGGCTTTTCTGCGGCCTCTCGTAACGGGAGGGGAATATCGAAAATACGCAGGTGGTGTAAAATAGAACAGGAGATGGTAGAGCGATTATTACCTGTCGTTTGCGTTTGGCTGCTACTTTTGTTGGTTAAACCGGAGCAGTGCACAAGGAGTCGGTCGTGAGTACTTCGATTCAAATCAGCATTCGCGCCCGCAAACTTGGCGTCTTGCTGCGCGACGCGCGCTTGAAGGCGCGGAAGAGTGTGGCAGAGTGCGCTCGTATGATCGGTGTGACGCCTGCCGTCTGGCGCGCCTATGAGTCGGGCAGAAAGTCGCCCTCTTTGCCGGAAGTGGAAGTGTTCGCCTATACCATGCGGCTGCCGGTGGAGCATTTCTGGAGTAACGAGGCGATCTCAGATGATGCCGACCCTGCCGAGTCGCTGAATCTGGAGCGTCTCATGAGTGTTCGTCACCGCTTGATTGGGGCGCGGTTGCGTCAGCAGCGGATGAAGGCGGGCCTTTCGCTCCAAGCCCTCGCCGCGCGAACCGGCCTTCCGAGCGGTCGTTTGCGGGCGTATGAATTAGGCGAACGGGCGATTCCTCTTCCGGAATTGGAAGCCCTCATGACTGTGCTGGAGGGCGATGAGGGTGCTTTGTTGGATCAAAGTGGACCGGTTGGACAATGGATCAGTGAACAGAAAACCTTGCGCGAATTCCTGCAATTACCGCCGGAATTGCGCGAGTTCGTTTGTAAACCGGTGAACCGTCCTTATCTTGAGCTAGCGTTGCGGTTGAGTTCTATGTCTGTAGAACAATTGCGTTCGGTCGCAGAAGGGTTGTTGGAGATTACCCTGTGATGGTGGTCTAACGATGGGCGATCTTAATCCGTTGCAGATCTCTGAGATGGCCAAACAACAGTATCAGTGTCGTCGTTATCTGGAGGCGGCGAACCTCTTTGCCGAGACGGCGGAGGGCTATCTCTCCCAGGGAGATTCCCTGAGTGCCGCGGAGGCCAGGAACAATCAATGCGTCGCGCTACTCAAGGCCAAACGACCGCAGGAAGCATTGGTCGCAGTGGAAGGAACTGCAGAGATCTTTGCTGCAGTCGGCGACGCGCGCCGTCAGGCATTTGCGCTGGCCAATCAGGCGAGTGTGCTGGAAGCCCTCAAACGGTACGAGGAATCGCTCGCACTGTACCGGCAAGCAGCGGACCTGCTGGAACAGGTTGGCGAGGATCAGGCGCGCGCTGATGTATTGCGTTCTGTAGCAGAGATCAATGCCCGATTGGGCAGGCTGACGGAGATGATTTACGATGAACAGGATGCCCTGCTGGGCATCCGGAAGCCCACATTCAAACAACGTCTGCTTAGAACGCTCATGCTTCATGTGTTATGGAAAAGACGCCGCTAGAGTTGCATCTTCGCCCTGCCATTCAGGCCGATGCCAGACAGATTGCGGCCCTCATTCATGCGCCGGCTCGCTTTCACCGCCATCTTGATTGGCATACGCCGTTAGATTGGTTGGGGTTTCCCCCTTTCCTGGTTGTGGAACAGGCGGGGCGGTTGGTTGCGGCGTTGGCCTGTCCGCCTGACCCGCCGCATGTGTACTGGCTGCGCCTTTTCGTCCATGACGAGTCGCTTTCCCTGAACGCGGCTTGGCAGATCTTGTGGGAGGCAGTCTATCGCGAGGTGGAGCGCGCTGGAGAAAACAGCGTGGTAGTGGCCATTGCGCTGCAAGACTGGTTGGTGGAGGTTTTGCAGGCCAGTAACTTCCGGCTTCGCCAACATATCGTCACTCTTGCGTGTGAGGCGCCGTTTCCTGTCACGTTTGAGCCGATAGACAATCGGATTCGCATCATGACGCCGGCCGATTTAGAGGAAGTAGCAGAATTAGATGCCCTTGCCTTCGAGTCAATCTGGCAAAACTCGGTGGATACGTTACGGCGCGCCTTGCAACAAGCCGGCATTGCTACGGTGATGGAGGATGCCGGACGAATTATCGGTTATCAGATAAGCACTCGGAATCCGTATGGCCTGCATCTGGCGCGTCTGGCGGTGCGGCCCGACAGGCAACGACAAGGGCTTGGATTCCGCTTGGTCGCAGATCTCTTGCGCCGCGCCTCGGCGCGCGGCGTTGGCCGTCTGACAGTGAACACACAAGATAATAATTTGGCTTCGCTTCGTTTGTATCAGCGGCTTCACTTTCGTTTCAATGGCGAGCGTTATCCGGTATATGAGTATCGCTTTGGAGAGAGGAGAGAACATGGCCTGGCTTGAAGATGCTGTAATTGTCAATACACTTGTTCGACAGGCGCTTATCGCGGCGGAGGAGGTGATGGGCGCCAATGGCCTGAATGCTGTCTTGCGTGAGTGCGGGTTGGAACGATATATGGGCAACTTCCCGCCGGATGATCTGCAACCGGCGATCCCGGCGCATACCTACGCCCAGTTCAATGCGGCGATTGAGGAGTTCTACGGACGAGGTGGGCGTGGAATGTTGCGCCGTATTGGAAGGCTTTCCTTCCAATACGGCGCGCGCGAACAGGCCGCTTTGCTTGGCGTGGCCGGCGCAGCATTGAAACTTTTGCCGCATCGTCAGCGTATCCGTTTCGTCTTGAACGGGATGGTAAATGCTTTAAAGAAGACCAACCCCCAGGTGGAAGCGTGGGTGGAAGAGGAGGGCGACCGAATCGCTTATGTCGAATCCACCTGCGCCATCTGCCACGGACGGTACAGCGAATCGCCCATCTGTCATCTCTACGTTGGTTCTATTGACGAGGCAGTGCGTTGGGTGACCGGCCTGGAGCACGAAGTTGTGGAGACTCACTGCCTGGCGCGCTGCGATCCCTATTGTCGTTTCGAGATCGGCGCGCCGCGGACATGACCGTTCCCGCTGGTATGCCCCGTATCGTGTGAAAGACCATAGTGGTGGAAGTAATCTGTTCATGTGCCTTGCTTGCTATTTTGCTTCGCGGTCTTGATGAAACGCATCCTGCGCGTGAAAGGAGCCAACATGGAATCGTTGGAATGGGTGTGGAATGCGTCCGATGGCTTATCTCTGTGTGCACGCGGCTGGGCCCCGGCGCGGCCAAAGGCGGTAGTTTGCCTGGTGCACGGGCACGGCGAGCATGTGGGGCGCTATGCCCGTGTTGCCGCTGCCTTGAATCAAGCCGGATACGCGTTGTTAGGCTTTGATTTGCGCGGTCATGGTAAGTCTGGCGGTCCGCGCGGGCACGTTCCTTCCTATGAGGCTCTCCTTGTTGACATCGATCTATTTTTAGGACAAATGGACGAGCGTTATCCAGCCCTGCCGCGCTTCCTCTACGGGCACAGCATGGGTGGTAACCTGGTGATCAACTATGCCTTACGTTGCCGTTCTGATTTGCGAGGCGTAGTGGCTACAGGACCCTGGCTTGAACTTGCCTTCCAGCCACCGCTTGTTCGAGTGGCCCTGGGAAAAATCATGAATCGTGTGTTCCCCGCCTTTACGCAAGAGAGCGGTCTTGAGACCAAGGCTTTATCGCGCGACGAGAGCGTGGTGAGGGCATACGAGAACGATCCCCTGGTGCACGGCAAGATTTCTGCCCGTTTGTTTGTGTTGATGTATGAGGCTGGTTTGTGGGCAATGCAGCACGCCCCGGAATTTCCCTTGCCTCTGCTCCTGATGCATGGCGAAGCGGATCGGATCACCTCCGCGGAGGCTAGTCGTCGTTTTGCCGCCGCTGTTCCACAGAAGCGATGCACCTTGCGCCTATGGCCAGGGTTATACCATGAAATCCACAATGAACCGGAAAAGGAAGAGGTCTTGCAAACGTTACTTGACTGGCTGAATACTCATCTTACCTGAACAGGGAGTTGTCTATGTCAAAATCGAAACGTCAAATTCTTCGCGAACGCCGTCATCGTCAGCGTCAGATTCGCATGGCGGTCCTGATCGGCTTTGTTGCTCTTGGGGCGATTCTAGTCGGCGGGCTCCTGATCTTTGCGCTTCAATCTGCAAACCGCTCTGCGCGCGAAAATCTTATGGATTGGCCCAGGGTGGAACGTCCTCAGGCAGAGCGCAACGCCACCGGCGATCCGAATGCGCCGATAAAAATTGTGGAATACTCCGATTTTCAGTGCCCCTATTGTGTCCAATTTGCCAAAGAGGTTGAACCCTTGCTGGTTGAGCATTATGTGGCAACAGGCAAGGTGTATTTCGTTTATCGTTCCATGGGCAACTTTGTCAGCGAGAATCTTGCGAAGTACTATAACCGGCCGGCTAAAACCGAGTCGATTGACGCAGCAATGTCGGCGTATTGCGCCGCGGATCAAGAGAAATTCTGGGATATGCACGATGGGCTGTTTGCCAACATGCTAGGCGAAGATGTCGGCTCATTTACACGTGCGCGCTTGCTTGCTATCGCAGAGGAAGCCGGTCTTGATGTTAAGGAGTTTAAGGAGTGCCTCGATAGCGGAAAATACCGTCAGCAGGCCGAACAGGATGCGAAGGATGGATGGGCGGCGGGCGTGCGCGGCACACCTTCGTTCGTCATCAGTTACCAGGTGAATGGCGAACAGAAAACCCAATTGATTCCTGGTCTTCTGCCGTTTGATCAGTTCAGTCAGAGGCTGGATGCCATTCTGGCGGAAATGGGTCGGTAATTCGTAGAGGTTGTTATGGTGTCCCTCCTTTCTAGGATAGGAAAAGACGATCGCCTGCTTGTTTTTGCCGTTCCGCTTCTCTTTGCGGGGTGGGCTTGTCTCCTGCCTTCCCTAGCCTTCCTGGCGCCACCTACAGCCACTTTTCTGCCCGTGACGCCAACAGAGACGATTCATTCCTCCCCTTATGCTCCCTATTCCGTGCAGGCGGACGGGAATTCCCTAGGGGATCCGGCTGCGCCTGTACCCATGGACGTGTGGGAGGATTTCCAGCGCCCGGCCTGCGCCTATTCCCCTCTCGAGATAGGGCCGCAAATTATCCGAACGTATGTGGAAACTGGCCGGGCTTTCTATACTTAAACTTAATCATTTCTTCGCTTTTCTGGATGGTGGACATCCGAACGGCGAATCACATCAGGCGGCCAAGGCTGCTCTGTGCGCCGCAGAGCAGGGTAAGTTCTGGGAGTACCATGATGTGTTGCCGGCAAACTGGAGTGGCGAGAATCAAGGCGCGTTCCGCAACGCGCGGCTATTCGACTTCGCTTGCTTCCTTGGTTTGGATGAGGAGGAATTTGGCGTTTGTTTCCGTGCGCAACGGTACGCGGAAGGGATTCAGACAGACTATGAACTTGGCTTACAGTGGGGGAGTAAAGGGAACCCCCTTCGGTCTTTGTCAACGAAGTCATCGTTACTCCTGGCGATGTTCCTTTCCTTTGAAGCGGTGGTCGCGGCAATAGAAGCCGCGTTGGAAGAGTAACCGTTCCAGCGAAAGCGCAGTATAATCTTTTCTATGAGTCAGCTCTTTGGTCAGATATTCTCTTTCCTCACCGTCGCGCCCGGCAATCTGGTATACCATCTGACGCTGGGGTTCTTGATCGCGGGGGCATTGCTGGAGGCCGTCACGCTCTGGCGTTCGAGTGAGTTCCCTCAGGCCAGGCGCATGGTCGTTGGGCTGACCATCTTGCTCGGATTGCAATTGCTGGAATTTCTGGTGGGCGCGCTGGTGTGGCAGGGAGTATTCTCGTCGCAGGTGATTCTCCCGCCCCTCGACCGCGCGATCACCCTGTGGAGTCTCATTTGGATAGTCTGGTTGTGGGCTTTCCCTGAGCCGGTGCGCTTGGCCGACATGGCGGCGGCGCTGCTTAGCCTGGTGGTCGCGCCGGTATTCGGAGTTACCTTACTTTTATGGGCGCCGAATAGCGGCGCGATGGTCTTTAGCCAGTCGCTGCTGGATATGCTCTGGCAACTGGCTTCGATCGGCGTTGTCGTGTTGGGCATTTCCCTGCTCATTATCCGTCAACCCAATGGTTGGGGGCAAGGGCTTGGCTTGATGGGGTTGTTGTTTGCCGGTCACCTGATTTACCTGATTCCCCCCGTTCCTCAGAGCAACTTCCCCGGCGTGGTTCGTCTGATGCAACTGGCTGCTTATCCGATTCTGTTGACCTTGCCGCAGCGTTTCCCAATGCCGCTCGCGCGTCCTGTGACCAGACCACCGTCGGGACAAGCCGAGCAAGCAAAATCCGCAGTACCTGCGGAGATGCCGCGTGTTGAGCGGCGCCGTTATAGTGCGGATCCGAAAGCTTTCCATGCCCTTCTGGTGCTGGCAGCCGAACTCGAAGAAAAGAAGATTGCAGAATCTCTGACGCGCGCGGTCGCCCAGGCCATGCTAGCTGACCTATGTTTCTTGGTCACCCCGGGTGGAAATCAGGATCTGATCATCGCTTGTGGCTATGATTTGATTCGGGAGGAAGGGCTTGGCGGAACGACGATAGATGCGGAGGCAGTTCCTTTGCTGGTCAGCGCTGTGCAACGCGGCCGACCATTGCGCTTGCCGGCCAGTAGTACTTCGGCAGATTTAAAGGGTCTTGGGCAGGTTCTCGGTCTTTCCAGTCCTGGGCATCTCTTAAGCGTCCCGATTTTGGGTGAGCGAGCTCCTCTGGGGGCGTTGCTTCTCCTTGCACCCTATTCCAATCGTTTGTGGAATGCAGAGGATCAAGCCTTCCTGACCAATGTTGCCTCGCTGTTTGCTCCAATTCTTCAGCGCGGCCAGCGCGTCGCGGCGTTGGAGCAAGAGCGCGAAGCGGCGCTGGCTCAGATTAAGAAAGCACTCGATCGCGCCGAGGAAGCTGAGAAGAAGTACGAAACCCTCTTGAGTCAATTTGACGCCGCTCGTCAGCAGGTGGTGGAGCAACAGATGCAAGTTGAGAATGTGGCGGCGTTGCTCGCGGCGCAGGAGGAGGCGCAGCAACTCATCGAGGCGCTGCGCGCCGAAAATGAGCAACTGCGCGAAGGATTGATGCCTCAGTATGCAGAGGCGGCTCAGTTGGAGAAGGATTTGCGCGCGGCGCTGGAAGATGTGGCTCGCCTGCAAAACGCGCTGGCCGAAGCCAATATCAAAATCCTCGAGTTGGAAAAGCGCGCCGGAGGCCCGATTAGCGAAGAACAGGTGGATGTCATCGCCTCGATTGCACAGGAACTACGCCAACCAATGTCTTCCATCGTTGGCTATACGGATTTGCTATTGGGCGAATCGGTCGGCATTCTTGGCACATTACAGCGCAAGTTCCTCGAGCGAATCAAAGCCGCGACGGAACGCATTGCGTCCTTAATCGAGGATTTGATACAAATCACTGCTGTTGAGGCTGTGCGCGTGAATATCAAGCCCGAACCCATTGACTTGACTCTTGTGGTGGATAACGCGATGACCTATGTCGGCAATCAGATTCGCGAAAAGAATATTACCTTGCGCCTGGACTTGCCGGATCCACAGACGCAAGTTCAAACGGATCGCGAAGCATTGCAGCAGATTCTCATCCACCTCTTACAGAATGCCAGCGGAGCCACGCCGGCGGACGGGACAATTACCTTGCGTCTTCAGATTCAGCAGGAAGGGGAACAAGATTACCTGCTTCTTCAGGTCTCGGATACGGGCGGAGGCATCCCATCCGAGAACCTGCCGCATGTTTTCGCGCGACGTTACCGCGCTGATAATGCGCTCATTCCCGGCCTCGGGGATACCGGTGTTGGCCTTTCGCTTGCCAAAACCTTGACGGAAGCGCAACAGGGACGGATTTGGGTGGAGACAGAGGCTGGTGTTGGTTCCACATTTAGCGTTCTGCTGCCGGTAGAAGTTCAGAAGGCGAGTGAGGAAAGGAAATGATATGCTGCGCGACCCAAAACCGTTGCTGGCCGGTTTGCTCACGGCGCTCCTTTGTTTCCTTTTCATCTTGGGAGGTTTTTCGCTGTCGCTGGCGGAGGGAGCGCGTTCGCTGGTTTTGCCATCTCCCTATGTGACGTCTACGCTGACACAACCTTCTTTCCCATCACCGGCGCAAATGCCTGCAACACAGCCCCCATCACCCTCGCCCTCGCCGGTCGTGCCATCGCCGGCCTCCTGTCCGCCCCCGGCAGGGTGGGTGCCGCTGGTGATTCAGTCTGGACAAACGCTCGAATCACTTGCGCAGACCTATCACATCAGCGTTCAAGCTTTGATGCAGGCGAATTGTCTGCTGAGCCGGAGCCTGGTCCCCGGCGCGGTGTTATACCTGCCGCCCGCGCCGACGGCGACGCGTCCTCCTTGTGGTCCGCCGTTTGGCTGGATTCTGTATACAGTTCAACCCGGCGATACACTCTATAGCCTGGCAAAGTATTATGGGGTGACTGTGGCGCAGTTGCAGCAGGCGAATTGTCTCGGTGATTCTACGCTCATCCTTGCCGGGCGCGTTATTTACGTTCCCAACATGCCCACGCGCACGCCTTTGTTTGGCTTCACGATCACGCCGACGCCTTCCATGTTCGTCCCGACGGAGACGCTCATTCCTTCTGCGACGCCGTTTCCCTCCAACACGTGCACACCTACTCCCCCCGCAGATACGTCTATCCCATGAAGGTATGTCGTGGTCGCCGTTATCTATCGCGTTGGCAACGTATTGTGCTTCCTCTCCTATTAACTGCTTGCCATACGGCGACGCTGTCTGAGGCGGTTGTTCCTACGCCAACCGCTACGTTTCCCCTCTATGTGACGCTTCCAGCGAATGCGACGGCAACACCGACGCCGTTCCGGCCATTGCCCGGGACGGATACCCCGCCGCCATCCCTCACTCCTATTCCTGCTTCTCCTCAGGTGGTCGAAGCGACCCCTTCGTCCACCCCTGATTTTACCGTTCTCTTGCCCACGGCCTGGACTCCGCCCGCGTTCTACGTTCCGGAAGGTGCCCCGACGCCGATGCCGCTGCTGACGGATAATGAAATGGTGACCTTCCTTCTGCTTGGCTCGGACGTGAGACTCGGCGCGCCATTTCGCACCGATACGATTGTTTTCGTCGCCATTCGCCCAAAACTGGGACAGGTTACACTCATCTCAATTCCGCGCGATTTATGGGTGTATATTCCGGGCTGGGAAATGCAACGAATTAACACGGCCTATGTCCATGGTGCGGCAAATGGTCTAGATGGTGGGGAATCCTTGCTCAAAAACACCGTACTCTATAATTTAGGCTTGCGTGTAGATCACACGGTCTTGGTTGATTTCGACGGCTTTCGCCGGATTGTCAATACACTGGGTGGGATTGATGTGCCGGTTGCCTGCCCCTATACCGATTGGCGCTTGAAATCGCCGGAACTCGATCCACAGGTGGAGGAGAATTGGGAACTGTACACAGTCAACCCCGGCGTGGTACACATGGACGGCGATCTGGCGTTGTGGTACGCGCGGGCGCGCAAGAAGTCGAGCGACTATGACCGCAACCGCCGACAACAGGAGGTGTTGCGGGCGATGTACGCGAAAGGGTTGCAGATGGGCGCGGTGGTGAGAATTCCTCAACTTTACAGTACGTTGCGCAACTCTGTACGCACCGATGTAGATTTGTCCACGCTCTTGGCGTTGGCTCCCCTGGCCTGGCATGTGACGAATGCGGACATCCGCAGTTACTATATCGCGCCGCCGCTGGTTACTTCCTGGACGACGTCTAGTGGAGCCTGGGTGGCTGTGCCTGATGGCGCGGCGATTCGCGCTATGCTCGAGATGGCGTTATCGCCGCAGCGTCGAAACCAGACGGACGAAGACATTGTGGTCGAAATCTGGAATGGCACGCCGAACGACGGCTGGGATCGTTTGGCAGCGGAGCGGCTGAATTATGCAGGCTATGAGACGCGCTTAGCCCGCGCCGATCGTCGTAACTATGAGCAAAGCTGGTTATATGATGTGACTTCTGAACAGGATGCTAGGCGCGCAGCCCACTTGCTGAGTGTGTTGGGATTGCCGCAATCGGCCTTGGTTGCCGCGCCAGGGTATCGGCAAGGCGTCTCCTACGTCTTGATTCTTGGGGCCGATTACCAGCCTTGCTTCCAGCCCCAGAAGATACAGCCGTGATCGAGGACAGGATCGCCGCTGTTCTGACCAGAGGGACGGCGTGAGAATGGATGGTCAGCGGATGAGGGAGAGATGCTCTCTTGCCGGAGACCTCGTTCTGGCTCATGAGATTCGTAAATCGTGATGATGGGGAGCCGAGTTGGTTCTTCACGGCGGGTATGTCCCTTGACCTGTTTTGGGCTACGGCCGATTACCAACGGGTTGATTTCTCTTTATGGTTGATAGGGAGGTGGATTGGGGGAAAAGACAACAAGAAGGATTGATCGTCAACCATCTGCGTTGAGGTAATCGCGGTACAATATAAACATTCCACGCGGCGACTTTCTTGTTCCTCAGGAGGAAGCAAACAATGGGTACCACCAGGCGAATAGCGGTTCTCACCAGTGGCGGAGATGCGCAGGGGATGAATGCGGCGGTGCGGGCGGTTGTGCGTACTGCTCTCTATCGCGGCGCGGAGGTCTTCGCCATTTACGAGGGTTATCAGGGTATGGTGGATGGTGGCGAGCGAATCCGGAAGATGGACTGGGATTCGGTCGGTGGAATTCTCCATCAGGGCGGAACGATTATTGGGACTGCGCGCTGTGAAGCGTTCATGACGCGCGAGGGACGTCGTCTGGCGGCGAAAAACCTACTTGAGCACGGCATAGATGGTTTGGTCGTTATCGGCGGCGATGGCTCGTTGACCGGCGCGAACCTTTTTCGTCAGGAATGGCCCTCGCTCCTGAACGAACTGGTCGAGCGAGGGGAAATTTCCACTGAACTTGCTGCCGAGCATCCCTACCTGCTCATCGTCGGGTTGGTCGGTTCTATTGATAACGATTTCTATGGCAGCGACATGACGATCGGCGCGGATACTGCCCTGCATCGGATTACAGAGGCGGTAGATGCGATCACCAGCACGGCGGCCAGCCATCAGCGCACCTTTGTTGTCAAAGTAATGGGGCGCAACTGTGGCTATCTGGCTTTGATGAGTGCTCTGGCCTGTGGCGCCGACTGGGTGCTCATTCCAGAGTCGCCGCCGGATGTGGACAACTGGCAGGATGTGATGGCCGAGCGGCTGCGCGCCGGACGTAAGGCCGGTCGACGTGATAGCATTGTCATCCTTGCCGAGGGCGCGCGCGACCGTGACGGGAATTACATTGGGAGCGCGGACGTGCAAAAAGCGCTTGAGGAACGCCTCGGCGAGGAAGTGCGGGTGACGGTGTTGGGGCATGTGCAACGCGGTGGGCGGCCAAGCGCCTATGACCGGGTATTGGGCACGTTGCTGGGCTATGAGGCGGTGGAGACCCTGTTGCAGGCGAAAGCAGATCAAGAACCACTGGTCATCGGGATTCGTAGCAATCGCCTGACGCACATGCCGCTCATGGAGTGCGTGGAAAAGACACAGAAAGTAGCCAAGGTCATTGCCGCGAAAGACTATGAGAAGGCCATGGAACTGCGCACGTCGAGTTTCAAGGATGCCTTCAATACGTTGAAGACGATGGTGCGCGCGTTGCCGCATCCGCTTGTGAGCGGACAAATGCGTTTTCGGATTGCTGTGATGAACGCCGGCGCGCCCGCGCCGGGGATGAATACCGCCGTGCGCGCGGCCGTCCGCCTGGGACTAGATAGAGGCCATATCCTGCTTGGCATCCGCAATGGCTTTGAAGGCCTGGCGCGCGGCGAAATCGAAGAAATGACCTGGATGAGCGTGAGTGGATGGGTCTCGCGCGGCGGCTCGGAACTTGGCACGAGTCGTCTCGTGCCAAAGGGAAGCGACCTATACGCCATCGCGCGTTCCATTGAGGACCATCGGATAGACGCTTTGTTGATTGTTGGCGGCTGGAGCGGCTATGAGGCGGCGTACAACATGCTCCTCAACCGCGCGAATTTCCCCGCATTCAATATTCCGACAATCTGTCTGCCGGCTTCCATTAACAACAACCTACCCGGCTCAGAGTTCAGTATTGGCGCCGATACGGCGTTGAACAGCATCGTGGAGGCGGTAGATAAAATCAAGCAGTCCGCGGTAGCCACACGTCGCTGCTTTGTGGTGGAAGTCATGGGTCACTGGTGCGGTTATCTGGCGCTGATGAGCGGGTTGGCGACCGGCGCCGAACGCGTCTATATTCATGAGGAAGGCGTAACGCTCAAAGATTTGCAAGCGGATGTGGAGCGTCTCATGCGCGGCTTCGAGGCCGGACGACGGCTCGGTCTCATGATTCGCAACGAGTACGCTAACCCTATCTATAACACGCAATTCATGTGCGCGCTGTTTGAGGAGGAAGGGCGCGATGTCTTCGATGTGCGTCCTGCCATCCTCGGCCATCTCCAACAGGGCGGCGACCCATCACCCTTCGATCGCATCCAGGCGACCCGTCTGGCGCGCTTGTGTTTGGAATACCTGATTGACCAGTGCGAGAGGAATGGATCAGGCAGCGCTTTTATCGGAATGCAGGATGGCCAGATCAAATTCCATGATATGCGCGACTTCGAGCGCATGGTGGATTTTCGTTTCCAACGGCCGAAGGAGCAATGGTGGCTCGAGCTGCGCGAAGTGGCCGATCTGCTGGCGCAACTCGGTCCACAGGGATAAGCCTTGTGGACAGGCGTGACCCCCTATGCAGTTCCAAAGGAAAGGAAAGGCGAGAATTTCCTGAGTAGCAGTAATGGCTTCATTATTGCCTCACCTTTTCTTGCTTATCGGTTCCTATCTTCTTGGCTCTATCTCCTCCGCTATTTTGGTGACGCGCCTGTGGACGGGGAAAGATATTCGCGCGCTTGGGAATCGTAACGCTGGGGCGGCCAATGTGGCGCGTAGCGTAGGAATCTGGGCGGCGGTTTGTGTGGGTCTGGTGGACTTTTCCAAGGGGGCTTTGCCGGTGCTGGTCGCGCGCTGGCTGGAACTGGGCGAATTCTGGTCGCTGGCCGGCGCGGTCGCTGCGGTGATAGGGCATAGTTACCCCGTTTACTTTCGTTTCCGCGGCGGCAAGGGTCTGGCGACATCGCTCGGGGCGCTGTTGGCGTTGGCTCCGCTAGAAACCCTGCTGATCTTGCCAATTCTGGGGGTTGTTTATCTGGTCATCACCGGTAGCGCCGTCACGGGGGCGCTGGCCAGCTTCTTGCTTCTGATGGGATTGAATTACTGGCAGGGATACTCCCCGGTCGTAGTGCTTGCGCCGGCAGTTTTACTGGTCACGATGGGCTTCTGTACCATCCCGCAGATTTTGTATGATTGGGCGCGGCGTCCTAACGCCGGAAAACTCTTCCTGCACTGGCTTGCGCCAAAGGATACGCCACTTCCATCGCGTCCGGTAGCCATTGTGACTGACAGCATTGCTTCCTTGCCGAGCGAAGTGTACGCGCGTGAGGGGATTCATGTTGTCCCTTTGAGTCTGATTCTGCCGGATGGGGTGTATCGGGATGGGATAGGTATCGACTCTCGTCTCTACTACCGCATGTTGCATGAGGAGCGATGCCGGCCGCGCACCTCTGCGCCATCACCTGGTGAATATCTCTCTTTGTACCAGCGACTGGCAAAGGAATACGATGCGGCAATCGTGGTGACGCCGCCTGCCAGCTTGACCCAAAGCTGGGGGGCTGCCCGTCTGGCCGGCGAGATGATGGGCGAATCGTTCCCGGTGCATGTCGTTGACAGCCATGTGGCAGGGCCGGCGCAGGGTTTTGTGGCCCTGGCGCTGGCGCGTATGGCAAAGCGCGGTGTTCCTTTCGCCGTCATGTTGGATGCTGTGGAGAAGATTCGTCAGCGGGTCGGATTTGTCGGTGTATTGACTACCCTTAAGTTTCTAGCAGAGGGCGGACGGGTGGTGGAGACGCAACGGTGGGTAAAATCTGCGTTGCACATCTACCCGATCCTGACAATCGTGCAGGGGCGCATTCGGTTGATTGGTATGGCCAGGACAAAATCCCGCGCGGTACAGCGAATGATTCACTGGTTGAGAAATGTGCTCTCTGCTGGTAAGGTTGTTTTGGCCTTTTGTCATACCGACGCGCCGAAGGAGATACAAGAACTGGCGCAGGATCTGGTTGCTCTTTTCCGGCCAACGGAGTGGTTTCTCACCGAATTAACCCCTGTGATTGGCGCTCATGCTGGCCCCGGCTTGCTAGGGGTAGCCTGGTGGGTACAAGCAGAGGATCCGACTGCCGACACTTCCTGAGAGGCTAGAAAAGTGCGGCTGTCACGAATGGGTTGGTTCTAGGAAAAGGGAGATTTTTGCGAGGTATAATGGCGCCGAAGGAACTCGGTTGGACTGTGCCTCTCGTCTCTGTGGTGTGGGAAGGACGTTGACGGCCAACGCTGCGCAACGAAAGAGATAGTGAGGGGCTTTGGTCGTTTGCCTTAAAGTTCTCCTGCAGAAAATCACATCGTCTTGCCAGGGCTGCCAAGTGGGCCCTTTAGCTTACCCGGCGATTCTCTCATAATGCAGAGATTCTTCTGCGATAGCCTCGAAAGGCTGTTACAGGTCTGTAAGAGAGGGTTGCCGGCCTGTCCCAGCATTTGTTCAGGCAAAGTGGGAGACCGGTTATGCGAAAAGGGCTAAGTGAGAATTTACGGTCATCCACCTGTGTTCTTTGCGTTTTTGGCGACCTGGCGTGAAACTTTTTATCCAGCGGTGGACTCGTAGAACTGGACAATCTCCTTTCTTTCAAGTATGATTACGCTCTGCTACTGGCTTCCCCGGCGGTTTCAGGCCGGGCGAAAATTCTTATTTACAGGGAACTCATGGCAGAGATTGGGCAACAAATCGTTCTGGATTTGCAGAAGCGGCTGGAGGTCTACCGTCCCCAAGTCAAAGTTGCCGAGGTCGGCGTCGTGCTGGAGGCCGGCGATGGGATTGCGCGCGTCGCCGGCTTGCCCGGTGTTCGTTCGCAAGAGTTAGTTGAGTTTGCTCATGGCATTCAGGGAATTGCTCTTAATCTAGAAAAAGATAACGTTGGTGTGATTATCCTGGGCGATTCCTCGGGCATTGTGGCGGGGATGGCAGTTCGTTCAACTGGACGCATTGCTTCGGTGCCGGTTGGGGATGGCATCATCGGGCGCGTGGTCAATGCCTTAGGGGAACCGATTGACGGTCGTGGCCCGATTCCGTCTACGGTCTACCGGCCGGTGGAGCGCATCGCGCCGGGTGTAATCGAGCGTCAGGACGTGGATACGCCGGTGCAAACGGGCATCAAGGCCATTGACGCCATGATTCCGATTGGGCGCGGCCAGCGTGAACTTATCATTGGCGACCGGCAGACAGGAAAGACAGCGATTGCCATTGACACTATCATCAATCAGAAAGGCAAAGACCTCCTTTGCATCTACGTTGCGATTGGTCAGAAGAAAGCGGCGATAGCCCGCACGGTGGCGTTGTTGCGGCAATATGGCGCAATGGAACATACGGTTGTGGTTGTTGCCGCGGCGGATGAGCCGGCTGCCTTGCAGTACCTTGCTCCCTATGCTGGCTGCGCCATCGGTGAAGAATTTATGGAAAGTGGGCGCGATGTGCTGATCGTGTATGATGATCTCTCCAAACATGCCTGGGCTTACCGCCAACTTTCTTTGCTATTGCGCCGGCCGCCTGGGCGCGAGGCGTATCCTGGCGATATTTTTTACCTACACTCGCGTTTGCTTGAGCGCGCCGCGCGTTTGGCGAACAAGTATGTCATTGTTCCTAAGGATTTTCCTCATGCCGAAGGAAGAGTCGAGGACGCGGTGGATGGACGTGTCTATGGTGGACCACGCGGCCGCCACGATGTGGAGACAGCGCTTCGAGCGATGATGAATGCTCAGGACTTGAAGATTGTTAAGGTGAGAGGTTCCGGCGGCTCCCTGACGGCTCTCCCTATTGTGGAAACTCTATTGGGCGACGTCTCCGCTTATATCCCGACGAACATTATTTCAATTACGGACGGGCAAATCTATCTGGAGAGCGATTTGTTCAATGCCGGTATTCGCCCGGCGATTAATGTGGGGCTTTCCGTTTCGCGCGTGGGCGGCGATGCGCAGACAAAGGCCATGCGACAAGTTGCCACGCAATTGCGTCTGGACATGGCGACCTATCGCGAACTGGCTGCCTTCGCCTTGATGAGCACCGAGCTTGACCCTGGAACGCGGCGACAACTCGCGCGCGGTCAGCGGATGCAGGAAATCCTCAAGCAACCACAATACGCTCCCATGCCGCTGGAGTATCAGGTAATCGTTCTGTTCGCGGCCACACGCGGTTATGCCGATGAAGTGGCAGTGTCGCGTATGCAGGAGTGGGAGAGGGAATTGATTCGCTACTTGACTACAGCCTATCCGCAGATTGGTCAGGATATTGCGCTACAGAAAGAAATCACCCCCCAGACGGAGAGCGCCTTGCACGAGGCGTTGACCGCGTTTCAGGCGGTTTGGCGTTAGGAAACGCGAGTTCGACCGGCGAGGATGAGATATGGCTTCGGTTCGTGAGATGCGTTCGCGGATTCGCAGCGTGCAGAGCATTGCTCAGATCACGCGGGCGTTGGAAGCGGTTTCTGCCAGTAAGGTGCGAAAGGCGATGGCGACTTTGCAGGCCACGCGCCCCTATTCGACGAGGGCTTGGGAGGTGCTGATGCGTCTGGCGGCTCAACCGGGCGCCAAAACATTGCATCCGTTGCTGGATAGACGACCGGCAATCCATCATGTTCTCGTTGTGCTGATTAGTGGCGACCGCGGCTTGGCTGGTGCATATCACGCCGGAGTGGTGCGTGCCGCGCGACAATCTTTCGATACCTATCCGGCAAATGTGCGTTATCTGGCGATTGGAAGCAAGGGAGCATACCTGCTCCACCGTATGGGAAAAGACGTTCGACATGAGTTTCCATCCTTTGCTTCTCCTCCCGCCTTTCGGGATACTGTCCTGGTCGGTCAATTGGTTGTGGATGCTTTTCTCCGAGGCGAGGTGGATGAGGTCTGGTTGGTCTATACGGAATTTATTACGTTGTTGAAACAGCAGCCAGCCACGCGTCTCCTTCTCCCACTTCAATGGAAGAAGGAAGACTCTGACTCTATGGAGGACAAAAGGAAAGTTGTTTATACCTATGAGCCGGGCGCAGAAGCGATTTTAGCCTCCATCGTACCGCGCCTTGTGGAATTGCAAATTCATCAAGCTATTCTGTCCTCGCTGGCTTCGGAGCACGCGGCTCGTATGGCGACCATGCGCAATGCTACTGACAACGCCCTTGCTCTCCTGTCCTCCTTGCGCCTGGAGTACAATAAGGCGCGTCAACAGGCGATTACCAGTGAGTTGCTCGATATTGCAGCGGGCTCCGAGGCCTTGATGCGCGGCGGATAGGGCCTGCTCTCGGAGGTGGCGAGGAACGATCATGACGGAAGGTTTTGTAACTCAGATTCGTGGCAGTGTTGTGGACGTAGCGTTTCCTAATAGTAGGTTGCCTGCACTCTTTGAAGCGCTCGAGGTGTTGCGCGATGGGCAGCCGCCTCTTGTACTGGAGGTGGAAAAGCATCTGGGCGATAATGAGGTGCGTTGTATAGCCATGGATTCGACGGATGGCTTGCAGCGTGGCGCTCCGGCCATTGCCACGGGCGCGCCCATTCGCGTGCCGGTTGGCCCGGCCACGCTCGGGCGAATCTTCAATGTCCTTGGGCAACCCATTGATGGTCTTGGCGAAGTGCAAACCGATATGTACTATCCTATTCACCGTCCGGCGCCGGCGTTTGCCGAGCAAGCGACGCGCATCGAAATCTTTGAAACAGGTATTAAGGTGATTGACCTGATTGCGCCATTCACAAAGGGCGGAAAAACAGGCATCTTTGGCGGGGCCGGCGTGGGCAAGACGGTGATCATCCAGGAACTCATTCGCTCTGTGGCCACGGTGCATCGGGGCAAATCGGTGTTTGCAGGCGTGGGCGAGCGCACGCGCGAAGGCACACAACTGTATCGCGAGATGCTCGAATCAGGCGTCATGAAGGACACGGTGATGGTCTTCGGCCAAATGAACGAACCTCCTGGGGTGCGGTTACGCGTTGGGCTGACTGCTCTTTCGATGGCTGAATACTTCCGCGATCAGGGCAACGATGTGCTCCTTTTCATTGACAACATCTTTCGCTTCACGATGTCCGGCTCCGAAGTCTCGGCGCTCCTGGGACGTATGCCTTCCGCGGTAGGGTATCAGCCGACTCTGGCGACAGAGATGGGTGCATTGCAGGAGCGAATTACCTCTACACGGAAAGGTTCAATTACTTCCATGCAGGCTGTATACGTCCCCGCGGACGACTATTCTGACCCTGCTCCTGTGACTACGTTCGCTCATCTGGATGCTACGATTGCACTGGAACGTTCGATTGCGGAAAAAGGAATCTACCCGGCGGTGGATCCGTTGGCCTCCACTTCGCGCATTCTTGACCCCAATATTGTCGGCTGGGAACACTATCAGACCGCGCGCGAGTGCCAACGCCTCTTGCAGCGGTATAAGGATTTACAGGACATTATCGCTATTTTGGGCATGGATGAGTTGAGCGAAGAAGATCGTCTGATTGTGGAACGCGCCCGTAAAATCGAGCGTTTCTTTTCGCAACCTTTCTTTGTTGCGGAACGATTTACCGGCCGAGCCGGTAAGTATGTTCCGTTGCGTGAAACCGTACGGGGTTTTCGCGAGATTCTCGATGGAAAATGCGACGATTTGCCCGAATCGGCGTTTATGATGGTTGGTACGATAGAAGAAGCGCGTGAGCAGGCCGAGCGGCTCGCGCGCGCGTGATGCTCTCTCGGCCTTATCGCGTTCTGGGTTGTTTCCTGCAATGTTTCTCTACTGCGAAATCATCTCGCAAGATCGTCTGGTCTACCAAGGGGAAGTGGAAAGCATCCTCCTGCCCGGCGTGGAAGGAGAGATGGGCATCTTGCCTCGCCATGAGCCGTTGTTGACGAGATTGAATCCTGGAATCCTTAAGCTAAAACGGCAGGATGACGAAGAGTACTTTACCGTGACCGGCGGTTTCGCGGAGGTGCTGCCCGATGCAGTGACCGTGTTTGCCGATGCGGCGGAGAACGTGGAAGAGATTGACGTTGCGCGTGCGGAAGCGGCGCGCCAACGCGCGCAGAAGCATTTGCTCGAACTCCAACCAACGGATCAAGATTCCTATCTCGTCGTGGAAGCGGCTCTGCGGCGCGCCAATTTGCGCCTGGAGGCGGTGAAACGGCACCGACGTGATCCGACCCGACCAGGGAGAATTTCGAAATCGTGAGGACAATGTATGCCTGTGTTTTCCAGAGACTTGGGAATTGATTTGGGGACCCTCTATACCCGTATCGCCGATTCTTCCGGTTTGCTGGTAGAGGAGCCGACGGTAGCGGCGCTCGATGCGTTGGAACCGAAAGTCGTCGAATTCGGCCGGGCCGCGCGTGCGATGGAAGGACGTGTGCCGGAAAACATTGAGGTCGTCCGTCCCTTGCAGAACGGCGTGGTGGCCGATTACGAGGTGGCGGAGGCTTTGTTGGCCTACCTCTTGCGAGGTATCAGTGGACCCTTTCGCTTCTCGCGGCCGCGTGTGATGATTTCCGTGCCTTACGGCGTGACCAGCGTGGAGGCGCGCGCGGTGCACGAAGCGGCGCTCGAGGCGGGAAGCCGTGAGGCGTATTTGATTCAACAGCCGCTGGCGGCTGCTCTTGGGGCTGATCTTCCGGTGGCCTCACCGTCGGGTAACATGGTGATTTGCCTGGGCGCTGGGGTCAGCCAGGCCGCGGTAATTACCATGTACAGTATTGTCTCTGCCGAGTCGCTGCGCGAGGGCGGCTTTCAGATGGATGAAGCCATTGTTAACTATGTGCGCAAGAAATACGGCGTTCTGCTTGGGCCGGCGACAGCGGAGCAATTGAAGATGAAAATTGGCGCTGCTGTTCCCCAGGAGAAAGAAGAAAGTCTGGAAGTGCAAGGACAAGACCAGGTCAGTGGAATGCCGCGCCTGGTCACGTTGACGACGGGCGAGATTGTCGAGGCATTAGAGGAGCCGCTCAGCTGTGTCGTCGAGACTGCCCGTCGCGTTCTAGAGAGAACCCCGCCGGAGTTAATCTCCGACATCATTGACCGGGGAGTTGCTCTGTGTGGGGGTGGAGCGCTTTTGCGCGGGGTGGATAAATTATTCACCGAGGCGTTAGGTCTGCCGGTTTACCTTGTGGATGACCCGCCGAATTGTGTCGCTATTGGCGCCGCGCGCGCGGTGGGAATGTACTCTGTGCTTCGGCGCAGTTTACCGTCCGTTTGAGGAGATGGGCAATGTCTATTAAGTCCAGCAGCGAGGTCCCTCTTCAACACGGTTAAGGTTGGTGAGAAGGCCAGGTTTCAAGTGCTTATTTCCTCGGCAGAGGCTCCCCATTTTGCCATGCGGCGCTTTATCCTCGCGCCAGGTGGCTGGATACCGATGCATACCAATACGGTTGAGCACGAACAGTATGTGCTGCGCGGACGGGCAAGGCTTGGTATTGGTGAGCAGACCTATGAGGTCAGCGCGGGGAATGTGGTCCTTATTCCAGCGGGCATTCCCCATTGGTATCGGAATGAAGGGGCAGAGGATTTTGAGTTCTTGTGCTTGGCGCCCGATCAGGAGGACAAGATGACCCTGCTAGGGTAGGCGGGCATGATGTAGCCAGGGCAATGGGCTTTGAGCGGGACGAAAAGATCGGTGCGCTTCTCAAAGAAAAACGACCCTCGCTTTTGCAGAAGTTCGGCGGCTGTAGCCATCCCTTAGGGAGGAAATGCGTCAGAGTCCTAAGAGGACCGTGATGGAAACCGCAGGTTTTTGACATGGTGGGGGACACAAGGCGCCACCGGAGCTATGTTTGGCGCCTAGGTGGGAAGAAATCTGCCTCTTGACTTGAACAGCGCCGCCCTTAATAACCCACCTGCCGTGTATGTTACAGGCATGAAGAGTGAGAAAGCAAGGGACGCCGCTTGGCTAGGAGGCTTGTTCGCCGATTCGTGGTTGTTCTCCAAAGCATCGGGAAACGGGTTCTACTTTTTCCATCGTTAGTTCATTCAACCGAGCGGCACCGACCGCGAACATGGCAACTTGAATCTGACGCGCGGTTAACCCAATACGCTCGATTACCTTTTCTGTAGAAACGGCTGCTGCCGCGAGGAATGGCGCGGCCATGCCTCCTAGGGTCGCTCCCAGAGCGAGGCACTTGGCGATGTCTAACCCATCGCGTAGGCCGCCGCTGGCGAAGACGATCAGGCCTGGCGCGGTTTGCCTGACGGCTAGAATGGATTCGGCAGTAGGGATGCCCCAGCCGACAAACGCAGCGGCCAGTTGACGGTCAAAATCGCTCGCGGCACGGTGCATTTCGACTTGTGACCAGGATGTGCCGCCGGCGCCGGCCACATCAATCGCGGCCACTCCACACTCGGCCAGGATTTTCGCGGATCGCGCCGAAAGCCCCCATCCCACTTCTTTCACGATGACCGGGACCTCAAGGCGACTACAGACGGCTGCAATCTTGTTTGCCAAGTTGCTGAAGTTGGCGTTACCGCCTCCTTGCAGGGCTTCTTGCAAGGGATTCAAGTGGAGGATGAGAGCGTCGGCGGCGATCATCTCTACCGCGCGGTGGCACTCATCCACACCGTAGCCGTAGTTTAATTGAACCGCGCCCAGATTGGCAAAGAGGAGGATGTCGGGCGCCACGCGACGAGCAATTGCATAGGTAGGGACAAGAGAAGCATCTTCCAGCGCAGCGCGTTGACTGCCGACGCCCATCGCGATTTGGCATTCCTGCGCGGCTTCGGCCAGACGTTGATTGATAACAGTGGCCTCGTTGGTTCCCCCGGTCATCGGGGAGATGAGAATTGGCGCGGCCAGCCGTTTCTTGAACAAAGTTAAAGAAATGTCCACCTGTTCCAGACTCAATTCGGGCAGCGCCTCGTGCACAAAGCGGTAGCGATCCAGGCCGGTTGTTTGCGCCGAGCGTACATCTTGTTCCAGAGTGATGCGAAGGTGGTCGGCTTTGCGCTTGTCTATTGGGTCGGGGGGCATAGGGCGGGGTCTCCTTCGATGTGGTTGGAGAGAGCGAAATGCGGAGGAGTGGGAGGGTTGACAGACATGCCGGAAAGGTTACAATATACAAAAACAACCTTACAGGAGGCAGTCATGTCGGAAGTCTTTGCTAAAGTTAAGGCAATTATAGTAGATTTATTGGGGGTTGAGCCGGAAAAGGTTACGCCAGAGGCGCGCTTTCGCGAAGATTTGGAAGCGGATTCGCTTGACCTTGTCGAGCTGATTATGCGGCTGGAAGATGAATTCGGCAGCCAGATTTCTGACGAGGAAGCGCAGAAAATCCAGACGGTGGGTCAGGCGGTGGCCTTCGTGGAAGCGCACCGCGCCAAGTAAGAAAGAGGGCAGAGGATACAAATCCCGGCGCTGGCGACCGGGATTTTTTTGTGTGTTGCTGGAGAGTGGTTATTTTAGCAAATCGGGGATTTCTTCGGGGTGTCGCGCCACGCGCACGCCGGCGGCCTCCAAGGCGCGAATTTTGTCGGCGGCCGTTCCGGAACCGCCTTCAATGATTGCGCCGGCGTGGCCCATACGTTTGCCGGGGGGCGCGGTTTGGCCGGCAATGAAAGCCACTACCGGTTTGGTCATGCGTCTGGCAATGAACTGAGCGGCCTTTTCCTCATCGGCGCCGCCGATTTCCCCAATGAGCACCACTTTCTCGGTGCTGGGATCGGCTTCGAACATATCCAGACAGTCAATGAAATCCGTGCCGTTGATGGGATCGCCGCCGATACCGACGCATGTCGTCGCGCCCATGCCGGCAAGTTTGAGGGCATAGAGCACCTCATAGGTCAGCGTGCCGGAGCGCGAGACGATCCCTACGTTGCCTGGAATGGCAATGTCGCCTGGGATGATTCCAACCTTGGCCTCGCTGGGGGTCAGCACGCCGGGACAGTTGGGGCCGAGCAGCCGTACATGTTTCAAATCCAAGTAGGCGCGGACGCGCATCATGTCCTGGACGGGGATGCCTTCCGTAATGCAGACAATGAACGGAATGCCGGCGTCGGCGGCTTCGTAGATGGCATCGGGGGCGAACGCGGCGGAGACGAAGATAATACTGGCGTTCGCGCCGGTAGCCTCCACTGCTGCGCGGCAGGAATCGAAGACGGGAACTTTCCCATCCAGGACCCATTCGCCGCCCTTGCCAGGTCGAACACCGGCAACCACGTTCGTACCATAGGTCAGCATTTGCTGGGTATGGAACAGGCCTTCGTGGCCGGTAATGCCTTGTACTAGGAGACGGGTATCTTTGCTGACAAGGATGCTCATCGTTTCTACCTCTGGGCCGCTGCGATGGCTTTTTGCGCCGCCTCGACGAGGGTCTCGGCAGTACTCATGTTGGCATTGGCCAACAGACGGCGACCTTCTTCGGCATTGGTGCCTACCAGTCGAATTACCATTGGCACTTGGGGTTTCACTTCGGTCAAGGCCGTCAGAATGCCCTTGGCTACCTCGTCGCAGCGGGTGATTCCGCCGAATACGTTGAACAGGACCGCTTTGACATTGACATCGGACAGAATGATGCGCAGCGCAGCAGCGACTTTTTCCGCGCTGGCTCCACCACCAATGTCCAGGAAATTCGCCGGCTCGCCGCCGAAGAGTTTCACAATATCCATCGTGGTCATTGCCAGGCCGGCGCCGTTGACCATACAACCGATGTTTCCGTCTAATTTGATGAAGGATAGGCCATACTTGCGCGCTTCGATCTCGGCGGGGGCTTCTTCATCCACATCGCGCATCTCGGCCAAATCGGGGTGCCGGAAGAGGGCGTTGTCGTCTAGCAACATTTTTCCGTCCAGCGCCAGCAGACGTTGTTCCTTCGTGATGACCAGCGGGTTGATTTCCGCCAGCGTGGCATCGCATTCTACGTAGGCGCGCCAGAGAGCACGCGTGATTTCCACAAAGGATTTCCAGTGCTCTTTGGGCAGGTCAATTCCAATGGCGATATCGCGCGCTTGATAGTCGCGCAAGCCTAACAAAGGATCAATGTGGATTTTGATGATCTTCTCCGGGGTAAGGCGGGCCGCTTCTTCGATGTCCACGCCGCCGGCTGCGGAGGCCATTACAACGGGGCGGCGCGCGGCGCGATCGTTCGTGATGGCGAGGTAAATTTCCTGTTCGATCTGCGCGGCCGGATCGACTAGTACTTTGCGCACCGGCAACCCTTTGATTTCCATAGCCAGTATTTGCGTAGCGAACTCCTCGGCTTCTTTGGGTGTCTTGGCCAATCGTACTCCGCCGGCCTTTCCTCGCCCTCCTACTAACACCTGGGCTTTGATAACCACACGACCGCCTAATTCTTCGGCAATTTGCCTTGCCTCTGTCGCGGTGGACGCTACCCGACCCCCGGGGATAGGGATGCCATATTTGGCGAAAATCTGCTTTGACTGGTACTCATGTAATTTCATGGGCAAATCCTTGTTGAAAGTTCACGAACCTGCCAGAACGATTATACCACCCTGGGCGAAAAGGTCATCTGTCATTGTACATAGGTCGAGTAGGAAGAAAATCGCCCTATCTTACCTCGACCGGCCGGAAAAAGCGAGCAGCCCAGGCTGCTCGCTTTCATTTTCCATGGGCTGGATGCTTTCGCGCGGCTAAAGAATCTCGCCGCTACTTTTATCACTCTCTCCTACAGCCTGCTACGCTCCTTGCGCGAAGGCGATTGTGTAACGATGAAGATAAAGGCCGGGAATACCTTGTTTTGCCAATACGGCGAATGACATAGTAGAACTCTCTCTAGAAAATTCGCATGATAGCGGCTGACTCGAAAGTTGAACGACTGGGTCGAAGAAAGGTGGTGGGAGAAGGAGTAGGGGCTACAGCAGTGGTCACGGCAAGCAGGATTCGGCAGGGAGCCAGCCAAGTATGTCATTCCAACGGATGGGCAACCAGCCATGGAGTGCAGGGAACGGCAAGAGTGTGAGGGTTTCACCGCTTGGAATCTGAGCAATGCTGGCGCAGGTCGCATCGGGGCAAACGTGCAAGTCTGCCTGGAGGACGGAGACCGGAATCTGGCAGGTTGCGAGCGGGATTGTAGTCGGTGTGGGGGTAGGGGTGGGCGTTGCCTTAGGCGGCAAGGTGAAGCGCATGATGCGGTGGTTGCCGGCGTCGCTGACCCAGACGCGTCCTTGTGCGTCGACGGCAACCGCCGCCGCCAGGCCAATATTCGCCGGGCCAGAACCATATTCACCCCAGCCGCGGACGAACACCCCTTGTGGCGAAAATTCCAGCACGCGATACATCTCCGGGTCGGTGACAAAGACATCTCCGTCTGGACCGATTGCCAGATAGGGCTTGTTGTCGAGCGATTGCCCGTACCAGCCGGCAATCGGCCATTGCGTCAAGGGCAGGAAGGTCAGGCCGTCGGGCAAGGGTGAGAGGGCCTGCACGCGGCTGTTCCAGGTATCGGCCACATAGACATTGCCCTGCGCGTCCAGGGCAATCCCGACCGGTTCATCGAACTGACCTGGCTCCATGCCGAGCTGCCCGAATTGGGTCAGGTATTGGCCGTTCGCGTCGAAGATGACGACGCGTTTGTTGCCGGTATCGGTAACGTAGACGCGTCCTTGTTGGTCAACGGCCAGGCCACGTGGCCCCCAGAAACCATAGGGATCGCTCGTTTGCCCGAAGTTCGGGTAGCCCCAGCTGTGGATGGGTCGTCCTTCGGCGGTAAATTTGACAATGCGGTGATTCCAGGTGTCGGCCACGTAGACCCACTTCCCATCTGGCGAAACAGCGACGCCCCAGGGTTCGTTGAATCGATCGAATGCTGCTTGCCCCATTTCATAGCCAGAGAACGATCCCCATGCCCTGAGAAATTGGCCATCGGCGCTAAAGTGCTGGATGCGGTGGTTGCGCGAATCGGCAATGTATAGACTGCCGTCGGGAGCGAGTGCGATGCCGCGCGGGGCGTTGAACTGACCGGCCTCGCTTCCCTGGCTGCCGAAAACCAGGTCGGCCTCTACGGTAATGAGTCCTTCCTCGTAGGGATAGGCAATAGGCTCGGTCGTTGTGCGAGGGGCTGTGACGCCATAATTCCAGATCTGTGCGGCCACGTCCTTGCGGATGTAGAGCCGCATTTTATCCGATGGCTCCCAGGTAGAAAGGGTCAGGCCGGTCTGACCGGTAACTTTGGCATATAGGCGATAATCGCGATTGAGCCATATCTGGAAGAGCGCGGCGCGCAGGCGAGCATCTCCTAGGTAATTGCAAAGGCGCGAGAAATCGCGATTTTTCCACAGGCGGAAGACGGCCAGAACACCGTTGCAGGGGTAGTCCGGCCGGAACGGTTGGCTGGGGTCGCGGCGCGCGATCAGGTTGAAATAATCCTGATTCGGCCAGACCATGCGGAGATAGTCAAAACGATAATAGTTGTCTGCGACTACGGGTTCGATTTTGAGGAAGTTCTTTTCATCTACGATGATGAAAGGAGAATCGCGCAGGGCGCGGCTGGGCTGATCGAAGGGGATGGTATTCGTGTAGTCGCGAAGATACCAGACGAAAGGCCAGGAAACGCCCGTATCCGGCGCGCTGGCATCGTAGGCGATGCGCAGCTCGTAACCGCCGGTCGTGCGTTTGGAGATTTCCTCGGCCTGTTCCATGACGTCCTTGACGCCGCGCGCGCCGTGCGCGTAAACCAGATATTCTGTGGCGTTGTCATATTCGATGTAGGAGGCGCGGAAAGCCGCGCGCGCGGTTAGAATGGCCAGGAGACCGAAGAACGTTAACGCGCCCAGGCGTGCGAGTTGACGCTCCCCCCAGTCTTTGAGCAGATAAGTCAGGCCGGCGGCGCTGCCTATTGTTGCCAATAAGGCCAGGAGGAATGTGGCGGTAGCCCGCAGGCTGTTCAGGTCTTTGCCGCCAAAGGGCCGGGTCGGGCCGCACCAAGCGAGCAACATTCCGAACGCGCTGCTGAGAAGGGTGAGGAGCAGACCCAACGTGAGCCAGCCGCGTCCTTTTCGCAGTTGCTCCCATTCTATATGTTCGACCAGTTGTCCTAGCCCCCAGCCGGTTAAGAGGATCGTGGGCCAGGTAATGTGAACAGTCAGCCAGGGCATCTTTTCGCCGGCAATGGTGAAGGCGATGACGCTGCTTAGCGACCACCAGAATAGCAGGCTGAAGGTATGATCGCCCTCGCCGGTCACTTCCTCGTTGGATGGCTTTTCATCGGATAAGGTGCGTGGACGTCGGCCGCGCAATCCCAGGTATGCTGCTAGCCAGATGCCGAGCGCCGGCAGAAACTCGTAGATGGGAATCTGGACGAGAATGTAGTAGTACCAGGGCTGACTGCCGCGATTTACCCCGTGCTGTGCCAGCCAGTATCCTAGCGAGCCTAGCATGCCGCTGAAGAAGCCGTCGCCGTTCGTGAAGAGAGTAGTGTAGAGAGGAACGAAGATAGCGTAGAACAGAGCAGCATTTTTAAGCCAGAGTGATTTGTTCCACCACAGGCCAAGCAGAATAGAAACAATGAGTGTGGGGATTAGACAAACTGCCAGGCGCACCAGGCCTTGTGAAAAGATCGCCTTCCAATCCCAACCGGGCCAGAAAAAAGTATAGTTGAGCGGATCCCAACCGAGGGCTTTCACTAAAAAGGCGGTCAATTGCGGCAATACGAGCGTGCCCAGCAGCATAAGCAAGTCGAACGAACGCTCCGCGCGAATGGCGCTCCAGCCTAATCCTCGCACCAGGACGATAGCCGCGCTTCCCAGCGTCAGTGCAGCCGCTATGAGGAGAACTTTCAAGGTCCACGAGGAAGTTTGTACGTTGGCCAGGGGTGATTCCATTGCGGCGGGATTCTGTTTTGGGTACAGCGCCCATCCAACTGCGCTACCCAGGAGCGCAACGCTTAAGACAAGCAGGAGAAGAAAGATCTTGCATTCCAAAGGGGATGCCCACGCGCGGCGCGTGAGACGGTTGATGAAGTACATTGCTAGGAAGAGTAAGGCCTGCGCCGTGTAGATGAACGCTGTCTCTTTCGCGGTGAAGTGCAGGACGGTGGCTGCTGTCAGTAGGTACAGGTAACGCGAGTGGCCGCTTTCCAGATAACGCAAGATCGCATATAGCATGGACACGCCGAAGAGCGCGGCGAACGCCTCGTTGCGCGCGTATCGGCCATAGTAGAGCATGTAAGGGGAGATCACCATCAGAAAGGCTGCTATCAACGCGCCGGCTTTCCCCAAGTAGCGCCGCCAGTTCCAGATTGCCAGTACGGTCAGGATGCTAGCGATCGCATGCGGCAAACGGGCGGTGAAGTCGTTGACACCGAACAGGAAATACGTCAGCGCCAGCAAATGGAACTGGAGCGGGCCGTGCATCATTGGGTCGTGTCTGTAGCCACGCCCTTGGTAGAGTTCCCATGAAAAGTAGGTGTGCAGACTCTCATCGTGGCTCATCACGCGTTGGCCAAGATTGTAGAAGCGCGTGGCAATAGCCAGGATGAGGAGTAGCCCAAACAGGGCTTTTTCTAGCGTGAGGGCCGGGAGGCCGGCAAAGAAGGGACGATCGAGAAGCGAAGAATTTCTGCTCTCTCTCTCCATAAGGTCACCTACGCAAAATAGTTTTTAGGGGCGACTATACTGCAAATGCTGGGTTTTGACAAGTGGAAGTGGAAATGGTGTTTGTGACATACACGGTGGGCGGTCCTACATTTTTTCCACCAAGGGCAGTTTTTGCAAGCCAACATGCGGATTTCCTCCCTCTTGGGCGCCAAAAATAGCCTTGCCTGCGACCATGCCAACCGCTTTATCGTCGTCCCCGTCCATTGTCCACCATCCACTGTCTCAGGCGAAGTGCTTATCGGCGCGGGCGATGCCGTTAGCGCCTACCGTTGCCCCGGTGAGTACGCCAACCGTCATTGGTATTTGTTGACCGGGGTGTTACGCGCCTGATGTGCGGACGTTCATAATAGGGTAGAATTACTTGTGTCGGCGTGATCATATCGTCATCAACAGACCAGACTGTGCTATAATGGGAGCAAGATGGTCGGCGTGCTTTCAGGCGGAGTGTGTTGTTAAACAGGAGTGCTTTTTCCCTTGTGCGCGACAATTTATATAGCCGTTGGTGCCCCATGAGCGAACCCCTTGCAGAAACCTCTGTTCCCGTTTCCGAAGAGATATCTGGACAACGCCGCCGGTGGCTGGTTGTCGCCGTTGTCGGCGGTGTGGTTTTTCTTCTCGCGATGATTGGTTTGGTGGGGTATGCCTTGCTCCAGGATCCTGCCACGACAGCCACTATCCGCGATATTGTTATCATCTTTTTAGCCCTGGAATCGGTAATCATTGGTCTGGCGCTGATTATTCTGATTGTCCAGGTTGCCAGTCTCATCAACTTGCTGCGTAACGAGGTAAGGCCTATTTTGCAGGCGACGAGCGAAACGGTCAACACGTTGCGTGGAACAACCGAGTTCCTGAGCGAGAACGTTGTGGAACCGGTTATCCGGCTGAATAGTTATCTGGCCGGTTTACGCCGTCTTTTCCACTTGTTCGGTGGTGGAAAATAAACTCGATTTTCAAAAAAGGAGAGCATCATGTCGGACCGAGATGATTTTGGAGCTTTTCTGGCCGGTTTCCTTGTTGGGGGAGTTACCGGAGCAATTGTTGCGTTACTGTTTGCGCCGCAATCGGGAGCAGAAACGCGCGCCCGGTTGCAGGAGAAGGGCATTGAACTGCGCGACCGCGCGGTGGCCGGGGCGCAGGATCTAAAGACAAAGGCCGAGAAAATAGCGGCGGAGGCGAAGGAGCGCAGCCAACAAGCCGTGGAAAGTGTGCGCAAGGCAGTAGGGCGGAAGACGCCGCCTGAAGTCGAAGCCGGTGGATAACGCGGCGTTACATACACGACGAAAACCTGTGTCTATGGTTACGGCTCGCGTAGACAACCTTGCGCGAGCATAGTTAGAAAATTGTCATCTGGCAGGGATTGGGCCGGGGAAGGCCGAATCCCTGTTTTGTTGTTGCCATGTGGCTTATTCCCTTGCTTCGCTTTTTCTTTACTCTGCTTTATGGGCCGTTCGCTTGGGCCTATGACGCTGTTGCTTGGCTTGTCTCGCTGGGTCGCTGGCAAGATTGGACGCGCACGGCCTTGCCCCACGTACGCGGCAGAACGCTGGAAGTAGGTTGCGGCCCCGGTCATCTATTGGTGGAAATGTATCAACGCGCCGAGGATGTCTTTGGTTTAGATGAAAGCCGTCCGATGGTCGCCCTGGCTGCCCGGCGTTTGAAGCAGCATGGCTTGCCGGCCCGGTTGGCTCGTGCACGTGCGCAAGCATTGCCTTATCCGGCGCTGACCTTTGATACAGTAGTAGCCACGTTTCCGTCGGAGTACATCCTGGAACAGGCGACATTGCGCGAAATCCATCGCGTCCTGACTGCTCGCGGGAAACTGGTGGTCGTCGCGATGGTTTGGTTTACGGGAGCGCAGCCGGCGCACCGTTTGCTTCGCTGGCTATTCCAGACGACGGGCGAGAGTCAGAGGTTGGAGCGATTCTGGCCCGAGGTCGCGGCGCGTCTGGAGATGCAGGGCTTTACAGGACGCTGCGAGTTTGTCGAAATGGACGTCAGCCGTATCGTGTTGATTTTCGCAGAGAAGGGGAGGTAACACGGAATGGATTCCGTGACAAGGTGCGATGCAATCTATCTATACCGCCAAAGGGAATGGGGAAGCCGGCCCTGTTTGTCTATCCGTCGGTGCGCTTCCGAGGACGACGCTTTGACGGCGGTCATACGCCATGTTTTTTTTTTCGGAGAAAAAGCATTGGAAACGGGGCCGAGTTTGCAGGCAAAGATGCAAGAAGGGCGATTTTTCAGACCGACATCGGAGACCGGTCATCGAAAAGGGCTAAATGGAGAGTGGCTACTTCGGCAGGCCCAAAAAGGATCGGCCGGGTCTTTTTCACCCTGAATTGAGAGCGTCTGCTTTCATCATATTCTCAGGGACGTAGGCCGCGCAGACGAGAATACCAGAATCGAAGCACCTCGGCGGCAGGTTTGCCGTGCACGGAGGCCGACTTATCCTTGAGTGCGATGGGTGGGTAGTAGCCGCGACTGACGAAACCTTTCAACCAGGGGCGGCTGTCTAGAGCGATTAGCAGAGCCTGATAGATATCGGCCTGTTCCTGAAGGCTGAGGGGGAACGACGCGTCGTCTTGTGTTGGTTGATTAAAGTATTGCCAATCTTTGCGGACTTTCGCCGCACCGACCACGGCTGGATACGCGGCTGCAAGGATTACAGGCTTGTGGAGCGTATTGACCAGCGGCGCGATAGAGTCGTCGAGCAGGTGTCCGGCCTGGGCGGCCAGTTCTTCTACGGTGGGTGTGGCGGTTGTGCTCAGCGGCGCCTCCCAAAGCAGGTAAATTCCATCCACTTCGCTGAGGAAGGCTGGCGCGCGAGGGGCTTCGCCTTGGAAGGACAATGCCCAGTAGATTTGCCCGTTGAAATGTCGGCGTGTTTCCGAGAGGATATCTCTCCAGCGGCCATCGGCGTCGGCGGGAACGCCGGAAGGGCGACCGTCGGGCAGGAGACCGCCGGGCAGGGCTGGGGTCAGCCCTTCTTCGCCCAGGATGAGCATTCCGGCGCCGCTTTGACGCGCTAGATCGGCATGATACATCACGAAGGCGCGGTATCGTTCGAACCAACGATTCCACCAGGCCTCGTCCCCCGGGGCAGAGAGCCACCAGGTTGTGGCGTCGGCGCGGTAGCGGACGGTAGGGAAAATAGCCACGTTCAAATTGATGGCGCGGGCCAGCCCGACCATCTGGCCGATATCACCCCAAAGCGGATCCAAAACAGGGGTGGGGGCAAAAATAAGCGGGGAGGCGCGTTGCGCTGTCCACGTGGGAGTTAGAACGAGGAGATTCGTTCCCAGATGGTGCACATCGAACAGGGCTTGCGGTAGGTATGATTGCCAGGATGGATGGTACGAACTTAAGAATTCCACGCCGGCCTGAAAGCCGTTGCGTGGCTGCGGTTGGACAGAAGCCGGTGTATAGTTGACCGATTGCATCCATTGCCAGGCAGCGACCTCATCTTGTAAATCCTGCATCGTCAGGCTGGTAGCCGCCACGCGACCACGCTGGCCATTGGGGGTGGCGACGTCGTCCGCCGCGCCGCACTGATCGTTCCGGCAATACCGATATTCGAACTGCCCCAGCATGTTGAGTGGGCTGAACAGTGCGTAGACCCACCGATAATTTCCCAGCGACCACATAGGAATAGGTTCCGTCCAACCATAGGGGTTGAACTGAATCGAGACCGTATCCGTCGCGGGGGTAGTGTTTGGGACCGTGACCTCGAAGATAATTGGCGCGGAATTCCCTGCCTGCCAGGTTTCCACACTGTCCGTGACGACGGCATTGGTCTCTGGGACGATGAGTTGCCGCAATACGAAATCGCCGTTAAAGTGATGTTCTGCATTCCAGAAACCATCGCCCAAGGTGTATTTGTATCGCACGTCGGCGCCGACTGGTAGGGAGAGGGTAATCGTGTAGCGGCCATCTGGCAGAGGCGAGAGCACAGGCATACGCGTTACCAGTGTATTCATGCCGCCGCGCAGGTCGCCGAACGTATTGCCCAGTTGGAGGAGGTTGCCGGCCAGGCGCAGAGGGGCGTTCTTCACAGTGTTCTGCGGTACGCTGACGACAAACATCACGTTGACGAAGGGACGCGGCGTCAGGCGAATCGGGACCGGCGTGCGGAGGCCGGCCGCGACGGTCGCGCCTTGTTGGAATATATGATACGAGCCGTCCAGAGCGTAGGCTACAAGGTTGTGCGTGCCGGGCGGAAGACCTTCCAGGACAAAGTTGCCTTGTGAGTCGGTCAGGGTCTGGACTCCGCCGGCAACGATCAAGATGTTGACAAGCGGCGCTCCGTTGCTGGCGTTCGTCACCTGACCGCTGATGCGACCCGTTGGCCCGGAAAAAGGCGTGTCGTTCCAGGAAGCGATGACGTCGTGGATCTCCGCCGGAGCGACGGCGTGATACAGCCGGTAGCGAACCGGGATGTCTGCTGCTGTATCCTCGAAGATAGGCAATTTTCCCAAACGGACATAGCGATACAGGAGCGTGCTGTTCAACGCACAGGGGAGGGTGACGGCGTAATGGAGAGGATCCTGCGCTTGCATTGGATAATTCTTGGCGTTCAGTGCCAGGCCGGTGACTTCATCTACCACGCTGAGTGCGAGCGTTTCGCCGGGGGGCAGGGGAGAGGGAAGGGTAACGCGAACGGTCAACGAAACAGCCGGCTGTGGGGTAGTTGGCGGATTGCTCGTTGTTGGGGTGAAGATAGGAGTAGCCGGGAGGTCAGGCAAATTGAAGAGAGAAAGCGTGCAGGCGGTCGCGCAGAGCGCAATGGTCGCTGTGATCAGATGTGGGCGAAAAGATGGGACGCGGGCGGTGTTCATGGTCGGTTTTCGAGGAGATTCATTGCGCCGAGGATAAAGGAACCTGCTGCCCGTCCTTGGGAAGCTTGCTCTGCGTGTGCTTTACCCTGGAAACTCGCGCCATGGCATACAAGGAGAATCAGGAGGATGTGGTAACAGGATGTAGAACCTGCGCCACTTCGCTTTCGTGCTTCGCCAGACTCCCCAACACGCCGTTGACGAAACGCGGCGCGCTATCCGAACTGAAATGTTTGGCCAGTTCGACGGCTTCGTTGATGGCCACGCTGACGGGGGTAATCTTTTGTACGGCAAACTCCCAGGCAGCGATGCGCAAGATATTGCGGTCAATGGCGGCAACCTGATCCAGTGGCCATTCCGGGGCGTAGCGGGTGATCGCAGCGTCCAGTCTCTCGCGCAAAGGGATAACGCCGAAAACAATCTGGCGGGCGAACTCTGCCAGTTCCTCGGGCAATGGCTCTTCGGCCAGCCGTTCGTCCAGCACCTGCGCCGGTGGGTGGTTGACCAGGTCAACCTCGAACAGGACTTGGAGAGCGACACTACGGGCCCGCGTGCGCGCCTTCATCGTAAAATCACCCCTCGATGTGGCGGTATTCGATGTCCTCGATATGGATGTTGATGCTGCCGATTTCCAGGCCGGTCATTTCGGTAATCGCGCGCGCGACGCGTTCCTGCACTTGACGGCCGACCTCGCGCAGGTTGATGTCGTCCTCGACGATCAAATAGAGGTCTATGGTAATCACATTGTCTTCGATCTCCATCTGGACACCATCATGACCGCGCTTGAAGAGGCGGTTCATGCCTCCCTTGACCGGAGCCATGCGTCGCACGCCTTCGACTTCAAGCGCGGCCATACGCGCAATGGTCAACAACACATCGGGGGTCAGTGTGGTCTTGCCAGAAGTATGGTAGTCAGACATGATGCCTCCTGTGAGGAATATGCTTGCCTGTGGCGTGGCCATCACTGCATGGCTAACCCACCATCTACGCCGAGCACTTGACCGGTAATGTAAGCGGCCTGGTCAGAAGCCAGAAAGGCCACGGCGTAGGCCACTTCTTGCGGTTCCCCTTTCCTGCCCATGGGGATTAATCGCAACAAAGACTCTTTCATCGTTTCCGCCACGGGGTCCCAGAGAGCGGTGTCTATATAACCGGCTGCGATGGCGTTAACGGTTATGTTGCGCGAGGCCACCTCGCGTGCCAGGGCGCGAGTCAACCCAATCTGGCCGGCCTTAGAGGCGGCGTAGTTGACCTGGCCGGGGTTTCCCATCTGACCCGCGACCGAGGTGATGTTGATGATGCGGCCGTAGCGGTTGCGAATCATGTGACGGATAGCTGCCTTGCAACAATGGAACGTACCTTTCAGGTTGACATCTAGGACAGTATCCCAATCCGCCTCGGACATGGTCATCAAGAGCGCGTCGCGCGCGACGCCAGCGTTATTGACCAGAATATCTACTTTCTCGAAAGTGGCCACAGCGAAATCAATCAACGCTTGCGCTTGTTCAAAGTCGGCAACGTCGGCCTGGAAAGCGGCCGCGCGCCCGCCCGTTTGGTGAAGTGCGGCGACCACTTCTTGGGCCTCTGCTTGCGAGGCGCAGTAATTGACCACCACACTCGCGCCGCGTCGCGCGAGTTCGAGGGCGATGGCGCGCCCGATTCCACGCGCCGCGCCGGTCACGACGGCGCATCGTCCGTGCAGGGAAAGAAACTCAGCCATGGTTGCCATTATACCCTAACCTTGGGCGATGTTGCTGGGCAGGCGTTTCGCTTCGTCGCGGAGGCGGTTGCTCAAAATCAAGACTATGCTGCCCATGAGCGTCAACAGGCCGGCAAAAAGGAAGGCATCCTGCCAGAAACGCAGTGGAAAGAGGCGGATGAGGGTATCGGAATGGTAAAACAGCCAGGAATCGCCCTCAAAAAATAACGCGTGAAACAGAGTGAAAAACTGCCAGAAACTTGCAACCGCGCCAAGTCCGAGAAGAAAAACCAGGCTGATTGTCAACCAGCCGCCCCAGCGCAGTCCGCGCCGGTACGCCGACCATGTCTTTTGCTGAGCGGCAAATAGCCCCAGGCCGATCAGAAGTATCCAACAACCGCGTCCGGTCCACAGAGCCAAGCGTACGACCCGTCGCACGTCGTCCATATGCTCCAGTTCTCGTTGTGTATAGAGGGGCGAATCATCGGGGAACTTTAAATTGCCCCAAAAAGAACGGGGGGCATCGTTGAGCAGATATTGCAAAGCAAGATGGGCGTAATGCAACCGTTCGGCGGTTGTGAAACCGTATTCGTCGGGGGGGAAGCCCGGCATGCGGTATTCGATTTCCAGAAAGAGAGGGGTAAGTAACATACGCAACGCGAGGAAAAGCAGCGCTGGAGGAGCGAGAAAAGCGGTGGAAATAGAGAGAAGATAACGTTTCATAGGGGGACCACCCGTCCTCCTGCTGCGACTGTCATGCCTTTGCAATGCGAAAAAGAAGTGAATTCAAAGTAATATTATAAAATGTAAACATCCTTCGCTTCATGCTTAAAACATGGTCTTTCCTTCTTTGAAAGCGCTCCCAGATTCGGAACTCATCGAGGCTTGTCTCCAGGGGAATCGTCAGGCTTGGGAAGCGTTGATTCTGCGCTATCAACGTTTAATGTATACCATTCCGTTGCGTTATGGGCTAACAGAGGAGGACGCAGCCGATGTAGCCCAGACGGTGAGCTTACTTCTGTTCCAGAATCTGGATCGTCTACGGGACCATGAGCGTCTTGGTGCTTGGCTGGCGGTCACTGCCCGGCGAGAGTGTTGGCGTTTGATTCGGCAACGAAAGCGGACGGGCGAACACCTGTGCGAATCCCAATGGTTAGAAGAGCAGCCCCCGATCGGCGGGATCACGCAAACGGAAGGAGAACTATTGCAGCTTGAACGTCAAGAGGTGATACGTTCTGCTGTGGAGCAACTGGATGATCGCTGTCGCGACTTATTGTTGATGCTTTTCTATACCGAACCCCCGCCACCGTACGAGAGTATCGCCAGAAGGCTGAACATGCCGAAAGGTAGTATCGGCCCGAACCGAGCGCGTTGTCTAGCGAAATTGGCAGCGGTGTTGAAGAGAATGGGTTTGTTTGAATAGATTGTATTTTAAGGTTTCTGATGTTTCTCTAAATATAAAGACACGAAAGTGATTTTCGATTGTTGGTTGTCCTTATTTCCGCATAGAGCATGGGTATACCTATGTCCACTCATCCCAGGTTGGTAGTTCTTATTGAGCACATCCTACATACCTTGTCAAGCGAGGAACGTCTAGAAGTGGAAAGACATTTGGCGCTGCCATGCTTGCGTTGTCAGACGATTGTGTCTCGCTTCGAGCAGGTTTGGGAAATCCTACGAGCGCCGAAGATTGTATCACAGGCGCCGCCGCTTCCGGTATTGCAGCGCATGGTATCCGTTTTTCAAATGGAGCGTTTTTCCTGGTCACAACGGATTTCTGCGGTGTTGCAGTTCGATAGTTTCCGACAACTTTCCCTATCGCCTGTGCGTGGCGTGACTCAGGCAAGGCAGATGCTGTTTAGTGCTTCCGGCGTGGATATTGATCTGCGTGTGACGCCCGAGGACGGTGCAGTCTCTGTGCGCGGTCAGGTGCTTGGCGCGAACGATGTGGACAGGCAAGGCTGGCAGGAGGCAATCCTGGTCTGTCTGCAACAGGCGGGGGAGGTTATTGCCTGCACGCGGACGGACGAGTGGGGGCAATTCTTGTTTTCTTATGTGCCAACAGGTACGTACGATCTGCTCGTCTCCTATAGGCAGACGCAGATCGCGGTCGAGAATCTCTTGTTGGGGTATGGAGAATGATGCGCTGTTGGAGTCTTTGCTGAACGCCCCGGATGCTGCGCAACGTCGGGGTGTGTTGCGCGCGGCGTCGCGAGAGACTCTCTTTACCTTGCTAGCAGCGCTTAAGGAACGTGCCGATGCCGTCAAACGCGCCGATCCACACCAGGCGTTATCGATAGGAGATGTGGCTGGTGAAATCGCGGCTACTCTTAACGACGATCTGGCGCGCGCCTGCGCGCTCTGGATACAAGCAAGCGCTTACTATTTGATGGGGGAATACAAAACCGCAGTTTTGCACTATGAGAAAGCGATTGCACTTTTTCGAGCACAAGGGAATATGTTGGAAGCCGCCCGGGCAGCAGTTGGTTGTGTTGGCAGCCTGACCTCGTTGGAGCGATATGAGGAGGCCGCTTCCCTGGCAGAATGGGCAGATTTGATTTTAATAGAGTACGGTGATGATGTTTCCCGCGCGAAGATTGCCTTGAATTTGGGCAATATATGTAGTCAAAGAGGGGAGTACGCGCGGTCGTTGGAACATTATCGCTCTGCGCGCCAGATTTTTTGCGCTTGTGGCGAGCGTTTATACGAGGCGATAACCAAAGTCAACGAGGCCAATACTCTGAGCTGGTTGGGAGATTTTCGTCAGGCCGAACGATTGTACCTGGAGGCACGGGCCGTGTTCGAGGGTGCCGGTTGGAAGGCGACGTTGGTCACAGTAGATTATAACCTAGCCGACATGCGGCATGGATCGGGAGAGTATAGTCAGGCATTGCGGCTATGTGAGCGTCTGCGCGGCTTGTTACAAGAACTCGAGCTGGAAACGGATCTTGCTTATTTGGATCGGCTGGAAAGCGCGATCTATCTGGATTTAAACCTGGCGGACAAAGCCCTCCAACGAGCAAAAGCAGCGATGTCCTCTTTTGACAGGGCGGGGATGAGTTTTGAGAAAGGGTGGGCGCTTATCCACTGTGGAGTTGCCTCCTTCCGCCTGGGGCAAGGGAATCAGGCTTTTTCTTTCCTGACCCAGGCCCGCGAGTTGTTCACTCTGCAGCATAACGAGGTGTGGACGGCCCATACCAATTTACAGATTGTGGAAATGTTGCTCCAAGAGGGACAAGGAACACTTGCCCAAGCGTTGCTAAAGGACGTAATTGCTGTGTATCAACGCCATGGGTTGGCGTTGAATTATGCCTATGCTCAGATCTTAATGGCGCGCCTTTATTTGGAGAGCGGTCAACCCGAGCAGGCTTTGTCGATTCTCTCTGAGACGGAGAGAGCATTAGGGGAAATTAAACCTCCGTGGTTGATTCAACGAATACAAACGCTTTGTGGGCAGGCATACGAGTCGTCGGGAGAGCGAGCGCATGCTTACCAAGCGTATCGGCGCGCGGCGGAAGTTGTGGAAAGCATGGCGGTTACCTTGCCGGTGGAAGAACATCGGATGGCGTTTATCTCGGATAAAATGGCGCCGTATGAAGGCCTTGTCTTTCTCTTGCTCTCGCAGAAGAATGCGGTGGAGGCTTTTTCCTGGGTCGAACGTGCCAAGTCGCGTGCCCTCCTCGAGCATCTGACATCGGAGATCAAGCCGCGTTCCTACGCTCAAGATGCGGCGGATCGTCAACGATTTGAACGTTTACGTTTCTTGCGACAAGAGTTGAATTGGTTATATACCTGCCTCTTGCGAGGAAGTGGGCCAAGGGGAGAGAATCGCTTGTTTCGTCCCGAGGAAATATGGAAGGAAATTCAAGGGCGCGAGCGCGCGGTGGCAGAGCTGTGGCGCGCCCTGGATACGCGCTATGCCGAGTCGCTCTCTTTGCAACATGTTTTGCCGGTTTCGGTAGATCAGATTCAAGCTGCATTGCCGGGAGATACAGCGCTGGTGGAATATTTCCTCGCGCGTGGTCAAATCCTAGCCTTCTTGGTTACTCCCTACGGGATTCAAGCGCGTCCGTTGGGAGCATCTTTAGAACAAGTCAAACCGCTTTTAGAGGAGTTGACCTTCCATTTGTCCAAGTTTTACTATGGGAAGGAGTACTACCAACGGCACCAGGATGTCTTGCTCGCTTTTGCCCAGAGTCGCCTGGCTCGTCTCTATGAACTCTTATTTGCTCCTCTCGAGGCCGAGCTTGCAGCATTTGAGAACTTGATTGTCATCCCACATGGACCTCTCCATGCTTTGCCTTTCCAGGCCCTCTATGATTATGACCATTACCTGGTAGAAAGAAAGGCGATTTCCTATGCGCCCAGTGCGGCCGTCCTCCGATTCTGTTGGGAAAAAGATGTCCCACTTGCGGACGAGTCTGCCTTGTTTGTTGGCGTTCCCCAGGCTGGATTGGAATCAATCGAGAAAGAAGTGAAAACCCTCTCAACTTGCTGGCCGCGCGCTACTGTCTTGTTAGGAAAGGATGCTACGCTGGAGCAACTGCGCCGCCTTTCGCCGCAGTATGGCTTGATTCACCTCGCTGCGCATGGTTCGTTCCGTCCTGATGCGCCTCTGCTTTCGGGAATTCATTTGGCGGACGGTTGGCTGGCCGCACGAGATGTCTATGAAATGGAATTGCGCGCTGGCTTGATTACACTGAGCGCTTGCGAGAGTGGCCGTGGGCGGGTAAGTGGTGGAGATGAAGTAGTAGGTCTGGCGCGAAGCTTCCTTTATGCAGGAGCGGCCTCCCTTGTGGTTAGTCTATGGATGGTGCATGATGAAGCGATGATGTTTCTGATGGAGAACTTCTATCGCGCTCTGATCACCAGCGCATCGCGCGCTCGCGCGCTGCAGTATGCCCAACGCGAAGCTTTAGCCTGTTATCGTCACCCTTATTTCTGGGCGCCATTAATCCTAATTGGTAGCGATGGTAGGTGTTCCGTAGCATCCAAAACTCCTGCCTCTGCGAACCGGATGACTTTGTAAGAAAGGAGTGTTGCTATGCAAAAAGCTCTCTGGGTCCTCCCCGTTTGTGTTGTTCTCCTGGCGCTGTTAGGGTTTGCCTCTGCCGTCCGCGCGGAACTTTCCGGTCTGCCCCCTGATGAGGTGGTAGTGAAAGTCAAAACAGGAGTTCCTATAGCCGCTATTCTTGCCCGTTATCCGTCCCAGGTGTTCGATACCATTCCCGAAAACAATGTTTATTTTTTGAAGCTTTCCCCAGGACAAGAGGCAGCCTCTCTCTTGCCGATCTTGAATGCTGATCCGGACCTGGTTTACGCAGAGCCGAATTACTATGCTTCGGATTCATTGGGAAATGACAAGAAGAATATTGGCGCAGACAAGAAAAATATTGGCGCTGATTACCTGCTAATGACTAAAAAGAATATCGGCGCAGACAGTGAGCTGATCAACATATACGGCGAGCAATGGGCTTGGCAGCGAATCGGCTTGACAGATGCCCAGAAGATTTCACGAGGCCAGGGCGTTATTGTGGCTGTTCTGGATACCGGTCTGACCCCCGATCACCCTTTGTTGAACAGCTCGATTGCGGCAGGATACAATTTTGTTGGGATGAATACGGATATCTATGATCGCGGCAATGGGCTGGACGACGACGGTGATGGCGAAGTGGACGAAGGTGTTGGCCATGGCACGCATATTGCCGGGATTATCGTCACGGTGGCGCCAGGAGTCCAGGTGATGCCGATTCGCGTGCTCAATTCGGACGGGATAGGGATGTACTGGGAAGTTGCGGCCGGCATTCGGTACGCGGTGGATCGCGGTGCCAAGGTTATTAACATGAGTCTGAGTGCGCCGCTATTACCCGACTCGCTGGCTGAAGCCGTGAATTACGCCAACGAGCGTGGCGTGATCGTTGTGGCTTCGGTTGGAGAGGGAGATGGCGCGAACTATCCCGCTGCGGTATCTAACCCGCTGGCCGTGATTGGCGTGGGTGCCACCGCGCCGGACGAAACCATAGCGCCTTTCTCTGGCGGCGCGGCGTTTACCGATGTCTACGCACCGGGAGTGCTTATCTACAGCGCCTATCCCTATAACGATTATGTTTTCGGTAGCGGCACCTCGATGTCTGCGGCGATTGTTTCTGCGGAGGCGGCGCTGCTTCTTTCGCGGTATCCCGACTGGACGCCCTTGCAGGTGAAACAACGCATTCTTTCGCAGGTATCTCCACTCGCAGGAGCCGTTGCTGGTCGTGTTCACCTGGCCTCTGCATTGACCACAGGCTTTGAACTCCGCTATCGTGTGGGGGATACCAGCACCCCATATGATGCTCACATTAAGCCTCAATTCAAAATTGTCAACAATACTCCCAACGACGTTCCCTTGAGTGAATTTAAAATTCGTTATTGGTATACCGTGGATGGCGAAATTCCCCAGAAATTCTGGTGCGACTATGCTTGGTTTGGATGCACCCATGTGAGCGGTACCTTTATTGCACTGCCTCCTGACCATCCTAATCGCGTGGATACAGCGGATTACTATGTGGAGATCGGGTTTGCCCCTGGCACCGGCTTGCTACTGGCGGGCGGGGATTCGGGCGAATTTCATCTGCGCTGGAATCGCGCCGACTGGAGCGCGTACAATGAGTTAAATGATTATTCCTATAACGGGCAGCTAAGTGCAATGCTTAAGTGGCCGCGAGCAACACTCTATCGCGGCGGAGCGCTCGTGTGGGGGGTAGAACCAGGTAGTTCTCTTCTCTCTCCTACCCCAACACTGGTTCCTCCGACTCGCACGAACACTTCTCTTGCACCTACGGCCACACGCACGCCGACTCGGACGAACACGCCGCTTGCACTTATGGCTACCCCTACGCGCACGAACACGCCTGTCAGCCCGACGGCCACGCGCACGCCGACGCGGACGAACACGCCTGCTGTGTCTACGGCGACGCCGACGCGGACGAACACGCCTGC